>NZ_JAEVHF010000018.1 GCF_018263925.1 Kistimonas asteriae
ACTGTTATCGATTTAACCGGCGCTTTGATTTGAAGGCGATGGTATCAAGGCTGGGTTACATGGCTGCGCGAACCTGCCCCATGCCAGCAAGGCTTCTCAAGCTGGCTGAGCCACAGTGGTAATCAGGAATACTTATGCGTTCTCTGAAGATTGTGTTGCCTTCTCCAACTCTGCCACCCGGTCTTCCAGTTCTTCCAGCATCTGCCGGGTTCGCTGCAGCACTGCAACCTGGGCATCAAACTCATCCCGGGTCAGCAGTTCCATCCGGGAGAAGGCACTGTGGAGAATCGCCTTGATATTCTTTTCCAGATCATCCCGTACCGGTCCTTTTTCACCGGCCAGCAGGGTGTTCAGCTTACCAGCAATGGAAGTCACAAATGCGGCCTTGTCGATCATCTTGCAGATACACCCTCTATTTCGCACGGGATAGCGTTGATGCTGGGGATATCTTGCCCCCGTGAACAGTAAAATTCCGAATAATCGCAAAAGGATATCCCCACATCCCAATGCGCTCAGGCAGCCATATCTCTCAGCCACCGCATCATTCTTAAGGAAAGGGAATGTATCGTCTGACGTATTCCTGCGCAAGCAGGGCCGGCGCACTTTACCTGATCGATGCAAGACCAAGGCATATCAACAGATATTTTTTGAACATTCCGGTTCAAGACTGATCTTAGGCAATAACGGGGCTCTTTTTATTGTGAAGAATGCCTATCGTACCTCCCATCGTCGAGTCATTAACGTTGCAATAAGGTTCTTTGATGTACGCTTACCCCTGCCTCACGGTCAACCTCGATAGCATTCGGAACAACATCCACGCGATGGTAGAGCTCTGCCATCGTCATGGCGTAGAGCCCGCCGGCGTCACTAAACTGGCCTGCGCCAATCCCGAGATAGCGCAGGCCATGGTGGAGGGGGGTATCACGCTGTTGGCGGATTCGCGTCTCATCAACCTGCAACGCCTTGAGCGATTGCCGGTCAAGAAAATGCTTCTGCGACTCCCGGCAATGAGTGAGGTAGAGGCGGTAGTCAGATTTGCCCAGGTTTCCCTGAACTCCGAAGAAACCACGCTAAGGGCTCTGTCCAAAGCCGCCTGTCAGCTCGGCATCACCCATGGCGTGATTGTGATGCATGATCTTGGCGACTTGCGTGAAGGCTGCTTCTTTGAAGAAGAGACACTGCATCTGGCCAGAACCGTGACAGAGTTACCCGGACTGCAACTCGAAGGTATTGGTGCAAACCTGGCCTGTTATGGGGGGGTAGAACCCACAACCAACAACCAGACAGAACTGGCCACTATTGCCAGTCGCATTGAAGAAGCACTTGATGTTCAGCTCAATGTCATCAGCGGCGCCAGCTCCGCCGGTCTTTTCCTGATGTTGCGGGGTGGCCTGCCAAAAGCGGTGAACCAGTTGCGGCTGGGCGCCTCACTGCTGATGGGCATCGGCCTCAATGATGATCCGGTGCCCGGCACCTGCCAGTCTGCCTTTTCTCTGCAGTGTGAAATCATTGAGGTCAAACTGAAGCCCTCGGTACCGGCCGATTCCACCGCACTGGATGCGTTCGGGAACAAGCCTGTTTTTGTAGACCGGGGTATTCGCCGGCGCGCCATCTGTGCCATCGGCAAGCAGGATATTGATATCAACCAGATTACGCCCCGGGATTCAGGCATCCTGGTGATTGGGGGCAGCAGTGACCACCTGATCCTCGACATCACGGATGCCAGTAAAATCCACCATGTCGGCGATATTATCGAATTTGATATTTCCTACAGCGGCGTTCTGCAGTGTATGACGTCGGAATATGTGGTCAAACGCTGCATTTCCTCCGACAACCCCCGCTGATCATCAATAGTGCGGGCAATGTGTCCGCACTATTTTCTCCTGTGCAATTCCCCGAACGTCTTCAATCACACTCAAAATCGGACTTCTCCGGAAAACGTGCCGCCAGAAACCCCTGCATCTGCTGCTGGTAAGGCGCATACAGAGCCTCAGACATATCATCCGAGATATCGTTGATGCACAGACACAGGGAATCATGACGACCCTCCAACAGCGCGGCATACTGTTCAGCGGAATCCGGTGTACAGTTTTCCATGTAACAATTCCTGTTTTGCCGATACTGCGCCCGCCCGAGATGATGCAGCCAGCGGAAGAACAGATCATCAATGATGGGTGCATCCGCCCGACGGAATCGCCCCTGCATGGCATCCTGAAATAATGAAGGGAACTGTTTTTCCAACTGCATCACCCAGGATCGCTGCATCGCCTTGGGGGCATGTTCCGGCATGGGGAAAGCATCCGTTACACCAAATTCTCTCTGCATGAAGGTACGGCTGAAAACAACGCCATTTCGATCAGAATGGCTGGTTTCTGATACATGGTTCGCATCATCAACACGCTGTTCATTCACATAAAACAGGCTGGATTCACCGTCATAAAAGTCCCGTTCCTGCACCGGGCGAAGAAAAAAGAAATCATCATTCAGGTAAAGGTAGCGCTCTCGAAGCCCATGAATGTGATGCAGTCGCGCAATGATGCCCGTTGATGAAAAGGTCGGCAGGTAATCCGCAGGAATGATTTCCCGATGATCAACCACCCGAATACATGGGTGTTCCGTATTCAACCAAGCCGGCGTCTGCCCCGCCGTTACGATATAAATCGTGCCCTCAAATGGCCAGTAGGCAGCCACAGAGCGCAAGGAATAGCGCAATTCTTCATTGTCCTGCCAGCGGCAGTTCCGGTTCCCGATGTAATAACCCGCCTCATGGGCATAGCGTTCTTTTTCAGCCTGCCAGGCCGGGTCTGCGCCATCGACCCACGTATACACCAGATCCATTGCCGTATTGGACTGCACCACCATAGTGACCTGCTCCCCCGTTCCAGCCTCTGTGACAATCTCATTGCACCAGAAAGGTGCACCATGATAGTGCATAGCCCAACATTTTCGCCCCTGAGCCTGCATCTGACAGTGCACGATATCTGCGCATAGCGTGAAAGTCATCCAGTCTACTGTTCTAAAAACCCCGGAAAACGGGCATTTCGTCACAGTATTCAATAACTGGCACGATGACTGCAATTAAGCCAGCAACCGCCCTGGGCAGTGAGCCAACACGGGGCACACCGATTCACGACAGCGAGGAGCACCATGACAACAACAAAAACCGCATTCTGTCGTCTAACCAGTCACCGGCATCCGGTTTCCACCGTCTGTCCGGCCATGATCCAGCGCGACAAGTACTTATAACCCGAAACCGAAAAGCGTAGACTTGTCCGGGTTCAGCCCCCCGGACACGCAAAGAATGAGAAGCTCAGGAGAAAATGCCATGAAACTGGTCTCAGCAGTCATCAAGCCCTTCAAGCTCGACGATGTACGTGAAGCTCTTTCCGAGATCGGCGTACAGGGTATCACCGTCACGGAAGTCAAAGGTTTCGGCCGCCAGAAGGGCCACACCGAACTCTACCGGGGTGCGGAATATGTCGTGGACTTCCTGCCCAAGGTCAAGATCGAAGTGGCCATCGGCGACGACATGCTTGATCAGGTCATCGAAGCCATCAGCAAGACCGCCAACACCGGTAAGATCGGCGACGGCAAGATTTTCGTCACCGCACTGGAACAGGCAATCCGAATCCGTACCGGCGAGACCGGCACCGACGCTATCTAATAACGAATACACGGCACGCCGGCATCCCGATGCCCGGCACGCTAACGTAAACTGGGGGGTTTACTGTGGAAAACAATCTCTTTCACCTGCAATACGCCATAGACACGTTCTATTTCCTTGTCTGTGGCGCACTGGTCATGTGGATGGCCGCCGGTTTCTCCATGCTGGAAGCCGGTCTGGTCCGCTCCAAGAACACCACTGAAATTCTGACCAAGAACATCGCCCTGTTCGCCATTGCCTGCATCATGTACCTGATCTGCGGTTACCAGATAATGTACGGCGGCGGTTACCTGCTCGACGGCATCCTGGTCGGTGATGATCACGTCGCCAGCACGCTGAGCGATTTCGCCGGCCGTGAAGACGGCTTCGAAGGTGGTTCCATCTACTCCGGCGCGTCTGACTTCTTCTTCCAGGTCGTGTTCGTGGCCACTGCCATGTCCATCGTTTCCGGTGCAGTCGCCGAGCGGATGAAGCTGTGGAGCTTCCTGATCTTCGCCGTATTCCTGACCGGTTTCATCTACCCGATGGAAGGTGCCTGGACCTGGGGTGGCAGCGACGTCTTCGGTCTCTACAACCTGGGTGACCTCGGTTTCTCTGACTTCGCCGGTTCCGGTATCGTCCACATGGCCGGTGCTGCTGCAGCCCTGGCCGGTGTTCTCCTGCTGGGTGCTCGTAAAGGCAAGTACGGCGCGAACGGTGAGATCAACGCCATCCCCGGTGCCAACCTGCCGCTGGCGACTCTCGGTACGTTCATCCTGTGGATGGGCTGGTTCGGCTTCAACGGTGGTTCTGTCCTGAAGCTGGGCGATATCGCGAACGCCAACGCGGTTGCTATGGTCTTTGTTAACACTAATGCTGCTGCCGCTGGCGGTGTTGTGGCTGCCCTGATCACTGCCCGCCTGCTGTTCGGCAAGGCTGACCTGACCATGTCCCTGAACGGTGCACTGGCCGGCCTGGTTGCGATCACTGCCGAGCCTTCGACCCCTACCCCGGTTCAGGCCAGCCTGATCGGTGCCATCGGTGGTGTGCTGGTTGTCCTCTCCATCCTGGCGCTGGACAAGCTGAAGATCGACGATCCGGTCGGTGCCATCTCTGTCCACGGTACTGTCGGCCTGTTCGGTCTGCTGGTTGTGCCTGCGACCAACAGCGGCGCTACCCTGCTGGGTCAGCTGGCCGGTGCTGCTACCATCTTCGGTTGGGTCTTCGTTACTAGCCTGATCGTCTGGGGCGTGCTGAAGGTTGTGACTGGCATCCGCGTCAGCGAAGAGGAAGAGTACGAGGGTGTGGATCTGGCGGAATGTGGTATGGAAGCCTATCCGGAGTTCACTTCCAAGTAAGACAGCAATACCCAATAAAAAGAGCGCCTTGTGCGCTCTTTTTTTATCGGTAAAAACATGCCATGTTTCAAACGACAGCTCTCGTTTTTACAGCTATGAGAAAACTACCCTACTTTATTTCATTTTCAAATATGAGAAGGTTTACCCTTAAGTTTCTCTCAAATTTTGAAGCCCCTTTTCAATTTGACTCCCCAATTTTCTGGCCTCACTTAAAGAGCCTGTATCCAGCACTGCTTGTCTTCTTTTTTCTTCATATTCAGACGTCCCCCTTATCTCATCTCCTGACGCTCTGGCTCCCCCGCCCCCTCCAGATGAACTAAAGAGGCCTGTCCCAAACGTTGCCGATCGTTCACTGTCCCTATAAACCGGTCCACTAGATCCTGATACTGGCTGGGGAGCATGTGTTCCACCTGCAATGATTGCTCTTGCAGGCACTGGAAATGGGTTACTGCTCTTTTTTTTCCAAGGAAAATCTTTGTCTTCCATCTGTGTATTTATGTCTTTAAAAGTTCTCATATTTTTTAGTCGAGTATTCCAGGCTTCAAATGTCTCGCCTTCCTTTTGCGCAAAATACCCCTCAAAACGACTCCCCTTCTCATCTATGTTTACATTATAATTTTGCCATTGCCTCCCTGCCTGCATTTCATAAACCTCAGAATCAGATTCAGGATTACAACAACATGGGCATATGCATTCAAAAAATCTAAAAACCATCATAAAACATAGACTCCAAAATAAACTACGAATTTAACGCTTCGTAGCTATGGTTACCACACTAACAAAGAAAAACTTATTACCTTATTTCCAGTCATTACAACAATCATTTACTCACAAAAAGTCTCTCACTGAGATAGACAACAAAACAACAAAACAACAAAACAACAAAACAACAAAACAACAAATAAATTCATAAATAATGCATTTATTTAACACTTCATTTTTCAAACCATCTCATTATCACACTAAGACAGCATATGATTAAAAAATCAAGATTCATAATAGCCAAACATGATAAGTAACTACGTTTAGGTTACACGCAATTTATTTTTTTCTCGTTGATGGAGCTCTTAGATGATAGATTGCATTCCATGATTTAACTTTATCAAGTGGTAATCCCAAACACTCTGACATTGAATCGATCGTTTGCTGACCATTAAAAATTTTTGTTATCTTCTGGCACTGACTTTTAACCCACTTAACATCAAGGGCAAGTTCAGCGGCAGCATATGATGGTGTTATAGGCTCAGATTCTTCCCCCCACATTCGATCATAAAGCTTTATTTGATCTGTAACCATTTCATCCTTTAACATGCGTACTTTATGTTTAGCTGAAACAAGCCATTTATTAACATCGCCAATATCAAGGGACATTTTTTTTGCTATTTCATCCGCTGAATAACCTTTCTTTATTAATTTCTCAAACTGCTTAAATTGCGTTATTAATTCTGATTCAGTGACATCATCAGGACACTGAGTCAAATATCGACTAATCAGCTCCCCCTTAGTAGAAGAAGCCCCTGTGGAATCTTCATAGAATGAGCGAAAGAGATCACTAGTAGCCTTGGATAACGATGATTTTTCAACACCGCGCTGGTGCACAATTGAAGAAAGGTAACTCTCAACCAACGTTTCACATTCACTATATTCAAAACCGTAAGTTTTACGAACACTATCGATTTTTCTCTCCTTCACATCGTCATCATTTTCCCAAGCAGTACAAATAGCCATGGCTTGTCTAGAGCTATACATTGGGTGTTTTAAAACAACGTTCTGAGCAATTTTTCGCCTGTTCGCTTTTACTAGATTTGCTTGAGCACCAAACGTTGCCAAAAGCATAGCTCTATCAGCTGCTCCTTTATCAAAAGTAACGTTATCGTTGTCTTGATTGAGATGCCAGGTTTCTGCTTTTTCAGTTGGTATACGGTAATGTTCAGCAAAATCCTCAATATCAAGACTTGCCATTTTCTCGGAAAATTGTGTTAACCAATAGACCGCACCGTTACGTGAAACCGTACAATGACTTAGCAAATAATTGCGTTCATATTTATGCAACGGCCGACTGCCTGTGCCATAAAACCGATCCAATAACTGAATACGGGTTAACTTTGTATTTTCCTCAATGCCTTCCAAAGGATCAAAGGCTTGGCTTGGACCTGCTATAGGCTTTTTATCCAATACATTAGCATCAGGAAAATCAACACGAGCCGACTCGGCTTTCTCTAACTTTATTTTCTTAATGACCGACTCCTCTCCTGTTTGCCTTGATTTTCGCTTTCTTGTTAAATTCTCATTATCCAACTCAACCTTACGGGTTTCGTAAACGTCTTTCCAGGTTGCAACCACCTCAGGGCTGACATGGTAAAAACTCGCTATTTCTTCAGGTGTTTTATCTTTGATTTTTCTACGAAATAAATTTAGAGTTTTGAATATAGCTGAATGATGAAAATCAAGAGACTCTTGGCTAAGCTCGTGATCCACTTGAGCGATAGAATATCGGTTTTCCGGGTTAAAAAGCAGTCTTAAAATTTTCTGATCCAACACTCGAGGTGCAGGAACTGCTTCGTCACGATAGCGACGCCTAAGCATTGCTATTTCATCGTGACTAAACCCAAATTTTATTAAATAGACTGAAGTCCTAGCACTTTCATTAATAAAATACGGTTTAAGCAATTCCAAGCGCTTTCTTATAATATTAGGTTTCTCTTTACAATCCAGAAGTCGTAAGACTTTACCAAAAGCTTTAGGATTACCCTTCTGGCACTCAGCAAAATAGTTCAGTAACAATTCTCTCAAAAAGAGCCGTTTTGATATCGGCAGCATCTCTAAAACGCCTCCTTTATATTTATTCCTACTCATTTCCTCAAACTTTTGCGCATTATCCAGCCAGCAATCAACCTGCTTACCTTCTGCCAAATAAAGCTTTGCGAGTGCATCACTTCTTTTTCTTCTTCGGTTATTCAAGAACTGTGTTAAAGCTGACTTTACGTCTGTAAAGGTCACTGCCTCCCCTTTCCCTATAAGTTTAACGGGAACTTTCACTTCGACTCTATTATTTATACTTTCAACAACATCATGAATATTTTTCACTGTAGGTTCCGAAGCCATATCCAGTATCGCTCGTCTGCGACGATGGATTCTAACTTTTTCATCCTCCCTTTGATCATAAAGCGCAGGATAGTCAGCAACATCTTTCAGGCTAATATTTAATATGCTTGCGGCTTCTTCTGCACGCCTGCTATTATCATTATTTTGATCTTCTGCATTACATTCTTTCATCCACTCAATTGCTTCTTTCAAAAAACGTTTAGTTCTCTCCCAACAAACAGCCCACTCTCCCTCATCTCTTACAGTAGAAATATGCTGAACAATTTCATAAAGCGAAATACCCTCTTTAAGGTATTGTTTTAGAATAGAGTTCATATTATCTACTACAAGAGATGCATAATCCAGATATTGATGTTTCTGCTCTCGGACACTATCATACTTTGCAAGCCACCGTTCTAATCGCTCGTCATCTAACAAAAATACGTCTTTGACCTCCTTTCTAATGGATGGATCAGCAGGATTCTCTCTAATCATTTTCAGGTTAGGTAATACGTAATCAAACCAAAAAGTTTGTGTCGCATAGTAGTACTCTTTATTTCTTACCTGCTCATTACCTTGTATATCATTATCAATGATTCCACAGCAAAGAATATTTTTTTCCTTCGATAAAAAACTAGGGTTTATAACACGCGTCACCCTGCGCAAAGATCGATAGGGTGCTCCTAACCAACGTGTACACCTTCTGACATAGGGAGGCCACAATAAGTATGTGCTTGTACGTGATTTAGATTCACGCGTATCAGTTTTATGAGATGCTGCTGCAATACTCGGCTCAAAAATTAAACCGATCATATCTTCTAAGTATTGACACTCTCTAACATCAATACCAGATTGACTTTCGTGTAATCCCTTACGATTATCAATCTGTCTGCTTATTAGTGCCCTAATAACTTCTTCAGTCCACTCAGCTCGATTCAAATCACGGCAATGTTCATTAGGTGCCAGCAATGGCAGTTTTGTTAAATCAATCAATAAATTCAGTGCATCGTCTAATACTTTGCAATCCTTCAACAAATATGAAATAAAGTATTGTTCTGCAATCTTTTTAACATATACACATTCTTCATCATCCAAATAATTCTTAAACTGGCAATGTCGGCTTAATTTAAGTTGGCCTTTTTGAGGATGCCCCATGCGTGCAGTGACATCAGACACATATCTTTCCCACACACTATTCCTTACTTCTTCAGTCCTGCCACTAAATACTAAACTCTTGCCAAAAAATGGGTCAACAAGTACACAATGTTGTAATTCGTCGGGTAGTATATGAGGACGGATACGCACAGGTCTAACGTCATGTTGATGACTTAGAGACGCTTTACCACCAACGTCAATACACAAAAAATAATGGTTATCAAAGTCCGTGTCAGAAATATTCGCATATTCAAATAGTGTCAATCTAAGGTTTTTATATTTATCTCTATCATCCAACCATTCCTTTGTGGCCAAATCACAATAGTCATCACAGCGCCCGACTTTAGTGAATGAAAAAAGGCAACCTATTGCATAAGAGAGTAATGATGGGTCTCCTTGAAATCTTGTATCTTGCTCGATCCTTTCCTGAATACGGCACAATGCAAAATAACGTTGATCATGCAGAGCAGGATCATTATTGAATTTAGGAAAATTATGCCGATGTAGAACAACCTCATATTTTTTGATAGCCTCCTGAAGTTTGTTAGCCTGCGAAAGCATGACTTGGTTTGCATAGGGTGTTCTTCGATATAATGATATTGATGGTGTTTTAGCCGTTTTTTCCTCACATCTACCTACTAACAACTGATCTTGCCCACATTCAGCAACATCAACTTCTATTTTCATCTCAGAAATTGGAAGAACTTCATCATAACTCGCATCAGCAGGTTCTTCCGTTACAGCTAACAATGACCTACTCGGTAGATTAGCACTATAACTACAACTAGGTTTCATACGCCCCCCCTAATATACATTGACTCCTAAAAACCAGTAAAAATACCTAATGAAAGACCTTGGCAATTTTTAACAAAATTATTTCATCAAATCAGCTAATTAGAATTTTTGCTGATACATTTCTTCCTCTAAGCCATCAACCTTTTCATCACAGCAATCGGAAACACAAAGAATCACTTCTGGAACTGCTTCTCGCTCCAACGCAAACTCACGCCATGAATAAACCATATCACTCTTTGGATCAGCTGAAAGATCATCAAGCACCATCCATGAACCGACGCTGCCAATAGTAGAATATTTTGCCGTGAAATAATGGCCACACCTGTTACCTAGAGGGTCGGAATATAACACCATAGTGTCAAACCTATATCTCCTCATGAAAAAACCATCTCTTTTTACGCAATAAAAAACAACCTTCAAGAAATTTTGATCAGTATTTATAATAAAGTCTCTTGCATTACCACTGGCACTAAAACTTATATCTCCAACATAATGCAAATTCAGAAGTAATAATTTTTGATCTTCTTGGAGAACCGGATAATGTGTTGTGAATGTTAAAATATCATCATAAGATTCATCATTACATTTATCCCAGCTCTCTGTAGCAAACGAGCGCTTAAACATATTGGTTGTATTCCACGGCTGCCTCTTCATATTTGCAACATCAATTTCACTTACAATATTATTAAATAAGATTGACTGTAGCGAAAAATATTTTTTTCTAGCATTGAAGTCAACTTCAACATTGAACACTAACCCTTTTCTGTTGCCGAGAGCAGCACTTCTTAACCAAAAATTTTCTCCCAATCCTGACTTTACATCATAGCTATCAAAATGTAGCGGTATGACATATTCTTCAGATAATGAGAAATCAATAAGAATTCTATTTAAGTGGTTCAATAGCGCTTCTATAAACTCAGGAAGAGACTGGTGATCTATAATCAGATCTTTGATAATAGAAGGCCCACTCCCATCCTCACTTGTCCTCGGCACTTTAAAAAATCTTTTCAGCGGCTTTATTTCTCTGCAACTATTTAATAAAGCGATGGTTTTATTTTTTACAATACCCTTATACTCTTTTTCCGATTTACTCCTAGCATCTTTCATTCTTAGGTCATTAATCGTTTCCATGAAATCCAATAGACCAAGGCAATATTGATGACCTTCTGTCCTAAAATCCCACAAATGCACTTCTTCCGCAGCGAACAACATATCATCAGTCGCCATCATATCAACTGCACGTTTGAAACCTTTTATAAACTTAGCAAAATCATCACAACTGATCATGCTATATAATATTTCCATTGCTGCGTTGTAAAAACAAACCCCCTGTTTATTACTCATAAGATTCTCACAATAATTCGGTTTCCCAATGAAACGTTCAGGCTTACCTTCACCTTCACTGTAAACTCCTTTTGCTTGATAGTTTATTATCCCATCTTTTATTCCCTCGCTTATTTTTCTAATACGTAGTTCATACTGTAACTTTTTCTTTTCTACTCTATTTTCAACTAACTCACGTTTTAATTCTTCACTTTCCGCCTTACTTGCTGTTAACTCACGCTTTAATTCATTAGCCTCTTCACGATCAATACTTTCTTCCATAATCTCAACATCAACTTCAGATTTAGATTCCGCCGAATCGGGTCCTGTATGTAATCCAGCGGATTCGTTAGCAAAATCAACCGATTCAACTTGACGATGAGCAACTGAACTGAATTCATTAAGACTCCTATTAGCTGGGCTCCTTTCAACTAAACTACTTCTATCTGGGCTTCTACTATCTGAAGCAGTTTGTATTTTGCTTATTTTGGTTGCGGGCTCAGTATATTCATCATCTGATAATTTCTCTTCAAGTAGACGATAATACTCCCGCAAATTTTCTAGATTAACATTATCACCTCTGAGATTTCCATCTGTAGGTATGGATGACTGACTAGGAATAAACGACACAAGAAATGGTATGATACTTTTATTACAAAATTGACGCCGATGAAACAACAGATCTCTTTCTAATTCTGGATGCTTATCGTCTAACACAATAAAATGGTATTTATTGATGTATAAAATTGCATTCAAGATAAAATATAACCTTTGTAAGGTGATAGTATCGTAACCATAATAAATCTGATTGCGAAGAGGAAAACTCAACATTGCATGGATATTTTCTGAATTCATTCTGTTTGCATCTTCACTGACATTAAATTCAGTTGTTGTGTCAGTTCTCCTTATTACGTGGCCGTCATAAGGATGCCTCTCTGCATCATCATCAGTCTCATCAGGAAGTTGTGGAATCATCGCCAAAAAATCCCTGACGACCCTTTGCAGTTCTTCTGGAATACCAAGAGAATCATTATTAATACATTCCCACCGATTATCAAAGGCATCATCATCAAGAACAAGATATTTTTTTATCTCACACCATTCTTTTTCACTTCCAAATAACTTTGCACCTTCTTCATCAGTTCCTCTCACATCGTTTACTGGCAAATTATTAATATGCCCCATATTCAAGCACTCAGCTTTAGGGAATATTTTCAATAAGTAACCTCGTATATTACCATTAACGTTTGAACGTTTTGTTTTCGCATTAAGATAACTATCAAGACATTCCCAGGCAGTGCCTTCAATAATTTCATGGCTATATTGCCAATATTGTGGATTTGAAAGCCCCATGCTTACAAGATTCGTACATAAATCCCAATCCAGTAATGTATATGGCAACTGATTTTCTTTCTGGTTTTTACTCCATATCCCGTATAGCTTTTCTTTGCTATATTCATTAGACAAAGCTTCAAAGTTGTTTTCTTCAATCACAACCATCACTGACATTAAGGAATCCCATAAATCACCAAAAACATCATTTCCAACCCTTTTCCCTGGTTCCGACGCTTTTTTTTTCTCAAGTTTATTGACTAAAGTCATTTCTTTTCTTGTACATCCATCAGGTGTAGATCGTACCGATCTTTTCATTCTTTTAGGCGTTTTTCTAGGACTACGAAAACCAGTCGTTGGCTTCGACTGATCAGAAACACTCATATCTCCTTTCGAAGTTTTAGCATCGCTAGTTTCAGAATCGCTCTGCACTCTACTTGAACCTTGTACAGGGGGCGCCGATTTGATATTCATATAAAAACCATTAACTCATAACGATTCAAAAACATTTAGATACATATAAATCATGGTTTTTGACAACTGTCAGATATATAAATTCATAATAATTAAATCATGTTAGAGAAATAGACACTCCAACAAAAGAAAATAACTCTTATAACTTCAACCATCATGACTACTAACTAACAAAACTGTTAGTAGACTTTTTTCTTTCTCCATCTACTTTATTAACTTAGGCGAAAAACTTCAGGCTAATTATGACAACAGGAGTGTTGTATGCACGGGCTGGATATCAGCATCATTGTTTTTTTTCTTGCTCTCAACATCTTTATAGGTATTTTTTCAAGCAGGCAACTCAATACCTTTGGACAGTTTGCGGTCGGCCAGCGTTCTTTTGGAACTTTCGCGATATTTGCCACCCTATCAGCCTCTTTCATTGGTGGCGGTTACACCCTTGGCAATGCTGAGAAAGTCTTCAACATGGGCATGATTTACGCGTTTGCGCTATTGGGCTTCAGCCTGAAGGAGCTTTTCATCGGGTTCGTGCTGGCGCCCAAAATGGATCGTTTCAGCGATTGTTATTCGGTTGGTGACATTATTGGTAAGCAGTATGGTAAAACCGCAAAAATAACGACCGGTGTTTTTGCAGTACTGGTGTGCGCCGGTATCCTGGGCGCGCAGGTCAATGCCATGGGGCAGATTATTGAAGCTTTTTTCACCATTGATCCGAAGATTGGGGTATTACTCGGGTTTGGCATCATTATTATGTATTGCGCGGTCGGGGGCATGCGCGCGGTTGTTTACACCGATATTCTGCAATTCCTGATACTGGTCATTGCATTGCCTGCACTGTTTTTTATTGGTTTAAACACAGTGGGTGGCTGGCCAACCATTGTGGAAAGAACACCAGCCGGCTTTACTAATCCGCTGGACTTGCCCCATTTCTGGCCCATGTTTATTCCGTTATTTCTAACGTTCATGTTCGGTGAATCAACGGTACCGCCCTACATTCAGCGCCTTATCATGGCAAAGCAATCCAAAACCACCAAGCGGGCAGTCATTGCCAGTGGTTTTCTGTCGATACCGTTCTTTCTGCTTGTGGGCGGGCTGGGGTTGATTGCCTTGTTGATCAACCCCGACATTAACCCCAATCAATCGATTCCTTATCTGATCAACGTCCTGCTTTCGCCGGGCATAAAGGGCATTGTCGTGGTTGGTCTGGTCTCGGTGATCATGTCCTCCGCATCAGGTTTTCTGAATGCGGCCGCAATTTCCGCCATTCATGACATTATCACGCCACTCTCCCACAATTCCTTCACGATGCGTCACAGCCTTCTATGGGCCCGTCTGACAACGCTGGTCGTTGGCGTTCTGGCACTGGTGTTTGCCTTTTCCTTTAACAATGTGATTGATGTGCTCGTGTATGCCTACAACTTCTGGAGTCCTATTGTTCTGGTTCCGCTCGTCGCCGTGATCTGCGGTTTTTCAGTGACAGCCCGGGACTACTGGTTTGGTGTTTCCTTTGGCCTGATAGCCATCGTCGGCTGTCAATTGCAGCATGCAGGTTCCATCTGGGCGAATAATCCCGTTGTCATTGGTGTGTTCGCCAACCTGCTGGGGTTTGTCTTTAGTGGGTTGTTTAGGGATCACGCTGCCACTTCATCAACAGAACAGTCTTCTCAACCCAGCCGGTTGCACAGATTGGGAACCCGCATGCTGGCTTTTTTTCACAAATCCTGACCCTTCATGTGCTGCATACTGCTGTACTATTTTTTCAGAATAGGCAGCACGATCAACATTATCGCTGCAGCAGAGCGAATGCGTTCTACTTTAGAGGGTAGGCAGTGCCGTTATAACGCACTGTGCTTCCCAGACCGGAGTATGACGATGTCAGCCCACTTCAAGATCACCCAGAAGATCGCCAGAGCCTTTTGCCATAAACTGTCCAACACACCACCCCCTGTCACCAAGTCAACCTCTGCCCAGCGCAGTGCGCTACGTCGGGGGGCTCACAAGGTGCATAAACGGTTGCGCTCTGCTTTCAGCCGACATCAAACCCAATCCTCGTCCGCGCCACTGGTGAATGTTCCGACGCCCTCACGGGCGCAGCAACTCCGGCAGAGAGTCGGTCAACTGGCTGAAAATACCGATGCCGCTGGTTTCCGCGATGACTTCGCCCCCGACATTGTGGCGAACCTGGGCGGTATTGCCGATGACGTGATCGGCAATACCTTTAACACCTTCGCTGAAGACCTCAGCTTTGGCTCCATGGCCTTTCCAGAGTTGGACTGGGAGAGCCTGTTTGCCGGCGAAAGTTTGTTGCAGGAAGCGAATGTACTTCCCATTGGTGCATACGTCGGTGATATCTACGATCTAATTATCAATGCGAATGCCGCTCGTTCAGAACCGGAAATCTTCAAGAACCCCCTGGTTCAGCTGGAACTGGAACTCAATGACAGTATGGGGTTCCAGGATTCTTTCGAAGCGTCCATCTTCAGGGATATTCAGCACGAGGGATCTCCCTATGTGTTGTCCTATCTGAAACGACGACAGAAAAAAGATATTTTTGGTTCTGTTGTGACGCTGACAGGCACGGCTTTTTCAACGGTCACGCAGGTGAACGTGCTCGCCACCATCAAACACGGCCATGCCGAAGCCCGAACCCTGCGACACATCCACGAATTTCGAAAAATCGGTAACCAGATCGGGACGGAATTCCCCGAAATAAAAGGACTCTGCAACAGCATTATCAAGATCAAGGCTGCCAAGGCCGCCAACCAGGTTTTCCAGATGATCAGCAACCTGATCCCCAACACGGCCATTGGCGCAGGTCTGGTGGGCGGCATTCCCAGCCTGATTGCCAATATTTATGTGCTTATGTACCAGCAGGAACTCAGTGCACTATCCGCCCGGCTGCATTATTTTGCGTATTCCTACCTGCGGGGTATGGCGAGGACGGATGTCACCGCCCAGCAGTTGCAGAAATATGCGTTTGCTTATGAGCTGTTCCGCGAATTTTTCCGCAAGATCATCCGGAATGAGCATGCCCTCAATTTGCCCATCAAGAAATCGTCAGGTGAACCGCTGATCACGCTTCGTCCCGCCGAAGATCTGCACAAGTTTGATAAATACATGTGGGAACCGGCTGGCTGGCAGGTCGTGCTGGATAAACTGACGCTGATTTGATGTCACCGCCTGTTGTTATGGCAAATCAAACCATAGCGCTTCGAAATCCTCTTCGGCGACAACCGTCAACGATTCAGACACAATCACACCCATGCCATCGCCTGCCTGTAATGCGGTAGTCTCTGACTGCGCACGCCCGCTGATAACATGCAAATACCCCTGACGAGTACCGATCTCCAAGGTCTTTGCCTCACCCGCTCCCAATCGTAGCCGGTAGAGGCTTGCATCCTGATGAATAGGCAATGAATTGGAACGACCATCAGGGGTCACCAGTGGCGTCAGCTGATCCATCTGTTCAATGTGCGCCTGTTCATAACCGGGTTTTATGCCCTGCGCATTGGGCTTTATCCAGATCTGCAGAAACCGGAGATTCTCAGTACCGGACGTATTGTATTCGGAATGAAAGATACCGCTGCCGGCACTCATCCTCTGAATTTCACCGGCAGGTACAACGAATCGGTTCCCGAGACTATCCTGGTGTTCGATAGCGCCTTCCATCACATAGGAGATGATTTCCATATCCCGGTGGCCATGGGTATCAAAGCCGGCACCGGGCGCGACGGTATCATCATTGATCACCCGCAGGACTGACAGCCCCATATGCCGGGGATCGTAGTAATGTCCAAATGAGAACGTGTGGCGACTGTCGAGCCAGCCGGCCTGTTCATGGCCACGGCTGTCGGCGGGTCTGAAATAATCCATGGTTTGCCTCCATTGTCGTTAAAATCATGCTCTGCCTGTGATTTAAAACGATGACAAACCGAAAAAAAATGTCTGTTTTTGACGCTTAATATTTCATTATTTCGAATGGAATCATGACATCAATCAACGACCAGATCCTGCGTCTGATAACGTAATTCTCCCAGGAACGTGCGTGCTGCAGGCCCCAGCTGGTCAGCATCACGGAAGTTCAGGTACAGACTGGCACTGCGTCGCTGTGCCTTCTCCAGCGGCAGAGGCTTAAGTCGTCCGTCCTTCAGGTGATCGCCGATGGAGGATTCCGGAAACCAGGCAAAGCCGAATCCCTTGCTGACCAGGTCAATAGACGTCCCCATATGGCTCACGGTCCAGCGCTGTTCTGCACCTAACCAGCCGGCATCAATGCGGGTATCCAGAGCGGAATCACGGATGACAATCTGCCGGTGCGCCTTCAGGTCTTCGTAGGTCAATTCGCGTCCCTGATGATGCAGGGCATGGTTGGGGTTGGCGACAGCGACAAAGGTAATCTGGCAGATCTCTTCATTCAGGCCATCCGGTATAAGCAAGGGCGTCAATGCGATATCTGCCTTTCCCTGCTCCACCAACTCATTGGCGCCAGACAGAATGGTTTCCATCAACTCAATGCGTAACAGGGGATACTGCGCTGAAACAGCATTCAGCACGTTGTACAGTACTTCCTGGGGAAAAGCACCATCCACGGCGATGTTCAGGCTGGTTTCCACGCCTGCGCTCAAGGTGCCAGCCACCGCCTCAACCTTCATGGCTTCTTCCAGCAGGTAGTTAGCGCGGCGCAACATCAGTTCACCGGCGGCCGTCAGTTCCGCCTTACGTCCCTTGACCTCCAGCAGCTGGACACCCAGGGCATCTTCCAGCCGATGTACGGCGTGGTGAATGGTCGACTGGCTTTTATGTACTGCCTGCGAAGCCTGGCTGAAACCACCTTGATCCACGACAGCCTTGAACATCCGCCACTGCTCAAGTGTTGTTTTTAACATGCCAGTTCCACCTGTTGGCTATTTTCACGATTTCCCGAGGCCAGATTACCTGGCAAAAAACCAAAAAATGGTGAGAGGGTCGACTCTCACCGTTGGTATCTGCGCTCACGCCCTCGACCTACGACAGCCGCCCCCTGTCATGCGGACGATTGTAATCAATCACTGGCCCAACCGGCACTATCCGGGAGGGATTGATCATGGTGTGGCTGAAGTAGTAATGGCGCTTGATGTGATGGAAATCCACCGTTTCAGCCACACCCGGCCACTGATGCAGCTCGCGCACATACTGACTGATATTCGGGAAATCCTCCAGCCGCTGGCGATTGCATTTGAAATGGCCATGGTAGACCGCGTCGAACCGGATCAACGTTGTGAATAACCGCCAGTCCGCCTCTGTCAGAGTTTCCCCTATGAGATAGCGCTGTTGAGACAATCGGTCTTCAAGTTGGTCCAGCGCTTTGAAAAGCTGGTTGTAGGCTTCTTCATACGCGTTTTGTGTCGTCGCAAACCCGCTGCGATAGACACCATTATTGATACTGTCGTAAATCCATTCATTGACAGCATCAATCTCGGTCGCCATGTGCTCGGGATAATAATCATCCGTGTTACCGGTCAGCCCATTGAATGCGCGGTTAAACATCCGGATGATCTCGGCAGATTCATTACTGACAATGCGACCCTGCTGTTTGTCCCACAATACCGGCACCGTGACACGCCCGCTATAATCCGGTTTATTGGCCGTATAAACCTGGTGAAGATAATCAAAGCCCTGCAGCGTATCCCCGGTACTACCTTCTTCAGTATTGAATGACCATCCATTATCCAACATGTCATGGCTGACGACAGAGACAGAGATGTGCGGTTCCAGTCCCTTCAACTTGCGAAAGATCAGGGTACGATGCGCCCAGGGACAGGCCAGTGACACGTACAGATGATAGCGCCCGCTTTCCGCCTTGAAACCGCCTTCGCCGGCCGGTCCCGGCTGACCATCTGGAGTCACCCAGTTGCGCAGCTGGGCGCTCTCACGTTGAAATACTCCATCACTTGTCTCTGTCTCGTACCATTGATCGTGCCATTGTCCGTTGACCAGTAATCCCATGTTGAATACCCCACTTTCTGACCTGATTCACAGGCTGACGCGGGCCAGCCTGTCATTGAAGGTTTTGTATTGCCTGTTACTTGCGGCGCTTGGCATCAATGCTGAACTCACCGGCACCATGGGCTGCCAGCACCAGAAAACCACCCGCCATGGCGATATTCTTGAAGAACAGCAGAAACTGCATCTGGTCAGCCAAGTTATTGTGGTAGAGCAGCGCCGTAGCCACACTGAAACCGGCAAACGCCAATGCCGCAAGACGGGTCTGATAACCCACTACCAGCAATATGGCACCGATTAACTCAAAGGCAATCACCAGTGGCAGCAACTCAGCCGGCAAGCCACCGCTGGCCAGGAACTGGGCATTCGCCTCGTAATACTGGATTTTGCTTATACCGGCGAGAAGGAAAATCACCGACAGACCCACACGCCCAAGAAGGTCAACAATTGCGGTCAGTTTTGCGGTATTGCCGGTTTCGCCCGTATTCAGCAAGGTTTGTGTCGTCATGGCGGTACTCCCTTTGTGTGACGGTTGTCTGGTTGTTATTTGATGCTTTCAGAAGTGAGTTTAATGCAGAAAAATCGAATAAAATCATATTATTTTGCAAAATACGTTCTAAATACTAGAAAGGTAAAGTAAGGTACCATCCACCCAAGTGTGGTCATCGAAAAAACACTTATGGTTATTCATCTGGACAAACCGCGTTGATTTCATCCAGTTATTGCAACCAAGTTGTTATAAACAAAGAAAGTCAAAAAAATGCATTTTAAAATGGGAACTCACCGTTATTAAATAGTCGACTTAAGGAGTCAAGATGGCAAATCCAACACTTCCGACAGGAGGGGTCACAGGCTCCTTCTTTCAACCAGAAGCTACGACATCCTCATCATCAATAACCTATGCGGACTCAGGCATCGGATACTTAAGCGGTATTGGCGCATCGGGCGCAGGAGAAAAACAACTGGAAGACTTTGATCTTCAAGAAGATGAAGCGCTACAGGAATTATTTCCTGAATATTCATTATCGGGTATTCACATCAAAAAAGAGCCTGAGGATTTTGATGACTACCTTCAACCAGTAGCGGACAGTGGATTAAATACCCCACCTTCATCAGTAACAGTCAAATCTGAGCAATGGGAAGATATCTCAGTTGAAGGACAGCCATTTACCATGGAGCAGTTACTGGACAGCAATGCAGACGATTTCCCAGTAGCACAGCCATCTGACGTTAAATTCACCTACAAAAATGCAATTATTTCATGTCTTCAAGGGGGGAAAAACTCACACTTCAACAACTGTATCAAGCGCTTAAAACCCGTTTCCCTGATATTACTCAACTCTCGGGCTGGAAAAATAGTATTCGCCATAACCTATCTCTCCAAAAAATTTTTACAAAAACAAAAAAAGCAGCTGATGAATCAGGAAAAGGGGGATATTGGAGTCTATCTGAAGACAGATTTATCGCAGTAAAAGCGGATCGTTCTGCTCTTGTAAGGAGAAAAATAAAATTACCAGCAATGCAAACAACTTATAAATTGGAACCATTGCCACTCAGAGGATATAGACCAAGCCATTCTTCTACAGCACTAGCTTCACACATGGAATCTTTATCCAAGTTGAATGACAAAATAATGCAGCGCTATCCAGCAGAAGAAGAGCCGAGCTTTTGCACCAGAAGTGACAGCTTAACTAATTTACGTTGGTTAACGGAGATACAACCGCAATAAGATTCAATACTCCTCGTTCATGACAGTGGCGTACTTGACCTGATCCTGATGCATTTCCCGGTATACTCGGTACTTCCTGTCATAATATGCACGTAATTCAGGTTCCAGTTCCAGAGTTTCTCCCACCTGACTCATGCCTACCATTGCGCTGCGAATATCGGGATAAACACCAGCCGCCACGGCCGCCATCATGGCAGCCCCTAAAGGCATCGGGTTTTGTGCCTGATTCAGAATGGCTGTCATCCCCAGCACATTGATATGTTCCTGCATGAATAACCGATTGTACGTAAGCCCACCGGCGGGCATCAGGGTTTCAATGGGTAACTCTGCCTGTAACAGACACTCAAGCGCATGACGCGCCTCCAGCGCCAGCGCCTGAATCGTTGCGAGATAAAGCAGCGCCATAGCATCCGGTCCGCACTCCATCCCGAGACCTGAGACCATGCCGGTAAGATGGCAGTCCCCAATGGGACATCGATTACCTGCAAAAAAAGGCAAAATGTGCAAAGACCGGGTGAGTTCTGCGATTGGCTGCTCTTTCGCCAGAGCCGTCAGCCGTCTTTCCAGGTAATCATACACACTGATGCCTTCCTGTTTAGCCAGCCGTGACACCTCAGCCGATGCAGGATGACGGCATGGCAAATGATCCAGCAACGCACCTACAGCATTCTGCCCGCAGGTATAGGCGTTGAGGCCTGCCAGGTCACCATTATCCCAAGGTCCCCATATACCCGGTATGGTTTCAGTCTGTGACGAAAAACATTGGTAAATACTGGACGTTCCCACCACCATGCTGATACGAGACGTCAAACCGCGTTCCCGTTCTGGTGGAGCCAGCCCTTCCAGCCCTGCCCCCATGACTGCCAGCGTACCAGCATAACCATCGACCGTACCGGTGCTTACCGGTGTACCTGGCAGTAACCCCATCTGATTGGCAACATCTGCCAGTAATCCTTTGCCGACCGCTGCGCCATGGGGCGAATCTGGCCCCTCCGTACGCTCAGAAAGACCAATACCCCTATCCTCTGTGGCCAGATAACGCGCGCGAGTACTGAACGAACACGGACTACGGACCAACTCTCCCGTCGCTTTCAACACCAGAAAATCAAACAGTTCTATGATATGCGCGGTAGCCTGCCAGAATGTTGGACGGTGCTGACTCATCCAGAGACAGCGTGAGATCGGCATTTCAGCGGTGACGCGACCACCGGACTTTGACGCAGATGAAGCACGGTTTAGTCCGTTAAGCTGATCCGCTTCTGCCATGGCACGGTGGTCGCACCACAGAAGAACATCAAAAGCCTGTGTTTGCGTTTGAGAAAGGGACAGTGGTTGCTTTTCCTGATCCAGAAACAGCATGGAGTAGGTACTGTCAAAACCAATCCCGAGCACTTGCCCAGGATGGACATCGGGATTGTCTGCCAGCAAGTGCCGGACAGCGTTAATTAACTGTTCCCAGATGTTTTGACTGGACTGCTCCGCCTGCTGCGCTTCAGGCCTGTGGATAACCAGGGGCATGACGGACTGCCCGATGATGTCTCCTGTCACCGATACCAGCGCGGCCCTCAGGCTCCGCGTCCCCACATCTATGCTGAGCAGGTAATCTGCCATGGTCTCCCAATACCCAAACAATGGAATCAGGGGGATCAGAATAGTGGCTATTGGCGAAATAGTGACATAATTATTGCGTGATAATAATGGAGGGTTCAGGAACATGTGGCGACAACAAATGATCCGGCTGACACCTCGCCCCAGAGGGTTTCACCTGATTACTGACGATATCCTGTCACAACTGCCTTTTCTCAATGAGTATGCCGTGGGGTTGTTGCACCTGTTTATCCAGCATACCTCTGCATCACTTTCCATCAACGAGAATGCCGACCCGACAGTCAGGGAAGACATGGAGCGCCACATCAATCATATGGTGCCAGAGAGTTCACCGTGGTTTCTCCACACCTACGAAGGCACGGATGACATGCCTGCCCATATAAAGTGCAGCCTGTTTGGTGCCAGCCTGATGATCCCCCTACGCAATGGACAACTGGCCCTGGGTTCCTGGCAGGGTATTTACCTGGGAGAACACCGAAACCACGGGGGCTCACGCCAGATTGTCGCGACACTCCAGGGAACCCGTGACGAAGGCTGAAAACACCTGTTTTTATAGCTAAAAGTCAGGATTATTTTCTTTTAAAAAATCAATTGTCATAAGCTTTTCATGGAAATCCGGTAAAAAAAGATATGTAATGAAACTGGCATTGCATGAAGCATGCGCTATAACAATAAGAGCGATAACAATGGAGCCAGCAGGATGTTCTGGCAACCAGGCCAATAAAGAGGGAATGGCTATGGCACGGAGAAAGCCTCAAAAAGCGAATGTCGTGGATGGTGTTGATTTTTCTTATCTGGGAAGCAAAGAGGAATCAGCGGAAGAAAGAACGGTGGAATCACGCCGTCGTCTTCGTGATATGCTCACCAATCAAATAGAAGAATTTCTCAGTAAAGGCGGGACGATAGAAACCGTTCCTTCCAATATCACCGCCAACCCACCCAAGAAACCTGAATCCAACTACGGTAATCGTCCCATTTGATCCAAGCGATTAAAGGGAAAGCGTGTCATAGTGTTCAGGCGGTGTAAAAAAAGAATGGCGTGAGAAATTCACTGCATAAAAAAAGAGGCTCGAAAATCGAGCCTCTTTTTTTATGCAGTTTCACAGAGGTCACGGGCAGTATCTCACGATACTCTGAATCTCAGCATGCCAGATCAATGAAGCTGCCAGTAAGACTGAATCTCCGGCTCTACCGCTCATTTACTCTTCCACACTTCTGTCCCGACTGTGATGGTCAGGACAGATACCTGTCAGGTCAGTGACCGCTGCAGCTCCGGAGGGTTATCAGGAGAGAATGGTAACGTTCTCAGCCTGAGGACCTTTCTGTCCCTGGGTGATTTCGAAAGAAACCTGCTGACCTTCATAGAGGTTACGGCGACCAGTGCCATTGATAGCACGGTAATGTACGAATACGTCCTTTTCGCCTTCACGCTCAATAAAGCCAAAGCCCTTCTCTTCGCTAAACCACTTAACGACGCCTTCGACTAACTGACCTGACATATAACTCTCACCTTTCTACGTGTACCAGCCTGAGGCTGATTTCTTCAAGTTTACCGAAGCCACCACGGCTTCCGGTTTCACTATATAGCATTTTGCCCGGTGACATACACCTGAATGCTATCACTCCGGGTCCCCTGCCCCAGTTGGGTAGTGTATCGGCAATCTACACCAAGGAACAGAGGATTTACAGGGCAACCCGCCCCCCTCTTGACAGACATCATTTTTGACGTCCGTACCAAATACCGGGTCATCAGGTTACCACTACGAGTCTATCACCATCCTGCGGTTTCAGCTCACCAATGCGCGCCAGAACGAGCCCATGGTCCGTGGCAACCGTCAGGAAGTCGCGCTCTGACACCGGATTAACAGCAACCAGTAAACCGCCACTGGTCTGCGGATCACAGAGCAGATCCCGTTGCCGTTCAGTCAATGACGATGCCTTATCGCCATAGCTGGCAAAGTTTCGCCCGGTACCACCGGGCACCGCACCCTGCGTACGATACTCATCAACATGAGGCAAGACGGGAAGCTGTTGCTCTTCCACCACAGCCTGCAACCCACTGCCTTCACACATCTCTAGTAAATGGCCCAGCAGACCAAAGCCCGTGACATCAGTCATGGCCGAGACGCCCTGTAACCGGGCAAAGGCTTCGCCGGGCTTGTTAAGCGTACACATCGCATCACGTGCAATGGTTTGATGTTCTGGTTTCAGCAGTTTCTTTTTCTCTGCGGTCGTCAGAATGCCAATACCCAGAGGTTTGGTCAGATACAGGGAGTCCCCGGCCTGTGCCGTGTTGTTCTGCTTGAGATGCTCAAGGCTGACCCGGCCGGTGACCGCAAGACCAAAAATAGGCTCCGGCGCATCAATACTGTGGCCACCAGCCAGAGGAATGCCAGCATCCAGACACGCCTGACGTCCACCATCCACCACTTTTCGAGCAATATCCGGCGCCAGAACATTCACCGGCCAGCCGAGAATGGCAATGGCCATCACCGGCGTGCCGCCCATGGCGTAGATATCGCTAATAGCATTGGTAGCCGCGATGCGGCCAAAATCAAAAGGGTCATCCACAATGGGCATAAAGAAATCTGTGGTACTGATAACCCCTTCGCCATTACCCATGTCATACACGGCCGCATCGTCCCGGGCGCTGTTGCCTACCAACAGATTGGGAAAATCCGGTAACCCAATACCGCTTTCCAGAATCACATTGAGTACCGCAGGGGAAATCTTGCAGCCACAACCGGCACCATGGCTGTACTCAGTGAGTTTGATATCAGAAGTCATGAGAGGTACGCGTCAGTCGGGTGAGGGAATAATCATTATTATGCGTTCAGGGCTGCCGTCAAACCCGTTGCAACAATGGCAGCCGTTACCCAAGGCTCATTCCTTGAGCCTGGTAAGCGCGTTAGCTGTTACTCAATTCCGGACCACCCACAATCTCCGGTTCCGGCGCGATGACCACATCCCGGTTCTTGTTGGGGTAATCCAGCGAATGCAGGAGGTGCCGCATGGCATTGATCCGCGCACGCTTCTTGTCATCGGACTTGATTACCGCCCAGGGCGCATCAGCCGTATCCGTGTAGTGGAACATCTGTTCCTTGGCGCGGGTGTAGTCGTCCCACTTATCCAGGGAGGCAAGATCAATCGGGCTCAGTTTCCACTGTTTCAGTGGATCATGCCGACGTTTCTGGAAGCGTCTAAGTTGTTCTTCCTGGCTGACTGAAAACCAGAGCTTGAAGAGATGGATCTTGCTGTGAACCAGCATCCGCTCCAGGTCTGCCACCTGTCGGAAAAACTCCATATGTTCTTTGCGGGAACAGAACTTCATGACCACTTCGACCCCCGCCCGGTTGTACCAGGAACGGTCAAACAGCACGATTTCACCCCGTGATGGCAAATGCTTGATATAACGCTGAAAATACCACTGCCCCTGCTCTTCCTCGTTGGGTTTTTCCAGCGCCACCACCCTGGCGCCCCGCGGATTAAGGTGCTCCATCATTCGCTTGATGGTGCCGCCCTTACCGGCCGCATCACGCCCCTCGAACAGGATCACGACCTTCTGCCCGGTCTCCTTGACCCAGCTCTGAACCTTCAGCAATTCAACCTGTAATTCCTTCTTCTGCCGTTCATACTCACGGCGCGTCATCTTGTTTTCCACGGTGGACTGGAGGGGTTCCGCAGTTTCAAGAATGTGACGAATATCGTCAGGCTGGCCTGATTGTTTTCTTTCTGTCATTACCGCTCCGGGTGGATTGTTCTTCGCTTCTTTATTGTTGTCCATCACGTCTAGGATAACGCAATTACTACGTACAAATACTGACCTCAATCATTAGAACACTATGGGTTTCTGGATCGGCTCCAGCGCCAACGTATCCCGGATAATCTCCAGTGCTTCCTGAAGCTGCCGTCGCTCTGCCAGACTGCTGATGCAGAAGCGAATTCCCTGAGGCGCCGGCGAGCTACCGGCGGCAAACATCTCAGCACCCAGTACCCGAACACCCTGTTGCTCCAACTGAGAGACAAACGTGTTGGCGCGCCAGGGTTCCGGCAACCTGAGCCAGCAGTGAAAGCTAAAAGACTGGGACTGCAAATCATGACAGTTCAACGTATCTGCAACCATCGCCTGCCTGGCAGCGATTTCATCCCGCTGCCAGGTCATCAGTTCCCACGCCTTGCCGGAATCCAGCCAGGACATCACCACTTCCGCCATCAGCGGTGTCGCACTCCAGCAATCCCCGCGCAACACCTGTCCAATTCGTTCCACAAGGTCTGGCGGACAAACCGCAAACCCCATATGTAATCCGCCCCCCAGGGATTTGGAGAAGCTGCCACTGTAGATCACCTGTTCCGGCGCCATCGACACCATGGCAGTGCTGCGATTTTCTGGCATACTGAATTTCACATCATCCTCCAGCACCAATACATTGAACTCGGCAGCAATCGCGAGAATGTCCCGACGTCGCGCTTCCGGCATGATGATGGAGGTAGGGTTATGCAGCGCCGGCATCAGATAGAGCAACCGGGGTTGATGTTGTCGGCAACACTCCACCAGCGCATCAGGCATCATGCCATGAGCATCCATCGGCACACCGACATGACGCAGCTGCTGCTGTCGTACACTGTAAATAAAACCGGGATACGTCAGATAATCAGACAGGACCGTGTCCCCGGGACGCGTCATGGCTCGCAGCACAAGACTATTGGCATGTTGCCCGCCATTGGTCATCAGGATGCAGGCAGGGTCAGCAGAAATCCCAAACCGTTCCAGCCAACGGGCAACCATATCCCTGTGTCGCCGTAATCCCTGCTCAGGATGGTATTGCAGTAACGAGGCGAGCCTGGCGCTATTGTCACTCAACCGGTCCAGGGTATCGGCCAGCATTTTTTCCCGACAAGCCGGTACTGACAGGCTCAGGCTTAAATCCAGCAGCGTCGTGTCGGTTTCTGCCGGAATACTGAAATCCGGCCGGTTCCACCGCTTGCCGCGAACAAACGTACCGCTGCCAACCCGAGCTACCACCAGACGACGACGTTCAGCTTCTGCGTAACCCCGGGTAACGGTTCCTACGGTCACATTTAGCTGTTCTGCCAAGGATCGATGGGTAGGCAGCCGCGCTTCAGCCACCAGCTGACCGTTGCCCACCGCTTCCTCAATGGCATCGGCCAATGCTTTATAGCGAGGTCCCGAAAAGCGAGCCAGTTCGGGGATCCAGTCCTGCTCTGATTCTAAATTCTTATTCTGCATATCCAGGCATTGTCATGGTGACAATTAATTTATTGATCTTATTTCACGCCATTCTAAGATCACAACAGAGCAATGAAAACGACAAAACACACAAATTGTAGGGATACAATGGCAACCAGAGAGTCAAGCCGATGAACCATTCTGCGCCGGTCTTCTATCAGGATCCCTATCAGAAAGTGCTGACAACAACAGTCTCCAGTATTCAGGATCAGAACGTGGTGCTGGCAGAAACCATTTTCTATCCCAACGGCGGGGGACAACCTGGCGACACCGGCCATATCAATGCCAGTAACGGCAACCAGTTCACGATCACCAATACACGAAAAGATCACGAATCAGGAACGATAGTGCACGAGATCAGCGAGGCACCCCTTGATCTGCAACCCGGTGACACTGTGACGGTCACACTGGACTGGTCACGCCGTTACGCCCATATGCGCATGCATACCTGCATGCACCTGCTCTGCTCCCTGATTCCCTGCGGGGTGACCGGCGGCGCCCTGACCGCCGACAAGGGCAGGCTGGATTTTGACATGGGCGATTTCGACGCGAACAAAGAACTACTGACACAACAGCTCAATGCCCTCATCGGGCAGGCAGAGCCCATCTCCATTGAATGCCTGGAAGCATCTGTACTGGATACCAACCCCGAGCTCGTGCGAACGATGTCCGTTCAGCCGCCCAGGGGAGCGGGCAAAATCCGGATGGTAAGGACTGGTACTACCGATTATCAGCCCTGTGGCGGTACCCATGTAGCGAATACCCGTGAAATCGGTCTCGTCAGAATCAGCAAAATTGAGAATAAAGGGCAACGCAATAAACGGGTCGTGATTGTCTTCAGCAACGGGGAAAAACAATGAAAACGTTACCCTATTACCAGATTGATGCCTTTACTGACCGCCTGTTCGGTGGCAACCCAGCGGCAGTGATGCCACTGCAAAGCTGGCTGCCTGATGCCTGCATGCAACAGCTGTCCAAGGAAAACAACCTGTCAGAAACCGCTTTTTTTGTCAGGCATAACGACCGCTACCATATTCGCTGGTTTACACCCGGCACAGAAGTACAGCTCTGTGGCCACGCAACCCTCGCGGCCAGCTATGTCATTCGGCATGAATTAGGCGACAGTACCCATCAACAGGTCTTTGACAGCCTGAGCGGTGAACTCAAGGTCCGGTTTCATGGTGAGCTCATTGAACTCAACTTTCCCATGAATCACCGATCCCCCATCCGGTTGCCTGATACCATTACCAAACAACTGCCCTTTACGCCACTGGCAGCCTTTACGTCCCATGATGACCTGCTCATCCTGGCGCCGGATGAAGCAACGGTGGCGGAGCTGAGTATTGATTTCACCAAGCTCCCCCATGGCACGATCAAACGGGGCGTGATTATCACCGCAGCATCAGAGCGGGAATCCGTTGATTTCGTATCCCGTTGGTTTGGTGGCCCTGAGGTCGATATTCAGGAAGATCCCGTCACCGGCTCGGCACACACACTGCTGACCCCCTTCTGGGCTGAAAAGCTGGACAAACCACTGCTTCGTGCTGAACAGATCTCGGCACGTCGAGGCAAGCTGGAATGCGAACTGCAGGGTGATCGGGTCTACATTCGGGGAGGTGCCGTCAAATACCTGGAAGGCACCATCCAGATTCCCTAACCAACGCCACATCAACAACAAGAAAAAACAGAGTAAAAACAAAATGTTCGACTGGCATAGTTTTTATATACCACTCATGACGTTTGCTTTTGCCTCCAGCATCACGCCGGGTCCAAATAACATTATGTTGACCGCCAGTGGTGCGAATTATGGATTCTTCCGAACACTGCCCCATATTGCCGGGGTAGCCAGCGGTTTTTTCATCCTGCTGCTGGCCGTTGCTTTCGGGCTAGGCAATGCCTTCCAAACATGGCCGGTGTTACAGACCATCCTGAAATACATCGGATCTGCCTACCTGATTTTTCTGGCCTGGAAAATTGCCAATGCCAGCCGCCCTGAACAGCGTGATGGGCCAGCCAAACCATTCACGCTGTGGCAGGCCGCACTGTTCCAGGTCGTCAATGTCAAAGCCTGGATCATGGCGATTGGCAGCATGTCAGCATTCACACTGGCCGGTACGGATTATGCCGTTTCAGCCCTTGTCATTGCCGGTATCTTCAGCCTGATCAACCTGCCCTGTATTTCTCTCTGGACCGGATTTGGTGTGGCCATTGGGCGTTTTCTGCAACATGACCGGGCACTGCGTACGTTTAACGTCTGCATGGCAGCCCTGACAGCAGGATCCGTCATTCTGCTTTATCTTCCGGAAAGCAGCCTGTAAGGGGCTGCTTTCTATAAAGACTGAATTAAGGACGAACCCACACCGTACCGGCCAGAACAACCACGGCGCCACCGCCACAAAAAACAATCAACGGCCAGAGCGTATCACCAGGCAACACGGTGACAACAACGGTACCTACGATACAAACCAACAATGCTTCAATGCAGTAATACAGGGCCACTGCCGTACCAGCGATGGACTGAAATTCAGCGAGTGCGCCATTGGCAGATACCGCACAGGTACAGCTGATACCAACGGCCACAACCCACATCGGAATCAACAGGGAGGCCGTGCCTGAAAACGAGAAAGTATGGGCCACCAACATCAACAAGGCGCCGATACCTATCGCGACCATCCCCAGCCGTAACGTGCCGGGAATGCCATATCGACTGACAATTCGCCCCGCAAAACGACTCATCACAATCATGACCAGCGCAACCGTTGAAAACAGCAGACTGAAGGCCAGGGGGGAATAACCGAGTTTGCCGATCAGTATTCGGGGTGCTGTAGAGAAATAAACAAAAAAAGACCCCATCGCTACGGCAAATGCCACGGTATACAACCAGAATTCTCTGGATCGTATCACCTGCAGAAAAGCCGTTTTCAGATCAATACCAGAGACAACGGTTCGAGTCTCAGGCCACGCGATTACGGCCTGAAGGCCAGCCAGGATCGCAATCACGGCCAATCCCCAAAACACCGCATGCCAACCCGCCCAATCAATCAGCAGTGCGCCTATTACAGGCCCCAGTGCCGGTACGAATGCCAGCATTCCCCCCAGCAATGCATAGACAGTGGCAGCTTCACGACGTTGTCCGTATACATCCCGAACCGTAGCAAACGTTGCTACCAGGGAAGCAGCCCCTCCAGCCCCCTGACACAATCGCCAGACTATAAAGGCTTCAATGGTCGACACCTGAACCAGGGCAACAGAACTCACAATAAACAGCAGAATACCAGCCAACAACACGGGCCGACGGCCCAACCGGTCAGACAAGGGACCAAACACCAGCTGCCCGCAACCCAGCATCAGCATATAAAGTGACAGGGTCAGCTGTACTGCACCGGGTGAGGTCGTAAACACCGATGTCATCTCAGGTACCGCTGGCAAATAGACATCCATTCCCAGTGACGCCAACAGGTCAAAGGGCACCATCAGCAACAATGTGCGCGATAGCGAAAGATTCCAGGCATTATTCAAGGACACAATAGATTTCCGTCAGAAGCGAAATAACGTTTCTGCGGCATGCAGGAAGGATAATCCGTTACGCCACAGCATCATGGACTCGGGATGCTGTGGCTTAAGTGCGTGTTCTGACCATCGGCCTCATAACAGTCTTCTCTCTGTTGAATGGCCTAAAGGCTATGGCGTTCCCCCTGAAACCTCAATAACGACTAACCACATTGTCAATGCTGCTGACGAGTATTCCCACGATACCTGCAGTCTATAGTTATTCCATAGGCAAGCCGTGCGGTAAGGGCTTATAAATATGAGAAAACCATCCAAATTATTCACGTGGCTATTCTTTTTAGTTTTAAGTCCACTCCGGGTGTTCGCTTCTCCGGCGTCTTGGGAAAAAATCCTGTCAGCCGAACCCCTTGAGCGTCATCCCTCCGTCAATCAGGCCTACGAAAAACACCGAGCAGCCTATCTTTCCAAGAAGAAAACGGCGGAAACCGTGATCTTCGAAGATGTCTTCGGTCTGGATGAGCAGCAGGCCCGACAATGCAGTGAATACGGCTGCGAACTGGGGTATCGCCTGACTATAAACCGATTCCCTTACTGGCTCGAAGATGGCATTGCCCATCTGTTGTTGTTCTCATCCCAATCCGTCTGGGATGAAGCCGTACTGAAGCAGAAGTCTGAGGAGCTGCTCCGTCAACATTTGCCTGACAGTGCCCAATACCGCGGCATTGAGTGGAGCATTCGGATCAATCCCCCCTGGAAAAGAACCGTCAAAGGGCTGGGACATGCCCATATCTTTATTCGTGATACTGAGGGGACGGCCAACCTTACCCAATGGGTTGGTCAGCTAAAACAGCAACGTAGATCATCCATTGATAAGCCCGTATCTGACTAACTCCAGACGTATTTAATCTCATCCAATGAACTCCATTGCGATTCAGTTGTCACATTACGTTGTGATGTATTGCATCTTCCAGGTGCCTTACCAACAGATAAAAACTGATAACGCAAACACAATATGAAACCGATTACGACATCCCCCTCAACCTCCCCTTCTTCAGATACAACAGTTATAAGCGCTGCTGACTTAGTTGTTGATTTAGCGTCTTCATATGGATTCGGCTCGTCGCGAAAAATCAGTATTCCGCCGCCGCCCCCGATCCTGACTCAGCAAGAATTGTTACATGAACTGAAAATACTCGGCGTTCAGCCCAGACAGGGCGCCCTGTTTAGTTCGTCCGAAAATAGTTCTTCCGCATCAAGTAGCGATGAAGATCGTTCTATTTTAAAAAAGAAAGTGCTCCAAGTTGAAGTGAGTGACCAGGACATGCCTCCCCTGGAGTCACTTTCTATTGAGGAAACATCATCTGAACTCACTATCCCATCCATCAATTTACCGATTAGCCAAATAAAACGCCTATGGCATTCAGATCCTGCAGTCAGTACCACAAAAAGTGATGGTCCTAGATTCGATATAAAACTCCGCTCTACTGTAAAATCATGGTCTTCATGCCATGAAGTTTTTTCCTGGAATCAGTTTCAAGAAAAACCAATGGATATAAGTAACATTGCAACAAGTCAAGAGATACCTTCACCAACCCTGATATCTACAGAAGAAGCTCAAATTTTGGAAGACACCCCTGATTCCAGCTTTTTCGGAGAGTCTCTGCTGACACACCCCGAGAATCCAGAAGAATTGATGGCTAAATCTCAGCCTGAAGGTACCCAGATACAGCCGTCTACGTCTGATTTTCCTCCAGGCTCCGGGGCAAGACCTAAAACAACACCTGCAGCACCTAAAAAAAAGAAAACGAAGAAAAAAAAGCAGCTGAAAAAACGGCTGGCTCGGATTCTGCAAAAGATACAGCCATTACACTACCTATGCATCCAGCCAGCTCATCCGCGCAGGATGAGCCTGAAAGGGGGGAGGCGACAACAAGACAGCCAGAGAAAAAGCAATCCATCCCGATAAAAGGTCTGACACAACAAGTTCTGCAAGCAGGCAGTAATGAATTGCAGGTTTTCCAAAAGGAAGTCAAACAACTTTATCAACAAATATCCAGCCAGAACTGGAACCAGATGAATAAAATACAGCGTAACCTGAATAGGTTTCTTCCAGTATTTGAGCGCTTAAGCCAGGATTACGAACAATTCGCTCGCAGCTATCCTGCCAGTAGTACTGATAAGCACCCATTTGGAAAGACAGAAAGTCCCAGTATCACTCTCAGTATCCTTTTCACCTACGAACAACGTAGTGAAGCAGCCTTGATGCTGGGCGGTATTGCACAACATATAATGGAGAACACTGAACAGTTTCTCCTGCAACATAAGCAAAACAGCGAACACCTTGTTCATCTACTGAAACCCATACTGAAAACGGTATGCCTCTGGCTTAAGTGCATCATAGAAAGCAGAGTCAATGACCGGCAGGCGATTGACGACCGACAGGGAGAAGGCATGCCTGTCGGTGAAACGATTGCCTCGATCAACCTTGGTCAGCGCTTTTCACTGCAAGCACCGTTTAACGAACCGAGATGCAGTGAGACCATAATGAATCACGTGTTTTATCGGGCACTATCATGGTTAGCCAGCGGTGAAATTTTTTATCTAAGACATCAGGCGGCTGAACAACAACCAAAACCTGAGTACCTGACGACTTACCAACAGCTTTTAATAGAATTACTGCAGCAGTATCGGGATCACCGTCCATTTAGACACTATGAACCACAGCCTGATGCTGAAAATTTCATTGAAACCCACCTGAATTATGCGGAACAACTGATTTTTTACTTTCATGCACAGCGTTGGGATCTCGTTCAAATGACACTTCAGCGATTAGCCTCTATGCTGCCGCCCAGCGATGCTAACCAGCCTCAGGAAGGCTCTCAACCCCGTGCACAGATACGACGCAAAAAAACACGAAAAAAATCCGACATGGAAAAACTGATTGATAGAGTCAGCCAAGTTATTGACCCTAATAAATGGCATCAAGAATGCGTGAACCGTCGCCTGTTCGCACTATATGATTATTTATCCATGAGTCTTAGTGCGGGACACCAGAGTTTTAATTATTTTTATCAACAACATGTTTCTGCTTCGACACCACAACAATACTCCCTGAATATTGAAACACTACGCTCCTTGCTAACCCAGTTTCAACAATGGGCGGAACGTATGATTACCTATAATCTTGTGACAACATCAGAACAAACGGTAGAGCCCTTATATTTACATGCGAAAGAGCAATTGGAAGAAAACACACGGCAACTCGAGCAACTCCATCAAAACAATTTAAAATTTCTTGCCGAATATTTTCAGGAAAAAGTAGTCCCTCCCAAAAAGAAAACGAAAGACAGAAAAACAAGAGAAACAAATCAGAGAGATGGCGCAGGCTCCCCTATAGAGGAAGACTCACCTGGTGCCACTAAAGTAGCAGCCACCCCCGTCATGGTACAGACAGACAGTGAAACCACCGACGACATTGCAGTCGTTGAACACATCGAACGAGAAGAAGCGTCCTCCGATGAGGAAACCGGATGGCTACAAGTCAAAACCAGTAGAAGGCGGATCCCTGCAGAAACTGCGATGAACAATTTATCGGAGGCATTGCGCTGCCAGAACACAAATAACGCTATAGCCTCACTTAGATCAACAAACCTAAATGAAGCGCACCAACAATTGCAAACCCCTTCTCCAGAGCTGGAGACACTCCCCGTCGATGTTCTGACGCCCCTGATATCCGGTTACTTACAAGTCAGGGAGATGTCCCGCCACATCAACCACTGTGAGTCATTGATCCCTGATATCAGGCCCTTCATCATATCGCTGCTTGATGAAGACACATTGGCATCACGGGAAATCACAAACCAGTTTATTAATACCATAAAACAATTTAATACCGCCGATGTATCAGCACGACGAGCTCTTGGCAATATATCTGACCATATCAATACCCTGCTTGATCTGCAGACGGAAAGTGAAACATCCAGCAACATTACGGCAATGGCCGCCCTTGAAGTGCTTATTACGTCCACTCAATCACTGAAAGAAAGATTGAGCAGACTCCGTGAAGGTACGATTAATGCCTGGAAGAAGCGATATGAACTGCTGTTACGGCATTACCCTCAAAAACTCAAGGCGAAAAAGGCAAAAGACACTGATAAGCCATTGAAAACAATGATAACCAATAACGCAGCATTCCAGAAATGCAGTAGTGACTTTGAAAAACACCAAAATACCCATCAACGAAGGCAGGAAATCATATTACAGACAGAACAACCCAGTGATTCATCCAGACCATCGCAGGCGCAAGTAGCCGTACCCATGGATATTACCAACAGACTTAAAGTATTGAACCTGTCTCTGGAAGAAGTCCCTTCGATTACAGTACTCAGTCATCGTCTTAGTTTTATAGGCGAGAATATACCTGATGATGACTTATCATGCAGAGTTATACTTACCTATATTGCATTCTATCTGGATATTGAAATATCGGCTTATTATCTCTCTTCAAATGTGGCTCATGAACTGGAAAGGCAACCAGACAGACCACAACCTGAGCAACGTCCACCTCTGACCAACGTCTTCACTCTTCCTCTTGCTCATACCGTTAGTGAACGCACCAAAGCCTTACGTAACTATTTCCACCAGAAAATACCAGGTATCCTAGCCCACCTTAACTCTGGCGAATCCCCTATGCCCGTCGTCCTGACCGGTAGTATGGCGTTCCAACATCACATACTCTCTCATTGTGGAACTCAACCTTACACCTACTCTATGAGCAAGCTGAACACTTACCGGCCGGTATAACCAGTGGTCATATGCAGGCATCCATGACACCACGGGATACCGATCTCATCGTTCTCAATCACAGCCAATTTAATAACATTGTGGAGCGGCTCAAAGTATTACTGGAATACGCACGTTTTGAGCCAAGTAGCTCGGTCATCGCCAGGGGACGTGAGGGAGCAACTTACCTTGATACAGTTCGCACAACAGACCGCCTTACTGTAGCGGGTACCGGAAAATTTCCCGATAACATTCATTATGTTGTCGACGTAACAATGGGCTTCTACCCGGATCAACCTTCATCGGATCACTATACGACCATAACCTATGGAAACGGCCATATTCATATATGTCGCATGGATGACATTATTTTGGACGAACTGGACAGCATAAAAATAAAGTTTGCTGGTGAGGAAAGAATCCAGAAAGCCATCACCCGCTTATTTATGATCGCTTTTCTGGAGTGCCAGCAACCAAAACTGGATTCCGTATCAAGAATGGCGCTGCTATATGCGTTGGACTCACTTCCCGGAGAAGACCCCATCATCACAGCACTGGCAGAACAGCTGCGGCAAAGACCTTTTTATATCATTTGCCATGAAGGGCGTTTTCAGGGCGCACGAAAAGCAGAACCCAACAGACCTGCCTCTTCCTCTCCGACACAAGGCCAAGTCAAACCAAACCACTGATACATCAGCGGGTCAGAAATGCTATCACGTTATCAGCTGCCATATTTACCAGCTTCTGGCGTGCTGACTTGGATGCCCAGGCACAATGGGGTGTCACAATCAGGTTAGGTATATTGCTATCCAGAAGCACATTACCATTAACGGGCGGTTCTTCACTGAGTACATCGAAACCTGCTCCGCCCAGACGTCCTTGTTTCAGCGCTTCTGACAACGCATCTTCGTCCACAAGGCCACCACGTGCTGTGTTAATTAACAACGCGTGAGGCTGCATCAATGATAAACGACGGCTATCAATCAAATGCCGTGTTTGCTCGGTCAACGGACAGTGGAGGCTGACCACATCCGCCTGAGCCAATCCTTCATCAAGCGCCATTCTGTCTCTCGCACAGGTGGGTGAACCGGGAATCGCTGCAATCAAGACTTCCATACCGAATGCTTCAGCCAGACGGAAAACCGCCTGCCCCAGTTCACCATATCCGATTATGAGCAACTTGCGCCCCTGCAATTCCATGATTGGATAATCCAACAGGCAAAACATCGGGCTGGCAGACCAGGTGCCATCCCGACTTGCCCGGGCATAGTGTGGTTGTGATGTAGCAAGAGAAAGTATCAGTGCAAATGCGTGCTGCGCGACGCTGGCTGTTCCATAACCGGTCACATTAGTGACCTTGATGCCCCATTGACCGGCAGCTTCAAGGTCAACATTGTTCATCCCTGTCGCCATGACACCGATGTAACGCAAGGCCGGAAACGTTGCCATATGCTCACGGGTGATGACCACTTTATTGGATAACACGACAGCCGCATCCTGAATACGCTCTGCGACCTCTTCCGGAGAGGTCATATCGTATACAGTCCACTCAAGGTCAATATCAGTCAATGGGCTGATATCAACGCCAGGGCCAAGTGTTGCCCAATCCAGGATCACCCCTTTCATACTCCCCCCCAAACACCCACAACTGCGCTTTTGTTATTTACGTATCCACTCAGGCCTTGATCCGTTGACGTACCGCTTCAAACAGGCAGACACCCGTGGCAACCGATACATTCAGGCTACTCACGGTACCACTCATGGGCAGGTGTACCAGAGCGTCGCAGTGTTCACGGGTCAACCGGCGCATGCCTTTGTCCTCTGCCCCCATAACCAATGCCAGTGATCCAACAAGATCTGTCGTATAAATATTACTGCTGGCTTCACCGGCTGTACCAATCATCCAGATCCCACGCTCTTTCAACTCACGCATGGTTCGAGCCAGATTAGTGACTGTCACCAATGGCACGGTATCGGCTGCGCCACAGGCAATCTTTCGGGCGGTCCCATTAAGTGGTGCGGAATTATCCTTAGGCACAATCACCGCGTGCACGCCCGCCGCATCGGCGGAACGCAGGCAGGCACCCAGGTTATGGGGATCGGTAATACTGTCCAGAATCAGCAGGAACGGTGGTTCACTGAGATTATCCAGCAATTCATACAGTTCATTTTCCCGATACACCCGGGCTTCACGCACCATGGCAACCACGCCTTGGTGATTACCGTCTGCCTTTCGTTCCAATCGCTCACGGTCGACGAAACGCACAGGAATACCGGTCTCTTCCGCTTGCTGGATCAGATGGTCAATCCGTCCACCGCGTTTGCCCCGCTGGAACCAGATTTCAAGAATCTGATCTGGACGTGTATCCAACAATGCCTGGACGGCATGAACACCAAAACAACCTTCACTACTACTCATTGACTCTCTCCGCCCAGCAGTCAAAACAACCGGGCTGCATTACAACTTCACCGCCCCATTATCGTGTGATGGAGCGTTTCCTCGGTGTCCGTGCCGGTGCTTTACCGGTCCCTTTTTTAGCCGCTGGCTTTTTTATCGCTTTACGTGTGCTACTGTCAGTCGTTTTTTTGGCTGGCTTACTACCCGCTTTCGCCTTTTTGTTACCGCTGGCCTTACCACCTTTTACCTTCTTTTTACGCGAAGGCTTTTTGCCGGATGGTCTATCCTCAGTCCTCGCGGCACGGCGTCTGTCTTTTGTGGTTTCCTGTTTACGTGCCGTTGTACGGCCTTTACGACGACTTTGCGGCGCATCTTCCAGTTCAAAGTCGATCGTTTTTTCATCCAGGTCGACCCGAACGACGCGCACGCGCAGCGCATCACCAAGACGGAACATCATGGCCGTACGCTCACCCACCAGACGCTGCTGAGACGACTCAAAATGGTAATAGTCACCCGGGAGGTTACTGATATGTACGAGACCGGTCACATAAATATCATTGAGTTCAACAAACAACCCAAAGCCGGTCACCGTGGCGATCAATCCGTCGTACACCTCCCCAATATGTCCCTGCATATACTGACATTTCAGGGAATCCATGGCATCGCGGGTCGCATCGTCAGCGCGCCGTTCCGCCATGGAACAGTGCTCACCCAGCGCCAGCATTTCTGCCGTTTCATAAGGGAAAATGGATTGTTTCTTAAGAACGGTGGCACCCTCAACCCGCTTAACATGGCGGGAGGGCAGCTCAGAGCGAATCACATACCGTATGGCACGGTGTACCAACAGATCAGGGTAGCGCCGAATCGGCGACGTAAAATGGGCATACGCAGGATAAGCCAGACCAAAATGGCCAATATTATCCGGACTGTAGACCGCCTGGCTCAATGAGCGCAGCAGCATGGTCTGGATAATCAGAAAGTCGGGGCGATCCTTGATCCGTTCCAGCAGCTGTTGGTAGTCACTGGGTTCGGGCTGGGTTTTGCCTGGCAGGAACAGCCCCAGCTCCCCCAGGAAACTGTAGAGGTTCTCCAGCTTTTCGCTGCTGGGCCCTTCGTGGATACGATAAAGCGCCGGCAGCGCATGTTTCTCCAGGAATCTGGCCGTCGCCACGTTGGCGCAGAGCATACATTCCTCGATCAGCCGATGGGCATCATTACGCTCCGTCGGTACGATCTTCTCAATCTTGCGATCTTCACTGAAGACAATCCGCGTTTCCACCGTATCAAAATCGATGGCGCCACGTTCAACACGCCCGGCATGCAATACCTTGTAGAGCGTGTAAAGGGTATTCAGGTGAGATACCAGCTTCCCATAGGTTTTGGCAACCTGCAGCCCTTCAGGACTCTCCGGATGCTCCAACAGCGCGCTGACCTCGGTATAGGTCAACCGGGCATGAGACTGAATCAACCCTTCATAAAACTGGTAGCCGCTGATTTTACCGCGGCCGCTGATGGTCATCTCACAGACCATGGCCAACCGATCCACCTTTGGGTTCAGCGAGCAGAGGCCGTTGGATAACACCTCCGGCAGCATCGGAATGACATGCCCGGGAAAATAGACAGATGTCCCGCGATTATTCGCTTCATCATCCAGTGCGGTGCCAGGCTTCACATAATGGGAAACATCAGCAATCGCGACAAACAAACGCCAGCCACCACTGCGCTTTTTCTCGCAATAGACGGCATCATCAAAATCACGGGCATCCTCACCATCAATGGTGACAAACGGCAGCTCTCTCAGATCGACTCGATGCTTCTTGTCCCGGCTCGGTACATTGGGCGAAAAGCCGCTGACCTGCGCCTCAACGTCTTCCGGCCAGGTATGGGGAATATTGTGGCTGCGCACCGCAATTTCCACTTCCATGCCCGGCGCCATCTTGTCGCCAAGGATTTCTTTGACGATACCTGTCGCCAGTGCACGCCTCGTGGGATACTCAATGATCTCCACAACCACATACTGGCCACGCAGTGGCAACAGTGGTCCCGGTTTGATCATTATCTCACTGGTCATACGACGATGATCAGGCTCTACGAACCCCGTGCCATCCCGTTCAAAATATTTTCCGACGACCTGGGTGACGCTGCGCTCAAGGATTTCAACGACCGCGCAGTAGCGTCGGCCACGGTTATCCACGTCCGTTTCCCGGACAACCACCCGGTCGCCGTCATAGAGTTCACCCATCTGGCGGGAAGTCAGGAACAAGTCATCGCCGTCCCCATCAGGCAGGACAAACCCAAACCCATCGCGATGCCCCTGCACCTTGCCGGTGATCAGGTCCATCTTGTTGAGCAGGCCGAACGCCCCCCTACGGGTCTGGATCAACTGACCATCCCGCGCCATGGCGATCAAACGACGTCGCAGGGCTTCGACCTGGTCGTCCTCTTCCAGCTCGAACTCACGGCAAAGGACGTCATGAGTTGCAGGCGCCCCCCGGTCATCCAGGTAGGACATAATCAAGGCGCGGCTGGGCACAGGGTTGTCATAACTCTGTTTTTCCTGCTTCGCGTTCGGGTCGGCGTCTCTCCACCATTCTGGCATGGGTCATCCTGATCAAATCTGTTTGCCTGAAGCCCTGCCTGCATCAACGCTGATGCCATGGTCGGACTCACTGATAGCCTGCTGCATAGTATACGCAGCCCTCTCGTGACTAGCGATGACGGCTTATCGGTAATTTGCCGGTTTTTCCTGCTGCGTCTACCTTTCCTGCACCGGTTTAAGAAGCAAAAATGGTATTGAAGGAATCATTCAATATGCCTGAAGAGAACCATACCAGCCTGTTTGACGAGCTAACACGAATAGGCATCAATGCAGATTTGGCGCGCAGAATGGATAAATCGCTGGATCCTGAGCATGTCGCCACGAAAAAGGATTTAATGGTCTTTCAGGAGACTATGCTGCAAATGCAGTTTCGCAATGAAAAAACCATGTCAGATCTACGGGAAGATGTTCGATCGGTTGCTTCAGATGTCAGGGATCTCCGTTCAGAAGTGCATGGAGAGGTTGGCTCACTGAAAGCAGACATTAAAGAGGTGAGGGCTGAAATCAAGGAAGTAAGGGCGGAAATGAAAACAGATATCGCAGCCGTACGCACCGAGATGCATGGCTTAAGTCGGCAGTTCTGGATTACCTTCGGAGGTCTGATCACCACCATCCTCAGTGTATTTCTGGTGAACTGGTACTTTCACGCCCTGACAGGCTAACCCCCAATTCCACAGAGGCCGACCCTGATATACAGGGTCGGCACATCACCTTAATCAGCGATCAGGCGAAAGGGTGACGCAGGATAATGGTCTCGTTACGGTCAGGGCCGGTAGAGATAATATCCACCGGCGCACCGGCAATCTCTTCTACCCGTTTGATATAAGCACGGGCGTTTTCCGGCAGTGCGTCCAGGCTCTTGGCACCAAAGGTAGACTCTGACCAGCCGGGCAACTCTTCGTAAACCGGTGTCAGGCTTTCATACTCTTCAATGTCGATCGGAGTGACAATTTCTTCACCCTCGGCATTACGGTAAGCCGTACAAACCTTCACGGTTTCCAGACCGTCCAGCACGTCCAGCTTGGTCAGGCACAGGCCAGAAACACTGTTGATCTGAATAGCCTGGCGGAGGGCAACGGCATCCAGCCAACCACAGCGACGGGGACGACCGGTTGTCGCACCAAACTCGTGGCCTTTCTCCGCCAGATAAGCACCGGTTTCATTGTGCTGACCACCTTCATCCAGCAGTTCGGTCGGGAACGGGCCGGAGCCAACACGGGTGGTGTAAGCCTTGGTAATACCCAGCACGTAGTCCAGATACAGGGGACCCATACCACTACCGGTTGCAGTACCACCGGCGGTTGTGTTGGAAGAGGTCACGAAAGGATACGTACCGTGATCGATATCCAGCATGGAACCCTGGGCACCTTCGAACATGATGCTCTCACCCTGACGACGGTGGTCGTGCAGGCTGTCGCTGACGCGATCAATCATGGGTGCCAGCTCTTTACCCATGGCCAGCGCTTCATCCAGCTGCTTCTGGAAATCAACGGGCTCGGCCTTGTAGTAGTGCTGCAGAACGAAGTTGTGATATTCCAGTACGGATTTCAGTTTCTCCGCGAAACGCTCCGGATGCAGAAGATCCCCCAGACGCAGGCCACGACGGGATACCTTGTCCTCGTAAGACGGGCCGATACCACGACCGGTGGTGCCAATTTTGTCCTTGCCCAGAGCCGCTTCACGCGCCTGGTCCAGTGCGACATGGTAGGAAAGGATCAGCGGGCAGGCCGGGCTCAGGCGCAAACGCTCACGAACAGGCACACCTCGCTCTTCCAGCTCAGCCATCTCCTTGAGCAGGGCTTCCGGAGACAGTACAACACCATTGCCGATATAGCAGGTTACGTTGTCACGCAGGATACCGGATGGAATGAGGTGAAGTACGGTCTTTTCGCCGTCAATAACCAGCGTGTGACCCGCATTATGGCCGCCCTGAAAACGCACGACAGCAGATGCCTGATCAGTCAGCAGGTCAACAATCTTGCCCTTGCCTTCGTCGCCCCACTGGGTTCCCAGAATGACTACGTTCTTGCCCATGATAAAGTCTCAGTAAAAAAAAAATGTCCGCCCGGAAAGACTATTGTCGTTTACCGGCGGCACCCACCCAGTTCCTTCTGACGTTGACGTCAGCCCACCGGTACCACCTGCCAGCTGCCATCTGTCAGTTTCAGTTCGCGATCACATCCGATATCCCGGGCAGACTCGGTTTGTCCAGGTAAACTGTAGATCACTTTTTGACCCTGTTCGCGCAGATGTCTGACCACTGTTTTATCAGCATCAACGGGCGCCAGAATGCCACGTATAGCCTCTGGCTCACCATTACCCAAGCGCATCAGGGCTTTCAAATCAGTACTGAAACCCGTGGCCGGGCGTGCCCGGCCAAAAACCTCACCAATGCCGTCATAACGTCCACCCTTGGCGATGGCCTGCCCTTCTTCGGGCAGGTAGGCGGAGAACACGACACCCGTATGGTAGTTATAGCCCCGGAGTTCAGAGAGGTCGAAATAGAGTTCAACCTGCGGATATCCCTCTGAAAGGTGATCCGCAATCGTCTCCAGGGTATCGATCGCCTCAATGACGGATGCAGGTGCATCAACCAGCATCGTCCTTGCGTCACCCAGAATCTCTCGCCCACCACTGAGGCGTGACAACTCCGTCAGCATACGCCCAATGGAGGGAGCAACAGCCCAATCGGCCAGATATTGCTGAATCTCCGGGTTCGCCTTGCGTTGCAGTGCGTCGAAAAGTTCTGCTTCCTGAATACTGTTCAGGCCAGCAGCGCTGGTCAGCTGCCTGAAAATATCCACATGACCAAGATCTACGTGTGGATTGTCGATACCGACAGCAGCCAATGTTTCCAGCATGAGGCTGATCACCTCAATGTCGCTGGCGACACCAGCATGGCCGTACAGCTCCGCACCCACCTGAATCGGTGTTCGTGATGCAGCGAGCGAAGCCGGCCGGGTATGGAAGACACTGCCCGCATAACAAAGACGAGCAGGCGCGGTGCGATTCAGTGTATGTGCGTCCATCCGTGCAACCGCAGGGGTTGTATCCGCACGCAATCCCATCATGCGACCGGTCAGCTGATCCGTTATCTTGAACGTCTGCAGCTCCAGATCATTGCCGGCTCCAGCCGAGAGCGATTCCAGAAATTCAATATGCGGCGGTATCACCAGTTCGTAGCCCCAGGAGGCATACAGATCCAGCAATGTCCTGCGCATGGTTTCCACCTGCCACGCCTGGGGCGGCAGCACTTCCTCAATACCGTCGGGTAGCAGCCAGCGGTCGGCTATTGTCATGATTCTGCTCTCGCTTGCTAACGGTTCAACGCACCAGATACAGCAGCAGCGTACCTGCCAGCATACTGATCAGACCACAGATTCTGAGGGTACGGTCATCCACCGTCGCCAGTTGCTCTACCAGACGACGCCAGCGCTGAGGATAAAGGAAGGGAAGGATACCCTCCAGCACCAACAGCAGGCAGAAGGCTACGATAAGTTCATGCCAGAAACTCATACATCTCTCTGCAATCTGACCCGTACGACGCACATGAAAAAACCGGGCTTTCCCCGGTTTGCGCAATCATACCATCCGACTCGTGCGGGGTACATAAAAACGCCCGGATGGTTCCGGGCGTTTTTATCACAGACAGGATTATTGCTTACCTGACGCGCTATTCATGAACTGGAAGAACTCACTATCAGGCTCCAGCAGCAGGATGTCCGAGCTGCTGTCGAAGGTTTCGCGATAGGCTCTCAGGCTACGGTAGAACGAGTAGAACTCTGTATCCTCACCATAAGCCTTGGAGTAGATAGCGGCTGCCTTGGCATCACCTTCACCGCGAGTCTTTTGAGAATCACGGTAAGCCGCAGCGATGATAACCTGACGCTCACGATCCGCATTCGCGCGAATCGCCTTGGCCATCTCGCTACCCTTGGAGCGATACTCCTGGGCTTCCTTACGACGCTCAGATGACATCCGATCAAAGACCGAGTCGCTGACCTGAGGAGGCAGGTCAATCTTCTTGACCCGTACGTCCAGCACCTGCATACCCAGCCGCTCTACTGACCGGTTAAGGGTCTCAGTAATCTCGGTCATCAGCTCATCACGTTGACCGGATACGACCTCGTTCAATGTCAGAACACCAAACTTCTCCCTCAAGCGTGAACCCGCACGCTGGGACAGCAGGGTATTGGCACGGAATGCATCGCCGGACGTGGACCGGTAAAACTCCTGCACATTTGCGATACGCCACTTGATGTAGGCATCGACAATAACGGCTTTCTTCTCCTGAGTGAAGAAACGTTCCTGTGGCACATCCAGGGTCTGGATACGGCCATCGAACACACGCAGCTTGTCAATAAAAGGTATCTTGAAATGCAGCCCTGGCTTCACATCCGGCTTGACGATTTCACCAAAGCGCAGCAGTACCGCACGTTCACGCTCGGACACCACATACACACTGCTGATAACACCCAGTAATACGACACCGATCAGGATCAGGGCAGTCATGGCTTTAGAGTTCATCGTACACTCCTCCCTGTCCGGGCATTGGATGCGCGACGGTTCAATTCAGCCGTGACACGATCCGCCAGCTCATCCAACTCCTGCGCTGTCAGCTCACCGGTGGCGCCGGTTGAGGAAGAACTCTTTTTCTGCTTCTCCATCAACTTATCCAGCGGCAGGTACATCATATTGTTACCACCTTTGACATCCACCAGCACCTTGCTGGTTGAGCCAAGAACATCCTGCATTGTGTCGAGATAGAGACGCTCACGGGTAACACCGGGCGCTTTCTTGTATTCCGCCAGCAGCTTTGTGAATCGTTCCGCCTCACCTTCTGAACGGGAAACCACCTCCTCACGGTAACCGTTAGCTTCCTCAAGGATACGCTGGGCATCACCTCGGGCTTCCGGCACGACCTGGTTGGCATAGGCCTCCGCTTCGTTCTTGGCGCGCTCCTCGTCCTCACGGGCACGGATGACGTCATCGAACGCTGCCTGCACCTGCTTGGGTGGATGCGCACTTTCCACGTTGACCTTACTGATATACAGACCGGTACCGTAGTTGTTCAGGTAAGTCTGCAGACGCTCCTTAACTTCATCACCGAGCACCTCACGGCCTTCTGTCAACACGGAGTGCATTTCAGAACTACCAACCACATGGCGCAGCGCACTCTGAGTCGCCTCTTTCAAGGCTTTATCAGGGTTCGCAACATTCAGCACATAATCCTGCAGATTGGAAATGTTGTACTGGACCGATAACGCGACCTCGACGATATTCTCATCTTCAGTCAGCATTTCCTGGCTGACCGGGTACGAACGGTATTCGGTTACCACGTCCTGAAATTTGGTTTCAAATGGCGGAAAATACATATGCAGACCAGGGTCGACAGTCTCTACATATTTACCAAAGCGGAGGATAACCGCCCGCTCCTTTTCGTCCACCACATAAATTGCGTTGAACAGGTACGCCACAATCGCGATGACGACCGCGCCGACCACCAGGCCGCCACCGCCCCCACCACCGGAAGGACGCCTGCCTGAAGAAGGGCCACCCTTGCCACCAAAAATGCCGCTGAGTTTCTGTTGAAACTTGCGTAATGCCTCATCCAGATCCGGCGGACCCTGGTTACCACCACGGTTTCCACCACCCCAGGGATCCTGTTTATTTCCACCCGGCTCGTTCCAGGCCATAGAGTTCTCCGTCGTCAGAGTTGCACAACTACTGTCTGAGCATCCTGCAAGGATACAGGGAAAGAGCGGTGCCGCCACTACTATCGGATAAAGATCCGAAAGCCGGTACGGCATAACGGCAGTTGCCCCTGGCATCCGCAGCCTTGTGGCTACGTTCCTGATTGCCAATAACGCAGATTGTAGAGTTTCACGGATACCGGAAGCAACCATGCGCGGTCAGCGAGCACCAGAATAGCAGAAGACCAAGCATGAATACGTACTTACCGATAATGCATCACTATACCATTTTGTACCGTATTACCAATGCCATCAGACCGAATTAATCCTGTTCAAGGACATAAGCAGAGGCATCCATCCCTTCCTGGTTGAGCAACCGAACCAGCTCATCACGGGGCATGCGTATTTCCAACAAAGGTTGTCCGTTGTCATCATACGCTTCGGACTGGACCACGCCCATGCCATACAGGCGCGCACGTAACCGCCCATTGCCAAAGCCCAGTGGCACGCATTCATGAACAATGTCTCCGGCCAGCAGCTCGGCGACAGCCTGATGCACCAGCTCCAATCCCTGCCCATTCATCGCAGAGACCCAGACCCGACGCGGGCGACCGTGTTCATCCCGGTCAATGTGAGGTTCAACACCCGGCATCAGGTCGATCTTGTTATAGACATCCAGACGCGGCAGCTCATGGGCATCAATCTCTTCCAGCACCAAGGCCACTTGGTCAATGTTCTCCTGTCGCTCTGGATCATGACTGTCGATCACGTGCAACAGCAGATCAGCACCCGCCGACTCTTCCAGCGTTGCCCGAAAAGCCTGTACCAGCTTATGCGGCAAATGACGTATAAATCCCACCGTATCGGCCAGGATAACAGAACCAAAATCCACCATCTGAATCTTGCGCAGCGTCGGATCAAGGGTTGCAAACAGTTGATCGGCAGCATAGACATCCGATTCGGTCAGCACATTAAACAGTGTCGACTTGCCCGCATTGGTATAACCCACCAACGACACTAACGGTATCTCAGCCCGTTTACGGGAACGCCGGCTCTGATCACGCTGGCTGCGTACCTTATCCAGGCGCCGATGAATGGATTTGATGCGTACCCGCAACAACCGCCGATCCGTTTCCAGCTGGGTTTCCCCAGGACCGCGCAGACCGATCCCCCCTTTCTGGCGTTCCAGGTGGGTCCAGCCACGCACCAGCCGGGTACTCATGTGTTCCAGCTGCGCCAGCTCGACCTGCAACTTACCTTCATGGGTGCGGGCACGCTGAGCAAAGATATCGAGAATAAGACCGGTTCGGTCAACCACGCGGCATTTCAGTTCACGCTCCAGGTTACGTTCCTGGCTGGGACTCAGTGCGTGGTTAAACAAAACCACTTCCGCCCCGGTTGCAAGCACATGCTGACGGATCTCTTCCAGTTTACCGATACCGACAAAATAGCGGGGGCTGATGTTACCACCCGGTACCGTTAAAAATGCAGCTTCTTCAACACCGGAGGAACGCACCAGTTCACGAAATTCGGAAGGATCTTCCCTGTCCTGTTCGTTATAGCATTCAGGGTGCACCAAGACCGCTTTTTCACCACCTTCATGGCGCTCAAAAAACAAACTACAGCTCCTGATTAATCAATGGATAGGCGCAATATGCACGTATCAGCCGGTACTCGGCAACAACAAAAAACCGGATACCGTTAGAAACGGTATCCGGTTTTTTGCAAATCCTGTTAGGAGAGGTACGGAACTCGCCCGGGCGATTGCTCGTAAACAGCTCGAGATTCAGAGAGCACCAGACCTCAGGATTCAGTCCTGAACCTCTTGTCCAGGCTCCTGCATGGGCAGGCGAACGGGACGACCTGGAACAACAGTGGAAACTGCGTGCTTATAAACCATCTGACTGACGGTGTTCTTCAGCAGGATCACGAACTGATCAAAAGACTCAATCTGACCCTGCAACTTGATGCCGTTAACCAGGTAAATGGATACGGGTACTCGCTCTTTGCGAAGAACGTTGAGGTAAGGGTCTTGTAGGGAATGCCCTTTTGACATTTCCGTACTCCTTCTTATTTGTCGAATTATTTAAAGCCTGTGCTCTAGTCCGATAAGACTGTATATCTAGAGTAGCATGTTCTTCCTGCGTAGACAGGAAATTGATCACTCCACATACAGCCTGCAAGGGTCGAGCAACCTTAGGTCAGGCACCTTATACGTACAATAAGTAATACTAGCTACTGCATGGCCAACTTGCAGATGACAATCAATAACCTGTGAGCCGTCTGACCCTCGGCACATCAGCCTTCCGAAAAACCATGTCCTCTATGTGAGGTTAGGGGTGATAACTTTCAAGGCGTCATCCACCAGATTCGGTGACAGGCTGTCTAGCCAGTTGAGGTCAGGCCAGCTCCGCAACCAGGTCAGCTGACGTTTTGCCAGTTGCCGTGTTGCGATCACACTACGTTCGACCATCTCATCGAATGTTAGTTCCCCTGCCAGATGCTCCCATGCCTGCCGGTAACCGACAGAACGAATCGCCGGCAGTTTGCAGTCCAGATCACCGCGGGCATATAAATGATTCATCTCATCCATAAAGCCCTGTTCGAGCATCTGGTGAAAGCGCAGCGCAATCCGTTCATGCAAAACCCTGCGTTCTTCAGGGGCAACGGCCAGGTTGATCAGGCGGTAGGGGAAATCATCACCGCCAGCCTTATTTTCAGCCTGCTCTTCTCGCAGTTCCGTCATGGTCCGGCCACTGACCAGATAAACTTCCAACGCACGGGATAACCGTTGTGGATCCGTCGGGTGAATCCTGGCAGCAGACACCGGGTCAACCGCAGTCAACCGTTCATGCACGGCAGGCCAACCCTCTTGCCCTGCCTGTGCCATGATTTCCTGACGCACTTTGTCATCAGCCGCCGGCAATTCCGCCAGACCATCCCGAAGCGTTTTGAAATACAGCATGGTACCGCCGACCAGCAGCGGGATACGCCTTTTCCCGGAAATGTCCGCCATTTCATTCAGTGCATCCTGACGGAACTCAGCCGCAGAATACGGTTCGGACGGATCCCGGATATCAATCAGCCGATGGGGCGCCTTGGCCAGTAATTCAGCATCCGGCTTGGCAGAACCGATATCCATTCCGCGGTACACCAGGGCAGAATCAACGCTGATGATGTCACAATGCAGCCGTTGCGCGAGCGATACCGCCAGATCCGTTTTCCCGGAAGCCGTTGGCCCCATGAGGAAGATGGCGAGAGGTTTGCGGTTATCGGTCATAAAAACAAGTACAACTATCTTACATTCAAATAAAAAATTAAGCCGTGCATTCTAATCGAAACCGCCTGCCAGGGTGATCCTTTTATCTTATCTTTACGTCTTGCAATGACTTGCTCCTGAGCATCCAGCCATTAGAATTCCGCCCCTTCTGTTTGATAAGCGTACTCAAGGATGCCATGGCCAATTTTAATACACACCTGAGCCTCGCGGGCATTGGCAGCGGTTTACTTGCCAGTGCCGCCATAGCAGCCGGTGTCTCGACAACCAGCGAAGGCATGGTGCTCTGGCTCACCGGTACTCTTGGCGGCCTTCTACCGGATGTGGATGCCGATAACTCCTCATCCCTGAAAGTGGTTTTTAACTGTATTGCCCTGCTGTTGACGGTGGTGATTATCGTGCGCCTCAGTCACACCCAGCCACTGACACAAGTCTGGTTGATCATCATAGGCGTCTATCTCTGCCTGCGCTGGCTCGCACTGCCGCTTTTCAAACAATTCACGGTACACCGAGGCAGTTGGCATTCGCTGTTGACCGGTCTGACGCTCAGTTTACTTGTGACAGATATCGCCTGGCATGTGGTCGGTGTCAGTGCCACCTTTGCCTGGCTGTTGGGAATTTTCCTGGGGGTTGGTTTCCTGATCCACCTGTTGCTGGATGAGATCTACGCGTTTGATATTTCCGGCACCCGGTTCAAGCGCTCATTCGGGTCTGCCTGCAAACCCATTCCACTCAGCCAGCCGGTAGTATCCGGTGCACTATTACTCATCTGTGCCATGCTGGTTACCTGGCTTCCTCCACTTGCCGTACTGAAAGCCAGTCTTGCCACCTTTAGATCGATTCCGCTTTAACGGCCGCGTAAAAACAACTTATCCAGCTCTTCCAGAGAGAGCTGCGTCCAGGTTGGTCGCCCATGATTGCACTGTCCACTGCGCTCGGTGTGTTCCATATCCCGCAGCAGCGCATTCATTTCCGGCACCGTTAGACGACGATTGGCACGTACAGAGCCGTGGCAGGCCATAGTAGCCAGCAATTCGTTGATATGGGCTTCGATGCGATCACTGGCGCCATGTGTAGTGAAGTCCGCAATCACATCGCGTACGAGTTTTTCTACATCCGCGCCACGCAGTAATGCAGGTATCTGTCGTACAACCATCGTCTCTGGCCCCATACGCTCAAGTACAAAACCAAGACGACGAATCTGTTCATCATGCTCTTCGGCGGCATCAGCCTCACGACTGCTGACGGCAAGGGAATCGGGAACCAGCAACGGTTGTGTTTTGATCCCCTGCTCATGCCAGGATGTTTTCATGCGTTCATAGGTAATACGCTCATGGGCGGCATGCATATCGACCAACACCAACCCATGCTGGTTTTCAGACAGAATATAAATGCCTTTCAGTTGAGCAATAGCAAAGCCCAGGGGAGGAATATCCTCGTCATCACTAACCGGCAAGGAAGCGGTCACCTGCCCAATACCGGTTTCGCCAGACTGTTCTGCCGGCTCATGCAGGTTGCGATAAGCATTCAATTGCTCGCGAACCGGCATCGCGTCAGGCTTTCGGTCAACGGAGTAACTGTAACTTTGCTGTACAGGTGACACACTGCCACCCGCAGAGAGTGAAGACGCCGCAAATGAGGAGGATGGTGCAGAAACGGGTTGCTGCAGTTGCATCCGCTCTTGTCCCCCAAACTCTCCGGCATCAATCCCACTGATGGTCGCAGGCCTGGATTGCACGACAGACTGAGGCAACTGATCTTCCGGACGCACTTCTGCCAGCACCCGATTCAGTGTGCTGTAGAGAAAGTTATGCACCATACGACCATCACGGAAGCGCACTTCATGCTTGGTCGGATGCACATTCACATCCACCTGCGCCGGATCCAGTTCCAGAAACAGCACAAACACCGGATGACGGCCACCATACAGTACATCCCGGTAGGCCTGACGAACCGCATGCGCCACCAGCTTATCTTTAACTGTACGACCATTGACGTAGAAATACTGCAAATCCGCCTGGGCACGGGAAAAGGTCGGCAACCCTACCCAGCCCCAGAGACGCAAGCCCGATGCTTCAACATCCACCGCCACAGCATTCTCGATAAACTTCGCCCCGAAGATGCTGGCAACACGCCGCTCTTTTTCCGCCTGGGTTTTCGCCGGTCGTAGCTGGTGAATCACCCGCTGGTTATGGCGCAGGGTAAAACCGACATCGTAACGGCTCAGCGCCAGCCGCCGAATCACTTCTTCCAGATGGCTGAATTCCGTTTTTTCAGTCCGCAGGAACTTGCGCCGTGCCGGTGTGTTAAAAAACAGATCACGGACTTCGACCGTGGTACCAATGGGATGCGGCGCCGGTTTCTGCACCGTTTCCATATCTCGTCCTTCAGCAAACACCTGCCAGCCGGATTCCTGCCCTTCCACATTGGACGTCAGGGTCAGGCGGGCCACGGAACTGATACTAGCCAGCGCTTCCCCCCGGAAGCCCAAAGTCCCTACCGCTTCCAGGTCTTCCAGTGCGCTGATCTTGCTGGTCGCATGCCGACTCAGTGAAAGCGCCAGGTCATCCTGAGGAATACCGTGGCCGTTGTCGCGAATCTTGATTTGTTTAACGCCGCCAGCTTCCACATCCACTTCAAGGCGATCTGCACCTGCGTCCAGGCTGTTTTCCAGCAACTCCTTGACCACGGATGCCGGCCGCTCCACCACCTCACCGGCGGCGATTTGGTTGGCAAGACGGGGGCTTAACAAATGGATTCTGCGCATGATACTCGGCAACGGAAAGCACTCTGTGAATTCAGCCCAACATTATGCACCACTGCTGCCGGGAGTCGTAGCGCAAGCCGGAAAATATCCGAACCGTTTAACGACTGAGGTATTTGTCCTCATTGAAGGTACGCACAATATCTGGCGCAAATACGGTAGCCGCAGTCACTACTGTGCCGTTGAGAAACCCCTCGGGGAAGGCCAGCATGAACAGGTAGGGAGTAATGTTCGCCAGGGAAGCATGCAGCAATTCGGCGCCCGGCCAGAATGATAATCCGACCAAAACAGTAGCACTGACAATAACCGATAAAATCGCACCGATAAAACCACCGCCCAGCATATAGGCATACAGGTTAGTAAACGGCAATTTTTCGATACACCAGAGCACCAGCCTGCTGACGGATGCTGGAACAATAACGATCAACATCAGGTTAATCCCCAGACTGTATGCATCAGACAGATCTAGCAGCAGTAGACAACATTGAGCAATACAACCAGCAACGACCGCGAGACTCCAGCCAAACAACACAACAACGGCGGTAATACCCAGCATGTGGATCGTAATACCTGCGCCTGATAGCCTAACGCCCAATACCCAGAAACCCACCAAAAGCAGTATGGCTGCATAGAGACTGTGCTGCCGGGAAGCCTTCGCCTTTACTGCCTGCCACGGCGCAAAAAACAATGCTGCCAGCACTGAAATCAGGCTCAAAAACAAGCTACTGTATGCGAGAATCGCGGGGATCAGCGCGCTATCCAGATGCATTTTACGCCTCATTGCAGCAGTAAAGAGAAAATGACTGTACCCGCTTCCCGTTACTATCGGAACAACCAGCAGGTATTTCACTATTGAGCTTGAGTTATTTGATCCGTAATAACGAAAAACACAAAAAATGCCAACAAAGATTAAACCTCCTCAATAATTATTTAGCTATGATCATATGCCAGCGCCTCTTACCCTTTTGACAGTTTTCCTTAGCAATCACTTACCTATTTATCAGTCCATAATCATGCTTCCGTTAACGGGAATTTTTACAGAAAGATGTGACCACATATTTTATGTGGCAACAGTACAACTTATAAAGGTCGCTACAGCCAAACTATATCAACTATTGGATATTCTCATGCAAATAAGCTCAACAGGTCAGCCAAGATATAGCGTTATCACTAATGCGGGCTTTATAGTCCATACGAAACATATAAATCCAGGCACCTGCAGCGCAATGCTAATTGATGCAATCATGTGCTCATCGTGCAAAGAGCCCAGGATATATCAAGAACCACTCGTTACCCGGTGCTGTTGCAAAGTGATTTGTTCCCAGTGCAGTGTTAAATTTAAACGCAAGAACAACATCAAAAAACTGGTAAGGCCTACGCATGAAAACCCTTTAAAATGTCCCTACTGCGATGAAAAAACACAGGGGCGATTAAGAAATCACCATACCTATTTAAAACTCATTGATACTAGCTCACTCAAGACCATTTCCAGCCTACCTGTAGAGTGTCCGTCCTGCTCACATGATTTCAACGCACATAGCATCAACAAACACATTGCCAATACGCATCCTGAAATAAAACGAGATGGTTCAGGACTGATATCACGTCAACTAGAGATTATAGGCTTCCTGAAAGAAACCACTACACGCTGCCAAGACTGGCGCGAAATGAGCAAATAGAACTGATTTACCAGAGGTAATTATCGACATGAATATGATCAAACAAGCAACCAGTAACATTATATTAATAGCAATATTATCTCCCTTATCCGCTGTTGCAGAGCTGATTAACCTACTGCCGGGGAGCAATATCACAGTACAGGAAATCTATAACGACGCTATTCAAACAACAACAATATACTGTAGCGCTTATCCACCTGGCTATTCCGACCCGCGAACCACCTTCAGTATAAAAAAACAGGGAGAGCGATATCAGGTAATCATGAACGGCCATGTAGCAGAGACTAACTATTTTTTTAATAATGCACTCAACACTTTAAAAATACTTATGGCAGACATAAATCCATGGGATATAACGCAGGCTAGCTGTAGCATTCAACAGTCAGGTAGCAACTACCAGGTCATGATTAATCAGGATGTCGCAGAGGTTAATTACTTTTTCAACAATGCACACACTACTCTGAAACAGCTTCGAGAAGCAGGTATTTGCCGTTAGCTATACCCATCGACTATTAAACTACATTGCGTTGAGAAACACGCAATACTTCTACAACCTTATAATACGCACACACACTTGAGTCCCTTTATGCTTGATCCAGCAGATGTTTTTTGGCCGATCACAAGACCGGCCAATAACATCACTACTTACGCCATCACCGATTGACGACTACAGTCATATCGCCAATAGCCCGTGCAGAACAGGCTAGAAAATAACCTTGCTCAATCTCTTCAGCACTCAGCCCAACCGTGGAAAGGCGTTCCACCCTTTCTGCTTCTCCCTGACATTTACAGGATCCGCAGATACCACTGCGACAGGCTGCCAGTATCGGGACACCGCCCTGCTCCAGACTCTCCAGAACAGTCTGCCCTTCAGCAATAGGCAATCTCATATCACCGACAGATAAGGTGAATCCGTTATTACCGGACACTACCTGCTCTCGCTCAGGTGGCTGGAACGCTTCCGTATGGACATTATTCGCCCCTGAGCGCGTTACCATATCCCGGGCAGCGTCCATATAGCCCTGCGGGCCACAGATCATAACGCTTCGCTCGGCAACATCATCAACCAGCGCTGCCAGGCTTGTCATATCCAAACATTCACCGGCGCTGTCATCCAGCCAGTGCAACCGGAAGTTCGGGTAATGTGCCGCTAACTGTGTCAACTCACGGAAAAAGATCCGATCCAGCTCAGAGCGCACACTGCAGAGCAAGCAGATATCCGCATCAAACTGCTCTGCCAAACGTGCTTTCAACATGGAAAATAACGGTGTGACACCGCACCCTGCAGCCAACAGCAACCACGGATTATTTCCGGCAGCCTGAGAGTGGAACTCGCCCGCAGGAGATAGCGCCTCGAGGCGATCACCAATCCGAATAGTGTCCAGTAAATAGTTGGATACCCGACCAACCGGCACCCGTTTGATGGTCAGACGTAAGCGTGAGTCGCCTGGCAATGAGCTGATACTGTACGCCCGGCTGGCAGTCTGTCCCTCAATGGAAACCATCAGGGAAATAAACTGCCCTGGAATAAAGTCTACCGGCTGATCGGCAAGAAACAGGAAGCTGACGACATCCGCCGTTTCCTGCTGAATTCCCACACAGGTTAATTGCATAAAAACTCCAGAAACGCCGAATACTTCACCTCCGGCTTCTCTTATTACGCGGCAAGAATGTCGTTGAGATCCTGCTCCACCGTAGAAATCAGGCGCAGACCAAACTTGGTATTCAGGGCTTCAATCAGATTATCGGTCAGGAAGGCAGGCGCCGTCGGGCCAACCCGGATATCACGGATACCCAGTGCCAACAGGGTGAGCAGGATCGCGATGGCCTTTTGCTCAAACCAGGACAGTACCAGTGACAACGGCAGATCATTCACGCCGCAATCGAAGGCCTCGGCCAGCGCCAGTGCCAGCTGAATAGCCGAGTAAGCATCATTACACTGGCCAACATCCAGAAAGCGCGGAATACCGTTAATATCACCGAATGCCATGTCGTTGAATTTGAACTTACCGCAGGCCAGCGTCAGGATCAGGGTATCCTGTGGCGCCTGTGCAGCGAACTGGGTGAAGTAATTCCGTTCCACCTTGTCGCCATCGCAACCACCCAACAGGAAAAAGTGACGGATATTACCAGCCTTGACCTGCTCAATCACCGCAGGCGCCGCCGCCATCAGGGCATTCTGGGCGAATCCGGTCGTGGTGTGGTGGGGCAGCTCGTCATATTCGAAACCATCACAAGCCAGCGCCTTGTCGATAACGCAGCTGAAATCATTCCCTTCCAGATGCGTGACACCCGGCCAGCCGACAATGGAACGGGTAAACAGTCGATCCGCATAACTGCCAGGGTTCGGATCGATCAGGCAATTGGATGTCATGACGATCGCACCCGGGAAGCGGGCAAACTCTTTCTGCTGGTGCTGCCATGCCGTGCCAAAATTGCCAACGAGGTGTGGATATTTCCCCCCTAACTCCGGGTAAGCATGGGCTGGCAGCATCTCACCATGGGTATAGACATTGATGCCGGTACCCTCAGTTTGTTCCAGAATATGCTGAAGATCGATCAGGTCATGGCCAGACACCAGAATGGCCTTACCGGCAACCGGTTTCATATTGACCTGGACTGGCTGCGGATGCCCAAAGGTATCCGTTGAACCCTTGTCCAGCAGCGCCATTACCCCGAAATTGAGATGCCCGATATCCATTGACAGCCCTAACAGTTCATCCATGGTCTCAGGGTCTTCCCCGAGACGGGCCATGATGCGATGGAATTCACTGTAGAGTGAAACATCCTGCTGACCCAGTACCCGGGCATGTTCCAGGTAAGCAGCCACCCCTTTCAGGCCATAGAGGCACAACAGACGCAGTCCGACGATATCTTCTCCCACTTTGTCAGCCTGACGGTTCACACGGGCGGTCGCGGCGTTAGTCAGCAGGGTGACCTTGTCAGACAAGATATCAAACAGGGCAGCCCCGTGCATGGGTTCGGCTTCAATGTTTTCCTGTGCACAGATCTGACGGTATGCATCGCGCAGACGGTCACGCATGCGCATGGCTGTACGGGTATAGGTGACCAGACGTTGATCATCAAAGTTCACGTTAGTCAGCGTGGCAAAAAATGCCTGAGGAACATAGCGATCCACTTCATCATCAATGATCCCATACGGGCGTACACGATGTGCATAAGCGGACAGCCCCTGTAACTGATAGACCAGGACATCCTGAAGATCGGAGATCTCCGCCGTTTTGCCGCACATGCCGACAGAATAAGCACAGCCACTGGATTGGGGGGTACGAATTGTTTGCTCACACTGAACACAAAACACGGTAACCACGCTCTCTTTTGTTGCATATAATATTCGTGTTTACAGGGTAAAATGTTACTTTTCGCATTTCATGTATTAAATTTACATATTTAAGGTTTTATTGATTTCAGTCACTCAGGCCAAGTGATTACCCAAGCACCTCGAACTAACCAGAAACAGATGTTGACCCACTGAAAACACATCAAAATACAGAAGAAACTATCAACCAGCAACAACGCAAATCACAGAAATAAAAACCGTACAAAACACAAAATACACCTGCAAATAACCAAACAAACTCAAATAGTCATAAATACTCATTACCCCTTCCTGAAGGGGCTTGATAATCTGCTTATACAGGGAACACAACCGATTTCACCGTCGTCGTTAATCACTCGCAGGCGCTGAATCTATCAATCGATATTCCTAACCAGACACGATCAACACCAGCCCCTAATTAAGGCTGGCGGTCGTGTATACGTCGTTACGATCAACTCAAATCAGACATTGCCAAATTGCCATGAAAAAACAGAGCTTTTTTGAAGTACTGTTGCTCATACTGCTCATCACCGCTGTAGGGCAGATGACCAATACGATCTATGTACCGGCACTGCCCATGATGGCCAATGACCTGCAGGTTCTGCCGTCGCAGGTACAGGCGGTTATGGCGTTCTATTTGATTCCTTACGGGCTGTCGCAGTTTATTTATGGGCCTCTATCTGATCGGCTGGGCCGTAAACCCGTTATGTTGATGGGGCTGATTGTCTTTTTGGCCGGCTCCATCATGGCGGTCATGTCGAGCCGGTTTGAGTTTCTGCTGGCTGCCAGCTTTATCCAGGGCATGGGCACTGGCACCGGTGGCGTAATGGCCCGTACCGTTATGCGCGACCTGTACTCAGGCAGGGATCTCCAGATGGCAAACAGCTACGTGAGCATGGGGCTTATCTTCACGCCGCTGGTCGCACCACTGCTGGGTGGATGGCTGACTGAAAGCTGGAACTGGCAGGCAAACTTTCTCTTCCTGACCGTGTTTGGTGCCGTAGTCTGGATCGCTGTTGCCCTGAAGTTCAGGGAAACCTGCCCGGAACAACCGGCGCGTACCGGCGTTATCCACAGCTACAAAACGGTGTTGGGGCACGAGCAGTTCCAGGGCTTTATCCTCTGCCTGATTGCGACCTTTGCCGGTATTGCCGTATTTGAAGCCGCCTCCGGCGTCCTGTTCGGCAATGTGCTGGGCTATGACGCCACGACAACGTCACTGTTGTTTATTGTCCCGATCCCGGGTTATCTGCTGGGTTCCTGGCTGGCGGGTAAACTGGCTGACCGACTCAGCATGAGCCAAGTCATGCTGCGTGGCATTCTGTTGCTGCTGGCCGGTGCTATTGGCCTGTTATTGCCAGGTCTGTTCGGTCATATCAGTGCGGTTGCCCTGCTGATTCCCGGCTTCCTTTACTTCATGGGAACGGGCATCGTTTTTCCAACCGCCACAACTGGCGCGATTGAACCCTTCCCGACCATGGCGGGTGTCGCTGGTGCAGTGCTGGGCGGACTACAGAACCTGGGGGCAGGACTTGTCACCTTGGCAGCCTCAATGGTTCCCATGCACAACCAGGTACCGCTGGGCATTATCCTGCTGGTACTGAGCCTGATGGTAACATCCGTGTATCTGCTGAGACTGAGAAGTGCCGACAACCTCCATATGGCTGCCGGCGGTTAATCTGTCGATTATGATAGCCTTGCCAATGGGCAGGGCTATTTTCTCAATGCGTCCGCCAGGATTGAGTCTGTAGCAATAATTTCCGGCTGAACAGCCAGTGCAGAACCTTCACCGCCAACGAGGTCAGCATGATCATGACCGCCATGGCGGCCGCTGGCGCAATATCCCCCGCATCATCCATATTCATGACAGCCACCGATGCCAGCATGGTATCCGGCCCGTACAGGAAGACCACTGCCGATACTGTTGTCATCGCATTAACAAACAGGTACATGGAAATATCCAATACCGCCGGCAGGCAAACGGGCAAGGTGACCCGCAGGAATGTGCGATAAAACGGCACCTTGAGCGAGGCTGATACCAGCTCAAACTCAGGATCAATCTGTTTCAGCGCCGTGGTTGCCGTCAGATGGCAGACCGTAAAGAAATGCACAATGGAACAGATGATCAGGATGGTCATTGTGCCGTAAAGGCCATTCAACGGATTGTCCGGATGGTTGAAGAAGAAGATATACCCCAAACCTAATACCATCCCCGGGACGGCCAGCGGAATCATGGCCATCACCTGGTTGATGGTTCTTAGCACTGTCAGTCCTCGGCTTTTCTCCACCAGGTAGGCATTCACAAACACCAGCACGGTACCAAACAGTGCCGTGAGCCCCGCCATCTGCAGCGAGTTACGGTATGCCTCCCAACCGCCACCATCCATCAGGTCAAACTGGTAATTGTTGAGCGACAATTCCATGTTATAGGGCCAAAAGGTCACCAGTGACGCATACACAGACATGCCGATCATTCCGAGAATCATCACCACGACCGGCAGACTGAAGGTGACAGCCAGCAGGTTTGTTAGCGTGCCGGACTGAGGCTCAAGCGGCACGGAACGGCTGGTCAGCTGCGCATGCTGACGACGCTGTACATACCGATCACCGGCAAACGCCAACAGCACCGGCAACAGCATCAATACTCCCACCACGGCACCCATGCTGAAGTTTTGCTGACCAATTACCTGCTTGTAGATATCCGTCGCCAGTACGCTGTATTGACCCCCAATGACTTTGGCGACACCAAAGTCAGTAATCACCAGGGTAAACACCACAAACGAGGCACTGAAAAGACCGTATTTCACAGAAGGCAGCGTCACCGTGAAAAACGTCCGTAGCCGTCCAGCGCCCAATGCACGGGCTGACTCGTATAACCGGGCATCGCCGGTTTTCAACGCCGTGGTGAGAATCATGAGTGCATGGGGAAACGTCCAGAAAACCGATCCGATAATAATGCCCGTCGGCCCATAGATACTGCCGCCCATCAGCCACGAATGCAGTACGCCCTGGTTCCCAAAAAGATACACCAGGCTGATGGCGGGCAGCAGCGATGGCGCCAGCACCGGAAGCATGGCAATGGTTTTCAACAGGTTGCGTCCCGGCAACCGGGTACGGGTCAGCACCCAGGCGAACCCGAATGCCAAGGTAATCACAATCACCGTTGAACAAACAGCCACATATAACGAATGCCCAAAAGAGCGCAGCAGGGAGGGTGTGGAAAAATATTGGATAAAGTTATCCACACCAATAAACAGCCCCTCCTCTGACATCACGCTGCGGGACAACAGCGCATACAGGGGCAAAATCAATGTGACCAGCAATATCAGGCAGGCAACCATCAACCCGAGAATGCGCAAACCACGTTCACGGTTCCAGGTGCCTGCCAGCGCTTCATGGATGGATTTATGATCGGGAATGGCAACAGCGGTATTCTGCATAAACACCTCAGGCGGCAAACAACCGGATATGCTGGCTGGGCAGCTTGACCCCCATCCAGGTACCCGGCTGCAAATTCAACGTTGATTGCTGCCGACTGCTGAGATCGACCATCACCCGGTCTTCCGAGCCTTCCAGACGCAAGCGGGAGCGCACCAGACCGCCCTGAAACTCCACACTTTCGAGTTCGGCGGACAGCATGGCGTCATGCCCCACCGGCACCAGCTCGACTTCTTCCGGACGAATGGCAAGGTTGACGGAACTATCCGTTTCCAGTCCATGTTCAGCGGGACAACAGACAGGGCGTCCAGCCAGTAACAGTTCGTCTGGCTTGACCAGCGTACCCGGCAGGAAATTCATCACACCGACAAAATCCGCCACAAACGGCGACGTGGGCGACAGGTAGACGTCGTTAGGTGTACCCACCTGTTCAATGCCCCCCTGGTTCATCACCACCACGCGATCCGCCATGGAGAGCGCCTCTTCCTGGTCATGGGTCACCATGATGGTGGTGATGCCCAGCTCCCGCTGCATCCGTTTGATCTCTTCCCGGAGGCTGGCGCGAACCCGGGCATCCAGCGCAGACAGAGGCTCATCCAGCAACAGCAGCCCCGGCTCTGTGGCCAGCGCACGCGCCAGAGCGACCCGTTGCTGCTGACCTCCGGACAACTGTGCCGGGTATTTGTGACCGGCATCGGGCAACCCGACGGTTTCCAGCAAACCCTCTACCCGCGATTGGATCTGGCTTCGGGTCAGCTTTTTACCCTGCAGACCGTAGGCAATATTTTTGGTCACTGACAGGTTGGGGAACAGTGCATACGACTGGAAGACAATACCGAAGTCCCGCTGCTCAGGCGGCAGTTGGCTGATATTGCAGCCTGCCTGCCAGATCTCCCCGGCATCCTGTTGTTCAAGACCGGCGATAATCCGCAACAGTGTCGTCTTACCGCAACCGGATGGCCCCAGGAAGCAGACAAATTCCCCTTCACGGATCGAAAGGTCAATCTGGTCCAGCGCCACGAACTGGTCGAAACACTTTCGAATACCGGAAAGCCTGAGATAATTACGGGTCTGTATCATTTTCATGCCAGTTTTCCCCTACCGTTCAACCATTCAGAAAATCATTTAATCCGTCGACGGCCAGTGCCAGACCGGTCGTCATGCCGGTTCCGCCCACACCGTTCACCAGCAGAATCCCTGGCGATATCTCCCGTTGAAAGCAATGGCCTGTTTTTGCCTTAGCGTAATACCCCGTCCATCGCTCCATCAGGACCGATGTCGGGAGGTTCAGGACATCCCTGCTGCCAGCCAGGATCAACTGTTCAATCTGCGCCTTGTGAAAGGGCGAGATCTGCTCATCGTATTCATGGGAGTCCCCAATAAGGACACTGCCGTCATTGTGCTGTGCATGCAGGATATGGATGCCGTAATCCAGGTATTGCTGGTAATCCTTTGCCAGACGATGCTGCAATTGCCCGATACTGGGGCACCCGGCAAACGCCTGGTAGTGGGCAAGACTTAACCCGGTGATCATCATCGCTGGCAACCTGACCCCGTCTGGCTGAGGCGCTGTTCTCAGCATCTGCAACTTGCAACGCGACAGATGGCGTTCATGAACATCGGGGTAGAGGGAGTCAAAACCGGCGCCGGTACACACCACAACATGACTGGTACGAAAAACTTCTCGAGTCGTTTGTACTTCCGGCAAACGGATATCAGTAACCCGATGGCCGAACCGGAAATCCACACCATGCTGTTGCCTGAGATAACGGGTCAGCGCCGGTATCAACAAACGAGGATTCAGGGTGATCTCCGTATCAGAAAACAATCCACCCACAACCCCCTCGGGGTTCAGTGATGGACACCGCTCCAGTATCTGCAGCCTGTTCAACAGCTGGCAGTGATGGCGGCCATGGGCGGTGCGCTTACAGAACTCACTGAGAACCTGCATTTCATCGTCATGGTGCGCCACCGTCAGACTGCCGGAAGGGTCACTCCAGAGCCCTATCTCCCTGAGCAGCGGCACGAGTATTTCCCGGCTATGCATAGCCCGGTGATAACTGTCACCTTCCGGCATCCCCATGGGCAGGAACATGCCGAAATTCCGAATGGATGCTCCCTCGGCCTGCCGATCCGCTTCCAGCACCAGTACGTTTAAGCCTTTTCGGGCAGCCGCCAGGGCATGCGACAGTCCAAGCATACCGGCGCCAACAATCGCAAGGTCATACTGTTTCATGGGACTCCCCAGAGTATTGAGCCGATCACAGGCGACCGGCTCAATGCATATCAATAAACGTCACTTGGGATCGGACTTACCGTCGTAACGGTCCTGCCACTGGGCGAGGATGGCCTTACGGTTATCTGCGGCCCAGGCAAAGTCGTTGTCGATCATGATGGCTTCAGGATCCGCCGGGAAATACGGCACCGGCTTTTTGATATCTGGCCGGGCGACAATGGCGTAGCCCTGGTTGTACATGCGGTTGGCTTTTTCGGAGACAATCCAGTCCATCAGGGTTTTGGCAGCCGCTTCTTTTTTGGTGCCTTTCACGATGGCCGCGGCTTCCATCTCCCAACCCACACCTTCCGTGGGAAAGACCAGTTCCAGAGGGGCGCCTTTTTTCTTCAGCTTGGCGCCACGGAAGGCAAATGACACCCCGATGGCGGCTTCACCGGCGGCAGCGAGCTTACAGGGCTTGGAGCCTGAATGGGTGTAACGGCTGATATTGGCGTGCAACCGGTCCATATAACCCCAGCCCTGCTGCTCACCAAAGGTCTGCAGCCAGCTGGAAATATCCAGGAAGCCTGTACCGGACGAAGCCGGGTTCGGCATGACAATGTGGCCCTGGTAAGCCGGCTTGGTCAGGTCTTCCCAGGAGGTCGGCTTGGGCAGGTTGTGTTTTTTGGCTTCCACCGTGTTGAAGCAGATAGCCGCCATCCAGGCGTCCATACCCACCCAGGCAGGGGTTTGATCCTTGTCCCTGAAATTCGGCGACAATTTTTCCAGTTCTTTTGGCGCATAGGGCTGCAGCATGTCCTGATTTTTCATCAGCAGCAGGCTGGTTGCCGCCAGCCCCCAGATGACATCAGCCTGGGGGTTGTTCTTCTCCGCCAGCAGCTTGGCGGTGATAATGCCGGTTGAATCACGCACCCAGCGAACCTTGATATCCGGATGATCCTTGTTGAATTCAGCGACGTATCGCTTGAGGTCTTCCGCTTCTACTGCGGTGTAGACCGTCAATTCCGTGGCCGCATAAGACTGTGCAGCGAACCCGAACATGGCGCTCAGCCCCAGGGCTGAGAAAACCCGCCTGATTCCAAACCGTTGACGCATTTTCATTGCCTTCCCTTTTCTTGTTCTTTAACAGGTATGGGGAAGTAACTTAGCGATGAAAGATGTCGCTGCAATGACAGTAATATGACGCCACTATGACACCGTCAGGGAATAACCTGGAAAACCGCAAATTAACCGGTCGATACGTTCGCCAGGGCTCCAGACATGGCGGCCAACGTCGATTGAATAATGAATGGCTCTCTATTTATAGGTTGTACTGGTTATTTTATGCAGTCCGTGATTCTAAACACGCTGATACTTAACTGCCTACCCATTTTCGGTATCGTGTTTCTTGATTGGCAAAGTGCCGACCTGATTCTGCTTTATGGCATCGAAACGTTGTTTATCATGTTTTTTGGTATTATTTCCATTTGTCGACTGCCTGTTGAAAGCCCGGCATCCAGTCTTTTGAAAATCGCAGGTATTCTGTTCTTCCTCTGTCATTTCGGTGTTTTTTCTCTTGTCGTTTTGATCATTTCATTGGCGTTTTATTATGCGGCAGATATTCAGGCCGAGCCCCTGCTTCTCTGGCTGGCCTTTGCTGCACTGGTCTGGCATCAGGTCAGGGAAATGGAGCAGTATAGTGATCAGTCCCAGCCTGTCAGCCGGATATTCACGATGGGGTTCAGTCCATGGTTTCGGATCATGGGTTTCTTTATTGGCTTGGTCGCCACCATCATCATCGCATCAGAATGTGATGGGCTGCAGTGTCAATTCCAGTACGACACATCAACGGCGACGGCAGATGATATCCAACGCATCAATGACATTCTGATGCTCACCCTCCTGACCCTGAAAATCACCAATGACCTTGTTGTTGACGCTATCCGCCACAGAAGAAAACCGTCTGATGAGCAGACGACTTAAAGTAATCCATACAGCTCAATACCGTTCATACAAGCCAGAAGCTTTTATATAACCATTGAAGTGGATAGAAAGGCGCTTAGAAAGAGTCAGTATACCGTGATTCGATGACAAGCTCCGATACATGCTGGATCTTTTCCACCCCATTGGCATAGATTTTCCCGCCACACAGCTGTTTCCACCGGTAGCAGAAAGACAGATCCTCCGAAAACTCTGTTTTTTCCAACGCTACTTTGTTAAATGGGGTTATAAATTGAGAAAACCTTGAGGCAAAGGGGAGTTTTTTGTAGCGGTATTGATCAACGATATCTGGACATTGATCAACCATTGTTTCAATACATTGCCGGGATATCAGAAGAATCCCGGCACCACAGGAATCCACTTCAAAAAAACCATTTCCACAATCAGCCAACGTCTTCCCAACAAATGAACATGACTTTGCAAAGGCTTTTTCAAATTCAACGCCTGAAAGTGAATGCAATTTTTGCAAATCAATTGTTCGCCGTGGTGCAATCACACCGACAACCGCTTTATCAAACTCAATCATTTTATAGATTAAATCACCATTAAATCCCATATCATCATCAATCATGAGAATATAATCGCAATCTTTCTTGTTATAGAAAAAATTTGATATCAGATAATTTCTTGATACGGCTATATCGGCGAAATCAACATCAGAAAAAGAGAATTCCACGCCCGAACGGCCCGATGCCGTCAAAAGAGAATACAGACTTCTTACATAATTCCCCGAATAGCGTGATCCATAAGAGGGCGTAGCAATATTGATTTTTATATTTTTTTTTCGTTTAGGAAAAAACGGCATCCTTTCCGTGAGTATGTTGTCACTCATATTTCCTTCCACCCGTTTCAATGCCCCTGAGAAATCCATTCCTCAGACGACATGTACTCGATCCTGAGCGTCAGCGTCTGCCGAAAGCGGCAGATGCCCCGCCATCATTACTGCGTTTAAGCGTTAGCGTCCTCAACCGTGACTGGAAATCCCCATATCAGGGGATCTCCAGTAACTGCCCAACCTGGATATGGTCAGCGGCCTTGATACCGTTGATGCGCCGCAGGCCAGACATGGAGACTTTGTACCGAGCCGCAATATCCGACAAGGTATCACCGGATTTCACCTTGTGCTTGCGCGCCTTCGATGATGCCACCAGCGTGCCTTTGCTTTTCTGCTGAGCGATCAAAGTGCCCAGTGGCGGCTGTTTGTGGAAGAAATTGCGAATACCGGTGTAAATGGAACGTGCAATTCGCGTCCGGTGGGCATGGGATTTCAGCTTACGGGCATCTTCCGGGTTGGTGATAAAACCGGTTTCCACCAGCATCGAGGGGATATCCGGAGATTTCAGTACAACAAAGGCCGCCTGTTCAACCTGCTTTTTGTGCAGGCGATTCTGCCTTCCCAATTCACTGAGCACCATCTTGCCTGCCTTGATGCTGCGGGTCTGGGTATCGGTCATGGAGAGATCCAGCAGGACACTGGCCAGTAAGCCATCCTTATCATCCAGGCTGACCCCTTCCTCACCACCGATCAAGTCAGAATTGTTTTCCTTGTTGGCCAGCCAGCGCGCAGTCTCAGAGGTGGCGCCCCGCTTTGACAGGGTGAACACTGACATCCCCCGGGCCTGGGGCTGAACAAACGCATCGGCATGGATGGAAACAAAGAGGTCAGCCCCGTGTTTCCGGGCAATACGAGTGCGTTCCCGCAGAGAAATGTAGTAATCCCCGGTTCGGGTCAGCCTGGCTTTGAAGCCTTTTTCCCGGTTAAAGAGCGCCGCGACCTCTTTGGCGATAGCGAGCGTGACTTCCTTTTCCCGGGCCTTTCCATGACCGATGGCGCCCGGGTCTTCCCCGCCGTGTCCGGCATCAATGGCCACGACAATATCCCGCCCCTGAACCGGCGCCGGGGAAGATTTTGCCGGTATCGCAGGTTTGGCGCTGGCCTTGCCTTTATCAAACAGGTCCACCACCAGACGGTGGCCATAGGTGGAATTCGGTTTCAGCAGGAAGCTGCGTGGGCTGACGGTCTCATGCAAATCCAGCACGATACGCACGTCATTATTGTTCCGTTTTGCCCATCGCACCTTGCGGATCGGGGTATTGGTCAGTGTCAGACTGGCAAGCGACTGCTTCAGGGAAGAACCATCCACATCAATCACAAGGCGGCTGGGATTACTGAGAGAAAAGATCCTGTGGTTTACAGAACCGGTCAGGTCAAACACCAGACGGGTTTTTTCCGGAGAGCGCCACAGGCGGGCACCCTCAATATTGGCAGCATTGGCGATGCTCGCCACTATCAGCAGCAAGACAATCAGGCTTGTGTTTGCCAGACGCCCTAGCATACTTCCTCCGCCAACATTCCCTGTCTGTCCGCTATCGTTTTACAGATAGCCCGCCCATGCCCGGTCTGCGGGTCTACCGTGACAATCCGCGCCTCCGGAAGGTACTCGATAGATAATATAATATCGGCGGCCGGAAGGAAGCCCTTACCACGGTCCGGCCATTCAATCAGGCAGAGCGATGGACTGTCGAAGTAGTCCCTGACACCCAGAAAATCGAGCTCTTCCGGGTCACCCAGGCGATAAAGATCAAAGTGGTAAACGGATGCCTGCTCCATTTCGTACGGTTCGACCAGGGTATATGTCGGGCTTTTGACTGCCCCTTCGTAGCCGAATCCGCGCATTACGCCGCGACATAACGTCGTTTTCCCGGCCCCGAGATTGCCCTGTAGATACACGGTACCATACCCTTGGCAGGCATCTGCCAGAAGACGGCCGAACGCCACCATGCGAGCTTCACCGGCCAGGGTCAGTTGAATTGACTCAGACATCGTATTCGACACGTTTCCCATAACATCACCTTACACCGGGAAGGATACCATCGGGAAACCAGTGTAAAAATGCCGTATTTGTCACGAATATCAGCTAATGACACTTTTCTTTCTGAACTCAGGCATTGGCCAGCTGATTAACGCGCCGGCGAATATAGGGCAGCAGATCCGTCGCCTTCATGCCGATCTGCCCATCATCAGCTGCACAGTCATCTCCGGCCGCAGCATGCAACCAGACACCAAGTTTTGCCGCCTGTGCCATGTCATAGCCTTGCGCCAGCAGGCTACCGATGATGCCACTGAGCACATCTCCCATCCCAGCTACGGCCATGCCGGGATTGCCCGCACCGCACAAGGATACCGTTTCACCGTCATAAACCAGCGAACCTGCACCTTTCAATACCGCGACGCCACCGTATTGCTGCTGCAACTGTTGAACGGCCGCAAAACGGTTGGCCTGAATGTCAGGAATGGGCTCCTGCAGAAGCCTACTGGCTTCCCCCGGATGGGGCGTCATCAGTAATAAACGAGACGCACTGTCCGGTAACTGGCCCTCTTCAGCCATCAGGTTCAGGGCATCGGCATCCGCGAGCACAGGAAGATCTGACCGTAATATGCTCGCCAGTAACGCTTTACTCCAATCGGACTGTCCAAGGCCAGGACCGATAACCACTGCGGATTTCCCCGTCAGCAAGCGACTCAAATCATCCGCGTATTGAACACCACGCGCCATAATTTCAGGACAGCGGGCGTTGATGGCATCAACGTGTTCCTCGCGTGTCGCCACCGTCACCAGTCCTGCGCCGGTTCGGAGTGCGGCTTCGGCCGCCATCACGACCGCGCCGCCCATCCCTTCATCACCTCCGACAACCAGCAAATGGCCATGAGTACCTTTGTTGGCATCGGCCAGCCTCGGTCGTACCAAGGCTGCCAGCTCCTGTTCCCGCAACAAGTGGGAGGCCGGCGATTCCTGGCGGTAAATTTCATCCGGTACGGCGAGAGCGGCAAAGTTGAGTGTGCCGCAATAACGCGGTCCGGCGCCGGTCAGCAGCCCCTGTTTCAAGCCAATGAACGTCACCGTCATCGCCGCCTGCACCGCAGCCCCCAAAGCGGCTCCGGTATCAGCTGATAAGCCGGAGGGTATATCCACAGCAAGTACCGGACGCTGTGAATGGTTGATCATCTGAATAGCATCCCGGTAATCGCCCTTAACATCACCGCTTAGACCCGTACCCAGCATGGCGTCCACCAGCACGGTACCGGTGATGGTCACATGCCGACTCCAGGACTCCGTGGAACCGCCCAGGTCACGAAACCAGTGCCAAGCACGCAATGCATCACCGTTTAATTCATCCGGATTCTTAAGTGCAACCACCCGCACTGGGAGATAACGTTGGCGGGCGAGACTGGCAATCACGTAACCATCACCGCCGTTATTGCCCGCACCACAGAAAACCTGCAGGGTTCCTCCCCGGGATAATGCCGGCCATCGCTCCAGCATACGGTCAAACGCCGCCTGACCGGCTCGCTTCATCAATTCAAAACCATTGATGTGGTAATCATTGATGGCAACCGCATCAAGATGCCTGACCTGTTCCGCGGTATACAATGCTTCTGGCAACCACTCGTCCATGGGAGACACGCCCTTTCATTAACCTTCTTGTTTCATTATATCCATTGCTGCGAGGAAAACGGTGACTTGGCCCCATTAGACATGACGGTCATTAGCGATGCACTACTCAAGGAATATGGGAAATAGTTAACGTATGGCGCTCAGGTATCTGCTTGGCAACCACAAAGGTAACCAGTGAGCAGCAGAGCATATAACACAGCGGAAACGTAAATGAATTCTGCGCATACACGCTGGATAACCAGACACCTAATGCGGTGAACAGTGCAAAGCCGACATTATAGGCAAGCGCGAGACCACTGCATCGAAGACGGGTTGGAAAAGAGTCAAGGATAACTCTGGGATAGACACCACGCCCAAACGCTGCAAAAACCGCAACAGACATCACAAACAACCAGAAAAAAATGCCGGGCGGTGAAAAATCAACGAGTAAACCCAGAACACTTAACAAACCTGTCACCATTGCACTGAGATGGATGATCCATTTTCGTCCCATCAGATCGGACAATTTCCCCCCAAGAATGCTAAATGGAATACCAATAGACAGGGACAACACAAACATGAACAGGAAATCGTGTCCGGAGAGTCCAAACACGGAGGGAAACAATTTATAAATGGAAAGCAGGCAGGCTAAGGCGCCGGCGTCTTTCAACGCGATACCGATACCGGTCAATATCTCCCGGTAATAATGAACCATCACGTCCACGGGAGGGAAATTGCCCCTACGGGAATTGCGTGGAGTATCAAGAAATACCCTGGATTCCATAGTACACAGCCGAATCGCGTAAGCGATTCCCCCCATAGCGCCACCAAACAGAAACAAGAGTCGCCACCCCCAGGCGACAATATCCTTATCTGATAAAAACAACATCAATAACTGGCTGCACACAAAGCCCACCAGATAGCCGAATTCACAGCCCGCACTAAACTGTGCCACCACAAACCCTCTGTTGTGATAGTTGCTATTTTCAGAAACAAAAACATACCCCAGTGGTATTTCTCCCCCCGCCGAGACGCCCTGCAGTACCCTGAACACCATGAGCCAGACATAAGCCACAATGCCCTGACTGCTGGCATCAGGCAGCAGTGCAATCCCCAGTGTGGCAATGGACATCAAGATTAACGAAGAGAGAAAGGTTTTTTTACGCCCCAGACAATCGCCCAAATAGCCAAACATGATGCCCCCTAAGGGACGTGCGATATAACCGGTCACCATCAACCCCGCGGCAAGATAATCCCCCTGCTTGGCCAAAGGTAGAAAAACAGCGGAAAGGTAATCCGATAGAAACAGGAAAATAGAGAAATCGTACATCTCAAGCGCACCACCAGCAGCCGTAGCAATGATGGGATAGCGGTAATCACCTTGCATTAACCCATAAATCCTGTGAGTGGGAAGAATTGAGAAATATAGTCATTTCCATCTTTAACCACCCTGAAATGAGCAAGGGATTTGTGAGGAACGCTGAAAACGCGACGAAAAGCGCCATGTAACACAGAAAAGACCGGCGCAACGCTACCTTCCGAAGACAGGACGCCCCAGAATCAACGCCAGGCAAGGGGAATAAAGGCAACACCTCCTCCGGACAAATCATAAACCAGGTAGTACATATTCCGGCTATTCAGTACCGCTTTTAGCGCTTACCCTATATCCTTCGCTTTCATTGTTTTACTGCCATCAAAACGCCGTGACCCATTCAGCCCCCCAAACCAAAACCTCCCCTGACATGCTCGACTTGGCCAACGCCATCAAACAGTGGGGACGTGAACTCGGCTTTCAGGCAGTGGGTATTACGGACGTTAACCTTGGCGAACACGAGCAGTTCCTGCAGTCCTGGCTGGCCCGTGACTTCCACGGTGAAATGGCCTACATGGCCGACCACGGCAACAAACGTTCCCGCCCGGCAGAGCTGGTGCCGGGCACCCTGCGCGTCATCAGTGTCCGGATGGACTATCTACCTGCCGATACCGAAGCCGTGCGTATTCTAAAAGACAGCAGTAAAGCTTATATTTCCCGTTATTCACTCGGGCGCGACTATCACAAGGTCATTCGCAAGCGCCTGCAACAGCTGGCGAGCCGTATTGAAGAACAGGTCGGTCAGTTTGGTTACCGGGCTTTTGTTGACAGCGCCCCGGTGCTGGAAAAAGCCATCGCCATGAAGGCAGGGCTGGGCTGGATAGGCAAGAATACCCTGTTGATGAACAACAAGGCCGGCTCCTGGTTCTTTCTGGGCGAGCTGTTTACTGACCTGCCCCTGCCTGTGGATAAGCCACAGGCAACGATGCACTGCGGCAGCTGCTTTGCCTGCCGCGATGTCTGCCCGACGGATGCCATTGTCGGTCCTCACCAGCTGGATGCCAGACGCTGCATTTCCTATCTCACCATAGAGCTGAAAGGTGCTATCCCGGTTGAATTCCGCCAGGCGATTGGTAACCGCATCTTTGGGTGTGATGACTGCCAGCTGATCTGCCCCTGGAACAAGTTCGCCAAAGCGACGGTAGAAACGGACTTTCTCCCCCGTCACAAGCTCGATTCCACCGACCTGGCCGACCTGTTTCTCTGGACGGAGCAGGAATTCCTGGACCGCACGGCAGGTTCCCCCATCCGCCGCACAGGCTTTGAAGGATGGCTCCGCAACCTGGCGGTCGGGCTGGGTAATGCACCCAGCACCCACAACACCATCGCGGCCCTGAAAGCCCGGCAGGATCATCCCTCCGACATGGTGCGAGAACACGTCCAATGGGCGCTGTCACAGCACGATACTACGGTCATTAGGGAACAGACACCTGCGGATGCTGTGGGTTCGGAACCGTGAAATAGTCACAATACTGCTCCCTGAGCATACGCTTGTTCAGCTTACCCGTGGCTGTATAAGGTAGTGCCTCTACCCAGACGATATCATCAGGAATCCACCAGTCTGCCACTTTACCCTGATACCAGGATGCCATTATGGTTTTATCCACTGGCTTCCCTTTACCTACCGCCACCAGCAGAGGGCGCTCACCCCAACGGTGATGGGGCACAGCAATCACCGCAACAGCCACTATCTCTGGCTGGTTCATGGCAATATTCTCTAACTCAATGGAGCAGATCCACTCGCCACCGGACTTGATCAAGTCCTTGCGCCGGTCAGTGATCATCAGGTAGCCATCAGCATCAATGGTGGCAATATCGCCGGTTCGCAACCAGCCAGCCTCATCGTGTGATTCTTCAGCTCCCTCTACCTGGAAGTAACGGGAACAGACCGTAGGCGCCCGAACACAAAGCTCGCCCATCTGAAGGCCATCGTGGGACAGGATATTCCCCTGCTCGTCGACTATTTTCATCTGCACACCGAACAGGAGTGTTCCCTGTTTGAGCGCCAGCGAGTCGAGCTCAGCTTGCGATTTATCACAAACCGCAGCCCTGACCCGGTTAAAGGTGCCCACCGGGCTCATTTCAGTCATCCCCCAGCCCTGATGCACTGAAACACCATATTTGTTCATCCGCTCAAACAGGCTGGCCGGACTGGCCGAGCCACCCACACCAATTTCCTGCAGGCAATCAATACGCTTGCCGCTGGATTCCAGGTAATCGAGCAAAGCCTGCCAAATGGTGGGAACCCCTGTGCTGCAGGTGACCTGTTCCGTGACAATCAGCTTCTGCAGCATTTCGCCGTCAGCCATCTTAGGTCCGGGCAATACCAGTTTGGCGCCCAACATGGGCGCAGCATGGGGCATCCCCCAGGCATTGACATGAAACATCGGCACAACCGGCATCACCACATCGTGGTCAGAGAGATTCAGGCAATTAGACATAGCCACCATCATGGCATGCAGCAGGGTTGAGCGATGGCTGTAGAGAACCCCCTTGGGGTTGCCTGTCGTTCCAGAGGTATAACACAGAGAACTGGCGGTATATTCATCCAGTACGGGCCAGTCATAGTCTTCCGGCTCATCTGCGATAAGGGCTTCATAAGCAATGACATTGTTCAGGGAGGTATCTGGCATGGCAGATTCACTGGTCAGAACCACAAAGCCTTCAACGGCCGGTAATTCAGACTGCAGTTTTTCCAGCAGGGGAACAAAGAGGGGATCAATAAATATCCAGCGGTCTTCAGCGTGATTGAGAATATAAAGAATCTGTTCCTCAAACAGCCTGGGGTTCACGGTATGGCAGATAGCCCCGGCGCAGGCAATGGCGTAATAAATTTCAAGGTGGCGGCAGTCTGTCCAGGCGAGGGTAGCGATTCGGTCTCCCTCGTTCATGCCAAGACGCTGCATAGCATTGGCCAATTGCCGAACACGCCGGAAACAATCCCGATACCGGTAACGGTGAATGCCCTGATCTTGCGTGACAGAAACTATTTCCGACGTAGGATACACCTTCTCAGCATGCTGCATGATCATTGTGATCAACAGCGGTTGGTCCATCATAAGACCGTTCATTGGACAGGCTCCGGCAGATGAAATGCCCATAACCATAGATCATGGGCATCCGTTTACCGGCTATTTCAGCCTGCAGCTACCAATGACAAACACCAATTGATGGGCAAAACCCTCTCCACAAGGCCAGGCATTAAGACTATCTCCACGACATAAAGCATCACTCTACACATGACAGTCGCCTGCCTAGTCAATTGGCATGGAATTTAATGTAAGCTGTGCCGTTGATAATAATACTTCATAGCATTCCGGCAGGGCTTACCTCCAGTGTGAACACACTGTGTAACATTCAATCAGTGTAACTATGGGTTCACATCGCTTCTTCGCCTCACGGTAAACAACTCACACTTGCCATGAGGTATTGCTCGGGTAACTGCTTCAGGCAGTTGCTCTTCACTCTCAGTTCTTTTGAAAGGGCTGCCTGCTTCAAACATACCACCATACAATTCGCTACTACGGTGTACCGCGTCGGATATCATCATTACTGGGCCGCTTTCATCATTCCCTGCCCATAGTTCCAATATTTTTCTTAATGTTCCTGTAGGAAGTATTGGACTTGGGAATGCAACTAACAAACAAGTTTCTCGAGTAATCACATCAGGATGTTCGGTTAAATATTGCAATGAATCTGTATTAATAACGCCCTTTGAACCATACGGATGAAAAAATACATTTTTTCCTCCCTCCGGCACATGTTTCCTTAGCTCATGCATATCCGAAAAATTATCAAGACTGAGCACATTGACAGGGCTCCCAATAGCCTTCATTGCAGATTCCAACATACCATAGCCAGAAAACACATCAACGACATGACTAACATTCATCTTTTCAAACAACGCATTCAACGCAGTGGCTGAATATTGAGTAATAACCCACGTAATAAAGAGATCTTTATGTATAAAAGATTCAGCCTGTCTATGTAAATCAGGAATGCTACCTTGAGGAGTCACCATTTTAAAACCGGATTGCTCAAACACAATATGTAAGGCATAACTTTCAGAAAATGAATAGCTGGTTTGAAGCTTAGCGGTTACGGTAGACAATGTTATTAATGGTTGATTTAAAATAGGAAAAGCACTCCATAATTCAGGTTGTAACTTTGCTGTTTTATAGCTGACGATTCCTGTTTCTTTATCAAGCACTCCAGTTTTTTTCATCAAGTCTCTATCTGCTACTGATAACTTCATCTCGCTGGCATACAAAGCTGCCTGCTTTTGTTTAGCATCAAAGAACGCACGATTAATTTTTTCCACTAGACGATGTTTGTTTTTTAACAGGGCAGGACTAACTGTAGGGGTTTCAAACTCATGATTTTCACTAAACATTGTCGATTTGAAATTGTTGACCATTTCCCAATAAACCACTTCAGTCGGTATTTGACCATGTGCTAACTCATGAGTATTGGTAATTATTAACGATAAAAAATGTGCTAACTGCTTACAACGAAACAAAGACACATCCAATAACGCCTTTACCATATTCTCTAACGTTTGATTTGAGTCACATTCGGCTTTAGTAAAAACTCTTTCATAAAAACCGATAACATCAGGATTATCAATCAACTCTACCAGAATACCCATTAAGCTCGACTTGAAAGATCTAGCATCTGTCACGTCCCCTTTTCTCAGTTCATCCAGCCTTTTAATTGCCTTATTTATTTTTTTCAACTCATTATGCGCTGCTTTTATTATATCAGCATGTTTTTTCTGTAGTTCTCCGGAATTTGCGACCAGTGGCGAATACTCAAGTGTTTCTTTACCTCTAGCTATTTTTATTGCCCTTAAAACAATATCTTTCCATGGGTGTTCAACTGACGTAAAACAAGGATCTACCACTGTCAAAGTCGCCATGCCAGTTGTAGCCTCGACCACTTTCCCTGTCATCTCACCGCCTGATTGGCCGGGGCTTTCTTTAACTGAACCTCGATAACCGGAAAACTCTGTTGGTACTGATGATGCCATAACAAATAACCTCCCTAGATGATAAGTGGATGATTCCATCCAGCATTTCGTTATGTAGGCATATTGTTTGACCGATACCTGGAAATTAGTTCAAGGTCGCTACTAAGATGTGGTTCGAATGAATGACCAACCCGTTAAAACAATACGGTTTTGATCCGACGCGAGTAGATGCAAAGCTCGCGGAGACTCTCCATGGGCATTCTCCAATTGGTTATTTCATCTTACTGGTTCGCAGCCATACAAATCGGTTGCTGGTCAATGCCGTCGCCACAAGACCCAGCACCAATATGAATGCAACGATGTAAAAGGCATCAGCGTACGCCATGATGGTTGCCTGTTCCGTCAGCTGCCGGGCAATCAGACCAACCTGTTGCTGAAAACTGAGTTGTGGCATAACGGCAGATAAGGTATCCAGCCGCTGCTGGATCAGATCACCATACATCGGCAGGGTTTCGCTGAGACGGGCCGCATGCAGTGTCGAGTGCCGCTGAATGATCGTTGCCAGCAAAGCAATACCAATGGCGCCGCTGAGATTCCGCGAGGTATTGAACAGGCTGGAGGCTGACGGCACATCCTTCGGCATGATCTTCTCCATCGCCAGCATAGACAGTGGAATCATGATAAAGGGTTGCCCCAGTGCGCGGATCAGCAGGCTCATCCTGAACTGGTCACCCGCATAATCCCCCGTCATTGTGGTATTCAGATAGACGCTGAATGCCATCAGGATAAAACCCAGGCTGGCCATCAAACGAGGACTTACCCGCTTCATCAATCGGGGTACCATGGGTATCAGCAACAGCTGTGGCATCCCTCCCCACATGAGTACTTCACCGATCTGCAGTGAGTTGTAACCCTGCACCTGGGACAGGTAGAGAGGCAGTATATAGACACTGCCATACAGGCCGAGACCAAGCCCCATATTAGCCAGTGTTGCCATCAGGAACTGCCGTTGCCCCAGCAAACGCAGGTTCAACAGCGGGCGTTCACGGGTTAGCTGTAACCAGGTGAAAGCCACCAGCGAGACGGCAGCAATTAACGCCGTCCAGACAATGATTTCGGAGCCAAACCAGTCCTTGCGGTTACCCTCCTCCAGGAAATACTCCAGTGTCGCCAGCCCCAGTGAGAGGGTGAAAATACCAAGCCAATCCGCTTCCCGCAGCTTGTTCAGCTGCATCGGTTCTTTATCCAGACTGGCGCTCAACATCAGGAACATGATGACGCCCGGCACCAGGTTAATGTAGAAAATCAAGTGCCAGCTGAACGTTTCCGTCAACCACCCACCCAGGCTCGGGCCGATAGCCGGTGCAAACACCGCGGAAAAGGAAAACAGCGCCATCCCCTTGGCCTGGTCAGACGCAGGCAGACGGAGTCGCACCAGGCTGAACGCCAGCGGAATTAACGGCGCTGCCCCAATGCCCTGCAACACCCGGAACAGGATCATGGATTCCAGACTCCAGGCCAGACCGCACAGCATCGACGCCGCGACAAACAGCACAATGGTAAAACGCATGTAGGTTCGGAGCGACAACACCTGTACCAGCCAGCCGCTGAGTGGGATCATCACGATCTCAGCGATCATGTAGGCCGTGGATATCCAGGAACCTTCTTCCACCGATGCCGACAATGCCCCCTGAATATCCGCCAGCGAAGCATTGATGATCTGGATATCCAGTACCGCAATAAATGCGCCCAGGGCAGCGCCATAAACCGCCAGCCAGTTCCTGCGGCTGGCGCGCTCAATACCCTGCGACATGATGCTCTACCACAGGCGCAACGTTATTGTGGACAACGTTCATCCCACTGATCTTCACAGGCTCATCACAGGTATTCAGGGAAGCCAGCACTGACATGCCGGCCCGCAGTTTGCCTGCCAGCGGCTGATCCGCAGGTATCGCAATCTTCACTGGAATACGCTGCACAATCTTGGTGAAATTTCCTGTCGCATTCTCGGGGGGTAACAGGCTGAACTTCGCACCACTGGCAGGCCACAGACTGTCGATGTAGCCGGTCACGGGCTGTCCGGGAAAGGCATCAATGTCCAGGGTAACGGGTTGACCACGACGCATATGCCCGATCTGGGTTTCCTTGAAATTCGCAGTAACCCAAACCGTGTCAGCCGCCACCAGTCCGAACAGCACCTGGCCTGCCTTAATCAGCTGACCATCCTTTACCTGGCGTTGTCCTATGATGCCGTCGCGTGGTGCACGGATGATGGTTTCACTCAGCGCCTGCTGTGCCTGATCCTGTCGAGCCTTGGCCTGTGACAAGGTCGCACGGGCTTCCTGCAGCTGCGTATCCAGCACGGTCAATTGACGACGCGAAGATTCCAGTTGCGCCTGACTTTCTGACAATGCCGCACGGGTTCGCTCATTCGTGGAAATAGCGTTATCAAGATCATCCTGGGACGCATACTTCTTGCGGTGCAGTTCCCGCGCACGCTTCAGTTCAGCAGCCGCCAGCTGTCGTTCAGCCTGCGCCGCCGCAACGGATGATTCACCGGCCGTGATCACGGACTCCTGCAAATACCGTTGCGCGGCCAGCTGGTCAATACCTGCCTTGGCTGCTGCAACCGCCGCCTGGGATTCCGCCAGGTCCAATTGAAAATCTGTGTCGTCTATACGGGCCAGCACCTCGCCCTCCTGGACGGACTGGTTATCCTGAATCCAGCCTGCCTGGGCAAAACCACTCTGCTTGGCACTGATATAAATGATGTCTGACTGCACATACGCGTTATCGGTAGATTCCTGGTATTGGCCTACCTGCCACCAGTAACCAGCACCGATCAGCAGCGCCAGCACCATCAAAGCAATAACCACCGATAACCGGATGTTTTTTATCATTCAGTCTTGCCTCGGAATGTGAATGTAAAACTTGAAAGGGGAAAAAAAAGCGCAGCCGCCAGGGGAGTAGGTGTCAAAACGCAAAGTGCGGCTGCGAGTCAATGGGTAGCGGCTATCCTACCATTGTTGTTTTTCTGTGATTAGAATGCCCAAACTCAAAACTGTGTTCCCTGTATGCAACAACCGACCGATCTGAATGAAGCCCTGATTTTTGTCCGTGTCGTCGAAGCTGGCAGCCTCACCGCCGCAGCTGAACGGCTGGCCATGCAGAAATCCACCGTGAGTCGCAAACTGACGGCGATGGAAAACCGCCTTGATGTACGTCTCATTCAACGCAGTACCCGTCGCCTGATGCTCACGGATATCGGAGCCGAACACTACGAACGCTGTCGTCAGATTGTGCTGGCATTCGAAGAAGCAGAGCAGGCCTTGCGGCGTGTCCATGAAGAACCCTCTGGCCATTTACGACTGGTGATGCCCATCGAGTTTGGCCAGCGCTTTCTCGCCCGCGTTATCGCCCGCTTCCTGCAACGTTACCCACAGGTCACCATTGAAGCAGAACTGACCAGTCGCCGTGTGGATATCATCGAGGAAGGCATTGACCTTGCCATACGTGTTGATCCAGGACAGGAGCCGGACCTAGTGTGTCGTAAACTGGTGTCGGCCCCGGTACGGTTACTGGCATCGCCGGATTATATTGCTCAACATCCAAAGCTCCAGCATCCCAGTGACTTGGCCAACCACAACTGCATACGTAACAATTCCAGTCTTGCACACAAGACCTGGCACTTTCAAAAAGGCGGCAAACAGATTGCCATCAACCCGACCGGCAACCTGATATTGAATAACATTACTGCGGTTCGAGAAGCCTTAAAGGCTAATGCTGGCATTGGCACAGTTCCCAACTTGATCTGCCAGGAAGCGATCAATCAAGGGGAACTGGTGGAGGTTCTGCAGGGATGGCAGCTGCCTGCCGGTAATATCTACGGCATGTACATGCCTCGACGTTTTATGCCGCTGGCACTGGAAAAGCTGCTGGATCACTGTGTCAGAGAAATCGTCTCAATAGAAGCTGCACCGCCGGTCAGGGAGACCGTCTGACCACAAGCGATACTGCGGATACGGATAATAACGTTTTAGCCACAGATGTTTCATCTACAATGAAAATCTGATTCCCAGAAGTATCAGCTGACACCCCATGCTTCCCCTACCCTTCGGCCGAGAAATCAGGCCATGCTGTTCAACGACAGATTAAAAAGCGCGCTGAAAACGGCGCTGGCCATGGTGCTGGCTTATGGCCTAGCCCTCTCTTTTGGTTGGGATAAACCGATGTGGGCCGGCTTTGCAGTCGCCTTCATCAGTCTTTCCACGACCGGCTTGACAGTTAATAAAGGTCTCCTACGTTTCCTTGGCACCATGAGCGGCATTCTGTGCAGTCTCCTGATACTGATGCTGTTGACCAATAACCGTTGGCAGCTCATTACCGGGTTATCCTTGATTGTCGGCTTCTGCACGTATATGTCGGGCGGCGCCAACCGACAGTATTTCTGGCGTGTGACCGGGTTCGTCACCACCATCATCACCTTTTATTCGATTGCCTATGATCTGAGCGATATCAAAACCTTTAATCTGGCCGTCCTTCGTGTACAGGAAACTGTGCTTGGCATCGTGACTTACACGACGGTAACCGTCATCCTATGGCCAAAAAGCAGCTATCGGGAACTACAGACTGAGACAAGACATCTGGTTGCAGCACAGAACCGTCTGCAGGCCGCTTACTATCGCCTGCTGACCCAACCGATTCCCACCAGCGACATCGAAGCTTTGAGAAAAGCAGAGCTGGATTCGCTGAATCGCTTCGGCGAACTACTGGAAGGAGCGACGAGTGACAGTTATCCCGTCATGGAAAAAAAACGGCAGTGGCGATGTTTCCATCAATTATCACGGGAACTCCACCGTCAGCTCGAAGGCTGGAGGGAATGCATTGCCATCGCAGATACCCAGCACCTCCTGGCAATCATTCCCAATCTTCCGGACTTTGAACAATCACTGACTCAACTATCAGAAAACAGGGCGGCAATCTGGGAGAATTCTAAAACAATTCATATACCATCTTTTATTCTTCCCACCTTTTCTGATCAGCAGATACCCAAGACCGACAATAAACGACAGTTAATAGGCGATTACCTGCTCTATAACAGGATACGTGACACTTCAACACTGACCCGGCAGCTGTTACTCCTGTCTATGGATATCATGAACCGCAAAACCACAGACTGTCATCCCCTTCAAGCGATAAGGAAAAGCAATGTCCTGTCGCTTGATTACTATCGACTGGCCGCCGCCTGCCGGGTCATGGTCATCATGTGGATTGTCTTTGTCCTGTGGATAAACATCCGGATACCCGGTGACACTGCTTTTTTGATGATTACGACTATCTTTGGATGCGTTTTCACCTACCGGATGGATATTCCTGTCAAACGACTGTATTGGCCCATGGCCAAGGCTGCCTTGATTGCCTCCAGCTGTTACCTGCTGATCATGCCGATGCTGTCGTCTTTTCTGGGTCTGGGTATCATGCTGTTTTGTACCAGTTTCTATACATCCTATTGTTATTCAAAACCTGACCAGATTCTGAACCGTGTTTTCAGCCTGCTCATGCTGGCCAGTATCACATCCATCAGTAACGTGCAGACTTATGATGTGATCCACCCTCTGAATATCACCCTGATGTTTGCCGTTATCATCACCCTGCTAAGCGTCATCATAGCCTTCTGCCCGACCTCCAAACCGAAAACCCTCTCCCTATGGTTGATACGCCTTTATTTCCGTCAGGTTCGTTTTGTCTTTCGATGGATGGGAAAGACACCACAGGGGTGGAGCGGCTGGGTGAACTACAGAGCCGAACAATTTTGTTCCGGGGGAGACTGGCTATTGACGTCACACCGCCTGACGCCCTTACTCCAAAAGCTACAGACACAACACGACACATCCAAAGTGAATGACCACCTCCGGGAACTGATCTATGCCCTGGAATCCATGTCCTACCGTCTCGACATGTTGATCCAGTGTACTGACGATACACGAACCCGCCAGCTGCTGGATCAACGGCCTGTGTCAGAATGGCTTGAGACACTGCGCGCACTCTTCGACACCTGGATCCGGTCACCGGAAACGGCTGACAGACAAGCTCTCACGGGGGTTGAGGCAATCCTGGCGGGTAGTGAAGACCGCCTGTTCCAAAACGTTGAGAGCGCCATGACGCTCTCAACGGAAGATGATGAGGCACTCTACAGTTTTATCGGCTATTACAAAAACTTCTGCCTGGCCGTGAGCCATTTTGCCACTGCGATGGAATCACTCCGGGCACAGGTCTTTCTCAACGAACCCATTTTCAACAAAGAACCATCCCATGAGCAGCGTACCCCATGAAATTGCCTTCCTGGGTATTTTCTGTCCACCCCTGCTGACAGCAACGGTGATCGGCATGTTCCTGGCCTGGGCAGTCAACTTTGTCCTCACACGGCTACAGTTGTCCCACTATCTGGCCAGTCCCCAGCTGGTTTATCTCGCCCTGACGATCCTATTTACCAACCTGGTAGGTTCACGCATTACCCCATTTTGAGAGTTTGTCATGCGACCCTGGATTCGTTATGCCACCAGCGGCACGTTAGTCATAATTGCCATCATCGTGCTTCTGGTTCGATACGCCGACTACCTGGTGAATCCCTGGACCCGGGACGGGCAAGTGCGAGCCCGAGTGCTCCAGATTGCCCCTCGGGTCTCCGGTCCAATTATCTCGTTGCCAGTGACTGACGACCAATATGTCCATGCGGGAGACCTGCTCTTTACCATCGACCCTGTCACGTTCCAGAATACGGTTGCCCAAGCTACGGCGGAAGCCAATGCGGCGGACGTCAAGGTTCGCCTGGCCAGAACGGAATACCTCCGCTACCGCGACCTCGCCCAAACGGATCCCGGCAGTCTCTCGGAACAGTTACTGACCGATAAGGAAGACGCCTTCAAACTCGCATCAGCCCAGTATGATAGCGCAAAAGAGGCAGTGGTCGGCGCCGAGCTGAACCTTGCATTTACACAGGTGTACGCCCCCGTTGACGGTTATGTCACCAATCTGCAATTAAGCATCGGCAGCCAGATGGTTGCCAACCAGCCGGTGCTGGCCCTGGTTGACAGCGCCACATTCTGGGTGACTGGCTATTTCCGGGAAAACGCTCTGGCCGGTATTGCCGTCGGTGACTCCGCGATTATCACGTTGATGAGCTACCCGGATCAGCCGCTTGCCGCAACGGTTAACGCCATTGGCTGGGGGATTGCTACACCGGATGGAAAAGCAGGTTATGACCTGCTTCCTGATGTACAGGCGAACTTCAGCTGGATTCGTCTGCCACAGCGTATACCGGTTCATGTCCAGCTGAAAAATCGGCCTGAGACCATTGACCTCAGGGTTGGCGCTACCGCATCCGTGCTCGTTCAGAAAGATACCAAGCGATGACAACCTGCTTATTCTCAAATAACCGTCTACTGTCATTTATTAGTATTTATTCTTCTAGAAAAAAGCCTGTTCCTGAGAAATAACGAGAAAGATTCAGCTATTTTTAATGCAGTGTGGAAGATCGGCGGTCGCATTTCATTACGGTGGACTGCCAACATAACCGGTTTACTTAACGCTAGCCTCTTGTAATCAGCCTTCTTGCAGTCAGATTTCCCTATTCCCAATCACATCCTTTCTCAAGAACAGTATTATGACCACAGCATCCAGCAAGCCTGAAAAACGATTATCGATCATGTCCATCGCCTTGATGACGGCTGCTGCGGTTATCAGTCTCCGAGGCTTGCCGATGATGGCAAAAGAAGAACTGACCATGTTCTTCTATATCGGCTTCGCCACCATTATGTTCCTGTTACCTGCCGCCCTGGTTTCCGCCGAACTGGGCAGTGCATTTTCAAGCCAGGGCGGCGGCGTTTATACGTGGGTTGAACAGGCGTTCGGCCCCCGTGCCGGCTTCATCGCCATCTGGCTGCAATGGATACAGAATGTCGTCTGGTATCCTACCGTCATGTCGTTTGCCGCAGCGGGCATTGCTTACCTCATAGCACGGCCGGACTTGGCGAACGAACGCTATTATGTCGGTATCTTCTGTATCATCTTCTACTGGCTCTCCACGTGGCTGACGTTCAAGGGAACGGATGTGATCGCCAAGGTCACCAGCAGCAGCTTCCTGATAGGTACCATCCTGCCCGGTATCGTCGTCATCGTTCTGGCGTTGATCTGGATAGATCAGGGAAATCCCGTTGCATTCGAGCATTTGACCACCAAGGATGCAGGACTAGTTGCCTTGGAGGGGGGCAAGGTTCACCCCCGGTTCTGGCCCGAGTTCAACAGCTTCGGCAACATTGCCTTTCTCGGCGGCATCATCCTGCTGTTTGCCGGGGTTGAAGTCCATGCTGTGCACGCGAATGAGATGGCCAACCCGAAAACCGAATTCCCCCTGGCCATGTTGATCTCCGCCCTGATTATCTTTGTCCTGTTTACCTTGGGCTCTCTTGCGATCGCGGCTGTTATGCCTGCTAATGACATTGATCTGCAATCCGGCCTGATGGCTGCCACTCATATCATGCTCAGCAAGGTTGGACTGGCAGACTGGAACCGACTGCTATGCGCTCTGCTGGCGATCGGTGCCCTGGGCGGGGTCATGTCGTGGATCAGCGGCCCCAGCAAAGGCCTTCTATGGACTGCCCGTCTCGGTCATCTGCCCCCCATACTGGCCAAAACTAACGAACAGGGTATTCCGAGTAATATCCTGCTGCTGCAGGGAATCCTGGTGACTATTCTGTCGTGTATCTACTTTATCTTTGACAACGTCAGTGTCGCCTTTTTCCTGATCAGCGTCATGACCATCTCCCTGTACCTGATCATGTACATGATGATGTATGCGGCCGCCATCCGTCTGCGTTTCACCAAACCAGACATGGAACGCCCCTACAAGGTACCTGGCGGTAACGGCGGCATGATCTGCATCGGCGGACTGGGTTTTCTTGGCGTATTGTTTGCTTTCATTGTTTCATTTTTCCCGCCCAATAACCTGCCTATTGGCAGCCCAAATACCTACGTGATGATTGTCGTAGTCGGTACGGTAGTCTTTACCGGCATGGCCTTTGTCATTGATATGTTCAAAAAACCTTCCTGGCGACAGGTCTCTGACCAATAAACACCTGTCCGTTATCGACCGCATTATTGTTAAAAATCAACAGGAAGCTATCATGCCTCTCCATCATCGCTCCGCCGAAGGAAATGTTTTCGCCACCAGCTTTGGATCCAATGTGGACCTGGAGCCGCTATCCAAATACAAACTGCCGGAAAAAAGTACGAGTCCACGTTTTATCAAGGATTTCATTCGGGATGAATTGCTGCTCGACGGCAATGCCAAGATGAACCTGGCCACCTTCTGCCAGACCGATGTCGAAGAAGAGATCCACTACTTGATGGACCTGTCCATCACCAAGAACATGATCGACAAGGATGAATATCCACAGACGGCCGAAATTGAACAACGCTGTGTGCATATTCTTGCGGACTTATGGAATTCACCGGAATCCGCAACCACGATCGGTTGCTCAACAACGGGTTCCAGTGAAGCGGCCATGCTGGGTGGGTTGGCGCTGAAATGGAAATGGCGGCTGAAGCGTCAGGCAGAAGGAAAGCCAGCCGATAAACCCAACCTTGTCACCGGACCAGTACAAATCTGCTGGGACAAGTTCTGCCGCTATTTCGATGTCGAACAACGCCAGATACCGGTCAAGAAAAATGAAGTCGGCATCACGGCGGATCAGATTGCTGACTTCTGCGATGAAAATACCATCGGTGTCGTGCCCACCCAGGGCCTGACCTACACCTTGGCGTATGAGCCAGTCAAAGAGATCTGTGAAGCACTGGATCGGCTGCAACAGGCCAAAGGCCTGGATATTCCAGTGCATGTTGATGCCGCCAGTGGCGGATTTCTCTGCCCATTCATTGACCCGGATCTGGTATGGGATTTCCGCCTGCCCCGGGTGAAATCCATCAATGCATCCGGCCACAAGTTTGGACTCAGTCCACTCGGTGTTGGCTGGGTCGTCTGGCAACATGCGGCAGACTTACCTGAAGAGCTGATATTCAATGTCGATTACCTTGGCGGCAATATGCCGACCTTTGCCCTGAATTTCAGTCGTCCAGGGGGGCAGATCGTTGCCCAGTACTACAATCTCCTGCGTCTTGGACGGGAAGGGTACTTCAGCATCCACAACAATTGCCGTGACGTCGCCAAAGCGTTAACGAAACGGATCGAAGCGATGGGCCCATTCACCATACTTTATGATGGTAGCAATGGCATCCCCGGACTCTGTTACACATTACAGGACGAAGCGGCGAGCCCTTTCACCCTGTATGAACTAAGCGACCATATTCGTATGCGGGGCTGGCAGATTGCATCCTATAAAATGCCTCTTGGCCGGGAAACAGAAACCATACAGCGAATTATGATCCGTAATGGCACGAGTATGGATATGGCAATGATGCTGGCGGATGATCTTGAAAGAAGCATCGCCTATCTAAACAAACATGGCAGCAAGGCATCAACTACCAGTACCTCTTTTGCCCACTTATAACGGCCTGCCAATGTATCGATTTCACGTTATGTATGGCTACACAACACCCGTCATACATAACGTGGTCAGATCATCATGGATAATTACCAAGGAACAAAATCGCCATATTGATTCAGGAATTGGCCATGGTGTTCAGACTCCAGGCCCGCAATCGTCGTGACCATCGCAGCAACACTGTCATCGACTGACAACTCCGCATTCACCCCGCCCATATCCGTGCGCACCCAGCCAGGACAAAGGCACACCGCCGTGAGTTCCAGATAGGTATAATCCAGCACAAAACGCCTGACCGCCATGTTCAGTGCCGCTTTTGAGCTTCGGTAATAGATACTGCCTTCCGCTGTCGTCAGTTCAACACTCCCGTAGCTGCTGCTGATGAAGACAGCCTTGTGAATGGCACTGCGCTTTACCTGTGGCAGGAACGCCTGTGTCAGGATCATTGGTGCAACCGCATTGGTTTCCAGCGACTTCAGCCAAACTTCTGCGTCATAAGCGGTATCAACTGACTGGAGAATGCCCGCATTGTTGATCAGAATATCAATACAATAATCCGCATACTTTTCTGACAGCCTGGCTACCGCGTCATAGTCACAGATATCCAGCGCCTCAATGGCAATGTGGGAAAACTGTTCCGCCAGCGCCTGAAGCTCTGTCGCTTGTTCAGGTTCACGACAGGTGGCAATAATCGTCATTCCCTGCGCCGCATAATGGCGGACAAAACCCAGTCCAAGCCCACGGTTTGCCCCGGTGATCAAGATGGTATGCATGGCCAGCCCCTGCGCGTTACTGCCAGTCGACATCATCCATCGAGTGTAGATGTCGCTAGAACACCCGACCGATTTATTTCCAAAAATCCAGATTATTGATTCCCTGCAAGAAACATCATCAACGGTTCTGCTTTCTCTATCCGAGATAGCCTCCCCGACTACGTAAGCCGCATCTGCAACATGAAAAAAATGCATTGGGATTACAAACAGCGCAGCGGGTATACACGACAGATAACATACCATTCCGCATTAATCTCAACGTTCTGGCTTTACCTTCCCCGTCACATCATGGCAAGTTTGCCGTAACTGTCTGGCTATTCACTGATCTCACGACACAGGACAGACAAAACAACAATCGGAACACAGGTCATGACGGAAAAACTGTTTCTGGGTATTGATGGTGGCGGTACCTCCTGCCGTGCCCGTCTCTGCGATGGTACTGGACAGGTGCTCGGTGAAGGGTTGACCGGCATTGCCAATCCACGTTTCGGTCTGGACCAGACCTGTCACAATATTCTGTTGGCGACCCGGCAGGCCCTGCAGCAAGCAGGCCTGCAGGAAAACGACATGCAACGTATTGCGGCTGGCTTTGGTTTGGCCGGCATCAACCACGCCAATGAACGTAATGCGGTCATGCAGTGGGGCTTCCCCTTTGCTTCCCTTGTGATGCGGAGCGATGCCTATACCGCTTGTCTTGGCGCCTTTGACGGAGGCAATGGCGCCATCCTGATCATGGGCACCGGCTCTTGCGGTTTTTGGATTCGTGACAACGATGCTGGCAGTGTCGGTGGTTGGGGCTTTCCTGTGTCAGACCATGCCAGTGGTGCCCGGCTGGGGTTGGATGCGCTCAGCTATGCCTTGCGAGCCCACGAGGGCATTGTGCCTGCAACACCACTATGTGCCGCTCTGATGGCCCGTTTCGATAATTCGCCCGAAGCTGTCATTGCCTGGCAGACGCATGCCCTGCCCAGAGACTATGGTGCTTTCGCACCGGTTGTCTTTGACTATGCAGATAAACAGGATTCTATGGCCATACAGCTGTTACAGGCAGCAGCAGAGGATGCCGCAGCCATGATCCGTGCATTGCTCGATAAAGGTGTCAAACAGTGTGCGCTGGTCGGAGGTATCAGTGGTTTTATACGTCCCTGGCTACCAGAAGCGATGACACCTTATTTAGTCGCCCCAAAGGGCGATGCGTTGTCTGGCGCACTCATCATGGCCCGAGAAGATCAGTAACCCCCATCATGACAATCTGATAACGTTCAGCAAGCGAGCGTTATACCAAACAGTGCGCCGCCCAGATCAGAGTCATCAATGGTCAGGGTGCCGTCATAATGCTCAATGATATCAAGCACCACTGCCAACCCTAATCCCTGCCCCGGTGTCCGGCTGTCAGCCCGGACACCGCGCTGCAGGATTACATCACGACGATCTTCCGGTACGCCGGGACCATCATCTTCGATAACCAGCTCCAGTCGTTTGTCCTGACGGCCAGCTTCACGATCTCTGACAACATGGGCACTGACCCTGACTTTCTGGAGGCTCAGGCGCCAGGCATTTTCAAGCAGATTGCCCATGACTTCCATCAAGTCTTGTTCGTTCCCGGTGAACAGGCAATCATCGCTGACCTGGATGTCTGCCTGGACCTGCTTATCCCGATACACCTTGTCCAGCGTATTACGAATACGTTCAACACTCTTCGCGACGGACACCTGATTTCTGATCAATGACCGATGACGTGTCACTGCACGCTGCAACTGATAACCCACAATCTGGTTCATCCGCTGCACCTGTTCATCAATGGTTTCTTCCAGTTCCGCCAGCCCCTGCTGGGTAATCGTTTCACGCTGCATGTGCAGGGTATTACCGGTGCTCTGCAAAACAGCTAATGGTGTCTTAAGGCTGTGGGCAAGGTCCGCCATGGTATCGCGATACCGCTCCCTCTGACGCTGTTCATTACGTAACAGGCGATTAAGTGCGTTGGTCAGCCGGGCGATCTCCAGGGGATAGTCTCCTGTCAGCTGATCATTTTCACCGGATTCAATAGCACGTAATCGCGCTACCAGTTGCTTGATCGGGATCAGACTCCAGTACATGGCCAGCCAGAGAACCAGCAGCATCACAACACCGCGAACCGCCGACCAGAACAGCAGTTCGTGCTTGAAGTACCGTAAATTCTGTTGATATTCCAGGGCAGGCTTGATGGTGACAAAAATCAGGGGCATGGATTCACTGCCGGTTTTTAACACCAGGTCAATGTCGTAGACGAAGTAACTGCCATCCTCCCCTTCAACCAGATCGAAGAAATTCTCATGCTCGTTATAAACCGGTTGATAGGGCAGTGGTTCATCCAGCGTGGAGCGGGAACGCCAGAGCAGCTCCCCCTTTTTGCTGTAGATCATGCCAAGCACCCGGGATTCCACCTGGTTAAACTTTTCATCCGGCAGCTCTCGCGGCATGACCAGCTGGCCATTTCTGATACGTGCAGCCGTCAGTAGCACGTTGGCGTCTGATGATAGTTGTCGTTTGGTCGTATCGAACATGAAGTTCTTGAACGATTCAATGTCCGTGACCGCATTAACCGCCCAAACCAGGATCATGGCGACACCGAATGCCAGCAATACCCGGAATTTGAGTGAGCGTCCTACGAACATGACAGCGTGAACAGGTACCCCTGCCCCCGAATGGTGTCAATCGGGCTCTCTCCTCCCGCCTGGGACAATTTGCGTCGCAGCCGGCCGACCAGCACCTCCAGCACATTGCTGTCGCGGTCATCGTCCGCATACAGCTGCTCCATCAGACTGGTTTTGGACACCACCTGCTGGTCATGACGCATCAGGTATTCAAGGATTTTGTATTCATACGCCGTCAGCACCAGCTCGGTTTCACCGACCCAGGCTTTCTTGGCGGACAGATCCAGCCGGTAGGGACCCGCTGAAATTTTTGGATGACTAAAGCCCGACGCACGACGAATCAATGCATTCAGCCTGGCCTTGAGCTCTTCAAACTGGAATGGCTTGACGACATAGTCATCGCCCCCCGCTTCCAGGCCATTGACCTTGTCCTCCCAGTTCCCACGCGCAGTCAAAATCAGGATGGGATAGGTACGGCCTCGTTGACGCAGGGTTTTGATCAGGTCGATGCCGTCCATCCCGGGCAGGCCCAGGTCAATAATAGCGACATCAAAAGCGTATTCGTCACTGAAAAACAAGGCTTCCCGCGCCTCCGGCGCCGCGTAAACACGAAACCCCAAGCTCTCCAGCTGATACCCCAAGTGGTGACGCAGAAGGTCATCATCTTCCACCAGCAATACGTTCATGACTGCGCCCCTATAAACGACAACGTTTGAATGATACCTCTGTCGTGAAGACAGGTTAAGCGAATAAAAGTAACCGGGCCTGTCTGACAAGCCCGGTCGATGACACAATCAGAAGTGGTAGTTGGCAGAAAGGAACCAGGTGTCAGAGCTCTTCAGCTTGGATGAACCCACATTGCCCTCCACACGGTCCTTGACGTCAACCTTGGCATTATGACGCATGTAACGATAGCCACCCTCTACTGAGAAGTTGGAACTCAGCTGCTGTACGATACCGGCCTGCAGCCCCATGGCGTAACCCATATCACTGTCACGGCTCACACCCTTGGACTCATGAGTCAACTTGGTGATACCGCTTGTTGCACCGGCAAACAGCTGAGTTCCACCAGAACCAATATCAAAGGTCTTGTCCAAAGATACTGTCAGATTCTCCTGACGCGCCTTGTACTGACGATAACTGTTGGATGCATTGTCGTAGGTTGCATAGAACCGGTAGCCATCGTTCTGCTGACCTACACGGATGCCATACATGCCATCATTCTTGATGATATTGTCGAAATTGTTGTTGGTGCCTTTCAGCCCCTTGGGAGTCTGCATGTCCGCACTGTGGGAACCCGCTACCAATCCGACAAACGTATCGGCCTGTACAGTAGCAACACTCATAGCAGTAATACCGGCAAGAGCAATGGCTGCAATTTTTTTCATGGTGGTTCTCCTCGTCTGTTCTTTGTTGCTGGCTGGCACTGTCAGGGACTGCCTGTTCTGATGATGCCGTGTCCAGCGGGTGTGTTATTACGTCTGAACTCGGGAACAAGAATACGGGAGGGTCACTGAACCTTACCTGAACACGGGGAGGGACTTGCGTAAAGAGTCTGTAAAACAGTGTCACCGGGCATTAAGCAAGGGGAAAGAGGAAACCGCAGGGAAAAACACCGGCATAAAAAAGGCTGGAGAACCAGCCTTTGAGGGATCAGTTAATCTTAATGAAATGTTCGCGGTAGTAGCGCATCTCGGCAATGGATTCGCGGATATCATCCAGCGCCTTGTGCGATCCGGTCTTGACCACACCATTCAACACATCGGGACGCCAGCGGCGGGCGAGTTCTTTCACGGTGCTGACATCAATATTGCGGTAATGGAAATAATCGTGGAGATCACGCATGAAACGATGCAGGAAACGGCGGTCCTGGCCGATGCTGTTACCGCACATCGGGCTGACCCGCGGGTCAATATATTGACGGATGAAATCCAGGGTTTGCTTTTCTGCTTCCTGTTCCGTGATGGTACTTTTCCTGACCCGGTCGGTCAGGCCGGTCTGGCCATGGGTTTTTATGCACCAGTCATCCATTGCATTCAGCACCGAGTCTGGCTGGTGCACCGCAATGACCGGGCCGACCGCCAGCTCATTGAGCTCACCGTCGGTGATGATCGTCGCGACCTCAAGGATACGATCGGTGTCCGGGTCAAGCCCGGTCATCTCCAGATCAATCCACACCAGGTTGTCTGCTTGTACCATTAAACTGCCTATCAGGTCTTGAGTTGATTCATAATCGATGGTTCATCATAATCTGCACTTTTGGCACCATGCAAACTACATGTCCCTGTATCTGCCATACTTCCTCAGGCTCCGTGCCTGCCCATCTGAAAATCTGGCGTATCTTCATACAGTCTAAACCATGTCAAAACGAAGACTGAACCGCAGACAAAATTGGCGCATAAAAAAAATCCAGGATGAACGTGCAGAGCGCGCTGCACGCCGTGAACAGAGCAGCCTGGAGCAATTGAACGCCACTGATCTCGGGACGGAGACAGAAGGGTTAGTGATTGCACACTACGGCGTACAGCTTGATATAGAGCCACCTAGAGAGCCTGGCAATACCTTTCGCTGTAATCTGCGAGCCAACCTCCCCACCCTGGTGACCGGTGACCGGGTCGTCTGGCGGCCTGGCAAGGATAAAACCGGCGTGGTTGTCGCCCACCTGCCCCGAACCAGTGAATTGGCGCGTCCCGACCAGCGGGGCCAGTTAAAGCCTGTCGCCGCCAATATTGACTACATTGTGCTGGTGATTGCCCCGGTTCCGGAACCCCATGGTAATTTAATTGACCGCTACCTGGTAGCAGCCGAGTCTGTGGGCATTGAACCGGTCATTCTGCTGAACAAAACGGATCTGCTGGATGACACCAACACAACGGCAATAAGGGATGACCTTTTAAAGGTCTATCGCGATATCGACTACCGAATGCTGGAAGCCTCTACTGTGACAGATCATGGGCTGGACGCACTGAAGTCGCTCTTGCAAGGCCATACCAGCGTCTTTGTTGGCCAATCCGGCGTGGGAAAATCCTCCCTGGTTAACCTGTTGATGCCCGGCATTAACGCCAAAGTGGGCGAATTGTCAGAAAGTACCGGTAAAGGCACCCATACAACCACCGCAGCCCACCTCTTTCATATGCCGGATGGCGGGATGCTGATCGACTCTCCCGGGATTCGGGAATTTGGCCTCTGGCATATGGATGCCGATGAGGTCATCCATGGTTTCCGGGAGTTTCATCCGTTCATTGGTCACTGCAAGTTCCGGGACTGCCGCCATGAACAGGAACCCGGCTGTGCTATCCACCAGGCATTGGAAGAAGGGCATATCACACCACGGCGCATGGCATCCTGGCGTCATATCGTGCGATCACTTGAGGAAGGCAACTGATTAATCGCGAGCTATCGCAAGGGACAGTCAGCCGAATAATCGTGATTATTCGGCTGACTGTTTTATAACAGGACGTTATTGCGCTTCAAAATCATCCTCTCGGAGCTTGGCCGTGCCATCAGACTGTAGAACCCATAGCTCCCTGTGAATAACGCCCTGAGCCTTATTCATTGTCCAGTCTGCCGTGAGCACTGCACTCTGAGTATCCAGCACTTCAATCTGCGTATTGCTGTAGGCCACATCAGCCAATCCATCGTCCATCAGTTTCTTCCAGAATGCCTGGATGTCCGTCGTCCCGGTATAGGTACCGAAGGGGCGCGCATGCATGATCGCCGATGCTTCATAGTGTGCAGCGCAACCTGCCGCATCCGCACGATTAAACGCTGCCATCCACTCGGTACTGGCCACGTTCACTGCCGCCAGGACTGCGGCGTTCTGCTGCGTTGTATCCATCGCTCGATTCCCCATGTTGTCGTGGGAAAGTATAGGCCGTCAGGGATAGCGAACCGCATCCACCGTATTGAATAGCCTGACAGCCGCTCTCGCCAGCGCCCAGCTTAATTCCCCACCATGAATCAATCGCGGCTCATAGCGATCGGTCAAACCGCTGCGTAGCGCCTGATAAAACGTGGGGGATGCATTCAGGATATCAGCATAGAAGCCAATAATAGCGAGCGGTTGTTTCTGCACAGCCGTTGCTGTTTCGATGGGTGCAGGAATTAACTCAGACAGCATCTTACCGATATCCCGTGCTGTTTCGAAAACCAGTTGTTTCAAGACAGACACATCGCTGTCATCCAACTGCCAGAGAAGAGGATTCGCTCCCATCTCTGCCAGCACGCCACCGAGCTCATTGCGGTTGGTATCCTGATAGCGCTGCCGGAGTTCTTCGTCCGTATAATGGCGCCCCTGCTTGCCCCAGAACTGCCGGACCGATTCCACCAGGTGTTCTTCGCCCTGGTCACTAAACAGGGTCTGGCTACCGTTCTTGCCCAACTGGAAAAAACCACCCGCCGGGGTTCTGGCGGGATCATCGGCAAAACTTTCCTTAATCTGTAGATCACCATCATGACGGTAAAAACCGATGGCATAGGTATCGGCATAAACCATCAGGTCGGCCGCAGGCCCCGCGGACGTTTCCCGAACCACCTCCATGGCCTTTAATATCAGCTTGCTGTCACTGACCCCATACATCGCAGCGATGGTACGACCGTCACTTTGAAATGCCGCATCCACCGTCTGTTCGAACTGGTGCAGCGCCTGCCTTCCAGCAACCGGATCATAGCCCGACGCCTTTCCATCCACAGCATTCAGTCCCGCAAGGGCATACAAAAAGGAGAGTGATGTCACCTCCAGCTGGCCGCTCTGCTCAAGTCGCCGAAGTTCCGGTAACGCCTTACGGATCAGGTGATCTGCCAGCCAGCCGGCATGTTGATCGGTATCGGTGAAATGGTGAAAAGCAATATTGCCGTAATGGCCGGTGTACTCTGCCACGGTTTTTGAATCCGCCGTTTCAGTCAGCAATACCTGCCCTGTCGCCCTGTCTACCAGCCAGAGGTCGCCCCTGGCATTTCCGCCCAAAAACGCAAACAGGTAATCTGCGGCTTGTACGCTCACCGGGACAAAAACCAGCAATAGGCATATTAACAATCGTCTGAAACCGGTTTTATTGATCATGGCTGGGTACCTGCTGTTAATCAGGCTCCCGGTAATGGAGCCTGTTTCATCATCCTTCAGGATGTCTGACCACAGGGGTCGGTCAGTGTTCCCGCCCCTCACTGCGTGAGATTGCCCTGAAAAATAGTCTATCCCGTCTTTAGCGCAACCCGTGATATTTGCAGCAGACCATGGCTGCAGTACAATCAGAGGCCGATCCAATCCCCGGAAATGACAACTATAATGAGCAGCCAGCCTCTCCTGCCGCCTCTGGTGGAACCGGAAGATCTTCAGCCTCTGCTGGGCAGCAAGGACTTACTGATTATTGACCTCTGTAATCCGGCGCTATACCAGCAGATGCATGTCCCCGGCGCCATCCATGTGCAGCCCGGTGAACTGGTATCAGGACAACCTCCCGCGACCGGCAAACTGCCGGCACTGAATCAGCTCGAAGCCCTGTTCGGACGCATTGGCTATCAACCTGACCAGCACATTGTTGTTTATGATGATGAAGGCGGTGGCTGGGCCGGCCGGTTTATCTGGACTCTGGATCTGATCGGCCACACACGCTGGTCCTACCTGAACGGCGGCATACGCGCCTGGCTGGAGGAGCGTTTTCCGCTGCAATCCACACCTGCCATTCCGACACCAACCACGGTCAGCCTGAGTATTGACGAAAGCCCCAGAGTTCACGCCGAGCAGATCATCACGGCCCTGGGTGACGATGACACCGTGATCTGGGATGCCCGTTCATCGGCGGAATACAGTGGTGAGCGAACCTTTTCCATGCGGGGAGGTCACATACCCGGGGCAATCAATTTTGAATGGACCCAGACCATGGATCCCGCGCGCAATTTCCGGCTCAGAACCGATCTGCCTGAAACCCTGACACAACTGGGTATCAGTCCAGACAAACAGATCATCACCCATTGCCAGAGCCATCACCGGTCAGGTCTGACCTACCTGGTGGCCCGATTGCTGGGATACCCATCGATCAAGGCGTATGACGGCTCCTGGTCGGAATGGGGGAACAGAACAGATACCCCGATCGAAACCGCTTGAAGTACAATCGCCACGAGCCGCTGCAAGCATAAGTAACCACGCCGACAAGGCCCTACGGATGACAGAGACCGCCGTGACAGATAACAGTAGTACCAACAGCCCCTTACCCGACCGCCTGTTTGCGGCGGTTCAGACCATCCTGCCTCATCACCTGATCTCCCGCGCGACTCACTGCCTGGCCGAATGCCAGATTCCCTGGTTCAAGAACGCGTTAATCCAGTGGTTTGTCCGCCAGTATGACGTGGACATGAGTGAAGCGCAGGAGGAAAACCCCAAGGCTTACGCCCATTTCAATGATTTCTTTACCCGGCCGCTCAAGCATGATGCCCGCCCCATGCCTGCCGACAGCCATGCGGTGATTTCCCCGGCTGACGGCGCCATCAGCCAGCTGGGAGATATTCGCTACGGTCGCCTGTACCAGGCCAAAGGGCACGACTTTAGCCTGACGGAACTTCTCGGCGGTGACAGCGTACTGGCCACGGAATTCACCGAAGGCAAGTTTGCCACAGTGTACCTGTCCCCCAAGGATTATCACCGGGTGCACATGCCCGCTGGCGGTACCCTGAGGCAGATGATTCATGTACCCGGCCGCCTGTTCTCGGTGAACCAGGCTACGACAGAAAACCTGCCCCGGCTGTTTGCCCGAAACGAGCGGGTGGTCTGCATCTATGATACCGACAAAGGCCCCATGGCCGTGATTCTGGTCGGCGCCATGATTGTCGCCAGCATTGAGACCGTCTGGTCCGGTGTCGTGACACCGCCACGCAGAATTCTGAAAGCCTTCAACTATACCGAGGCCGGTCGACAAGCCATCCACCTCAACCGGGGCGATGAGATGGGCCGGTTCAAGCTCGGTTCCACGGCTATTGTCCTGTTCGGTAAGGACCAGATGAACTGGCTGGATGACCTGAAAGCCGGAGATACGGTACGCATGGGACAGGCCATCGGCAGCTTCAGTTAAGTTTTCCCTCATAACGGCGGGCAGGTGTTACCTGTCCGCGAGTCCTTCCTTTACTCCCACTTATGCACTCACCAAAGGTCTAAGTAACTTTTCCTGATTCCAAGGGTCTAAATTCCCAAGACTCACCTGACAGGAATTCCCCATTATGTCCGGCACTCGATGGTTGACGCGTACACTAACGATTGTGTTACTTCTTTGCTGCCAGTCGCTCTATGCTGATGGCGCCGAGCCCTCCCAGACGGATCCTGTTTATCGTATCTCACCAGGCCTACAGGAGTTACTTCCCCATCACCTGATTAACGATATTGCTTATTCTCTGGCGGAAAAACAGTGGCCTTGGCTCAAGAACTGGCTCATTCGCGATTTTATTAAGAAAAACACTATCGATATGAGTGAGGCGGCTTTACAGAACCCGGAAGATTACCTCAACTTCAATGATTTCTTTACCCGGGCACTGAAAGAGGGAGCCCGACCTCAGCCAGACGATCCATCCTTGGTCAGCAGCCCCGTAGACGGCACCGTCAGCCAAATTGGGTGGATTGAGAATGACCGCATCATCCAGGCTAAACAGCATGATTACAGCCTGAAAGCCCTGCTGGCGGGTAATGATGCCCTGGCCGACACCTTCGATAACGGGCTATTCAGCACCATTTACCTTTCACCTGGCGATTATCACCGGGTTCATATGCCGATAACCGGCACGCTACGAAAAATGGCTTATGTCCCGGGAGATCTCTACTCCGTCAATCAGGAAACCACCGATAGCGTTGAAAACCTCTACGCCCGAAATGAGCGGGTCATCAGTATTTTCGATACCGAATACGGGCCAATGGCCGTCATCATGGTCGGCGCCATGGTGGTTGGCAGCATGGAGACCGTATGGGCTGGAGAGGTCAAGCCAGATGCACACGAGGTCACCTGGTCATTTTACGACGATACCCCGATTGCCCTGAATCGGGGGGATGAAATGGGTCGTTTCAAACTGGGTTCCACCGTGATTGTTCTGTTCTCCTGGCCAGTAGTCAGCTGGCTCGAAGATCATCAGCCTGGCAGTAAAATCCGGATGGGCGAAGGGCTGGCCAAGCCAAAATGACAGGGGGTGAATACAGCCCGATACGCCCGTGCCAGCCACCTATACTGTCTGCAGTGCTGGTGTCATCAGGAAGTACAGCCCATGTCTCTGGTCATCAAGACCGATTGCCGTGATATCGACTGGTATCAGGCCGCAGAAATCTACCACCGTGTCCGCATGGGCGAACGGTCTCCAGCCCTTCTGGAGCAGGCCTTTCAGCACAGCCTTGCCACCTGCGTGCTTTTTCAGGATAACCAGCTTATCGCGCTGGGACGTGCCATTTCAGATGGCATTTATCAGGCAGTACTCTGTGATATCGCAGTAAAGCCAGACCATCAGCGTCAGGGTTACGGCAAACGCATCGTCAGCCATCTGATGGAACAGCTGGATGTGGATAACATCATCCTGTTCACCTCACCCGGGCAGATGCCGTTTTACCAGCAATTCGGCTTCCATGCCCTGAAAGCAGGCATGGGCTGGTTTCGACATCCGGAAGAACGTCGCCAGGGCAAGGTGATCGACTAAATTGCGCACTCGTTAGCAGGAGTAATCGCCTTCCAGCTCCCTCGCCAGTTTCTGCAGGAACTGATTCAGATACTCGGTATTGTGCCTGGCCAGTTTCCGGCCGGCTTCGGTTTTCATGGTATCAGCCAGACGCAGCAGTTTCAGGGGAAAATGATCAATCCCAAAATTCCGGTCATCCAGCTCGCGATTGCTGGCCCAGGGATCTTCCGGATTGAAGATATGACGACCGAGTTTGCCGGACGTATAAAACACCCTCGCCAAGCCGATAGCTCCCAGTGACTCCATCCGATCCGCATCCTGAACCACTTCCGCCTCCGGCGTTTCCGTTGGAATATTGGCCGAAAAACTGTGCGCTTCCACTGCATGGGCCACAGCCGGAATCAGCGACTCAGAAAATGCCAGTTCCTGCAATATTTCACGAGTTTTCGCCGCTGCCAGCCTGGAGGACTCCGAACGCTGCGGATGATCCTTGGGCAGGGAAACAATATCGTGGAAATAGCAGGCCGCCAGGACGACCAGGCGATTAATCGGACGGTCATCCTCCGCCATAATCAGCTGGGCGGTTTTCCAAACCCGCTGGAAATGGGAAAGGTCGTGGGAGTGGTCATCGGTTTCATGGTGGCGCAGGTAATCCACAAAACGGGATTCCCATAACGCCAGTTGTTCATCGTCAGAGAAAACAGCCATCAGGTACTCATCAGGGTTTGAAATGGCGGTAGTCTACCAAATTACTGTGTTTTATGCCGTGAGCGTCCCGATAGAAACTCAGCCAGCATGACCCAGTCCGCCATGAAACTGTACAACGGATAACGGAAGGTGGCCGGGCGATTCTTCTCAAACACAAAGTGCCCTACCCAGGCAAAGCCATAGCCGACAACCGGTAGAGCTAACAGCCACACAAAGTCGCCAGCAATCAGGGAATAAGCCAACAATGCCAGCACCAGAAGACTGCCCACATAATGCAATCCACGGCAGACAGGGTGACTGTGTTCATTCAGGTAGTACGGATAAAACTCACGAAACGTGTGGATGGATTCCTCTGCCATAACCGGTTCTCCATGTTCTTATTATTATGGGGAAACACGCTGCACCGCAGGCGCCGTGCGAGCTGACCGATTGAGACTATACTCTGGTGGCGCTGTCGTCCAGACCTGATATTCCATGGCTATAAAACTGCGGTAAGAACACCTTTGCAACCCATCAGAACCTTGTTTTCCCTGCTATTACTGGGAATAGTCCTTTTGTTGCCAGAGTCTGGCCATGCGAAGGATAAGCCTATCCATCTGCGCCTGGGCACCTTAAGCCTGCAGTCCGGTAGCGTGTTCCAGCTGGCAAAGGATTTCGGCTATTTCCAGGAGGAAGGCCTCAGTACTGAATTTATGATCTTTCCGTCAGCCCAGAAAATTGCGCTGGCTGTCGCCTCAAACGACCTGGATATCGGGCTAACTGGCATCACCGCTGCCGTCTTCAATCTCGCCGGACACGGCAAGCTCAAGATGATAGCTGGCAACTTCCGGGAAGAGCCCGGTTGGGAAGGCTCTGCAATAGTCGTTTCCAACAAAGTCTGGCGCGAAGGACTCCACCACCCTAGGCAGCTGGCCGGTCATACCCTGGCAGTCACCGATATTGGTTCAACCCTGCACTTCACGGCGGGTAGACTCTCCGATAAATATGCCTTTGCGCCTGGCAGTATCAAGCCAATCCCACTGCATAGTTTTCCTGAAATATTCACGGCATTGGCAACTGACCGGGTAGACAGCTCGATTGTCCCTGGCATGCTGGCACACCGTATGGAAAAGAAAAACAACGGGCACATCATCGGCTGGGTGAGTGAAGAAACCCCCTGGCAGGTCACCGGACTCCTGGTGTCATCACGCCTACTCACGCAGGATCGCCAAACGGTGGAGAAATTTCTTCACGCCTTTCGAAAAGGCAGCCGCCTCTATCATGAAAGTTTCAACCAGGTCTCACCGGAAGCCAATCTCAAGAACCTTGTCGATGGCAAGCAGCCTCTACGCCAGGTGACCGAAAGCATGCAGCAGTTCATCGCCCCTGTGATGACGGCAGAACAAATGGTGCGCTATCCCCTCTATATGGATATTGATGCACGACTGGACTTGAAGAGCGTTGAAGAACAACTTCGCTGGTATCAGGAGCAGGGGATGGTCAACCGTCGAGTCACACTGGATCAGGTGATTGATAAACCACTGGTTTCCAGCTTCACCACACCATGAATAGACGTATTAACACCGCACTGTCTGTCCAGCAGCTCAGTTTTTCCTATGGCAACCGGATGGTACTGGACAATCTCTGCATCAGTTTTCCAGAAGGCAAAACGACGGCCATACTGGGGCCATCCGGTAGCGGCAAAAGCACACTGTTGAAGTTAATCGCAGGCCTGATCCAACCGGATACCGGGAGTATTACCCCTGCCCCCCATACCCTGATTACAGGCTATGTGTTTCAGGACTTCTGCCTTCTTCCCTGGCTGACCGTACAGGACAATATTGCGCTGGTTTTGCGTCCACATAATTTATCGCCTGATGCCATTACCGAACGTATTCAAGAAGTCTTGACGTTGACTGGCCTGCTGCCTTTTGCCGATACATTTCCGTATCAGCTGTCTGGCGGCATGCAGCAGCGTGCAGGACTTGCGCGTGCCATGGCCGTTCACCCACCGCTTCTGTTACTGGATGAGCCCTTCTCGGCTATAGACGGCCAGACCCGCGAACTACTGATAGACGAATATCATCGACTCTGTAAGCAATGGCCAATGACGCGCATCCTGATCACCCATCAACTGGACGATGCCTTTGACCTTGCAGACCAGTTGTTGCTGTTATCTTCACGGCCAGCACGGGTTCTGCATTGCATGGATTTGCCTGATTCAATATCACCTGCTCAACGGGATAAATTAAGATCCGAAATCTGGCAACACCTGCGAAAAGAAGTGCAGGCCAGTGACCGGCATGTAATGAGATCGTCCATTGTTTGAGGGTAAAAAGTGTGGATGGCTGCTATCACTGCTGAGCCTGGGTGCTGGTTTGTCATTATGGCAGGGCGTCAGCCTGTTCAGAGAAGTAGGTTTAATCCCATCTCCTCTACAAATACTGACAACATTTTATGACTTACTAGTATCAGGGGAACTGGGCCGACATACGTTGGCTTCACTAGGGAGATTGCTACCCGGTTGGCTACTTGGCATAAGCATTGGTGCGACTCTCGGCACCCTGTTAGCTGTATCACGCCGGCTCTTTTATCTATTCATCCCCTGGCTGGCGTTGATTTTCCCGATACCCAAAATCGCACTTTTTCCACTGTTCATCATTTTGTTTGGAATTGGCGATAGCTCACGCATCATCACCATCACGGCAGGCGTGCTTTTTCCTGCCCTGTTCTGCGTTTACCAGGGCGTTAAATCTGTGCCAGGTAATCTTGTGGATATGGGTTGGAGTTTCCAGCTTTCAAAGAAAACCATTATTCGACATATCATCCTGCCAGGCGCGTATCCCGGCTTCTTCCTTGCCTTTCGACTGACAACCCCTATCGCACTAATAGTCCTCGTCGCTGCGGAAATGCTGGGTGCACAGGAGGGTATTGGTTCATTGATCCTAGCAGCAGGCAGTATGGCGCAAATGGATATTCTTTTTGCTGGGGTATTGGTACTCAGCCTGATTGGACTAAGCGTGATGGTATTCTGGAACTGGCTCGAAGCACGGGTAATACATTGGCAGTCCAATGTCAGCCTGTTCCGGTAACTCCCTGTTTCTGTCTACGGGAAATCACTAAAACATTCTATTAGCAGAGTTATGAATTCAAGCCATCTGAGGATAGGCAGACTTTAAACTCTCACGTGCAATAGTCGCATCTAGTTTTTTTAGAGAGTGCAGAAAGCAAAAAACCCCGTAGCACGTGCTACGGGGTTTCTTATTTAGACGCTTGACGGTGACCTACTCTCACATGGGGAGACCCCACACTACCATCGGCGATAAAGCGTTTCACTTCCGAGTTCGGGATGGAATCGGGTGGTTCCACTTCTCTATTGCCGTCAAGCAATTCTGTAGCAAACCGTCATCTGGACGCTTTGCGAAATTTAAAGCCTGGCGATGACCTACTCTCACATGGGGAGACCCCACACTACCATCGGCGATGTATCGTTTCACTGCTGAGTTCGGGATGGGATCAGGTGGGGCCAATACTCTATGGTCGCCAGACAAAACGGGTTGAGATCGTGATACGTTTACTCGTTTGTTAACGTTTTACGCTCTCCGGAATCTGATTAATTTACTGCGCTCACACTCTCAACGATCTGTGTCGTTGGCGTTCAAATCGCTTTGGCGTTATATGGTCAAGCCGCACGAGTCATTAGTACTGGTTAGCTCAACGCCTCACAACGCTTACACACCCAGCCTATCAACGTCCTGGTCTTGGACGGCTCTT
>NZ_JAEVHF010000019.1 GCF_018263925.1 Kistimonas asteriae
GCGGGTCTGGCGACGCTTTTGAGTGAATTCAGCGTCAGAAAAGCTGAGTTGTTGATCCATGGCTAATCTCCAGCAAGGGCTGAGAGGAGATTAGCTTATTATCGGGGACTTAATCGCAGGTTCCTTAGCATGACAGGTGAGCTAGATCGATTGTTGAACCTGCCAGTTGATAAATCCAAGCTTGAACATGAACTAAGATTGGCAAAAGAAAGTTTAGATCTTGTTATTAAACAAGCCAGAGATATGGGAATTGAAGATGAGGCAATTGTACAGGCAAGAAACCCTTATCAATTACCTGTGCAAGTAATTATGAAAGATGATCCATCTAAAGGGATTAATGCTGATACGTTTCAAGAAAAAACGCGTAAAAGACAATTGGGTTCAATTACCGTAAGACAACAAAGATTGACAAAATTAGAAAAACAGTTAAAAGAATATGATAAATTTATGGAAACTCTCCAGGAGGTTGATAGTAAAGTTCACTCTAAAAGAGGTTTTGTTGAAGACTCTGTAATGGAATTTTTTATAGAAATACTATGTCCTTTTATCCAGTATGACTCAGCTCAATCGAGACAGAGTGATCCTAATGATTTTATAGTAGATTTTTATCGTATGTTTGGTGTTGTTCTTGATCCGGATAAAGGCGGATCGGTTGCAATGAAGTTAGACCTGCAACTAGATTACTATCTTGCTTCAGGGCAAGCGATTGAATTATCTGTTCAGGATGGTATAGATAACTATTTTAACAATTTAAAGATATGTAATGTCAAAGAAATCATTCATGTTGGAAGTGATATTTTATATCTTTCATCTCCTGATCAAGGTGGTGCCAGATCAAAACTATGGCTAAATGATAAAATTGAAACCCAATATACAACAGAAGACGGTAAGAAAGAAGTTGTTCACGAATATCAACTACTAAGTATTTTAACAATCGAGCTGTCTCATTATCGGGCATGGGTTATTCGTGGTGGTGATGTTTATTGCTTTGATAGTATGGAAGATCAAAAAGAGGGTGAGAGAATCATCCCGGCAATTAAAGTTTATCCAAATATGGGGCAGCAAATTAATCTTGGCCTCTTCTCAAAAGACGGTGGGTTGACGAAATATGCTGAGTCAGTGGACGCAGATGTTAAAGACTTTGATAAGACTACTTCTGAGGATGGGGATGAAGTAAATAATTTAAAAGATATGCAAAGATGTTATGCTTGTACTATGGATCATCTTAAATCATTTCATAGAGATACAAAGTTTCTTATGTACAAAAAAATAAATAGCTATGTAAGGGATATACCCGCAGATGCAGATCAGGAATGATTAATTATCATATAATAAAATTTGGGTTGATAGTTTGATATATTATCAACCCAAAATCATTCGATAAAACTTCTATTTTTCTATTAATCTATGCTGCTTCTCAAGCTTCTTACGAATCCGCTCACGCTTGAGTTTGGAGAGATAATCCACAAACAGCTTGCCGTCGAGATGATCGGTCTCGTGTTGTACGCAGACAGCCATCAAGCCTTCACACTCTACCTCGAATGATTCTCCGTTACGGTCCAGGGCCTTAACGCGCACTTTGGCGGGTCGATCCAGGCTTTCATAAAAACCGGGTACTGACAGGCAACCTTCACCGTATTCTGTGACTTCATCCGTCAGTGGGGTGATTTCAGGGTTGATGAACGCCATGGGATCGCTTTTATCTTCCGACAGATCCATGACGAAGATGCGCTTCTGGACGTTGACCTGGGTGGCAGCCAGGCCCACACCCTTGCTTTCGTACATGGTGTCGAACATATCGTCGATGAACGTGCGCAGTGCGTCATCTACGGTCTCGACAGGGGTGCCGACTTCACGGAGACGCTCATCGGGGTATTCAAGAATCGTCAATATAGCCATAATTTATGCCGTTCCATTCTTCTATAACATTGCGTGCATTGCCCACACCGGAACGCACATCATTTAGGGTTTATTGTAAATTTCCCCCGTTACTGACACAAATTAGCATTTTCAATACAACTGATAATGACTGTCACTGACACGGCTGTTGGTTTGTCTAACCATCTGACCGATTTGCGACGGCCATCACGCTAGTTCAGGTTGGCTGGTCTAGTGCCGAAAAACGTTGGTATCATGGGTGGAAAACAGGCAGAGGCCTGATCGGCAGAGCTGAGACATAACAATGAAAAAACTGTTACTGGGATGTGTGCTGTGGAGTCTTTCCATGATCGCCTGGGGGGAAGCGTCTGACGAGATGTTCCGGGACGATCGGCCCGAGAGCTATACGGTGGTACCTGGTGACACTCTCTGGGAAATCTCCGGCCGCTTTCTCAAGAGCCCCTGGCGCTGGCCTGAAGTCTGGGATATGAACAGCCAGATCAACAACCCGCACCTGATTTATCCCGGTGATGTCATTAATCTGGTTTATATCGATGGCAAACCGCATCTAACCGTCAGTCGCAATGGTCAGTCCGCCACGGGGGATGGCCGCACGATCAAGCTAATACCAAAAATCCGCAAGCAACGCCTGGCGGATGCCATCCCGGCCATCCCCCTGGATGCGATCAGCGGGTTTCTCAGTCACAGCCGGATCGTCAGTATTCCAGAAACATTGACGAATGCTCCTTACATTGTCAGCGGTAAGGAGGATAGATTGATCAGTGCCGCAGGAGACCTTATTTATGCCAGAGGGGTGGTGGAAGACGAAATCACCCGCTTTGGGGTCTACCGCAAGCAGCAGGTGATTACTGACCTTGAAACCAATGAGGTGCTGGGTATCATGGCGTTGGGCTTGGGATCAGCGACACTGAAGAAGGTTAATGGTGACCTGTTGTCGCTCAGGGTGACTCGGGCTTCAGAAGAAATTCGTGGTGGTGACCGGCTGTTGGTGTCGGAAGAGCGGGGGCTTGCGCCATCTTTCATGCCCAGCGTCCCGGAAGATCGTGAAATGAGGGCCAGAATTCTTCACGTTATCAGCGGCGTTAACCAGATCGGACGTTTTCACAATGTGATTATCAACAAGGGCGAGCGGGAGAATTTGAAAACCGGCAATGTCATGGCGATCTATAAAGATGTTGAGGTGCGAGACCGGTTCGCAGATGAAGTGATCACCTTGCCTCCGGAACGTGTGGGTGTGTTGATGGTCTATCGCACGTTTGAGAAGGTTAGCTATGGTGTGGTCTTAAAAGCCAGTCAGCCGCTGCGTATTGGTGACCTGCTAAAAGCCCCCTGAGTGTATTCCTGATCTATCCTGATTCCCCATTGCCAACAACAATGCCACCCCTGCAGTGTCAGGGGTGGGGAAACAGGATGTCGTTATGTCCGCGCTATTTGATAAACACTGGGATCAACTGGAGCCATGGCTTCGGCTGTTTCATCTCCCGGGGCTGGGGCTGAAACGCTTCCACTATTTGCTGGAGCATGTCGGTAGTCCGGAAAAAGTGCTGTCCCTGTCATTGAAAGGTCTTCTTGAGAGCGTGCCGAAATCCCTGGCAGTGAATATTGCGTCCAGTAGTAAGTCTGTAGGGATGCAGGATAGTCTGGCAGCGACCCGTAAGTGGTTATCAGAACCCAATCACCACATTATTTGCAGGGATTCCAGTGGGTATCCTTCATCACTGGCAGCCATTGCTGATCCACCCCCTTTACTCTTTAGCCAGGGAAATCCGGAGCATCTGCTTTCCCCACAGATTGCCGTTGTTGGTACCCGTTCTCCCACCCCACAGGGAAAGCATCATGCTTTTCAGTTGGCAGAAGCGCTGGCGGGTTGTGGTCTGACCGTAACCAGTGGGCTGGCCCTGGGTATTGATGGCGAAGCCCATAAAGGGGCGTTATCAGGCAAGGGCACTACGGTCGCCGTCGTGGCAACCGGCTTGGATCGTGTTTATCCGGAAAGACACCGGCCACTGGCTGAAACGATCTCCAACCATGGCGTACTGGTGTCGGAATTTCCGCTGGGTACTTTGCCAAGACCCGGGCATTTTCCCCGTCGAAACCGCATTATCAGTGGTTTGAGTCATGGAGTATTGGTCGTTGAGGCTGATGTTAAAAGTGGCTCCCTGATCACGGCACGCCTAGCCAATGAGCAGGGACGTGAGGTGTTTGCCGTTCCAGGGCCTATCAATAATCCCTGTACCCGCGGTTGCCATAGCCTGATTCGGGAAGGCGCCACCCTGGTAGAAAGTGTTGAGGATATCCTGCAGGAGTTAACCGGGCCTTTGGGGTGTTGGCAGTCGGTTCCATCCCATGCGCAGGATGAGTTGCCGGAAACGGGCTCAGAGAGCGAAAAACAGGTGCTCAATGCCATGGGGTTTGAGACCTGTCATACCGATGATGTCGTGCTGAGAACCGGCCTGCCCAGCCATAGGGTTGCCAGTCTATTACTCGATCTGGAGCTTGACGGGAAAATTGTCAGTGTTCCTGGCGGTTTTATGCGTATAACCAACCGTTCCGCTCTGGACAGGTAACGGCGGTTACGATACTTTGCGCGCTCACAAAGAATAATCATATTTGTCCAACCCTGTTAGAAGAGAGCCTGTAATGAGCCAACCTTTTGTTGCCATTCTCATGGGATCCGATTCTGACCTGCCCAAGGTTGAAGCGGCCATTGATGTCCTGAAGAAACTCAATGTGCACTGCGAAGTTCGTGTACATTCCGCCCACCGTACCCCCGATGCCACTCACAGTTATGTCAAAGATGCTGATGCTCGTGGCTGCGCCGCATTCATCTGCTGTGCCGGTATGGCGGCGCACCTGGCGGGTGTTGTGGCATCACTGACCATCAAGCCGGTGATTGGTGTGCCGATTGATGCAGGTCCCCTGGATGGTATGGATGCCCTGCTCTCCACTGCGCAGATGCCGGGTGGTATTCCGGTCGCTACTGTCGCCATCGGCAAGGCCGGCGCGAAAAATGCCGGTTATCTGGCTTGCCAGATCATTGCCCTTGGTGATGCCGACCTGGCTGATCGTCTGAAGGCTGATCGTCGCGCCAATGCGGAAAACGTACTGGCCCGTAATGCTGCCCTGCAGGAAAAACTGGGCGCGTAATGGCTCAGGATGTTACTGAAGCTGCCCGGGCACTGCGCTCGGGTGGCGTTATCGCCTATCCTACTGAAGCGGTCTGGGGATTGGGGTGTGATCCCTGGAGTGAAGCAGCGGTTCACCGCATTCTTTCCATCAAACAGCGGCCGATCAGCAAGGGATTGATTCTTGTTGCATCCTGTCCGGATCAGATTGCCCCGTTACTTGAAACCCTGAGCGATGATCTGTCGTCCAAGATCCTGTCCATGCAATCGCAGCCGTTAACCTGGCTGGTGCCAGATGAAACGAACTGGATTCCTGGCTGGATCAAAGGGGATTTTGACAGCGTTGCCATCCGGATCAGCCAACATCCGCTGGTGGTCGAGCTGTGTAATCTATTTGGCAAGCCCATGGTTTCGACATCGGCCAACCGTGCCGGGGAACCGCCCATGGTGACGCGGGAAGAGGTGGTCGCCACTTTTGACCAGGACGTTGACTGGATTACGGAAGGCGGTACGGGTGATGCCCAGTCGCCTTCGAGCATACGTGATCTGGTGACGGATCAGGTCTTTCGTTAAAAATCATTGCCGGCCGGACTGTTACTGCCTCGTGCCGGCAGATGACCCACTGATCGGAATTTCGCTTATGACTGACCAACCGGATATCGCCGCGGTAAAACATTACCTGTTGGGCCTACAGGATCGTATCTGTGATGGGCTGGCGGCAGAGGATGGCAAAGCGACATTCCGGGAAGATAACTGGGAGCATCACCATGGCGGTGGTGGCAGAGCCCGGGTCATTGAAAATGGCGCGTTGTTTGAGAAAGGCGGTGTGAACTTCTCCCATGTTCGTGGCCGTCAGCTGCCGGCAGCCGCCAGTGCTCGTCGACCGGAGCTGGCCGGCCGGAGCTTTCAGGCCATGGGGGTTTCGCTGGTCATCCATCCGGAAAATCCGTATGTGCCGGTTTCCCATGCCAATGTCCGTCTGTTGATCGCTGAGAAGGAAGGTGCTGATCCGGTCTGGTGGTTTGGTGGTGGCTATGATCTGACCCCCTGCTACGGTTTTGAGGAAGATTGCCAACACTGGCATCAGGTGGCACACAAGGCTTGTGAACCCTTTGGTGAGTTCGTGTATCCCCGGTATAAACAGTGGTGTGATGAGTATTTCTTCCTGAAACACCGGAATGAACCCCGGGGTGTTGGCGGATTGTTTTTCGATGATTTGAATGAGTGGCCTTTCGAAAAGTGCTTCGGTTTCATGCAGTCAGTCGGTGACAGTTATATCGATGCCTATCTGCCGATTGTCAGAAAGCGGAAAAACATGAGCTGGGGCGAGCACGAAAAAGCCTTTCAGCGCTATCGTCGCGGACGTTATGTGGAATTTAATCTAGTGTATGACCGCGGTACGATCTTTGGGCTGCAGTCCGGTGGCCGGACAGAATCGATCCTGATGTCTATGCCCCCACAGGTCGACTGGCGTTATGACTGGCATCCAGAGGCGGGCACGCCGGAAGCAGACCTGTATGAGAATTATCTGGTTTCCCGTAACTGGCTGGATTGAGAGGGATTACGATGAGCGATGCAACCCATGATCGTTACGCCGTCATTGGTAACCCTGTCGGACACAGCAGGTCACCCGCCATCCATGCCGCCTTTGCTGAGCAAACAGGTCAGAGCATGACTTACAAGGCATTGTCGGCGCCTCTGGATGGCTTCAGAGACGTTGTTTCATCCTTCTTTCAGACCGGTGGCAAGGGGCTGAATATCACAGTGCCTTTCAAGTTGGAAGCCTGGCAGATGGCTGAGCGTCGCACAGAAAGGGCTGAGTTGGCAGGTGCTGTGAATACCCTGTGGCGGTCTGATGATGGCTGCTTATGGGGGGATACGACGGATGGCATCGGCATGGTGACCGATATTGCGTCAAATCATAACATCACCATCACAGGCAAGCGCGTACTGGTTCTGGGGGCGGGTGGCGCTGTACGGGGCGTCCTGCAACCGCTGCTGGAACAGAATCCGAGCAGCGTGGTTGTCGCTAACCGAACCCTTTCAAAGGCTGAAACACTGGCTGATCTTTTCCGTGCAATCGGGCCGATCACGGCGTCTGGTCTTGAAACGCTGGATGGCATTTTTGACCTCGTGATCAATGGTACCTCTGCCAGCCTGCAGGGCGATTTACCACCGATCCCTGAAGGGATTATCAGCCCGGATTCCCGGGTGTACGATATGATGTATGGCGCTGAAAAAACGGCGTTTATGCAGTGGGCGGAATCCCGTGGGGTGGCGCTGGCGGTCGATGGGCTGGGTATGTTGGTCGAGCAGGCGGCGGAATCCTTTGCCATCTGGCGCGACGTGCGTCCTGAAACCGGTCCGGTTATCCGTCAGGTTCGCACCGCCATGGTGGCTGCATAAATATCGCAAAGCATTTGCGACCATAATGGTAAGATGAACAGACTGTCAGGAAACAGCGTGGGGAGCAGTAAATGACAAGTGCCCGAAATATCGGCTTTATCGTGCTGGTGGATGCTGGTGACAACGATGTCCACAAGATCCGTGAGACCTTGCTGGAGATTGAGGAAATTGATCTTGTTCACTGCCTGATCGGGCCGACCGACCTGATCTGTTATGGTCGCACGACGGATGTCAGTCAGCTCAAGACCCTGATGAGTGATCGCATCCACGCCCTGTTGGAAGACCGGTTCAATCCGATTGAGCGGACGGAAACCATGTTAGTGCTGGATCATTACGGGAGTGCACTTTCTTCAGAAACACATGCTCGCCCCAATGGCACCGGTGCCTGGATTTTTGCTGACTTGAGAATCAGCGGTTCCACTATTGCTGAAAAGCTGCTGAGTCGTCACCCTGAAATCAAAACCGCATTCAACGTATTAGGTCGTAATGACACCGTGTTTTATGTGGAGTCGGAAACCCTGGACAGCCTGATGGGTGTCATCGATGAAGGGTTCCGGGTACTACGTGGTATTGGCAGCGAAGGCAAGCCGACCAAAGCGCTCTCCCGTACGGATACCCGTCTGGTTCTGATGTAACGCCCTACCCGTCCAGTCTGTTGCAATATTCAGCAGGCTGGATTCGCTAACTTCTATAATCATCTTCTACACGTTGTAATGGGACTGTTCCCATGGTGATTATTCATGTTGTTACCGCGTATGCGCTGTTGTTATGGCATATGCTCTGGCCTATTGCTTTCGGGCTTGCCTTGTCCTCTTACATCCGCAGTCGTGTCCCTTCTGAAACCATTATCCGGAAAATTGGTAAAAATTCGCTTCACAGCGCATCGATTGCCGCGCTGTTCGGGATGGTTTCCTCAATCTGTAATTATGCGACAGCGGGAATGGGACATACCTTGCGACTCAAGGGCGCCAGTTGGCCCAATACTCTGGTTTTCATGATTGCCAGTACCAATATCGGTGTGACCATGGTGGTGACGGTCTACGGTTTTCTGGGAAGCACACTGCTTGGGTTACTCGCAGGTACGGCGATTTTCTTCATGATTGCTGCGTTTTTTCTGGCCATACTGATCCGGTTACCCATGCCTGAAGCCCATCAGGATCAAGCCAGTAAGCAGAAAGGGGATCCCTCTTATTGGCAGAAAGCCTGTGTTTTTTTTCACGATGACCTGGACATGATCCGGCGAGATATCCTGGTGGGATTATTGGTGGCGTCTACCGTCAGTATCCTGGTGCCATCGGCCTGGTGGCAGGCCCTTTTCTGGCAGTCTGCTGAACCGGGGGTGATGGTATGGCTATGGAACGCCATGGTTGGCGTGGTTATAGCGGTTCTGACGTTTGGTTGCTCAATCGGGAATGTCGCGCTGGCCGCCGTCTTGTGGTGGCACGGTGTTTCGCCGGGGGGCGTGATGGCGTTCATGTTATCCAGCCTGCTGACCTTCCCGATGCTGGGGATGTACCGTAAATACTATGGTCTCCAGACAACAATCAGGCTGGTATCAGTCCTTGTTCTGGGCGTATTAGTGGCATGTCTGTTGATGGATATGCTGGTGAATCATTTTGCAGTCGATGTTGTCCGGCATAACGTGCTCGTGCAGCAATCTGGCGCCGTCCGTTCTCTCGCTACGCTGGGGCTTAATCTCCTGTTTGGCGGTTTGGGTGTGAGAATGTACTTGCAGGGCCGACAAAAAGAGAATGGTTGCTCTATGGGATCAATGTGAGTCGGTATTGCGTCGGGTTAAGATTCATTCTGCCTTTCTGCAGTAGTATGGTTATTTTGGCTGATGTACAGCCTGCCCTTTCCTATTCACTGTCAGCAATCACGGAAAGCAACATGTTACTAAGCAGGATTATCGGTCACCGGGGTAATGCCAGTCAGGCGCCGGAAAATACCCTGGCCAGTATCCGTAAAGCTCACGAGGCAGGCGCCCAGTGGGTAGAGATTGATGTGGTCCTGCTTGGTGATGGGAATCTGGTGATTCATCATGACCAGTCCCTTCGGCGTTGCACGAATGGCAAGGGCAGACTCCTCCGGAGCAACCTTGAAACTATCCGGAAACTCGATGCGGGTAGCTGGTTCAGCCCTGACTTTGCTGGTGAGCGGATTCCAACATTGGTCGAAGCGCTGGCGTTGATACAGGAACTGGGGCTGGGCCTTAATCTCGAAATCAAGATGCACCGTCATTCCGTGAAAGCCCTGGTCGAACCGGTGATCGCCACTTTACGCACACACTGGAAAGACAATGACAAGTTGATCCTGTCCAGCTTCAGCCATGAGGCGCTGCTGCAATGCCATGCCCTGGCGCCCGAATTCCGTCTGGGCCATCTATTTGAGAAGCTGCCCCGTAATTGGCTGGGTCGGGCTAGGGATGTTAATGCCGTGACCATTCATGTGGACTGCAAGCGCCTGCGGGAAGCCCGTGCCAGGGAGGTTATTGCAGAGGGTTATGAGTTGTACTGCTACACCGTTAACAAACCTAAAGTGGCGGAAAAACTGTGGTGCTGGGGGATCAAGGGTATTTTTACCGACCGTCCACAGGACTTTGTGGGGTAAAGGCTCGCCATGCTGAGTATTGCTGAATAGCCAGCATAATGAGCAGGTTGCAACCCAGCGCAATGACACCGATATGAATACCCTGCCACTGTTTATAGCCCTGGCTCAGTGCCAGCGCATAGACGCCAATCCCGGCCAGCAGCCCTGAGAATATGGCTCTGGCAGACACCCTGCGCCAGTGTAGTGCGACAATGAACGCCGGCATGCACTGGAGCAGGGTTTCCAGTTTGATTTCCACTAGGCGCCAGAACGTAACGTCACGATAAAGTGCCCCTATTGCCAGTGCCCCCATAATGAAAATGGATAGCCAGCGATCCAGCTGCATGTTGCTGTTCTGGACGGGCTCTTTTGCCAGGTCCCGGCTCAGCAGTGAAACCAGGCTGAGCAGAACGGAGTCTGCGGTCGACATAATGGCGGCCAGAATTGCCAGCAGAATCATCATGGCGCCCAGGGTATGAATGGCAGAACCATCATCGGCCCAGTGTTTCAGAATGATGGGTAGCATCTGATCACTCTGGTAGCCTTCCCTGAAGAGTGGAATGGCAGCCAGACCGACAAAGAAAATGATCAGGTGCGTTATGAAAACAAACACGCCCAATATCGCCATGGAGTGATAGAGCGTGGCATGGCTTTTCGCGGCGAATATGCGCTGAATAGCTTGTGGGTAGATAACCGTTGAGAGTCCTACGAGTAACAGAGTGCTCAGCCAATACCGTTGTTGTTCCGACGATGGCGGTGCCAGGCTCTCGGGTTTGAGTTCGGCGATACCCGCAGTGATGGCAGCAAGGCTGTCATTTTTTTCCATGATCCAGACCAGCAACAGGATTAACCCTGTGAGCATGATCAGGCCCTGAACCGCATCCGTCCATGCCACCGCACGCAGGCCACCGACAAGGTCATACACCAGAATCACCAGTGCCAGTACGATCACGCCTACGGAGTACGAAATCATTCCGCCGGTGATCACCTCTGCGATTTCACCGATGGCTTTCAGCTGGGCAAACAGCATATTACCCAAAACGATCGTCATGATCAGGGTGATCCCTCGCCGAAGTATGGGTTCCACAGGGTCGTTTTGGAAACGGTGTCTCAGCCAGTCACCGGGCGTCACAAACCCCTGCTGACAAGCGATAGGGCGTAATGTTGGTGCAATGAAGTGATAACCGACAGACATCGCTACAACATACCCGACCGCTACCACCCAGAAAAAGCCCCGGCGCCAGGTCTCACTGGTCGCTCCCATCAGACTGTTACTGCTTTGAATGGTGGCGTAGAGCGTCAGCACCAGGACAAAAAATCCCAGGGATCGATTGGCGAGATAGTGGCTGCTATGTGCATTGCTGCGGTATCGCCAGGCCACTACACAGACCGGGATCAGGATCAGCAGGTAGAGCAGCAGGCCGCCCAGCCCGATGTCTGCAAGCGTCATGGGTGGTTTGTCTCCCGGCTCCAGAGCGAAAGAAGCACCCATACCAACAGATTAATAATGACGATCAGGCCATAACATAACAGCGCCCGGGTAACCCAGGCTGGCATGCCTAATAGCGGTGCCTGATGAAACGATAAGCTTCCATACCAGGGAACGGAGACTATAAGCAGCACGATCATACAAAACCGCAACAGAAACAGGATCTTTTGTTTTTGTTTATTCATGTCGATAGGTCACGCCATATAAAACAGGAAGAAAGTCACCGGCTGTCCGTGAATTACTGGTCTATATATAGACACTGTTGGAAGCAGTCGTGTTCCAGGCTGTCTTTTTTGTTTCCTTTCGGTTGGGACAGTAAAAATGTTGTCGTGTTCCCGTCTTATCCTGTGTGCTGCGGTTCTGTTTGGATCATCTTGCCTACTGGCGGGTGAAATTATTCTGACAGTAGCGAATGTCCGCAGTAGTGATGGCTACTTGTTAGCCGCATTGCATGATTGTGAAGAAACGTTTCCTAATGAAGGAGACGCGTTGATGTATGCCAAAGTCAAAGCCGTGGCTGGTAAAACGCGCTTGCGTTTCAGTGTTGAAGCGCCGGGCAGTTATGCGGTCTCCCTTTTTCATGATGAAAATGATAATGGTGTGCTGGATACCAACCTGATTGGTATTCCGGTGGAAGGTTATGGTTTTACCAATAATGCACGTGGCACATTTGGACCACCGGATTTCTGGGATGCAATTGTCAGGGTTGATGGTGGTGTGATTGCTCAGTCTATACAGCTAACGTATTAATATTGATAGTTAAAATTAAGCATGAGGGCAGTGGTACCGTAAAAAGGTACCACCTTGATTGTGAAAAATTACACGCCCTTAACGTAGTGAATCACGCCATCCAGGAACATTTGCACGGACAGCATGACCAGGATCATCCCCATCAGTCGCTCCAGCGCAAACAAACCACGTTCTCGCAGCAAATCATAGAGTTTTCCAGAACACATCAGGATACAGGCAGAGACAAACCAGGCGCTGATGACAGCCACTGTCCAGTCGAACAGGCGACCAGGATCCTGATTGGCCAGCAGCATGATGGCGGCAAGCAATGAAGGACCGGCAATCAGCGGTGTAGCCAGAGGGACGATCATGGGTTCGCCGTCCGGCGTATCCCCCATGATGCTACGTCCTTTGGCGGGGAAAATCATCCGGATGGCAATGATAAACAGGATAATCGCGCCAGCGATACTAACCGCCTCCTGTTTCAGGTTCATGATGGCCAGGAACGTCTGACCGGTATACAGGAACAACAGCATGATCGTCAGTGCGATGAAAAGCTCGCGAATCAATATCTTGTTTCGACGCTCCCGGGGGACGGCTTTCAGGATTGAGAGAAAAACGGGCATATTGCCCAGCGGATCCATAATGAGAAACAGAAGAATGGCGGCGGACCATATTTCCATGGCAGGTGCACCTTGTTGTTTGAGTGAAAAGGGAAACAGTGGTGAAGGCTGATGCTTATACCACATCCGGGAAAACGCTGTCATTCATGGTTCAGCGGACATAAAATGCTGCCTTTCATCCAATAAATCACCTTGATGAGTGATTAGTCACTATGACTGGAATGAGTGAAGCCCTGTATTCCCGCGATGTCATTAAGTCCTGGTCCGAACTTCACCGGGATTGCCGCCTGCTGGCACAGAAACTACTGACGCTGGGAGAGTGGAAAGGCATTATTGCCGTCACCCGGGGAGGGATGATTCCTGCTGCGATTATCGCTCGGGAGCTGGATATCCGCCTGATCGATACCTTCTGTATTACCAGCTACGAAAATCAGCAACAGGGTGAACTGACGGTTCTTAAAGATCCCGTGATTACTTCAGAAGGTGGCGGCTACCTGATCATTGATGATCTGGTCGATACGGGAAATACTCTGGCAATGGTGCGCAAGACCTTACCGAAGGCCCATATCGGAACATTGTATGTCAAACCGGCAGGCCAGCCACTGGTGGATACCTTTGTGCAGGCATATAGCCAGGAGACCTGGATACGCTTCCCCTGGGATATGACGCTGGGTTATGCCGTTCCGCTGGTGGAACAGGTTGAGGTCATCGAATGCTGACAGGATTCCCTGTCAGAGATTGAGCCAGACTTCCCTCGCCCAGTGCCAGATAGAAGGCCAGGTATCGTCGGATTCCCCTTCGTCTGACCACAGGGTGATCTCACCGTCTTCGCTGATGCAGTAATACTGGTCGTTATCACGGCAGATCGGGATCAAGTGGCGGGGGACAAGGGTATCCCACGCTTCGGCAGCGACATCCGGCAGGTGGGTATGGGATTGCGGGTCGGTTACCGTCACGGGTTCAATCGAACCGTAGACCACATCACTCACGTTTAGCAGGAATTCCCTCAGGTCGAACGGCAGCTGTATCAGCAGCTCTTCCTCGATTTCCACCAGTTCATCGTCATCAGGCAGCCTGAGGGGAACAGGAATATCCAGCGCATTGGCTTTCAATAGCTCAATAACATCTTCCACGGGAAACCGCCTTTTTGAATCAACAGGAATGAATTAATGGCTGCATTATTGTCCACAAACGGGATCCTGAGAAGACTTGTTTTGGCAGTTTCGTTGGGATGGAATTACAGCCTTCCAGGTTGTAATTCCAGTCAAGTATGCATTGAGAACACGCATATTCTCTGTGCATGAATGATTCAGAGCTTATTCCAGGCTTCAGACCAGGCAAGCCCGGTGGCGGGCGCGTAATAGCGTTGGGACTGATTACACCATGGCGTAAAGGGCCAGGGTTTGCATTTGTAGACGTTACCGTCACTGGCAAGGACTTTAGTCCCGTCAACGTAGTTCCCGATACCTTTCGGGTAGATATAGTCATAGTTTGTGGGTGGAGTGGGGTCATCACCACGAATGATTGCGGTTGAAAAAGTGTAGCCGGCATTTTTGGCAAACACGGCATTGTTAAAGATATTCACTTCGTCATACATATAGTGATTCATCTCAGCATGCCAGAATCCGATTTGTACTGATTTTCCGTGCAGATCATTCACTTTTCGGGCAAGTTCTGCCGTCCAGGCGGTAAACTCGGCATTTTTGGTTGTGATTCCAATGCTTTCGTTAACCACATCCACGCCCTGGTGATTCTGTAACTTGAAGTTGGCTTTATCACCGGGTTTGGCTTCATTGGTCTCCGATGTAATGTAACGGCCCAATTCAACCAGATCCGGAACGGGATCCGGGTCTGGGTCGGGATCCGGATCAGGCCCACCGCCACTCTTGGTGATGAAAAGGTCTGAACAGTTATAAAAGCCCTCGCCTGCAGGATCCAGACGCTGCCAGCGCATATAGAGAACGGCACTGCCCTTTCGCCCTTCCGGTATGGTGTAATCCATTGCATAAAAGCCATTAACAACCGGCTTTTCACCATGCTCTGCAATCAGTTCCAGGTCATTCCATGTCAGTGGTTGAGTGGCAGAGTCGTACCCGGTTTTACTCAGATAAATCTGGAAGAAATGGTTAGGGTGGGCGGCAGTCACTTTGATTTTAAGTGTGTGTTTTCCGGGTTTAATCGAGGTTTTCTGCCAGTTTTTATCAGGAATATCCATACCGGCTTTTCGAGGATCACCGGCCGCACAGAGGGTTGTATCCTTCACCACCGCTTCAACGGCTGACTGGTTGTGGTAATCGGGCACCAGGGCTGAGAATTCATTCTTTTGGGTGAACGGATAGTCGCCTGACTGGTTGTAGGCTTTCTGGCAGGCAGCATTGGGAATAGAATCTGACCAATAACCACCGTCATCAGCGCAGAAGACTTGTCGTGCTTTCGGTACCTCGACCCAACCATGCGCAAGGACGCCGCTCGCAAAAGACAATGAAAAAGTAGCTAATAGAGATGTCTTGAATGATGCATTACGGAAATACAGCATTGTTCTCACTGCTCTCAATGATTTTAAAAAAAGAAGGTTTTATACGAAAACAGGATGATTCATGAACGCATATTGCTGCGGATCATTACAGCAACTGTTTCAGTCTATTTGTTGTTAAACAAGGTGTATTGTCAGGAAGGGAGCGCGGTATGGTAAATCTTTGAGTATTGTTTAGATGATAATGAACAGATACAAGAGTTGATCATAATACTGCCCCTTAACGAAAAAGACCCGCCAAGCATAGCAGGTCTTTCTCCGGGAGGGATATATCAGATAAACAGGCATGGTATAAGCGGCATATCAAATATGTGTTATCAATACAGGCTTTGACTGTATAAAGAGGCCTATCTGATAATTGAATTAATCAGTTCTCATGTACCATTTTTGTCGATAGCGCAATACGATTCCATGCATTGATGGTGATGATTTGCATGATGCATTGAGCCAGTTTGTTTTCACCCAATACTTCCAGACAGTTATTGTAGGTTTCGTCTGTTACACCCTGTACGGAAATTTTTGTAATCTCATCTGCCAGTGCCAGCACCACACGTTCAGTCTCACTGAATAGTGGCGATTCTTTCCACGCGGCCAAGGCAAACAGGCGCTTTTGTGTTTCGCCAATTTTCAGGGCCTGTTCGGTATGCATTTGAATACAGAAGGCACACTGATTGATCATGGATACACGGATCTTTATCAGTTCTTTCATGGAATCTGATAAATCTGTTTTACCAATATATCCTTCGAGTCCGAGCATCGCTTCATATGCTGTGGGCTCCAGTTTGCTGATGTCGATACGTTTGTGCATGGTGAATACTCTCCTGAATACAGTCTGGAAAATATCAGGTCACCATAAATCCGGCCTGATATTTCAATATCAATGTGCTGTCTTTCCGATAGCCAGTGAGCGTATTGTGAATCATACGAACGGCGCCTAGAATCCACTGAATACCTTCAATGGTTTTGCATTCCATGCAAAGGTAGTAAGCGTGCTGGAATTAATTCGTATATTCATCCAGGTGGTTGAATCCGGTAGTTTTTCCAAAGCCGGTGCGGTACTGAATATGGCGCCTTCTTCAATTGCCAGAAATATTGATAACCTTGAAAAACAGCTGAATGTCATGCTGTTCCGGCGTAGTACACGACAATTACTGCTAACAGAGGAAGGCCACTTCTTTCTGGACGGGGCGGGCAAGCTGCTGGACGATGCTGACCACCTTGTACAGACCATGAACCAGCAGAATGATGATCCCCGGGGCGTGTTAAGAGTATCGGTATTTGAAAGTTTTGGGGGGCAATGTGTTTGTCCCCTGTTGCCTGAATTTCTGCTTCGTTACCCCAAGGTCAAGCTGGAGATAGAGCTGGATAACCGATTGGTAGATATGAATACCGAGAATGTCGATCTGGCGATCCGAATTGGCCGCCCATCCGACAGTTCTCTGCATGCCCGTCGATTAATGGAAAATCATACCTTGCTGTGTGCCGCGCCGGCCTATTTTGAGTGTCATGGCCTACCTGAATCACCGGAGGCCATTCGATACCATAACTGTCTTTTGCTTAGTCATGACCGACAACGTCATTACTGGTTTTTTCATCGTGATCGACAACATCTGAAAATACCGGTGCAGGGTAACCTGACGTCCAAGGGCGGTACGCCTTTACTGGCGGCTGCTTTAGGCGGTGCTGGACTTTTACTGTTATCCAGTTGGATGTTGACGGAGTCTCTTAACCAGAACCAGCTCCAGATCTGTTTACCGGAATGGGAGGTTTCCCAGCACGAGGAAGGCAGTGGTGAGATTTATATCGTGTATAGGGGCAGTAAATATCCCAAGCCGGTCATCCGGGCGTTTATTGATTTTATAATTGAAAAAATCGAGATGCTGGCCACCAGTTATAAGGCTTGTCATGCCGATGCTATGGTTAATGAATAAGTGTGAGTGAGTTAACCACGGAACGGATTCCCTTATGATTCGTCGTTTAAAATGGGTTGCGGGCTTATTGCTGCTCAGTGGTGTCTTGTTTTACCTTGGCGGTCGCTTCTGGCAGCAGGACCCTCGCGAAACATTGGTTTCAACAGTACAGGAAATCAGGGGCAAGGGCTGGTGTCAGCCGGAAGGGAATAAGCTGTGTGGCTATGATGAGCTGCGCATTGCCTTTGGTTCTCCCATGCAGCGCTTTTGCTATCGCTATTTGAATAATGCGCTTTTGATGATGGAAGCCAGTTGCCTGCATCAGGTCACGCTGGAGCTGCGGGACGTAGACCTCAGTCAGCTGGATATTGTTCAGGTGAACCTCAGTAATGCTGATTTATCGGGGAGTGATTTACAGCAGGCAAACCTGTCAGGCAGCAGCCTTAGGACGACGGATTTGAGTCGCGCCAACCTGTCTGGTGCCATTCTGGAATCAACAAAAACACTGTCTAAAATGGATCACGCCTCTTTCCGGGGGGCCCTGCTGCGGGGCGCGACCTCTGTATTTCAGGCCAGTTTCAAACAGGCAGACTTCACGGAAGCCGATCTTCGGGAAGTGAACTTCGGACGCTCGGATTTTCTTGGCGCCAATTTCACCAAAGCAGATCTCCGGAAGGCGAATCTGGCTTATTCCCGTCTCTCGGGTGCGCTATTTTCTGATGCACGCGTGGAAAACCTGGTGCTTCACCAAGCCTCGGGGCTGGATAATCAGACGCTCGACTGGTTGAGGAAAAACGGCGCAATTGTTGATCAGGAAGGCCTGGAAAAAGCGCTGCAAAATGGGCTCAGAATCCCTGTTATGTGGTGGTTCAATTTATCGAATATGAATCTTTCCGGGATCGATTTCACGGATACAACCCTTAGTGGCGTAACCTTCACTGGAGCAAAGCTTGATGGCGCAAAATTTGTAAATGCCAGCCTTGATCAGGCTAATTTCCATAATGCGGACCTGCGAGGTGCTGATTTCTCTGGCAGCTACCTGATTCATGCGGATTTCAGCGGTGCGGATCTGCGGGGTGCTCGGTTTGATAATGCGGTACGTCTGGAAACGATTAAGTTCGATAGTGCCACTCAATTTCCGGATACATTTTCACGTAACGTTACACCGGGTTCGCCATAGGCCGAATTCGAATTCGGCCTGAATGCATATAAAAAAACGTTATTAGCATTGGTAGACATCGGCTTCCAATCCCTCTAAAAAGAAAGAGAAGGATAAAAAAATACGTGGGAGGGAACGCGGTCATGCCTGACAATAAACAGCTCGCACTGATCACGGAAGACAACCCCATGGGAACCGACGGCTTCGAGTTCGTTGAGTTCTCTGCCCGCCAGCCGGAAGCGCTGGCAGCCCTGTTTGAGCAGCTGGGTTTCACGGCGATTGCCCGTCACCGTTCTCGCAATGTGACGCTTTACCGGCAGGGTGATATCAATTTCATCCTGAATGCCGAAGTTGATAGTTTCGCTGAAGATTTCACCATTATTCATGGTCCCTGCGCCTGTGCCATGGCCTTCCGGGTGGCGGATGCCGCACGTGCTATGGAGCGCGCGATTGGGTTGGGCGCCAAACCGGTCACCAACCGGCCGGGTCCCATGGAACTCAATATTCCGGCGATTGAAGGGATTGGTGGAAGCCTGATTTACCTGGTGGACCGTTACGGAGAATCCGGTTCCATTTACGATATTGATTTCATTCCCATTGAAGGTGTTGATCAGCATCCGGCGGGTGAAGGTTTATTTAATATCGATCACCTGACTCACAATGTTTTCCGCGGCAATATGGATCGCTGGAGTCAATTCTACGAATCTCTCTTCAACTTTCGGGAAATCCGCTACTTCGATATTGAAGGCAAAATGACCGGCTTGAAGTCCCGGGCGCTGACCAGCCCCTGTGGCAAGATTCGCATCCCCATCAATGAATCCTCCGATGATAAAAGTCAGATTGAGGAATATCTGCAGGAATACCACGGGGAAGGCATTCAGCATATCGCGTTGAGTTCGGAGGATATCTATGTCACGGTGGAATCCTTGGGGGATGAAGGCACTGCTTTCATGACACCGCCACCGGACACCTATTACGACATGCTGGAAGAGCGTTTACCGGGCCACGGCGAGGATGTCGAACGCCTGAAGAAAGATGCCATCCTGATGGACGGTAGCCCGGATGGACGGCTCCTGCTGCAGATATTCACAGAAACGGTCATTGGTCCCATCTTCTTTGAAATCATCCAGCGCAAGGGGGATGAAGGCTTCGGGGAAGGCAATTTCCAGGCATTGTTTGAAAGCATGGAGCGGGATCAGATCCGCCGGGGTGTATTGCAGGAATAACGCAGTACGCCGTCAAAACAGGGAATAACCGGAGGCATGCATGGCCAGCAGCGCAACGGCATATGTCGCAAGGGAACCTGACGAACAGGGGTATATCCACTATCCCGATGAGGAAAATGAAACCTGGCAGATCCTGATGTCGCGTCAGATGCAGTTACTCCCGGGACGTGCCTGCCAGGAATATTTCGATGGCCTGGACCAGTTGCAGCTGCCGGTTGACCGGGTGCCTCAACTGGAAGAGCTGAACCGCGTGCTGGCCCGTACGACAGGGTGGCGAGTTGAGCGTGTGCCGGCACTGATCTCTTTCGATCGTTTTTTCAAGCTGCTCTCGGAGAAATGCTTTCCCGTGGCGACGTTTATCCGAACTCGGAAAGAGCTGGATTACCTGCGGGAACCGGATATTTTCCATGAAGTATTTGGCCATTGCCCGTTGTTAACCAACCCGGATTTTGCCGCCTTCACGCATATCTATGGCAAGTTAGCCTATAAAGCCAGCAAGGAAGACCGCGTTTTCCTGGCCCGCTTGTACTGGATGACCGTCGAGTTTGGTCTGGTCGATACGGCTGAAGGTCTTCGTATCTACGGTGGCGGTATTCTCTCCAGCCCAAAGGAAACCGTGTACAGCCTGGAAAGTGATAAGCCGCTGCGGGAATCGTTTGACCCTGTCGCTGCCATGCGTACGCCCTACCGCATAGACATACTGCAATCGGTTTATTACATCCTTGATCAAATGTCAGTCTTGCAGCAATTGAGTGACATGGACATCATGGCTATGGTCAGTAAGGCGAAAACGCTGGGGCTGTTCGAGCCCCGTTATCCACCCAAAGATGAACCATGAGAACAGGATTCCGTTATGTCTGAACTCGCTAATGGGGTTTGTGAGCCCTGTCGCTCCGGCGCTCCTCAGGTCACCGACGACGAGATGCGTGAGCTGATGGCCATGGTGCCAGACTGGTCGATTGAGACGCGTGATGGTGTCATGCAGCTCGAAAGGGTCTATTCCTTCAAGAACTTCCGTGACGCGCTGGCGTTCACTAACCAGGTGGGTGAAATTGCAGAGGCGCAGGGGCATCACCCGGGCCTGTTAACGGAGTGGGGAAAGGTGACCGTGACTTGGTGGACGCACAAGATCAATGGTTTACACAAAAATGATTTCATCATGGCCGCAAAGACGGATGCTGCGGCAAACAACCAATAAGTGCGGCAAATACGCTAGATAATGCCGTGAAAACTGCTGTAATCAACGGGTAACTTGACCGATCAGACAGAAAAAATTTCTGTAATCACGCACCGATATTCGAATAAATCGCCCGGACTGACCGGGTAAGGAGCACTGTGTGAAGCTGGCCTCCCTGGCAGAAGGCAGAGACGGTAAATTGATTGTTGTATCCCGAGATCTGAAGCAGGCAGCTGTCGTACCCAAGATAGCAGGTACCTTGCAGCAGGCAATCGATAATTGGGAAGAAAAAGCCGGTCGGTTGAATGAGGTATATGAATTACTCAACAAGGGGGAATGGCCGGATGCTTTCAGCATGGATCCAGACCAGTGTGGCGCTCCCCTGCCCCGGGCGTTCCAGTGGCTGGATGGAAGCGGCTACGTTAATCATGTAGAGCTGGTCAGAAAAGCTCGTGGCGCTGAAATGCCAGAGAATTTCTGGACTGATCCGCTTATGTACCAGGGTGTTTCCGATAACCTGCTGGGTCCCTGTGATGATGTTCATGTTGCATCGGAAGACTGGGGAATCGACTTTGAAGCTGAAGTGGTGGTGGTGACGGATGATGTCCCCATGGGCGTTTCACCGGAACAGGCGGCTTCTCACATCAAGTTGCTCACCCTGGTCAATGATGTTTCTTTGCGAAACCTGATTCCTGCCGAACTGGGCAAGGGTTTTGGTTTTTTACAGAGCAAACCCGCATCAGCTTTTACAGCCGTAGTGGTGACGCCTGATGAGCTGGGTGATGCGTGGCAAGATAGCAAAGTTCATTTGCCGCTTCGGGTGGAATTGAACGGTGAGTTGTTTGGCCAGCCCAATTGCGGGGTGGATATGACCTTTGATTTTGCCCGGCTGATTTCCCATGCCGCCATGACCCGGCATCTTGGCGCGGGCACATTGCTGGGCTCTGGCACTATTTCGAATACGGATCGCAGCAGTGGCTCCTGCTGTCTTGCAGAACAGCGGATGCTTGAGATTATTGAAGGCGGCAAGGCCCAGACACCTTTTCTGCATTTTGGTGATCACGTACGAATAGAAATGCTGGATGCCAAGGGTAAATCCGTCTTTGGCGCCATTGATCAGCGTATCTGCCGGTACGAGGCGGATGCATGAAGCTGTATGACTATTTCCGATCGTCAGCGGCTTACCGGATACGGATAGCGCTGAACCTGAAAGGCCTTTCTTACGATTCTATCCCGATAAACCTCAGAACCGGTGAGCAGTGTTCGCCGGCCTATCGGGATAGAAATCCGCAGGGGCTGGTGCCGGCACTGGAAACGCCGCATGGTTTGTTGAGTCAGTCACTGGCCATTATGGAATGGTTGGATGAAGCCTATCCTGAGTCTGTTCCATTGCTGCCGGGGGATACATGGCTAAGAGCCCAGATCAGGAGCCTGGCTGGTCAGATTGCCTGTGATATCCACCCTCTGAATAATCTGCGAGTGTTGCATTATCTGCAGGGCGAACTGGGTGTATCTGATACAGCGAAATCAGACTGGTATGCTCACTGGGTTACGACGGGGTTTGAGGCGCTGGAACCTCAACTGTCTGGCTCCGGCTTTTGTATTGGAGAACAGCCGACGTTGGCAGATATTTGCCTGATTCCACAGGTCTACAACGCCCTTCGCTTTAAGGTGGATCTGTCACCCTACCCTGCTATCCGGCAGGTCTACGAACATTGCAACCAGCTGGAGCCTTTCCAGAAAGCGGCACCTGAAAATCAGGCCGATGCGAGTGTGTAAGCTGTTTTTTTCAATAGCCTTCAGCGATATGCAGGTCTTTCAGCTTCCGGTAATTTTCTGCGCTGTAATTGAAGAAACTCCGTTCTTTCTCGGTTAAGGGGCGCGCCTTTTTGGCTGGATTTCCCTTGTAGACAAAGCCACTCTCCAGCACTTTGCCGGGTGCGATCATAGCGCCGGCGGCAACCAGTACCTCGGACTCCACTACCGCACCATCCATGACAATGGCGCCAATGCCAATCAATACCCGGTCATGAATCGTGCAGCCATGTAGGCAGGCTTTGTGGCCGATGGTGACATCATCACCGATGGTCAGCGGCCAGCCGTCGGGATTAAAAGGACCGGCATGGGTGATATGCAGAACGGCACCATCCTGCACACTGGTGCGTTGACCGATCCGGATGGCGTGCATATCGCCGCGTATCACCGCCATGGGCCAGACCGAACTGTCATCACCGATTTCCACATCACCCAGAACAACTGCTGTTGGATCCACAAAAACACGTTCGCCCAATTTAGGCGTTTTGTTCTGGTAGGTTCGAAACGGTGAAGACATCATTTATCCCCTGGCAGTATGAAGCAACGTAAAAAACAGGTTTTTCATTATCTGCTGAAGACTATGGGCTTAAATGGCGGTTCCTGGCAAGGCGGTTTCATCCAGATTCAGCTCTCGGATACTGATTTCACGGATTTTATATTTCTGTACCTTACCGGTAATGGTCATCGGAAAACTGTCGGTGAATTTGAAATAGCGGGGAATCTTGAAGTGGGCAATCTGATCCTGGCAGAAATCACGAAGTGATTCTTCTGATGGGGGCTCAACCCCGTCCTTTAACCTTATCCAGGCGATGACTGCTTCCCCATATTTAGGATCAGGCACGCCGGTGACATGGATTTCAGCCACTGCCGGATGGGTATAAAACAGGTCTTCGATTTCTTTCGGGTAGATGTTTTCCCCACCCCGGATCACCATATCCTTGATTCGCCCAATAATCTGGATAAACCCGTCCTCATCCATCAGAGCCAGATCGCCACTGTGCATCCAGCCCGCATCGTCAATGGCATTCCTGGTGGCTTCTTCATCACCCCAGTATTTCATCATGACACTGTAGCCACGGGTGCAGAGTTCACCAATCTGCCCTCTTGGAGCAATGCGCTGATCATCGGTGGAGATGATTTTGGTTTCCTGGTGGGGCTGGGTTTTGCCAACGGTTGTCACCCGTTTCTCCAGTGAGGTGTCGTGGCTGGTCTGGGTGCTGACGGGGCTGGTTTCCGTCATCCCGTAGCCGATCTGGATTTCGCTGAGATGCATATCATGGATAATGCGTTTCATCAGTTCCACAGGGCAGAGGCTGCCGGCAATGATCCCTGTGCGCAGGCTGGAGAGTTCGTAGCTGGCAAAGTCGGGATCATGCAGTTCGGCAATGAACATGGTCGGGACACCGTGCAGGGCGGTGGCTTTCTCCTCGGCGACGGCTGCCAGAGTTTGTTGGGCATCAAAACCTTCTGAGGGGTAAATCAGCGTAGCGCCACAGGTCAGGCAGGCCAGGTTGGCGAGCACCATACCAAAACAGTGATACAGAGGAACCGGTACCACCAGTCGATCCTGCTCCGTGAGACGCATCTGGTGAGCCACAAAGTAGGCGTTATTCAGAATGTTGTGATGGGTCAGGATCACGCCTTTAGGGTGCCCGGTAGTGCCGGAGGTGTACTGGATATTGATGGGATCATCGAACTGAAGAGCCTGCTGGCGTTGTACCCAATCGTTTTCTGACAGGCCGTTCCCTGCCTCCATAATATCCTGCCAGCGGCTCATGCCCGGATACGTCTTATCAGACAGGGTGATGATGGTTTCCAGTGTGGGGACTTCGCTACTTAATCCTGATTGGCCGGGATTCTTTTGTGGTTCGGACAGAAGAGATTGCAGCATCCCAATGTAATCGGAGTGCTTGAACTGTTCGGCGGTGACCAGGAAGCGAATACCGCAGAGGTTCATGGCATATTTCAGTTCCGGGACACGATAGGCCGGGTTGATGTTTACCAGAATGGCTCCGATCCTTGCCGCCGCCAGCTGGATTAACGTCCATTCTGCTCGATTGGGTGACCAGATACCCACCCGGTCACCCTGCTCTACACCGAGGGCCAGCAGCGCCCGTGCACAGGCATCGGTTCTTTGCCTCAGTTCGCGCCAAGACCACCGTATGGACTGGTGACGGACAACCAGTGCTTCTCTGTCAGGAAAACGGTCTGTCGTTATATCCAGCATTTCGCCGATCGTCATCCCCAGCAAAGGTTGTTCTGCAGTGCCGGAGGTGTAGCTCAATCGGGATGCTGTCATCGCGTCGCTCTCCAGTTAACGGGAGTGATCCGTTTTCCCTGTTCAGGCAATAAATCGGGGAGGAAGTATAGTCAGCGGTATGTAGGGGCGTGGGGAGAAACGAGGGACTGCATTAAGAAAGGAAGGTTGCCCCAAAGCCGGAAGGCATTGGGGCAAGCGTGATTAGCGAACTTCGCCAATCGGCAGAACGGTACGGCCGAACTGTTCGTTCAGTACTTCCGCCATGGCCAGGTAGATGGCGCTGGCGCCGCAGATGATGCCTTCGAAACCGGCGATGGTGCCGATCAGCTTGGAGCCGGTGAAATCACGGGCAGCCAGCAGGAAGAACAACACGGTCAGGGACGCAAAGACGAACTGCAGGGCGCGGTTGGCCTTCAGGGTGCCAAAGAACATGAAACCGGTGAAAACGCCCCACAGGCCCAGGTACCAGCCCATGAATGCGGCAGGTGTCGCTTCAGAAATTCCCATGGACGGGAAGATCAGCAGCAGTACCAGGGACCACCAGAACAGGCCGTAAGAAGTGAAAGCGGTCAGACCGAAGGTATTACCCTTTTTGAACTCCATGATACCCACGATGACCTGAGCCAAGCCGCCGTAGCACAGGCCCATGGCCAGGATCATGGCGCTGATCGGAAAGAAACCGGCGTTGTGAATATTAAGCAGAATGGTGGTCATGCCGAAGCCCATCAGGCCCAGCGGAGCGGGATTGGCCAGTTTTTCTGACACGTCGGTATCCTTGCAGCAGCAGTGAAAAGTAGCGGATTGCAGACAACCGTTGTTCCTGACTTCAACCGGGAAAACCGGAAGCCGGAAAGGAAACTGAAGGCTGTGTGGAGGACTGTCGCCATAAGGCCAAAACAGGCCGGACAGTCTAAAGGGCAGCAAGCGTAGTCATTCGGTCAGCGAGGCAACATCCGCAATTACACGTTTTATGAGTTATTAGTACGAAATGTTGAAAGTGTGAACGGGTTCACAAAATGAGTCGGTAGATAACCGGTTCCCGGCATACCCTTAAAGCTGTACAGATGCTGGCTGTTCGATCGTACTGCTCTGAACACTCTGCCATGGATGGATCGCTTCCGAGCCCTTTGTCTTTCCCGGTAAAGCCCTGTTTCTCCGGTCTGTGCGTTGTCTCCTGCCGCCATGGTCCTGATCAAACGACTGCTGTTTCAGTGAGGAAATGCATATGGGGAATTATCTCCTGAGGTGCATGGCGTTGTGTTGTCTGTGCCTGATACAAACGACGATGGCTGTAGAAAACAATTATCGGGTGGGCGTTGGAATTTACGATATCACCGGGCCTGCTGCAGAAGTGAACCTGTTTGGTTATGCCAGTTCAGACCAGTTTTCCACCGGCATCCGTGATCGGCAGTGGTCACGGGCGTTTGTTATTGCAGAACCGATTTCAGCGGAAAACCGGGTAGTGTTTGTCTCGGTGGACCAGGGCGCAGTCTTTCAGGGCGTGACCCAGGGGGTGCTAAAAAAGCTCAAGGCGCGCTATGGGGATCTGTATAACGATGACAACCTGATCATCAGCGCAACCCATACCCATGGTGGTGCGGGAGGGCACTCACACTACGCTCTGTACAACGTAACCGCCGAAGGCTTTGTTCAGCAGACGTATGACGCGACAGTGGAAGGGATTTTCCAGTCTATTGTGCGGGCCCATGAATCGCTGGCGCCGGGCAGAGTCCTGTTTAACCGCGGCGAATTGTGGAATGCCAGCGCCAATCGCTCGCTGCCAGCCTATGAGAATAATGTCGATGCTGCCCAGTATGCCGCGATTGACCCTGAAATGACGGTGCTCCGGTTCATTCAGGGGGAAGACCGGGATATCGGCATGATCAGCTGGTTCCCCGTCCATGCAGTCAGCCTGCCGATGACCAACACCCTATTGACATCAGACAACAAGGGGATTGCCCAATACCTGTTTGAGAAGCGGATGGGGAGCAGTTATACCGGTGATGATGTGTATGTTGCCGCCTTCGCCCAGACCAATGCTGGCGATATGACCCCGAACCTTAACCTTAACGGCACAGGCCCCGGCACTACACCGGATGAAAGCAACCGAATGATTGGTGAAAGGCAGTTTGATAAGGCCTGGGAATTGTTCCAGAACGCAACAGAGCCATTGCAGGGAAGTCTGGCAGTACAACACCGGTATGTGGATATGTCATCTGTTGCAGTGAATGACCAATTCACAGGACAGGGGGACCAGACAACCTGTGTCGCTGCGTTAGGCTATGCCTTTGCCTCCGGAACGGAAGACGGACGCGGTCCTCTGTTTGAGGAAGGGAAACGGGAAAGTGAAATTTTCTGGGAAGGGATTACCGGTATGGTCATGCCGCCAACACCGGAACAGGAAGCCTGTCAGGCCCCGAAACCTATATTGCTGGCAACCGGGAATGTACAACCTTATCCGTGGACGCCCGATGTATTGCCTGTGTCCATCATGAAAATTGGCTCGCTTGGGCTGCTGGCCGCGCCGGGCGAGTTCACGATCATGGCAGGTCGTCGTATCCGCCAGACGGTTGAATCTGTTGCGGGCACAGGGTTGAGCCATACCGTGTTGGCCGGCTATTCCAATGCCTATGCCGGTTACGTCACTACCCGTGAAGAATACGATAAACAGCACTATGAGGGAGCCAGTACCCACTTTGGTCCCTGGACACTGGCAGCGTACCGGCAGTCATTTTCGCGTTTGGCTGAATCGCTGGCGGATCCGGCAATGAATCCCTGGGCCGGAGAACCAGAACCGGTGCCGGATGATCTGTCTGATGACCAGGTGGTGTATTACAACAAGCCGGTTGTGCATGATCAGGCGCCGGTGTTCAAGTCCATTGGTCAGACGGTGCAGGATGCCAATAGCGCCTATCAGAAAGGTGATCATGTGCAGGTGAAGTTCTGGTCAGGGCATCCCCGAAATGATCTGAAAACCATGGTGAGTTTCCTGAAAGTTCAGCGATATGAGAATGGACAGTGGCATACCGTGGCCCGGGATCGTGATCTGGAAACGCGTTATACATGGCAGCGTATAGATGGCTTCTGGGGTACCTCCCACGCCATTATTGACTGGTTCATTCCCACGGATACCCCTTCCGGCACATATCGCATAGTGCATGAAGGTGTGTATAAAGAGGCCTGGACGTTTCTGATGAAACCCTACCAAGGAACCAGCAAAGCCTTTCAGGTTCAGTAAATAAGGCCTGTCAGCACCTTGCCCTGGTGCATCGGAAGACGCCTGAAATATGTGGTGTCTTTCGGTTGGTTTTGATGATTGTTTTCTTTGAGATGGTCTTATCATTAGATAATAGTGGTGAGGCTTGCTGGGTATATGAAAATACCTCGTCACTCCAAAACCAAAGCATTCATAAATGGTACAGGCAAACGGTTACTGGGAGGTCAGAAAAGGGGCCGTAATCTTTATCAGTAATATCCCGTCACGCATGCAGTAAGTGTGAACGAATGCCTGATTGTTGATAGTCAGCGGATCCGTTTACAACAGATAAGTAAGATTCATAGATAGGGTATCTCAACCTCAGTTTTTGTGGAAATTATACGTTTTAATTCTTTATTCTTGCAGGTTCAGTTGAATATCCTCGAAAGTATTGAAAGGCGTTTCTGGGCACATCGCACAGCAATACCTTGCATATTGCTGGATTGCGATGTGTTTACGGGAAGTCAAGTAGTAGAAATTTATCCAGACGTTTTCATCGAATCTGTGCTTCAGGTATGGAAGTGGCAATACATCTGATAATCAAAGAATGTTGTCGGATATGCTGGGTTGCGTGGTGGATATGGCATCCTCGGTAATCTGCATTCAGATATTGGGATAAAGCAAAGGGCTCTAGCTGAACCCTTTGCTGTTGGTTATGGATTGGTTTTAGGTTGTATGTCAGTCACTATCAGGGTGACTTTGAGGAATAATTGACGTTACCCGGCTCCTGACCAAACCAGTTATTTGGAAGTTTATCTTTCAACTCTGGCGGCTGGCTGTTTTCCATGGGTACTATCGGGAATCTGCATTGGCAGAGTGACATTTCCCCCGGAAGAGTTGTCCACCATTGCTTATTCCAGACACCATCTTCAGTTTCACATAAAACGGTGCATTTTTCCTGCGCGTCATCTTCACCGTAGATGGGGCCGGCTTCTAGCGAATGGGTGGTGGACTGGCTGGTTTTGATGAAACGAATAGCCTTTTTCAGGAGGTTGTCTGTGATATGAACAACCTGAGGCCGATTGGTATTCAGGCGTTGACGAAAGACGAAATCATCAGCGGCAGGTAAAACGATATGGTCAGGTATGATGCCGATGTTATCGTAAGCCTTTCCATCAGGCGCAAAAGAGAGGGTGGTGCCGAGTTTGATTTCTGTTCCGCAGGGAAGTGTATATGTCTGTGGCATGGAGCTCCCACCACTGCTGCGGCTACCCATAAGGGTAATCCCATCCATCCCTTTTAGTGTCCCTGCGAGAATCTCTGCGGCATTGAATGTGCCCTGGTTAGTCAAAACTACAATCTGCTCAGGACGGGTATAGTGGGGCAGAATATCGTCCAGGCGATTAATCAGGTCAGAAAAATTATCAATAATAAACGCATCGTCAGCCGTTCTTACATCAAACTCCCGGACCATGTTGCGGAAGAATTGCTGTTGGGGCGACATGACCATGTAATGCCAGCGACTAAAGTTTTTCCCGTCAAACCAATTGTTTTGGGGTACTTTTGATATATGGCTGATATCTCCCCGGAAATCAGTCATTTCAAACGCCTCAATCGTTAGGCGTTCTTTATCAGACCAGATTGAGTGATTGGCTGGAAAGGTAAAGCGATGGGCCAGTTTGTCGCTGTCAGAATTGCCCCAGGGTTCGGCTTCGTCAGCGGGAAGACGATAGCTCATGATATTAGCGACTTTAGGGAGAGACTTTGGGTCTATCAGAAAAGGATATAACGCGATCATAGCCGTGCGATTACCCTTATGGTTATCACGAAGATCAAGAATCATACCCTTTTTGCTGGACGCTGCTCGGAGTTGTTCCATGAGCATGAAGAGTTTGGAAGCATCGTCATTTTCTGCAATGTTATACATTTCAGGTAATGGAACATAAGCAATATCGCCATCTATCTCTGCCGTAATGGTTTCTGAATCAGGTTGTATGTCGACAAAATGTACATGATGGCTGTTATCTTTAGGGCAGATGTGGATGTCTTCCTTGAGAGGAACAAAATGATCAATGGTTGAACCGTCTTCAGACGCAAGTGTTAGCCTTGCTTTATTGGACAATGTTTTGCCTGTCATTTTCCGGGCCTGATTAATATGTTCCAGCCAGTAGCGGGACTGCTGATAAATCCGTGCCGGATTCTGGGAAGAGATGTATGGTTCCAGTTGATGCACCCAGTAAGCTATGGGAAGCGTATCGATAGCGACAAGATAAGGGTGCTCAGGATCAAAGAGGTTTTGTTCTATAAAACTGTTGCCTTGGCCAGATTTAAATTCACAGGGAGATAGCAGAACAAACTTTGAGCGCTTGCCGGGTATGACCTTGAGAATGCCGATTTTTTGATCGTAAACACTGCTTTTGTGGGGGGATTGATTGGCGTTAAAAAGGTCTATAACCCCTGAGTGTGACTCGTTATAGGATGCAATAATTTTTTGTAACTCCAGGCGGTATGGGATCATTTCACCTGGTAGATTGTAACTGTCCAGTGTATCAAGCTTTTGATCAATATCGATTGTAAACAGGGGGTAGAAGGAAAAGTGCTCCTGTAATATAGGCTTAAGGTGGCTGTTGTTATAGCTGTATACCTCGCTGATGCTGATATCATCAGACTTTGCTGTCATTGATAATAAAAGACTGAGTATCGATATACTGAGAGTAAGAAAGCGCATTATATTCCTCCTGTTATAGTTCCAGAATGAAGCGGTAACAAAATAAGGTTGTGATAATATTTTTAAGCTCTAATGAAGAGAAAAATAGAAAAGTGCCTGTTTGATACAGGCCTCTATGTTTTTTTAATGTTAAAATCATATTCTTGATATACATGTCGTATCTATTAAAAGCATCAACAATAATTACCACTCAGGGTTCAGCATTACTTGCTAAAAGGGTAATAACGCTATTTAAATGGCACTGAAATATAGTCCTTAATATTTAAACCGGCCAATGCGTTTTCATACTGTCATCATTGATCTTAAGGAGGTATCAGAAAAGATGCTTTTTATAGAGCAAGTAATTTTTGGAGGACTGCTGTATCAAAAAGCAGGCTGATTCTGAAACATGTTATCGGCTATAGATGGATGAGTGCTTTTCGTCGATAAAAAATATTAGTTAATGTGAGCTGTAAGCGTCAGGCGTAATTGGTTTCGTTATACATTGATGTAATACAAAGAGTTACATGTATCTTCAGTTCAGCATCGAAAATATCCTGCTAGGTGCAGAGTGCCTATATGGCTATGTGCCAGCATTTTATTGACGTAAGGTTACCCTCTTAATATTAGGTTTGTCTAATGTATTGAGTAGGTCGAAGGTACCTGCTTTTTGACCCTTATGGCCGTCAATAAAAAAGAGTTTCGGTTGTTGTAGATAGGGGCTTCTTATGTGATCACCGGTCTGTAGTGCTTTGTAGAACTATCTAGTAGTGGGCAAACGGTTTTGTCGGAGGTTAGAGTGAAGAGACTATATCGGCGATAGATCTCTCACTGGTTCTATCCACAGGGTAGTATCTTTGCAAATACCGTACGTGCGGGGCTGAAACTTAATAGTGCTGGGTTCTTGAATAGGCAGGGCTGATGAACGATGTGCCGGTTTTCTTGGTGTTGTGAAGGATAGTAATGGTCCCAATCAACAGAAAAAAACCACTACAGGATGATGCCTGTAAATGCCGAACGACAAGCCCCGTTACGCTTCTGTAATCAGGTACCAGAAGATGTTGAGATTGGGTCACTGATAGGGTGGATATGACAATAAGAACCATGCGTAGCAATGCGCAGAAAGCCACAGCACTGCTCAAGGCGCTGGCCAATGAGAATCGTCTGATGGTTCTGTGTCTGCTGGTGGAAGGGGAAATGAATGTCGCTGAGATCAATGCGCAGATAGATCTCAGTCAGTCTGCCCTGTCCCAACATCTGGCTGTTCTGCGACGGGATGGACTGGTTGCCACAAGGCGGGAATCACAAACCATTTATTACCGCATTGCCAGCCCGGAAGCCGGAAAAATACTCGAAACACTGCACGGGATTTATTGCGATTCCAGGAGAAAATTATCATGAGTGCGTTCACTCCGCTTTCCGGACTGCTTGGTGGTATGTTGATCGGTTTATCTGCCGCGCTGTTGCTGTGGTGCAATGGTCGGGTGGCGGGTATATCCGGCATTATCGGGGGGATCCGTCGTGGTGATAGCCTCTGGCGTATCGCCTTTCTCATGGCCATGGGTGCTGGCGGGATGACAACGCTTGTGCTGTCAGGCAAACCGCTGCCTGTGCCGGCATCTAGCCCGCTTCTATTGATCAGCGCCGGGTTGCTGGTGGGATTGGGCACCCGGTTAGGCAGTGGGTGTACCAGTGGTCATGGCGTCTGTGGGCTGGCCCGTTTCTCTGTTCGATCATTGGTTGCCGTTATGGTCTTTATGGCAACGGCCATGTTGACGGTTTTCATTGTTCGACATCTGGTGTGAGGCGGAGCCATGAAACAGATAGTGATTGCGATCCTGTCAGGTCTTCTGTTTGGCGCAGGGCTGGCGCTATCCGGCATGCTCAACCCGGAAAAGGTGCTCGGCTTTCTGGATATCACCGGCCATTGGGATCCAACCCTGGCGCTGGTAATGGGTGGTGCGTTGCTGGTGAACATCCCAGCCACCCGATGGATTCTCAAGCAACCTGCCCCGAAAATGGCCCCCTACTTTACCCTGACATCCTTGAAACAGGTCGATAAACCGTTGGTCGTTGGCGCTGTGTTGTTTGGTGTCGGTTGGGGGCTGGTGGGGTTGTGCCCAGGACCTGCCATCACACTACTGGCGGGAGGAAACCCTCAGGTGGTGCTGTTCGTCAGTGCCATGCTGGCAGGATTATGGTTGCAACCGGTACTGGCGGGTTACCTTAAACGGGCATTTCGGCAAGCAGATGCTTGAAAAGCCCGCGCTCCGGCTCCATTGTTTTCTAAGGTATATGCCCAACTACATGAGAGTCGCGACATGATGAACCCGCTGCTGGAAGAACACGAATTACCGCCTTTCTCCCGGATTGATGCTGAGCAGGTCGGTCCGGCCGTTGATCAGCTGCTGAGTGATTATCGGACAGGGGTGGAGTCCCTTCTGGTAGAGGGCATGACGTTCGACTGGGCATCATTGCAACAGCCGCTGGATGCGCTGGATGACCGTTTTTCGCAGGCCTGGTCACCGGTCTCCCATATGAACTCGGTGGTGAACAGTGAGGCGCTGCGTGATGCCTACAATGCGCAGCTGCCCAAGCTATCTGAACTCACGACCTGGCTGGGACAGAACACGGCGCTTTACAACGCCTATCAGCAACTGGCCGACAGTGACGCATTCAACACACTGGATACCGCCCAGCAGAAAGTCATTATCAATGCTCTGCGCGACTTTAAACTCGCGGGGGTTGCACTGGCGGACGACAAAAAACAGCGCTATGGCGAGCTTAAAAAGCGCCTCTCGGAAGTGACCAGCAAGTATTCGGACAATGTGCTGGACGCCACCATGGCCTGGACCAAGCTGATCAGCGATGAATCCGAACTGGCCGGCCTGCCTGACAGCGCCAAGGCTAACGCCCGACAACTGGCGGAAGCCAAGGGCAAGGACGGATGGCTGCTGAACCTGGAGTTCCCGAGCTATCTGCCGGTGATGACCTACAGTGATGACCGTGCCTTGCGGCAGGAAGTCTATACCGCCTTTTCCACCCGAGCGTCTGACCAGGGTCCCAATGGGGGCGAGTTTGATAACTCTGCCCTGATGGATGAAATTCTTTCCCTGCGTCACGAACTGGCGCAACTGCTGGACTTCAACAATTACGCCGAATACTCACTGTCCACCAAGATGGCGGAATCCTCCGACAAGGTGATTGAATTCCTGGAAGATCTGGCCGCACGCAGCAAACCTCAGGCCGAGCATGAGCTGTCGGAACTGAAAGCCTTTGCGAAAGAGGTGGACGGTTTTGAGGATTTACAGGCGTGGGACGTCGCCTACTACGCGGAAAAGCTGCGCCAGCACCGCTACGCCATCAGCCAGGAAGCGTTGCGCCCCTGGTTCCCGGCGGAAAAAGCCATTAATGGGATGTTTGCCGTTACCGGTAAACTCTATGGCCTGACCTTCCGGGAAGTACAGGGTGTGGATACCTGGCACCGGGATGTCCGTTTCTACGATGTTATTCGTGATAATGATGTTATTGGCCGGTTCTATCTTGATCCCTATGCCCGGGAACACAAGCGTGGCGGCGCCTGGATGGATGTCTGCCGTACCCGCATGAAATACGATGAAAAGGTGCAGTTGCCGGTTGCTTATCTCACCACCAACTTCACCCCGCCGGTGGGCGACAAACCTGCCCTGCTGACCCATGATGAAGTGGTCACCCTGTTCCACGAGTTCGGTCATGGCCTGCACCATATGCTAACCCGTATCGACTATGCGGCGGTGTCTGGCATCAGTGGTGTTGCCTGGGATGCGGTGGAGTTGCCCAGCCAGTTTATGGAGAACTGGTGCTGGGAGCGGGAAGGTCTGGCACTGATTTCCGGTCACTATGAAACCGGCGAACCACTCCCCGATGAAATGCTGGAAAAGCTGCTGGCTGCGAAGAACTTCCAGTCCGCCATGATGATGGTACGTCAGCTGGAATTTGCCCTGTTTGATTTCAGAATGCACAAGGAATACCTGCCAGGGCTGAGTATTCAGGGCATGCTGGATGATGTACGCAAGCAGGTGGCGGTTGTGATGCCTCCATCATTCAACCGGTTCCAGAACAGTTTCAGTCACATTTTTGCGGGTGGTTACGCCGCGGGTTATTACAGCTACAAGTGGGCGGAAGTGCTGTCAGCGGATGCGTTCTCCCTGTTTGAGGAAAACGGTATTTTTGACCGTGCGACGGGCGAGAGCTTCCTTCACGAAATCCTCGAGAGAGGTGGTTCCAGCGAGCCCATGGAGCTGTTTGTCGCATTCCGCGGCCGTGAGCCACAGATTGATGCGCTGTTGAGACACAGTGGCATTCAGTAATCACCGTTTTATGCCATGAGAAAAGGCCGGCTGCATGCTGGCCTTTTTTATTGAACTATTGGCTTAGACAGACGTAATGCCGGGTTCTGGATGGCTTGCCATGAATTGCTTGATGGTCGACATATCCGGCAGCCCAGCCCGTGAACCTTCCCGGGTGCAGCACAGTGCACCGGCGGCGCTGGCAAAACGCAGGTTGTCATAAAAGGCGTAGCCACGTAGAAGTCCGGCGCAGAATGCGCCATGAAAGGCATCGCCGGCGCCAAGGCCATCAACACAATCGACCGGCCAGCTTCCCATGGCGCCCTCTTCCCCCTGCCAATGCCAGAGACACCCCTGACTATCAAGGGTGATGATGGTTTTTGCACAGTGTTGGGTCAGCTGTCTGAGGCCGGCATGCCAGTCTTCAGACTGCATATACTCCCTGACAAAGTCATGGGAGGCGATGACCATATCGACCTTGGGGATCAGCGCCAGCCGTCTGTCGGAGAGAAAGCAGGCATCCAGAATAACCGGGATGTTCTGCTCTCGTGCGGTTTCAATCAGCGCTATCGCAACGTTGAAGTATTCCCCATCAAGCAGAATTAACGAGGGCTGGCAGGTTAGTGGATCACTAACCATTGGAGTATGAGGCGTCTGGTACCAACTATATTCTGATTGACCATTTGAGTGGTTCAGGGCCAGAAACAGACTGGGGATATAATCTTGCTGAACAACCAGTTCCGTATTAACGCCATTCTCATGAAACTCATCCATCTGATATTGGCTGAACGGATCAATGCCTAACCGTCCCGAAAACCCCGTACGCAAGCCCAGCCTGGAAGCGGCTATCGCAGCATTCGCTGCCATACCCCCTCCATTAATCACCATGGATTGGATCCTATACTGCAGGTCATTGGTCGGGGTGTCGTCATGATTTATATGCACATCCAGACAGGAATGACCGTGTACCAGCAGTTCAATATCCATCAGGGCAGGAGTCGTCATGCAGCGTCTTCATTCGGTTAGTCAGCATGATAGTTATAGACAGAAAAATGCAGTTGGGTCAGGCGTGCTTGAGGCGTAAAATAGTGCGCCAATGCCAGTAAAAAAAGACAGTCAGGCAAGTATGAGTACCGTGAAACGCTTTATCGCTGGCGCCGTTTGTCCGCGCTGTGCTGCCATGGACCGAGTGGTCATGTATGAGGACGAAGGGCAACAGGTCCGGGAGTGTATTGACTGTGGTTTTCGGGATGTCATCGCCAAAGAGCCAGAGACCCCTGAGCTGGAAACCCGCGTCAACCGTCAGGCGAAAGCGCCGCAGGCCACAGAAGCGCAACCAATACGCTTTTATCCCAACCCGAAGTTATCCTCTAAAAAGGATTAAACCGATTTTTCTCCCATCCTTGTGTTGACCACACCGTGCTGGTCAACAGGGGAGCTATTTTTTCTTTGACCCTCTCTCGCCAAAAAGGCTTCTGACACCATTTTTCACTAGGTGCGTGTCACGGTTTTGTAGGTGGTTTGCGCTGCCATGTAGTGGTGTTTGGTTGGGTGACGATGTGCACATCAATGTCACTCTACTCCTCTGTATGTTTTTTGGAACGGACTCTGAGTGTTGCGTAATGGCTGGATTCTTAAAATGCGCATCACTGGTCGGGCAGACAACAAACCCGAAAAGCCATAAAGACATAACCGTTCCACCACACATTACAGAGAGAGTGATCCAATGAAAAAAGTACTTCTTGCCGCCGCCGTCGTTTCCGCTACCTGCATGGGCAGCATCGGTTCCGCCATGGCCAGCGATTGGTTTGTCGGTGTTGAAGCGGGTAAGGCGAAGGAAAAACTGTCCGCTGAATTCGTCGACGCCAAGAATTCATCCAAGAAGCTGGATCACTCTGACTTTGGTCTGCGAGTGGGTAAATACCTGAATGACAATGTTCGTACCTACGCCACTATCACCACCGGTAAGGACGATGGGAAGTTTGGCAATGGTCAGAAGGTGGAGCTGAAAAGCCAGAACCTGCTGATGTCAGCTGACTACCTGTTCGGGGACGGTAACCTGAAGCCTTTCGTCGGTGCTTCTATCGGTGCAAACCGTACCAAAATTGATGTATCCGGTGCCGGTAGCAAGACAGAAAAATCCTTCGCGTACGGCGCACAGGCCGGTGTTGTCTATACCATGGGATCCGTCGATCTGGAAGGCGGCTACCGTTACCTGAAGCACGACACCACGTTCAAAGCGAATACCGGTGACAAATTCAAGAACAAGGATACCCAGAAGGTTTACCTGTCTGCGTCCTACCGTTTCTAAGTGAAATGAAGAAAGACCCTGGTGAGAATCTGTCGCCAGGGCCATCTGCTATCCTGTTTTCCTGCACTGCTCTTCTCTTCGCGTTCATGATGGCGAAAACGGTTTCTAATTGATGCTTTTTTGTTTTGATGCCATTGATTTGAATAAACGAACCCCTGCCGTAAACACGGTATTCTGCGAGCTATCCGTAACTCTGTAAAAACATGCTATTGAGGCATTGTCGTCATGAATGCTGAACGTAAAGCCCTGATTCTATCAGCTGTCATTGCGCTCGCCCTGGCGGTTTGGGGCATTGGTATGGGCGTGTATTCGGGGTCGGATGCCATCATGCTCGATGGGAGTTTTAACCTGCTCTCTGCCGCCATGGCGTTTATTGGGATGAAAGTTGCCGGGTTAACCGAGTGTGGCTACACCAGGCGTTATCCGCTGGGTTTCTTTGCTTATGAGCCATTAATGGTCATGGTGAAGGGGATTTCCGTTCTAGTGCTGGTTGCCTTGGCGTTATCATCCAACATTCAGGTGCTGCTGGCAGGCGGTCGGGATCCACAGCTTGGGTTGATGCTGGTTTATGTCGGACCCGCAGTAGCCGGCTGCTTGCTGGCCTGGCGGGTGTGTAGCCGGGCGAACCAGAAACAGTCTTCAGGACTTCTGGTCGCCGAGAAGCAGGCCTGGCTGATCAATACGGTGATCTCCGGCTCTATTGGTATGGCATTGTTGATTGTGGTCGCTATTCAGGGGACTTCTCTTGGCTGGGTGGCCCGTTATACCGATCAGATCCTGGTGATAGGATTCTGCCTGGCCTTCCTGCGCGACCCCTGGCTGCTGGTCCGGAACGGTTTTCGCGAACTGCTGTTGAGTGCGCCGGATTCGGCTTACATTCATCCACTTCGTGAACGCCTTGCGGCTATGACGTTAGACCCTCACTTTTCAGTATCTGATCTCATGGTGCTGAAGACCGGTCGCCGAACCTGGGTCAGTATTACCGTCACAGGCGCTTGTGAGGATATGCCACTTAGGCAGTTTTTCAACATTCGTACGACCATACAACATTGTGCTGAGCAGTGTTATAGCAACTGTTCTTGTGAAGTCGTTCTGGAACGAGCCGAAGAGACCGTTGCCACTACGCCCTGATTACCTCAATTGTTCCCGGATACTCTTGGAACGGTACCTGTGTATTGGTTTTTGCACCGTAAACACCTCTTTGGTGTGGTTTTTTTCCGTGCTCGTCTTTCGTTGTGCGTGGGTGTTATACGCATGGATAACATTTGATCGGTCAATGTGTAATTAAAATATTACGGATGCTGAATTTTGTCGTAAGCCAGAATCCTTAAAATGGGTTTCACAAGTTGGCCAGACGGACATAGACCTGGCCAGTGATAAAAACAGGGATTCTTCCCAAAACCACAAAGAGTGTGAACCCATGAAAAAAATGATTCTCGCCGCCGCTGTCGTTTCCGCCACCTGCATGAGCAGCATTGGTTCTGTTATGGCCAGTGACTGGTTTGTCGGTTTCGAGGCGGGCAAAGCCCAGAATAAAGTCGCTGTAGAAAGCACGATTACAGATTTTTCCGGAAAGGCATCGGACAAGGTCAAGCACACCGATCTAGGCCTGCGCGTTGGTAAATACCTCAACGACAATGTCCGTACCTATGCCACCATCACGTCAGGCAAAGACAGCTGGGGCGGTGGCGCCGGCAAGGTGGAAATGAAAGACCAGAATCTGCTGGTATCCGCTGACTACCTGTTCGGTGAAGGTAACCTGAAGCCATTCGTTGGAGCGACTGTTGGCGCCAACCGTACCAAGATTGGTACATCAATCGGTAACGAATACGAAAAATCCTTTGCTTACGGAGCACAGGCAGGCGTTGTCTACACCCTGGGGCAGGTCGACCTGGAAGGCGGTTACCGTTACCTGAAGCACGACAGCACATTCAAGTTTGGCAAAGGTTCCCAGAGCCTGAAGATCAAGAGCAAGGATACCCAGAAGGTTTACCTGTCTGCGTCCTACCGTTTCTGAGACCGGTGATATCAGTCGGAGGGCACCCATTCGGCTCCCCGGCTGAAAGCGTTTAAGCATGAGAGGCATAGAGGGATGTCAATCATAACCCTCCGTATCGTTTGTGATACAGACCCTGAAATGCCCTGGTGGTAACGCACGCATAACATAGCCCTGTACCAAAAATGATTCAGATACATGAGTGCGTTTGAGCGTTATACAGGTTGTTTCCTGTCCGGGAGCGAAGAATGATGAAAATAAACCTGCCTTTATCCGCCATCAACAGTCCCTGCCTGTACAGCCTGATACCGGGAAAGGTCTTGTTGTGCTTCTGTGCCTGACGTGTTGTTGAGACAAAAACATTCCCATAAAGACAGCCTGCACATGGGGTATTCCCAGGGTGCCCGGCGGCAGAAAAAGGTTTGCCCTAACGACATTTTCAGGGTTTGTATGGAGGCTCTATGAAGCGTTTTGTTATCGCGCTGCTGGCACTGATCGTTTTCAGCATCAATACCCATGCCCAGCCATTGACCGGTATTCCACCGGTTGAATACCAGGTTGAGCTGAGTGATACCAAGTCTGAATTTTTTACCGTCGAAGTGAAGGGAAGCGCGTATGAGCGCGGTTACCAGCATGGCAAGGCGCTGCGTAAAGTGATCCGCCCGACGTTGAACCGATTTAAATACGATATGGTGTCGGCATTCCTGAAAACGGCCGGCACCGATTACCAGTGGCAGGATTACCGTCAGTTCTTCTATACGAATACCGGCCTGTATCAGATGGCGCAGCGTGAAGCTCCGGAACTGGTAGAGGAGATTCGCGGGATTGCCGATGGTGCAGGCCTTGATTTCAAAGATGTCTTTGCTTACAACCTGAATTTTGATGAAACCTTCTGGGTACTGGAGAAAATGACCGGTATTGATCCGATGCTGGCCTCCGAAAAGGCGGCCCGTGAGGCATTGCCATCCGGTCACTGTTCCCACGGTTCCGTGTGGGGAAAGGGTAAGGCAAGTGTCGGTTATACCTTGGACTGGACTCGCCATTTTGAGGGTAGCCAGGCGCTGATCAAGCATGTGCTTGAGGATGGCACGGTCCTGCTGACGACGACGTACGCCGGCACACTGATTGGCCACGGTATCAACGCCACTGCGGGGTATACCTTTACGCCACATTCCAAGTTCCAGCTGGCCCATGATGTGGATAACGGTCTGGCCCAGATATTCATCTACCGGACGCTGTTGCAGGCGGGATCAGTCGAGAAGGCGATCACCTTCCTGCAGGCGGTGAAGCCGGCAGCAGGTCTGGGTTATGCGCTGACCGATAAAAACGGGACCCGTACCTTTGAGGTGTCCGCTAATCAGGTGACCGAGTTCAAGACCGACGGTCACTGGATGGCAATCGCCAATGTAGCCCGTGCGAATAATGACCTGTCAGGTTCTTACAAGGCGGAGCTTAACCTGCAGAAGAAAACGATCGACATGGCCCATTTGCCAGCAGCCTATTGGGACTACAACCATGACAGTGTTGAGCGTTTCAACATTATCAGTGCCGATATCAAGGGCAAAACACCGGATCAGATGACACCGGCCCAATGGGAGAAAACATTCATCAAAAAGCCGGTTAACAAGCCAGTGGATGAAAAGCTGGAAACCTCCAACCTGTGGCATGTTGTGATCATTGATGATGCGTTTATTGAGTACCACGTGTCTCCGGGTAATCCTGGCAATATCCCGATGGAACGCTATCGCTTTAAATATCACTGATTTGAGAGCAGACCTTCGCTTACTGCATGGTTATGAACGTCTATTGATCATTCTCAATAGACGTTCATGGTTGAGTATTAAACTGCGAAGGGGAAAAACCAAATCCGATAACCATCAAAATACATAAGGAAAAAAACAATGTTCAGATTCGTCATTATTCTGTTTTCAGCGGTATTTCTATCCGCGTGTGTGTCTGTCGCGAAGGTGTCAGATTTTCCGACATCAAACAGTGACATTGATTTTGCCACGCTGTCTGAAAAATCCTTTGACGAGGACTCTGTCGGATTTTATACGACGGAATTTGAAGATTTTGTGCGCGTATCCCCTGTCTCTGAAGAGGCCCTTTACCAGGCGATAGAGGAGTCACTGAGAGAGGTTGGCTATACCGTGAAGCAGTCAAACCGGGAAAAAGGCGTAGTTATCGGCAAGAACGCCAGTGTTGGCATGACTGAATATGCGTCAGTCACCGGTGTTTATGTGAAACCGCAGCAGGGAGCGTTTCAGGTCTATGTCCGCACCAAGCTCACTCACTCCATCACACCCGGCTGGGCAAGCAAGTACGATGTTGCCAAGGCGGTGACAGGAAAACTCTGTGAAAACCTGGAAACCTGTGATCAGTAAAGGCTGATCGGGCACGTCTTTACTCATCCTTATGCTGTTTCGGCATGGTTCGGCCTGGTCGCAGATTGGGTTGAACCGGATGATGAGAAGGCCCCTTAGGATAGGATCGTTTTTATATGGCCCTCTGGTGGGGCAGCGTCCTATCAATCTGAAGCAGGCTTGATGCTATTTGAAGGCGTTGAGATGTGGCGGCTAATACCTATTGTTCGATCTGCGTTGATTCCTCAGGATAAATAGACGTTTTTTCTCAAAGTTTTTAACGAACATGCACACTCATTGTCACGAACGGTTCAACATCGTGAACACTGCCTACCAGGCAATGAGTGTTGTCGTGGTCGTCGTGGTCTCCCTGGTCATTCCTTAGGGTAGGCAACGTATGGCCGGCCCTTCTGGAGGGGCCGGCAGATTGTATCAAACATCTCTCCAGTCCCCGCCTCAAGGTCCGGCTCCAACCAATAGATGGAGTCATCAATGCTGCGAAAAGACCTGATAGCCCTTGGTTTTATGACCTTTGCCCTTTTCCTGGGGGCGGGCAATATCATTTATCCCCCCATTCTGGGACAGCAAGCGGGTTCCGAGCTGCTGCTCGCGGCAGTCGGCTTTCTATTAACTGCTGTAGGACTCCCCCTTTTAGCCTTGGTCTCCATGGCTTTGACAGGCGGTTCCCGAGAAATGACCGAACTCCTTCCCAGACGCTGGAGCCGGGCATTCTGGTTTATCCTGTTTATTGCTTTTGGTCCGGCACTGGTCATTCCAAGAGTGGCTGTGGTGGCGTATGAGATGGGGATGGCGCCTTTTCTGGAAGCTCCTCAGGCCGGGCAACTGGCTGTATATAGCGCTGTATTCTTTGCTTTGGCATTGCTGTTGGCGTTAAAGCCCGGCGCCATGATCAATGCCGTGGGTCGCTGGGTGACCCCTGCCCTTATTTTATTGCTCTGTGCCATTGCCTGGGGAACCCTGTCCCAGCCGCAGGATCTGATTCATGCAACGACCATGGCCGCACCATTGTCAGAGGGCCTGGTTCAGGGCTATATGACGATGGATTGTATTGCCGCTCTTGGTTTTGGCGCCGTTATTGGTCAGGCGATTCGCCAGCTGGGTATTACCGAGCCTAAAGCCATGGCTCGCTATACGATCTATGCAGCGATAATTGCGGCGGCAGGCCTGAGCCTGGTTTATCTCATGTTGATGTATCTTGGGGCGACCAGTACCAGCATTGCGCCCAATGCGACGAATGGCGGGCAAATTCTGGCCTTATATGTCGCGGCACTGTTTGGTCTGCCTGGAAAGTTGTTGCTGGCACTGACGATCTCCTTGGCCTGCCTGACCACCGCGGTAGGTGTAGGTTCTGCGTGCGCCCATTACTTCAGCCGTGAATTCAAACTGAACTACGCTGTAGCGCTGGCCGGCGTTATGCTGGCCTCTGCCGTTACCGCCAATGTTGGACTGACCCAACTGATCGCCATTTCCGCACCCGCTGTTGTCGCGCTTTATCCACTGGCTGTTGCGCTGGTTATTCTGGCGCTGGTGCGCCACAAACTCCCCAACGCCTTACAAGCCTACAGAATCATTTTCCCGATTGTTGCGCTGTTCGCCCTGTTGGATGGCGCCAAGGCGGCAGGGTTGCTGGCTGACGCATCAATACAGGCGCTTGAGCACTGGTTACCCCTGTTTTCACAGGGCATGGGCTGGCTGATTCCCTTTATGGTGACGTTGGCTTTTGTCTGGTTATCAGGTTATGGAAAACGTTTAACCCAGGTTGCCTGACTGTTTCAGGATGACGACAGATTACCTGAGAACCTCCCAATACCGGGAGGTTTTTTTATGGGTTTCTTAAAAGAGAATTCGTTATGAACCCTAATACTCAGGATTGAGTTTTTTCGTTGAAACTGCGCCATCTGTGTAACAGTTTTTTCGCCGTAACGCCTGATATCAGTAGAGTTATTGCTATTTAATGTAATAAAAGCCATACGGATAGTGAATTTTTAATCCTGCCCGAATCCTTAAAATGGGTTTCACACGCTGACCAGACGGATATCGCCCCGGGCCAGCAATAACAACAGCCAATGAAACCAATCCACAACGGGTGTGAAACCATGAAAAAAGTGATTATTGCCGCTGCGGTCGTCTCTGCCACCAGCATGGGCAGTATCGGTTCAGCGATGGCCAGTGACTGGTTTATCGGTGTTGAAGCTGGCAAGGCGAGGAATGAAGTCACGGTAGAAAAAAATACCTATGGCAAGGCCTCAGACAAGGTCAAGCATACAGACCTTGGTCTGCGAGTCGGCAAATATCTCAATGAGAATGTTCGCACCTACGCCACTATCACGTCCGGTAAGAACAGCTGGGGACATGGTGCAGACAAGATCGAAATGAAAGACCAGAACCTGCTGTTATCCGCTGACTACCTGTTCGGTGACGGCAACCTGAAACCATTTGTTGGGGCGACTGTCGGCACCAACCGCACCAAAATTGATACGGCTGTCGGTAACGAAACCGAAAGATCCTTTGCGTATGGCGCCCAGGCCGGCGTGGTTTACGCCTTGGGGCAGGTCGACCTTGAAGCGGGCTACCGTTACCTCAAGCACAACAGTACGTTCAAATTCAGCCAGGGAGCGCCCGGAATGAAGCTCAAGAACAAGGATACCCAAAAGGTTTACCTGTCCGCTGCCTACCGCTTCTGAACAACTGGCGGGGCGCATTAATTCGTGAGTTAAGGGCCTCGCTGTCACCTTTTGGTTCAATCGCTTGCAAAGGATCGTCACATGAATAACAAGAATGTCAGAACCCTCAAGCAAACCCTGTGTTCCGCCTTTCTGGCAATAGGGATGGTCGCCAGTGCCTCAGCGGCATTGATTCAGCACACCGACCAGATGGCCGAAGTCCGTTTTTCCGGTACCGCCTATGAGTTGGGTCAGCATGTCGCAACCGTAGCGGGTGATCAGATTCGCGAGGCTATGGATGATTATGCCGGGACACTGGATACGATGTTACCCGGCCTGCATGTCATGGCACTGGCTAAGGGGATGGAAGGTAACCGTGTTTATCCGCGATTGAAGGAGGTTTCGCCTGATGGTGCCGCTTATATTCAGGGCATGGCGGATACCCTGAACCTGCCGGAAAGCTTGTTGTTATCCGTGGCGATGTCCGATGAAGCGATTTTGGAATCCCAGGCCAACGGCGGTATGGGGTTTCTGCAGGCCAGCAAGCCCGATACCCATGATCCGGCGGCACCCGCGAAATGCACCACCTTTGGTTATTCCGATGGCCAGGGTTACGGCTGGGGAATGGCAAACTTTGACTATATGGGCATCAATTACAGTAATTTGATTGTGCTCAACTATACCGATGAAAACGGTGACCGACGCATTATCCAGACCTGGGCTGGCCTGATTCCATACGGTGGTGTGACAGCGGGTGGTCAGCCCCTGTTGATGAATACCCTGGCTGATCAGGGGACGATTCGTCAGGACAAGGGCGAAGCGATTATCAGTGAACAATCGACGCCATCCTTTTATCTCAGCTGGGATGCGTATGGTGCAAAAAACGCCGGTGAATTACAGACGCTGTTTAACCAGCACAATCACTATACGGCCTATTTCTCTTACACGCTGATCGATGCGCAGGGCAATGTCAGCAATATTGAGAATGCTTATGGCGATAAGGTGAACATGTCCGGTGCCGGCTGGCAGGCGCATGCCAATCACAGTATCTATGGCGATGCGTGGCAGACCCTTGGGCCTGATTTTGCTGCGCATACACTTGAGCGTCAGCAGGCCACAGAAGCCTTTATGGAGAACCATGCCGATAGCGCCAGCAAAACGCAGGTGCAGGATTTTGCTGGCCAAAAGCCGCTGTGGAAAGGACGCGGGAAGATGATGGGAACAGTGACAGCCACCTACTTCAGCGTGAAAGGCAAGCAGGTCGATATGTATATCCAGACCGACGCCGTTGGCGGTGGACAACACGAAGTGCATATCCGCAATTATGATCAGCCTGTATCATCTGCTGCTACACCTGTGACGCTCTCCCATTGACCGGAAAATGCTTGTATCTCGCAGTATGGTAGGTTGGTTTTCCTACGGAACCTACGAGATACAAGCGATTTATATGCCCGGTGGTCGAAGCAATAATCAGGATTCCAGGTAAGCCTCTGACAGCGTCGCGAGGTTTTTTTTCCTCAATCTTTGCGGGGGAAGACAATCCGACAAAGCGTGCTCCAGCCAGTGTATAAATGCCTGTTCCAACGCTTCCGGCACCCGGTGCAGCTGCAGTAACAGGTAACGGTGTCCCGATAATACAAATCCAAAGGGCGCAATCAGGTGCCCGCGTGCCAGATCATCCGCAACCAGAGGGTAGGATCCGATCGCCGCCCCCAGACCATCGATCGCGCCTTGAATACAGAAATAAAAATGGGCAAAGGTTTGCTGGGTATTCTTTGAAAGTGACATGCCATCAACACAGGATTGCCAATGCGCCCAGGCGTGCGGCCTTGTCTGGCTATGGAGCAGTTTGAGGCTGTTGAGGTCATTTTTTACCTGACGCCAATAATCCGGTGAGACGACAGGGCCGACCCACTCATCCACCAGTGGTGTCTGTTGGTACTCAGGGGATACCGAAAAATCATCACGACGAATGGCCAGGGACAGGCCGTTATCGCCCAGTGTGACAGGACCGCCGGCAGTCGACAGCCTGATATCGGCTCCGGGGTGATTGTCATAGAAATCCGACAGGCGTGGCATCAGCCAGCGCATGGTTAATGTGGGCTCACACGAGACTTCCAGGCAGGTTTTCTTAGTCTGGGCCAGTTTATCCACACCGGTTGTGAGCGCCTGAAACGCCTGTGTCGTATAGCCTCTGAGCTGTTCACCGGCCGGTGTTAACGCCACATTCCGTCCTTGACGGTAAAACAAAGGCTGCGACAGATACGCTTCCAGCACTTTGATCTGCTTACTCACCGCCCCATGGGTAATACATAGCTTTTCTGCCGCTTCACTGTAGCTGGATGAGGCTGCTGCGACATGGAAGATATGAAAGGCTTTCAAGTGCCTCATCTGTGAATTTTTCTCACATACTGCTGGAGATTGTTTCGATTATAGCCAGCGTTAGAACACATACAATAGGCCCAGCATTCACACCACAGATGACAATGGAATCTCCAATGGATTTGATCAGCATGGCCCTCCTTGGCGTATTAATCGTTATTAGTCCGGGGGCTGACTTTGTACTGGTTTTGAAGAACAGCCTTAACAGGGGAAGACAAGCGGGGATTCTGACAGCCGTAGGCATTAGTCTGGCTATCTGTGTGCACATCGGGTATTCGATGCTGGGTATCAGCTACTTAATCTCACAAAATGAATGGCTGTATCGCCTGGTGCGATATGCCGGCTCTGCCTATTTGATTTACCTGGGCATAAAAAGTGTTTTGTTTTCCAATCCCTCCCTTGACGCTGAAGCCGCGTCTGAAAAAGCGATAAAAGGTTATCAATATCTGGCGGAGGGCTTTTTGTGCAATGTCCTGAACCCGAAGACCATGCTGTTTTTCTTGAGTATCTTCAGTCAGGTGATTTCTCCTGACGCCAGTAGCCATCAGCTGACAGTACTGTATGGGATATACATGGTGTTACTCCATGGTTTGTGGTTTTGTGCCGTCGCCATGCTGTTTACATCGGATTTTCTTCAGGCACGCTTGCGCAGCGTGAGAACCGTTTTAAACAAAGTCTGCGGAACAGGTCTGGTCGCCTTTGGAACACTCCTTGCTATCAAAGCGTAAGGAGGATGGAGTTAACGGCATGCAAAAAGGCGAGATTGGGTGTTAACAGGCTCTCAAGAGTATTGGGATTGTTATGCCAACTCAGCGAAAAAACCATGGAAAAGCGATGTTTTTATGAGACAGTATGGCCAATGTCTGTGTCGTAAAAGTGGTAGATACATCCCGTGCTGTTTAACACCCGCAATTGCCTGTTTCTTCTTCTGCTCCTGCTTTGGGGCAGACAGGTGTGGGCGGGGTTTGATTTTGTCAGCCACGATGTCCCACCTATCGAAATCGCCACGACAACAGCCGATACCTTCAGCTATACATTCACCGTCACCTTTGACCCGAAGTGTACCTCTGGCTGTACCGGCTCTCAGGATTATCGGCTGGGATTTTCGCCCCGATCAATCGGTTCGGGTTCAGGCAATGCACCGGCTATTTCCGCCGGTGACCTTGGCAGTGTTATGGCAAACCGTGCGACATTCACCACAACCGGAGACAGCGAGGATAGCTCGAAAAAACAGTTTTCGCTCGGTGGCTGGTCATCCACGATTTCACCCTTTTCCTCGTCAACACGTGTGACAGCCACGTATACCGTGACATTGAAAAAGAATGGCTTACTGAACATTCTGACGGGTGGTGGCGATGCACTGGTGTTTTACCTGGTCGGGGAAGATGTGGATTCTGCCCGCTACTATGATTCCCGTGAAATCAGTATTCCGCTGAGCCGGGCGAATGAGGTCAAGATCTCGGGCCTTGAGGACGTCGTGCTTAACAGTGCGGATCTCTCGGGCAACAACCTGGATGCTGATATTGGTGTTTGTGTCTTCAGTACCACGGCGGAAGTCAGGCTCGATTTTGATGGGGCCAATGTTCCCGGGCAGGATTACCAGTTGAGCAGAACCAGTGGGTGCAACCAGTCGGGCCAGTGTGTGCCGTACCGGATCCGGGTCTGGACGCTCAATGAGGGCTGGCTAACGTATCGCCGAAAAGGACACCGTCAGGCCAAATGGACAGCCAGTACGAATGTGCAGTGTAACGGAACGGATAATATGACCATTCGGGTTCGCCTGAAAAAGAATGATGTTAATAATGCTGGAACAGGGGTTTACCAGGATACGATGACGGTAATTGTTTCTGCGGCCTGACTTTGTGAATATCCTGAATTGTCCGCGACAAGAATGACTTGATGGCGTGGAAAAAATCTAACGGGTTAGGGGATGCATTTCGCATTATTACTCGGTTAATCAGCCATATTTAGTCTATAGTTTGGCTCGACTGGTTGTGCAAGAATCAAGAAAGTGAAGGAATCCAATATGCATTATGATTCACGACTTGATGATATTGAACGGCGGTTAACTGTAGTGGAAACCTATCAGCGTAATTCGGCAGAACCGTTGAATGATACTGTGGAATATCAACGGGAAACCATGCAACGGCTGGAGCGTAATTATGGGCACATTGTACATATCCTTGAGCGGCAGAGTGCCACACTGGCTAACCATGATGATCAACTGGCCAGCCTGAACAGTGATGTCTGCATTCTGAAAGCTGATGTGGATGCCATGAAAACCAATGTTTCAACCTTGGAAAAACGGGTGGAACAGGGGTTTACCGGTGTGAAAGCGGATATTGCAACGCTAAACAGTGATATTACCGGCATTAAGACTGATATTGCGGTATTAAATAATGATATTACGGACATCAAAGCAATGCTGGTTAAGCATTTGAAATAATCGGGTTTAATTCTCTGCTGTTCATGATCTGATCCATGCTTTCTCGGATCCACTCAATACGGATCGCTGGCGGCTATTGATGCCAGCGATCAATCGGTTTAACCAGGTCTTCACACTCACTTGTTTTTCAGGTCGCTGTTAGTTGCCTGAATGGTTTCTACTATCTCTCTGATAATGCTGGGTAAGAAACGTATCTGTTGGGCGGAACCCAGATAGGTGACGGGTAATGTGGTATTAACCGGTTTGATTTCAAACATACGGCGATTGTTTATCGTCTTCCAGGCGAGTTTGAATTTCAGATTGCTGGAATGGTTATTGATCATTGGAATGACATCCTGTTTTTTGTAGAAAGACTGTGATTTAAAAAGATCTGTGTTACAGGTAATCGCGTTGTCTGTGATTACTCTGCAGAAAAAGGCTCATGCAGATTGCGTGTTAGGCCAAGGTTTTCTGTTTCTGCTATATAGTTGAGTGATCACAGGGTGTAGGAAAACGCGACGCCCACCCCACCGTTCTCAAAGTTGGCTGGCATGATGGCCAGGTTGGGATCGTCATAGGTGCTGGTGACCAGGTAGGAAACCCCATAGGCCAACGCAGCACCGCCTGCGACATCGGTCGCCCAGTGTTTGTTGGCATGTACCCGTGAATGACCCACCACGCTGGCGGCAATATACGCTGGCAGTCCGTATTTCATACCATACCGGTGATGAAGATAGGCAGCGCCACTGAAGGCGCTGGCCGTATGTCCACTGGGAAAGCTTTGGTAATTCGACTTATTGGGGCGTCGAACATTTGTAATTCGCTTGGTCGCGTGGGTAATCCCCTGGGTGATCACCCAGCCTTTGAGCATTTGTTGCATGCCTTCAGTGTCATCTTTGTAGAAAGAGACCGCCAGTGCGGCCAGAGGAACAGCAAACTGGCCGACATCCCCGACGGTTTCATAGTTAGCCTGTACTGGTGAAGCGATTGCAGTGGCAACTAAGGCTGCGGCGATCAGTGGCTGCTTCATGAGTGTGACCCCTTGGGTTTGGTTTTTGTAATTAGGTTTGATATCGAATCATTTAAGAGTGCGGTGACTTTATAAGGTTTGATGTTAAACCTCAATTGTTTATATGTAAGGAATAACCGTATATGTTGATTAAAATATAAGTTTATGTATTTAGGTTCTACGTCGAACTATGTTGCCCGTTTTCTAACGGGAAGCTAGAATCGGGGCACGATCAGGAAAGGTGTTACCGAATGAAAGCTTACGAGACGACGGCAGGAAGGAGCTGGATAGCCATGCACGTTCTCCAGAATCACGTGCAGGCAGAGCTGCAAAAGCGAAACAGTAGTATTAACATCGAACAGCTCTTACTGCTGATGGAGCTGGACTGGGAAGATGGCTTGCGTCCCACGGTGCTGGCGGAGCGGATGCTGCGCAGCAAGGGAACCCTTTCCAGCCTTATCCGTCATGCGGAGCGAGGTGAACTGATTGCTTCAGCCGCAGATCCTTCTAACCGGAATGCTAAGCGGATCTTCCTGACCCAGAAAGGCAAGCGGCTTCACGATGAATTGGCTCCCGTGGTTACCTCTGTACTTCAGGCGTCTGTTGGCCATTTATCCCGGGAGCATCAGAAGATTGTTGAAGACGCAATGGATGGCATTATCAGGAAATTTCATCCGGGATGGTTTGACCAGTAACCTGTGCTTCTGACATCTGCGCTACATTGCGTTCCGGGCTTTGTAGCCAGAAAGTCTGGCCTCGACAGTCGTTATATTTCGCTAATCAATCCTCCCCGCATCTTTTCGTTTTTTCATTACCCTCTTTGCTTCTTGATCCAGGTAATAGCAACCGTTCTCCTGCGGATAAAGGGTTCCTGATGCAGAATGGTTAACGGATCGTATTTGAGTGCAAGGCCGTTTTATTCCGTGACTCTGTCATTTTTTTATTACGGATAGTGAATTTTCTGGCATCTGATAATCCTTAGAATACGCCGAAAAGGTCCGTTGGAAACCGTAGCAGGCAGAGAGATTTTGCCTGAAAGGTAACGGGTTTGACCGGAGTCAGGTTGAGTGTATGGACGTTCAGCGGCCAGAATCACTCCCTGAGTGGCAATGGCGGCCTCCTCGTCCTGATAACTGCCGTTTATGCCACGGGACTGCAATGGCCTGGCTCCTGGTCACCTTCCACCTTTTTGTCGGTAGTGGTTGTTCCTTCATTGTTATGCGCATGGGATTGGGCGGTTGTTAGCTGTCCGGCAGGTTGTGGAATTAAGATATAGCGGATATGGCATCACATAATAAAACCTTCCTTCATTTTCAGGGTATTCCTGTCGCTCTGGTTTCATGGCTGTTATTACCCAGTGCCGGATTATTGTTATTAACAACAGGAAATGAGTCGCTGTTTCTGTATCTAAATGATGGTCTCAACCGTCTCATTGGTCCTTCGTTCTGGGCTTTTATTACGAATTTTGGTGATGGTTTTTTTCTGTTTCCGCTAGCGATGCTGCTGGCATGGAAAAGGCCGGACAGACAATTAGATATTCTTCTAGCCGGGATTCTGGCTGCCATTTGTCTGAAAATAACCAAAGGTTTGATCGCTGCAGATCGGCCGGTCGCGTTGCTGGGGCAATCGATAACCAATGTCACAGGGCCGGTACTGAAACGCCATAGTCTACCTTCCGGTCATTCGGGTACCGTGTTTCTGTTTGCGGGATTGAGCATGATCTGGCTACGGAATAATACGGTGCTGATCGTTGTGATGCTGGCAGGGCTGGTCGCCTTGTCGCGCATCGCCGTTGGTGCGCACTGGCCGGCAGATATCCTGTTGGGGGCGTGGATTGGGTTAGTCTGTACGGCACTGGGGGTTACGTTCCGTCGATCTCTCCGGTGTGGTGGACTTCAGTATCGACTGGCTTACATGCTCCCTGGACTGGTGACCGCAGTGGTGCTGCCGCACTATAACAACGGATTTCGTGACTTTGGTGGCGTGCTGTTGTGCCAGTATATGCTCGCAATCATCGCCCTGTTGGTCGTGATCGGTGAAATTGCCGCTATTTACCGACGTGGTGATCAGTGTCATAGCGTCGAAGAGGGTTATGCCGGATAACGTGTCATTAGTCCCCTGAAAACCGTCTTCTCGAGGTAATGCACCATGAAGATTCAACCGCTCAAGGCCTTCGTGATGACGGCTGAAATGGGCTCTATTTCTGAAGCGGCGCGTAAGATGGCGCGTCCCCGTCCTCAGGTCAGTAACTGGATCAGTGACCTGGAGGCTGACTGGGGCGTAGATCTGTTTGACCGCTCCAGCCATAAGCCGGAGTTGACCGAAGAAGGCCGACAGCTTCTGGACTATAGCCGTACCATCCTGCGAAATCTGGACAACCTGGATTCCAAGGTGAAAAATCTGCACCGGCAAAACAGCCTGCTAAGGATCGGGTTTGAGCGGTGTATTGCCCCGCTGCAAATCCAGCGATTACTGGAAGCATTGATGGTTCGTTATCCATCATTGTCGCTGAATGTGCTGTCCGAATCGTCCTGTCACATTCAGCGGGAACTGCAGGCAGGGCGGCTGGATATCGGCTTCTGTAACAACTATTACGTAGCGTCTCAGGATGTCCGCATGCGCCATGCGTTCGACAGCCGCTATATCGGTTGCTGTGCACCGGATTACCCACTGAATAATATTGAGGAACTGACTGCTAATGACGTCAGCCCCTACCGGCAGATCGACCTGTTTCTCCGGGAGGAAGACCTGCCGGACACGACCCGCTTCAGCGCCGATATTATGCAGGTCGACAGCTATCAGACGCTGCTTCCATTGATAGTGGGTGGCTATGGCTGGGGTATCTGTCCGATGAGCTTTGCCCGGCCTTATCTGAATGAAGGTAAGCTGGCGATCCTCAATCACCCGGAGGCCGTCGGTAGTCTGCCTATTTATGCCATGCATATGGATGCCTTGGCCTGTGAACCGTTTGCCGAGTGGGTGATTGAAGAAGGGGGCCACTATCTCGCTGGCATCGACTGATTGGCAATCATCATCCCATGGCTTCCAGTGATTCAGGCAAGACTTGACCACCATCAACCACTAATGTCTGGCCGGTAATAAAGCCGGCTTCTCGAGAGGCGAGGAAAAGTGCCGCGTAGGCAATATCATCCGTTGATCCCAACTTTTGCATCGGAATGGATGCTTTCATTGTGGCCATGTACTCTTCTGCCAACTCAGTCATACCTTCCGTGGCAATATTGCCTGGAAGAATGGCGTTGATTGTTATCCCGGTTGATGCCAGTTCAATGGCTGCCGTACGCATAAACCCGAGCATGGCGGCTTTGCTGGCACCGTAGTGTGACCAGCCGGGATAACCGGTAATCGGACCGGTGATCGATGATGTCAGGATGATGCGTCCCTGGTCGGATTTTTCCAGCGGTGGCAGGGCGCTTTTTACCGCATGAAACATGCCTTTGACGTTAACGTCCATTACCGTGTCCCAGTCTTTGGCAGTCATTTTTTTCAGTCGGGTATTGGGGAATATGCCAGCATTGCAGCAGAGGATATCGAGCCCTCCAAACCGCTGAACAGCCTGATCAACCGCGGCTTGTACCGCTTGAGCATCGGTCACATCGGTACAACAGTAATCAGCGGTACCTCCGCCTGCCCGAATACTGGATACGGCTTCGCTCAACAGAGCCTCATTACGGGCAGCGAGCAAGACCTTGCACCCCTTTTCGGCAAATACGTTGGCAACCCCTTTGCCGATGCCTTTGCTTGCGCCAGTAATAAGAACACTACGACCAGAGAGTGGTGCCAGCATGCCTGCAACCTGTTGATAACTGTTTGTGAAAAACTGAAATAAAGCAGGTTTTTGAATGACCGCCAGAATGATTTTGTTGCGATCGGTGAGGAACGGATAAGCAAACGGTATTTTTTATCGTCAGTGTTATTAGCTGTTTGCTTTTGTTTATGCATGTTGTTTAATGAAAGTGCAGTTCTATACTCAGTGGCATTTGCTGTATTCAGGCTGAGGGATCAGGCACATCGTGGTATACGTTGTGACGTTGATGTAGTGGTAATGCCGTATTCGCCTTTAGGGGATGAAACAAAGTGTGTAGTAACTGGTCGCTGGTAACCGGTGTGCTGTATGGACCGAACGCGGGCTGGCTGGTCGATGTCTTAACCCTTGATAGTTGAAGTGCTGTAACGGTCGGTGACCGCATCAGCCGTCATTGCCTCTCTGCAACCCAATGTATCGGGTATGGCACATTTGTGTCTTAACCCCACGATTCCTTCCCTGTCTGAATCAGCCCTATAGCCCTGAGCGGTGCTGGATTGTGTCACAGGAGTGTCCGTCCAGTACCAGGCACCATAACAACAAGAATGCCGTAGTCACTGCAGCTTGTTTGTCCGGCGCATCAGGGTCTGGTGTGTGTGCAAACGAGTCGGTGGCGGAACCGATTAGTCAGAGGAATCTAAGGGAATGAGGTTGCGCACACATAAGCTGTTCCTGCTTCTGGCTGGCCTGATGTCGACCGTGACAGCGAGGGCTGACTGGACTGTAAACATGACGGAAGGGGTGACCAGTCTCAGTCGCTCCATCTACAGCCTCCATATGACCATCTTCTGGATCTGTGTGGTCATCGGCGTGCTGGTTTTCGCGGTCATGTTCTGGTCGGTCATTTTCCATCGCAAATCCCGCGGGGCCAAGCCAGCTGAATTTCATGAAAGTACGGTGGTCGAGATTCTCTGGACCAGTGTGCCCTTCGCCATACTGGTCGCCATGGCCATACCGGCTACAAAGACGCTCATCGAAGTGTATGACGCGGATGACGCCGAGGTGGACATCAAGATCACTGGTTATCAGTGGAAATGGCAATACGAATATCTGGACGATGATGTCGGTTTCTTCAGTAACCTGAAAACCGGTAAGGAACAGATTTATAACGTCAGAACCAAAGATCCGGAATACCTGCTGGAAGTGGATGAGCCCATGGTGGTGCCGGTGGGACGGAAGATCCGTTTCCTGGTCACGGCCGCGGATGTTATCCACGCCTGGTGGGTACCGGCGCTGGCGGTGAAGAAAGATGCGATTCCCGGCTTTATCAATGAAGCCTGGACCAAGATAGATGAGCCCGGCATCTACCGCGGACAGTGCGCTGAACTCTGCGGTAAGGATCATGGCTTCATGCCGATCGTGGTCGATGCAAGATCAGAAGCGGATTACCAGGCCTGGCTGGATGAAAAGAAAGCCGAAGCCCAGAAAATCCGTGAGCTGACCAGCAAGGACTGGACCCTTGAGGAGCTTGTGGCCCGGGGGGAAGGTGTCTATACCAAGGTATGCGCCGCCTGTCACCAGCCTAACGGAAAAGGCATGCCGCCGATGTTCCCGGCACTGGATGGCTCGGATATGGCCACCAACCCGGCGCGGATGCTTGATCATGTGGACATTGTCGTGAATGGCAAGAAAGGCACGGCGATGCAGGCGTTTGGCGGTCAGTTGAGCGAAGCAGACCTCGCTGCGGTCATCACCTATGAACGGAATGCCTGGGGCAACAAGACCGGCGAGATGGTCACACCCAAGGCGATTCTGGATTACAAGCAGACCGGCAAGCTGCCGGAAGTACAGGCCGGTAAGGCACCGGAAGGAGGCAGCATATGAGCGCTGTGATTGACGATCATCAGGATCATCATCATGGTCCTGCCAAGGGCTTGATGCGGTGGGTTCTGACCACGAACCATAAAGACATCGGCTCCATGTACCTGTGGTTCAGCTTCGCCATGTTCCTGTTTGGCGGTTCCATGGCGATGGTGATCCGGGCGGAACTGTTCCAGCCGGGTATGCACATTGTTGAACCGGGCTTTTTCAACCAGATGACCACTATGCATGGTCTGGTGATGGTCTTTGGTGCAGTCATGCCGGCCTTTGTCGGTCTGGCAAACTGGATGATTCCGTTGATGATTGGTGCGCCGGACATGGCTCTGCCACGGATGAATAACTGGAGTTTCTGGATTCTGCCCTTTGCCTTCGCCTTGATGGCCAGCACGCTGTTTATGGAAGGCGGTGGTCCGAACTTTGGTTGGACGTTTTATGCGCCGCTGTCGACGACGTATGGGCCACCTTCAACCACATTCTTTATTCTCGCTGTTCATATGATGGGGATCTCTTCCATCATGGGCGCGATCAATGTCATCGCCACGATTCTGAATCTGCGGGCTCCAGGTATGACGTTGATGAAGATGCCGTTGTTTGTCTGGACCTGGTTGATTACCGCTTACCTGTTGATTGCCGTTATGCCGGTATTGGCTGGTGTGGTCACCATGATGCTGATGGATATCCATTTCGGCACCAGCTTCTTCAATGCCGGCGGTGGTGGTGATCCAGTGTTATTCCAGCATGTGTTCTGGTTCTTCGGGCATCCCGAGGTCTATATCATGATCCTGCCAGCGTTCGGGATTGTGTCTGCCATCATTCCCGCCTTTGCCCGTAAGCAGCTGTTTGGCTACACCTCCATGGTGTATGCGGTGGCCAGTATTGCGTTCCTGTCATTCATTGTCTGGGCGCACCATATGTTTACGGTGGGGCTGCCACTGACCGGTGAACTCTTCTTCATGTATGCGACCATGCTGATCGCCGTACCAACCGGGGTGAAGGTGTTCAACTGGGTAGCAACCATGTTCAAGGGATCCATGACCTTTGAAACACCGATGCTGTTTGCGACGGCCTTTGTTGTGCTGTTTACCATCGGCGGCTTCTCCGGTCTGATGCTCGCCATTGCACCGGCAGACTTCCAGTATCACGACACCTACTTTGTGGTGGCTCATTTCCACTATGTACTGGTTCCCGGCGCGATCTTTGGCATCTTTGCCGGTGTGTATTACTGGCTGCCGAAATGGACGGGCCACATGTACGACGAAACGCTGGGCAAGACGCACTTCTGGATGTCTTTTATTGGCATGAACCTGACGTTCTTCCCCATGCATTTCCTGGGGCTGGCGGGGATGCCGAGGCGCATACCGGACTACAATCTCCAGTTTGCTGATTTCAATATGATCGCAAGCGTGGGCGGTTTCCTCTTTGGTACCACCCAGCTGCTGTTCCTGTTCATCGTGCTCAAATGTGTACGCAGTGGGAAGAAAGCACCGGCCAACCCCTGGGAAGGCGCACATGGGCTGGAGTGGACAGTACCGTCACCGGCGCCTTACCACACGTTCAGTACACCACCGGATGTGAAATAGGTTTAATGCAGCGAGGTAAAGGGAATGGTGTTACAGGGGGCACAAAAGACCGTTATCAAGGCAACGCTGACAGCGGTTGCGATGTTTGGTTTTGGTTTTGCGATGGTGCCCCTCTATGACGTGTTCTGCAAGGTGACCGGGCTGAACGGGAAGACCAGCGATACACCCTATGAATACAGGGCTGAAGCCGCCCGGGTCGATACGTCCCGGACAGTGACCATTCAGTTTGTCAGCACCAATAATGCCAATATGAGCTGGGCTTTCAGTCCGAGTGTGAGGAAGGTGTCTGTTCATCCCGGTGAGGTGGCGGAGCTGAGCTTCAATGTCCGTAACCCGAGCGGCCAGCGTATGATCGGGCAGGCTATTCCCAGCGTAACGCCCTTTGATGGCACCGATTTCTTGCATAAAACAGAATGTTTCTGTTTTACCACTCAGCCGCTGGAAGCGTTTGAAGAGAAAAATATGCCGCTGAAAATCATTATTGATCCCGCATTACCACGGCATATCAAGAAATTAACCCTGTCATATACGCTGTTTGATGTGACAGACATGTATGCAGCAGCGAGCACGCCATGACGTCTCGCAGGCTAACATTGCAGTAATACAGACACTAATTTGCAAGGGACAGCCGGGCTGTAGTCCTAACCGATCACGCCGCTGCCACTGCCGGGAGCGACGTAAGGAAAGGGGATAACAGATGGCAGCAGAAGGTAATTACTATGTGCCGGCCCAGAGCAAGTGGCCGATAGTCGCAACAATCGGCCTGTTCCTGACGATGGTCGGCATGGGCATGATGATGAATGACATGTCCGCCGGCGTTAAAGATTCCTCGGCGCATTTTGTCTTCCTGGCAGGTTCGTTGATACTGGCTTATATGTTGTTTGGCTGGTTCGGCAATGTTATCCAGGAATCCCGCGCAGGGCTTTACAGTGACCAGATGGACCGGAGTTTCCGCTGGGGCATGGGCTGGTTTATTTTCTCGGAAATCATGTTCTTTGCCGCTTTCTTTGGCGCCCTTTTCTACGTTCGTAACTACGCCGTGCCCTGGTTAGGGGGAGATGGGGATAAAGGCCTTTCCAGTATGCTGTGGCCTGATTTTGTTTCTCAATGGCCATTGATGAGCAATCCGGACAATGAAACCTTCATGGGACCCGCGGAAGTCATACCGGCAGCAGGATTACCCTTGATCAACACGATTCTGCTGATCACCTCCAGTTTCACCGCAACCTTTGCGCATCATGCCCTTCGAAAGGATGCGCGGAAGAAAACCAAGATCTGGTTAGGTTTAACCCTGGTACTGGGTTTTTCGTTTTTGGTGTTGCAGGCCATGGAGTATATTCATGCCTATGAGGAGCTGGGGCTGACCCTGGCTTCAGGCATCTATGGTTCAACCTTTTTCATGCTGACCGGCTTTCATGGTGCCCACGTAACGCTGGGAGCCATCATGCTCACTGTCATGCTCGTCAGAATCATGAAAGGTCATTTCACGCCGGATAACCATTTTGGTTTTGAGGCCGCCTGCTGGTATTGGCACTTTGTGGATGTGGTCTGGATTGGGTTGTTTATCTTCGTATATATCTTTTAGTTTTTAACCGGACGTCATATGACGTCCAGTTTTTCCCCTGCCTATTCCGCCTGAAAACGCTCTATATTCAGGCGATTTTTTGTCCTCATGGTTTCTTGTTTTGTCACATAGGTAAGGTATAAACAGAAATACCTGTATTCCGTTGTCTATTCAAAAAAGCTCAATGAAAGGTGTCAGTGATTAGCACGTGATAACAGGTTCGTTGCCAGAGAATGGGTCTTTCTGGCTAGTGCTTATCAAACAAACCACGGACGAACATAACAATGAAAAAGCCGATATATCGACTGGCCAGCTTGCTTGTAGCAGGTAGTCTTAGTGTCTCTGCCAGTGCACTGAATATCATGGTCACCAATGATGATGGTTACGAATCGCCTAACCTGCGCGCGCTGTATCATGCCCTGAAAGCAGATGGGCATGATGTGTTTATTTCCGCACCCGCAGATGAGCAGAGTGGCAAGGCGGCATCATTTAATTATTTTTATCCTGCACCCATCGAGCAGGATGCGAATGATCCGGATATTCATTTTGTTCACGGTACACCGATGATGGCGGTTCTGTATGGGCTGGATGTCGTGTCGAAAGCGCGTTGGGGCAGACAACCGGATCTGGTGTTATCTGGTATTAATTCTGGTCACAATGTCGGGATTATGAATCCAACATCAGGCACGGTAGGTGCGGCCGTGACTGCGATCCGACGGGGAATACCGGCGATGGCTTTGAGCGGCGACCATGGCAGCGACCGGGACGGTAGCTCTGCAGCGCTGGCCAGTCTGGTAATGCCGGTTATTGATGCCCTTGAGGATAATACCCCTGTACTGCCCAGCGGTTATGGCTTGAATATCAACCTGCCCAGTTTGAGGAAATTTGCCGCTGAAGAGGTCACGTATCAAATGACTACAGCGGGTAACTTCTCAGCCAATGTACCGGTTTTCGTGACCAATATGGCGCCCTACTCCGTGCCTGAATACGGCATCAACCTGCCACCCCTGCCTGGTGTTGTTTTCACGGATTATGACCGCAGTGGTGCACCACGGGATCGCAATCCCCGCTCTGAGGGCCGAAAGGTTGAAGAGGGTGTGATTGCGATCAGTCTGCTGGATGCCCGCTATGGCGCAACAACGTATGATTATTCTGCGGAAAAGGCGCGTTATTCAATACGCTCCAGTTTGACTGGTTTACTGGGCTCAGGTTGGCGTAATTGGAACCGGTAAATTGTTAGTGATTCCGTCTGTTAGCGCCTGATCTCGAGGAATAGGTCATGCTGCTGGCAGTAGCCAGCAGCCTATAGGCAAAAAAACATTAGACATTGGAATGCGTAAATACTGTTTTATCAATATAAATCAACCTTTTTGACATAGAAAAGAATATAAGGCTCAGTTTTTATTCTTGGAAATATCTTTTTTGTTGATTTTGTCCGCATAAAGTAACTATGAACTCTTTCTATTAGCAAGAGTCCAATATAAATAGAATTACAGAATTTTATTTATGGAGTGTCATTTATGGAAAGCGCTGCAGCCTCTCAGAATGTCGAGTTGAATAGTGTATCCGTCGATCATTTATCTACAGAATCTCCCGAAGAGGAAAGCTGTTTTTGCTGTTGGTGTGTCAAAATCTGTGAATGTATAAATTATTTAAGGAAATCTCTTCATGAATGGTGGATAAAACAAGCTCTCTACATTTGGTGGGTAGATAGATCCTATAAAAAGACGTTGAAAGCTTATAATGTCAGTCACGTTCTGGAGAAGACGGCAGGAGAAGATAATACTCTAGGTCAAGGAAACTTTGGTAAAGTTGAGCGCTATAAGATGACAACGGAAGATACATCCAAGGCAAAAGTGAAAAAACCTGTATATTCAACGAATGATAATGAAAATGAGGAACCTGTAAGTCATTATTATGCTCCTAAACTTCATCAACAGGAAATTGCATATAAAACAGTTGATGGATCAAAGGCACTTGCTGGTGTATTTAAAGAAGTGATGGGAAAAAGTGGTGTCAGTGAAGAGGCGAAATATTTTCATAGCCAAGAAAAGAAAGCTCTGGCTACACTTGATCATCCCAATATTATTAAGCCTGTGATTGTAGAGGGAGATACTTGGCAAGCAAAAAAAATGGCTGTTATTGCGGTCCAATCGCTTTCAGAGGAAGAAAAGCAAGACTTGGCGCTTTCAGATGAAGAAAAGAAAGCCCTGGCGGCGGCGATAGCGGAAAGTAAGGGCATCCCAAATGACGGTAACATTGATGTTAATATTGACTTTGAATTTGAATATGTTGAATCTGTTAAAACTAAACCTTCCGGTATTCCATTACCGCTAGCGGATTCGACACTCAAGGATAAAATGACAGCAGGAGGATTATCGACCAAGGAAAAAGATAATGTTGCACGAGCGATGATTAGAGCAGTTGCTTACACGCATCAACGTGGCTATGTGCATTTAGATATTAACCCGAACAATATACTCAAAAAAAATAATGACTGGCTATTGAGTGATTGGGGGTGTGCACATCATTATAGTGAAATGTATGAAGGAAGTATGGATTTTATACCTGTGTACGTTAATAATGGCCCTAGACTCTTTTTTGGAACACCTAACTATTTTTCACCACAGATGCATGCGAGGTTAAGTCTCAATACGTTAAGCGCATACCAAATACCCTCAGCGACAGAAGCTATAAAAACCGGTAATAGACAATACCCTCACTTCGAAACCGATGCTCGTGCTGTAGATGCCTATTCACTAGGAATTGTTCTATTTGAATTGTTGACGGGAGTAAATCCAACACCTAGTGATATAAAAGATAAACCCCTTCATAAAATTGGAGATATTTTTCAGCAGAATGTTAATCGACTTTTGAGGGAGCATAAAGAAAGTTTGGGAGGGTATTATGATATTGTGGCGTCGTTGTTACAATCAAAGTGCAGAGATCGAATGACTGTTCCCACAGCAGAGAGCAGGCTCAGCCAAGTACCTATACCACAATAGAGAGAAAAATATTATACGATTAATGCAATTTTTAATTTCAAGATCAATTGAATTGGTGAATTTGAGTTTTTTGGGGTCGAGGAGTTTTGTTGATGGTTTTGCTATTGATAAATACATATAGTTGATTTTGTTATGAATAAAACTACTGCTACAAAAGTCAATACTACTGCTCATACTAGCCAATCTGGTAATTCATCTGAAGTTGGTTTTAGGGATGAAGGCTATTTCTGTTGTCGTTTTGTCTGCATATGTGAGTGTATTGGTAATCTTATTAAACGTATTGGCGATTGGTTTAAAGAATACGCTGATGAACAAGCTAAATTAAGATCTTACAAGGTACTACGTAAAAAATATAATGTGGCGCATGTTCTTGAGGGCAATAAGACTAATAATATGCTTGGGGATGGAGAATATAGCAAAGTATTTCGTTACAATGCTGCAGTGATAAATAAAGATACGGCGGAAACACAGCCAATAGCATACAAGGTTAAGCTCACAAGTGAACCTCATTCTTGCAGCAAAGAGTTTCCTGCTGAAATAGTAGAGCAATGTGAAAGATCTCATAATAAAGAAAATAAAGCGCTTTCAGATTTGTCTCACCCTAATCTCATGAAGCGTTTACAGCTATCGAAGAATGAAAGTCAGGTGAAACAAATGACTCTCTTCTCTTTGGTTAGTGAATCTGCAGAAGAAGAGAGTGATTCGAATACTAAAGGCGACGACTTTGAGATGATTGAGAGTTTTGATGAGCAAGACCCTGGAATTCCTTTGCCCTTGATGGATTGTACGTTAGGGGATGCTGTTTCCAGGAGGGCTATCAATGAAAAAGATAAACATGTTTGTATGATACAAATAAGTTCTGCACTTGATTATATGCATCACAAAGGTTGGGCTCATCTCGATGTGAAACCTGAAAATGTCTTCAAGAAGGGCAATACATTTGTGTTGGGAGATTTTGGTAACGCCCACCACTATAAAGAAATGTATAAAGGTAAAAAGAAATATATGCCTGTTTTTAATAAAAAAACGGCTGAGATTTTTTATGGAACACTTGGGTATGTATCACCACAAATGTATACACGCTTTCTTTATTCTATTGATGATTTACCGTGTGATAAATTCAACTTCTTCTTGAAAGAGGGAGGATTGCCAGCCATTGATACAGATGCTCGTGCAGCAGATGCTTATTCTTTGGGGGCAACATTTTTTGAAATGCTGACAGGAGAACTGTTAAACCCTGATGAAAGGGACCTCAAAGCCTCGCAATGTACGTCAGATCAAATAAAAGAATTCTACAAAAGTGCCGTAAGTAAAAAATTGCAGAGTCAAAAGCATAGATTAGGGCAATATTACGGGGTGATTGAAGGGTTGGTTCAATTTGATACGCATCAGCGGCTCACGGTTTCTCAGGCCTATGGGAAGCTTAAGTTACTACCAGAACCACAGTTACGGTTTTGACTCAACGGTAAAGCCAGGGCGCTGACACCTCCAGTTGTCCACTCATGTGGCCATAGACAATCAGGGCGAGTATGATGGCTGAAAGGGTGACTCGGGTTGTCAGCGACCAGACCAGCCGTGGTGAACCGCTCCGGTCCTTGATCAGGAAGTAGAAGCCACTGGCCAGGCTACCGATGACAGCCAGCAGAAGAACAACAATAATCACTTTTAACCACATGTCGGCGGGCTCGCTGATCTCGACTCCAGAGACCAGCATAACAGGCCTGCGGCGGGAAGGCAGTATGCCGCCACCGACGCGCAGTGCAGATGATGTGGAACTTTAAAACGAAACTTGTCTTACTGATGCTGTTGCTGTTCCCTCTGCTCACGGGCCTGGGGTTCTGGCAGTTGAGCCGCTACCAGGAAAAGCTGGATCTGGAAGCGCAGTTATTATCGCGTCAGCAGTCAGCCCAGCATTCACCCGAAACCCTCCGAACACTGGATGATCCCCGCTTTTACCGTCTGCAGGCTGAGGGCCGTTACCTGGACGATCAGACCTTTCTGCTGGATAACCGAATTCACCGTGGGCGCTCCGGCTATCATGTGGTCACCCCGTTTATGACGCACGGTGGACAGTTGATGCTGGTCATTCGCGGCTGGCTGGCCGGTAGTCCGGATAAAACGCAGATACCCGCCATTCCTTCAACACAGGGCAATAATATCCTCGATGGCCTTGCCTGGCAGCCGGCTGGCAAGGCGTTTCTGCTGGGGGAGGATCACTGGTCAGACAGCTGGCCCAAAGTCATTCAGGCGCTAGATATCGAACGGATGAGTGAGGTATTGGAGGCTGTGCCTCAAGCCTGGTTCCTGGTGCTGGACGAACATCAACCCGGCAGCCTCACCCGTGACTTTCACCCGATCAACATGCAGCCTGGCAAGCACCTGGGATACGCCATTCAGTGGTTCCTGATGGCGCTGGTGCTGCTGGGCATTGGTGGTTATTACCTCAAAACGGCAGGACGCACAGATGACGAAGGAAACTGAACAGCCAATGATGTCCGATACAGTCCCTCAGCCGACCGGTAAGCGCGGGCGGTTACAGGCGCTGTTCATTCTGATGCTGCCGATCACGTTGATGATTTTGGCAACATGGATGTATTACTCCGGTGCATGGTTGCCGACAGGGCGTATCAATAATGGTGCCCTGATTATGCCGCCCGTGAACCTCAATACCATGGGGGTGCGTGATGAAGGGGGTAACCTGCTGAACGCTGAGGCTCTGGATGGCGAATGGGGCATGCTGGTGCTGGCCGGAAGCGGCTGTACAGAATCCTGCGCCAATGCCCTGTATCTCAGCCGCCAGGTGCATATTGCCCTGGGGCGCAATGCGACCCGTATGAATCGTTACCTGATCAGTGATGGACTGTCATTATCCGATGAGCAGCAACGTGAACATCCGGGCCTGAAAATCCTTAAAGCGGATTTGGCGGAGGTGAAAAAGCAGTTGCCTGAATCTGTCATGGGCGATAATCCTATCCTGCTGGTGGATCCACTCGGCAACATCATGATGCACTATGGCCCGGACCATACCGGCAAGCAAATGCTCAAGGATCTCGAAAAACTGTTGAAGGCCAGCAAGATTGGCTGAAGAATAGAAGAACTATGTCGTAAAGGCAGTCCGACATCCGTTACCCGCAAAAACAACTATAACAATCGGTGTAACTGCGAGGGATCCGCAGTCGAGACCAGGGAGAATGCCATATGACAGTAGCTCCACAGCAGCGTCGTCTGTTTATTTTATCGCTTGTCGCCACCTGTCTGTCCGTTGTCGTTGTTGGCCTGGGGGCCTGGACACGGCTGGTGCATGCAGGGCTCGGCTGCCCTGACTGGCCCGGTTGTTACGGCTTCCTGACTGTGCCCAATGAGGCGCACGAAATTGCTACCGCCCAGACGCGTTTTCCGGATGACCCAGTGGATATCTTCAAAGGCTGGGCGGAAATGATTCATCGCTATGTGGCTGGCACATTGCTGTTGCTGGTGGCCGCTATTGCGGTGTTTGCATGGCGCGCACGGAAACAATCCTCAGAACATCGTCTTCCATTGAAGCTGCCCCTGTTTATCCTGGGGCTGATCATCTGTCAGGCGCTGTTCGGTATGTGGACGGTGACTCTGAAGCTCTGGCCCCAGGTTGTCACCGCTCATTTGCTGGGAGGCTTTGCCACACTGAGCCTGCTGCTGCTTTTGACGTTGCGACTCAGTCCGCTTTCAGTGAAAACCTTATCAGGTCCGCCGGTGACCACATTGAAGCGGTTGGGTGGTGTTGCGCTGTTGGTGGTGATCTTTCAGGTCTTCCTGGGTGGGTGGACCAGTTCCAACTATGCGGCGCTGGCCTGTCCGGATTTTCCTACCTGCCATGGTGTCTGGCTACCAGAACTGGATTTTGCGGAGGGCTTTGACCTCGCGCAGTCTATTGGTCCCAATTACCTCGGAGGACAGATGGACAGTGCCGCCCGGACAGCCATTCATTTCGTGCATCGCATCGGTGCTGTTGCTACGACCGTGATTGTGCTGTTGATGATTGCTGCTGCGTTCTTATGGCTGCGCAGGACTCCCCGGAACGATAAAAGTCTGCCGTTGTTAACTGTCCTGGTCACCCTTGCGCTTGGTGTGCAGGTGGCGTTGGGTATCAGCAATATTCTGTTTTATCTGCCACTACCCGTTGCCGTAGCACACAACCTGGGCGGCGCGTTCCTGCTGGCAACCATTATTGCCTTTAATTACCGGCTTTCTGCAGTGAATCGAAATACCGTTGCGTAGTGAGAGGAAAATAAATACGACAAGAATTCTTACAAAAATGGCATGGAAGTGACTATAAAAAAGAGGATGTTATGACGACGACAAACAAACTTGAGCTGGCAGCCCAACCGGCTGGCTGGCGAGACTACCTGGAACTGTGCAAGCCCAAGGTTGTCGCACTGATGCTGCTGACGGCCGTGATCGGTATGTGCCTGGCAACGCCGGGCATGGTGCCGCTGGATATCCTGTTGTTTGGCAATATGGGGATTGGGTTGTGTGCAGCCTCTGCTGCGGTCATCAATCATATCGTTGATCGGCGGATTGACCTGTTGATGGCGCGAACCCGTAAGCGCCCGGTGGCGACTGGCAAGGTTGAGCCGGCCGTGGCGCTGACCTTTGCGTTGGTCATCGGTGTCTTGGGCATGGCTGTGCTCATTACAATGGTGAATGCGTTGACCGCTTGGCTGACACTGGCGTCCCTGGTGGGCTACGCGGTGATCTATACCTCCATACTCAAGCGCGCCACACCACAGAATATTGTGATTGGCGGTATTGCCGGCGCTGCCCCTCCCCTGCTGGGCTGGACAGCTGTCACAGGGACCTTCCAAGGCGATGCGCTGCTGCTGGTGCTGATTATCTTTGCCTGGACACCACCGCACTTCTGGGCGCTGGCTATTCACCGCAAAGACGAATACGCCAAGGCGGATATTCCGATGCTGCCGGTCACCCATGGTGAGCAGTACACCAAGCTGCATATCATGCTCTATACCATCGTGATGTTTCTGGTCAGCCTGATGCCTTTCCTGACCGGTATGAGCGGATTGATTTATCTGGCAGGCGCAACCGTCCTGGGATTACGTTTTATGTATTGGGCAACAGTCCTTTATCGCGGGACACGCAAGCATGCTGCCATCAAGACATTCCACTACTCCATCACCTATCTGATGCTACTGTTTGTGGTGTTGTTGGTGGATCACTATTTGCCGCTGTGAGGGTGCCATGACGAAATCAGTCCGAATGACAGTATTTGCTCTGCTGGCGGTGGTTGCGGTCATTCTGGGGCTGACATTCAATAAATTTACACAGTCCCCGCCGCTCGACAGGGAAAAGTTACGTGATGAGGGTGTTTTTATCTTTGAAACACCCCGCACCTTTTCCATGGCGCCACTGGTCAACCATGAGAATCAACCCTTCTCTGTGGATAACATGAAAGACCACTGGACGCTGCTCTACTTTGGCTTCACGTTCTGCCCGGATGTCTGCCCAACGACCCTGGCCAAATTAAATGAGCTGAGCCTGGAGCTCCAGGCACTGGACAGCGAGTTGGCCAGGCGTTTTAAAGTGGTTATGGTGACTGTGGATCCGCAGCGGGATAACCCGGAAAAGCTGGCGAAATATGTCCCATTCTTTAATCGGGATTTTGCCGGGGTAACGGGGGATATGTCGAATATCTACGAGCTGACCCGGCAGTTGAATGTCGCCTTCACACCGGTTGGGGATACAACACAAGACGACTACCTGGTGGAGCACAGCGCGAATGTGGTGCTGGTCAATCCAAAGGGGGATTACCATGGATTTATCCGTCCCCCTCTGTTGGCTGCCCAGCTGGCGAAGAGCCTGCAGTCGGTCGACCGTGGATTTTAGCTGTGGCCGTTAGCGGATTTCAGTCACAACCTGCTCTTTGGGAAATCTGACCTTGGGGGCTCTGGAGGGATGGTTGAAATCCCCTTCGGCATGATTACCGACAAGCCCTAAAACGACGCTGGTCAGCCCTCGAGATTTCAAGCCCATTAGTTCATCCAGCATTTCCGTGCTGAATCCTTCCATCGGGCAGACATCCAGATCAAGGATGGCGCTGGATAACAGGAACTGGCCAAAGGCCAGGTACACCTGCTGCTTGAGCCACTGGTTGCGCTCTTCCGAAGGCTTGCCAGAGACAAAGCTGGTCAGCATGTTAAGCCGCTCTTCGTCGATTTCCATACCGCGGACACCCGCCGTCAGTTCTTCAATGGCGTGAACGTCATTTTCATCAAATTGGGTTTTGGCGCAGAACACAAACAGGTGTGACGCGTCGCAGAACTTGGGCTTGTTGTTCTCCCAGGCGGATTCTGCCAGTCGCGCCCGTTCATCGGGATTGGAGATGACAAAGAAATGCCAGGGCTGGCTGTTGATGGACGACGGCGCCAGGCGCAACGTCTCGATCAAGGTCTGGATTTTCTGCTCGTCAGCCGGCCAGTCGGGGTCGAAGACCTTAGTGGTGTAGCGGTTTTCAAGGATCGTTTTCAGCGTATCGTTCATGGTGAAAATCCTGATCACAGTTAACGACGTTGCGGTGAAGCCAGCGTCAGCAGGAATAGCAGGGTACTGCAGACCACGACGGAAGGACCCGCCGGTGTATCCTGGAACCAGGACAGCGCCAGGCCGCCCAGTACCGCCAGCATGCCAAACAGACTGGCGCCGATGGCCATCTGTTCAGGCGTACGTGCCAGACGTTGGGCCGTGGCCGCAGGAATGATCAACATGGCGGTAATCAGCAGGACACCGACAATCTTCATGGCGACGGCAATGACCAGGGCAATCAGCACCATCAGTGCCAGCCGCACCTTGCGTACGGGGATGCCTTCGACCTCAGCCAGTTCCTCGTGAACCGTCATGGCGAGCAACGGCCGCCAGAGCCATAACAGCAGTGTCATGACCAGTGCCCCGCCACCATAGATCCAGAACAGATCCTCGGTACCGACAGCCAGCAAGTCACCAAACAGGTAAGCCATCAGGTCGATGCGAACATTATCCATGAAACTGACAGCTACCAGCCCCAGGCTGAGTGCGCTGTGCGCCAGTATACCCAGCAGGGTATCCGTCGCAATGAAACGTTTCTGTTGCAGGGCGACCAGGAACAGGGCCAGCACCACACAGCAGACCATGACGGCAATGTTCAGGTTGATATCCAACAGCAAGCCGAGGGCAACCCCGAACAGGGCAGAGTGAGACAGTGTATCGCCAAAATAGGCCATCCTTCGCCATACGACAAACGCCCCAAGAGGGCCGGCAACCAGGGCGACGCCCAGTCCGGCCAGCAGGGCGTTAAGCAGAAAATCCGGCATGTGTTTGCGTCCGTGTGTGTTCGGTGGTGGAAGCGTCCGTTGAGGATTCAGGAATGATTTCGCCGCAGGAAGCGTGCTGGTGGTCATGGTGGTGGCTGTAGACGGCCAGTTCTTCCGATTCCCCGCCAAAGAGTTTCAGATAGGCCGGGTGGCGGCTGACCTGTTGCGGGTGGCCGGAGCAGCAGACGTGACTGTTGAGGCAGATCACCCGGTCGGTGGCCGCCATGACCAGGTGCAGGTCGTGGGAGACCATCAGTACACCGCAGCCGGTTTCATCACGAAGCTGGCCAATAAGGTGGTACAGCTCTTTCTGGCCATTCACATCGACACCCTGTACCGGCTCGTCCAGTACCAGCAGATCGGGCTTACGTAACAGGGCGCGAGCCAGTAATACCCGCTGCATTTCGCCGCCTGAAAGGGTTTGCAGGGGACTTTCGCTGACATGGGGAACGCCAGTTTTGACCAGGGCCGCGCTGATGTTTTTTCGGTTGGCGCCGGCAAGGGCCAGAAACCGCTGGACTGACAGCGGCATGGAGGGCTCCACATGCAGCTTTTGTGGCATGTAGCCAATCGTAATGCCGGAGGTCAGGGTTCGCTGCCCGGTATCTGGCTTCAAAAGGCCGAGCACGACACGAACCAGGGTGGTTTTGCCGGCGCCATTGGGGCCGATCAGTGTCACGATTTCACCCCGGTTTAGGGTCAGGTCAATGGTTTCCAGCACGGTGCGGCCCTGGAAACAGACACTGGCGCTTTTCAGCTGCAGTAACGGGTTGTTCATTAATCCGGTTTCCGACAGTTGGGACACAGCCCGGTCAGTTCGACGCTGGAATGATTGACCAGGAAGCCGCTGGTATTGGCAGCCTGTGCGATGGCGGTGCTGATCACGGCGTTATCCAGCTCAACCGTATTACGGCATTTTTCACAGATCAGGAACGAACTCTCATGGGGCTGTTCAGGGTGGGGGCAGCCAATATAGGCATTCAGGGAGGCAATACGGTGAACCAGTCCCTGGGCCTGAAGGAAATCCAGTGCCCGGTATACGGTGGGCGGTGCAGCACTGCGTTCCAGTGTTTGGGACAGCATTGCCAGGATCTCGTACGCACCGACTGGCTTGTGGCTCTGCCAGACCAGTTCCAGCACCTGGCGACGGAGTAGTGTCAGGCGCGCACCTTGCCGTCGGCAAAGGGTCTCTGCCTGATCCAGTGCGCTGGCAATGCACTGGTCATGGTTGTGAGTACAGTAAGCAGTATCGTTCGTCTGCAAGGGAGGCGACCCATAAAAAACAAAAAACGATACATTATAACACTATTGAGCTATTTGGAGAGGCTGAGTTATTGATCCGGTGAATGGAATGCGTTACTTACTTAGGCGCAAGTGCCTCGATGCCTGTTCGTTCACTGGTCGAGAAAGGAAATCTATGGGCTTTCCCAGGGTGCCATGGGAAATAGTTAACCGGTTTCCTGGTGCCCCAGATCTCTGATAAAACCATTTCAGCCGTCCGGTATGCTCCTACAAAGGATAAGCAAGGGAAATACAGTGAAGTATTTAGAGTAAAGAGAAATGCACGCCAGGAATATGGCATGAGCTCTCCGACAGAAGAGACGCATAGTGGACAGCAATGAGGGCATATTATGTTTCGTTGATATAATTTTGCATATCTTGAAAACCGGTTGCGTGACGCAAACAACTTTGTTAAAAGGTTGTCGTTTTCACTGGTTCCGCTTTCAAATTGATCTTCAGGTATGGCTGAAACGACTTGTTCAAGCTGGCTATAAGTTTCTGATATCTGGTCTAGTAGTCCTTCTATTTCTTTATTTTCTTCTGGGCTTATTTCTCGTAACTCTTTCTCTTTGTATAAATCAAAGAAAGCTTCATGTAATCGCTCTATTCTCTCGTTAAGGTTGATTTTAATTGTGTTTAGCTGCTCATAGGTGTCTGGTTTAATTGAATCAACCAATGGCTTCATCATTTTTTTAGTACTTTCTGATGAGATAAGTTTGTTCAACTTAGGTGTTATGTGGTTACAATATGCTTTTAACTCTGCACAGATCTTCTTTTTGTTCCTGTATGTTGCTATAGGATTAATGCAGTGTGTGCCTGGGTGGTATTTCTTATAATGCTTGTAGCGATTCTTACATGTTTCAACAATTAATCGAAGGAATGCGGCCGGTATGCTTAGGGCGCAGGCTATCGGCAGAATGATGATTGTCACGACAATCTTCAATGCGATAATTGAATATTCTTTTAGTTTTTTTAATGTGGATGATGGTGCTTTAGGAATATAGTTCTCTGAATTGGCTTCAGGAGAAGACGTTGTCTCTTCTCCAAAAGCTGAAACTGTATGGTTGTTGCTAAATAGCTTTATATTACAAATTGATGGTAAAGCTGCTAGCATTTTTGATACCTCAGGCTTTCTGTCATTGGATATAGTTTAAGCTGTTAAATTTCCGTGTTTATTATTAAATCAATTTCCTGGTTGTTTTTACGTGTTGAACCATAAAAGGTTCAGCGTTGTATAGATGATGCTTGCCTTTACGTTTGACCTTATAAATCAAAAACAGTTCCTTGTTTAATAAAGAGCGGCGAAAAAAGAATATATTATGTCTTATTTGTACATGTTATGCTGTTCTTGCTGGCATCTTTATTATAAGTGGCACTGATGCGAGTTGATTAGGATTAAGGAAGATAAAAAGGACTTGTTTATGCCACACTACCGGATTGAACCTATCGATATCTCTGACAGCATTTGGCAGGATTATAAGAGCGACAGCATTATTATTGAGGCTGATAATGAACAACAGGCTCGATTTATGGCGGCTAATCAAATTGCTGGCGAAAAGTTAAAAGACAACCGGGGGCAGGCAATGCCACTGCCGCCCTGTCTCGTGAAAGAACAGACCCGATGTATTTGCATAGACTGATTGCCTGACTGCATTTACAACTATCATAAAAAAGACTGACGGACAGGGAGTGTCATCATGACAGACAAACGGTTGTCATTTGCGATTGTTCTGGTGGGTTTTATGCTTTTTGGTTCTGAGGCAATGGCGCAGGAGTCTGACCGCTCTGGCGGGCAGCGCGTCACCAAGGAACAATTGAAGAACATGACGCCCGAGCAGCGGCGGGCCTGGTGGCAGAGCCTTAGCCCGGAACAGCGTGAAAAAATCAAAGCCAAGCGCCGTGCCAAGGGTGAGCATCGTGGTCATAACCATCCCCGTGACAAGGCGGGAGACCATGATAATCATGGTCATGATCGCGCCGATGGCCACAAGAAACGCCCGAAAAAACACGATGATCACGATCATGGGGATGATCATTAAACGCCTCTGGAGCATAGCCTGACATACTGGCAGGCTATTTTATCCAGCTATATTGCGTGAGCCCTTGTAACCTGCCTTTCTGGCAGGTTTTTTCTGTTTGAGTCCAGCCCATCGCTCCCGGATTGCCGTTCCGGCATTGGCCTTTCCTTTTGGGCATTTCACACGATCAGTCAGGCAGGGAATCATAGCGTATACATTCATGGCACCGGACACAGACTGGGCCGGCTGCGGATGCCTTGGCGGGAGAACAGGACAATGCTCGGTATTCTGGGAGGCATGGGGCCTCTGGCAACCATTGATTTCATGCAGAAAGTCGTTATGCGCTGCGGGGTAGGCTCCGACCAGGAGCATATGCCCATGCTGGTGCACAATGTCCCCCAGATCCCGGATCGCAGTGCCTGCATCCTGAAGGGCAGTGAAGACCCCTTCCCCGCCATGCTGGACGGCCTGCATCGGCTGGAAGAAAGTGGCGCAACCTGTGTCGTGATTCCCTGCAATACGGCCCATTTCTGGTTTGAACGCCTTCAGGCCGAGACCTCCATGACCATGATCAGCATTCTGGATTGCGTTATGGCTGAGATTCAGCAGCGTAACCTGTCGCGCATTGGGGTTATGGCAACGTCAGCAACGGTAGCCGCGGGTTTATACCAGCGCCGGATCGATGCCATGGGTGGTCAAACGCTATTGCCGGATGAGCTGGGTCAGGCTCGCATGATGGAAGCGATCTATGCAATCAAGGCCGGGTGCATGGAGGAAGGTACCGCCATGATGGAAGCCATTTTTGCGGATTTAAAGGATCAGGGGGCTGAATCGGTGATTTTGGGATGTACGGAAATCCCGGTTGGACTGGCCCGCCTGGCGATGGAGCAACCGGAAGCCTGCCTCGATGCCACGGCGTTGCTGGCGGATGCCTGCGTCCATTGGTATTACGATAGTCCCGCATTGGCGGCCTGAGGATAGTCTGAAATACTTTGCCGCACCCAACCCCTCCCTGCACCGGGCGTAAATTGAGTGACGGTATGAATCTCGAAACGAAATGGCTTGAGGATTTCCTGGCGCTGGCCGACCTGCGGAATTTCTCCCGTGCGGCCGCGCAGCGCAATGTGACGCAGCCTGCATTCGGGCGTCGTATCCGGTCATTGGAGCAGGCAACCGGCATTGAGTTGATTGACCGTGGGACAACACCGGTTAGCCTCACCCCACAGGGGCGTCTGTTCCGTACGACTGCCCGGAACCTGCTCAGACAGATGGAAGAAGGCCTCAACCAGATTCATGGCCTGGACGAACCTGGTAGTCAGCCCATTGATTTTGCCGCCTCCCATTCCCTTTCGCTCTCTCAGTTACCCAATCTGCTCGAACATATGGGCAAATTTGATGTTGCTACGCGCAGCCGGGTGGAAAGTATTGATATGGATCTGGCTGTAGAAGCTCTGCAACAGGGACGTTGTGATTTCTTGCTGGGATTTGATATCGATGCCCTGATGCAACCGCCCTTTGCCAGTTTGCCACTGGGCAAGACGTGGATGCGCCCGGTGTGCGCCAGTGATCTGGATGGAGCCCCCCTGTTCCAATTGGAAGCAGGACAGCCATTACCTTTGCTGCGTTACAGTCCGGGCTCCCATATGGGGCGTCGGGTGAATACCCTGCTGAAAAAAAGTGCGGATACTCTGCAGTTTCGCTCGGTCATGGAATCGTCCCTGACGGATTTGCTGAAGGTGATGGCGTTGCGGGGCAAAGGCATCGCCTGGTTGCCGGATTATGCGATCACGGACGAGCTACGTTGTGGACAACTTCAACCATTAGGCGGAGAAGAATGGCGCATAGCTGTCGATGTGATGTTGTACCGCAATGATGTCAGGTTGCATGCCGGCGCAGAACGGTTCTGGTCATTACTGGCGAAACAATGTGCTGCTGGTTGGTCGTTGCCCATGTGACCAGCAGCGTAGAAAGGCAGCGTAGCTTTTATGGCTGACTGTTTTGGGAATTGTCCTGACTGTTGCGTTTGAGCCATCGCTCAGGGAAGCGGGCATTCAGGGCTTTCTGTAGCCGTGTATTGTAGAGTTCCCGGAGATTCTTCAGGTCATCTTCACTCAGATCACTGTCTGCCAGCCGGGAAAACAGGTCGCCGGGTGTTGCATCAAAGCCGCGGTTATCCGTGACGAAGGCAATATGCTCAATAATGAGTGGCTTGGCGTGCTCAATGATGTTTGTCAGTTCTTCTTCCTGTTGTGCGAGTGTCAAACCATCTGCACGGGGTATCAGTAAAATCTTGTCATAACCCGGGCGGCCAAACAGCCGTCGGTGCCATTTGGCGACACCGGCAGCCACCAAAACCGCGTTAACCAGAGGACGAATCACTTTCTTGCGCTTGTCATGAGCATCCATCGCCCATGCAAGAAAATCCTTGTACTGTTTGACCAGCCCCCTGTTTTTCAGCCTGTCCCTGAGCATGGTAATGGATGTCCTTTTCTGTGGGCTTTCTGTGGTTTTGCGGCACGTTATTTCAGTCTAGACAATGTGTGGTGAATCAGCTGAAACGGCTTGACTGGAGGGAGTGTCCGGAAAAAATACGGCAGTATGGCAAGGTAATTGCTCTGCTCGTTTCGAACGTTGCGGTCGTTCTGATAAAAGTCACTGGCATTGAAGTGCAGGCGGTGTGCCGTGTTAGCATTGCCCGCTATCTGCTCAATGTCTTATGAAAGACGACGTCTTTCTGAGGCGGAACGATAAAAATGGACGAGCAGATGGCTCCGCCAGCCTTGGTTTTTCTGTGATAACAACCGTGTGCCCAGCAACGGTGTTTTTGTCATGGAACAGTCATCAAACTGACCGCGAGTGTTCATAAACGGACTTTACGATCAGCCACACGTCATAAAACAACTAAAGACTGCTCATGAAAACACCATTTAAACGTACCATCATTTTCGGCGTGTTATCCTCCGCCGTCCTTATGGCGGGATGCCAGTCGACCGATCAGCAGGTCGCTGCCGCCAAGCCAGACGTCAAGAATGTCATTATGATGATTGGTGACGGGATGGGGCCACAGCAAGTGGGCCTGTTGCAGGAATATGCCACTAACGCGCCGGGCTCCATCTACCAGGGTGAGCCGACCGGTATGGCGCAGTTCATGGATGTCGGCGTACTCGGTATGTCTCAGCATAATCCGGCGTACCATATCGTGGTCGACTCAGCCAGTTCCGCTTCCCAGCTGGCGACAGGTGAACCGTCACCGTCAGAGTCCATTGGCCTGGATGCCCTGGGTAATCCGGCTGAAACCGTACTGGAGCGGGCCAAAAAGGCCGGAAAAGCTACGGGCCTGGTCTCCGACACCCGCCTGACCCATGCGACACCGGCTTCCTTTGCGGCCCACCGCCCGCATCGCTCCCTGGAAAACCAGATTGCTGAAGATATGCTGGCAACCGAAGTGGATGTCATGCTTTCCGGCGGGCTTCGCCACTGGATTCCAAAGAGCGTCAACGACAAGGGTGATTTATATCAGCAACTGACCGAGCGTACTGACGGTGCGGTCAGGATCAAATCCAAGCGTAAAGACGACAAAAACCTGCTGCTTGATGCAAAAAATGCGGGCTATCAGGTGGCTCTGACGCGCAGTGAATTTGAAGCGGCTGACAGTGGTAAACTGTTGGGCCTGTTTGCGTACTCCGGTATGGCCGATGGTATTCAGCATACACGTCACAAGAATGATCCCGAGCGCACGGAACCGACCCTGAAGGAAATGACCGCCAAGGCACTGGATATCCTGTCTCAGGACCCAAACGGCTTTTTCCTGATGATCGAAGGCGGCCGTATTGACTGGGCGGGCCACGATAATGATGCCGGCACCATGCTGCATGAAATGCTGAAGTTTGATGAAGCGATCGGCTATGTCTACGACTGGGTGAAAGACCGTAACGATACGCTGGTTGTTATCACGGCTGACCATGAAACCGGTGGATTTGGTTTCTCCTACACGCGCGCTAACATTCCTGCGCCGGAGTCACTGAATGGTGAAGCTTTTGCAGAGCAGGCTTATAAGCCGAATTTCAATTTCGGCAGCTTCGATATTCTGGACCGTCTTTACGAACAGAAGATGAGCTACCCCGACATGTTCTCAGCGTTTTCCAAGACGGATAAAACCCCTGAAGACCTGGTGAACATTGTTAACGCCAACAGTGAGTTCAAGATCTCAGTTGAACAGGCCAAGGATATTCTTGCCAGCGAGAACAATCCTTTCCGGGTGGCCGGTCACAAGTATCTGGATACTGACAAGTTCCCGAAAGTGCGTGATTTCAGGGCATTCTATGTCTATGGCGAAGAGATTCGTCACGACCTTCTCGGACGTGCGGTAGCGGAAGATCAGAATGTCATCTGGGGTACTGGTACCCATACCAGCACACCGGTACCTGTGATTGCGTTTGGGCCTGAAGGTGCTGCGGAGCCGTTCGGTAAGATGGTGCACCACACTGATATTGGTCGTTTAGCAAAATCTATTATTGCGACAAAATAATTTTTCAATATGCACCAGCATGATAGTAATCGTCATGCTGGTGATCTTTAAATTTTGGTATTTGTTAATGATCGAGTGTTTGTCACTTATTCTTCTCAAAGTCGTTATTTTTTATTTTTTTTATTTCTATTATGTTCTTTGTTTAAAAATACATTTTTTTCTTAGAGGTTAAAGGTGAAGTCATATCAAACACCTCGTAATGGTGAGTCTCAGTTACGACCTAATAGTTTTTATAAAGAATCAACGCGGGTTATGAGTTGTACTCAAGATCAAGATCGGTGGAACTCTTTTCGTGTTGCTAAATATACTGGCAAACTTCTAGATACAAAAAGTTATTGGGAGGGGGCAAGTCTTGATTGTAAAAAAGCGTATGGAAAATTGTACAGAGAATTATGGTTAAGGGATGTGCGCAATATATCAGAGCCTCTTAGAATACTCTCCCATACAGAGGCTCTAGCTGGAGCTTCATCAGCTAAGAATACTGGGGATTGGTCAACATTTGAAAAAATACTTTTGTCGCAGCCTATAGATTATATTCCTCACCATATATCTATACCTATACAAAGCCATGAAGGCGTTAGGATAGAAATATCAAACTTGCGTTTCTTGTACCTTGGAAGTAGTGATCCTATTGTAGCTGAAAGAAGGTGTCTTGAAACATTGGTAAAGTATGGGTTTAATGTAGGCACAAATAACAAATTGCTGTATCAAGATTATAATTCAGGTGAAATGCAGTGCGAACCATATCCATGGTTAGAAAAGCTTATGGAAGGTTTTTTTAAAGATGATGAAGTGATTGATATCCTTGTTGAAAAACTGAATGTTTTTAAACTATCTACTCTAGCCAGAAAGGCAAAACACTGTATTAGGTTGACTATTGGGTATCATAATCGATCGAACTATTTGAGGTTGCTTCGACAATATATGCCTTGTCTTGCTCGTAAAGAACAAAAAGTCCAGTTTAGATGTCCGTTACCATCGTATTTCATAAGGGAAGAATTGCATAAATTAAGATTAAAATAAAAAGCATGTATAGAATAATCGGAAGATGACTATGTTAAATATTTCTCCAGTTTAAAGATGAGTAGCTAAAAATAAATACTCATCTTTAAATTGTGACTCATTTGAGTGATAGAAAAATAGAATGCGTTTATGATATTGCTGAATTGTTTTTAGACCGTATTCTAAGCATTGCCTGGAACTTCTCCGGATCCAAAAAGGTTCTTACCGCTTCGTCATTCTGATAGCTGTCATGGTGGTCTTCCGGGTGCACAAACGTCACCAGTCGGGATAGCCAGAACCGCAGGCAGGATAAACGCTGAATGACCGGCCAGGCCTGTTTTTCTTCAGGTGTGAAAAGACGTACAGACTGGTAGCCGTTCAGAAAGGCTTCAGTTTTTTCAGCATCCAGCCTCAGGTCGTCATTCAGACACCAGTCGTTAACCGCGACGGAGACATCGTAGATCAGCCAGTCATGGCAGGACTGGAAGAAGTCGATAATGCCGCTGACTTCACTGTTATCAAACAGCACGTTATCGAAGAACAGGTCGGCATGAATCAAACCTTCAGGCAGGTCGCTGAACTGCTTCAGTTCTTTCGAAATTTCTTGCCATTGTTCGGTCAGGAATTCTCGCTCTGCCTCTGAGAGCAAGGGCGTCAGCCGATCCACCTGCGCCTGTATCCAGGGAATACCACGCAGGTTTTCCTGAGAAATAGAAGCCGATTGACCAATCCGATGAATACTCGCCAGATAGCGACCAATGGTGAAACATTTCGGTGCGGTGATTTCCTGCTTTTCCAGATGCTCCCCTGGCATTCGCGGCTGCAGAAGGCAAGGCTTTCCTTTTAGTGTCAGCAGAGCTTCACCTTCCCTGTTGCGCACGGGGGCAGGAACCGGCAAGCCGTTGTCGGCCAGCAGACTCATGAAATCAATGAAAAACGGCAACTGTTCCCGGGGCTGGTATTCGAACAGGGTCAGTACAAACTGCCGGACTTCCGCTTCTCCGGCAACCTGCGTGTTCACGAAATAGTTGGAGTTCTCGACCCCTGCTTCAATTCCCCGGAAATCGACCAGCTCACCTTGGTCATAACCGGCAAGGAATGCCTCGATATCCTGCTGTTCCAGGTGGGTGTAAACCGACATCTCCACTCCAACGGTCGTTATTCTGTGTACCGGACGATGGTGTTCACCATTCCATGATTCGCCACGATGGTATCAACATTTGGGGCTGATCGGCACGGATAAAGTTGCCCTGACTGTCCACCGCGACCAGAAAGTAAGGTTTGCCGGCTTTGGGGGTCACTTTGATGGCGTAAAGGAAGCCATTGATCCGGAATTCCTGGATTTCTTTTTTCTCGCCAGAGCGGATCACTACATCGGTGCCTGCCGGCAGGTTATTGCTATCGAGGTTGAGGGTGCCGTCACGTACTGCATCGGCGAGGACCCTGGCGGTTTCGTCCATGGGTTCAACCGTTTCAGGAATGGGTTGGCTGGCAGGTTCTGCGGTAGTCTCTGGTGTGGAATTCATAGTATTACAGCCAGCGACAATGCCGGCGGCAGCCAATAACGGTAGCAGGCGGGTTAGCGATTTCATGGCAAGCCTCACATATCCCGGGCTGACACTCCGGGTGGTTGCGTTAGAATAGTCGTCTGTCGCAGAAAATGAGCGCGCATAGTCTACCCGCCCCGGTGGCAAATTATCAGGGCAGCGGCGTGAAAATCCTGCGATAACCCGTTAACCACTGAGTTGAAACGTTACTGATGCCTGCAGCAAACACTTCCGCCCCCCTGGTTCTGGTAGATGGCTCCTCCTACCTTTACCGGGCGTTTCATGCCCTGCCCCCGCTGGTCAGTTCCAAGGGGCAGCCGACCGGCGCCATCAAGGGTGTGGTGAACATGCTGCGCCGGATGCAGTCAGATTATCCGGACAGCGAGGTGGTGGTGGTGTTCGACGCCAAGGGCAAGACCTTCCGGGATGATATTTACCCCGAGTACAAGGCGCATCGCCCGCCTATGCCCGATGACCTGCGCAGTCAGATTGAGCCTCTGCATACCGTTATTCGCGCTATGGGCTTCCCGCTTCTGGTGATCGAAGGAGTTGAGGCGGATGACGTCATCGGCACGCTGGCGGCTATGGCGACCGAGGCAGGTCGTGACTGTGTGGTTTCCACCGGGGACAAGGATATGGCACAGCTGGTGAATCATCATGTCACCCTGGTGAACACCATGACGGATACCGTAATGGATATTCCCGGGGTTAATAACAAGTTCGGTATCGGGCCGGAACTGATTATCGATTTCCTGGCCTTGATGGGCGACAAAGTGGATAACATTCCCGGCGTCCCTGGTGTCGGCGAGAAAACGGCATTGGCGCTGCTGCAGAATCTGGGTGGCCTTGAAGCGATCTACGCCAGCCTGGACAAGGTGCCTGCCCTTTCCTTCCGCGGTGCCAAGACCATGCCGAAAAAACTCGAGGAAAATCGCGACAAAGCGTTCCTTTCCTATGAACTGGCGACGATCAAGACCGATGTCGAAATCGGCCTGACGCTGGCTGACCTGCGCAATGAAACCCCGGATAACGATGCACTTTTACACTGGTTCCAGGAGCTGGAATTCAAAGGTTGGATCAATCAGCTGCAGAAGGAGGGTACGGAAGAGGCTGTCGCCGAATCTACAACCGAATCAGCCGCTGTTGAGCGGGTCTATGAAACTGTGCTGACAGAGGCGGATTTCAATCGCTGGATGGATCAGCTGAAGCAGGCATCGCTCTTTGCCTTTGATACGGAAACCACCAGTCTCGATTACATGCAGGCTGAGTTGGTGGGCGTATCGTTCTCCGTAGAGTCCGGCAAGGCCGCTTACGTACCGTTTGCCCATGATTACCTGGATGCACCGGTGCAGTTGGAGCGTGATGATGTGCTGGATGCCTTGAAGCCATTGCTGGAAAGTGAAAAGCACCTGAAAGTTGGCCAGAACCTGAAATACGACAAAAGCGTGCTGGCTCGCTATGACATCACTCTGCGCGGCATCGCCTTCGACACCATGCTGGAATCCTATGTGCTGGATTCGACCGGCACCCGCCATGATATGGATAGCCTTTCGCTGAAATACCTTGGTGAAAGTACCGTCAGCTTTGAAGACATTGCTGGCAAAGGCGTTAAGCAGCTGACGTTCAACCAGATCAGTCTGGAACAGGCTGGCCCTTATGCGGCGGAAGATGCAGATATCACCCTGCGTCTGCACCAGACCCTGTGGCCAAAGCTGGAAGCGGATGCGCCGCTGAAATCCGTGTTTGAATCCATTGAGTTACCGCTGGTGGGCGTTCTGTCCCGCATGGAGCGTACCGGTGCGCTGGTTGATGCCAACTTGTTGGGTGTGCAGAGTATTGAACTGGCAGACCGGCTGCAGGTGCTAGAGCGGGAAGCCTTTGAGCTGGCAGAACAGGAATTTAACCTGAGTTCTCCCAAGCAGCTGCAGGAACTGCTGTTTAACAAGTTGGGACTGCCGGTCATCAAGAAAACTCCCAAGGGACAGCCGTCCACTGCGGAGGAAGTGCTGGAGGAGTTGGCGCTCAGTCATGAACTGCCACGTTTGATCCTTGAGCATCGTAGCCTCAGCAAACTGAAATCAACCTATACCGATAAACTGCCGCGGATGGTCAATCCGGTCAGCGGGCGTATTCATACGTCCTATCACCAGGCGGTGACGGCGACGGGTCGCCTGTCGTCCTCAGAGCCCAATTTGCAGAATATCCCGGTACGAACAGGTGAGGGTCGGCGAATCCGACAGGCGTTCATTGCCCCGAAAGGTTACAAGGTGGTTGCGGCTGACTATTCCCAGATAGAGCTGCGGATCATGGCGCATCTGTCCAAAGACGAAGGACTGTTGAATGCCTTTGCCCATGGGCTGGATGTCCACAAAGCGACAGCGGCAGAAGTCTTCGGTGTACCGCTCGACAGCGTTACTGCGGATCAGCGCCGCAGCGCCAAGGCGATCAACTTCGGGCTGATCTATGGCATGTCCGCTTTTGGTCTGGCCAAGCAGCTGGGGATTTCCCGTCAGTCAGCGCAGGATTATGTGAACCTCTATTTTGAGCGTTACCCCGGTGTGAAGGATTATATGGAACGCACCCGGAAACAGGCCCACGAGCAGGGTTATGTCGAAACCCTGTTGGGCCGTCGTTTGCATCTGCCTGAAATTAACGCCCGTAACAAGATGCGTCAGCAGGCGGCAGAGCGGACCGCCATCAACGCCCCCATGCAGGGAACTGCCGCCGATATCATCAAAAAAGCCATGATCGGTGTGGATCAGTGGCTGGCGGAGTCTGGGCTTGATGCCCGGATGGTCATGCAGGTACACGATGAACTGGTACTGGAAGTCGCTGAGGGTTGCCTGGACACAGTGGTTGATGGTCTGCGTGCGCATATGACGGCGGCCGCTGAACTGGCGATTCCGTTGCTGGTGGATGTCGGTGTCGGTGTTAACTGGGATGAGGCACACTAACTGACTGATAAATAAGGCATTGTTCCCGTTTCGAACAAAAAACATGAAAAAAATCAAAAAATTTTGTTAATAACGGGAACTTTTTGGTTAGGTCGGTGTCTGAGTAAGTAAGCAGACGAAATTTTCGACCTGCTCCTTGTGTGTTGTGTTGGTTTACTTGGGTAGGTGTCTGCCCCGACTCTACCCAAACATGTGAATACCTTGGCCCTGGCAGGAATTCCCCATCCTCCAGGGCTTTTTTTATGCTGGTTGAAATGCACGAAAACTGTCGTAAAAATTTTTTTCAGGCGCAGCGGAACTTTTTACGACTATCGTTGTCTGTATATAGGAGTGGCAAAAAGGCTACTCCTTCTACTCCTTGTGTGTTTGGTGTTTTTTAAGCTCTGGTCGGATGTCCAGAGCTTTTTTTATGCCTCCAGCTGGATGACTACGCTAAAGTTAGGAGGAGGCTATCCGGAACATTATCTGTAAATGATTGGATACTGACATAAGACCTGTCTTCACGATCATCATTGGGCTGATCAACATAACAGAATAACGTGTCGAGCAATGAGGCACTTCGTTCATCCGGGTGTGTGAAGAACCAGGTTGAGAGGTTATTGAGCGTCAAACGTTTTAAATCGATATTCTCAAAGTTATCGAGAATCCAGTCGGTGACAATCCCATGCTGTGGGTGTCCAAAAGAGGTTTCATGATGGGTAGCAACTTGTGTTAACAGTGTCTTCAGTAAGATTTTGACGACATCAAAGTCATTCCATGACTGTTTTGTCCCTGATGCCTGTTGTTTCTCTGTCTCTGAAGAGAGTACGTGCGTCAGTGATGCCATCGCTAGTTCAGAGGGAACATCATCCAGGTTAATCTCTGACCCGTTAAGCGCAAGCATATCGGCAAAAAGTTGCGCCTTTACGTTTGTTAATGTTGCTTTATAGGTTGGATTATTCAGACTATCCTGAAGATCTACAGCGCCTTCTCCAACTGACGAAAGATCTAAGTCGTAATCCATTACCTCATGAATCAGTTGAAGCCAACAGATCCATGGGTCTTCATAGTGTATTGGCCCAAGTTTATAATGGCCCCAGTGAACAAAGTGACACTCTGTTTCTGTCATAAATTCGCGTAACAGGGTTTGTTTATCCGTCGTACTTGTCGCTGTTGCTTTTGCCTGAATGAACGGTAAAAGCTGTAGTTTCGTAATACATCTTGCTGTATCTATGGTGGCCTGGTGGGTTTTCTGCATATGTTTTCGATTGAAATCCGGGCCTGCAGGACTGAAGAGGGCCGTGACATATTTAGGGCCATTTTCATGCGGATTCTGTGCGGCAGTTTCTTTGATAGCCTCATACATGTCATCGGAATATCCCGTATCACCCGCATCCAAAATGCATTCATTTTCTGTCATCACAAGATAACCGTACCCTGGTGCTTTGTGAAAATTGGTTAAGGGATTTGTGCCTGCCCAGTGGTTTGTGGGAATAGCAGCTAGCGTTGCCACTTGTTCACCATTTTGGTTTATCGCATAGGGTACAAAGGGATTCATGCGTAATCCTGTCGTTGAGCCATCTTCCCATTGGTAATCAAGCGCATTTTTGAAGATGGAATCGATTTTTTCAGAGCCCGCGGGAAAACACAGACGGGTTCTGATGGGTTTCTCGGGGACGACCTCGCTGGCCGTTTTTTCGAAAAAAGAAGGGAATTTCTGTTTAATAATACTGATAATACGATTAGCAATGCGTCGGCAGAGTGCAGGTACCTGTATAAATAGTTTGTATAGCCGTGTGTTCTTAAAGTGGTCTTTATGAGCATGGGTAACCATTGCGGCGTCGGTATTTTCGAGCCCTTTGGGAATGATGGGCTTTAATTGTGGGCTATAACCCGGGCCTAGCTGGGTTATAGCGGGATCAATATCCAAATACAGCATTTGGTCGGTTTTGGCGGGTACCGCGAGACTCAGGTAGGCATGTCCCCGTTTAATAAAACCGCCGCGGTTAGTTTTTTGGCCGCAGGGGATGACGCCTTTTTCAACGTTCTGTTGAGCTTTTTCTTTGATATCCTTGTTTAAGAAAAACAGGTCTTTGCCGGCACAAAGGCGTTTTATTTTTTCCCAAAATGTTGATAGGCCGATTTTCAAAGCATCGATGGGATCTCGCCAGCGGGCAATCCATGGGTGAGCGGTTTGGAGAGAATAATATCTCCTTTCCTTTAGAGGGACCGAGTCTGAGGCTCCCCATTCGCTGTAAGGAACTCTTCTCCAGGAGCAAGAAGAACAATCTGCTGATTTTTCCCATACCGCCAGCTTATCCGCGTAGGCTTCTATCTTTTTGCCTTGATAGCAGGCAGAAGCCCCTTGTATAGAAATTGGAGGTCTGTCTTCAATGGGAGACGTAGGAATAATGGGCGTTATCTTCCCTGCCGATGTCTGCACTACTGAGTTCCATGTGTGGTTGATTTAAAAAGATCTTTGTTAATAGACAGCCAATTACGGAAAAAATTCAGAATGATTGGGCAGGTCGTTATCTATTTCATTTGTTTATAAGAACGCTGTTTTGCTGTTCCTGTTATTTGTTGTGGATCGGGAACCAATGCGTCCGTCGTTGGTCAAATGTTATGTAATACCTGTGAACATCACCCCCCATGTGATGATCCATCGCGGGTATTGCACCATACCGTCGGTTATCGGAGCTCCGACGTTTAGCTCCGGCTCTCCGTTCCAGGAGGCCGGGGCTTTTTTTACCGGTTATTTGTCATTATTCGGCGTCATCGACCAGCAGCCAGGAATCCAGCCGGGCGGTCAGTTCTTCGACACCGGTGCGTTTCAGGGAGGAAAACAGCTGAATGCTCAGCTGAGCATCCCATTCTTTCAGATCATTACGGATTTTAATGAGCGCGCTTTTGGCAGCGCCGAAGTTCAGTTTGTCTGCCTTGGTTAGCAGGATATGGATGGGCATTCGGCTATCCCGGGCCCAGTCCAGCATGATCTGGTCAAACTCCTTCATGGGATGGCGGATATCCATCAATAACACCACACCGACCAGGCTCTGGCGTTTTTCCAGGTATTCGCCGAGGTGTTTCTGCCAGTCCTGCTTCATGGCCACAGGTACCTTGGCGTAGCCGTAGCCGGGCAGGTCGACCAGGCGGTGTTCCTCGTCAATAGGAAAAAAATTGATCAGCTGGGTGCGTCCCGGCGTCTTACTGGTGCGTGCCAGGCTGCTGGAACCCGTGAGGGTATTCAGGGCACTGGACTTGCCGGCGTTGGAACGACCGGCAAACGCCACTTCCCGGCCGGTATCGGCAGGACACTGGTCCAACCGCGCGGCGCTGGTCTCGTATCGTGTTGTACGATAGTTTAGGCCGGTCATCTGTTCAGACATGAAAAGAACTCATTTACGGTGAAAATCGGTTAATTGACTACCTGCAATCGGCGCGGACACGGATTACCATGTTCTGATTGCAGGGTCGATAGTATATAATGCTGACGCTATAGTGCGAGCCGGTCTTAAGCTCAATCAATAACGATAAAGGTATTGCACTGCAGTGAAAGACGGAAAAACAGCCTGTTCATGCTTGGCATGACAAAGGATCGAGCCGGATTTCGCTGTCTGATGAGGCGGATATGAAAATACTAACCAGAAGCGTTCTGCTGATCGCAGCCGGCCTGATGTCCCAGGCAGCGGTTGCCGGACAGACTCCGGAATCCGTATACCAGAAAGCCTGTAAAATCTGTCACGACACGGGTGTGGCCGCGGCTCCCCGCAAGGGCAATGCAGCTGACTGGGAGGCTCGTCTGCAATTGCCGATGGAAACGCTGGTGAACAGCGTCGTCCAGGGCAAGGGGGCCATGCCCCCTAAAGGCATGTGTATGGACTGCACGGCCGAGGATTATGAGGCGGTAATCCGCTATATGTCTGGGCAATAGATCTCTGAATACAGAACGGTAACGCGCTGGATTAGCCGAAAAGCTGGGTTTGCTATGAAAAAAATCATTCTGAGTCTTGTAGTGTCTCTGGGGGTATCGGGTGTTGTGCAGGCGGGAAGTGGGGATCCGCAGGCAGGCAAGGAAAAAACGGCTGTCTGTGCGGCCTGTCACGGGCCGACCGGTAACAGCATGGCACCGAATTTCCCCAAACTGGCCGGCCAGGGTGAGGGGTACCTGGTCAAGCAGATCCAGGATATCAAGTCCGGTGAACGCAAGGTGCTGGAGATGACCGGCATGGTGGAAAACCTGTCAGACCAGGATATTGCCGATATTTCAGCCTTCTATGCCAGCCAGGCGGTCAGCGTGGGCCAGGTGGATCCGAAGCATATCTCCCTGGGTGAAAAACTGTACCGTGGCGGTGATGTGGATCGGGGGATTCCGGCCTGCTCCAGTTGCCATTCCCCGACTGGCAAAGGCAACAGCTTGGCGAAGTTCCCGCTGTTGTCCGGTCAGCACCCGGATTACATCGGCAAGACGCTGCGTGATTTCCGTGAAGGTGACCGTGTGAATGATGGGGATACCAAGATCATGCGCACCATCGCTGAGAAGCTCAGCAACAAGGAAATCGATGCGCTGGCCAGCTATATCAATGGTCTGCACTGATCCTTCGGGTGATCCAGAAAGGCGGCTTAATAGCCGCCTTTTTTGTGTCTGATATTCCATTCCTTCGTTCAATCTACGTACTCTTTCCTGCCCACAAACCCCTGAAGCCTGTTTATTCATGGGATACGGCACTATTGTTTTGAAAGTTTGTCTATTGTGGACGGAGGGGATGGCAGCCTGACTGAGCTGACAATATCGGTACAACAGGTGCCAATACCGATACTTCCGAATATTTCTTTTTGTTATATAGATCACACATAAATACATCATGTTTGGAGCAGTGGAGAGTCGTATGCGAAAGCTGTTATGTGGGCTGATCATGGCCATCGGTCTGGTGGTTGTTCAGGCTCAGGCTGATGAATACCGGGCAGGCCAGCAATACAAAGTGCTGAAGGAAGCGGTGTCTGTTGAACAAACGGACGGAAAAATCGAAGTCGATACCATCTTCTGGTATGGCTGCCCTCACTGCTACGATCTGGAAAAGCTGATACCTGCCTGGAAAAAGACGCTGTCAGCCGATGTGGATGTGGTGAAAACGCCGGTTATTTTTGGTCGTCCTTGGCAACCCCATGCCCAGCTTTTCTACACTTTAGAAGAAATGGGATTGGATGAGACCGCCAATACCGCCATTTTTGAAGCCGTCCAGAAGGAAGGCAAACGGCTGGACAAGCCGGCTGACATGGCGGATTTCCTGAACGAGCACTTCAAGGTCAACAAGGAGACGTTCCTGAAGACCTATGACTCTTTCGGTGTACGCAACCAGTCCCAGAAAGCGTATGCTAAAGTCCGGGGCGCCCAGCTGATGGGAGTACCTGCCCTGATTATCGACGGACGCTACGTGGTGGATCCACAGTCTGCCGGTGGGCTTGAGGAAATGCTCAAGGTCGCCGATGCACTGGTAGATAAGGTTCGCCGGGAAAAGGCGCCACAGCAGAAAGCCGCAACAGCCGGTTAAGCCGGTTTTCTGATTCTGGTGTGTTCCGGGAGCCGTACAGACGCAGGTAAAGTCGTTGAATGCTATTCGCGGGCTACTGGCCCATCACAAGACAGGTCGTGGGTTTCATCAGGGGCAGGTGGTTGCCGCCAGCGTTGATGACACCGTTCAGGATGCGGCCCGGAACACCGTCAAGCTGCTGAGCTTTAATATCCAGGTGGGTATTAATACCCAGCAGTATCGTCACTACCTTACCCGCAGCTGGCAGCATATCCTGCCGACGTCCGCCCGTGTTACCAACCTTGACCAGATTGCACGGTTGATCAGTCCTTACGATATTGTCGCCATTCAGGAAGCGGATGGCGGTAGCCTGCGCAGCGGGTTTATCAATCAGATTGAATACCTGGCGCATCGAGCCCGTTTCCCTTACTGGTATCAGCAGCTTAACCGTAACCTCGGGCGGATTGCCCAGCATAGCAATGGTCTGCTGACACGGCAGGAACCACTGGATCTTGAAGACCATAAGCTACCTGGTCTACTGCCTGGTCGTGGAGCGATAGTGACGCGGCTGGGTTCAGCGGAAAATCCACTGCTGGTGGTCATGATGCACTTGGCGCTGAGTCAGAGAACCCGGAACAATCAGTTGGCCTACATCCGTGATCTGATTAAAGGCTGTGAGCATGTGATTCTTATGGGGGATATGAATACCCATGCAGAACAGTTGATGGGACATTCACCGCTTAAAGGAAGTGATTTACGGCCTGCGCTGTGGGATGACAACACTTTTCCCAGCTGGCGCCCCCGTAAGTCCCTGGATCATATTTTTCTGAGTTCATCTCTGTTCGTCCGGGACTATGGGGTCGTTGATTTTGCGCTTTCTGATCACCTGCCGGTCTCTGTGGAGATTGAGTTACCTTCAGGTTTCAAGGTCTAGCCTCATATCGTACCCAGCTTAGGCAACAACATCTGGCGATCCGCTTGAATGTGTTGGCATGCGGTGCTTTAAATGTGTTTGTGAGGAGAATGAATCCATATCCGTGGCCTCCATAGAACAGCTTCTTGCGCTTAAATGAACGCTTCTATCAGTAGGTTGGCGGTCTCGATGAAAATCGACCTCAGGTTCCTCATCGTCATCTAATACGCGAATCGTTGGGCCGCCGTGGTGGGGACGTTGCAGGCCAAACTTGCGTGGGTACGGATATCCATACGAAAACATTCCTGAAGCTGTATCTGATAAGCTCCCCATCGGAGGTATAGCACTGCGTCGACAAGTTCTGGAATCTTCACGATATTGTGGACGAATAAGAAAGTCGTCAGTGTCCTCATCATCTTGTAGTTCGTCGATTGTTAAGTCTGAGGCTGTTCTTGGTAAATCCCTGATATGATGCTCGTGGCTTGGTCTGACACGAGAAACATATCCTTGAGGGGGAATGACGGTATCTTCATGGTGTCGATGGCCGTCTAATGGTTCCCGATGATCGGGTGATTGAGAGATCGCTTCATCGTCCTCAAGTGCGTTCTCCTCGTTAGGAGTATATTGGTAAACTGCGCCATTTCCATCGGAGTGAACGTAATAATATTTGCCATGAATTGCAGCATAAATGGGGTGATCATATTGAGAATCCCCTGAAATCCAATTGCTTAACTGCTCACTATCCATTGCTTTACTGAAGCTTGCTAAACGTTTTAACGGGTTATCCATTGATAAGGGTTTTTGTGTTTCCAGTTCATAAGATCGAACCAAATTGTTAGCATCTACGAGTAATTGTCTAATAAATCTGAAGTCGTGGAATATAGATTCTTTATCATCATAGAAAGTCGCTTCGTCTAGGCCCGATAATTCGGAAATGCCACGCTGCAGGGAAGTCTCAGTTCTTTCAGTATTAAATATTGTAAATAATGTATCAAATTGCGGAGGAGTTGTTAAAAAGGAACTGTATTTATCATCTTCATTTGATTCAATGGAAGTTATGCAATGTTGGTATAGAATGCAAATTGGATCATTATCGTTTAATTGATAACCACATGCTTCCAGCTGCATTTTTGTTGCTAATACCGTGTCACAAAAAATTTGTACTTCTTGCTTATATTCGTTTACTAATTCTTTGCTAGCGGCTCCTGCATCAATGGTTTCAGTCTTTCTAACCATTAGCTCACGATAGCGCTGTTCCAGGTTTTGTTGCAGATTATCCCTGGCAAAAAGGCCAAGCTGATAATCGTTCTTTGTTTCTGCAATTTTTCTAATCGAATCTCCAGTTTCTACAGGTGCTTGTTCTGATTGTTGATTGTGTAATAATGTACTGATTGCCGGTAAAAAAGTTGCGTTGATCATAATAGGCCTCTGATTTTTGCAATGTTTATTGGATGATATTCCTTGAATATATTGACATTGTTTTTTTTGTTAGGTTCCAATATTCCGGTAAAATAGTCAGGTAGTGACTATTTTACCGGGAGTCACTCTAGTGAAGAGAAAACCTGAGAGTCTCAATAGAATCAGAAAAGTTCTAAAACTTCATTGAGAAAGAGGCTTCCCTGGGTAGTAGGTGCTATTTTGTTATTTCTTAACGTTATAAAACCAAGCCCATCTGCTTGCTTCAACGTATTGCTTATCTTCTCAAGCATCAGACCTGTTCGTTGAGAGAAATAACGAGCCTCTACGCCTTGGTTGAGCCGCAGGGCATTCATCATGAACTCAAGGGGCAGATCCTCTTCGACCAACGTTCTATGTCCGGCTTCAAAGGGCTTGGCAGGATTGAGGTAATCTGCCGGAAACCGGGTTTTCCAGTTCCGCAGGATTGCATCCTCTTCCAGAAGGGTAAGCTTTCCATGGGCTCCGGCGCCGATACCGATGTAATCGCCAAATTGCCAGTAATTCAGGTTGTGCCTGGACTGACGGCCTGGCTGGCTGTAAGCGGAAATTTCATACTGCTGGTAGCCGGATTCAGCGAGCAGTGCCTGACCCGCTTCCTGAATATCCCAAAGGGCATCATCTTCCGGCAAGACTGGCGGTCTTGAGTAAAAGACGGTATTGGGTTCAATGGTCAGCTGGTACCACGAGAGGTGTGTTGGCTTGAGCGCAATGGCGGTTGTCAGGTCAAAGAGGGCATCGTCCTGGCTTTGGTTGGGCAGCCCATGCATCAGGTCCAGATTGATATTGGTAAAGCCTGCAGTAAACGCCATTTCCACAGCACGCTGGGCTTCCTCGCCGTGATGAATACGGCCAAGCTTTTTCAGCTTGTCATCCTGAAAACTCTGAATACCGATAGATAGCCGGTTAATGCCGGTTTGTCGAAACCCGGTGAATTTGTCCTGCTCAAACGTTCCTGGATTCGCTTCGAGGGTGATCTCAATCTCGTCACTGAAATCGATATGCTGGCGCAGCCCGGCAAACAGTCGCTCATAGGCACTGGGGGATAGCAGGCTTGGGGTGCCGCCACCGATGAAAATACTGTGCAGGGTTCTACCCTGAATCGCATCCAGAGAGGTTTCAAAATCCTGCAGCAGAGCGTTTACATAGTCCCTTTCCGGCAGCTCCCCTTTGGCCGTATGGGAGTTGAAATCGCAGTAGGGACACTTTTGGATGCACCAGGGAACATGGACGTAGAGACTGAGAGGTGGAAGGGTCAGCAAATTGGTTACCGCCAGCAATAACAGGGCCTGGAATCATAAGGGACGGGCACGCAGGACACCATGACCAGCGTGCGCAGAGGATTATGCAGTGAGCTTTTCTGCCAGCTGTCGCATGGCCATCGCGCGGTGGCTCTGACTGTTTTTCTGCTCCGGCGTCAATTCGGCTGCCGTGCTGTGCATGCCGGGCACGAAGAAGACCGGATCATAACCGAAGCCATGATCACCCCGGGGTTCTTCGATGATATAGCCTTCCCATGTACCCTGGCAGATCAACGGAGTCGGGTCATTGGCATGGCGCAGGTAGACCAGCAGGCACTGGAAACGTGCAGTCCGCTCGGCTACCGGTAAGCCCTGAAGCGCTTTAAGCAATTTTTCAATATTGTCCGCATCGGAGGCACTTTCTCCGGCATAGCGGCTGGAATAGATCCCTGGTGAACCGTTCAGGGCATCCACCTCCAGGCCGGAATCGTCAGCGATAACCGGCAGACCGGACGCGGCCGCCGCCCGGGCCTTGAGAATGGCGTTTTCGACAAACGTCAGCCCGGTCTCTTCCACCCCCGTGACCCCGAACTGTTTCTGGGTCAGCATCTTGATGTTATGGGTGCCCAGCAGGTGCTGGAATTCCGCCAGCTTACCGTGGTTGCCGGTGGCGAGGACGATCTGTCGAATCTCTGAGGACATGGATGCTGTCAGCCTTCGTAGAATGTTCGTGAGAAGCGGACGGTCATCGGGCCGCCGCCCCCCTGCTCGGGCGTTACTGTGACGGTGAACCACAGCAGTTCTTCATTGATAAAACGGAAAGGCGCTAGGTAGTACACGGCTTCTCCTTCATCAATCAGCCGGAAGGTCAGGGCTTCTTTCTGTTGTAACAGGTTGGCCGCCTCGCCCTTAATCTGCGCCTTCACCGGCTTGCCCTTGTAGTGTACGGCGATATTGACCAGCCCGGTACGTTTGTCACGTGTCAGAGCATAGCTCTTTGCGACCTGGGGTGTCACAAATGTACTGTTGAATGGGGAGTAATGAATTACGTAATCGCCGAACCGTTTTGTAGACGCCGGTTCATTGGCAACCGCTGTGTTGAGGGACAGGAGCAGAGACAGGAACAGCAGGGATGAGCGTACAGGTCGCATCAGGCAGCCTCGTTGTGTCGACACAGGTGATAGATGGCAATTTCGCCAAACAGGTTCGGCATGGCACGGCCCAGTGCCGGGCTTTCATGTTCCCGGTTGGCCACCAGGCGGTTGAGAATCTTCAGGTTGCTCTTGCGGCAAAGATCCTCGAAATCCCGGAAGGTGCAGAAGTGGATGTTCGGGGTGTCATACCAGGTGTAGGGCATGAATTTGGAGACCGGCATTTTGCCCCGAAGGGTCAGATGTGTCCGGCAGCGCCAGTGGCCGAAGTTGGGAAAGGTGACGATGCATTCCTTCCCAACCCGCAGCATTTCCTCCAGCACAAGGTGCGGAAAACGCATCACCTGCAGGGCCTGGGTCATGACCACAGTATCAAAGGTGTTATCACCAAAGTTCTTGAGTCCGTGATCCAGGTTCTGCTCGATTACATTCACACCCTTGGTAATGCAGGCCTGGATATTCTCCGGATTGATTTCCAGCCCGTAGCCTTGCACGTTGTGGCTGGTCGTCAGCTGGTTTAACAATGCGCCGTCGCCACAGGCCAGATCCAGTACCCGGCTTTGGGGCTTGATCCAATGCTGTATGAGTTCAAAGTCCTTACGCATCAGCAGACCTCCTCAGCGACGCGTCGCAGGTAAGCCTGCAGGGTGTCCATGTAGCGGGGAATGGCCATCAGGAAAGCATCGTGCCCCTGGGGAGCATCGACTTCCAGATAGGAAACCGGCTTTTTAGCGGCCAGCAATGCATTCACGATTTCCCGGGAGCGATCGGGCGCAAACCGCCAGTCCGTTGAAAAGGACAGTACAAGGAAACGGGCTGAGGTGTTTTTCAGCGCCTTGACCAGGTCATGATCAAACCGGGCTGCCGGGTCGAAGTAATCCAATGCCTTGGTCATCAGGAGATAGCTGTTGGCGTCGAACCGTCCAGAGAACGCCTCGCCCTGATAACGCAGATAACTTTCTACCTGGAACTCCGCGCCGAAGTCGAAGTTGATTTTGTCCTGCCTGAGTTCCCGGCCAAACTTGGTGCCCATGGCGTCATCGGACAAATAGGTGATATGACCGACCATGCGCGCCAGCATCAGCCCGTTCTTGGGAATAACGCCCTGTTCCTGGTAATGACCATCATGGAAGTTTTCATCGCTCATGATGGCGCGGCGGGCCACTTCATTGAAGGCAATGTTCTGGGCGGACAGTTTCGGTGCTGACGCAATAAGGACTGCATGACGAAGCCGTTCCGGATAACGGATCGTCCACTCCAGTACCTGCATACCACCGAGGCTGCCGCCAACCACTGCCGCCCACTGCGGAATGCCCAGCTGATCGGCCAGGCGCGCCTGACTGTCTACCCAGTCATCCACGGTTACCACTGGAAATGTAGGTCCCCAGGGGCGGCCGGTTTCCGGGTTGATGCTGGTTGGGCCGGTGCTGCCATGGCAGCCACCCAGGTTATTCAGACAGACGACAAAGAATGTATTGGTATCAATGGGTTTGCCCGGGCCGATGGCGGTATCCCACCAACCGGGTTTGCGGTCTTCCGGGGAGTGGTAACCGGCTGCATGATGATTGCCGCTCAGAGCGTGGCAAACCAAAATGGCATTGGATGCCTCTGCATTGAGTTCGCCATAGGTTTCGATCATCAGATCAAACTGCGGCAGAATCCGGCCACAACGCAGGTGCAGGGGATCAGCAAAGTGCAGCTTGCGCGGCGTGACGAGTCCCACGGAATTCTCGAGCAGACTCCGTACAGGGGGGGCGTCTCGCTGCTCTGCGGCAACATCTGTCATGGCGAATTTGTTCGAATTATTTCAGGTGAAGCAAGTCTAAAGGAGCCGGCTTGATGGGTCTAGGTGCCAAAGATGAACGGATTCTGATAATGAAAGGACAGGAGCTGGAGTGTAGGCATGAAGCATGCCTGTTCCCATAATATGTGCTTCATAATGAACGAGAGGCGTTCCTTGGGAAGCCTTAACCCAGCGTCTATCGTCTCATCACTGTTGTAATACGCACGGGTCCCCATTTGGTGACATAGAGTTAGAAGCTACCAATAATAATAAAAACAATTATCATTGCCATTAGGTTTTATTTTTCTGCGAGCTTTGCTATACCTTCATCATCAGGTGAGTAGGTGTCTTTTTGGGAAAAATGCTATGCATCGTCGATTTTTACTGACTGGAGCAACAGGGCTTATTGGTTCATCAATAATTAGTTTGCTAGAGGATTCTGATGAGGTTTGTATCCTGGTAAGAAATTCGCGGTTTTTTGCATTACCGCGTGGCGTCACTTTGCAGCTGGATGGTGATATAACGCTGCCTGAATTTGGCTTTAATCACGCAGTGATAAAACAGTTGAAATCTATTGACTGTATTATCCACAGCGCAGCCAATACCGACTTTAATGCCAGCGACAATGCACTATACAGCACCAATGTTGTTGGATTGGTGCAGGCGCAGGGGCTCGCAAGAAAACTGAAGGTACCGCTCATTTATATCAGTACTGCATTTGTCAGAAAAAATACTGATGATTGCATGAATAACTATGAGCTCAGTAAAACCATTGCAGAAAGCAAGCTGGATCAATCTGTAACGGTTGTGCGCCCATCTATTGTTATTGGAAAAAGCTCAGATGGCGTAATGCCAAGAATACAAGGATTTCATCGTTTATTGAGATACATTACCCGTTCATCCTTACCAATATTGCCTTGTTCGTCTGGTGCGACGGTAGATGCCATACCCTGTGATATTGTGGGAAAATCGATCTTGCATATATATGACAATCAACTGAGCGGAGAGCACTGGATTACAGCAGGCGAAAAATCAATCAATATCAAGGATCTGATTATGATTGAAGCGGATAGAAAGGATGTAGATTTTGTGTGTCCGAAGTTTATTGATCCAGATATGTATGAGCGTCTCATTAAGCCTGTTTTTATTCCTAACCTCGATAGACGCAACCGATTGCTCTATCAGAGGATTGCAAATGTTATTACCTATTTTTCCAATAACTCGATATTTGCCAGTACTATACCAAAACTGGGAGAGTATTTATCAGAGTGGTATGGGCGCTATGACCTTAGAGAACAAATACTAAAAGATGTAAGAATGCTTGGTTGATTTTGTGGTGCTACAAAGTCGTTCCTGATTACCACCTAACATAAGCCATTCTCCCGTCTAAACTTACGACACTGGTTTTCCTTGGGTTAGGAGACGTGTCATGGCCAGGAACAAAATCCAGTTTCAGAAAGGCATGAGCCTTGTGGAATT
>NZ_JAEVHF010000001.1 GCF_018263925.1 Kistimonas asteriae
TCAGAGGAATGGATTTCAGGATGTCGTCAAATGATTGCTGCTGCATGTCTCACCTCTCAAATGCCGAGTGGAATAGACGCACGAAACAGTATAGTCAGAGATGACAACACTTAATGTGAACAGAGCCCAGTCGTTTCGTGACAACTGGAGCACCTTAACACCACATGAAAAAATGGGTTTATTGACTACATTACAAAACGTCGAACTCCATACTGATGAGTTATTTGCTGCATGTGAAAAAGGTTTATCAACAAAAAAACCAAGAAAATGGAAAGAGAGACTACAAAGGCTGCTAGAACAATCGCATTCGTTACTCGACAATATCACTCAGCTAGAGAGTGATACAAGCAAGGATCCAGCCTATCGCTCTGATCATGAAATAAGAGTACAGGATATTGAAAAAACAAAAAACAGCCTAACAACACTTATTTCACAGATAGAACCATTAGTTCAACCGTCAATAGCCCCCACAGCAAAAACAGAACCGAGTAAAAAGACTGATACAGAAAAACCTACTCATACTTTAGATGATGACCTACAGCAAATAGAAGTCATTTTGAAAAAGAAAGAAGAAGAACTAAAAACAATCAAACTAACACAAACCACTGCGATTAATATTGATGAAGTACTTTTAGAAACCCATCGATCTCCTGATGAAATTCATCAACTAGAACAAACTTTTAATCGAAGCATCACTAAAAAAAGAGGTAAATTCACCGAGAGAATTGGGAAAATTGTTCATTTATTGAGTTGTGCATATAAAATCCACGTATCTCAAGAGTATGACATGACTGAATTATGCCAGAATCACTTACACAGACTGGAAATTAAAGCTGAAAGAAATCAAACTTTTTCACGTTTATGGTTTATCTACGCTCACGTAGAACAACTTCAAAGCCAATTCCCACAAATCATGCATCATTTATCTGACATCAAAGAACTGTTTACTGATGATGCATTCAAAAATGCTTGTAAAGTCGCATACGACCTCACAAAAGAAGCTTGTAAACTAAAAGAATCTGAGGCTGAAAAATTAGCCAATATTTTACAAATAACCTTAGAAACTTATACTTTAATTTTTGAGGCTAGAATTAACCACGACATTGAACGGGTCATATATTTAGCTGATTTATTACATCAGACCATGAAAGCATTAGAAAATACAACATTACACCGCTCTGATTGGTATCTAGAAATCTACCAGAAACATCTATCCTATATCATTGATCTTCCAAACTATTGCGAGGTTTGTTTTCATAATAATTACATAAACTCCGATTGTGACCAGACCATTTTCGCACTAGAAAATATCGCAGAAAAAATTGGCATTGAGAAACTGACAGACATACTGAACAAAACCTGTAATGTATTATATAAACGTGGAAACATTTTATTTACTTCACATATCATTATCTGGCAACTCAACAAAAAAATACAACACCCTGGCATCAAAATTTCATTACTAGAAAATACGCAAGAGCTCTATGTAAAACTGACATGGGATCAAACCAAGCATGGCACACAATTCATGGTAGATCACAAGGAACCGTGTGAATTTATGCTTATGCAGGCAGAAACAAAACTTGCACTTGGAAATGCAATGAAAAAGTTTATGATCATGAAAGATGATTATTCCTTTTGGAAAGATGCATTAACATTAGAATCAGATCAATCTAACCATGAATTTTGGATGCAGCGTTTTAACCAGTTCCAACCTGATGCTCACATAGCACAAATTAGAGACTATCTATCAACCTTAAGCAATCAGGAATCAGAATTAACAAAAGTATTTGATTTTTCAGAAAGTCTTATCAATGAGGAATTATCCGCTCAATCCGTTCATGAAACACTAGAAAAACTTTCCGTAGAAAAAACATTAACTCTATTGCATGATACATACTGCAAAATAAAGACAACAGGATTATTGCAACAAAAATACCGCAATCCATCACTAGAAGCGGCATCTGTTCTTGTTAGACATAGTGAAGTACTTCAAGGCATCGGCGACCAAATTTCTCCTGACTACCACACAAACCACGGACAAATCAAAGTGCATCTTCATGCAGCTATAACTGCATACAAGCAGGCCTTATTCATGGAATTATTTTACTATAAGATATTTAAAATACATTTTTCTGAGCAATTCACAGAATTTTATAAAAATACTGATATACCACAACCGAATCCGTCAAGAGTGTTATCATTATGGCAAGCACTGTCTAGAACTCTATTAGAGCTAGACCGTATTGGAGCAGGCAGCAGCGTTGAATATTGCCGCTTCGTTGAGGACACCTTTAGGGACTATCATGAGGAACTTTTTCAACTTGCAACCAAGCAGCCCGGTTTTATCAACGAAAATCTAGACTTTCTTCAGCATAGAGTACGCTGTCTATGTATCGCAGGCCATGATCAAGCATCACTATCAACCTTAAACATATTGCTAAGTGTACTGCCAAAACACCCTGATGGAGTTAAATCTTTGGAAAGGCATTCAAACCCACTACCACCAGGTTTTCTTGATCGCCAGTTCGATCAATGCAGAAGGTATATGAGAAAACTGCTTCAGGCTGTGCAAGAGCAGCCTGTAAATGTGTTAGAAAGTGCCAAAGCATTGGTTGAATTCACCCATGAATTTACAGAAACCCTACAGGCACATGACGTACTCACAAAGGGTTCGTCTTGCCCTGTTAGACTCCAAGCGCAAACTGCTGCTGCCTGCAGCAAAGAGCTAGCAGATACTCGTAATCTATGCCTTGAATACCAACCTTATTTAGCAGGATTAGAAGAAATTCAAAAAAATCTTCAAACTGCTCAATTAAGGACTATCAAAACATTTCCAACTGACATTGAAGATATGACTACAAACATTCAGCAATTTTCAGTTGATGATATTTTAAATATGCTAAATTACTCACTAGATAACATTACAGTTTTTGAAACTGTATTTACTAGGATAACCAATATCAAACCACAACAGCCTACTCATCCATTACCATTAAGAATCATCCAGGATAATTTATTATCACTATCTCAATGCACACAGGACTTCCATAAAAACTACACCTGTCTACACGAACATCTTTGCCAAACATACCAGTACACAGAATTTAAAAATGATTCCGGCGACCACATTGTCAATCTAACAGGAATGATTCAGCGCCTAGGAAAATTATCACTTAACATCCATAATGCTATTGTAAAAATTTCTGAAGTAACAACAGATATATTATTAAATCACAACATGCCACTTAGAGAATGCTATTATAATATAACAACTTTTAGCAACACTGCAGAATGGCTAAAAATCTTATTAAGAATGCCATCAAAAACCGCTAAAAAAACCCAATACACCTTAGTAATACAACCACTAAAAGACCATTTAAAAATCACAAGAGAACTCATAGATAAAGATACTCGACTCTCTAAAACATCACTTCAAAGAAAACCTCGATTTTTGCTCAATACCATTCACATTTTTACACATCAAGTTCCTGACTTACTGATAGCTTGTGATGCTCTATCATCCTATCTTACGTGTTTTAGAAGGGGAAAACCGTTTTTTGATGACGAAAGAAACTGTCCAACTCGTGAAGAGCTAAAAGACACCTGTCAATCCATAATGGAAATCATTAAAGAAAAGCAAAGAGCATGCTCAAAAAAAATACCTAATAGCCAGGAACATTCTTATCAGCAGACTCTCCATCAAATAGTAACATCATTTACATCCTCAATTGACATGTGTGATTCGCTTGCAAAAGATATGCAGCTTGAGCATAGAAATTTATTTAGCAGAGTGATCCCAGTATTAGCTTTACAAAACTTAAGAAAATTTCAAGAAGATTTAAATCGCAGGCTGTTGCACTACAAAGCAACATTACGTGCTCAAGTCAGGGTGACACATAATAGATTATTTTCAGAAGAGCTGGCGCCAGATAGTACTGACAACTAATACTAGATGATAATAAACGTCTTTAATAAATCTCTATTATAACTGCAAACACATCCATAACAATATAATTTCTACTTTGCCTGCCTACAAAAAATTGTCAGAATTACCGACAGTGTACTGAATAAGAAGTAAAACCATGTCACATCAGCAAAACCCAACCTTGGGGGTACTCTTTGGTATCGCCACAGCGGTGATTGGCAGCCTCGCAGGCGCTGCCACTAAACATCTTGCCAGTTCCGTTTCCGTTGCCCAGATTGTCTGTTTCCAATACCTGCTCAGCTGCCTGATTTGTACACCCTGGATTGTTAAGCACGGGCTGAACGGGCTCAGGACACAGCGTATTGGTCAGCACCTGATCCGAGGACTCGCAGGCTGGGCCTGTTTCTATACCTACTATCTGGCACTGGCTCATACGCCCTTGGTTGATGCTGTCCTCCTACGCAATGCTGCGCCCCTTTGGGTTCCGCTGGTTGTGCTCTGCTGGAGTAGAATCATGGTGCCACGCAACCGGTGGCTCCCGATGGGCATCGGTTTTATAGGTGTGATATTGGTCTTGCAGCCAGGTAATGATGATATCGGCTCATGGCATCTTATCGGTGCATTATCAGGGCTGACACTCGCTATTTCCATGGTGGGCACACGCCGGCTTTCTGAAACAGAACCCACCCAAAGAATACTTTTTTATTATTTTTTCATTTCATTTCTGACCAGCGCACCTCTGGCTGCCCATAGCTGGCAACCGATTGCCACCGCTGACTGGCCACTGATGTTTTTTGTCGGCATTTCAATTTACCTGCTGATGTTCTTCTATACCAAGGCCTACAGCTACGCCCCAGCCAGCCTGATCTCGCCCCTGACGTATTTCAGCGTGGTCTTTGCCGGGCTGCTTGGCTGGCTCATCTGGGGCGACAAACCCGGCATGTTGAGTCTTGCCGGCATGAGTCTGGTGATCATCGGTGGACTGCTAACCGTCCTTCTGGGTAAAAAACCATCCTCAAAGTAGGTAAACTATTGTCACGGACTCGTGTCACTGAATAGCTCAAATCCGCATGGCGGCTTCCAACAACGGGTTGGCGCCAGTAAACTTAGCGCTTTTGCAGGAACCGCGACAAGGAATGACTACTCACCAATACATTATCGCCTGGGCCGTCTACCTGGTTGGTGCCCTGGGTTGCCTGGCTGTCTGGTGGCGCATGACACGCCCCTTCGGCCAGGGCTTTCCACGCCGCTTTCTCCGTATGATTGCCGCCTTTGCGATCCTGACACCGGCCATATCGAATCCGGGCATGGGGTTTCTGGGTCCTGCCCTGCTGGTCTGTCTCTTCGATGGACTCTCCCATGGGCCGGAGGCCATGCTGCGTACAGCCCCTCTCGTGCTGATCAGCCTGCTGGTTGCAACGCTCCTGGCGGCGCTTGGCGGCCTGTTTATCAAACCCCCGAAAGACGATCGCAACACGGAACAACCGAAGAACACCAACCGGCCTCGCAAAGAACCTGCTCTGTAAGCTCGTTGTTGATACTATGACAACCGGTTTTACGTGCGCTCTGGCGATTCATTAGCACTGTAGACAAGAAGTCCCGAAGTACGGATAAATCATCATGTGTGAACTGCTTGGCATGAGCGCCAATGTGCCAACCGATATTTGCTTCAGCTTCACTGGCCTGATGCAACGTGGCGGCCGTACCGGCCCCCACCGTGACGGCTGGGGTATCGCCTTTTATGAAGGAAAAGGTGTTCGTGAGTTCCGGGACCCAAACCCGAGCTGTGACTCAGAAATCGCCAACCTTGTACAGAATTACCCGATTAAAAGCCACATCGTCATCAGCCACATCCGCCAGGCCAATGCCGGCCGTGTCTGCCTGGAAAATACGCATCCTTTTATGCGGGAATTGTGGGGGCGTTACTGGACCTTTGCCCACAATGGCCAACTACCGGGCATTAGAAGCAAAGCATTGAAATATTACTTACCGGTCGGCACAACAGACAGTGAGCATGCTTTCTGCTGGCTGATGGATCAGATTCGTGAACGGTTCCCCATTCCCCCCAAACGTCATACGACACTGTGGCGTTTCATTCACCAGTGCTGTGAGCAATTACGGAAATTCGGTGTCTACAATATGCTGCTGAGCGACTCCCGTATACTTGGCTGTTACTGCAGCACCAAACTGTGCTGGATTACCCGCCGAGCCCCCTTTACGACCGCCGAGCTGAAAGATGCCGATGTCACGGTGGATTTCAGACAGGAAACAACCCCTGAAGATATTGTCTCTGTCATCGCTACAGAGCCACTGACTCATAACGAAGAATGGCATGCCATGCATGCTGGCGACATGATTGTGTTCAAGAACGGCGAAACACAAATCATGTTGTAGCCACGAGAATCCGTTTGAATTAGTTAGTGACTTGTAGCATTAGATGAAAAAAGGCGACATAACTGGCAAAGGGTAATGAATGCAGGCCGCCTTTAAAGTCGGCCTGTGAATGACTTACTGAACGTTTTCAAGCCCTGTAAACATACCTTCAAACAAGGGCGATGACAGGTAGCGCTCACCAGAATCCGGCAGAATCACGACAATCTTTTTGCCTTCATTTTCCTGGCGCGCTGCAACACGCAATGCAGCAGCCAGTGCCGCGCCGCAGGAGATGCCGCACAGAATGCCCTCTTCCTTCATCAGGCGATGCGCGGTTTCCATAGCTTCTTCATTGGTGACCTGCTCTACGCTATCAACAAGCGAAAGATCCAGGTTCTTTGGTACAAAACCGGCCCCAATGCCCTGAATCTTGTGAGGAGCGGGTTTTACTTCCTCTCCGGCCAGCGTCTGGCTGATCACCGGAGAGGCCACCGGTTCAACGGCGATACTCGTGATCGCCTTGCCCTTTTCCTGCTTGATAAAGCGGGAAACACCAGTGATGGTACCGCCTGTGCCCACACCAGCCACCAGAATATCAATACCGCCGTCAGTATCTTCCCAGATTTCAGGCCCGGTCGTCTTTTCATGGATGCTTGGGTTGGCGGGGTTTTCAAATTGCTGGAGGAGCAGGTAACGGCCCGGATCGCTCTCAGCGATCTCTTTCGCCTTGGCAATGGCACCATTCATGCCTTTCGCAGGCTCTGTTAATACCAGCGTTGCACCCAGCGCCTTGAGAATCTTGCGGCGCTCCAAGCTCATGGATGACGGCATGGTCAATGTCAGCGGGATTCCACGGGCAGACGCCACGAAAGCCAATGCAATGCCGGTATTTCCACTGGTTGGTTCCACCAGCTCCATGCCGGGCTTGAGCCGACCGGATTGTTCCGCATCCCAGATCATGCTGGCGCCGATACGGCACTTGACGCTGCCGGCAGGGTTACGGGATTCAATTTTGGCGTAAATCTCATAGCCCTTGCCGATGCGGTTCAGTTTCACCAGCGGCGTATGACCGATTGAGAGGGAGTTATCATCATAAATCCGGGACATTATCGAGATCCTTTCTAGTAGGCGTTGATAACAAAAACCACTGAAGTGATGCACCACTATAGGGAAACACCGTATTCATTTGAACGATGAAAAAATAATTTACAAATAACTGAAATGCATATGTAAGCACACTGGAATACAGAATGAACGTGTTAGCGCAGCAGTGTTCATTGTCGGGCTGGTCGGTGTCCGTTTGCAGCAGCGGCAGGGATGCCGCGGTAGCATCGCAAGGCAGGACAGCCTTGTCGATGCGGCGAAAAACGGACACCGACCAGCCCGACTTTCCCGCACCAACCACAACACGAGACATCAAAAACCACTCACAGTCACGAAACAAACGCCTATCCTGACACTGGCAACGATCACCTCCAGACACCTTCCGCCAATTGCCAATAATCAAACGCTTGTTTAAAGTAGCGCCAGATACACTAATAACAAGCATTCAACGCAAGGCCCGGAAGGCCGAAACGACGGAAAGCACATGACATTCAAGAGCACTGACCAGTATATCGCCACCGATGAATTGCGCATGGCTGTCAACGCCGCCGTTACCCTGCAGCGTCCGTTGCTGGTGAAAGGTGAACCGGGTACGGGCAAGACCATGCTGGCAGAACAGGTGGCGCAGTCCCTTGGCAAGCCGCTGATCCAGTGGAACATCAAATCCACCACCCGCGCCCAGCAGGGTTTGTATGACTATGACGCCGTATCCCGCCTGCGCGATTCCCAGCTCGGTGATGACAAGGTTCACGATATCAATAACTACATCGTCAAGGGCAAGCTCTGGGAAGCGTTCACTGCCGATGAACAGGTGGTGCTGCTGATTGACGAAATCGACAAGGCCGACATCGAATTCCCGAACGATCTGCTCCAGGAGATCGACAAAATGGAGTTCTATGTGTACGAAACCCGCCAACTGATCAAGGCGAAACAGCGGCCGATTGTCATCATCACCAGTAACAATGAAAAAGAACTGCCGGATGCCTTCCTGCGCCGCTGTTTTTTCCATTACATTAGCTTCCCGGACCAGGACACCATGAAAGCGATCGTGGATGTCCACTTTCCAGATATCAGCCAGGATCTGGTGAGAGAGGCGCTTGAAGTCTTCTTTGATGTTCGAAAAGTGCCCGGATTGAAGAAGAAACCTTCGACTTCAGAATTGATCGACTGGCTGAAGCTGCTGCTGGCCGATGATGTGCCGACTGACCTGTTGCAACAACGGGATCCCAGCAAGGCGATTCCACCGCTCTGCGGTGCGCTGGTCAAGAATGAACAGGATGTCCAGCTGCTTGAAAAACTGGCATTCATGGCACGTCGAGCAGGACGTTAATCCCATGCTACTGACTTTTTTCGATACCCTGCGCAGCTTCCGTGTGCCGGTCAGTATCCGGGAATACCTGGATCTTGTTGCGGCGCTGAAATCTCATCTTGCCTTCGCCAATATGGACGACTTTTATCATCTAAGCCGTGCGGTACTGGTAAAAGATGAACGCCACTTTGACAAGTTCGACCGGGCGTTTTCCGCCTATTTCGAAGGTCTGGAAGACCTGGATAACCTGCTGGATGCACTCATCCCGGAAGACTGGTTACGTAAGGAATTCGAGAAATACCTTTCTGACGAAGAAAAGGCCAAAATTAACAGCCTTGGTAGCCTGGAAAAGCTGCTGGAAGAATTCCGCAAACGTCTTGAGGAACAGAAAGAACGCCATCAGGGCGGCAACCGCTGGATTGGCACCGGCGGCACTTCACCCTTCGGTGCCTATGGTTACAATCCGGAAGGGATCCGGATTGGTCAGGATGGCGGCCGTAACCAACGTGCGGCAAAAGTCTGGGACAAACGGGAATACCGTAACCTGGACGACAGTGTTGAACTGGGCACCCGTAACATCAAGATGGCACTCAGACGACTGCGTAAGTTTGCTCGAGAAGGCGCCACCGAGGAACTGGATCTGGACGGCACCATTCGCTCCACTGCTCAGTCCGGCGGCATGCTGGACATCAAGATGGTCCCGGAGCGTCACAATAACGTGAAAGTCCTGCTGTTCATGGATATTGGCGGCACCATGGATGCCCACGTCAAAGTGTGCGAAGAACTCTTCTCAGCCATCCGAACAGAGTTCAAGCATCTTGAGTTCTTTTATTTTCATAACTTTATTTATGAATCTGTCTGGAAGGATAACTACCGGCGGGATTCCGAACGCATCCCGACCCTGGATATCCTGCACAAATATGGCAGTGACTATAAAGTGATTTTTGTCAGTGATGCCGCCATGGCGCCTTATGAAGTGACTCATCCCGGTGGCAGTATCGAGCATTGGAATGATGAAGCCGGCTCCGCCTGGATGCTCCGGTTTATGGAGAAATTCCGTAAAATCGCCTGGCTGAATCCCTACCCTGAGAATGCGTGGGAATATACCACCTCAACTACTATTATCCGTGAACTGGTAAATCACGAGATGTATCCTTTAACGGTCAAGGGCATTGAAGATGGGATGCGCTACCTGAGCCGTTAAACACATGTATTCAAGTCATAACTGAAACCAGCCGACCTTAATATTCGCAGGTACAGGCCGTCGTACATATAGGCTGAAATATCAAGTTACTAACAATACCAGCAAAGGGAAAGCCAGCTTCTATGTAGGTTAGCGATTGGGATTATTACTGATTAGCGCCTGTAGAGATTGCCCTGTCAATCTGACACAGTGCACTCTTGTTTTTCGTCACGAGATTTGACAATAACCTTTTACTCTTCAGACATCTGCTTGAGCCTGTTTAGTGCAAAAACCAGAATATCGTCATGTCTGCTTTTTTCTTGCCACAGGTTAGTCGAGCCTGTGTTTTTTAATAACTCACGAACATGAACAGCATTATACATACCCACATCCAACTCTCTTATTTTCTGATACTCCTCGTCATCCATTTTTTGGTATTCCGTTGGCATAATGGCGATATTCACCCTTTTATTTGACTGTAATCTTGCCAGGTTATCTCCCGCATCATTAACGGCCTCTTCACCAACAGTAAAATCAAAAACATAGTCTATTCCATTGCTCTGGAAATAATTTTCAAGGATCCCCAGCATTGCATTCATCGTTTCCATCAAAGCAAGGTTTCTTGATATGACGAGTTTTTTATCTCCCAATTGTTCTTTCGAGGGTATTATCTTTGAAAGCACATTATTACAATATTCCGCATCACGCCGTCCTAATATATATAAACCGTTAACCGGCCGCTGATAAACTCTGCGTAGACATTCTTCCCTTGGCAGCATTAACTCTAAAAAGGCATTAGTCATAAAACACTGCTGCCCTCGCGTCAATATCTTATGAGTTGACTCAGGATAATGCTTTAACAGGTGCTCAGCATACTGCAAGTTACCCAGAACAAATTCCCCAGCAATTTCCACCCCTTCTAGCCCGTCCTGACCCATAGCATTGGAGACAATATGCATATCTCTATCATGAATACTGACTTTGGGTAAGAAATCAACATCTGAACTCACAGTAAACTGTGGATTTTTAGCCAAATCAATTTCATTATGCTTCTGCTCAGACGCTCCTTTATCTCCAACCGTTATCATTGGATGTTTCAAACCAATATAATTCATCCCATCACCATCCTTGGACTTATGAAACCAATAGTAAAAAAACGATAACGTAAAAATACGTTTGTACCATTCTAATAAATCTACACCTATTTCAGATTATCAGTCTATATATTGAAAATATATCGCCCTGCCCTGCATAAATACCGACAGGACAAGGCTTGCTACCGATATCCACTCAATTTATCAGATAACACCTAATGCAATCATCGCATCTGCCACTTTGGCAAAGCCGGCAATATTGGCGCCACGCTGATAATTGATCGTGTCACCATCGCGACCATACTGCAGCATACGGGCATGAATATCTTTCATGATGGTCTGCAAGCGACTATCGACTTCTTCACGGCTCCAGCTCAGGCGCATACTGTTCTGTGACATTTCCAGGCCAGAAACCGCAACACCACCCGCATTTGCCGCCTTCGCAGGTCCAAACATGATCCCTGCCTCGTGGAAGACTTTAACACCCGCCTCACGGGTCGGCATATTTGCCCCTTCAGCCACCAGCCGGCACCCATTACTGACAAGGTCACTGGCGTCGGGCGCATCAATCTCATTCTGGGTGGCGCAGGGGAAAGCCAACTCGGCAGACACTTCCCAGGGACGCTTGTCCGCATGGTATTCAACACCATCGAACGCATCGGCATACTCTTCAATACGGCCGCGGCGCTCAAATTTCAGTGCCTTGATCCATTCCAGTTTTTCCGGTGTGATGCCCTGTTTGTCCAGAATGTAGCCGGAAGAATCAGAGAGCGTCAGTACCTTCGCGCCCTTCTGCAGCAATTTTTCTGCGGCATAGATCGCCACATTCCCCGAACCAGAAACGATTGCTGTCTTGCCATCCAGCCGTTCGCCTTTCACATCCAGCATATTTTCAGCCATATAGACGGCGCCATAGCCTGTCGCTTCAGGGCGAATCAGGGAGCCGCCGACAGCCAGATCCTTACCTGTCATCACCGGTGTCAGCTCGTTGGTCAGTCGCTTGAACTGGCCAAAGAGATAGCTGACCTCACGGCTGCCAACACCGATATCCCCGGCAGGAATATCCGTATGCGGGCCGATATAGCGGTAAAGGTGCGTCATGAACGCCTGACAAAAGTTCATGATTTCAAGGTCTGACTTCCCCTTGGGATTAAAGTCAGAACCACCTTTCGCGCCACCCATGGGCAGCCCGGTCAGACTGTTCTTGAAGGTTTGTTCAAAGGCAAGGAATTTCAGGGTATCCAGAGTGACATCCTTATGGAATCGTATCCCCCCCTTGTACGGTCCAATGCAGTTACAGTGCTGCACCCGATAACCCCGGTTGGTGCGGACATTATGTTCATCATCCACCCAGTTGACGCGGAAGGTAATGATTCGGTCAGGCTCCGTCAGGCGCTCCAACAGATCCATGCGGCGATACCGCGCGTTAGCCTTCATGAAGGGCAGCACATCAGTGGCCAGTTCGTGAACCGCCTGGTAGAAATCTTCCTCGCCAGGGTTCCGGCGGGCAAAACCCGCCATAAAGCATTCCAGCACCTCTTCGGTGCTCATACGTTCAATGTCCATGGATAGTCTCTGTTAAACGGTGAGAAAGGGTTGCTCCAAGAATAGCAGTCAAGCGTCTGGTATTCGGTAATAAATAGTTATGCTTCTGTCATCCGTTGTATTCAGCGAACGGCCATATCCCTGACCGCTGACACAATCGATTCCGTCAGATCAATCTGGTTGCTTTCGTGGCGGATGGTATTGCAGCTGATCACGGTATCAACATACCCTTCCTGCAGCGCCTGCATGGCCCGACCTGCAAACAACGGATGAATGACGATACAGACAGCTGGCTTACAGTCATTCTCCTGCAGAAGTCGGGCAGCCTGTAGAATTGTGGAACCAGTAGAAACAATGTCGTCGATCAGAACGGGGGTGTGATCGCGGTATTCAGCCAGCCTGGACGCCTGCTCTGCTGAGTCAGCAAGACCCACATTCACGTCGCGATCACCATAGCGCTCCTTCGCGAGCACCAGGTAGGGCGCACCACTGAGTTCAGCGACAGCTTTCACCCATTGTTCGCTCTCTTCATCAGGGCCAATCAACACCGGCTTTGCCACTTTTTTCATCATCCAGGGGGCAATGGCGTGACAGGCACTCAATGCTACCGACTCCAGTTGATAAAGCTCATTCAGTGAATGGAAACGATGCAAGTGGGGGTCGACAGTGACCAGCCAGTCAAAGCAGGTTGACAGCATGTGAGCCACGTAGCGGGAAGTCACCGCCTCACCGGGAGAAAAACGGTCATCCTGGCGCATATAGGCCAGGTAAGGCGCCACCAGGCCAATTCTTCGGGCGCCCATTTCCCGAAGGTTTTCTACCAGGAATAACAGGCGCAGCAGTTTGGTGTCAGGATCATTCAAGGCGCACTGAATCACCACATCACGCCCCTGGCATTCACTGGGAACATTCAGCCAGGTTTCCCCATCAGGAAATTGCCGCCATTCCAGTTCACAGGCCTCATAGTCGAGGCTGGACAGCATAGTTTCAAACAATGGACGATTATCATCCATTAAAACCAGCAGCGGCTTGCTCATTACGGGGTTACACCTGTTGTTAGCAATATTAACTGGATAGGCAGAATGCCATGAGTCTAGGAAGAATCCCGCGCATGTAAATAGATGCAGATCAATGCCGAGGCAGGCAGCAAAACGTGATGATAAAAATATCCACCCTATAAGACCAAAGTCCAACAACCCCAAAAACAACCAACATTTCGATAAATAACAGTAACTTAAAGACACATACCAACATACTACCGTTTTGAACCTGCTAATCATTCAGCGGTCTAAATAGTAATAACAGCCACCAATCAACCTGTAAGCAATATATACATTCAGGCAGAACGGATTCCTTGGAGATATTTATGGCAAGTGTAAATAGTGACAGTCAGGTTTACCGACGCCCAAGCATGGGTGCGGATACAACGAATGAAGACGGTACGGCTTCGTTCAATGGAAGGCAAACTACTGAAACCACCGGTATTGCCTATATAAAGCAATGCTTACAAGATTTCGCAAGATGGTGGAGGGACTTACCTGGGCGCATACAAACTTTTTTTATCACACACTGCCGATGCTGCGCATGCGATCCAGATAAAACCCTATTGATTGGCGATACTACGGGCAATGATGAATCAGACATACCAAGCGATAGACGAACAGACAACAATGGAACAGCAGAAGTTATTGTCGACACCTCAGAAGACCCAAGTGACACAGTGTTTCACGACAGGCCTGATGCCCTAACAGATATTGAGCCAACAGGGACATCAAACACCTCCAGCGTCACAGATTTACCATCTCCACTATCGCTGCCAAATCCAAAACCTGAAATCCCATCAACGAAGGGTGTGATCCGCGTAGAAGAGCATGACTTCCAGCTTGAAGCTGATGACGCTATGCCAGAAGACGTCATAAGAAGGCGGTCTGCAGCTTTAACTCTTCCCATGGACCATGATTCCTTGCCACAAAATCAGGAATGGGCTACTAACAAACCAACAGGTATAGTAAGACCTCACCAGCTATCAGTTAGGCTATCATTTCCCAGTACTGAAGGCGAAGCAACAATTAATGTAGTCAATACACCTGCCCCTAATACAGCAGCATTAACTGAAACACCTAAAACAGATGATTTAGAAGACAGTATTGATCCATACCGTAAACAGGAACTGTTAACCGATCCCTCACTTGATAAGCGTAACCAAGATACAACGCACTCATCAATGACAGAAAATCATCTCGATGGTAGGTATCCTCCAACAGAACCGTCAAACCATGATACTCTTGCAATCCCTGATTATTATCCAGAGAAGTGTAATGGCATAGATAATTCAACCAGCAGCTCACATGATGAAATGCCTATTTTCATGGACTCGGAGAGTCGGCCAATCGATTCATCTTCATCTAATAGCTCCGTTGATCAAACACCCTATCAACCCAATGAATCATGCTTACAGGAAGATGCACAAACAGCATGGGCACCCGGTTTAATGCATATTGAAGAAGGTACAACAATAAGTCACCTCTCAATGGATGCTGCAAGCATTTTCTCTACATCAAGCATTGATGCACAAGCGTTTAATGGCTATCGGAAGTTTACAGGCGGAGTTATGCGAAGCCTTACACTGCCTCATGAATGGCAAAAGCCTCATCTCTTATTAAGACGAACGGTAAGCGCTTCTGATCTGACTCTCTTTGATAGCGATAGAGATGATGACTACAGCGTTTGTTCAGAAACAGACATGGAGGCCATAGACAGGCTGAATGACGTTGAAGAAATGCTAGAAATGGAAAGTACTTTATCAGGCTCCTGTACTACGCTTTCGCCGGAGTCACTTTCTTCACGTCATAGTTCTCTTGGGGCTACCATTGGAGCAGCGGCCATGACACCGCCAAAACCTGAAGTTTCCTATGACCGTAATTCGGAAGCTTATCTTCATATGGTGCGCATCTTCGTTTACATGCTAAACCTAACAGGCAAAATAGATCCAAAGAAAGCAGATAAAATAAGTATGAGTGATTACGAAGGTATCAATCCTTTTGAAAAAGGCACGACAAGAATAAAAAAAGAATACATTTGGAAACTGAGGCGTGACGGTCAAGCTTTTTCAAAAATGAGTAAAGCAGCCACTTTCATAAGGGAGTCATTACAACAAGCACAACAGAATTTAGAGCTATACAATTTACTAAAAAAAACTAAAACACTACAAGAAATCAATGCCGAACATCCATTTCCCCGCCTTATTAGCGATCAAACAGATGAGGGAATGAGGATAATAGAAGAAGAAAGACAGAGAGAAGTCCATACTACTTCCAGAGAGCGCTTGGTTGCAGAAAACGTTCCGGCAACCGAAGATGACCTTAATCTCAATAGACACATTGTTGGCTGGTTAATTAAAGACTCTGTAGAAATCATTCTTCTTGATTTTATTGACCATTTAATTGAAGAAAGCAAACGACTAAAAAATGAAGACAAAGTTATGAACAGGCTACGTGGCGGCAACTTCAGTCTAGAAGCAGCAAAAGAGAACTGTATATTGGAGCTTGAATTTAAAGCGCTCGAAGACTTAATGGCAAATGAAAAAATGACTGAAGATGAAGTCAACCATGCCATACAAAGAACAATAGAACTGATGAATCAAATAGAACTATTTTGCCAAAAATACAAGACGAAAAAGCTACCCAGCAAGTTCAAAGAAAAACTCCGTAACAAAACACCGGGACAAATGACACTACCCGCATTAAGAGATGTGTTAGAGGTATTCGAGGCAAGAAAAAACATACTATTAAAAGCCCAGAAAACAGCGACAGATGATGTCAAATCGAGTGAGCAGTCTAAGACAAAATTTGATTAATCAATAAGGGCACTGTCACGGTTGCAGCGCTCATAAGCTGCTGATCATACAATGACGAGTTATCAGCCTCATCCAAGTTTAGCAAAATGGTTTTTGCTCCGTTTTGTTTTGCCTCAAGGACAAATCCCGCTGCCGGATACACATTGCCGGATGTGCCAATGGCAACAAAAAGATCGCAGTCAGCCAGCGCTTCATAGATCGTATCCATATACAGCGGCATTTCATTGAACCAGACAATGTGGGGCCGCAGGTTACCCGGTGCCCCGCAACAGCGGCAACGCGATTCTGGCAGTATATCTCCATCCTGCGGTTCAACCTCACCGGTTACCACACAACGAGCCATCCGTAATTCACCGTGCATATGCAGCAGATTTTTTGACCCGGCCCGTTCATGGAGATCATCCACATTCTGGGTCACCAACAGAAACCGGCCATCAAAACGCTGCTCAAACTCAGCCAGTGCCCGGTGCGCTGCATTGGGCTCGACACAGGCCAATTGCCGTCGGCGCTGATTATAAAAATCCTGCACCAGGGCGGGATTGCGGACGAACCCTTCCGGTGTCGCCACGTCTTCAATCCGGTGATCTTCCCACAGGCCGTCACTGGCCCGAAAGGTTCGCAGCCCTGATTCCGCTGATATGCCAGCCCCCGTCAACACGACCACCGAATGGTATCCCACCATCGTGTGCTTCCACTTATTGTTTCCGTTGATAGACCGTAGAGAAAAACACTTTTTTCTCGCTGTCCGCCGACAGGTTGACCGTCAGTGCTCCATCATCCGCAAGTTCAACCCCCTTGAGCTGGTCGACCCGCAACAGGTCACGGTCCTCATCCATGATCCGCAGCTGCACCATCTCTTTCTTCCGGTTTCGGATCACCAGCTGCCATGAAACAATCAACTGGTTGACCTGTTGGCGCACATCCAGACGGCTGCGCTCAACTTCTACGGTGTAGGCCTCGCCCTGCCCCAGTAACACCTGCGAACCGGCTGCAGACTGATCCATCACGCTTTCACCGGTCATGAACAGCCGACCGTTGTTGTCTTCCTCAAACACACGCACTCTGCCAGCCGGCAGGTCTGCGGGTGCTGTGAATCGAATCATCTGGGTCGGATGCCCCTGCACCGGTCGGTTGCCAGGCTGGGACTGCCCATAAAAACGATATTGGTAATAATGTCCGCCTTTCAAATCATCGATGACCGACAACCGGATTTTCTGCCGACTGCGGGGGGGCAGATTATGGTGTCCCGGTACAGCAGTGAAATACAGGTCCCCTCTGCGCTGCGACTGGTTGTCCATCTCTGCCATGCCGGCCGCATAGCTCCGCGCCATCATCACCTGCGGCACCGCACCGGTATCACCGGATGCCAACTGAATCGCCGCATGACGGTAATCACTGTCAGAGTTGTTGGCCAGCAGGGCGTCATGAATCAACGTCATGCCTTTGCCCTCGCTGTCTGTAATCAACTGATACCAGGTCTGATAGCCCAGGTTCTGATTGATATACGACAATGAAACCGAGCTGGCCGGTTTTTCAAGGCTGAAATCAGCCATCAGGGGAGGCGCCAGGCGCTGACTACCCAGGGGACCACGGTCAAGACTGCGGATCATGACGTCACTATCCGCTGAAAACACTTCCTGACGCCCCGATGCCCATTGCAGGATACCGGTGCCATTACGCCAGTAGACCAGCCGCCCCTTGCTGGGCGCTTCAACGCCGTTGCGATACACCTCAACCTCATTGCCCAGCATGCCGGCAATCAACTGCTCACGGTTGTCCGGCGGCTGAAGCCAGCTAATGCTGTCCGCATACTGATCACCGCGTTTGCTTTCCGTCCACAATTGCAGACTGTCCATTTGCCAGGAATGGTAATCAGGCCGCAAAGACAGTTGACTCTGCCCCTCAGGCAGCTGGGCGGGCACCTTTTGCTCAACGACGCCTTGGTCGGTATAGAGCATCAGCTGGGTTTCCGTGTTATCAACACCGGGTTCCAGATTGATGGGATCCGCTGCCATAACACTGCCCGATATCAAAATGGCAGCCGCCAGTAGAGTGGGTGAGGTTTCACGACAAGCCATAAGAAGTTCCCGCTAATGAACAACCTCTGCAAGTATCCGCTTCCATACTGATTACCGCAACTACCCGAACCTATAACCGAAACCACCACAGATTCAGCCGTAATCCCCTGCAAAAAACAACACTACGTGACGGCCTTGTCAGTAATCGTCGGAACCCTGATTGTTTATCAACCCCTGATCCATTAGGATGCCCGGTTTTACACAAATCATACCAATACTGATGGAAAGCAACGTTCGTTCACCGGGCAACACAACAGGAATCCTGGCCACAGTGCCGGAGCATACCCTGTGGATTCTGGTTGCCCTGCACATACTGGTAATCTCTGCCAGCAACTACCTGGTACAGCTGCCTTTTACCCTGTTTGGCTTCCACGTCACCTGGGGCGCTTTCACTTTCCCGCTGGTCTATGTTGCCACCGACCTGACCGTTCGGGTCTACGGCGCGCACCTGGCACGACGCATTATTGCCCGTGTCATGCTTCCTGCACTGCTGGTGTCGTATGCGATCTCGGTGATGTTCCATGAAGGCACCTTCCAGGGGCTGGGCACACTGACCGAGCTCAACCTGTTTGTGGCGCGTATCGCCTTTGCCAGCTTTTCCGCTTATATGGTGGGTCAGTTGCTGGATGTCACCGTTTTCAACCGCCTGCGCCGACTCAAAGCCTGGTGGGTGGCGCCAACGGCATCGTCTTTTATCGGTAATGCACTGGATACTGTCGTCTTCTTTGCCGTGGCGTTTTACAACAGCAGTGATACCTTCATGGCCACACACTGGGTCGAGATTGCCTGGGTGGATTTTGGCTTCAAGATGCTGATTTCAGGGGTGCTGATGCTCCCGCTCTATGGCGTCATCCTGTCGACCCTGCAGCGCTATATCACCATGGCACCCGCCCAGAAAGCGCCCTCACTCAACAATATCTGATCCATTGTCTGCATGGACAGGTGCATGAAACCTGTCCATGGGCGCACTTCACCCAATCAAATAAAACTATCCCGATCATTAATAGCATTGATTGGGATTATCAGCGCGCGCTCTCCATACTGACCGTAAACCCACGCAAACAGACTCCGGCCTGATAGATCAACCGGGTACAGGGTTACGATTCACCAAGGAGAGACACGATGATTCCTGCCATCAAAGTGAAGGACTATATGCAGACCAGCATTGCGTCTGTATCACCGGACGCTACGCTGTCACAGGTGCTGGATGCCTTCATGCATAACGATTCCGCCGCACTGCCCGTCAGCAACGCCACCGGCCAGCTACTGGGCGTGATCACCGAGCAATCCGTACTGGAACGGGCGATGCTGGCCAGCTACCACTGTGACCTGAATCTTCAGGCGATGGATATCATGGTTACTCCTGAGACCAACGTATCCTCGGAAACGGATATTCTGATGCTGGCAACCACCTTAAAGCATCAGCCTGAAACCACCACATTTGCTGTCGTTGACAATGGCCGCGTGAGTGGCATGATCCGACGGAAGGATATTCTCAAGGCGCTGGCGGCCGGTACCGCAGCCTGCACCCGACACTAAGAATCCATGAAAAGAAAAAGGCAGCGAATGCTGCCTTTTTTGCTGATTACAGGGCGGTGATCAGGAGGAAAAGATAGCGTGCGGCGATCCCTGCACAGATACCCCCAACCGCATGGGCCAGTATCGCCTTCGATGTCAGTATCCGCTTACCGAGTGTATCCAGCATCGCCGTATGGGTACTGAGGAAACCACTCCAGCACATACCCATGGCGGTGAATACGGCAATATCACTGCCAGTGACTATGCCCTGCTTCAGGAACGCTGGCACCATGGAGATGGCTGCGCCAACCGCACCCAGTGAGGTGACCGGAAACGCCACCAGCTCGGGACTTTGAAAGCCAAACAGCAGATAAAACAGGCCAGAGACATGACCCGCCAGTTCCGGTAACAGTGCGACGCCTTCAAAGGCACTGCCGGTATAGCCACCTTCCGGGTGACTAAAGGTCAGCATCATGACAAAGGTGCTGATAATCAGAACACCGGGAATAATCGCCAGCCCCAACTCAACGCCAGACTTACCCCCATCCAGCAGCGAATCCAGGCAGCGCAGCCAAACTGGCTGCTGTGGGCCTTCTTCAGACTCATCATCCGGCAGATCCGACTCAACGACGGAACGATCATCGCTGACTTCATCACGGATAAACCACTGCATCAGCCGAGTTGACACCATGCCACCCACCATTGCACCTGCCAGACCAATCATCGCCGGCTTGAAAAATCCGCCGACCTGGCCTGATGGGCCATCCTGCAGGGTAGCCATAAAGGTTATCACCACCAGTCCCATGCCAAAGGCCGTACCAAAGTTAGTGAGTGAAATCAGCTCACGCTCGGTGAAACCCTTGCTGTAGCGCTCATCTCTGGCCAGGCTAATAATCGCCGGGTTATCAGAGAAAAATGTCATGAGTGCTGCCAGTGACGCGCGGCCAGGCAGGTTGAACAGCGGGCGCATCAGTGGCGCCAGCAGTTTTTCGAGCAGTCCTACAACACCGAACTCCAGCAACAGCCGTCCCAGTGCACCACTGAGAACGGTCACCCCCATGAGATACAGGACAGTATTCAACAACAACTCATGGGCGGTCTTCATCAGGGTATTGAACATGTTCGTCACCCCCATGGTATGCCCGAGGTAACCGAACAGGCCTCCGAGCACCAGCAGCAGGATGACAGGTTCAAGTTGACGACGGGATATACGAAGCGATGGCGTACCGGTTTTTATCAAGAGGAACGTCCTGCGGGTTATCAGCGGGAATGGATGTTGTCATGATCGTGGCAGGCTGGTCGGACGCCAGCCTGCAAGGGGACTATTAAACGCAGTCAGCCCAGGGGTTGTCCATACGCAGCGACACGGATACGTCGCCCAGTTCCACCTGCTCACGGCTCAGGCGGATATCGCTGTCAGTGATGACATTTTCACCAAAACGGTACAACGGTGAGACCGTTCCCGCGCACATGCCCTGCTCATAGGCAGCTACCGCTTCAACAACCGCCTCATTGCGCTGGTGCCAGGCGGTCATGGCGGATTGCCCATGGCGTTTTTCCAGCATGCACTGCACCCGGTGTGGCGCGATGACCATGGCAGTTGCGTTATTACCACCAAAGCCCTTGGCATTCAGGAAGGCTATATCCAGGGCATCACGACCCACTGCCAGATGGTCAGTCACCACGTGCAAACGCGCCTGGTGAACATCATCGGCAATACGGTCGATGCTGGTGATACCGGGAATCAGGCCATGCTGCCAGACACCCAGGGTTGCCATCAGCTGATCGGCGGCGGCCGTAGCGAGCGAGTGACCGACCCGACTCTTGATAGCAGTGACCGGCCAACGCGTGATCCCGAAGGTACGGGCGACTTCATCCAGAATATGGGATTCGGTAATCCGGTTCTGTGGAGTGCCAGACCCGTGCGCCTGAACAAAGGAGTGATTGCGCACCACCTCATCACCAAAGATGCTGCAGGCCAGCGAAACGGCTTTGGCAAAGGTAATGTAATTGCCCGCACCGGGACCCGAAATGGATTGTTTGTGGCCATCAGCGTTCACAAACACATCCGCCACAGCGCCAAGGATAGGCGCTCCGGTTGCCATGGCCAGCTCGTCGTCCATCAGCACGAAAAACTGGGCGGATTCCGCCAGGGTGAAACCGCAGTTCTCACCAAACGGACGACAGGCCCGACGGTAATCCGGGGTGTCATCCTTGCCAAGGTGATCCAGTACCCGCAGGTTCTTGTCAGAGGCCAGCGCCCCCATATTGGTGTAACCGTCAATCACTTCCGGCGTCAGTGGGGCCTCACTGTTGCCAACAATCACCAGCCGCGCACGACCGGAACGGATATCATTGATCCCCTGCCGGAGGTTATACAGGAAGGTCGCACAGGCACCCATATTGGTGCCTGTGCTGCCAAAACTGCCGAGCACATAGGCATTGATGAAATCCGCCGGCATTTCCGCGAAGCCCAGTGGCAGCTGCTTGGAGGTCACCCGCTTACCCTGTAGACGGGCCTGCAGCATGCCGCCGTTGCCGTTATGGTCCAGCTGGCTCATGCTGCTGCCGGCATAGACGGAGATCTGGTCAGGACTGATCTTCTGCTTCAAGGCATCAAACGGCATCCCCAGCGACATCAGGGCATCGGAAGCGCCATAAACGGTCATGGCCAGCCCGCGGGGATGGTTGCGGGACTGATACAGCGTTTCCGGATGAAAGCCGGTCGGCAACTGACCGGCCGCATAGACGGGAGAGGGCTGCGTGGCAGGCACCAACAGTGACTGCTCGCTACCCAGGCTCACCAGCACCCGGTCACTATCGAGTTCCGTCACCTGCCATCCGGCCGGTAACACTTTTGGCAGCTGACGACGACGCAGCACCAGCTGGCTCCCGTCCTGCACCTTGAGCAGGTTATGCAGCGGGGTATGATCAGGATCAAACAGGGTACCATCGAGCTTCCGGATCAATGTAGCATCCAGCAGCCCCTGTTGATCGGCCGGGTTACCCCCGGTCAATGCCGCCAGACTGGACAGGGTATGCGTAGCCTGAGTCTGCCCCAGGGCTTCGAACACGAGGCGACAATAGGCATTGAAGCCGGATGTACGGCCCGCCGGGCCAATGCCCCCCTGGGCAACGATAACGGGTAATCTGGACAACCTAAATAACCTCCGGAAATCCAGTGTCGGAGCGAACTTCGACCCGGGCGGAATCAATGATTCCACCCTCTGAATCAAGTAATGACTAACGTCTTTTATCCATAGTGTATTCAGGCTGGCACCCTACTAATTCTTCATTTTGGCCATATAATTAGACATATTGGCCAAAACAGGCAAAAACCGTGGAAATACCTATCGCCAGTCCTGCCACCCTCTCGGTCTGCATGGTGGCACTGGACCGTATGATCGGCACTAGCATCAGCCTGCCGGCAGAGATGCTGTCTGCCGCGAAAACAATCGGAGACAGCCTGAACGCCAGCTACCCTGACCTGTCACTGGTTACCGCAAGCCATGACAGCACACCGCTTACCCTGAGCGGCGGCCTCCGTCTTCTGCCGGACTGCCGCTACCAGGATATTGATCACTGTAATCTCATCATCCTGCCCGCCCTGTGGCGCAATCCCCGCCCACTCTTGCAGCGCTATCCGGATCTGATGGCATGGTTGCGCGAACGCTACCAGGACGGTGCCCTGATCTGTGCGGCTGGCACGGGTGTTTATCTGATGGCGGGTGCCGGATTACTTGATGGGAAACCGGCCACGACCCACTGGCACTACCTGGATCAGTTTGAGCACCTGTTCCCTCGGGTGATCCTGAAACGCCACCACCTCATTACCCAGAGCGGCCCGCTTTATTGTGCCGGCAGCGTCAACTCGGTCGCCGACCTGATGGTGCATCTGATCAGCCACTTCTTTGATGAAACCGTTGCCGCTCGGGTAGAGCGACAGTTCTCCCCGGAAATCCGTCGGCCACTAAACGATGTGTTTTATTCTTTCGAGCAGGACAGCGCCCATGAAGATGAAACCATCATTACCATTCAGCAATGGCTCCATGAGCACCTCGGTGAAACGGTCAATATGCGCGAACTGGCCGCACACTTCTCCCTGAGCCAGCGATCACTGAATCGCCGCTTCAAGGAAGCAACGGGCGTATCCCCGCTGGAATACCTGAACAACCTTCGGCTGGCGGCTGCCCGGGATCTGCTCAAAACCACCAACCTCAGTATCACGGAAGTTGCCCTGCATACCGGTTTTCAGGATACCGGCTACTTCTGTCGTTTGTTCAAACAGAAAATCCAGGTGACACCGTCCGACTACCGTTTGAGCGTCAGGGGCAAACTGTTCAAACTATAATTGCCCTTTTCAGCGTGACTGACTTACACGCCGTAAACATCTTTACGATTCAGCCACTGATCGCCCCGTCGGGTTGATGATAGACTTCCGCACCACCATTTTTATAGAACCCGACTGTCGGATACCAACAAGGAAATGTCATCATGAGACGCTCTGCCTTTTTGCCCAACATCAAGCAGGTCATGATTGTACTGGTCGCCCTCTTCGCCACCAGCCAGGTCATGGCGCAGACTGCGCTAGGCCAGTGGAAGACGATTGACGATGAAACCGGCGAAGTGAAAAGCATTGTCACCATTCAGGAAGAAGACGGTGTGATCACCGGCAAGGTCCTGCAGATTATGGATGAAGCCAAGCGCCAGGAAGTCTGCAAAAAATGCGACGGAAGCCGTAAGAATCAGCCCATTGAAGGGATGACTATTATCTGGAACATGAAAGACAAAGACGGCCAGTATGAAGACGGCAAGATCCTGGATCCGGAAAACGGCAAGGTTTACTCCGCCAATATGAAAGTACTGGACGACGGCAAGAAGCTGGAAGTCCGTGGTTTCATTGGTTTTGCCCTGATTGGCCGTTCCCAGGTATGGGAAAAGGTCGAAGGCTGATCGACCTCAGGCACTCGCCCAAAACGTGTTCCCTGCCTGTTCAGGGAACACAGTTCCCCAGACGAGCACATTATCTGAACCGAATACAATAACCATATCGATGCCTGGCTTAATTACAGCCACAAAAACGATAAGACCTGCCATGAACTCCCCTAAAATGGGTCAAATTTTAAACCAGTTGATGGCGTAGCTGTCGATGACGAGACATTCAATAATATCTGTATGGTTATACTCATTCCCATCAGGCCTCATCAACAGGTTTAAAACATGACCGAGTTTGTAGGGTTTGATCGGCGCTATCCGTCTATTCAACGTCGCCTTTGTCCTGCGGTCGAACACATGAGCAATGACTTTCTGATAACGAGGCTCTCAAGCATAGAAAAATCAGCGCTGGTTCCCTTTATTTCAGAGAATAGACATTGCTCGTCTATCAGCCACATCAGCTCAAAATCCTCTGGAAATGCCTTGCGGGACTGGTAGTACCGCGACGAACGCGAGATGTCATGTATTCGACACTGGCTGACAATGAATACTTCCGGGTGAAAATGCTCGACCATGGAAAGGCGCTGACTTCTCGTCAGTAATCGAGCTCACGTGCAAAAAATCCCGTTCTACCGTGAGCTTGCCTATATACCGATAGAGGTTGTCGACGTCATCCTGATAACTCTTATCTGTCTTGCCATCCTTACTGTCAAACAGCTCTGGCGCACAATCTAGCAATTCCCGCTTCCAGGTGTTCACCATAGTTGGATGAATCTGGTACCGAGCCAGCCGCTCTGGAGTAGCCTCGTCCCCCTTGATGGCCGCCTGCACGACTTTAGCCTTGAATGCAGGGACAGTAGTGTTTGCATTTTTTTCTCATGATCGCATCGCCCATCTTTTATGGATCAGAGCCTACCCACTGTTTTGGGCGCCGTTTCACCCATAAGATTAAAGATGTAGCTATAAAAATAGGGGTAAGCTTGCAAGCTTCCTACTGAAATGCTATCAATCATCATCCTTCAGATTAATGAATAATAACAGGGTGTTCTAGCAAGGATGAAGACTAAACCAAAGGTTAAACCTACACAGAATACTAGCCATGTGAAAAATGCTGTTGACTTGGCTGATGCAATAACTACAGCAAACAGCTCTAGCTCAGGTTCAGAACAGATTATCGAAATTGATGGCAGTGCAACCATAAAATTAAGTGAATTAAGAGATCAGTTACCAGCCATAAACCCAGCAGTGAAGAACACCCAAATAAAAATATGGAGCAAAGGTGGTGCCACGATTGATGGGGGTGGAAAATACTGCGGGTTTATCGTTCTTAATGGCAATGTAAAATTGCAGAATCTTGTTATTCAGAATATGGCCTCAAAAGGTGCAACAAGTTGCCTGGGAGCGGGTGGCGGGTTGTTCGTTGCAAATACTTCCAGTTATCCAAAAGCCAAGCAATTTGCGCCAGTTGTTCAACTTTGGAATGTGGACTTTCAAAAGTGCTCGGCTGAAGGTGGTGATGGTAATCAGGCACGAGGTGGAGGTGGAGGTGCAGGGGCTAATGTAATGGGAGCCGGGCAAAGTGGCTATTCGGGAGAATCAGCAGAACCTATGACAGCCCCATTATCTCCTTTGTTTCCTAACATTTTTAACATTTTTGGTAATAATAATACCGGCAGCTTTGGTCTCACAACTCAAGGAGGGTTTGGAGCACAAGGTGGTAATGGGGCTCCACGACAAACCGATCCCGGGCCTGGAACTGCTGGTCAGTCTGGCGGCGGGCAAAGTGGATACGGTGCCGGTGCCTCCGGTGGTGGCGGTGGCGGTGGTGGCGGTGGTGGCTGTGGAGCCTACGTTGGAGGAACTCCAATGTCAGGTAGCCCAGGGGCTACTGGTGGTAGTGGTGGTGGATCACATGGCAAGCCGGGCTTTGGTGGAGGGGCTGCAGGTGGTGCAGGATCAGGTAGTTCAGGTTCCCCAGCCTATGGAGAGGAAAATGGTTTAAACGGTATACACGGAGGTAATGGTGGTGCTGGTGGTAACGGGGCCATGAGTGGAGGTGGTGCCGGCTTTGGAGGCGGGATTTTTTTAATGGATCACGCCGATATAACCATTTCCGGCTCAGGTTCGATGGATAACAATCTTGCTAAGGGTGGAGCTCCGAATGGTTCTACTTGTGGGCCTGATATCTTTATGCAGGGTGATGGTACATTAACATTTAACACTCCATTCAATGAAACATACACCATCGGCGGCGGTATATGTGATGAAATGGGTGCAGTAAAACATAATATGGCATCTCCAGTTGATTGTAGTCGCGGTGAACCTGATTATATGCCGGTAGGTGGTTGCATAGATGGGGTAAATGGAAAAGAGGGGATCTGGAGCATTGCCCAGCAAGGGAGCGGAACGGTCAAGATAACGGGTCAAAACTATCTCTCCGGTCATCTTAAAGCTCAAAAAGGAATCATTGATTTAAGTTCCTGCTACGGTATGGGGCATTATGCGGTAATACTAGAAGAGGGTTGTCTATCTCATACTCCAGATTCTGCTGCTCCAGAGACTGGAATGGGCATACTCTCTTTGGATTCTTCTTCATACATAAGATTGAACGGCTACTCTCGTATCATAACTGAAGGCATTAAAAGTGAAGGTCTTCTGAAGATCAGTTTGGAACCAGATGGTTTTGAAGAAGGTAAGGAAGTTACATTAATTACTTCAAAAGAACCTATCGATAAGAGTCTTAAGGTTGATGTCCCCTCAGGTTTTAGTTGCATCACAAACAGCCACTCTATTTGTATTACAAGAAATGGATGACACACAGACATGGCTAGTAACAAAGATTTTTATACACATAAAGCGATCACTCAGCTCAAAAACAGTAAGGGTCAGCCATTTGGCACGTCGATAGCCTCCTACGAAGTGAGACGGCATCAGGATGTATGTAATTTAACTGATAAATTTGCCTATCACATTATAAGTACATATAGAGTCATTATTCCAAATACCAGCTATGACAAAAAGGATAAGTCTGTAAGCTATTACACTCCTGGTGCCAAGGACATTACGAGCTTTAATTACCCAGCGATCGTGTCAAACATGGCTGTGGTGACTTATCAAGGTGCTTCAGAGCAGCCGCAAAATGCAGAGTTACTCAACTATTCACCAAAAACAATTAATTCGTCGGTTCATACATCAACAAGTGATGGTAGTGGTGTGATTTCTTCGACTAGCCACCAGCATACGTCCGGTTCCTCTACGTCACAATCAAACACTTATGGTGCGTCCGTTTCTGTAGGTTTTATGGGTGACATGCTTACAGGTGGAGCTACTGGCAGCTATAGCCACACCTCTGAATCGAGTCATTCCAATTCTGTATCTTCAGGGGACGAATCAGGAAGTAGCAGTAACAGCTCAGAGTCTGATGCGATGAGCGTTAAAGACTGGGCTTGTAATGCTTACATTGATGTTAACAATACGACTCCAACCTGGGTGTGGGGTCAGGAGTATCCATGGAATGTTCTCCAGTACGTCAATACAGGTAACAGTTCGTCAGTAGATATACAACCTGTCATTTTACCAGCATTTCTAACTCCATTGCTTTGTGATGAAACTCAAGCGTTACCACCTAGTCAGTTATCTCAGTTTGGAATTGATTTTACTATGAAATCAGCATGGCTGGTTGAACCTGTTGGATCCAGCGAAGCTACCTTTAAACAAACAATTGAGTATTACATGGCTTCTCATAGTTATGTGGCGGGCTCAGGTTCAGGTAAAGATGTAATCCCCCCCTCTGTTTCAGCTTATATTACTTCTCCTACAAATCTGCCCGTCGCTGATCAAACGATTGATCTTTGCCTTCTTGGTCTTGATCCTATTATCAGTCCAACGGGTCGTGGTCGAAGTAGTGCGATTATTGGGTTTCTTCCACACAGTTTTTTTATAGCTCCAGTACAAGCTACTTCATCAGCCAAACCTGTAAATTTCACAACCCTATCTAGTACCAATAATCTACTCATCAGTGATACAACGCAGTATGGTAGTCTCGCTGCTAACGATGCTGGTGCAGGCTTTAGTGCTTCAGATGCATCCCTTTCTGCCCAGCTCACAGAAAATTGTAAGACTTTACAGCTGACCATCAACTTTAAAATAGCAGATGTTATTAATGACTACACACTCTACATGAAGCACTGGAAAAGCGGCTCAAAGGGTGTTGTGCTTAACATAATTATCAATGGCTATACCGATAATGCACTGACAAAATATGTCGATTCTTCAGAGGCTGAAGGTGGTGAGAGTAACCTCCTGTCAATAGCTCTAAGAGACCTGGATTTTGGTTCCATTGATTATCACGATTATCTAAAACTTGGGCTCAATACCATTGTGGTTAACATAACTCCTATAGATGGGGATGTTGCCAATGGAGGATACCAAGTCAGAGCTATTTCCGTAGAAAAATCATAAATTTTTGAGTGTACGACAATGCCTGGTTTAGGGAAAAATAACGCGCACAAGGGGGGGGCTCCTTCGCTGCCAAAAAAGAAAAAAAATAAAAAAAAGAAAACTATCACTCAGTTAAAGGAAAGTCTGGTGTCAGGCTTGGTCGCTCAAAATGATATACCAACCTTGGAGTTTGAGCGCCCAAACTTTAAGTCTATGAAAGAATATGCTGCAAGACTGGAAGCGGTGCTGGCTACAGGTGATGAATCTTATTTAACTGCAAAACTTGATATCAAGCATGAAGATCTGGCAGCGCCTCACCGTGCTCCTTATTCAAAACTGAGAGACTTGGTTCTTTTTGGTACAAAAGCTGAAGTTGAGAATGTTGTGGACTTACTAACAAGTGCCAGTATAAGGTGCGAAAATGCTTTCAGGAACGTAACATCTGACGATCGATATACTGAATTAGCAGACCTTTATCAGGCAACGCGAATTGAAGTTGAACAAGCGCTAAGTGATTATAAAACCCCTACTTTGAATGTACTAGATAAGTACTCTTCTAAACTGGATTTGATCAAAGCATTGAATAATCTAGCAAGCAATGCACCTGGTTTAGGGCCACACTCTGGAACCAATGCTCCTGTTAGTGACAGGCTACACCTACATTTAACAGACCTGCCGAATGAACCTGTCACACCAAGAGGAAATGCGGCTAATAAAGGGTTTTCGTATGAACCTGTAGCGACGGTGACAGATTCATCTGGAGATAGAAAGGTTGTTTCTGTCACTGGTGCTCACCATTCTTTACAGCCAGGTCAGCACGTGCCGCATTATAAAGATGTTTCTGTCAAACCAGGGATATTAAGAGGTGCCTTGTTTGTTGACCACATGGGTACTGTCTATAAGCCTAAAAATCCAACACAGGCACCGACCGGGGACTTCAATAGTGACTGGGAAGCGGCCTAGTAGTTAACTGCCCCCATTATTTGGGTTAGTTCAGACTTGATCTGACAGTTCACCCTTCAGAAAAGGAGAGGATTAGCAATTCAAAAGATGGGGCAATCACTTGTATCTGAATCATCAAAAAGGTAATCATCATGATTCATACTAAAATCCATCGCATAAACACCGATCTGAGACAGTAATTATGGACACCTCCCTAAGAGAGTAAAATCACTCTTTGAGGTGACCAATGACTACCAGAAAAAACGTAAATATCATTCGCTGGAATTCAAAGCCGAAGCCCTGAAGCTGGCAGAGAAAACCCGTATCCTGTCAGCAGCCAGGGAGTTGGGATTGCAGGATTCCCAGCTCTACACATGGCAATCCGCAGCACCCAGAAAAAAGACGAACAGTGAGCGGGTGTCTGCGTTAACGACCGAGGTCCCCAAGCTCAAGCGTCAGCTGGCGGTATAGGCTGAGGAGCTTGAAATACTAAAATGGCGGCCATCTACTTCGCGAAAAACCAAAAATAGAGCGCTTATGCTTTATGTTCCGAAACAGGAACCGGTTTTCCCTAGCCAGGATGGCTTCTGTTCTACGCGTCTCGCGAAGTGGGTACAACCACTGAGAGAGAGCCAAGTATAGATCCAGTCATCGTGCCGTCAAACTGCAACTCCGCAATAGGTTGATTCTGGAGGATGATGGTCAGCCTTGCTGTCTCAAAACCATTCAGAACAGCATGAAACAACCGAGGCTGGCTCCCAAAGCGGCTCGTCGATTCAGGGTCGCGACGGACAGCAAGCACTCTTTGCCTGTTGCGCCTAACCTCCTCAAGCGTGACTTTGTAGCCACAGCGTCGAGTCATAGGCTGGCCCACGGAAAACACAATGAAAGCTGAGGCTATACATCATGAGCCAATGATGACTCGGGCACAGATGCAGCAGGCTGTGTTTGAATACATTAAAGTCGATTACAATCGAACCCGCCGACACAGTGCATTTGGGTATGTGACTCCCATGAACTCCGAGTTGGCAAAAGCAGCTTAGGCAGATGTCCATTTTTACTGCTTCAGATCAGTTCAAGATCCTGACGGGCTTTCAGAACCGGCGTTTTGTCATACAATATCGCCTCATAGAGAAACGGTTATCGTCAAAGACTGACGTGTAACAGAGCCACAACCTTTTTCAATGGCCGGCAAACACCCAAAACAACATCGGCCACCAGCGACGTATAAACCAATAACAACATTGCAGGTCTGAAAGGAATCAGACCGTGCCACACAACCGGAGCAGCACGCTTATGGATTCAGGCCATCCTACGGAACCGGATGATCCCCCCCGCATCCGTTGCGCGGGTATTACCAAAACCTATCCCGGCGTGATCGCCAGCGACAATATCGCTTTGTCGATTCAACCTGGCGAAATCCATGCCCTGCTGGGCGAAAACGGTGCCGGTAAAAGCACCCTGATGAAAATCCTCTATGGGGTTATTCAACCTGACGCTGGACAGATCTGGTGGGATGGAAAGCTGATCACCCTGAACTCACCGGCCCAGGCCCGGCAGTTGGGCATCGGCATGGTGTTCCAGCATTTTTCCCTGTTTGAGACCCTGACGGTTGCCCAGAATATGGAACTCTCACTGGGCAAACAAAATACCGGCAACCGGAAATCGCTGGCAAAACGTATTCGCGAGACAGCTGAGCAGTATGGCATGCCTGTCGATCCCGATCGTTATGTGCATACCCTGTCAACCGGCGAACGGCAGCGGGTAGAAATTATCCGTTGTCTGATCCAGAATGTCCGCCTGCTGATTCTGGATGAACCCACCTCCGTCCTGACGCCCTCCGAAGTCGACAAGCTCTTTATCGTCCTGCGGCGGTTAAGCCAGGAAGGTTGCAGCATTCTCTTTATCAGTCACAAACTGCATGAAGTGCAGGCGCTCTGCCATACAGCGACCATACTTCGTCATGGTCGTATAACCGGACAGTGCACGCCAAAAACTACTGCGCCACAGGCCATGGCCAGAATGATGGTGGGCGACAACGCCCGCCTGCATACCCGCTATCCCAATAAGACTGGCCGTGAAGCCGCCCTGACCGTAGAACAACTGTCAGAACCTGCTGATCACAGTTTCGGTACGCCCCTTAAAGGTATTAACTTTTCTGCACTGCGCGGAGAAATTCTGGGTATCGCCGGGGTGGCAGGCAATGGTCAGAAGGAGTTGCTGTCTCTCCTCAGCGGTGAGCGACGCACCACCCGAAAACAAAGTATCCAGGTGGCCGATCAGCCTATCGGTCAATGGTCTCCTCGTCAGCGTCGGGAAAACGGACTCTGTGTGGTACCGGAAGAGCGACTTGGGCGAGGCGCGGTGCCTGATATGCACCTTCGGGACAACGCCCTGCTAACCGGCTTTCTGCAGAATACCGTGACAGGCGGTTTTGTCCGCAACAAGCGTGTCACGGCGTTTGCCCACAGAATTATCGAACACTTTGGTGTCAAGACAGCCACCAGCAAGGCAGCCGCCAAAAGCCTGTCCGGCGGCAACCTGCAGAAATTCATCATCGGCCGGGAAATCCTGCAGCGGCCTGAGGTGCTAGTTTGTGCGCATCCCACCTGGGGCGTGGACGTCGGTGCAGCCAACACCATCCATGAGGCCCTGATTGCCCTGCGGGACGCGGGCGCTGCCATCATCGTTGTTTCCGAGGATCTGGATGAACTGTTCCAGATCAGCGACCGCATCGGTGCACTCTGCAATGGCCAACTGTCGCCCATCAAACCGACAGCCGACGTCGATCTTGACGAGGTGGGCAGCTGGATGGCCGGTCTGTTCACCATAAACGACATAACAATAACACCAGCCAGCCCAACCCCAGAAAACCCGGAGAAAAACTATGCGCCTGAGCATTGAACGACGGCCGCAGGATTCCCGGGTGATGGCATACCTTTCACCGGTGTTGGCCACGGTACTGACACTGGCAGCAGGCGTACTCATTTTCCTGTGGCAGGGACAGGATCCCCTGAACGGCCTCTATACGTTTTTTGTTCTGCCTATCAGCTCCTGGTATGGCGTTGCCGAACTCTGCATCAAGGCAGCCCCCATGCTGCTCTGCGCACTCGGACTGGCCCTCTGTTTCAGGGCCAGCATCTGGAACATCGGGGCTGAAGGACAATTCATCATGGGCGCCCTGATTGGCGGTTATGTTGCACTGGAGTGGGTTGAACCACTGGGCATTCTTGCACTCCCCGCCACGCTCCTCTCGGGGGCCGCTGCCGGGCTCGCCTGGGCGGCAATACCTGCCTTCCTGCGTAACCATTGCAATACCAACGAAATCCTGACCACCATCATGCTCAACTATATCGCCCTGAACCTGCTGCTGTACGGGGTGCATGGTCCGCTGATGGATCCCTACGGTTATAATTTCCCGCAATCCGCCCTGTTTGAGGATGCGGTCACGCTACCCGTGCTAATTGAAGGCACACGGCTTCACCCGGGACTGCTGTTCGCACTGCTCGCAGCTGTGGTGGTCTGGGTATTGATGAGCCGTCTGTTTATCGGATTCCAGCTGCGGGTCATCGGGCTGGACCGGGGCGCTGCCGGTTACGCCGGTTTCAGCGAAAAGAAACTGGTCTATTTCAGCTTACTCTTTTGTGGCGCACTGGCCGGCCTTGCCGGCATCAGCGAAGTCGCGGGCCCCATTGGCCAGCTGGTACCACAGGTGTCACCGGGGTACGGCTACGCCGCCATCATCGTCGCCTTCCTGGGACGGTTACACCCGGTGGGTATTACCCTGGCCAGCGCGCTGATGGCACTGGTCTACATGGGCGGAGAGATGGGACAGATCAGCCTGGGCCTGCCGCTGGCGCTGGGCAGCCTGTTTCAGGGAATGCTGCTGATGTTCCTGCTGGCCTGTGACTTTCTGGTCGGCTACCGCCTGTGCCTGAAACGCTCAACCAACGTCGTCCAGCAGGCACCTGCTGCAACCGTCGCCAACGCTGTGGAGGGCTGAGATGGATATCGATCTGCTAACCAGTATTCTGTTTGCCATGGTTCGTACCGGCACCCCACTACTGTTGGTTGCCCTGGGAGAGATGGTCTGTGAAAAATCCGGCGTGCTGAACCTGGGTCAGGAAGGCATGATGCTGATGGGGGCCGTGGGTGGCTTTATCGGTGCCGTGACCACGGGCAGCCTGACCCTCGGTGTCCTGATAGGCATGATGGCCGGTGTCACCATGGCGCTGCTGTTCGGCCTGGTGGCCCTGAACCTGCGCGCTAACCAGGTCGCCACGGGGTTAGCGCTCACCATCATCGGCACCGGGCTCAGCGCATGGATAGGCGGTGATTACGTTGGCCGCGCACTCACGGGCATACAGCCCATGGTGATTCCCTGGTTGTCCGACATTCCCGTCATCGGCAAAGCGTTGTTCACGCAGGATCCCCTGGTCTATGTTTCACTGGGGCTCACCGTGCTGGTGTGGTGCTTTTTCCGCTTCACCCATGCCGGCCTCACAACTCTGGCCGTCGGTGAGAACCCTCACTCGGCCACTGCGGTCGGCCTGCCGGTGATGCCCGTGCGCTATCTCGCGGTGCTCTTTGGCGGTGCGATGGCAGGACTTGGCGGGGCTTACCTGTCCCTGGCATATACCCCTCTGTGGACTGAAAACATGACCGCTGGCCGAGGCTGGATCGCCCTGGCACTGGTGGTTTTCGCCAGCTGGCGAGTCGGACGGATTCTGCTGGGCGCCTGGCTGTTTGGCGCGGCAAGTATTTTGCATCTTGTACTGCAAGGTATGGGTGTCAGTGTGTCATCCAACCTGCTGGCGACGCTGCCTTACGTAGCCACCATCGTCGTACTGGTTCTGCTGTCACAGAACCAGGTACGTAAGCACCTGATGGCGCCCATGTCACTCGGCAAGCCCTGGCACCCCGGTCATTGATCCGGTGGCATCCATCACTGAACAGACAATAACGACAACAAGCAGTCACAACACGGGAGTCACAATGAAAAAACTGCTGAAACAGGCTGCGGCCATGCTGATGACCGCAGCCCTCTCAAGCCTGGCCATGGCCAGTGCGGAAAAGCCCCTGAAGGTAGGTTTTGTCTACGTCGGCCCGGTAGGCGACGCTGGATGGACATTTGGCCATGATGAGGGTCGCCGCGAAATGCTGGAAACCCTCGGTGAAGAGAAAGTGGAAACCACCTTCGTTGAAAGTGTTGCAGAAGGTGCCGACGCAGAGCGGGTGATCCGCACGCTGGCGCAGCAGGGCCACGACCTTATATTCACCACCTCGTTCGGTTACATGAACCCGACGCTGAAAGTGGCGAAGCAGTTCCCTGGCGTCAAGTTCCAGCACGCTACTGGCTACAAGCGGGCGAACAACGTTGGCACCTATTCCGCCCGGTTCTACGAGGGACGTTACCTGACCGGTGTCATCGCCGGCCACATGACCAAGTCCAACACCATTGGCTACGTGGGCTCCTTCCCGATTCCGGAAGTGATCCAGGGTATCAATGCCTTCACCCTGGGACTCCGCGCCGTCAATCCCGCTGCCAAGGTCAAGGTCGTCTGGATCAACAGCTGGTACGACCCAGCCAAGGAACGTGAAGCCGCTGAAAGCCTGATCGCACAGGGTGCTGACATCATTAACCAGCACACCGATTCACCGGCACCCGTACAGGCCGCCCAGGACAAAGGCGTTTACGCGTTTGGCTATGACACCGACATGACCCGGTTTGGTCCCGATGCCCACCTGACTGGCAGCCTGGTGGACTGGTCCGGCTATTACACCGAAACCACCAAAGCCGTACTGGACAAAAACTGGAAAACCGGTGATGTCTGGGGTGGCTTTGCTGCCGGCATGATTGAAATGGCGCCTTACAATAAGGCCATTCCAGCCTCTGTGGTCAAGCAGGTTGAAACACTCAAGGCCGAGTTAACCAGCGGGGAGCTTGGCATTTTTGAAGGCCCCATCAAGGCCCAGGACGGTTCGCTGAAGGTGGCTGCGGGCACCACACTGACCGATCCGGATATTCTTTCCATGAACTGGTATGTTGAAGGGGTTGACGGCAAGCTACCTAAATAAACGACGTTCGCCAACGGTGAAACAACCTGATCACCACCCGGGTGGTCAGGTACAGCCTCAGATAACACGGGTGATACCTCGCCTTTCAAAAGCGCCCCCTGACTCAGACTCTCTTTCAACCAGCTGACCGGCAATGATCACTAATAAAGCAACCGCCTGTTACTTCGGCTCAATCAGCCATTCCAGCCGGCACTGTCCCTGCCCCTCTGGCGCCAGACTCCTCTGGAGGCGCGGCAACAGCGCCGTTAGTTGTTCATCCAGTTGCCAGGGCGCATTAATGATCGCCATACCGGAACCGTGCATACCATAGTCTTCCGCCTGTTCGGTCACCGCCAGTTCCGCCACTAGCAAGTTAGCAAAGGGGATACGGGCCAGCTGCTCCAGCAACCAGCGACTCCGATCACGCTGCCGGGACAGAATGGGGTACCAGATGGCAAAAATCCCTACCGGCCACTTCTTCCAGGCCGACACCACCGCATCCAGCGTATTCTGATAGTCATCCCTGATTTCATAGGATGGGTCAATCAATACCAGACCACGACGTACCGGCAACGGCAAAATCGCAGACAGCCCTTCAAAACCGTCACGATGATGGAGGATGACTCGCTGGTCACGCCCCATATTTTTTCGCAGAACGTCAATCTCGCGGTTATGCAACTCCATCAGCACCAGCTGATCCTGCTCACGCAGCATGGTACCGGCAATGGCAGGGGAACCCGGGTAGTACTGCAGCGCACCCTTCGGATTCAGCTGCCTGATGACAGCGTCGTAGGATGCAAGTTCAGGGTAATCGCCCAACTGAGAAAACAATCGGCCAATACCCGTTTCATATTCTGCCGTTTTACGGGCTTCCTCACTGTCCAGCCGGTACAGACCTGCACCACTGTGACTGTCGACATAGACAAACGGCTTGTCCTTGGCCTTGAGCTTCTCAAGGATCAATGCCTGGGTGGCATGCTTGAGCACATCGGCATGGTTGCCGGCATGAAAACTGTGACGGTAACTGAGCAAAGGCTCTCTCCACTGCGTCAGGGTAAGGCTGAAAAAGGCAGGAGTATAGCGGTAACCCTTCGATCATAGACAGACCGGATAACCAGTACGGTTCCAACGAAAGAAAAACGGCACCATCACAGAACCTAAAGGTGCCACTCCGCACCTATTACAAAACCTTGCCCCATGTCATAACAATCCACGGGATTCGCTGCATACAATCGGGATTTCGCCTGGCCAACAACAACATCCAATTCATGCGCCACCCATAAAAACGACACTGGCCCCTCAGCCTGACCAAGGAATCTCGATGTACCGTATTGTTGTCACCGACCTGGACGGCACACTGCTTAACCAGGAGCACGCCATTTCCGAGACCTCCCGCGCCATGTTCCGCCAACTGAGCGGCGGCATCCGCTTTATCATGGCAACCGGTCGCCCCTGGGGCGATGCCCGTTATTTTCGGGATCAACTCGATATCCCCATGTACCTGATCAGCTCCAACGGCGCTCGCGTCCACAGCCCGGAGGATGATGTGCTGGTCAGTCATGACCTGTCCCCTGACTTGCTGTCAGTGCTCTACGCACTGTCCGAGCAATTTGCTGACGACACCCTGATGAGCGTCAACCAGGAAGACCGCTGGTTTGTCATCAGGGCCTTTCCTGAGCTGGCCGAATATCACCGGGACTCCGGGTTTACCTACCAGGTCAGCACAGCGGCAGACATGCCTCGCATGGGTGTCTGTAAAGTCTTCTTTAATGCCAGAAGTCGTGAATGCCTGCTGCCCCTGGAAGCAATCATCAAGTCGCAGCTCGGTGACCGGGTCAGTATTACCTGGTCATCCCCAGGTTGTCTGGAAATCATGACGGCCGGTGTCAACAAGGGACAGGCGCTGGCCGAGCTGCTGCCGCGACTGCACGCCCGGCCTGGCGACATCATGGCATTCGGTGATGGCCTCAATGACCTGGAGATGCTTACCCTGGCCGGGCGCGGTGTGTGCATGCAGAACGCCGATCCTCTACTGAAGGCCAGACTTCCCAGCCTCGACACAACCCTTTCAAATCACGAGCATGGCGTTGCCCGCTACCTGCGTGATTACTACCTTGGCGAGCGAACAACGGCCTGATGCCTGGCCGCGATACAGCGGTATCGCGGCATTACTCTGCCCGACAGCCATCTCATAGCCTCAATGTAAAGAACTACACTTCATGCCTAGCTAACCGGTGCATTTGGTCTAAGCTGCCTTGCTCTATCAATAAGGAGGCATTCCGTGTCAGCCAAGCATTGCTCGCTCATACTCGTCTGTCTGTACTGCTTGCCGTTTATATCCCTCTGGAGCATGGCTGAGGAGCCTACGCCAAAAAACAGCGAAAACCTGCAACGCAACACCCGACTCCAGCCCTACCTGGGCACCCATAGAACCTATCCAGCCCCCCGCACCATACCCACAGAACCTGCTGGCTGCCAACTGTTACACATCAACCACCTGGGTCGGCATGGCTCCCGCCACCCTATTGAGCTGGATGATGCTCTGCCGCTGGTCAATGAATATGAAACACTGGTCGGCACCCGGCCATTGACCAAAGCCGGCAGCCAGTTACGCGTCGATATCCATCGTATGGCCGACTGGTTGCGCAACAACCCCACACGGATTGCCCAGCTGACCGAGAAAGGGGTCAATGAAGAGCTAGCACTGGGACAACGGGCCGCACGAATGCTCCGGCCTGAGACCCGCAACAGCCAACAACTCAGCATCGCGACGGGCACCAGCCAAACGGACAGGACACAACACAGCCTGAGAATGTTTCAGGAAGGGCTGAACCGGGAACTGGGTGACAACATGCACGTGATTGTCCGCCCGGTGATGCCGGCGAAGAAAATGGCTGAACTACTCACCCCGTTTTACCATTGCCCGCGCCTGGATCGTGTACTCAAGCCCCTGGCGAAATCGGCGACTGCCGAATATATCGCCAATCTCAGTCATTCGCGCCCGGAAGTCACCACCCGATTCGCTGATCAGCTAATCCCCGGCCTGTCAGACGCAAAAGCCATTCGCCTGGCCATTAACCTCTTTCAGCTGTGCCGAATCGAAAACCCTCTGGATAGGTCCTTCGGCATCTGTGACACCTTCACGGACTGGACGACGGACGATAGCTGGCTGGGACTTGTGCAGTGGCTCGGTGATGTGGCCAATCACATTTATTACTACAACATGGGGCCGGCCATCGTCATGGACGATATCCAGCCCAGCATGGGGATGCCTATCCTGCAGCATTTCCTGGATACTACGGATGCGGCTGCGCGGGATGAATCTGATGTCCGAGCCCACTTCCGCTTTGCCCACGACTCAACCCTATCCCCCCTATTGCAGAGCATTGGCATCATCAAAACCCGCGGCGCGGAGGATGAGCGCTACCTCAGCTGGAATACATCCCGTCAATTACCCATGGCCGCCAATCTCTATTGGCAACTCTATGAATGCCGTGAAGGACTCAAGGTCAGGATGTTGGTGAATGAGAAAGTAGAGCCCTTCCCCTTCCCGCCCTGCTCAAAACATGAACTCTGCGACTGGCGGGAAGTCAAACAGCACTACAAACATGCGGATTATCAAGACCGAATGGAAAAAGCCTGTTCCGTTGATGAACACAACGTGCAACCGCTCTCTTCCTCCATTCAGGAACCAGAACTCACAGCGTCAGGCAATATGATTTAGGGAATGATCAAAAATCGCAGGGAAATATCTGGAGAGGGAAGACTGAAAACCAGCCATAAAAAAAGCGGACAATCGATATTGTCCGCTTTTTTTGAAACTGGTCGGAGCGAGAGGATTCGAACCTCCGACCCCCACAACCCCATTGTGGTGCGCTACCAGGCTGCGCTACGCTCCGACGACAACAAAACAGGGCGTAGCCCTTGTCAGCTGCGGGATGCATACTACGTCACCCGCCCTGCTGATGCAAGATAGGGAAATTCCGCAAACCCTCAACAGGTAACAGGTAACGCCTCCTCTTCGATCGGCCAGATCGCCATCGTTCTATCTGGCCGTCATCGCGGATATGTTTGAGGAAGGCCCTAAAAACAGTGAACTGGCCAAGGCCTGGGCTGAAATGCCAGAAGATGCCGGCGACAAGCACAAAATCGCTGACGGTATTGACGCAGAAGCCCTCATGCCGGAAAGCCGGGATTACTACCGCTTCAATGGCTCCCTGACGACCCCGCCCTGTAGCGAAGGGATTCGCTGGCTGGTCATGAAAGAGGCCATCACAGCGTCTGAGCAGCAGATTGAAGCCTTCAAGAGTGTTCTCCACCATCCGAACAACCGGCCACTGCAGTCTGTTAACGCAAGCCCTGTACTCCAGTAGTTTTTCACGCATAACGACGTATGAATGAATACTAAAAACCGGCTAACGCCGGTTTTTAGTATTCACCGATGAAGCGCCATACTAACCGCTCTCTCAGCATGCAGGGTCGTCGTGTCATACAGAGACACGGACGTATGATACGGTTTTACCAGCAAACCGATCTCCGTACACCCAAGGATAATGACTTCAGCGCCCCGAATGGCCAGTTGGTCAATAATATCCAGATATTGCTCGCGGGATTCATCAGTCACCCGTCCCATACAAAGCTCAGAATAAATGATGTTGTGAACGATGATCTGTTCCTGCTCATGCGGCACCAGCACATCAATACCGTATCGGTTTGTGAGCCGGCCTTTGTAAAAATCCTGCGCCATGGTGAACTGCGTGCCGAGCAACCCGACTTTACTGACATTGTCGTTAACCAGTTGTTCAGCGGTGGCATCAGCAATATGAAGCAATGGAATGGAGATAGCCGCTTCAATGGCCGGGACCACCTTGTGCATGGTGTTAGTACACAAAAGCAGAAAGTCCGCCCCGCCCGCTTCCACTGACTGGGCTGCACGGGCAAGAATAACGCCTGCATCGTCCCAGCGCCCCTGCTGCTGAAGGGTTTCGATTTCCTCAAAATCCACACTGTAAAGGCAAAGCTTTGCCGAGTGCAGCCCCCCTAAAGTCTTCCGGATACCGTCATTGATCGCGCGATAATGACTGGCGGTGGATTCCCAACTCATACCACCGAGAAGACCTATGGTTTTCATCAATACATTCTGTCTTTTAGTGTTATCGCAATAGCATACCGCACGCGGCGTGCCTGGCAGCTATAAGACGCTGACAGGCTGTCTAACCATCAATCTATTGGTACAGAGCCCGCTCTACGGTTGCATCGGACGCCAGGATTGTCTTGTAATTCCAGCCTTGCTGATTCCAGTTGGAACCGTAGGTGTATTTAAACACCACATCCCCGCTGTCCAGGTTGTAGGTGATGGAGTACTCCGTGGCATAGGTAGTCATTTTGCCTCCCAGTTTATAGGCCGCCTGCTGGGGGACTTTGAACGTGGTGCCTTCTACCGCCATCATGGCATGTATGGGGGATAACGACGTTTTAAGCTGGTCCACGAAATAATTGGAAAAAACGGAGCGCTGAGTAGACTGCGTATTACCGGCTTCCAGGTTGATCGTCGAATCAAAGCCACCGGAGGCTGCAATTTCCGCTTTTTTCTCTTTCCATTGTTTCAGGTGCACGGCCTGACTGGGATTGTTGGTGACCACTCGCGCATCCTCACCCCGGTAGATTTTCAGACCCTCCTGATCATACTGCAGCAAGGCACGATCCCCTGACTTATCCGTCATGATGTAATGCCCGACCGGCGCCTCGGCAAGCGCGGGCAAAGGTACCATGCCAACCTTAAGCTGCTTGACCATCGCCAGGGCTTTTTCAACAGTATGCGCACTCCCTAACAAGTAAGCGGCCAGCTCGAGTTGTGCAAGATTATTTTTCTGTGCGTCATCCAGTGCCATGTCGCGATAGAACTGGACACTCATCTGGAAACCAGACTCATTCACACCTTCGGTCACCAGGCCAAAGCTTTCAACGGCAAGAAAATCAATATCGACCGTATACGTATCACCGGAGTCCACTCCATGCAGGTTACGGGTATCGCCGGCACGGTAGGTTTTCAGGGTAGGATGTGTGGCATCCATCCAGTCCATGGTACGGGTAATCACCGTGCCATGGTTGGATTTCCAGACCACATTGGAGCAAGCCTCAACCACAGGCGTAATGACCAGGCATGAAGCAACCGCGAAGGTAAACATCGTTCTTTTCATTGTTTTTACCGAATGTCTTGCTGCTAAAAACTTTTGAGGGTGCGTATTTCAGAGCATTTATACCCTTTTCCACACAAGGAGTCAGGCGTATCTATTTCCCAAAAGACGTTATTACAGTAAAAAGTCGTTGTTTTATCCTTTGACTGACCGGAAACCCTTTCTCCAGGAGGCATAAAAAACAGCTTGCAAGGTATTGCTTCGCTTTAGCCTAACCGGTTATTGCCCTGAAGCTGGTGACTCAACATACAACCTTTCAACCCAGATCAATTCACAGGCTCCGTCTCCCGTATCATTGCGGCTCAGGCTGCTGTTCCAATACCAGCCATCATCAGCTTTTACATTCACCAGGTAACCGGATATCTGCACAATACTGCCAGCCACAACATCTTTCAGTTGATCAGCCACATCCGCGCCAGAGGGAATCAGATGCATATTGGCGCTATTGGTTTCAATCTCCCGTCGAGGAATCAGAAACTGATCCACCCGCCAGTAATAAAAACGATTCCGCTGAGATATCCTCACCTGCTCCAGTACTGACGAGTCGGACATTGGCCCCCACCCCAGTGCCAGGTCAACCGGTGAGAGGTCGGCCTCACGGCCGGATCGATAGTCTTCCCGTGACAGCACTCGTGCACGCAAAGAAAACTCAGCAACAGGCGTCAACGCAAATCCATGAAAGGAAAATGCCTCACCATTAGGGACAGGATTCTGGTAAGGTGACTCACTCACCAATACACCCGGTCCATGCTCAACCGGCCGTCCTTGCCGCCATTGGTAAACACTAGCAACCACAATAAAAATTACACCAACCCAGCGCCACATCGCTTTTCTTCCTTATACATTGTGACAGGTTCCATCAGTTCATTTTTCGCCTGCGGTGCAATAACTTTATGCATCAGACCTTGAAGGACCACCAGTCATTGGCTTTTATAAGCTAGCGTTAAAATACTCAATTTTGTCGTTAACCAAGGCTAAAAACAGCCTAACGCGTTAGGCCGATTACCCTCGGTATGCTATGAATCCATTGTATCGATAATTATAAGCTGAAGTTTTTCAGAAGAGTGTAAGTACTCCGCATGTGCTTGATAGTTTTTTGATTGGACGAATATTTGCCGACAGATACCGCATTGCTATCTTCGTGCTTTATGGCTTTTTACATGGCAGGAAGAACGTGCCGCCTTTGTTCTGAATCGCTTACTGCATAAATTACACACAAACGGTTTATAGACTGACGGATGCTGATCGGAAATATGCCGGAGTGGGTGCTATGAGTGGGAGCAGCCGGTAAGCGACAACAGATGCGGTCTGTTGAGCAGAGCTGTCTGGTTGTCGATATGAAAGAGATCTTTGAATCATCAAAGGGCTCCTATGGTAGCCGCCGTATGTCCAGAGCCCTGCGAGCCCTTGAATGTGATATTGCCCGCCACAAAGCCACCAGACTCATGAAAGAGCATGGGTTGTTGACATAACATACCTGTGGATCCGCGAAGGCTGGTTATATCTGGCAGCGGCTGTGGATCTATACTCCCGTATGGTTGTCGGATGGGCGATGAGTTCACGTATGACAACAGATCTACCTCTCCAGACTCTGCGCATGGCCTATTGGGCCAGAAAGCCCGGAACGGGGCTGCTGCACCACTCAGACCTACGCATCCGATGACTATCATGGCTGAGCTGAAAAAGTTCGGTATGGTGTGCAGCATGATCCGAAAAGGGAACTGCTGGGATAACGCTGTCATAGAGAGATTCTTCGGTAGCCTGAAGAGAGAACGAACAGACCACACTATTTACGACTCTCGTAGAGAGGCTGAGCATGACGTTGTTAACCATATCATGTTCTACAACAACCACCGGTTGCACTCTTACCTGAACTACTGCAGCACAGTTGCGATTGAAGAAAAGAATTCGGCAAAAGCGGCTTAATCAGGTGTCCGAAATCGCTTGACCACTACATTATCACCCTTGTGACTGTATCAGTAGATTTTAAATGTATAACGCGAAAAAATCGCTTTTCCTATCTCGACGATTGCTTCATTACGCTGCTCAAATGATGCATTCGTTTGCGTAATATATATGCCCACAATAAACGGGGCATGATTCTCAGCCCAAACGATGGCAGTAATTCCCCGGGAACCTTAGCCACCCGCGCCGGAGCGGTCAGCAATTTTCCAGCCGACCGGCAACACAGAGCGCAGCAGGTTATCAGCTACCTGGTTGTCCTTCATCCACTGCGTGAGTTTTTTTTGCGCCTCGGGTGATAACGCCTTGCCAAACAGCAAGGTATTAAGCGTGGCTGTGATAGCGTTCGGGGTTGTGGTATCACGTGGATCGCCGGGGCGAGCTTCATTAAGTTCGGTTTCGAAACTATCCAGTCGGGTTGTGGTATCGCCCAGGTCACGGAGATACTGCGTTAACGCCTCTGGCCCGCCAGTCTGTTTCAAGATGATATTGGCCGCGGTATTGTCACTCGTCTGCAGGGTGGCGGCACAGGCCTGTTCAAGTGTGATGGTCTGACCCTCGCGTTTTTCCAACACCGGCGACCATATCACCAGCGATGCTTTCTCAACGAGAACCGGATGATCCAGTGTGATCCTGCCTTTGACCACATCATTCAGCAGTTTTGCGCATACAAGGGTTTTGAAGGTACTCATCAACGGGACACGTTTGTCCCCATTGTAGCTCCAGCGCTTTTGTGAGGCCGTGTCATACACTGACACGCCGACATGGGCATCCAGTGTTTTCTCCACATGGTTAATGGCCTGTTCAATGGAATCATTTGAGGCTGCCCACGCCGAAGCGCTAGTCATCAACAGCACCGCAAGTATGCAAATGTTCAAAACGGGAAAACGGCTATTCAATGTCATACGGCTTAAGAAAATCCAGGGGAAATTAACGGCACTTCCTTTTTCCTGCAACTGCAGGCATTAAAAACCGTGCATCAAGGTAATACAGTCTATGACAATCATTGGCTGCCCCGTGATATTGAGGAACATCACACTTATCAGACGATAAGCATTGGTATGACATACTCACAACAGACAACACCGGCCACGCCTGCACGATCACTCAGCTCACATGCAACGCCATACCGGTGATAACGATATACCGCAGTAACTTGCCCACGGTAACCAACAGGACAAACCAACGCAGGCGAATCCGCAGAATCCCCGCCATCACAGTCAACGGATCACCAATCACCGGCACCCAGGCAAACAGCAACGAGGCAATACCGTATTGGGTGAAGCGTTGCTCCGCCCGCAGGAACTCCTCGTCTGACATCTTCAGCCATTTCTGGATCACCCCTTTGCAGGCCCAGTAACCCAGCGCATAGTTAGTCAGCGACCCCAGCACATTGCCTACCGTGGCCACGGTGACCAGCGCGACGGGCGAGAGGCCGCCCAACAGCAACGCACCCAACACCAGCTCTGAGCCGAGGGGTAAAATCGTCGCGGCAAGAAAGGCAGCGATAAACAGACCGAAATAACCAAATTGTGCAAAATATTCCATAGAAGCTGCAATTGCCTGGCGTGCATCACGCGCACCGTAAAATCATCCTGTATACAACGAGAAAGTATTGGCGGGAAGTCTCGGATGGCAATTAATGCACTGTTGATACTTCTTGCATCAACAGTCTCTGGGTGTTGTTTGCAACAAGCAGGAAGTGCTGTCACAGAATCGAATAAATAAGATTGGATGCTCAGACAGGATAAATCTGGCGGTTACTGGGGATATCAAGAACCTTTGTTAATTTGTGCTGACATATGCGCATCAATCACATCAAGCGCCACACTGGTACGATGCACCCCGACTCCACGCTTTTCAGGATCCGGCAGTGTCATGATTGAGCCGATCAGTTGTCCCTTGATCGCCAGCCCGGCTTTCTTCGTGCCACTGGGCGATACAGGATCCCCTTTTATCCGGATATTTTGAATACTGCCTTTTGCCTGGTTCACTCTGGCCTCACCCAGTTTGTTCAATGTCCCCCTGGACAACCCGGCAGGATTGATGGTGATGACACCGCCCAAACGCTCAGGCGCATGCCGTCCCTGCACTGCCGTGTAGGCAAATTCCGCCAGCCCGCCTCCCAGTGAGTGGCCTGAAGCGCTGACAACCGAGTCTGATAAAGGCGGGTGACTTAACAGGAGATCAAACACCGCAGCAGCACTTCGGTACATGGGCGAAGCCATGCCCAACCATTGGGTGATATCGGTTTTAATGGTGCTGCTACGGCCCGTTTCACTTTTTGACCCAGGTTCTGTGCCCGCAAAAATAACCACGACAGCCTCACCTTTGCGTACAACCATGGCTTTCGCATTGTCTGGCGCATGAATCAGTCCCGTGGCTTCATCGTAGCGCATTTGCAACTCAACCGGGAGCTCTTCCTTTTTCAACAACGTACAACCGTCAGGTAGACAAATCTCTTTAAAATCGGGGTCAAACCCCTGATAAGCGGCATCACACAGCATGATGAAGTTGGCGATATTTTCCTGCTTGGCTTTATCCAGCGCCAGAAAATCCGCCAGGCCTCTTGTCTCTGTTACCGGAGAATGTTGAACACGCTTTCTACCACCAGCGTCCGCTGCCCTGACAACAATATCGCCCCTTTGCCTGATGAACTTTTTGTTCAAAGCAACAGCTTTTTTGACATTGTTCTCCAAATGTTTTTCTGACGTAGATTCAGACCGGCTTAACCCCTGCATTCTCCCATCAGTAAAGACTTCCCGCTTCAACCGTTTCTCAAACCGATCCAGATCAGGGGATTCGTTCGCACCACTCAGGATTCGACTGACAACATGCTTTGTATTGTTCAACAGCCTTAACCGGGCAGCCCTCACCTTTTGTTGCGCCACTTTCCTGACACTCAGCGTTTTCTGTGGCACAGGGCTACTGTTTTCAGTATCGGCCTCGTTGGCCAGCTGAACCATAGGCTTGCCATCCGCTTCCGATATGCTGACCCCGTTGCGGCTTGCCTTACTTTCATTCGGAATAACGACAGGATCTATTCCACCCTTTGGAAATATCGGCCCGTTACCCTCAACTTTCCCAGTCATTTTTCAGCAAACTCAAGCTCCTTTTGACCTTTAAATTTTAGCAGGCAGGTGGTTATACCCTTTTGATAGAACGTTAAGTAAACAGAATAAACTCTGAATAAAAATGCACATCAGACATCATCAGCCCTGGGAAAATGCGGCGACTGATGCGCTGATCCACCCCAGCGCCAGCAGGCCGCAGCATTCCAGCCATCTGCTACAGCGTTTCCAGAAAACGCTGACTGATTACCGTGGACACATGCTGGAACACTTCACTCACCCGTGCAGGATCCTGAAGGTAGTCCTTTATGTCATATCCAAGGGTATTCTGTGCATTCAACGGGGTAATATCGGCATACTGCTGCCAGAGAATCTGGCCTTCGCTGTCAGTCAGCACCCCCTTCACGCCCAAGAGAGGATAGAGGGTATGACTGAAACCTTGCGTCTGGCCCAGGCCATAGAGCCGGATCTCAAAACGGAATACGCCTGTATTAGCCGCCTCGCGTTCCGCCAACGTGAAAGCACCGCTGGCCTGTAGTTGTTGCCGGAAAGCCTTGGTGAAAATCACGCCAATGTCACTGGCTTTCATCGTGTTTTCGATCAGGACGCGGTCGGCCTGCCCCGCCTGACCCACAACGGCTCCGGCCAACCCACCCAGGGCAAACTCGGCAGACTCAGCAGGCCCGCTATAAAACACATCGGGCGTCACGGTGACCTCGGGCGAGATCACCACCTGCGCCACCGACTGTCTGGCAGTATCGCTGAGGGGGATGGTTTTTACATTGGAGCAGCCGGTTAGCAGTAGAGTAAAAAAGGTCAGGGCTAACATCGCCTGTTTTAAACCAGTCATATCCTATTATCCATGGTTGGCGTAGACAGAAACTGCACGAGGAGATTTGCAGTGGAAATACATTGGCAGAAGGTGCATCATACCATGCGTTGAAAATCCCTGCGAAACCAGCAATTAAGACATATCGTCGATAATTTCAACGGTGACGAAAATAAGGTTCGATCTTTAGTTATTTTTTCTCTTAGACAGTATTTCTACAACCTGCTTTTCTAAGTGCCATCAACGCCAAAGTTTGAGCTAAACAATCAGATTTGCATAGTAACACTTCAGCGTTTTTAGCACGTCCGCTGTTAGGAACTATATGTACAGCAATCCCAGCTTTTGTTTACCTTCAGAAAATGCTGATAGCGAAAGAGTTCAGGAATATCTATCAGTATTAACGAAAATCATTTAAATGAGATCGTTGACACCATCGTTGAGAACGCTAAAAAGAAAAGGATAACCAGAAATCAAATACGCAGGAGACATCAATGCGTAAGCCCTAAAATATAACCTATAATAATGATACTCAATTTTTTGACGTAAAAACTCGGCAGGGAAACATAATGAGTTTTGGGAAAATAAAAAAACCAAGCTTCAAAAAAACGCCTACTCTACCGGATTCAAATACAAAGCTTACCGCTTTACAAGCAAAAAAAGCCAACGCTTTTATTCATAAAGTAAGCATAATCTGGCATGAAAAAATAAAACCCTTCTTTCTAGTGATGTCTAGCCTTGGGTGGACACCTCAAAAAACAATTAAAGAGAGAATGACAAATCAGGCAACACCCACGACTACCCACACTCCCCCTAAAAAAACAAACTCAACCAGCCATAAAAATGACTCTCAACATACCGAACCAGAAAATCCGGATAACGGAGAAAAGCACAGTGATACAGTGAAAAAAAATGGGGCTACAACTTGCAAAACGTCAAAACCCGAAGCCAAGAAACCATCTGATATGACAGATCAAATGACACGTTCAAGAAAACTGTTCATTAATGAGTTACAAACAGAAGTTAAATCAGGAAAAACTCCTCATGAAACAGCTAAAAAACTAGCCAAACTATGCCCATTATGTGAAGTCGGATCGCAATCAGAATTAGTTACCTTCCTGGAAGATATGATAAAAATAAGGCCAGATGTCTTATGCATTGCACTCAGAGAAGGTTGCACGATAGATTTTTACCCTTTGGATAATGATAAAAAAGATAACATCTGTCATAACTTCTCATTTGACTCTTTAGATAGCACAAAAGACAGTAATTTTGAAACTATTTCCAAAAGACTCAACTTACCGAAAATCATATCCAAAGAAATGAAAAAATTGCGTGGCATTAGAAAATTAAAAACAAGTGACTCGTTTAAAATAGTAGATTTCAAGTCTATCCAAGGGAATCAGTATCAGCTATATAACGGGAGTGACTCTGAAGTTGCAAAAGTAACTCTTTATGGAATGGCTCATAGCTCAAGAGTGGTAGATGGCCAAAAATTTCATAAATTCAACGGAATCTCTGCATTATTTTCAGTGCCGGCACACGAGGATCTAAGTGATCAAATAGACAAAACGGATATTTTAGTTCAAGTAAAAAGGTTACACCTTCCAACTAAAAGAAGCCTCTCTTTTCAAAGAACATTAATGCAGGAAGGGGGCGCTTAAAACCTTGTGTCTATGTGAGCGGCAGGCAAATACCCTATGAATAACACCAACCGCTTACAGTTTACCACGACCATTAGCATTAGGACAATGCTTGCAATGAATCCTTTGCTATTACCTACACTGTAAATTCTCTGGTTTAAGTGGATATGAGATCAACCAAAATCACTTAAAAGAACTGTCACCATCCCCTAAAAATGTCGTGGACGACTTCAATCGTGAGGCTCTGACACTTTCAATTTGCCTGCTCATCGAATAATCCGAGTACATGAAAGACGAATCAGATTGCTGGAATCCCGGACAAAATGCATATGCATCGCTGGCTGAAGCGTGAATCACCACGACAATAATGACTGATTGCATGTCGGACGGCGACGTTAATATCCGACTTAGTTCACCCCTGCCTTTGGCAAGAAAGTGCACATTGACGGATTCACAACCACAGCTCGCTCTCAGTGAATGTATAGGTCGCAGGCTTCTGAGCCGATTACACAGCCCTGAAATACAGCGTTGTCTCAGTGAAACGAAGCCATAAGCGCCAAAACTTCTACTTGATTTGAAAGAAAGGGCAACATTCCATCTCAGGATCATAGGATATGAGGAAGTAGATACTGGATAAGTCATCGGAACAGGGCGGCTCACAATCCTGCAGATAGTCGGATACGGTATCTTTATCTAACAGGGGCTCATCGGTAAAAATGACCAGGGCATAGCCCGCCGGATAAGGCCCGCCTTCACTTGTGCCACCAAGCGCTAAGGCTTTCGCGTGTAATTTATCCACATCTTCTTGACTAGATGCAGCCAATGCGACCATTACACCGTTGCCAACAGTCGCTTCGCTTTCATCAAATGGTTTTGTCACAGTAAATAAAGGCTTCCCTCCGCCGAAGCTCCACGCACTCAATCGATCTGCATCAAATGCCCTTGCAGCACCCATTTCATTAAAAATAATATCGCAAAATGATGAAGCTCTTTCTAAATCATTTGTTCCAATAGTGATATAACCTATCATATCTTTCCTATTTTCTGATGCTCGTTAAACACATAATGCTATGATGTGGGGCACGGCAAGATCATGAAAGCCCTTGCCCTGCAAGGACTTCTGAGGCATCTCCCCGCCGAATCCTGCAATCATCTTCACCCATAGTCACATCAAGCTTCCAGTGCAGTTTATTCTCTATAAACCAGTGCTCCCTAGTCGCTTGTCCCAACTTCTGGTCGTGCTTTAAAGCTGTTGATGACGAGTCACGTTCAGCAAAATCCGTACTGTTATGCTCATTCTTATCAGGACTCATCAACAAGTCTGAATCAGCACCCTATATTTGCATAGGCGAATTTGCCCGCCCCCTTATTATTAATTTCCAAAGACGCTACCGCCCGAAGGTGTGGCCCGATTGGTTAGCGACTGGCGGAGCATGGTCCTCACTAGCTCGTTACTGCACGCCTGTACAATAAAACCACGCCATCTAATCATACTTTGCAGGCTTCAGCCATGTTGCCGGTCAACACGGAGTGGCAGCGCCATAAGTTGCCTTTGTCGCTTAGTTCCCACCACGCGGTTTAGGGATAAAATAAAAACCTTCACAGTCTATTTTTCACGCCTGACCAGGTTTGAACGACTACAGATCAGGTAAAATTTCGTAGGGTGAAAACTAACATCCGCATCAGGATAATTGGCTCCATCAGCGTTCCACACCTCTGACCCTTTCCGCCATAACTCTATGGCATTCGCAACTTCCATCCCCCATCGCCCTTGATCATTTTTTTGAAACACTCCTCAGCTATAACTCCCTCTGGCAGGCAAATATCAAAGATTTTAAGCGTTCAGGAAGCTATTGAGATGGTAGAAAGACTCACTACAGGCGGTATGGGTCAGCCAGAATCAGTCTCCGATCACTATGGCCGACAACCTTTATCACCTATGCCAGATCCGGATCAAGGAACAGATGCTGCCGGTCATCAAGTTCGAAACTCCTTCAAAATACCGTACTGCTGACTTACGATAGCAGCCGTGGTCCAGGAGTTATAAGCATGAAGCCAGTACAACATCAGGATGCGCCCATGAAGAAATACCAGGTCTTTTTTTCGGTGCCATCTGAACGAGGCATACAGTCATTCACATCCAGAATCTTCAAGGCAGAGACCGAAGAACAGGCAGAAGAATTGTTCCTGCAACAAACCGGAAGACCGAAGGACTGCATTCAGAAGGTCAAGATGATATCCGCTGCATAAACGGTCAATCGAATTTCCTGTAGTGACACCTGTAGGGGCCAGTAACGCGTTTAATTACCGGTTTCTACAGTGACCTGCTATGCCCTTTACCAGTCGATAGATGTCATAGATCGGTAATCAGCAAGCCATCATTCTCCGTTCCTCTGTCGGAGATCGCAGACGAGCTGATGGTGAAGATTCTGAACCAGGTCAGATAAGTTGGAATGAAAGGCTAACCGGAAGGATTGCGAAGATGCCTGATCGCATCAGAAATTATCTGAGCCAATAACGAATATAAAAGCCCAGTAGAAAGCGCCGCCTGTAACCATTGTACAGGTAGTCATCATGAAAACGCTTGATGGAAACATATAGACAAAAAACCCCGCCATACGCGAGGTTTAGAGATATTTTGGACATTACTGAACGACTATTTGGTCGGAGCGAGAGGATTCGAACCTCCGACCCCCACAACCCCATTGTGGTGCGCTACCAGGCTGCGCTACGCTCCGACACATCCGCGAGGCTTGCCCTCACGACGGGTGCGAATCATACCCAAACCACCGTCCCGAGGCAACCTCGATTCGCACACTCCCTGCCGGTTTTCCTGCCTATTCTTCCGGTAGCTGATCAGCCTGCGAGGCCTGCGTTTCGGTGATGGCGTCCAGTGCGCCCTGCCAGAGTTCCATACGCGCAGAAATCGCCTGACGCGCCATCACCAGTGCCCGGGCCATGCCTTCCTCGGTACCCTGGGTTAGCAGTTGCAGGATCGCTTCTGCCGCCGGGCCGTGCTCGTCGCCATCCAGCTCAATATGGCGCTCCAGGTACCACATCATGCCCGGGATGCTGGCCGGTTCAATGCCCCACTGCGCCAGCAGCGCGGAGAACATCTCTGGAATGGCATCCTCTCGCCCGAACAGGAAATAACTGGCCACATCTGCGCTGCTGCCCTCAATGGCCACGGTCAGGGTATCACTCACGAAAGCCCGCACATGGGCCGGTATGCCGTTGGCGTGAATGGCAGTCTGCCAGGGTACGCCGTTGTGCAGGGCGTCGTGGAACGCCTCGAACACGGAGGTATCCGCGCCGATCTCGCGCATGGCCTCCAGGTACATGGTGAGATGGCTGGCCGGGTGGCCGTGGCGGTCTTTGTCGGTTTCCTCGCAGAGGATGATCTCGTTGATAAACCGTGCCGCGTTGGCATCCACCGGTGTGCGCCAGGGCAGCGCCATGCCGGTCAGGTCATGCTGCAGGCGTTTGGCCAGGGACATGAAATCCCACACGGCAAACACGTGGGTTTCCATGAAGCTTGCCAGCTTCGTCCGGGTATCAATCGTTTCGTACAACGAATGGGAAAACAGCCGTTGCCGATAGTGTGCCAGTTCCTTGTCAAACATGTTGCGTCCGTCCCTGTTGGCCCCAGTGGTTGTGCACTGCGGTTACTATCGACAGCTTCCCTGACTCCCATGACCGGCAGTTCCGGCCAATTTTTTTACATGTTTTTTATCAACGAGTTAGCATACTGAACGTTGCCACCCCTCCGTTTTTTCTGTCACCAATGGCGATATCGAACGTCAATGCTTTGCAGATGACAAAAAACCGAATAGGCCGTCATTCCTACCCGGCTCTGGTCATTGAGAGAGTTAATGCAGGAAACGGAGATGTTCATTTAGCAGCCAGTTAACAACCTCCAATTTCCAACAAAAACGTGCAGCGATGACATTGTTCATCACGCAGTACAGTACAAACCATCGATAGCATAAAGCAGCTCGTTAAGACTATGCCCAAAGCGACTCAGGATGCTGGAAAAAGCAGGTGAAAAAAAATAGCGATAGGCGCCAAAGCATCTATCGCTATTCTCTCAATGAAAACCAAACCGGTCAGTAACGACCGTCAAGCATGGTTTTAAAAATCGTAACGTATCTTGGCCTGCAGGCTATCTGACTTAAACCCGGATGCCCAACGATGCTCATAGTTAACAGACAGACTCAGATGATCATCCATCCAGTAATCCACACCGAGGCCAGCCATATAAGAGGTTTGCTCAGGGTCTACACCGATGGAACGCAGGGTCAGCGACTGATTAAATACTTCTGCGGTCAAGGTGGAGTCCACGGTATCCCCCGCAAAATCGTGGTACACCATGAAGCTCGCTTCCGGCAGCAGGATGCCACCCTCCACATCGAACAGGTGACTCAAACGCACCCCTGCACCCAGCTCCTGAACCGTGAAGTCATCAGACTTAACCTGAACCGGTGATGAGCCATCACTGAACGTCTGGGTATAAGAATCCGTTTGCAGCAGGCTGTATTCCAGGCTGACCCGAGGCTCTACCAGGGTATCGTTGTTATTGAACCAGAGCTCTTTACCGCCCGTTACCAGCAGTCCATATTGCTTGCTGTCGTAGTCGGCACTTCCTTTGACACTGCCGGTGTAGCTGGTGCTATCGGTATTGTTTAGACCAACATTCAGCACAGAGTCCACAAACCAGTCACCCTGCTGCCAGTTGCTGTAGAGACTGAGCTGGTAACTTTCGATATCGCTGCTGGACGAAGAATTCTTAACATTCACATCCGCTGAGGCGTAGCTGAAGGAACTGCCCACCGTGTAAGCGTCATTCAGGTCGACATCCCCGCCCAGGCTGAAGCCGGTCAAACGACTCTTGTAGCCGTTGTAGCTGACACCCTTGCTGGTCTGACGGCCCTGATCCGCTTCTGACGCGATAGCCTTGAGCCAGATGCCGCCTTCCTCAACCAGGTCACCTGCTGCAACCCCCGAACGACCACCGTTCCGCAGGCTGGCCAGGTGGGCAAGTATATTACTGAACACTTCCCCCTGCATCTGTTCCGTGGCAGCCACTACAGCGGCCAGCGCGCTGGTATCGGTATTCGGATACTGCTGTTTCAGGTAATCCACCAGCCCATCAACATCGGAAATCGACAGCAGTTTTTCATTATCAATAAAGTCTGCCGCGTTTTCCTGGCTCATGCTGGTGAGATAGCTTTCCAAAAAGCCCGCAACCAGTGTGACGGTCGCATCATTGGTGTTATCCCCTACCACACCACTCAGGTCGGTTGTGGACACGGTGACATCAATATTCGGGCCATCGCTGGCCCCGGCATCCACCGCTGTATAGAGAATCGAAGAAGACGCTATCGTCGGCGTACCACTGATGCCGCCAACAGCACTCAGCACCCGGTATTGCTCGGTGTCGCCATAGGCAAAATCGCCGCGATAGTCGGGTGTTACCAGGACAGAAGAGCCATCAGAGAAAGTCGCTTTGGGAGTTGTGACCGTGACCAGTTCGGATGCATTTTCATCCCCCTTTCTAATAACCTGGGACGAAAGCGATAGTCTTGCAGTTGGACTTTGGTTCTGAAGGTTATTTTCAGACCCCAAAGTTACAGCCAACGTACCCTGCTGGTTCAAATCAATTTCATAGGATACATTACCGCCAGCACCAATCTTTAAACGACCGGTATCAGTAATAGTCAGCGCACTTGTAGTCGCATCTGCAATAAACGCATTGTAATCAGCCTCCGAATAATTTACGTATTCTACTCCGTTGTAATTGCTGTAATAAGGCTGAACACCGACAATATTACCTGTTAACTCTGCACTTCCTGTCACCTGCATTGTTAAGGCGGCTTCAATATCACCATTCACCTGGCCACCAGCAAAAATGAAGGTATTACCGGTATCCCTAAATTCTAAATCTCCGTTTATAGTACCGGTATTGATGAATGTATGCCCTCCTCCCTGAATTCTTACAGCTCCATCACCATCATTATCATCCGCAAGAGATGTCACGGTGCCACTATTAGTAACCGTACCAATGGTGCCTCCATCACTAGTCCGAATATAAAGTCCGTGCTCGGTCTGAGAAACAAGCGTCCCGGAATTTAATACATCTCCGATTGTGCCTGCCTCAGCAAAGACGTACAACGCATCTTGTATAGCGTTTATTGTTCCGGTATTAGTCACAGAACCAACCTGACCACCTTCAGCACCATTACCCGCCTCGGTATTAACGTGCAGACCCCAGTAGCCAGACTGAATATTACCACTATTAGTGACAGAACCGACTGAGCTATTTTCTCTTGCAAATATAACCACGGCATCATCGTCATTACCGCTCTGTATAGAGCCGGTGTTGACCACACTTTCAACGCTACTCGTACCATAGAGACCGACAAATATGCCTCGGGAATCTGAGGACTGAATAGTACTGCGATTTTCAATAGCACCTGCCTGACCACTGCCACCGAGCGTTACATCAATCCCGTTATCCTCAATTTTGATCTCACCTTCGTTGATGATATTTCCAATAATGCCTGTTGCGTGCTGAGAAAAGTCACCTATTACAATCCCATCACCTGTAGAATTAATAGAGCCTGTATTCAGAATATTCCCAATATTGGGCTGACCATCTGCAAATGGATTTGTAGCATCAACATTAAGACCGGGACCACCACTCGAATCATCGATAGCCCCTTCAATCGTCACATTGCCAACACGTCCATTGCCGTCGTTATCCGGTGTTGCACTGACAGTGACCGCTGCACAGGTTTCACCCTGATCGGTAGTGATGACAACATCACCGCCTTCCGAAGCAGGGCTTCCCGAACATTGAGCTGCAGATGCATTAGAAACAGACAGAGAAGTAACAGCGGCGATAGCGAGGCTCAGTAAAGAGCGATTAAAACCTTTCTTTACAGTCATAATACGCACTTCTTTCTTTTTATTGACACTTTCGTCCGAGTATATAGAAAGGCCTTGGGCGAACCAAAAGAATCTTTTTTAATTTCGCAAGTTTTTTGTAAAGCTGCTTCAAATCTAGCGCCACCTGCTCCACCCCAACAGTGACAGACTCCGTCTCAATAACAGGATACGTTAAACGGGTTTCCCCATTGCGTGATCCAACCCCATGCGAAAACGACACGGCATATACAGACCGGACAGCCCCGCCAGTACGGCTGCCAATCCCAACAAAAGCACCGGCACCTGTAGAAACCCCTGTCCACACAACAGTTCCATAACATAGGGAGACACACCGCCAAACAGGGAAATCCCCAGGTTATGACTGATAGCCAGACCGGAATAACGCACCGGGGTATCAAACAATTCCGTTATCGCCGCCTGGTAACAGCCGTTGATCAATGAGGCTGGCAAGACCGTCACCATCAACAATACCCAAAAGTGACCATCCATCAGGCAGTGGATTGCTGGCAACATACACAACAGCAACACGGCACAACCGGTAAGAATCACCCTGCGACGCCCGATCCTGTCGGACACTACGCCCGCACAAAACGTACCCGCCGCCAATAACAACATGGCAGTTGTCGTAAATCCGTAAGCACTCAGATGGCTGTAATGCAGATGCTGGGCAATCATGGACGGCAGGAACAGGCAAAAGGCTGACACTGTGCCGGCAATAGCCACCAACCCGATGGCAATTAACAGGTTCTGTCGGTTAGACCGCCACAATTGCAGGAAAGGCACTTTCGCTATCTCTCCCCGCTCCACGATGGCGATGAACAGCGGTGTTTCCGCAATATGTCGCCGCGCCAGGTAACCAACCACACCCAGCGCGCCGCCAGCAAAGAATGGCAGTCGCCACCCCCACTGCTGAATTTCTCCTTCCGTCAGTGTTGCGGCAATCAGCATGGCGACCGCGCCGGCCAGCACATGCCCCAGCGTGGCCGAGGTTATGATGGAGGCCGTCACCAGCCCGCGCCGGTTAGGCGGCACTTGCTCTGCGGCATAAATGATCGAGCCAGGTAACTCACCACCTACCGATAATCCCTGAATAATCCGGCACAGAACCAGTAACCCCGGCGCCAACCCACCCACCAGCGCATAACCGGGTAACAGCCCAATACCCAGTGTTGCCAACGACATCAGCAGGATCGACAACCGAAACAAGCGCTTTCGGCCAATGCGGTCACCAAAGTGACTGAACAGCAAACCACCCAAGGGACGGGTCAGATAACCCAACGCAAAAATAGCAAAAATCCACAGCCGACTGCCCTCTTCCCCCGGGATAAAAACCCGGGTCAGCACGTCCGCAAACAGGAACAGGATGGCAAAATCAAAGAATTCCAGGACGGCGCCTACGCAGGTAACCAGCAACAACTGCCGCACTTCAGACTCCGGAGGTCAGTGAATGTCAGTGCGGGAAATATAGAGCAGCCAACGACAGGCTGTGGTGGGAGGTATTAAAAAAACGGGAATAAACAAAAAAACAGGCAATAACACGTAATCACGTCTATTGAGCGCGCGGATAAAAAAATCTCAGCGGGATTTCAGGACATCCAGCACATCATCCAGCTCGGCCTTCATCTGCTTGACCAGCTGCCGGAACTGGCTGGCATCCTGGCTTTCCTCTTCGCCGGATAGCCGGGCGCGAGCGCCGGGAATAGTGTAACCCTGCTCGTAAAGGAGACTGCGGATCTGGCGAATGGTCAGCACATCCTGACGCATATAATAACGGCGGTTGCCACGGCGCTTGACCGGTTTGAGCTGGGGAAATTCCTGCTCCCAGTAACGCAGCACGTGGTTCTTCACATCACAAAGCTGGCTGACCTCACTGATGGTGAAGTAGCGCTTGCCGGGAATGGGAGGAAGAGAACCCTCCTCTTCCTCAGTTGCTGGTATCGCTTCCTGCATAGGCCTCTACTCTCACCCTGAGTTTCTGGCCGGGCTTGAACGTCACCACCCGCCGGGGAGTGATGGGGATTTCTTCACCCGTTTTCGGGTTGCGGCCGGGGCGCTCACCTTTGTCACGCAGGTCAAAATTCCCGAAACCGGAAAGTTTAACCTGCTCATTGGCAATCAAAGCCTGGCGGATTTCCTCAAAAAACTGCTCCACCAGGTCCTTGGCCTCGCGTTTGTTGAAGCCGAGTTCTTCGTGAAGATAATCGGCTATTTCCGCCTTGGTAAGCGCCCCCATCCCTTACTTCCTCAGTGTTGCCTTAACCCCGTTCTCCAGTGCACTGACGACACCGGCAAATAACGCGTTAATCTCATCATCCTTAAATGTGCGGGAAGGATGTTGCAAGGTCAACCCCAGGGCCAGGCTTTTTTGCCCTTCCGGCACACCTTGACCGGTGTAAACATCGAACACCGTCACAGTTTTCAACCATTCGCCCGCCTGCTTCCGGATAATCTGCTCGATGTCACCAGCCGGTACAGACTGGTCAACAACCAGCGCCATATCGCGACGTACTTCCGGGAACTTGGACAGTGCCAGGTATTCTGTCACACGACCCTGCTCAACGGCAGCAACGTTCACTTCAAACAGGTACGCAGGGCCATTCAGATCCATCAGCTTGACCAGGGACGGATGCAGTGCACCCACTACACCAACCACTTCACCATCACGCAGTACTTCAGCGCACTGGCCGGGATGCATGTTGGCACGACGTGCGGTACGGAAAGACCAGACCTGATCATCACCCCCAAGCGCCAGCAGGGCTTCCAGATCTCCCTTGATGTCGTAGAAGTCTACCGGCGCGTTATTGCCGGTCCAGCCTTCCGGCTCACGGGAACCGGTGATCACGCCGGCCAGCCAGAGTTCCTGCGCCAGTTCGCCGTTCTTGGTGACGAAGGTCTGTCCGGATTCGAACAAACGGACACGCTGCTGCTGACGATTCTGGTTGTACTGAACCGTTTTCACCAAGCCCGGCAGCAGGCTGGTGCGCATGACCGACATTTCACTGGAGATCGGGTTGGACAGCGCCACCGGTTCCAGCTCCGGCTCAAACGCCTTGTGCAGAGCCGGATCAATAAAACTGAAGTTGATCGCTTCCTGGTAACCACGAGCCACCAGTACACGACGCATAACTTCAATGCCCTTGCGGCCTTCATCGATCTGCTTCAGCTGCACCCGGGCCACCGGCGTGGTTTCCGGCAGGTTGTTGTAGCCGTAGATACGACCCAGCTCTTCGATCAGATCTTCTTCAATGCTGATGTCGAAACGCCAGCTGGGAACGGCCACCGTCCAGGTGCCTTCACCGGTTGCGGTCAGGGTCAGGCCCAGACGGCTCAGCAGGGCTTCGATATGGTCGTTTTCAATCGCTACACCCAGCAGGGATTCAACCTTTTCCGCACGCAGGCTGACCTGCTTCAGGGATGGCAGATCCGCTTCGCTGGCGACTTCAGAGACTGGGCCGGGCTTGCCGCCGCAGATTTCCAGAATCAGCTGGGTCGCGCGCTCAACAGCCTTGCGCTGCAGCTGGAAGTCCACACCACGCTCGAAACGGTGAGAAGAATCCGTGTGCAAGCCGTAGGAGCGTGCCTTGCCAGCGATAGTGATCGGGTTGAAGAACGCACTCTCAAGGAAGATGTTACGCGTCGCGGTGGTGACGCCAGTATTCTCGCCGCCCATGACGCCGGCAATCGCCAGTGCCTTGCTTTCGTCAGCGATGACCAGAGTCTCAGTGGTCAGCTTCACCTCGGAGCCATCCAACAACGTCAGCGGCTCATCAGCTTCCGCCATACGTACACGGATGGAACCGGACAGGGTGTCCAGGTCAAAGCCGTGCATGGGCTGGCCCAGCTCGATCATCACGTAATTGGTGACATCCACCACCGGGTCGATGGAACGGATGCCGGCACGACGCAAGCGCTCGCTCATCCACAGCGGGGTTTCAACAGCGACGTTCACATCACGGATCACCCGGCCCACGTAACGGGGACAGGCGGCCGGTGCTTCCAGGGCAACCGGGAAGGTATCATCAATCTGCGGCGCACATTCAGCGACTTCCGGCTCACAGACATCGGCCAGGTAGTTGGCACTGACCTCACGGGCGAGACCGGCAATGCTCAGGCAGTCACCCCGGTTCGGGGTCAGGTCTACGTCGATGATGGCGTCTTCCAGCTGCAGGAATTCGCGGATATCCTGGCCAACCGGTGCATCAGCAGGCAGTTCCATCAGGCCGTCAGAGGGAATATCCATGCCCATCTCTTCGCCAGCGCAGAGCATGCCGAAGGATTCCACGCCACGGAGCTTGGCCTTCTTGATCTTGAAGTTGCCGGGCAGTACCGCACCGATGGTGGCAAACGGAGCTTTCAGGCCCACACGCGCGTTGGGCGCACCGCAGACCACCTGAAACTCTTCACTGCCGGTGGAGACGCGGGTCACACGCAGCTTGTCCGCATCCGGGTGCTGTTCGCAGGCGACGATCTCGCCGACCACGATACCGGTAAACTCACCGGCCACCGCTTCAACACCATCCACTTCCAGGCCGGCCATGGTGATCTTGGCAGCCAGCTCATCGGTACTTGCCTCAGGGCTCACCCACTGGCGCAACCACTGTTCACTGAATTTCATGCTTTGTTCGTCCTCATCGCCTGACGGTGTTTTGAGGCCGTCAGGACACACTCAAATACTGTCAAATCCCGCCCTTTCCTGTGGGAAAGGTGATCAGTGGAACTGCTCCAGGAAGCGCATGTCGTTTTCGAAGAACAGGCGCAGATCCTTCACGCCGTAGCGCAGCATGGCGAAGCGTTCGACACCGAGACCAAAGGCATAGCCGGTGTATTTGGTGGCATCGATACCGGCGTATTCGAACACCTTCGGGTGTACCATGCCGCAGCCCAGCACTTCCAGCCACTTGATGGAACCGTCTTCATTGCGACCCCACTCGATATCCACCTCGGCGGAAGGCTCAGTGAACGGGAAGTAGGAGGGACGGAAACGGACCTGAAGATCGTCACGCTCGAAGAAGACGCGCAGAAAGTCCACCAGCACGCTCTTGAGGTCGGCAAAGCTGACTTTCTCGCCCACATACAGGCCTTCGACCTGGTGAAACATGGGGCTGTGGGTCTGGTCAGAATCGCAACGGTACACCTTGCCCGGGCAGATGATCGCAAACGGCGGCTTGCCGCTTTCCATCACCCGCACCTGAACCGGAGAGGTATGGGTACGCAGGACGGTGCCGGGGTTGAAGTAGAAGGTATCGTGCATGGCACGGGCCGGGTGGTGAGACGGGATATTGAGCGCTTCGAAGTTGTGGTAATCATCTTCGATCTCAGGGCCGTCGGCCTGCTCAAAACCGATGGTGCGGAAATATTCGGTAATCCGCTCCATGGTCCGGGTCACCGGATGAATACCGCCAATGGCCTGGCCGCGGCCAGGCAGGGTGACATCGATGGTTTCGCCAGCCAGGCGGGCTTCGAGCGCGGCGTTTTCCAGCGCCTCGCGGCGGGCGTTGATGGCGGCCTGCACCTGTTGCTTGGCGGCGTTAATACGGGCACCGGCGGCCGGTTTCTCGGCGGGCGGCACGTCACGCAGACTCTGCATCAGCAGGCTGATTTCGCCCTTTTTGCCCAGGTACTGCACACGTACCTGATCCAGGCTTGCAGCGTCACTGGCGACGGCGACGGCCTCCAGTGCGGCGTTGGTCAGAACTTCGAGATTTTCCATGGGATTTGAGCGTCGGAACCTTGATTCACGGATGATGCAAAACGGGCTAGTTTACCGGCAATGCTGAGACTTGAACAGCGGAAGGACTGGATGCAGCTGCGTTAAATCACTGACAAAGAATGCATGCAATCATAACATCCTCACGCAAAGAAAAACCCGCCGGAGCGGGTAATCAAAAGTGTCGTTTGTCATATGATCATTATTCTTTTGAATCAACTGCCCTTACGGGGAGGCTTGGGCGCTATTGTCGGATAGCCGGGCTTAGCCTTGCGCGGAGCCTCTGACACAGCACCCTGCTCGACCGAAGGCGGTGGCGGAAAATCATCTCGGTGATTAGCTGCAAACCCCGCGTCATCCACCTCTGGTAGAGGTGGTAAATCGTCGTCAGTCGCTTTGGCCTCCTCGGATTCGATATATGCTTTAGTCAGAGCTGGCGGAGGTGCCGGCCACTCTTCATGGCCATCAACTGCCGTTTCATCCTCCACAACTGGCTCACGCTCACAATCTTGAGTGGCAACGGTATACCTGTGACGAGGCACGTCATAGATTGGCTCATGACGGTCGGGTGATGCATCACGAGGTACAATCTCTTCATAAATCGGATCATCCACAGGACGGTTTGAAGGCGGCACATCATAGTGACCTCTATCATTTTCGACAGCCACAATATGTGGCGACATCATCTCAACGTATACCGACTCATCACTCCCAGAATGCACAGGACGATTGGATGTGGGCACATCATAATGGCCGGACATTGCTCCACTGATAAACGGAGTCTTTACCGTCATATCCATGTAATCAGACTCAACGTCCGACACTTCTTCCAAGCTGCCTTCTTCTAACAGATCAGCCAATGCAGAGGTATTCGGACCTGCTTCTACCAACCCTGCGGCTTTAACATGGAATTTGCTTTTCAACTTCTCAGCCAGCATGTAGCGTTCTTTGGCACTGAGTTCATCGCATGCATCGCTTAACGGATAAGTGACATCTTCTATAAATTTTTTGATCTCTTCCTGCATTCTATCGACCAACTCAAGCAGGCCATGCTTCAGCTCTGTGCGTCGGGACTCCTCCACCACCGAATCCCACCTGGACGTCTCCAACTCCTGCTGCAGGAGATTGTACTCACTGGCCAACCGCTGAAGCTCTGTACCCGGAGCGAACAAAACCATCAAAGAAGGGGAAATTACCTTGAAGTCCTTGGCTTTGACCTCCCCCTGATGACGAGCAACCAGGGTACGTACTTTTCGCTTTAGGTGTTGAAATAGAATCCATAAGCGACTGTATTGTTTCACAGCGACTTTCTTCGATGAATCCATCTCAAAGCTGTCAATGACGGCGTCTGCACCATCGCCTGCTTTCTGGTTTCGATCACCATCAACCACAATCCTGTCCACGACAGAATTTACCGGCAGACTCCTCTCTTCTGCCAACTGGTTCAGCACTTTGTCGAACTGTAACACCAGGATTGGATCCCGCTTGTCATTATTAGAAGATCCTGAAATTACCTCTTGAGACAGGCTCTCTGGGCGAGGACATGTGGCATAGGCTTTTTGGGCCGATTTTTTGATACTTTCTTCAAGTCCTGGCTGCTGTTTCAAGGTCATGATACGGTGTTCAAGTGACCGAAATTCCATGTCTGCCTGCAGCTCTGACAGAGGTTGGGAATGGCTGGCCAGTATTGATTCACCAAGCACATCCACCACATTCTGGCTGTTCAAACGTCCTTTTTGTTCTCGCCCTGCTGACTCAAAAGAAACCCCCGCCTGATTATCGCCCGGACAGGCAATAACTGTCCCTGCACCAGCTTTATTCAATCCTGACATAATACTCTCCTTGCGAACGCATTTTCATTTTTGTTGTTCAGCACACACTGCTGTTTATTAATTCAACCCCAACAAACACCAGATAAAAATAAAACATTCATCTAATAGAATAATTTGCACTAAAAACAACAAGAACATCTCAAATACCGCAAAACAAAAAAACACGATAGTTCATTTTGAAATAACAAAAACGTACAAGCTTTAAAAATTCATCACCAAGAAACAGATCACAAAAAAACAATCACAAAAACAAAGCAACCTCAAAAAAACGTTATATTTTATACAAAGGGCTAATATACCGAACTATCTGGTTTCTATTTAATAGCCAGATAACTCAAAAAAGGACTAAATCATGAAAATCAACAACAATGGAAACACAAGAAGTACACATATCGACAAAAAAAGCGACAAAGAAAATGTAAAAAGTGGCCGCGTCGAAAAAAGAGGGAAAAAGCGACTAAAAGGGAAAGCTGTCAAAACAAACCCAAACGTCATGCGCAACATTGCCGATAATAAGAAAGCCGGTGCTCAGGCTGATCCCAGTAATACCATGGAAAGAAAAAATTCCTCTCCTATCAAGACAGGTAACGTTACCTCACAGAATGAAGCTTTCAAGAAAGAATTAAACAAGCTACTTCAAGGACAGCTTGAATCAGCGCCATCCAGTAACCGATCTCAGTTTTTCGTCAACCTCTCAGATAAAGCCATTACTGAATGTTTATCCGACATACAGGAATCTGCTAGTGAGGCGAAGCCAGTAGAGGTTACATTATCAGGTCAGTATCAAACCTATCAAGATAGCCTGGACTCATTAAAAGAAAGTCTTGGCGGCGCACCCAACTATCAAGGCAAGAAACCCTCACTTGAACTGCATAAGAAGTTTCTTGGCTTACCTATAGACACAGTAAAAACATGGATTAGCAAATCACTTGAAAAGCGCTGGGCTCCTCGACCTTTATGGAAAGCACTCGGTCGGCGTTTCCAATTAGCAAAGACTGGAATGACGCATTACGAATATTTATCATTAACGCTGCAAAGCATCAATAAGATGAAGCAAAACCTGTCTCAAATACAAGATAAATTACGTAATAAAGATAATGCCTGCCACTTCTTCCATAAGGCAACGGGGTTGACCTTCCACGAGAAGCTTAACGATCCAACCATGCTAGCGAACTCATTGAATGACTATATAGAAATGTTCGAAAAACACATGGACAAGGCTGTCCGTGAAGGTACGCTTCAAGCGTTTGTAGAAGAGGCTATGCCTAAGACTGATGTTTGTTTCGAGGCCAGAATGAGCTCCATGATTGCATACACTGCATCTCACCCACTAGATGGAGAAGATTCAATTTCTCTGGATAACATTGCCGATTACAGCTCAGAATCATCAATGGAAGATGCATTGAATGAAGAATTGAAAGTCCTCCTGATGGGCGGCAATGAAATCGCCGAGATTGATGCCGAGTATATTTTTGACTACCTCGTCAACCAGAGAAATCTTGTGGGGCAAAAATTCCAGGGTGGGTACACCAATACCGAAGATTTCGCAGCCATGATCGGAGAAAGCACTGAAAATCAGGAAATCACTATTACTGAGGATCTTCTACGACAGTATCTTGATTATGCAGAAAATATCCTTTGTCTATTCTAACGTCTGAATAGACAAGCTTACCTGTTTAACGGTCGAACAGTAGACATATGACAACCGACATCACTCATGGCATTTCATAAATGCTGTGCCATGAGTGAAACAATCAAAAATCAACAATCAATATCACCTTACCCTTTATAAACCATTGACCACTGGAGTAGTTCACAGTTGATTCTGAGCATAAGATCAATAACACTCCAAAACAACTATTTCATACATACCAAGTCCTGCACAATTCCACTCAAATCAGAAGCTCGCCCTTTAGTTTCTATCTAAATCTTCCCGCAGCTAACATTGACCAATCCGTCTACGCTCAGCCTGAGTTTGGTGACACTACATCTTACAACGACCGAAGCCAAATTTAACAACCCCATAATTGAACAAATTATAACTTCCTCACTATATCGGCGATATTTTATCTTAAACTGATACAAATAAAACACACTCTACAATCATGAAAACAGGTAGACCATGAAAATAAAACCTAATAACGGATATTCTAATACCAACAAAGAACAATACCCCTCTACTTCCGACTCCTCTCCAGGAAAATCACATGGCCCCTGGAAAGTTACTACGACCCCCGGCCTAGAAAGATTGACGCGCATTCATCTAAGGTACTGGAAACTCCGCTCAGTTTTTGACAGAAAAGTTTCAAACATAAAATTTTCATACATGAAACTTCTACAAAGAGTTTATAACGCAAGCCCCTCTTTAGCGTTCATTCTTTCCGAGCCAGCGCAATTACTCAGGAGAACGATTCCTCACATAGCAGGTCGAAAGAAAAACTTCACAATGTATGGCATCAATACAGGAGAACCCTCATCGCAAGATGAGGTGTTTCGGCCGGTCATTCTCGTGCACGGAGATAAGGCAAATCAAGGATGCTGGTCTCAGCTTGGTAAAGCTTTAATGAAAGATGGTGGTGGTGATGTTTACACACTCAACCTTCCACCTAACCTCGAAGATCGACCCGAATCACTGTTAGACAAAATTAAAGAAGTGGCTCAAAAAATCCCAAAAGGACAACCTCTCTGCATTGATTTAGTTGGACATTCGAGAGGCGTAGAGACAATTATTGAAGCGTTAAGCCAGTTACCCGAAGACATCTACGTCAACTGTTGCTATCTATTAGGTCTTCCCGAAGCCAATATCAATATGCATTTCGATGCTTTCGCCAAGGCAAAGGAGAAGAAAAATGAGATTGTACAGTTCCATGGCCGGTATGATTTACTGGAAGACTCCAATGCCTTTTCGCCCGATACCAACTTAGATAGCTCCGACGATGTACATGTTGCCGAATGTGGACATATGGGTTTGCTTTCAAATCGTAAGGTCATCAAGAAAATCGTTGAAAAACGAAAACAATCACTTCAGCAAGCAAATAAGACATGAGGAACTGGCACTCAGATATGTTTGTGCCACGAACCAGACAGACAGGTTATTAAGATGAGCCAGCAATAGTGACTCATTGCGATAAAAGGGTTGAATGCCCCTACAGGTTTTGAATGCAGACAAGTGAAATAGAAGAAAACAACAAATAGGAAGAGTCTGATCTGACAGTATAAACAACGAAATCAAGAAAGCGTCAGATCATATCTCCCCCCTGTAAATCACGGCTTATTGATTGAACGTCCTGACTCATCCTCTGAATCCGGTGGTGGCGGCATTATTTGTACTGCCCCCATATCTTTCGCTTCTTCGTACAATTCTGGTGGAGGAGGCGGCAAATCTTCCATAGGGATTAGCCCATCATCGGTAACCAACTGAGCAGAGGCTGATTCACTATCTCTCCCGTCTTCAAGCGATGAGACTTGCTGTGATACATCGGCTTTTAGGCGATTTGGATCGAATCCTATACAGTCCTTTAATACCCTTTTTATCGCAGTAGCAGTATTCTGATCATCAATCTCCAGCAGGTCATGATTCAATAATGCATCTGCATCATCAACCAGCCTGCCAGCTTCCTCTATGATTGTGTGGGACAGTGCAACCAATTCATCCTTCAAACTATCCCGCTCTTTCTGCTCAAAAATTTTGTGAGCATCTAACAGTTGAGCACGCTTGAAGTTATAACTGTTTACGCTCTCCTTCAACGTTGTTCCCTCTGCCAGCACCTTAACCAGCTTAGCGGGAATCTCTTTAAAATCCTTGCCTTTGACGTTGGAAGCATCACCAATCAGCAGAGAACGAATAGCCTGTCGGAAGCGGCTCGCCCATAGCCTTAGGCGGGAGTGCTTTTTAAAACGCTCTTTTAGTTGATCAGGCTGAGCGACCGAAACGGTGGCCCGATCCAACGCTTCGACATCTTCTGCATTTTCAAGACCGAATGCAGTCTCACCATTCTCAGCGGCCTCTCCAAGGATCAGACCAAACTGAGCATGAGAATCCTCCCCTATGACGCTCTCTTGCAGCAAATTGCTCTGAGGATTGGGTACCGATACTTGCAGGTCCTGCGGTTTTTTCCCCGCACTCAAAACACTATTCTCAAAACCTTTACTGCCAGTGAGCATTTCTTTAATCTGCTCAATCGACTTTTCAGCCCCCGTAGAGATGGATGATTTTTTACCAGCCTCTTTCTGGATATGCTTCTCTCCTTCAGCAGCCTCCACGTCCAAAGACAAGCCCTTCATTCGCCCCTTTACCGGCTGATCCGGTGACTCCTTATGATCTTCCACTTCTCCACGTTGAACAGGTTGTCCGGCATTCGTTCTATTGATTTCAGGCATTACAGCATCCTCTCTGCACCTTTGTTTTTATCAGTATAGATAGGCCTGCAAAGAGTAAATCAACTGATCTCGCCTCTTTCCAGACCATCTAAAGCAACAGCTCCTGAAACCTTCGCCAACATATTGCGCAGAGCTAATATCACTGAGATACCTGGTGAGTAATAGATCTTTTTTGCATTGACAAAGGGTGGAATATCGTAAAACCAACTACGTATATCCCGCGCTGTAGTGATGCCAACCACTATTGTTGACCTCCACCCACCTGAATAAAGTGCGCGCTCATCCTGCCTGCAGGTGAATTGACAACCTTGAACGAATACAGGAACCATCCAAAACGGGTGGTTTTTGCATTTCCATGGTAAAGGTATAACGATGCAATCAACGCAAGCGGCTCCCCGTTCGGCAGCCAACCACAACTTCGCCCCCTGGCTGGGTGTTATCTTCCTGATCTACCTGCTGCTTGTGGCGGTTGGCATGATCGGCGCCGGCTTCAAATGGGCTTCCGGTGGCGCTGACGGTGCACGCCAGCTGTTCGCTTTTGCCACTAACCCCTTGATGGGCCTGGTGGTCGGCGCCATGGCTACCGCCCTGGTACAGTCTTCCAGCACCGTGACATCGGTCATCGTCGGCCTCGTGGCTGGCGGCCTGCCGGTACCAACGGCCATCCCCATGATCATGGGCGCCAACCTGGGCACTACGGTAACCAATACCCTGGTCAGCATGGGCCATGTCGGCAAGCGCAAGGAATTCCGTCGGGCGTTCTCCGCCGCCACTGTGCACGACTTCTTCAACCTGATGGCCGTGGCAATATTCTTGCCGCTCGAAGTCATGACCGGCTACCTGTCCAAGACATCTGAATACCTGGCCAACCTGCTGGTGGGTGGCAGCAGCGTCAGCATCAAGGGCCTGGACTTTATCAAGCCGCTGACCCAGCCAGTACTGGACGTCTTCAAGGACCTCTATGCCGGGCTGCCGGGCATCACTGGCGGCGTCATGCTGGCCCTGACAGGTCTGGCGTTTATCTTCCTGTCCATCGTCTTCCTGGGCAAGCTGCTCAAGCGGTTGATGGTCGGGCGCGCCAAGGCGATCCTGCACAAGGCGATTGGCCGTGGCCCGGTCACGGGTATTTTCTCCGGCACCCTGATGACCATCGCGGTACAGTCCTCATCCACCACCACCAGCCTGATCGTACCGCTGGCGGGGAACGGCCTGTTCAAGCTGAAGGAAATCTACCCCTTTACCCTGGGCGCCAACATCGGCACGACCATCACGGCATTGCTGGCTGCCACGGCAGTGTCTGGCAGCCATGCTTTTTTTGCCCTGCAGATCGCCCTGGTACACCTGGTTTTTAACATCAGCGCCGTTGTCTTAATTTATGGCATTCCACAGCTGCGGAAAATCCCCCTGCGTACAGCACGGCGTTTCGCCCAGATTGCCAGCCGCCGCAAGTGGATTGTTCTGGCTTATGTTGGCGGGGTATTCTTCGTTATCCCCGGCCTTTTGATTGCTATTACTGCGTAAGAGAACCCTGCCATGACGACGATGAAGGAATACAAGGCACAGCGAAAAGCCCTCAAAAACCAGATTGAGGAAACCCGGGCACTGCTTGAGCGTCTTGAGGCGGAGCTGGAAGAAGACCGGCACGAGATGCAGCATGAAGAGGTGGACCATCTTGAGGAATACATCGAGAAGGCCCAGCCGCATATCGGCGACTTCCGGACCCTGACCCAGACGGCGATGGAAGACCTCGGAAAATCTGTTCACCGCCTGATCGATGCGATCCGCGGCCAGAAAAAAGACTGAAAAAAATGCCCCGAAAGGGGCATTTTTTATGCGTGCATGACAGGAAAACGTTCAGCGGACAATTTCATGGAAGCGGGAAAGGATGGTATCGGCAATATCCAGCCGTTGAAACGCTGAAAGATTACTCATGCGTTCAAGATCGAGCCAATGCAGGTGCAGGTAAGGGGAGCGGGCCTTGAACTCGCGCAGATCACCTTTCTTGATGAGCGGAAGAAAACTGTCCTTTTTACTGAGCACCCGGTCAAAGGCTTCGCTCAGAGGCATCGTTACCCATTTCTTATCCCCTTTGACAGGCATTCGCACAAAGAAACCCTCTTTACCCAGAAGCTCCCCAGGAAACAGCATGATATTGGAGGGTCTTACAGCTTCCCCCCTGACCGAATCAAATGTCTCATGCCAAGCCTGCTCATCGGGCAGGATCTGAATTTCGTTTTCACCGAGTCCATCGATGTAATGCAAACGGTAGTTACTGTAGAGCTGACACACACTTTCAGAATAAACGCAAAACACATCACGAAACTGATGCATGTAATCGTAGGCTTTCTGCTGGTGAATAATATGCTTCAAGCCCCAGCGTAAGTCCGTATTCGTTTCCATAGCCCCCCCATACCAGGCGTAGATCTGCCACTCACTCCAGCATCCTGCTATCGGGCAATGCATTTTCATCACAGGTTATCAGAGCGCGGCTTCCTGTACTGTGAGCAATATCAAGCTATCACACATAATACCGATGATGAATCATCGCGTTCTATCAACATTCTGTAAATGGATACGCATTCATTTCATTCCGCCATCAATACCACGCACATACCAGCTATGTAATCCCTTTGCCATGCCCACCCTATTTTCAGATAATTGGTGTTTTATACAGTAAATGGAGCCGCCGTTGGCAGATCACAAGGACATCCCCCACCTGGTCAGCGAAATTATCACTGCCGGCCTGCAGCTGCAGTTACAACCTGCCGACCTGGCCTTCCTGGCCGCCCTCCACTTCTGGAAAGATCAGGAATCCCAGCCTGAGTTCGGGGAAGATGAGCTGCATGTGGTCTACGAAGTCATTGATCGCACCCAGCTCGACAGCAGTGAAGAGACCCGCCGGCAACGCTGTAACAATGTCATCCGCCGATTCCTGGACCAGCACCTGCTGCTCTGCTTGGAAGGCAGCGGCCAACGAGCCCATGCCTATCTGCTGACCCCCATGGCTGAGCAGATTGTTGAGTCAGTCTGCAGTGGCTTCGATGCCTCGCGCACCGCACTGAGCACACTGTTCATGACAGTGAACAGCAACTTGCGGGAAATCCGGGATGCCGCAGAGACCGGCGGCAACGAGCCTTTCTGGCGGCTCCAGGTGGAAGCGCCACTGGATATCTCCGTACTCCAACTGGTGAACACCATCGACCATCGCCAGCGCCAGCTGGACCGGGAAGCGGTCGACACCCGGAAAACCGTGGTCGCCATGCTGAAGCAGGACTGGCAGGATGCCATCAGCCGCTGCGAAACATTACTGGAAGAAACCCAGGAACGCCTTCAGGATCTGCAACAACTACTGTTGGCCAACTGCCAGGAAGCACGGCGCCTGCTGGAAAGCATTGCCGCCACCGCTGAGTCGGCCGGCCGCAACCGTGCACTGGACGCCATCACCCGACTGGAACAGCACCTGGATCGCATCGAGCACTGGAGCGGTGAGCGCCTGGAACACTGGGAAGGCTTCCACCTGCGGGCGCACCAGTATCTGCGCCAGTTCATCAATATGGATGAGCGCAAGGCCCTGAGCGAGCGACTACTTGACGCACTCAAGCGTTACCAGGCACTGCCATGGTCCCTGAACACCATCGCGGCAGAGCCACTGCCTCGCCTGCGAGAAATCGAGCCGCCGCCGGAACAGAAGGTGACCGCCCGCCTTATTCTCGACGAAGAGAGCGTGGTCGACAGTGATGACCAGGACAGCCTTCGCCGTGAGATCAGTCTTTGGCTGGATACCGTCACCGCCAGCCGCGGCACCTTGCCCGCCTATGAAGAGGCTATGACAGAACTGGCTGGCCGCTACCCGCTGCACCGTCTGTTCCGCATTGCCGGCTGGCTCTTTGAAGCCATGACCGAACGGGGCAGCGCCCGCCACCAGAAACAGATACCCGAGACCCGATGGCATCCCATCGTGGAAGACCTGGAAGTGGAGTCCCTCAGCCTGACCCTGCGTCAACCTTCCCACACCACCGCAACCGAGGAAGCTACTGTTGTCGGCGAATAATCTGTTTGAAGACGCGGCACCGATCGCCGCTGACAGCCCCTACACCTGCCTGGCGGATATCATCGGCGATGACCGGTTCCCGGAACTGGACAGCCGCCTGCGCCAGGGGGAACACATTGATATCCGCCATACGTACCTGTTCGCCATGCTGCGTGACGGGGAAATCTGGCTGAGTGGGCACTACCGGCGCTATGGCGTTGAACTGATTCAGGCACCGGAGGATTACTGGTACCTGAAGCCCAACCTGGGCAGCCGCAACCTGATCCGCTCCCGCAAGTTGGACGAACTGCAGATGATAACCGGCCAGGTACTGGCCATCTGCCACCTGGACCCGGAACAGCTGGAAGACAGCGGCTGGATTACCACTGAATCGTTATTTGACCGACTGCGTCTATTGCTGGAGGAGGAACACCTCTGCCGCCTGCTGGAACGGAAAAAAATCAACACCCAGCATGACCAGCAAAAAGCCATGGACGTGTTGAAGCGCTGCCTGCGCCAGCTGGCGCGGCTGGGCATGATCCGGCTGGACGGCCAGCAGGCGGAACGCTTCCAGACCCAGTCGCCCCTGATGCGCTTTGCCGAGCCGGTCCGTGCAGCGCCGCTCACACGCGAAGCCCTGGAGAGATTGGTCTCAACCGGCTTTATCAGCCTGGAAGCCGACAGCGAAGTCGCCGATGACGACACTTCCGCCACCGCAGAACCATCCGATGCCAAACCGGTTGAATCCGCTGCAGAGATCGAGGCACAGGAGGACACCCCATGAGTCCATCACAAAGAACCCGTATCCGCAGCCTGTCGCTGGTCAATTTCCGAGGGATCTTCTTCAAGACCCTCAACCTGCACCATCTGATGAGCAACCTGATCGGCCACAATGGCGCAGGTAAAACCACCATCATGGGTGCCCTGCTGATCAACCGGGTGCCGGACAATCGCCTGGTACGGCTGCGTAACAATTCGGACAGCGCCTCAGATCGCAGCGACAACGGCATCTATGGCCGGATCGAGGCGGGCACCTGCTACAGCCTGGTGGACTACGACCTGTACGATGGCCGGCGTGTCATTGCCGGCGTACAACTGCGCCGGCTGGCGGCGCCCCGGGTGGAACTCAAGCGCTTCGCCATTACCGGCATTGATCCGGACATGTCAATACGCGACCTGGTCATGGAAGCGGTCGACAGCAACCTCTTTGAACCACTCGACGGCAAGGCTCTCAGAAACCGCATCGCCCGCCTTGGCGGCACCATGGAAACCTTTGACAACGTCGCCCACTACATGCGATGGCAGTTTGACTGCCGCATCATCCCCCGGGCCATGGAAAACAGCGGCGACCGCCAGCGTTACTACCGGATGCTGGAAACCAGCCTGTACGGCGGCCTGTCTGCCGAACTGCAGAAAGGGCTGCGTGATTACCTGCTGCCCGCTGACGACCAGGTAAAACGCTCGGTCAGCTCCATGCAGAACGCATTGATGGAAACCCGCAAGACCCGGGTCAAGATTGAAGCGACCCGGGATAAGCGCCAGTTTATCCAACGCATTCTTAACGACAGTTATGCATTGGGTGAACAGGTGCTGGCCCTGTCCGCACAGGAACATCGCAAGCAGAATGATCGGCTGGATACAGCCCGGTCAACGGCATCCCGACTGGAAAATGACCGTGAGACTGCCCGCCAACAGGCCCAGGGCCTGCAAGATCAGCTTGATCGAATGGATGAAGAACGGGATCAGCTGGAGCATGACCTGCAGGCTGCTTCCCACACCCTCAGCCAGGCAAAGGACCTGACCCGCCTGCACCAGGAACAGGCGCAACTGGACAATGAACTGACGAACATCCGTTCGCGCTTAGCCGAGAAACGGCAGGAACACACCCTGTTTGAAGCCCAGCGGCAAGAACAGGCCGCCGAACAGTCCCTGCTGGAAGAAGACCTTGAAAGCCTGGTCAACCAGCTGGCCAGCGCAGAAGACGCCTATTCAGAAGAAGCCCGTAAGGCCGGCCTCTACCAGGACGCCATGCGTAGCCTGGAGGAATCCCGGGCGGCCAGTGGTGACGATACCCTCTCAGCCGAATCGCTCCCTCCCCTGCTGACGCAATTGCAGCATCAACGTAACACCGAATCCGATCAGCTCCATCAGCGCCGGCCATTGCTGGAGCAAGCTGAAAAGATCCGGGAACAGTTTGCTGTCGCGCTGCCCATCATTCAGCGGCTGGATAACACCGATATCACACCCGCACAGGTCGCCGAACGCACAGCGTTCTGGCTTAGCCACTGGCGCACTCAGAAAGATCTGGCCGGCACCCAGGGACAGTGCCAGCAACACATGAAAAACCTGGAGAAAAGCCGTCAGGCACGTGAGCAACTCCTGTCCGCCATCACCCCTCTACCTGAGGCATGGCGCACCCCTCTCACCAGTGCGGAAAGCTGGCAGGAAACACGCGAACAAGCTAATGCAGCTTTTCAGGAAAGCCGTGCGCAACTGGAAGTACAACAGGAAGCACTTCGAGAACTCAACGACGGCCTTCATAGCCTGCGTCTGCAGCTGGATCAGGCACAGCGCGACCGGCAGGCCTGGCTGCAGGCCACTGAACTGACAGCCGAAATCACCCGACTCCACCCGGAGGCCCGACTCGACGGCCGCGATCAGCTTCACTCACTGCGTCAGGCACTGAATGACCAGCGGGATCAATGCGGCCAGCGTGACAGTGTGATCACTCATGAGCTGGACACCGTGCGCCAGCAACTCCGCGGGCTGGATCAGGACGACTCCGACGAGCGGAACCAGCTCCACCGCCTGGCCGACCTGACGGGCGGCACACTGGTCAGCGACTATCTCGACAGCGATGACATCTCGCTCGACGAGGCGGCCTACCTGGAAGCCAAGTTCGGCCCACTGAGGCAGGCCCTGCTGGTGCCGGACATGGAACGGGCCGCCGCCCTGATCCGGCAAGAAGCCGACCGCCCGAATGATGTCTGGCTGCTCCAGGGTAACCCGGGCGATGCATTCTCTGAGGAAGACTACCTCCACTCACCGGACGATCAGTCAGAAGATGACGATGGCAGCGTATTCGTCCATCAGGCCGACCGTATTGCCCGGGTCAGCCGTGAACCCGAATTCCCAACCCTGGGTCGACTGGCGCGGGAACAGGCGCTCAAACGCCTGACAGAGCAGGAACAGACCCTGCTGGATGAACGCCAGACCCTGGCCGTCAACCGCCATACTATCAGCCGCATCCAGGGCCTACTGGATGAACTCGCCCCCATGAGCACCTGGCTGGGTGTCGACGAACCGCCTGTCTCAGCACTGCAGGCACAACTGGAAACACTGGATCATCAGCAACAGTCGCAACAGCAGGCAATTGCCGCTGGCAAGCAGGAAGTGTCGAACCTGCAACAGGTCTGCAACACCCTTGATATCTGGCAGGCTAGCGCATCACTGCTGACAGAAAACAACCTGGATGACGCGATCCAGACGGCGGCAACCACACTGAACGAAAGCCTGGCGGCACAGACCTGGATCACAGACAACCAGGCCGACATGCTGTCACTGGAACAGCGCCAGTTCTACCTGCAGACCCCACCGCCCGATAACATCGGCACACTGCGTGATGAACTAAATCAACTGCAGACCTCTATCAGCCATCTCGGGCGCGTCATCAGCCTTCTGGCCAGCACTGCAGACAAACTGCCCAACCTCCGCTTTGCTGCTTCTGTCGAGCGCAAGGATGCATCAGGCTCCCTGCGTAACACCTTGCGCCAAGAGTACGAGCAGAAATCCGCCCAGCACAAAACGGGCAAGCGAACCCTGGCACTGACCATTGCCCAGTGTAACGACCTGAACACCGCGATCCGGAGTGATGAATCGCGACAGCACGATAAAGAGGGCGCCCACCTGCTCAAGGGGCAGGAGATTCGGGAGATCCCCCTGACCTGGCGTGAAAACCTGGTCGTCCAGTGCGAGGAACAGTATGAGCAATTGCGCAAACACGTGCGAGGCCATGAAGAGAAGCGACGACAGTTTATTGATACCCTTGCGGAAACCCGTTCAACCCTCAAGCAGCTGGAGCTTCAGCACCAGGAAGCAGTCGCACACATTGCCCGACTGAAGCCTGTTGCCGAAGCCGCCACCGCCAACTGGCTGGCAATCAGCACGACCGCGGAATCCTCAGGGCTGGCCGGACGACTGCACCGTGAGGGATTGCTCGCCACCGAGAGCGAACAACTGAAATCAGGCATTGCCGATGCCCGTGCCAGTCTGATCCAGGCGCTGGCTGCTGAGCCGGACAACCGTTTACGTCAGGTACTGGAAGCCACCGCATTACACGACTTGGCACTTCTATTTCATTGCGTGGTTGATGCCCAGCACTTCTTGGCCGAACGAATGGACCAGACACTGGTCAACGCAGAAGATCCTAGACAGGCACTTGAGCAACTGGAACATCAACTAACCCGGCTGGAAGCCCGCCTGAAAGACGCCGAGAGCCGTTTTCTCGCCGAGTCTGACCGTATGGGCCAACATATTGAGCGAAGTATCAACCGGGAACGGAAGCAGATTCACCAGCTCAATAGCGCACTGTCGAGCGTACACTTTGGAACCATTCGCGCCATCAAGGTGGAGCTTGAAGTCATCGACAGTTTCCGCAAGGTGCTGGAGGCCCTGCAACAGCGCTTCTATCCGGATCTGTTCAACCAGCCGGATATGAAAATTGAGGATGCGTTGGCGGAAATTTTCAAAAAGGAAACGGGTGGCAGCATCGCCGGGGAAAAACTGCTGGATTACCGGGAATACATCAAGCTGCAGGTACTGGTGCAACGGGCCAACCACAAGCAGTTCGAGCCGGCCAACCCCACCAACCTGTCAACCGGCGAGGCCATCGGCACCGGTTTGGCCGTACTGACCATGGTACTGCACTCCTGGGAAGTCACTACCCACAAACGGGTGGGTCATGGCCACTCAGCCAACCGGTTGCTATTCCTTGACGAAGCAGCCAGACTCGATGCCAGAGCCTTGGCAACCCTTGAGGAACTCTGCGCCAACCAGTCACTGCAGTTGCTGGTCGGTGCACCGGATAATGTCCTGCCCAAGAATGGCGTCACTTACCGGATGGTGCGGCTCATGGAACCTTATGAGCATGTGATTTTCTCAGCCGTACGGGGCAAGATGCCTGCTGCACCGTTACCGGCAACAGAAACGGCCGAGCTTGGCGCATGACTTCAGTCATTAGACCTGCTCAATTAGGCGACATCCCGCTGGCTGTCGCCCGCCCAGTCGCTTCAGCACTGCTGGATACAGGCGAATGCCGCTGTTCCCACAAAGCAAAAGCGTTTCTTGAATATCTCCATCATCATGAAGTCATTGATGAATGTCCTGACCGGCGCAACACAACCTATCAACTAACATACGACGGTGACTTCACACTCAGGGAAATGATGTGCAATTGCTACGGTGATAACTGGCATATCAATCCCGAAGAAAGCCGTCAAATACAGCGAGAATTGTTCCTTCAGATGGTATTGGTCTCACCCTTACCAGATACCACCCATGAACGCGTTGCCCAAGCCATCTGGGCACAACATTCCAAAGACCGAAAAGCAGACAACACCTACATCCCCGCCCAACTGAATACCCATCGAAACGATATACTACGCCTTCGAACCCATGCCCCAATGCGGATTCATGGTGCCGGTTGGGTGATTGACACAGAAGCCGATATGCAGCGCTTTGGTGAGATAATCCTGAATGAACATGTGATTTCCAACATTCAGCAAATCGAGTCACATGACCAACTGCCAGTCATGACGATTGAAAATATCGGCGCCTGGGACAGCTGCCCCTTAATAAACAACCTGCTGACCATTTTCACACCGGGTCATGATACCCGGCTGACAATCCGGTTTCTCCAGCATCTAAACACTTTTCATTGGCAGCATTTTGGAGATCTGGACTATCACGGCATAAAGATTGCGGAACAACTCTCACAAAAACTGGAAAAACAGATACAGTTATTTATTCCTGATTGGTGGAATGAATATCTGCCCACTCACGCCCTGACCATCACAGAAGCTGATAAGAAAAAACAGTGGCCCAGCACAACGCTACTGTCCAGATTAATACGTCAACACCGAGTGATTCGACAGCTATGCTCGTCACAATCATGGCTGGAACAGGAGGCCATAATGCTGGACAGACGGTTGCCAGATGCTCTCCACTCATTCATAAACCCGAAGGAAAACAAAGGAGGGTTCTAATCTGACGATGCGTTCTAGCAGTTATACATTTGAATTCAAAGCCACATATTGACAGATATTTATTGAGATTTATCTGAAATGGTCGGTAAGAGTTGATCGCGCTGTGCTTTCAATGCCCTGATCATTTCCAACGCCACCTGTAGCGTCAGTATTTCAGAGAACTTTCGCTTAAACGGTTCAAGCCCCTCACACATCAGATCTATGCGCATCCTCTCTAAATCACTATCTGTCATTCCTCCAGAAGCATTAATTCCTAAACCAGCAAGCGTCTCTCTCAAGGTTTCAACGGCTTGGGTAATAACTTCGTGGCGATAGTTTTCTCTTTCTGCAGAATTACCCCGTGGCGTCTTTCTTGTTATGAGTGCTGATGCTGAGAACTGCTCCACTGAACCGCTGAACCGCTGAACCGCTGAACCGCTGACATTTATATTATCCGTTAACCGAATAATCTCACCGCCTAACTCATTGAGGTAATCAACGGTGTAGGCAACCACAAATTTTTTCTGAATATTTGCCCTTCGATGAGTACGATTTTTGAATTTATCAGGCAATTCATCCCTAAGCCCATTCAAAGCCTCTCGAATTCTATCCATGCGATTCCTTTCCGCAATATTCGTTTCCTCCCTGGTCATTCCTGGAGTCCTCGCTCGTCTTCTTTGTCTTCTTCGCCTCCCAGTGATGTTTCGACTCAACACTGATCGCTCTAAAACACCCGAAGCTTCCAACTGAAAAGCACTGCTGACTACAGTCACTTCGCTCGTCGTGCGAGCTGGCAATCCAGAGGTACCGGGTCGATCCTCAGGTAACGCAACTACGTCAACAGGCATTTCAGATGAACCATCAACTGGCCGCTCATCGTGCTCTCTCGGCGCTGCAAATGTTGCCAGTCGGTATTCCTGAGCTGAATGAGCCCCATTCATGAGTGGATCACCATACGAAAATGAATATAAACAGTCGAACTAACAACCGAAGAATGGGATTGACTAAATAGTTGCACATCCGGTCATACGGGTCAGTCAATAGCATTTTTTACATCAATATCTTTCTTCCCGTTACAACATTTTTGTTAGAAATATGAACTAAATGACGGCATTCAAGACAAAAAAAAGGCCGCACAAGGCGGCCATAGATATGGGGTTTGAGCCACACCACCGGTGCAACCTGTCATCCCGTGACAGGCACTGGAGAAGCAACCGATGACAGGCTCAGAATAACGCGGTGCCCGACGACTGACCACCGGCTTTACGGAGTCTTACGCATAGCTGACTGCCGCATCGAAACAGATACAAAAGACTACAAACCACACGTTCTGTAGTTTTTCAATGCAATGAATAAAGGAATTTAAACGAAGATGGCGCGCTCGGGAGGATTCGAACCTCCGACCGCCTGGTTCGTAGCCAGGTACTCTATCCAGCTGAGCTACGAGCGCGCAAAAGATGTGACAATCGGCATTGTCAGATTGACTTGCAGAATATGGCGCGTCCGGGAGGATTCGAACCTCCGACCGCCTGGTTCGTAGCCAGGTACTCTATCCAGCTGAGCTACGGACGCACATGAACTGCAATTTCATCACACACTGCAAGATGCAATGCTTTAATGAACTGGCGCGCTCGGGAGGATTCGAACCTCCGACCGCCTGGTTCGTAGCCAGGTACTCTATCCAGCTGAGCTACGAGCGCGCAAAAACGGATCAGGATGATTAATATCACCCAAAAGACTGTCAGGAAATGGCGCGTCCGGGAGGATTCGAACCTCCGACCGCCTGGTTCGTAGCCAGGTACTCTATCCAGCTGAGCTACGGACGCACATTATACTGCAGACTTGCCAGCCAATATCTTGCGATATTGCCTGAGTAAGTATGGCGCGCTCGGGAGGATTCGAACCTCCGACCGCCTGGTTCGTAGCCAGGTACTCTATCCAGCTGAGCTACGAGCGCGTTGCCTTACGGGATGCGAACTATAGAGATACGCGGTGTTTGAGTCAATATGCGGGAAACCGAACCGCCGTCTTTTTTATGCCTCTCTTATACCGGATCAATCCGTCGCAACAGGCACGGCTTTCTCATACAATACGCGCCATGAGCGAACTGATAGCACTGTTGTTGCTGATTGCCGGCATCTGGTACTGGCAAGACACGGCCATAGCCCGCGAGATCGCCCTGCGCCAATGCCGCAGGAGCTGCCGGGAACTCGGTCTGCAGTTACTCGACCAGACGGTCGAGCGAACACGCAGCCACCTGATACGAATCAACGGCGGGCCACGGGTATTGCGCCGGGAATACCGGTTTGAGTTCACCACCACCGGGGAACAGCGTTATGCCGGTTTCATCTGCATTGTCCGGCGGCAGGTGCAGGATCTACACCTCGACCTGCCGGGTGAGGCAAAAGATGGCCATGCAGCGCCACACCAGCTTTTCCTGCAACCCGAACAGCAAGAGCATTGATACCGTCAGGCCGCACCACACGCTTTATCACAGGGATTACTGACAATGCCCAACGCAAACGAACTCAAGAAAGGCCAGATTGTTGAAATCAACGGCCACTATTACATGGTCAAGAATATCGAGTCGAAGAGCCCGTCCTCCCGCGGCGCCCAGACGCTTTACAAGGTGCGCTTCAACCAGGTGCCCGGTGGCCGCAAGTATGACGACACCTTTACCAGCAACGATATGCTGACGGATGTCAACATGATGCGTAAGCCGGTTTCCTTCCTCTATAAGGAAGGCGACCTCTATACCTTCATGGATCAGGAAGATTACAGCCAGTACACCCTGGAAGCCTCTGCGCTGGAAGACCAGCTGCCCTATATCCAGGACGGTATGGAAGGCATCACCGCCCTGCTGGTAGACGACAGCCTTCTAGCACTGGAGCTGCCACAGTCCGTAATCATGGAAGTGGTCGAGACCAGCCCGGCCATCAAGGGCTCCACCGCGGCCGCCCGCACCAAGCCAGCCCGCATGGCCACCGGCCTGGAAGTCCAAGTGCCGGAATACCTGGAGCAGGGTGAAAACATCAAGATCAACACCGAGACCGGCAAATTCATGTCCCGGGCTTGATTCACTCAAAGCACAAATGCAGAAAGGAATGACCGGCAGCACCGCCGGTCCGATGGCAAGCACAGGTTGATGACCGTGAACACACAAGCAATCCTACTCGACAGCCGGGCCAACGCCCGTCAACTGAGCCACCGCCTGAAAACCTTGAAACCCTGGCAGCAGGCGGCCTTCGCCATTGCCATGGCGGAACGGGGCTGGCCTAACTTTGCCCTGTTTGCCGATATCGCGGAATTTGGTGAGCCGGATGAAGTCCGCCATTGCCTCAATATGCTCTGGGATTTTGTGGCAGGCCATCAGTCAGCCAAGAACTTCGAGCGGCTGCTTGAAAGGCTCGACGAGCAGACACCGGATGTCGATCAGTATGATATGTATGGCGTCTATCCGGCGCTGGACGCCATTGTTGCCATCACGACGGCGGTTCAGTGCGCCATGGAACCCTCGCTGGAAGAAGCCGCCAGTACCGGCGCGCTGACCCTGGCCACGATCGGTCGGTTCATCCGCTTTCGCGAGGCCGAGGAGCTGAGCGGTACGGAGCTGGCCCAGTACATTGAAGAGCACGAACTGTTTGAAGCGCAACAGGCGTTCATCAGTGATGTGATTGATTGCCTGGAACAGGCTCCAGCACAAAAACCCGAACTGAAGAAAACCTTAAAAGCCCTGGCGTCCAACGACAACACCAGCCACCTGGGCATCAGCCTGGACGGCTAACATTACACCCCCGTTATACCTTCCCGGGTATAACGGGGTCACCGGTACAGTCTGACCAGATTTTTCACTATCACCTCGCGAATCTGCACTACATCAATGGCAGGTACTTCAGACAGCTGAGAAACATCCAGCGTATGGAGCGTCAACGCAGGCATGCCCTGCTCAAAATCATCCAGCTCTTCCCGAACGAGTACGGGTAAAAAGTCATGACCAAGAGTCAGGTAACGGTTGACCAGCTTCTTCAAGCCTACCTGGAAAGGCACTTCCCGTGACCCTACCAACCGGTTTCTGGCAGGAATTTTCAGGTAAAGGCCTGAAGCTCCGACACACTCACCGGGAAACACCGTAATGCCTGTATCCACGACTGCATCCAGTGGCAAATCCCGAACACTGTCGTCTGAACCGTCGTCCGGCAGTAAAACCATGACGGGCTGTTCATCATTCTCGGGAATCACAAACCGGTACTGGGTATAAAGCTGCTGGTCTGCACGGGAATACAGGCAGAAGCAGCCTTCAAAGCGAGCAAGAAAATGGAGCGCAGCAGCGCGGTCGTCAATACTCCCCAGCTCCCAATCCAGCTCATCCTGCTCCAGCAGGTCCCGCCAGCTGGCATCTGCAACGGCCTCGACAGACTGACTCATGCCCCCTCCCCACGGTAGCAAGATGCAACATTGCACATGTTGATAGCGTTATTATTCTCTGTCGTCCCTTATCGCACAGACCATGCCACTGGGACTGCTTTTCTTCCGATCACACCTGGCACGACACAAAACGTTAAATCCGTCACAAAAATAGCCTGAAACCGCCTGTTTAATGTACAAATCACGCACCCAACCTGTTCCCAGCCACCGGCCTGTTGAAAGCAGAGAGCCTGGTCTGACAAAAACGGTCACCCTCCCCCCTGCCCCTCTGTGACAGATTTATGACGGCAGCCTGACTTTCAATACCGCGACCAGCCGATATAATCCAGCCACAACTCTTCATTCGGAACCCACCATGGATATAGCCGCCTTTGATGACCTGATGCTAACCCTGCTGGTTCCCGGGCTTATCCTGTTCATGGCGTTTATTGTCTGGGACCTGGCCAAGCACTCCAATGCCGGCAAGTTCGGCACCCTGGTGCTTTTTGGCGTTCTGGGGCTGGGCGTATTGGGCTTTGTCATCAAGAAGCTGGTTGCCATGAACCTCGGGCTATAACAAAACAATAACAACAACCCGATAGCTGAACAGGGAGCATGATCATGAACAACCCCTGCAATGCCACTGAAACCCACACGGTATTCAACCAACCCCCATCACTCGAACCCTACAACCTGTTCACGACCGACACGGCGTTACGTGAAGCACTGCAACAGGCTCCCGTACAATGGGCTGAAACCCAATTAAACGACTATGGACACCTGTCCGGCCATGCGTTGTTTTCAGCCGGATTCCTTGTCAACGAAAACCTGCCACAACTGCACACCCATGACCGTTTTGGACATCGAATAGATCAGGTCGATTTTCACCCTGCCTACCACCAGTTGATGCGAACGGCCATTGAACACGGGCTGCCCTCATCCCCGTGGCAAAAGCCACAGCCGGGCGCCCATGTCACCCGGGCAGCCATGATGTATCTCCACAACCAGATGGAAGCCGGCAGCTGCTGCCCATTAACCATGACGTTTGCCGCGGTACCGGCCATCCGTCATCAGCCGGATATTGCAGCCCACTGGCTGCCACTGATCACGGCACGCCACTATGACTCAGGCAATAAACCCTGGTTCGAGAAACCCGGTGTCACCATCGGCATGGCCATGACAGAGAAACAGGGCGGCACGGACGTAAGGGCCAACACCACCCGTGCCCGCCCGCTTGGCCAGAGCGGTCCCGGTCGGCTGTATACATTGACCGGCCACAAGTGGTTCTGCTCGGCTCCCATGTGTGATGCGTTCCTTGTCCTGGCCCAGACCGATAAAGGACTTTCCTGCTTTCTGCTGCCACGCTGGCGTGAGGATGGCCAGCGTAACGGCATGCATATTCAACGCCTGAAAGACAAGCTGGGGAATCGTTCCAATGCGTCCAGCGAAGTGGAATTCCGTGAGGCACATGCCTGGCTGATTGGCGAGGAGGGTCGGGGAGTCGCCACCATCATCGATATGGTGGCGCTGACCCGTTTTGACTGCATCACCGGTTCCGCCGCATTGATGCGACAGGCGGTCGCTCAGGCTGTCCATCACTGCAGCCACCGTCAGGTCAGCGGTAAAGTGTTAACAGATCATCCGCTGATGCAGAATGTGCTGGCCGATCTGGCGCTGGAAAGTGAAGCCGCCCTGGCATTCAGCCTCCGAATCGCAAGAAGCCTGGATCACCCGGATGATCAACAGGAACAGCTGTTTTGCCGAATTGCCACGGCTATCGGCAAATACTGGGTCTGCAAACGAGCCCCGGGCCATATTAATGAAGCGCAGGAGTGTCTTGGCGGCACCGGATACGTGGAAGAATCGATCCTGCCACGCCTTTACCGGGAAGCGCCGGTGAATTCGATCTGGGAGGGCAGTGGTAACGTCCAGTGCCTGGATATCCTGCGGACCATGCAGCGTCAGCCCGGCTCACTGGGCGCGGTCTTTGCCGAACTGGAAAAAACCGCTGGCGATGATGCTCAACTGGATCAGTGTGTCGCCACGCTGAAAAACGCCATGACCAACACCAGCGACTTCCACTACGAGGCCCGACGGCTGATCGAGAAACTGGCCATCTGTCTCCAGGCCAGTTTACTGCTGCAGGCGGGCAATGCCCTGGTGGCAGTTGCCTTCCTGCGCGCCAGACTGCAACCCGAAGGACTGGCTTATGGTACTCTCCCTAACGGTATTCCCTGCCCCCATCTGATTAAACGGGCTCGCCCTCTCTAGGCCGGTTCAATACCGTTCATGGCGGCCACAGCGGTAGACCTTGCCGACGATTGTGGTCGCCGTGGTACCCAAGGAGTCCGACCCACGGGTGTGGCTGACATCCTGAACCTGCACAACATCGCCGCCAAACCGGGCCGCCTCATTCCGCAACTCATTGCGGGCTCCCGCCATCAGGTTCTTATTGGAGGTGAAATCCCCGGTAAACCAGTTTCCCTGGCTGCCATAGACTTCTCCCAGATAGGTGCAACCCTCTGGCTTGGTATCAACCAGCTCAATCCGATAGGCTTCTGGTTTCAGAGTGTTGGCAGAACAGGCAACAAGCAGGAAAGAACACAGACCAACAACAACGTGTTTCAACATGATAATTAAGGGTTCCGTACGGTATTCCGATAGAGCAGACAGCCATGAAGAAAACCGGTTTTCCCTAGAAAACCATTCCCTTACACAGCATTTACAATTTCACGGTAGTGTATGTGTAGCTTGCTTGGAATGAAAGACAATGATGTACCATCACTTTTTTATACGGCAATCATCTTAAAAATAACAGGAACCCACGCACTGGCCGTACCTTGCTGCGTCTCTAGTTCGACGTAAAAATACAGTCCAACATAAACCGTTGCTCCCCATATCAATCCACCGAGATACAGAAGCCCCTTCCCCCATTTTGTCCGATAAAACCAATGCCCTAGCCATAAACAGCACAAGGCGATCATTAGCAGACCTACAACTAACCACAATCCATAAACAGGCAGGTCACCCCCATGACTGATCAGCAAGTGTATTGGCGCCGCAAGGATGAGCGGAATATTGAGAAACAACGCCAGGAAATCACGGTCTCCGGTAAGCGTTGCAAAGAAACTGATGACCAAGACCCCTGAGCCAATCAATAAAATCGATAGAATCAGTCTTTTCATAAGTCCTTTTGTACCTTATCAAAAGCGACTGCTTTCCCAAAATACAGCCGCACTCACACACATTTACGTTGTTAACTTTGACTCTAGCAGCTCTTTCAACGGTGTGGGCAATTTTGCCCTCAGCTTCACACTGGCTACCTGTTCGTACTTCTGCCAGAAAATGCCGAGAGAGATAACCAGCAGACCAATCGCAGTCAATGCAACAGGGAAAAACCAACTGTCCCTGAACACTGAAAAAGCCAGATGCCCGAGGTAAAGACTCACCCCCAAGGCACCAAATACCACAAAAACCCGCCTGATCAGCGTGACACCAACCACCATTAGCACCAGATTGATACAACAATAGAGGAATTTGCCAATCTCACTGTTCGAATCCTGCAGGGTCATGCCAACCCAGAATGCCATGATCCCGAAAAGATACAGCCAGAACGCATAGTCAGCGGTCTGTCTAATCCGCATATCGACCCAAAGCGCCACCAGCACCATAGCGAGCCCACCCCACATCGACACTAGCGCACTCATCTCGCCATCAAACCGATCACCAGCCAACATGGCCATGACATCCATGAGCAATAGCCAGAGCGTTACCGCCAGAGGCATGACCAGGAAAGGGTAGCGGTAACGCCATAGCATCACCGTTCCCGCAGTCAACGCACCCATCTCCATGGACAACCAATGCCAGTGGAGATCACCATGATATTGCAGGTAGATTTTCCCTTCAGGCCAATACCCCAGCGCCAACTGCAGACCGTAAATCGAAAGAGGCACAAGAACCACGACAAAGACAGCACAGATACCTGCTGGAATCCCATGCCCTTTCTGCTGAAAAATACCCATCAGCGTAAATCCCGCCAGAGCATAGGCAAGTGAAATCCCGACAATCCCCCAACCACCAAACGCCTCCCAGCCCAGGTTCATGAATAACGACATAGCACCAATGGCAATCATTCCACCCAAGTAATAAAGAAGGTGCGTGAAATCAAATACCGGCCCAGTGACAGGCTGCTGCTTCAGAAATGCGATCAGGTCATCCGCTTGCTGGCGGCTGATAACCTGCCGTGACACCGCCTGTTCGAGCTGCTGCCGCGTTAGTTTCATAGTGGATACAGATGTGAAGTCGACATTCTGAACATTTCTATTCCTTTACGGTCAAAAGAGCAAGTTCGAGCATAGTGCTCTGTCGACACAAAAACCTGACCATGGAAGGTATACCAATGGAGGTCTCACCAGAACGGATAATTCGAGGTTCCCATAGGGGGAATCTCCCAGAATCCTCTGGCCATACAAAGGTCAGCCCTCAAAAACTGCTCTTATGCTCATCTGACTGTCAGTACCGAGCTGCCCACATATATAACAGAACCATTGAGGCAATAGACAATAATGAGACCTGTATGGTTGCCTATCGCTATCTGCAAAGCAGACAGGGTGCATACAGCGCTGGTACAGAAACAACCCTCTATGCCCTTCTCTCCGCTTTTCTCGGTTATATTCTTTACGGTGCAATCCAAGAAAACGACCCTCGGTTATCTGCACTGTCTGGTTTGATAATGATTATTGCAGCAGGCTATCTGACCGTAGATTACCGAAACACCAGGCGCTATCAGGAAATCAATGCCCACGCACTGGAATATCTAAAACACAACTTCACACAAAGGCTGCTAAAAAAAATCAAAAGGCTGGAGTATGACCAACAGGGAATAAAGCAACTTTGCCGAACCCTTTCAACAGCAGACATTTCAACTAGTGAACTTATTAATCATCTGCGCAGCAAAAATCCACGCTCCCATATCGCTTGATGACAATCACCATCAGCACATACTAAAACACTTGCTCTTCCCAACAGATTCGCTGATTCACTCATCTAAACAGGCCTCCCAGGCCTGTATCGCCTGCTTGCGAGCCACACCCCAGCGAAAGCTGCCCAACTCACCATCACTCCTGATAACACGATGACAGGGGATCAAATAACCCACCGTATTGGCTGCCAGCGCGCTCCCGACTGCCCGCTGGGCACTGGGCACACCGGCCAATTCCGCCAGTTGCCGGTAAGAAACCACCTGGGATGATGGTACCGTCAACAGCGCCTCCCAGACCTTGATCTGAAAATTGGTGCCACGAATCACCAGATGCAACTTGCCACGCTCAAGTTCCTTGGCAAAAATCTGGCCAGACAACAGAGAGGCCGCCTGATCATCCCGCTGCAGCGTAGATTCAGGCCAACGGCTCTTCAATGATTCGACCTGCACAGCCTCATCACTGTCACAGAAAACCAGATGGCAAATCCCCCGCGGCGTCCAACCTAGGAGCGCCAGCCCAAAAGGGGTCTGCGCCAGACCAAAACCAATCACCAGCCCCCGTCCCAATGCTTTGATTTCACCAGGTGACATAGCCTCACAACTCACCATCAGATCATGGAGTCGCCCGGGGCCCGACAACCCGGCATCCAGGGAGACACCCAACACATCCTGTGACGCCCTGAGCGCCTCAAGTGCATGCGACTTGGTGACGTATTGCAAAAATCGTTTGGGTGATACACCAGCCCAGGCGGTAAACACCCGTTGCAGATGATATTCACTAAAACCCATCACTTCCGCGATCTCTTTCAGTGTTGGCTGACACCTTGCATTGGCACGTATATAGTGAATCGCCTGAGCAATAGCCTGATATTGTTGTGCCGAATCCAGCGCACAGTCATTCATAATCAACCGCCTTAGAAAATCTAACCTGCCTGATCCGCGGCAGAAAACCTGTAACCAGTGCAGTTCCGAGGAGAACCAGTAGTGTACCCAACACGGTATGCCAGCCCACAAGTTCCCCCAGAAAGAGATAGCCCCAGAATATACCAAACACTGGAATCAGAAACGTCACCGACAATGCCGCTGACGCACCCACATCGGCAACCAGACGAAAATAGAGGAGATAGGCAAAGCCGGTACAAAGCACACCCAGCATCAGCACCGCCAGAAGAATCGGGACATCTGGTGCAGTATCGACCGATGAGAATGGCACCAAGGGCAACAGTAGCAATGTCGCTGCCCACATACTGCCATGGGCATTATCAAATGGCTTGATATGAGCCACTGATTGCGCATAAACACTGGCCACACCATACAGGCAGGCAGCCCCAAAACCGGCCACCAAGGCTAATGAAGCCCCTTCTAACTTAGCTGCACTATCAAATCCGACAAGCACACTGACACCCGCAATCCCCAGAAACAGCCCTGTCATTTGGCGCGGCATCAATGGCTTCCTATACCATAACGCCCCGATCAACGCGCCCCAAAGTGGCGCCGTGGCATTAATAACCGACAGTAGTGATGCGGTCAGCGTCTGCACAGCATAGGCAAACAGGAGAAAAGGTAACGCTGAATTCACGAAACCAAGAATCAGGAAATGACGCCAATTCTGGATGGGGGGTAGCGATTTTTTCAGTACGCCGGCTGTCATCAGCAGAAACACTGCCGCCAGAGCAACCCGAACTTCCATTAGCAAGGCCGGTCCCAGCACCGGTACGCCTATACGAATGAAAATAAAGGAACTTCCCCAAATCGCGGCCAAAGACACCAGACATAACGCACTCGCCCAACGCATAATCCGCTTCCCTGTGATGACGGGTATGGCTCGACGATAAACACCTATACATCCGTCAACCACCCGTTTCTTGCGCTCCCTTCACTCTCGCATGACAGTGCGCAAAATGGAATTCCGGATAATGTGCACACCGGTTAAAAAGACCAGTACTATCAAGCACGGATAAAACCTGCCGCAGATTAAGGCTCCAGCCCCAATCCACCCATCACTCCCTCATACCATGCCTGAAAACAGTGCAACACAGCCTTGTGTTTGAATGGCAACATTCTTGAAACGTTTTTCCAGAGCCCGCTTTAATTCTTCCAACGTATCGGTCAGATTAGAAAAAATGCCATGACGGTTGTAATGTCGCATCAATTTGACAGCAGCCCAGTTAGGCACGCCTTTGTCGTTCAGGATGGTTGAACCAAAGACTGTTGCTCCCGGCTTCGTAACAGCCTGAAGGTAATCAAACACGGCCGCCTTCTCAGCGATAGTGCCAGGTAAGCAATGCAACAGGTAATTGAGCGCCACAGAGTCAAACGGTGCTATCTCACGGTGAACGGGTTCAAGAACATTTTGCTGATACACCTCAGGCGAATAGCGCGCCACCCGTTTGGCGGTAAAAGCTAAAGAATTAGGGTTCATATCCATCAAGGCCAGCCGGGGTGACGGGGCAGGAAAACGGCAGCGATCCAGAAAGTAACCAGAGCCCACGCCCACATCAAGGTGGTTATTGGATAGATGCTGGTTGTAATGGGCTACCAGCTTGGGTGATGGGCATTTCCAGACAAGCCGGTTGGACAACAGAAGAACCCGAATATCATATATCAGGAGCATTCTCCGGGTATAAACGGCTTGACCAGCCTCTACCTCCTGTTCACTGGCATGCATGGTTCACCCTCTCATTATTCAAAGAATTGATTGTCGATTTACGACGATATAGTCGATCATAAGGTGAAAAGCGCCCCCATTTAACAACTAGTAGCTTATTACAGTATTTGACAAACCACATAACAAACATTAATAGACTTGGCCAATCTACTTACTTTAATTAGAAGACATAAAAGACCGCTATTGGTTCAGACCACGCCATAAACGCTAAGAATTCAATGAAATTCACATAGCAAAACTAGCTTTCGCGATTTTAGCGCCGCCTCTGTGAGACTTTTTGTTATAGAACAATACTTAGCCTCAACATTCGCCTAACAAAGCAAACAGAATAACTGTCACATTTAGCGCGATAAAAAGGAACTTTTCCATATACAGGAATGTCTATATAACTAGTCATTTAGTATCGGTATAAAAGTAACTTCATAGTTATAGCATGCCGCCTACATCACACTAGGCTTGACCACTTGCCATTTGATTAGTTACTAACTTTTAGAAAATTTAACGCATGGCAACGAACACTTTTAGCATTTACATACGGTAATTTAGAGGAGATTCAGCATGGAAGGTGCAAAATCGCCTGATTGGAAAGGATCAAACCCATCACCTCATAGTGACAATGCCCCCCCTCCCTCCCCTCGACAAGGAAGCAGTCGCGGGTTCTCCCACCGAGAAACTACAGAGGCATCTTCTACAACCCCGATATTGCAGCAGCTCCAATCTCAAGTTGAAAAACTTCCCGGTATAATGCATGTCGATGTCGGTAAGGTGCTGAATACAAATCAAGCCAGAGAGGCTGATTCAGATAATAGAGCCGACGATCCAGAGGATGCAACAAAACAAAGGGAGAGCCCCCCTCAACGACCAGATGAAGGGCATCGTTGTATTCACAGCTTCGCAATCAAAGCACTAAAGGTTACAACCCTTATTATTGCTACGCCTGTCATAGTCCTTGGAGTATCCATTATATGCAGTGGGGGCCTTGCAGCATTCACGGCGAATCAGACTTACAAGGCGCTGACCGAAAAAAATGTGCATTACGTCTGTGCGGGAATAGCAGCTTTTGGCGCCGGTATGCTGGGTGCCACAGGTGGGCTTGTGGCTGGTCCAGTTATCGCTATCGTTGTTGAATGCATAACTATCAAAGATGAGATCTTTGATAGTAGTACGCTGCGACGGATCTTCGAATCATTTAAATCAAAAGCTGCCGATGAACCCAATCAAACTGAAGATACACCAAAGGCACCTGACACCCCATAAAGCTCGAGCGGTATTGCCGCTTATTGACTGCGAAGATAGGCGTGAATATACATCTTTCTATCCCAGTCAGACCTGTGCCGCTGAACAAGAGACCGTCATAACGAACAGACTAAAACATGCCACCAGTCACTATTATGACATCGGGGAAGGGGGAAGGGAGAAGGGAGAAGGGAGAAGGGAGAAGGGAGAAGGGAGAAGGGAGAAGGGAGAAGGGAGAATTGGCAGTATCCAACATAATACCCGCCATGACTAACCACCTTTTTCATGGTGGTTAGTCATGGCAAAAAAAATCCCCGATGACATGATGCCACCGGGGATTAAATAAAAACGAACATGACAAGAGATAAGTGTTACGGAGCAGCTTATCTGGGTACAGATTATCCAGACCCAACCGATTAAAACCTATTCGTAGATTTACGCGACACTTTTCGGATACTGACAAAACGCTAACGTTCAACCGTTATCGGATCCTGCAAGGCTGCGATGCGTCCATCCTGTAACGGCGCAAGCCGTAAATCGGCGTACCAAGCCTGAGCCAGGCTGCCAGAATTATCGGAATCCGTCATGATGGCAACCAGGTCAACACTGTCGATAGACTCACCAAACACCCGCATCCAGTCTTCCACCACATTGCGCTGAACCTGTCGCCACTGGCCCGCGCCATGTCCACGACCATTGACGGCAATCACATGAATTTGATCACTGAAGGGACTTTTCCACTCATCCCCTGTTCGGTGCTGGTCAGACCAGACATAGACGATACACTTCGCCCCCCACACCCCCAGCATTGACATTCGCCCGATATAGACCCTGGCAGCAAAGTCCTGACCTTTATCACGGGCTGTGCCATCGCTAATGTCGGGAAAACGGTCCACCTTCCAGGCCCATTGAAGCACCGGTGTCTCATCCAGATGAACCGTACGCCGGTGATAATAGCCGGACGCACTGCCATGGCTGGTTGCTTTCAAAACACGTCCGTAGATTTTATCCATAGCCGGTGAATAGTCAGTCTCCCCCTTAAAATGGTGAGATTCCCAGTCATTCAAACGTGTGATATCCAGCAACGGTTTGTCAGCCTTCGCAACACCCACTGCAAGACAACATAACAGCAAGCCTTCCGTTATTTTTCGCGCCATGGTCTGTACCGGCTATTTTCAGTGACACTTTCCATCTGACCACAGCCTGTTCAACAGTGGCAAGTTGACCAGCAAGAAATCTGATTACGCTGCGTCAACTTTCCAAGCCAGTTCACAATGAAGCACAACAGATACCGACAATGACTGATCAACACGCTACACAACTTGCGCATGGACACCGCGCTATCGTGATCAGCGGCCGCATCGTGGAACTCTGCGCAGCCCGGCCATCAGTGATTTTTGTGAAGAAGTGATCATCATCGAACGTGACTCACTGAACAGCGCTAACGTTAACCGCAAATCTACCAACCATAGCCATTATCTTTTATATGGTGGCACCATCATGGAACACCTCAAGACCATAACGACAGTAACACCATCTCCGGGCGCAGGCTCAACTTCCTTTCCAGCGCAATAGCACATAGAGTATGGCGTTTACAGGCCATTACCTCGCCATCGTCTGGCGTCAAAGATACCATGCAAGACCACACACCCGCTCAACACACAACACTGTTGTTTAATAAACCTTATATGGTATTGACTCAGTTTACGGATACGGAAGGACGTGCCACGCTGGCCGATTACGTGCCGATCAAAGGTGTCTATGCCGCCGGCCGACTGGATCGGGACAGTGAAGGACTGCTGCTGCTTACCAGTGATGGTCAGCTGCAAAGCTATATTGCCGGCCCCCGCTTCAAACAACCCAAAACGTACTGGGTACAGGTCGAAGGCATTCCCTCAAACGACAAACTGGCACAACTGCGCAAAGGGGTCATGCTCAAAGATGGTATGACAAAACCTGCAGAGGTTCGCCAAATACCAGAGCCGGATCTCTGGCCTCGCAACCCGCCAGTACGTTACCGCAAATCAATCCCCGACTGCTGGCTTGAAATCACGATTCGGGAAGGCCGCAATCGCCAGGTAAGGCGCATGACCGCAGCCATCGGCCACCCCACCCTGCGCCTGGTGCGTTACCGGATTGGCCCCTGGACACTCAACGGACTGGCACCCGGGGAATATTGCGAGACCACGCCACCGGCAATACCCTGCCAGCCCCAGGCGCGCCCGTCAGGGCCATTCAGCCATAAAGAAAAGACGAAAACTTATCGCGCATCGGGCAAACGAAACGCCCCACCCGGGAAAAAACGCCCCTATAAATCCAAATCCAAGACGGAGCAACGAAAGCCATGGTGACCCGCCCCCCATTGAGCCTTCTGCGCATTGCGTTTATCACGGCACTGATTGTCACCATGGCGCTTTCGCTCATGCCCAATGCCTATGACCCGATACTGAGCGTTTGGGACAAAGCAAAACATTTCGCTGCTTTTTTTCTGCTGATGGCTCTCTTTCATAAAGCCTGGCCCAATCGACCGACTTTTCTGAAAAAGTGCCTGCTGCTGGTGCTGTATGGATTATTAGTAGAAAGCCTGCAAACACTGACGCCTGACCGTCATTTCTCTCTGCTGGATCTATTGGCCAATACCACAGGCATTGCTGCCTTTGCGTGCGCAATGCGCATGAAAGCTCTTATTTCAGAAAAATTATCTAACGGAAAAAAACAGAACAAGGTACAGGTGAATCCACCTGTACCCAACAAAGAATCAATAACTGATATGGAAACGGCGGAACAGGAACGCTACCACCCATAGCGGGCCAATCAACAGGAACTGCAGATCCTTGAAAAAGGACGGCTTCTTGCCTTCAATATGGTGCCCGATGAACTGGAAGATCCAGGCAATGACAAACAGAGTCAGCGCCACGGGCACGAGTACAGGCTCAATGTTGACAATAACCAGCAACATCAACGCCACACTGACAGCCATGGCTACCGCCAGCTTGATAGACAGACGCACATAAAACAGCAATGCTCCCACCATGAATGCGGTCGCCACGCTCCAGTGCAGGGCCCAGAGTAACCCGATCACGCAAAACGTGATCAACGGTACACAAACCCAGTGAATCAGTTTATTGGTTTTGTTGCGGTGACTATCACCGTACTCTACAAACCACTCCTCCAGCGATTTCATGGACAATTCTCCTGTATTCATTGTTATTGTCAGGCAAGACAATGACAGGCTACCCCGGTGGAACACCTGAAAAAACACCATCGGGCGCACAATCAACGGCTCATTGTTTGCCGTTTACCGGACAGTGTCAACATGAAGAACCATGGTACCAAGTACTATTAACCGCCCTACCGATAAACTTCAGCGGTCAGTCGGCCATATCTCAAGGCTTTGTGTATAATGCCCGCTGTTTTTTCAGCAGTCAGTATACGGGATCCCCTATTCATGGAGTCTTTTCTCAACGAGGATATTGCCAACCTGTTCGCCCAACAGGGGCTGGGTGACTTTGCCAGCCTGTGGGATCTCAAGCTGGACTGGTTTGAGCCCGTCAATGAGCGACGGGATGGCTGGAGCGGTGTGAGCCGTTACACCCTGCCTGGCGACCAGCCACTACAGATTTTCATCAAGCGCCAGCAAAACCACAACACCCGGCAACTACTGCACCCGATCCGCGGGGTGCCAACCTTTCAGCGTGAATACCATAATATCCGGCTGTTTCGGTCACATGACATCCCGACCCTGACACCCCTCTATTTTGGTGAACGCCGCTCAGAGAACAATGACCAGGCTATCCTGATCACACTGGCACTGGAGGGTTACGTGAACCTGTTTGACTGGTACCGCACTATTGCCCCCACCCAACCGGAGGCCACCATTCAACGGGTACTGGAAAGCATCGCCCAGGTCGCGCACAGGTTACACGATCAAGGCCTTGCCCATTACTGCCTATACCCTAACCATATCTTTGTCCGGACGAGCGACACAATCGTCAACGCGTTGTTGGATGCCAACCCCGAAATTATCCGCCTGATCGATCTGGAAAAGGCGCGATGGCAGCCCATCAACCATATCCGACGCTTCAAGGATCTGGAGTGTTTTATGCGTCACGCCCAAGGCTTCTCACTGTCTCACATCCACTACCTGCTGGATTGTTATTTCGGTGAAGGCGTAGTCCCGGGCGGGAAACGCCTGCATCAACGGCTACTGAAAGCCCTGAAAGACAAAAAGCAGCGGCTGCCTGACTTTTACCGGGATTAAATGACCCACTATCGCCCTATGACAGAGCCTCCCGGTCAACTGTTTTGGGCGTTGTCTTTTTTGGGGCGCAGGGTTAACTCGCCGTCCATGATCACCATGGAAACAGGCCCTTCGACCATCACACGCCCTATGGCGCTGTCTTCCGGTACCGATATCAGATAAAACGGATCCAACCGGCTACCAATCAGCGACGCCAAACCGCCCCCGAGCAAAGGCTGAATGGCATCCAGCCCAAGATCCAGGTCAGCCGAACTGATGGTAATATCATCCAGAACAACCGCCTGCTCTGCAGTGCTGAAAATCAACCGTGCTGTACCCGTGAGTGTGATCGGGGCAGGCTCTGTCAGCAGGGCGCCCGCGAGATCCACATCAAACCGACCCTTCAGGGTAAAACTGACCCTATCGCCATTTCGATCAAAATGGATAGACGGCGTATCCAAATAGAGCTGTGAACGGATATTGGCTGGCAGATCCACTGCCACCAGGCGCGGTGCCTGAAACTGGCTGTTAACCAGTGCTTGAAACTTCGGCTCCGGCAACGTCACTTCAGAGTTCGAGCATGCCGACAATGTAAGCAAAACTACAACACAAACAACCAACCGGTTGATTACCGACACAGCGTACCACCCCTTCAATCAGAAACCAGCATCTGAGCTTAACGGAAACCAGAACCTGTTGACTACCGATTTGTACCCAACTGAACATGTCTGGATCAACAGACTATCCATCCTTAAATACGACAACCAAACAAAGGTATGAGTTTCTATTTCCAATAACGGTCAACCTTTTAATATCAATAGAGAATAAATATATTAGGGAACCTGCGAGCAAGTAACGTTAAAGAAACACAGTGAATGAAAAGTCATTAATTCACTATTATCCAACCTGAAAATTACTCAGGTTCTTGCCATTGAAGCCGATTTTCCGGCTTTCGGATACATTAACCCTGCATCCGAATCATTTGATCCAGTCTAACCATGTTTGCCAGAGCGAATAACATCGCCAGCTTGCCATCATTTTTCCGAAGTCCCCGATAACGGGCTTTGATAAATCCAAACTGGCATTTGATGATTCTGAAGGGATGTTCCACCTTGGCCCGGATGCTGGCTTTAAGGTATTCCGTTTTCAAAATGACTTTATTGATTCGAGGATGTTTCCTGAGTCTCTTCAACTTGCCTGGTTGTTCGGCTATATGCCACTGTACAGCGTCTGTATTGAGCTCTTTTCGCTTCTCAGCTCCTCTGGAGCCGGCATCAGCAAAGACAAACTGTTCATCACCATGCAACAGGTTACTGGCTTGATTAAGGTCATGCTCATTAGCGGCCGTTGTCGTCAGGCTATGGATTAAACCTGTACGGGCGTCGACACCGATATGTGCTTTCATGCCGAAGTATCATTGATTTCCCTTTCTGGTTTGATGCATTTCAGGATCTCGCTGCCCCGTCTGATTCTTTGTGGATGTCGGAGCTTCGATGATCGTGGCATCGACCAGTGAACCTTCTTTCAGAACGATACCAGACTCTGTCAGCCATTGGTTTACGTCCGTGAAAATAGCCCGAGCCAGATTGTGAGCCTCCAGCAGGTGTCGAAAGTTCATAATGGTTGTGCGATCTGGAATTGCTTTATCCAGAGATAATCTGGCAAATAATCGCATGGACCTAATTTCATAAAGGACATCTTCCATGGCCGGATAACTGAGGCTGTACCATTGCTGAAGGCAGTGTATCCAGAGCATGGTGGATAACGGGTAAGGTCTAAGCCCCATTACCGGATTTGGGGTAATGAGGCTCAATAATGGCCTCAAGACGATGCCAGGGAATCAGTTTATCCATACGGGCAAGAAATATTTCTTTGCGGGTCTGGCGACGCTTTTGAGTAAATTCTGAGCCAGAAAAGCTGAGCTGTTAGTCCATGACTAATCTCCGGCAAAGGCTGAGTGGAGATTAACTTATTATTGGGGACTAATCGCAGGTTCATTACTAATGAAATACATCACATAGAAGGCGAGGAAAGAAAAATCAGTCAACAAAAGTCAGTAATGGAAGCTGCAGATCAATATCTGAGATGGTGTGAGTATGATTCGGAAGGCTCAAGCATCTCTTATCGCTCAGATATGACAGCATACAAATAAAAAAGGGAGAGCTGGCGGACTCTCCCTTTTTCGTGTGCTGACGGAAATCGTTTGCCGTTAGGCCAGAGCGCCCTTGGCGTGCTCTACGATCTGGGTGAATGCACCCTTCTCGTGGACAGCCAGATCAGCCAGAACCTTACGGTCGATCTCGATGTTGGCCTTCTTCAGACCCGCAATCATGCGGCTGTAGGTCAGACCGTTTGCACGGGCGCCGGCGTTGATACGGGCGATCCACAGTGCACGGAACTGACGCTTGCGCTGACGACGGTCACGGTAGGCATACTGGCCAGCCTTGGTAACCGCCTGCTTGGCTACACGGAATACTCGTGAACGAGCGCCGTAGTAACCTTTGGCCTGCTTCAGTACTTTCTTGTGACGACGACGGGCGACGACACCACGTTTTACACGTGCCATAAGCTTAACTCTCCAAAAACCTTAAACTGAACAAATAGACAATTAGACGCGAAGCATCCGCTCAACCAGCGGCTTGTCGGCAGGGCACACCAGATTGGTGCCACGCAGCTGACGCTTACGCTTGGTGGTCATCTTGGTCAGGATGTGGCTCTTGAAGGCTGACTTACGCTTGAAACCGCTGGCGGTTTTCTTGAAGCGCTTGGCAGCTCCGCTTTTGGTCTTCATCTTAGGCATTGCTAAAACTCCGCATTTGGGCGATCGGTCCCACTTCCATGGAAGGGTTAACCCGATGCCGATTTGATAAAAAAACAAAGTATTCCGAAAAAAGGAAACCTGTCCGACCGTGAGACCGGACAGGTTTACCGGTTTACCGAATTACTTTTTCTTTCGGGGTCCAAGGATCATGATCAGTTGACGGCCTTCCATCTTCGGACGCTGTTCCACGACACCCACTTCTTCCAGGTCTTTTTCAACCCGGTTGAGGAGTTCCATGCCCAGCTCCTGGTGAGCCATCTCCCGACCGCGGTATCGCAGCGATACCTTGGCCTTATTGCCCTCTTCAAGGAAACGTATCAGGTTGCGCAGTTTTACCTGATAATCCCCTTCTTCAGTCCCGGGACGGAATTTGACTTCCTTCACCTGGGTCTGTTGCTGCTTCTTCTTGGCAACCGCTTTCTGTTTCTTTGTCTCGTACAGATGCTTGCCATAATCCATGATTTTACAGACCGGTGGCTCGCTGGTCGCGTTGATTTCCACCAAGTCCAGTCCAGCACTAACGGCCTGCTCGAGAGCGTCACGGAATGCGACTATGCCAACCTGCTGGCCATCAGCGTCTATCAGACGTACTTCTTGTGCACGAATATTCTGATTTATCGGTGCAGCAGGTGCCTGCCGCCGATCCCGTGGGTTAGGACGTTTAATTGCTATATCTCCTGTCTATTCGTCGGAAGCCGTCGCTACACGGCCACGTCTGGCAATCTCTGCCGCCAGCATTCCCTGGAATGCTTCGATCGTCATGGAACCGAGATCTTCCCCGGAACGCGTACGGACGGCGACAGTGCCGGATTCTACTTCCTTATCCCCTACAACAACGAGATAAGGTACACGTTCAATCGTGTGCTGGCGGATTTTAAAGCCGATCTTCTCATTTCTCAAGTCCGCTTTTACCCGGAAACCCTGTTCTTTAAGGGTTTTTTCCAGTTCAGTGACGTAATCGGCCTGTGCATCAGTGATGTTCAACACCGCGACCTGCACCGGCGCCAGCCAGATTGGGAACCGGCCTTCGTAATGTTCAATAAGAATACCGATGAAGCGCTCAAAGGAACCCAGGATTGCACGGTGCAGCATGACCGGGGTCTTGCGCTCACCATCCTCGTCCACGTACTCGGCGCCCAGTCGGCCCGGCATGGAGAAATCGACCTGTACAGTGCCACACTGCCAGACACGACCCAGGCAGTCCTTCAGGGAGAACTCAATCTTCGGACCATAAAACGCACCTTCACCGGGCAGTTCTTCCCAGGGCAAACCCTTCGCATCCAGGGCTTCGGCCAGGGCTTTTTCCGCCTTGTCCCAGCTTTCATCGGAACCGACCCGCTTTTCCGGGCGAGTGGACAGTTTGTAGATCAGATTCTCGAAACCAAAGTCATCGTAGACTTCGTGCAGGAAATCGATGAAGTCAGACACTTCGTTCTGGATCTGGTCTTCGGTCACGAAGATATGCGCATCATCCTGAACAAAGCCACGCACGCGCATGATGCCGTGCAACGCACCAGACGGTTCGTTACGGTGACAGGAACCGAATTCCGCCAGACGCAACGGCAGGTCACGGTAGCTGCGCAGCCCCTGATTGAATACCTGGACGTGGCAGGGACAGTTCATCGGCTTGATGGCAAAGTCGTGGTTTTCGGAACTGGTCGTGAACATGTCGTCCTTGAACTTGTCCCAGTGACCGGACTTTTCCCACAGGCTACGATCAACCACCTGCGGCGTTTTAATCTCCAGGTAGCCGTGATCATGCTGTTTCTGGCGCATGTACTGCTCCAGCACCTGGTAGATGGTCCAGCCGTTCGGATGCCAGAACACCATGCCTGGCGCTTCTTCCTGCAGGTGGAACAGATCCAGTTTCTTCGCCAGCTTACGGTGATCCCGCTTTTCCGCTTCCTCAATACGCTTAATGTAGGCTTTGAGCTCTTTCTTGTCGCCCCAGGCGGTACCATAGACACGGGTCAACATCTTGTTCTTGTTATCGCCCCGCCAGTAGGCACCGGCCAGCTTGGTCAGTTTGAACGCTTTCAGGAAACGGGTATTGGGTACGTGGGGGCCACGGCACATATCCACGTATTCTTCATGGTGATAAAGACCCACCTGCTCAACGGAATCATCCATCCCGTCGATGATTTCCATCTTGTAGGTTTCACCACGCTCTTCGAAGAGTCGGCGGGCTTCCGCTGTTGGCGTCCACTTCTTGATGACGTCGTAATTCCTGCCAATCAGATCCTGCATCCGCTTTTCCAGCACCTGAAGATCTTCCGGTGTGAAAGGCTCATCGGTATCGATGTCGTAATAGAAACCTTCCTCGATCACCGGTCCGATCGCCATTTTGGCATCCGGGCGTAATTGCTTGATCGCATGACCGATCAAGTGGGCGCATGAATGGCGGATAATCTCCAGACCTTCCGGGTCGCGGGGAGTAATGATTGCGAGTTCAGCATCATCACTGATGGTTTCACAGGCATCCATCAGCTGACCGTTCACACGACCAGCCAAGGTCGACTTGGCCAGGCCGGGACCGATATCGGCAGCCACGTCCAGGATAGTCAGAGGGTTATCGTATTGGCGCTTGCTACCATCAGGAAGGGTAATTACGGGCATCAGGGGTCCTTAGTGTTGTCAGTGGCGACCCGTACCAAGGGCCGCATGAGGCTCAACGTTTTGCCTGCCGACATCATGTCTGTTATCTGAAGCATCATTAGCAACAGGCCACAGACAAATAAAACAAATAGAATCAGGCAGGCATACAAAAGAAGTTGTTATACGGGCTACAGAAAAATTGTCAACCGCAAACACGGGAAACAGTAAAAGTAACACGGCCATTCACCCTGCACACTGTGGAAAACCGACACCGTCATTGCTACCAGAAATAGCGCACCTTTCGACTCATGCCCGGCGATGGATAGCGATCCATATTCTCAGCGGTCACCAGCGCCACCGGCGTATACTGATTGCCTTTGCAATTGCCCATCGCTTTATTGATACCGTAGATGCCCTGTTTTTCAGGAAACCATTCCACGGTCGCCAACAGCTGACCATTGCGCAACCAGGGACGTGCCGACATCAGATTATCAAACCCTGTCACCACAATATGGTTTTGCCGGCCAGCCGCCTCAATCGCTATCAGGGCACCAACGGCCATATTGTCGCCAGCTGAAACAACCCCTTTCAGGTTGGGGTATTTTTTCAACCACCCAGCCACAATCTTTTCAGCCCGATCCTGTTGCCAGCCTGCAGCTTCAATAGCGACCACTTTCAAACCCGCCGCTTTCAGTGCATGCCGAAACCCCGTCACCCGCTCGAAGGAACTGGTATCACCTGGTCGGCCCGCCAGTATGGCCACCTGATCGCCCGGCGAAAGTCGACTGGCCACCAGGTCCGCCACGTCTTTCGCTACCGCCCGGTTATCCGGACCAACCCAGGGAATGACCAGCTGTTTATTGCCCATCAACCGGGTATCCAGCCGACTGCCAATATTGACGACACACACACCCTTCTTTCTGGCCTGAAGCAATTCAGGTAACAGCGCCTGATCATCAGCGGGCGCCAGAACAATACCCGACACATGACCTGCCAGTAATTGCCGTAAAAAGGCACGCTGTACATCCACATCCCCTTCCTGCAATGCCCCACCTGCATTCAGCCTGAAGGGTGGCTTGGCGGACTGCTGGTAGGTTCTCACCGTATTCTCCACCGACTGGTAGAGCTGACCATCCAGCCCATGCAGCACCAGCCCGATCACTGGCAGCGGCTCCACCGTTTTCCCTGCGGGCGGCTGACCTTGCTCGACAGCCATGGTATCAGCGCTGCAATAAAGACAAATAGCCAGCGTGTACCTGCTGATGCACCTCATCACTTTCTCACACCAGGCTTGCTCAGGAGCTTACAGTGTAGCCTGCAAATCGACAGACACGCCGTCAGCACGCGTTGACTGTCGTATTCAACCGCTGAAAGACACGTGCCTGACCACGTGTTTTCAAAATCGACGCTGCCCTTTGTCCGTATAGTGTATTATCCCGCTACTGATACAATGCCCACACTATGATCATTGCCGACCTGAATAAATGACCAACAAACGCCCGAACACTGACAATTACCTGGACATTTTCCTGAACGACCGCCCGCTCATGGACGTCCGTGCACCGGTGGAATTCAGCAAAGGTGCGTTTGCCCATTCAACCAACCTGCCATTGATTAATGACCGGGAACGGGAACAGGTTGGCATCTGCTACAAGCAACAAGGGCAGACGGCCGCCATTGCGCTTGGCAACGCGCTGGTCTGCGGTCAGGAACGTGATGCCCGCATCGCCGCCTGGATGCAATACGTCCAAAACAATCCGGAAGGTTACCTCTACTGCTTCCGGGGCGGCCTGCGCTCCCACACCGTACAGGCCTGGCTTCGGGAACAGGGTATCGACTATCCGCTGGTCACGGGCGGGTACAAGGCACTGCGCCGATTCCTGATTGATGAGATGGAGCACTCCGTCAACCAATGTCGTTTCTTTATCCTGAGCGGCAAGACCGGTACCGGCAAAACCCGGTTACTGACCACCCTCCCCGGCCATGTTGATCTTGAGGGGTTGGCCAACCACCGTGGCTCCAGCTTCGGACGTCGCATTGGCGGCCAGCCCAACCAGATTGATTTTGAAAACGCCCTGTCTGTCGCGCTGTTGAAAGAACGGCATTTCAGGACGGGCACGGTCATCCTGGAAGACGAAAGCAAACTGATTGGCCGTTGCAGCCTCAGCCAGGAATTCCGGGAAAAGATGCAACTTGCGCCCATTCTGCTTCTGGAAGAAGATCTGGAATACCGCGTGCAGATTACCCTTGAGGAGTATGTGGAAGAAAACCTCAAAGAGAATATCGCTGCATACGGGGAGGAAGGTTTCGAACATTATGCCGAGGCGCTTCTGGCCAGCCTGGACAGGATTCGCAAACGCCTGGGCGGCGCCCGTCATCAGGAGCTGCGCGCGACTATGGAACAAGCTCTGACCGAACAGCGCAACGGTTCAGTCGCACGTCACAGAGACTGGATTCGTACCTTGCTGGCAGACTATTACGACCCCATGTACGAATATCAGCTAGCCAACAAACAAGGTGAAGTCGTATTAAAAGGAGACCGTAATACTCTCCGCCAGTGGGTGATGGAGAACCTGCCCAACCAAAGCGCAGCCGCATAAGCGACGAAAGACGTACTGCGCAACTATCGCAGTACGTCTGTATTGAGCACTTTCTGAAACCTGCCAGCAGATCTAGATAGCCAACTTCATCGCCACCAATCCTCCCAGCGTAAACGCAATACCCAGCACTTTCACCGGGTGCAGAGTCTCGTGAAAAAATAACCGACCAATGATCGCTGTTGCAATGATCCCAAGACCACCCCAGACCGCGTAGGCGACACTGAGATCAATATGGCGTATCGCCAGGGCCAGAAAACCAAACGCGGCAATCTGAACCACCATCACCGCCACCGCCAGTAACTTGTGGCGGAAACCATCCGACAACTTTGTCATGACGTTGCCCACTACATCACAGGCTGAAGCAGCGACCACCAGCATCAGGGCAAAAACAGGTACGTTATTCATTATTATGCAACCCCCTCTACAGACAGATCACTCAGCACTGCCGAGTTCGGCACTTCACTGCACGGGTTATTTTCAAGTCTCTCCCTGTCGTCTGACTTTTCGGCCAGCTTTTCGCCAAGATTCATCAAAACCAACCCTGTCAGCAGACAACCGATCGCCACCAGTTTCCATGTTGAGAAAGTTTCGTGAAAGAACAGCCAGGAAATCCCACTGATCAACAGCAGCCCAATCCCTTCCCACATGGTATAGGCCAAGGCCAGGGGGATTTTTCGCACCGCCTGCGCCAGGCAGTAATAGGACAGGGAGATAAGAACCGCCATGGCGCTATAGCCAAGCCAGGGATTCTGTTCCGCCGCGAGCTTCATAAACGAGGTGCTGGCCACTTCGGTCACAATCGCCGCCAGCAGCATAAGCCAGTAATACATGATGACACCTGCGTCACACAGTAGTGAATGGTTGAGAATCAGAAAACGAAACGGCAGGTAAGCCTGCAAGGCTTATCCACCCGGTGAGCAGGTGGTGAGCTAAAGTTCTGAGCGCCAGTAGCGTTCAGCTTTGTGGAAGGCGAGAAGACTGTACATCCAATACATACTCAATCTGTGAATGGGTAATCCCATTAACGCCAGAGCCTAACCGCTCCGGTCAAACACTGCAATGGCGGGGAATACGGTAAAAACACCCGCCATGACTGCCATGAAAGATCAACGTCGTTTACCCACCTGCAGGATAGCCGGTGGTTTTGCCCACAGCACCCGGTAATTGCCTGTGCGCTGTGAAACTTCGATTTCCTGGTTGGCATCCAGGTTTTCAATCACGGTTTCCTGCAGCTTCCGGTTAGGCCAGCGAATGACAATCTTATCCACCTTTGTATGCTTGGCCAGACCAAAATGCAGCACCAGGGAATTCGTTGCACCAAACTGTCCGCCGGACTGCACTTCCTTCACCTGCAACATATCATTGGCATAGAGGGTTACTCGCGCGCCGACCGCCATGGCATTGGTATCCGGCAGCTCCGCCTTGAGCTTTATTCTCAGCCAGTGATTGTCATTGCCCTTGTTGCGCAACAAAAGGCTGGGCCAGAGATCCCCGGGCGCTGCACCGCCATTGTTAGTCGCCACATCCAGGAAACCATCATGGTCAAAATCGGTAAAAGCAGAGCCGTGGCCCTTGCCAAACAGTGACAACATCTCAAACGGTGTAATGTTGGTGAAGGTATCGTCGCCATTGTTTTCATAAAACAGGAAAGGCTCAGCCTGCTGCATATAAGGCCCACCGGCGCCAAACAGCAAATCTTCATAGCCGTCATTATTCCAGTCACCATGATTGGAGCCCATCATGCCTAACGGGATAAATCGGGAAGATGCCGCGATATTGGTAAATGTGCCATTACCGTTATTTTTGAAAATCGTGGTCGCTGATTGCCATTCCCGCTCAGAATAGCCTTCATCCGCCAACAGGTTGCTGCACGTGCAGATAGGGCCAAACCCCCACTTTTCATCAGACGACACCACGTACTGCCCGGCAAACAAATCCATATGACCGTCATTGTTGTAGTCGAACATAAAAGACATATAACCTTTCTGACCTAACTGCTCGCCTAAACCAGCCTCTTCACTGACATCAGTGAAAGTACCATCTCGATTATTGCGATACAGCCACTTGGCATCCCACCCCTGAGCCCAGATATCCGGCCAGCCATCATTGTCATAATCCCCGAAACTGATGCCGACTGTCGCCTTTGTCCTCAACCCGGCACTGGCTGTGGTGTTTTCATACGTACCATCGCCCCGATTCCGGTAGAGGCGATTCGGTCCCCAATTATCCGCAATGACAATGTCCAGATAACCATCCAAATCATAGTCTGACCAAGCCACCACCATACCGGAACCCTCGTTATGACCGAGCCCTGATGACTCCGTGACATCTTTGAACGTCAGGTCACCCATGTTCTTGAGAACCTGAGTCGGACCGGGGCCATCGTAATTGCAGCAATGTCTGAACAGATCAGGTCGTCCATCGTTATCCATATCACCGGCGCTGAAAATGATCGGGCTACCAAGGCTGGCCACGAGGTCATCTGCCGGAATCTTACGGAAGGCTTTGCCTTTCAGGTTCTTATAGATCTGGGGCGGCATGTATTTTCGCTCCCAGACCAACTCATCCCAGTTGTCATTATCCAGGTCAATGAACGAAATGGAGCCGGTGCCTCCCCAGCGATCAATGCCCATCGCCTCCGTTACATCTTCAAAGGGAAACGACTCCCAATCACGAAATGGAAACAGGTGCCGGATAGAGGACTTGCCGTAAGTGCCAGTATCGGGTTCATCCAGAAAACGCCGCCCCTGCAGCCCCAACTCTATCAACATCACATGCCACCGGGTATCCAGGATTGAGTCGGTCAATAGACGGTTGGCGCGAACACCATAGGGATAAGCCTCCCGGTATTGCCCCAGCCGGAAATAAGCCTGACTAATCGCAAAAATGATTGAGCCGTTCTTTTCTGCAACCGGATTGTACTGACCGGATGGCCCAAACAATCTAAGTACAGTGTTGAACTCTCCCAGGTACATCATCAGCCAGGCATAGTTCTCCAACGCCCTAACCTGCTCGCTATCAGGCAACTGTTGAATATAGGTTGCGATTTTCTGCTGCAACTCATTACGCCGGTCATAATAATCCGACTCATGCATGAAGCAGATAATGCCCGGGAAAGGCTCATCGCGGATAACAACTTTGCTGATGATAGTGCGGATATAATGCGCATCGGCATTTTCACCCTCAGCACTGGCCGCTTTACAGTCATCGTAGATTTCCGTCGGGAAAAAATTCTGCGATTTCGGCGTTCTGGGGAGATCGGCCGTATTAACGGTCGCAACCGCCCCAATCAGAAAAGGGTCATCCCAGTCGTTATGACTGGCAACAGGTGCAACAATCGATTCAGACGGGTTGAGAAAACCATCACCCGACGACACGGTGGCACTATCAGGCTCTTCTTCGACATGCGCATGATCTTCATGCGCCTTGACCTCAGGAAACACACACAGCACTGACAACAGGCAACCGACAAAGAATAAAAGGCAACGACGACCGGCTACAGGGTAATCATCCATGAACACACCTTATCCTTGGAGCATTGGGTATCACTGTTATTAAAGCACCCTCTTAATAAAGCGACACACCGATAACATGGGTGACCCTGTCCCCGCTACAAGGTTAGAATCCACAGGCAACAACAAAACAGCCCGCATCAGGATCACGGCTATCATGACAACACTTTTCGACCAGGTGGTGGATCGCACCCAGACCAACAGCCTGAAATGGGATCGTTACCAGGACCAGGACATCCTGCCCATGTGGGTAGCGGACATGGACTTCCGCTCACCGCCGGAAATCATCGCAGCCCTCCACGAGCGCATTGAGCACGGAATATTCGGCTACACCCATGCCAGTGATGCACTGGTGCAACGGGTCGTAGACCGGCTGCAGAACCTGTACGACTGGCGGATTGAACCGGACTGGCTGGTCTGGTTGCCCGGTACGGTCTGTGGCCTGAATATTGCCGTACGCGCCGTCGCTGCAGAGGGAGAAACCGTGGCCGTTCCGGTGCCAGTGTATTACCCCTTCCTGCTGGCACCACCGCAAGGTGGCCGTCGTATGATCAGCGCCAACTGGCGTCAGGGGGAGAATAGCTGGCAACTGGACCTGGATGAACTGGAAGGTCGTATCACCAGCGACACCCGTCTGTTCATGCTCTGCAATCCCCAAAACCCTAATGGCCGCGTACTGACCCGGCAAGAATTGCAGGCGATTGAAGCCTTCTGTCGTCGGCACGATCTGGTCGTCTGTTCCGACGAAATTCACTGTGACCTGATACTTGACCGTGAGCGTGAGCATATCCCTTATGCCAGCCTGAGTGACTTCAGCTCGGAACGCTCGATTACACTGATGGCGCCATCCAAAACGTTCAATATTGCCGGCCTGGCCTGTGCGTTTGCCGTCATCCCTGATCCGGAACTCCGCAAACAGTTCAACAAGACAAAAGCCGGTATCGTTCCTTCTGCTGATGGCATGATCACCGGCTATACCGCCGCCGAAGCGGCTTACACCCACGGCGAGCCCTGGCGTCTGGCGCTGCTGGACTACCTGCGCGGTAATCATGACTACCTGCTCCAGACCATTAACGATATGCCCGGTCTCTCCATGCAGCCGCTGGAAGCGACGTATCTCGCCTGGATCAATGTGGCCGAGTTGGGATTGAAAGATCCGAAAGGTTTCTTTGAACAACATGGTGTCGGTCTGTCGCCCGGCGCCCAGTTTGGCGATCCCGACTACTTGCGCCTGAATTTCGGCTGTCCGAGAAGCCAACTGGAACAAGCCCTTGAACGGATGCGTGCCGCATTGACGAAACACATTTAGGACTGTCTCGTAGTGTCCCAGTCGTACTTTCACAGTATGCTGGGACATCGTTCTGTTTTTATGCTGGTAGCAGGATTCCTGTGCAACAATCGCCATCGTCTGTTTACACCCTTGAGCCCATTGGTATCGTCCACTCCTGCTATCGGGAAAAATTCGGCATTCCCCGCCAACCCGGGCTTGCAACCGCCGCAACCGCCTTTATTGAATTGCTGCCGCCGTTTAACCGGCCGGAAGCCGTCCAGGGGCTGGAAGGCTTTTCCCATCTCTGGCTTCAGTTCATTTTCCACCAGACCCTCGCGGAAGGCTGGCGTCCCACCATTCGTCCACCACGATTGGGTGGCGAAACCCGGGTCGGCGTTTTTGCCAGCCGATCCACACACCGCCCCAATGGCCTGGGACTCTCAGTGGTGAAACTCAAAGGCATTGATACACTACAGGGTAAGGTTATCCTTGAACTGGAAGGCAGTGACCTGCTTGATGGCACGCCAATTGTCGACATCAAACCTTACCTGCCCTGGGCGGATGCCGTCGCTGACGCAGCGTGTGGATTTGCACCGGAGCCACCACAGATGCGGGAAGTCCGCTTTTCACCCGAAGCGACGCTCGCCTGCCAAGACTACGAACAGCTTACGGGTCGCCCCCTGGCAACACTCGTTCAGCAAGTGCTGTCACAGGACCCTCGACCGGCCTATCTTCAACGTCGACCGGGCCGTAGCCATGGTATACAGCTGTGGGACAGAAATGTCCGCTGGCAGGCCAATGACGACCACTTTCTGGTAACAGCCATCGAAACTGTCGAGATGATGCACGAAAGTCCTACATAATCTTTCGACCCGTGATCGGATAAGGTACAGTTAGCATACCCTGTCACTGACACAGCAGGTCTGACATATTAAGCCTGGGTCGTCAGTGACTGACAATAATAAGAAACCTGTCCTGAGACGGGTCGGATTCGATCATGAAACAAGCCATTATCCTATCCCTGCTGGTTACTACTGCTGGCGTGAGCGGCTGCGCCACGGTTAACACGCCATCGACAACGGCCGCAACACAACCGGCACCCCCTTCACCTCCCGATGCCGAACAGGAACTGAAGGATTTCGCCTATTATTCGAGACCTGCTCGAAATGGCCTTAAAGCAGTAGGACGCTCCATCTACTGGTTGTTTGACAGCTCCGCCAGCCTGATTGGCAATGGGCTGAGCGCGACCCGTGATGCGATTCCTGAAACCGTCCGTACGACGGTCTCCGATGGAACCGCCAAAACAACAGAATTGACCAAAGACGGTGCGCTTTATGCCCTGTCCCTGATGCCTGATGACATCCATCCCTTGTTGCCGGATGAAATCGTCCGCAGCATGCCCGCCCCTTCTGAACCTGAAAAAGCCAATCCAGCTGCATTGCCAGAGCAGGGGCAGGCGATGGTCTATGTGATCCGCCCCCACTTTACCGGCGTATTGAATCATTTTGAGGTTTACCTTAACGGCAAGACAGCGGAAGACCGGGTGGGTTATACCCAGCATTATGAATACCTGGCGTTTCCCGTCGAACCGGGCCGCCACACGATCTATTCCAAGGGGGAAAACTGGTCGGAAATAGGTATTCAACTGCGTGAAGGGGAGTTTATTTTCCTTGAGCAGAAAGCCAGCCGCGGCCTGTTCCTCAGTAACCAGACCCTGCAGAGCCTGCCACTGGACAAGGCTCGCACCTACCTGGCCTTTACGGAACCTGGCACGCTGGAAAGTGGTGAAAGCGTGCCGGACTACCGGCACAATGCGTCACACCTGTTCGTTACGGCCACGGAACGAACAGGTAAACGCCTCGACAAGGCGACCGCCGTTATCACTGAGACTCTGTCATTCAACGAATGAGTGACATGAGACTATTCAGTGTGGTCTCTGGGCAGCAGCGGCCACCGTACCCCGCAACACCAGCTCTGGCTCAATTACCACTGAGTGCTCACGTTCACCGTCCCCGGCAATCGCTGCGATCAACACCTCCGCCGCCATCTGCCCCATCTTGTCACCAGACTGCCGGATGGTCGTCAGTGGCGGGCTCGTGTAGGCGGTCAATGCAATATCGTCATAACCGACCAGGGCAATATCTTCGGGAATGCGTAAGCCCTGCTCTTGTATCGCGCGCATTGCCCCCATGGCCATCAGGTCGTTAGCGGCAATCACTGCATCCGGCCGTTCGGGCAGATGCAGTAAACGACGCATCGCTGAATAACCGGATTCACAGTCAAGGTTCCCGTCAATGACCCAGCTGTCCGGTATGCCAACTCCCTGTTCAGCAACCGCGCGCCTGACGCCCTGTAATCGCTCTTCAGTGACTGGATGGCAAGCCGTATGACCGATGAAACCAATCTCACGCCGCCCCCGTGCCAGCAGGCAACGGGCCGCCTGATAACCGCCTTTGTTGGCATCACCCTTAACACGTAACGCTTTTACACCCGCAATGTCCGTATCGAGCAGTAAGAGAGGCATCTCACTGAGTGTTGCCAGTTGTTGCCGCAACAATGGCGTATCCGCAATGGACAGAAGAATCAGGCCATCCACACGACGCTCAACCAGTGATTGCAGGCAGGCCAGTTGTCGTTGTTCATCATTCGCCGTATTACTGAGGAGCAGCTGGTAACCTTTGCGATAACAGGCATCCTCAACCCCCTGCACCACTTCTGCAAAAAACGGGTTGGCGCTGCGGGTCACCAGCATACCCAGCGTACGGGTACGGCTTTGCTTAAGACTCCGTGCTACCGCGCTGGGTGCATAATGCAGCCCAGCCACGGCAGACATCACCTTTTCCGCTGTATCCGGACTGACAAACCGTGTTCCATTCAATACGTGCGAGACCGTGGAAATTGATACCCCCGCCACTTTCGCCACATCCTTGATCGTGGCCATATCAGCGTTGGTTATCAGCGACGAGTTGTTCGACGTCTTCACGGGAAGGAATGGAGGGCTGCGCACCATGGCGCGTCACTGACAACGCAGCAGCGGCGTTCGCAAAATTAGCCGCTTTGTCCAGGCTTTCTCCCTGGGCCAGTGCAACCAGCATGGCGCCATTGAACGTATCACCTGCCGCGGTGGTATCTACCGGGGTAACGGAATAGCCTTCAACTAAACGACCATTGCCTTTTTCCGAAATCCAGACACCCTGGCTGCTCAGAGTAATCACCACAGTAGTGATACCCATTGCATGCAGCTTGCCTGCCGCTTCCGCTGCACCCACCACATCATTGACCGGAATCCCCGTGAGCAATTCTGCTTCCGTCTGATTCGGGGTGATCATATCGATCCGAAGCAGCAGTTCATCCGGCAGGGCTTTGGCTGGCGCCGGATTCAACACAACTTTAACATCAGCGTTATGGGCAATTTCCACTGCTTCGAGCAAACCGTCCAGCGGCGTTTCCAACTGCATCAGCAGGTAATCACTGTCAGCAATTAACGCGTGCTGCGCCTGTACCCGGCTGGTCGTCAGCTTGGCATTCGCGCCCGGGGCAATCACAATGCAATTTTCTGCCTGGTTATCCACACAGATCAGGGCAACACCAGTCGTTTGATCAGCAATCTGGCATACCGCCTGGGTATCAATACCATCCGCCTGAAAACGCTGAATCATGTCTGTACCAAAGGCATCATCACCAACGCAAGCGATGAAGGCTGTCTGCCCACCCAGTCGTGCGCAGGCCACCGCCTGGTTTGCGCCCTTGCCGCCGGGAATAACTTCATAGTCCTTACCGGCCACCGTTTCACCCGGCTTTGGCAATCGTGGCACACGCACCAGATGGTCAGCATTCACACTGCCAAGGACCAGAATTTTCTTACTGCTCATTGTTCCGTTTCCTGGATACAAAAAAGCCGGCGCCTGTCAGGAACGCATCCTGCCCATCGCCGGCCTGATATCAATCACACTCAGTTGGCAATCAGTTGCAGTTCGACCGGGGTATAGGCATTCACATTCTTGCCCTTTAAAACCTTGTCCGCCGTCGCAACAGCCACTTCACCAATCATGTCTGCCTGCTGAGCGATCGTTGCCGCCATTTCACCACTGGCCACTGCGCGAACACCATCTTCGGTGCCATCAAAACCGACTACCATGATATCCATCTGCTGCGCTTCTACCGCACGCAGTGCACCCAGCGCCATTTCATCATTCTGGGCAAAAATCGCTTTCACATCCGGATTCGCTTCCAGCAGGTTTTCCGCCACATTCAAGCCTTTGGTCCGGTCAAAGTCTGCTGGCTGACTGGCCACGACTTCAACAGATGTACCACCCAGAGACTGCATAAACCCCTGGCCACGCTCACGGGCAGCAGAGGTACCGGGAATCCCTTCCAGCTGGATCACTTTGCCGTTACTGCCAATTTTCTCAACGATATACCGTCCGGCCATTTCACCGCCGGCGGTATTGTCTGACGCCACATGGGAGACCACCTTGCCACCGGTCGCACCGCGGTCGAGGGTGATCACCGGAACATTGCGGTTATTGGCGAGGCGTACGGCACTGGTCGCCGCATCGGAATCCACCGGATTTAGCAACACCAGATCCACGTTCTTCACCAGCAGATCTTCAACATTGGTCATTTCCCGGCTTGAATCATTCTGCGAATCCAATACCAGAAGCTGGTAGCCCAGTTCCTCCGCTTTCTTTTCCGCGCCTTCTTTCAAGGTGACGAAAAACGGGTTATTCAGGGTTGAAACCACCAGCGCCAGGGTTTTGGGCTGATCTGCAGATTCGGCAGATGCATCTTTATCACTGTCCTGCTGGTTACAACCAGCCAGGATGAAGAGCGATGCCAGTACAACAGACAACAGTTTTTTCATCGTATCCAGAACAGCGCCAGGGCTGTACTCCTCCGTCTAGTGAAAAGCCTTCAGAACACACCCCACTATCTCTCGGGTAGTAGGGTTTGGTATCAGTAATCCAGCATCACGCCTTTTTTCCCATCCGGGTATCCACCAGGACTGCCAGCAAAATCACAGCTGCCTTGGCAATCATCTGGTAGTAAGACGACACGTTGAGCATATTGAGCGCGTTGTTGAGGATACCGATAATCAATGCGCCAACCAGTGTGCCCATGATCCGGCCCCGTCCACCGGCCAGACTGGTGCCGCCCAGCACTACCGCCGCAATGGCATCCAACTCATAACTGGCACCCGCCGTCGGCTGGGCGGAAGAGAGACGGGCTGTAACAATGATGCCCGCCAGGGCTGACAAGGCACCGCTGATGCCATACACCGCCAGTTTGATCCGGTTCACATTGATACCGGACAAACGGGTCGCTTCTTCATTACCCCCCAAGGCGTACACATAGCGCCCAAGACGCGTGTGATTCAGTACGTACCAGGCAACCGCGAAAACGATGGCCATCAGGTAAATGGGCAGTGGAATGCCGAGAAAATAACCCGTACCCAGCCAGGAGAACGCATCGGCAGTGGCCGAAAATCCAGTTGAGATCGGACGTCCATCGGTATAGACCATGGTCACCCCGCGCAGCAGGGTCATGGTCACCAATGTAGCGATAAACGGCTGCACCCCGCCACGGGCCACAATCAGGCCACTGCCGCAACCCAGCATGGCACCCAGTGCCAGCGTTGCCGTCAACGCCAGCACAATATTCACATCCATACCGATCAAGGTGGCACAGACGGCGCCGCTGAGCGCCAGTACCGACCCCACAGACAGGTCAATACCACTGGTCAGGATGACAAACGTCATCCCCACGGCAATGATTGCGTTAATAGACGTCTGCCGCAGGATATTTAACAGGTTATCAACGGTGAAAAAGCTGGGGCTGAACAGCGAGACCACCAGCATGAACACCAGCAGGGCAATCACTGACTTGTTATCAAACAGGAATTGGCGGCTGCAGACTCGCTGACATAACCGGCTTACCAGGGGTTTCTGATGGTCGGCCATCGACATTGCTTTACTACTCATAATTCTCTCAACATTCACAGTGCTTGCGTGCGACGGCCAACGGCGCACTGCATCAGTTTTTCCTGATCGGCTTCGTGGTAATCAAATTCACCGGTCAGGCGACCGTTGTGCATCACCAGGATCCGGTCGCTGATACCCAGCACTTCCGGCAAGTCAGACGACACAACAATAATGCTCATGCCCTTACGCTTGAACTCATTAATCAGTTGGTAGATTTCCTTGCGGGCACCCACATCTACGCCGCGGGTCGGCTCATCCAGAATCAGCACCCGCGGGTTATTCAGCAACCCTTTGGCGATCGCCACTTTCTGCTGATTGCCGCCACTGAGATTGCGGATCAGCTGACTGGACGACGGCGTCTTGATATTGAAGGAGCGGATGTAATCATTGACGCTGACCATTTCAGCATTCAAATCCAGCCGACGGGATCGACCGGTAAACTGCGCCAGCGACGACAGCGTCATGTTTTCCCGGACGGGAAGATCAAGCACCAGCCCATCCCCTTTACGATCCTCGGAAACATAGACAATGCCGTGGGCCAGTGCATCTGCCGGACACCGGATAGAAACCGCCTCGCCGCCGACACGGATCACACCTTCCGTATGCGGTCTGGCGCCAAACAGCGTACGCATCAGCTCTGTACGGCCCGCACCCATCAGGCCGGAAATGCCGAGCACTTCACCAGCCCGCACCCCAAAATTGACATCATCGAGACCGGGGCCGCTGAGCCCCTCGATTTCCAGCACCCAGTCACCGGCATCGCACACCAGGCGCGGGAACTGATCGGTAATGCTGCGGCCGACCATCTTTTCGATGATCCTATCTTCCGTCAGTTCACTGACCGGCGATTCGCAGACAAACTCACCATCACGCAATACGGTCACATCGTCGCAGACCTCAAAAATCTCTTTCAGGCGGTGAGAGATATACACAATCCCCCGACCTTCTTCACGCAACTGCCGGATGACTTTAAACAGGCTTTCTGTTTCCGTATCCGTCAATGCGTCGGTCGGCTCATCCATGATGATCACCCGGGACTCCATGGAGAGTGCACGGGCAATTTCCACCATCTGCTGCACGCCGATACTGAGTGTGCCTACCGATGTGGTTGGATCAAGGTTCATATCAAGACGCTGAAGCAGCGCGGCGGTATCCGCCAGCATTTTGCGCCGATTAATATGACCAAAACGCCCGACGGGCTCACGGCCGAGAAAAATATTTTCCGCAACGGACAGTTCACCGATCAGGTTCAGTTCCTGGTGAATAATGGCAATGCCCTGATCTTGAGAGTCGCGGGGGCCTTTGAAAACGGTTTCTTTGCCCTGGTAAGTCAGCGTACCGGCATCCTTGCTGTAGATACCGGTCACGACTTTCATCAGGGTGGACTTGCCCGCGCCATTCTCCCCGAGCAACGCCATCACGCGCCCCGGATAGACGCGCAGAGTCGCTTCATTCAACGCCTTGACGCCGGGAAAGGTTTTCACGATCCCCGTCATTTCAAGGACAGGTTGCACGCTTCTGTCCGGCATCAGAACACAACCCCGGACTTGAGGATGATATTGGCATAAGGAGTGAATTCGCCCGTGCGAACAATACCCATTGAGTCATGGCTCTCTGCCTTGAAAGCTTCATGGGAGAGTTTCAGCACTTCCACCAGCTGCCCCTGCTCTGAAGAAAGCTGACCGATACGGGACATCAGCGCCTGATACAGTTCCGGGCTGGCAGCGGCCATTTCTTTGGCAATAATGACGGATTCCACCTGCATTTCTGCCAGCAGAACCTCCAGGGTTTCGAGGAAGCCCGGCACCCCTTCAGTGAGAGCCAGGTCGATACGGTGACTGCCAAGCGGAATCGGCAACCCGGCGTCGGCAACAGTCACAGACTGGCCATGCCCCAGTGAAGCGATCAGCCTGGACAGTTCGGAATTGAGGAGTCTGCCTTTCTTCATGCGTTATCACGGTACTGCGGTGATGAGAGAAAACGTTTACGCAAACGTTTTCCTGAATGGATGCGGACTATAAATCAGACACTTTTCCTGCGCCATTGACGCAGATCAAAAAACAACAACTGCAAACGTCAGGCAACGCGATTGCCAACAGATTCGAACAACACATGAACACACAGGATAGTCGCTGCCGGACAACCATGCCTTCTGATAAACTGTCACGCTATCTCCCCGCACAGGCAAAATGCACATGATTATTCAGCCCAATATGCTGGAAGAAGCAACACTGAAAAACCTGGTGGAAGAATTCGTCACACGTAACGGCACTGACAATGGCGATGATTCCTCCCTGCAACAGCGGGTCAATTCGGTGATGAATCAACTGGCATTGAGGCAGGTTGTGATCGTTTATGATGATGTCACAGAAACGGTGAACATCGTCCCGGCAGACTCCGTGGCCATGGCTTGATCATGGCAACGGCTGGTACAGATCAGATCAACCGTTTTCTGGACGGCATTATTGAAGACGCTGTAAAGAACCCGGTAAAAGATCAGGAAGATATTTCTGCACACTCAAGGAAGAAACTGGCCTGCCACCACTGCCTGAATCCTGTCACGACAGAAGCCTGCGCTATCAGCATGGCCGGCAACCACCGACATAGCCAATGTAATCCCCATGGCTACTTTTTCCATTTTGCTTGTTTCAACGCAGCCCCCGGATGCCGGGTCATCGGTGATCCCGTCACCACAGACAGCTGGTTCAGCGGCTATGCCTGGCAAATCGCCAACTGCAACCATTGCCAAATCCATCTGGGCTGGTACTTTTCCGGGCAATTGCCAACCTTTTTTGGCTTATTGCATAACCGCCTGATACCTACACCATAACCCCTGCCATATCCATAGCAGACCAACCGTCAATGACACATATCAGCACAGGCTCACTTTGTTATTGCCGGTTTGGCATCAACTCAATGGATTGCGCACTTCCGTTCCATCGATAGATCACGGATAGTCGGGGTATTCGATGAAACATACCCTGACCAGATGGGAAGCTGTCCATGTTCACGCTGTTGAAAAATGCCAATCTCTATGCACCGGAACCGATGGGAAAAAAGGATGTTCTGATCTGCCAGCATCTCATCGCCCATATCGCCGATCACATCGACAGCACAGGTCTGCCTGGCCCATGCGACATCATGGACCTGGAAGGCGCCATTCTCGCCCCTGGGCTCATTGACCAGCATATCCACCTCATTGGTGGTGGCGGTGAGGGCGGGTTCCACAGCCGTACCCCCCAAGTCACCCTGTCCAAGCTGGCGCAGGCGGGTATCACCACGGTGGTGGGTGTCATGGGCACTGACGGCACCACCCGCAGCCAGCGGGACCTGTTTGCCAAGGCCAAGGCGCTGGAAACAGAGGGTATCACTGCTTATATGCACACCGGCTCCTATGAAGTGCCAACACGCACCATCACCGGCGCCATTCGTGATGACCTGGTATTCCTTGATAATGTATTGGGCGTCAAGATTGCCCTCGCTGATCACCGTTGCTCATTTCCCACCACGGATGAACTGGCGCGTATCGTGGCCGACATTCGTATCGCTGGCATGATCGCCGGTAAGAAAGGCCTGCTGCACATCCATATGGGCGAACTGGCGCAGCCCTTTGCACAGATCAATGCCCTGCTCGATAAAGGTCTGTCCATCAAGCATTTCTCACCAACCCACGTCAGCCGTGCACCTCACGTTTTTGATGAGGCTATTTGTTTTGCCAAGCGTGGTGGCTACATCGATATGACGCCTGACGCCAGTTATGCCGATCCTGTCGATTTGCTGTACCAGGCGCTTGAGGCAGGGGTACCCGCCAGCCAGATCACCTTTAGTTCTGATGGCAATGGCAGTATGCCGGTCTTTAATCAGTCAGGAACACTGACAGGCATCACCGCAGCTCCAGTGAATGCCTGCATCAAGACCCTTGCGAAATTAAGGGAATCTGGCATGCCGTTTGAAAAAGCGATTGCCTTTTTTACCAAAAACGTTGCCGCATCCTTGGGAATAACTAAAGGAAGCATCCAGATTGGCTCTAGTGCCGACTTAATCGTTTTCAACGAAAAGACGCTTCCTGCTAATGTTATTAGCAAAGGTCAGGCTTTACTTAAGGATAATGAGTTAATTACCCAAGGAACCTTTGAATAAATCACTTGACCAAAGCCAGTATAAGTACCGCCAAGTAAGGGGACTGTAAAAATCACTCAATTTTTACAGTCCCCTAAAAAATAAAAATAACCTACAAATTCAAATAGTTACAAGAAATCCAATTAAACCATCAGGCTCAGGAACTTAAACACTGCCAGCAAGTCTAAATAAACAGAGAACTTATAGCTTATTGCAAGGAGTGCAAAATATGCCTGAAGTTAATCAACCAAAGCCTAATGCCTCGCCCGTCCAATCGACCATGGAGTGGTTAGGTAATGCTACTTTCATCGGTGCTGCACTATGGGGAGTTTTTAGCGTTACATCCTTGCCAGTGACTATTTCTTTCGGCTTAGGGATTGCGGCGGGCAACCAAAAATGTCGAGAGAAATTCGTGGAAGGGTCATGCTACGTTGCAGGGAAAGTTGCAGAAAAAATGACAGATGCCGCCTCTGCCACTAAAGCCCTTTGTGAACGCCAAATTGAGCTTTATCAAAAAGATCAGGAGTACCGCAACTACGATCGCGGAATCCCTAACATGGAAGAATCTGAAATTAAGAAATTATCAAAAAAATCAAAGCCACTCGCTGAGTCATGGATAAAATTCAGCTTTGTGTAAATCAGGGTGTGAAGAGCAGTTTGTTCTCCTTTTAGCAAACTGCTTGCGCTTATCTAGCTATCTATAGGTTACACCGTCGAAGCTGCTCCCCGTACTCACTGGCGCGCCACTTCACCTTCTTAGCCACATTCATCAACCAGGGCTTTTTCTTGTAAGTACCTCTGCGATAACCGGCCCAGCCTTCATGGTAATTGAGGTACTGTTTGTCAGCATGCCAGAGAGAAACCCCATTTTTCTTTCGACTGGTGTTGGTATACCAGCCAATAAAATCGATGGCATCCTCAAAATCTTCGCGGCTCTGGAACCAGCCACTGACCTGATTCAGGTACATATCCCAGGTGCCATCCTGGGCTTGGGCATACCCATAGGCTGACGAGCGTCGCGGCAACGGGATAAACAAAAACCACGGCCGAGGTGGACGCGCATCATGCCGGAACCGGGACTCCTGATGCATAATCGCCATCATCACCTGGATCGGGGTTCCCCAGCGCTCATTGGAGCGTTTCGCCGCCTTATACCAGGACGATTTCTCCTTGAAGATTTTGCACAGATTATCAGGACGTGCCGGTGGCGTGGTCGATGCACAGCCGGCCAGCACTAATAACAACCCTGTCAGTATGACGCCTGACAGGCGCCTCATGACATGACAATCCCATGCTCTTGAAGAAATGCCATAAAAGCCTCCTCATCCATGACTGAAACGCCCAGACTCTGCGCCTTGGACAGCTTGGAACCCGCTTTTTCACCCGCAACCAATGTCGCCGTCTTGGCAGAAACGGAACCGGCGACTTTCGCACCCAGTGCCTGCAGATAGGCCTTGCCCTCATCACGGGTCATTGCGGTCAATGCGCCGGTCAGCACCCAGGTCTGTCCAGTCAGTGGCAGTTCATCCGATTCCACCGGCTTCTCAATGGCTGGCCAATTGAGCCCTTGCGCCAGCAAGGCTTCGATGACTTCCCGGTTATGCGCCTGTTGGAAAAACATCGCAATATGTTGCGCCACAATAGGGCCCACATCATCGGCCGCCTGGAGTTCTTCCTGAGTGGCCGCCTCAAGTGCCTCCAATGTGCAGAAGTGACTCGCCAACGTTGCCGCCGTTGCCTCACCCACTTCCCGAATACCCAGTGAATAGATAAACCGCGCCAAAGTCGTTGTTTTACTGGCTTTCAACGCCGCCACCAAATTGGCGGCAGACTTCGCCCCCATCCGCTCAAGTCGGATCAGCTGTTCTTCTGTCAGTCGGAACAGGTCCGCAATGGTGTTCACCAGTTCCTTATCAACCAGCTGCTCGATCAGTTTTTCACCCAGCCCATCGATATCCATGGCCTTTCTAGAGGAAAAGTGTCGTATCGCTTCTTTTCGCTGTGCTGAGCAGAACAAACCACCCGTGCAACGGGCGACGGTTTCTTCTTCACTGCGCTCGATATCTGAGCCACAGACCGGACAGGCTTCAGGCAGGGACGGCGGTAAAGCGCCTTCTAATCGCTTTTCCAGTACAACCTTCACCACCTGCGGAATCACATCACCAGCCCGCCGGATAATGACGGTATCACCGGCCCGTGCATCCAGCCGTTCCACCTCGTCCATATTGTGCAGCGTGGCATTGCTGACCGTAACGCCACCCACGAAGACAGGTTCCAGTCTTGCCACAGGCGTAATCGCGCCGGTTCTTCCAACCTGAAATTCGATACTTTTCAGTACCGTCATCTCTTCCTGTGCCGGAAATTTCCGGGCAATGGCCCAACGCGGTGCACGGGCAACAAAGCCCAGCTGCTGCTGGAGTTTCAGATCGTTCACCTTGAACACAATGCCATCGATGTCATAGGACAGGCTGTCCCGTTTTGCCGCCAGGTTCTCGTAGTAGTCGGCACAGGCCTCTATGCCTGTAACGATTCGCATCTCTGGATTGATTTTCAACCCCCAGCCCTGGAACTGCGTCAATACATCACCATGCTTCTCAGGTAACGTGCCACCATCGACCAGTCCTGCGCTGTAGCAGCACATTTCCAGCGGACGGCTATTGGTAATCCGGGGATCCAGCTGTCGCAGGCTGCCGGCCGCAGCATTGCGGGGATTTACAAACGTCTTCTCGCCAGCTTTCATCGCCTTTTCATTCAAAGCCGCAAAACCAGCGCGAGGCATATAGATTTCACCGCGCACTTCCAGTCGCGTGGGCCAGCCACTACCCAGCAGCTTCAGTGGGATGGAAGGAATGGTCCTGACATTCAAGGTGATGTCTTCCCCCGTTTGACCATCTCCACGGGTCGCTCCTCTAACCAGCATGCCACCTTCATAAAGCAGGCTGACCGCAATACCGTCCAGTTTCGGTTCACAGGCATATTCAATGGTTACATCAGACTTGAGCCGATCGTGAATACGCCGATCAAAATCCTGCAAATCGTCCTGGTTAAAGGCATTATCGAGGGAAAGCATAGGGACTTCATGCCGGACCTGACCAAACTTGGCCAGCGGCTGGGCACCTACACGCTGGGTTGGAGAGTCAACACTAACGAGTTCGGGGTACTGCGATTCAACCGCCCTGAGCTCCTGCATCAGGCGATCGTATTCACTGTCAGATACAGCAGGATCATCCAGCACATAATAACGGTAATTATGCTGATTTATGGTTGTGCGTAACGCCTCAAGCTGCTGGCTGACTTCTTCTATCGACATGAAACTATCCGGGAACCTCAAATAAAACTGGCCATACCCTCACAGGTATGGCCAGATAAACTCGTCTTACAAACAGCGTTAATGTAGTACGCTGTTAAGAATGCTGTCGCTACTCAAACTCTGGCCTTGTTATTACGGCGATGCGTCATCCTGCGACGTTCAAAATCACTGATACGCTGGCGGTAGTGCTCCAGTGTCTGTTGCGTCAGTACACTGTGTCGCTCATCCTTCAGCACGCCCCCAAGATCTTCGGCAATATGGTAAACCGCTTCCACCATGATCCGGAACGCCTGCATGGATTCAGACCCCTCAGGCCCAGGCAAGCCCATGAAGAAACTCAGGGCTGACGTGGAATCCTGTTCCATCGTTTTCAGGTTGAAGGTTCCAGGCTCAACACCGTTAGCCACACTGTAGAGAATATCACCTTGCCCATCCGGTTGGATGTGGCGGTGGAAGATATTCATCTCCCCGAAACGCAACCCTTCAGATATAAACAGCGACAACAGATCACTGCCTGCAAAGGACTCTCCCTTCCGTGCCATCAGGTTGATGATCAAAACCTCTTCAACCTGCCTCAAAGCACCAGGATGTGGCTCATCAGAGAAATCAGGGGGAGACGGTTCAGGATCCAGCGCAGAAAATGCCTCGACAGTCTGCCTTGGTGAAGGTTTATCCCTCACTGCCACCACATCAGGCTGCTCATCAATGGCTTGGCGCCGGTCATCAACATCCATCAACACAGGAACAGGCTGATCAAGATCAAGGCTCTGCTGGCCTTTCTCTTCAACAGCTTGCTCCTCAGCAGTCAGCTCTTCACGTGCGACCCTGACCTCAGACTCAATCCCGTCATCCTCATGAGAAAGATCCACCTGCCGTTCAACAGGCACATCCTCGATAACGTTGCAGGGATCGGGCTCGGAAAAATCGGAAATAAACGGCTCTACACGTTTATCTTGCGGGACACCAGCGTCTGGCATACCGTCCCGGCTATCCAGCTCGCCATGGAGGGCAGCTCTAGCGCCGCCATTGGGCAGCTCACTGCTAAATTCATCATCCTGCCACTTGATCTCTTCAAGCCCGAAATTAAGCTCATTGGCTCGACGGCGGTGAAGCCATACACGACGAAAGCCGTCTGCAATAATCAGTACGACAGCCAATACGCCAAGAATGATCAGCCAGTCACGAAAACTCATGCCTTTGGTTACCCGTTAACCCTGTAAATTGCGTTCCATTGCCTGGGACTGTTCATTTTCACGCTCAACTTACGCATCCCATGCAGTCACCGGTGGAATAGCTGAATTTAAACGCAATCGGTTGTCAATCACAATATCGCAAAGCCACATAAAATCACATCAAACAACCACTATGCGTCGTCTTTTCCAGTCTGGCAAAAAAGCGGGGCCATATCGACCCCTTTTGCACTTTTCTTACATGCTTAGACCGCAGCCAGCACCGCCGCCTGTTCGATATCCACCGATACCGGCCGGGACACACCAGGCTCATGCATGGTGACACCGATCAGCTGGTTCGCCGCTTCCATCGCAATCTTGTTGTGACTGATATAAATGAACTGCACCTTTTCCGACATTTCCGTCACCATCCGCGCATAGCGACCGACGTTGGCATCATCCAAAGGCGCGTCGACCTCATCCAGCATACAGAAAGGAGACGGATTCAACTGGAAAATAGCGAATACCAGCGCAATCGCCGTCAGCGCCTTTTCACCACCGGAAAGCAGGTGAATAGTACTGTTCTTCTTGCCCGGTGGCTGCGCCATGATGGTAACCCCCGTATTGAGCAAGTCATCGCCCGTCAATTCCAGGTACGCACGCCCCCCACCAAAGACCTTGGGGAACAGTTCCTGCAAGCCGCTGTTGACGCGTTCGAACGTGTGCTGAAAACGATTACGGGTCTCTTTATCAATCTTTCTTATCGCACCTTCAAGGGTTGCAATCGCTTCCGCCAAATCGTCATTCTGGGCATCCAGGTAATGTTTACGCTCAGACTGCTGCTCATACTCTTCAATCGCCGCCAGGTTGATGGCGCCCAACCGCTGGATACGCGTTTCCAGGCGTTCAAGTTCTTCTTCCCAGGCGGTCTCCGTGGCTTCATCCGGCATATTGGCCAGCACGGTCTCCAGGTCGAACTGGTCTTCTTCCAGCTGCTCCTGCAACGTGGTACGTCGCACCTGCAGAGCCTGCCAGTCCATCCGCAGTTTTTCGAGGCGATCACGTAACATCTGAGCTTCGTGCTCTGCCTCGCCCCGGTTTTTCTCGTAGTCCCGCATCTGGTGCTCAACGTCTTCCAGGAGACGACGGGCTGCCATCATTTCGTCTTCGACTTCTACCCGCTGCGCCAGCAGTTCTTCCAGCTCGATCTGCAGATCTTCAACAGGATCATCGCTCTGGGCAAGATTTTCACGAAGCTGTCCAAGGCGCTCATCAAGCCGTTCCCCCTGAATTTTCAGCCGTTCAACCGCCTGCCGGGTAGAATCAATCTGGGCCGTCAGCGATTGTTTACGCAACTCCAGCTGATGGGCCATATCCTTGCTGTGCCGGGCCGTCTGACGAATACGATCCAGATCCGCCCGAATCTCATCACGACGGGAAAGCAGTGTCTCACGACGCTCAGCATCCCCTTCCATACAATCCAGCGCGTCCTGCAGACGCAGTCGGGACTCACCCATGGACTCCTGCTCCAGCGCCTGCTGCTCCTCGATTTCGGAGATTTCTTCCTGCAGACGGCTGTAACGGGTCAACAGCTGTTCAACTCTCACCTTTCGAGCGGTCAGGTCTGACTGCAGCTCGCTTTCCTGACGATTCAATGTAGAAAGCTGACGCTGCCCGTCTTCACGCGCCTGTTCCAGCTGTTCCAGACGTTCTCGGCTTTCCGTCAGTGATTCTGCCAGTGTCTGTTCCTGATCATCCAGTTCGGCCAGTTCAAGCTCCAGCGACTCAATTTCCTGTTGACGCGCCAGGATACCAGTTCCAGCGTCATTGTCGCGGATGACACGTAACCAGTTGGCGCCCAGCCAGACGCCTTCCTGTGTCACCACGGACTCACCGGGCGCCAGTTTGGATCGCAAGGTCAGGGCTTCGTCTAATGTTGAGGCGCCATAAATACCCTGAAGCAATGTCTCCGCCGCTTCCGCACCTTCGACACAGTCGATCAGTGCCGTCGCCTTATCCATCGCTTGTCCGGTGGACGACGCGACGGTATTGGTGGCAAGAAACGTCAGGTTGGCTTCCACCATGGAATCCAGCACCGTTGCAACCGCATCCACATCATCGACACAGACAGCCTGGAGATAATCACCCAGCACGGTTTCAACAGCCGTTTCCCAGCCTGGCTTTACCTTGACCTGCTGACCGAGACGGGGCTTCTCTGCGAGCCCCTGCCCGGCCAGCCACTCAATACCACCGTCGCTGTGGCCCAGAGCAGCCTGCTGAAGAGCCTGCAATGAGGCAAAACGGCCACGCGCCTCATTCAGACGACGGCTGCAATCATCTTTCTGCCGGGTGGCGTCGGCTATCGCCTGTCTGACCGTATGAATCTGATCACCCGTTTCTTCCTGGGTGTGCTGTAACGTCTCAATCTGTAATTCCAGCTCAGTCAGCTGTTCAGTTAACAGCTCAATCTCTTCTTCAACAGGTTCAGCCTGCAGCCCGGACATCTCTTCCTGATGTTTTCTGAGGCGCTCTTCCAGACGATCCAGCGCCAACTCAAGATGCTGGATTTTAGACTGTTCTATTTCGGCCTCACGACGCGACTCACTGGCAGAATGGTTGAACTCATCCCAGGCGTGCTGCCAGGTCTGCATGGATTCTTCCGCTTCCATCAGCGCCATAGCATGCTCTTCTTCACCGGCAAGGCTCAGTTCCAGCTCCGGCTCAATGGACAGCACTTCCTCTTCCAGCTGCTCAAGTTTGAGCTGATCCGACTCCAGGTTTTCCCGATTCTCCCGCCAGGCGGCTTCGGCTTCCTGAAGGTCCCGACCTAACTGATCAGCGCGTTCCCGGCGGTGGGCAATGGTCTGCTCCAGCTTGGTAATCTCATTACCTGTGCTGTAGTAACGGCTCTGTACCTTGCTGAAGCTGTCCGCATACTCCGTCTGGCTCTGGCGCAGTTTTTCAATATCCGTATCGCTGGAACGCTGCTTGGCAATCGCCGCTTCCAGTCGAATCTCAAATTCCCGAATGGCACTTTCCTGGGACTTCGCACCACTATCGACACCCTGCCAGCGCAAGGCATGCAGCTGGGCACGCTTTAACCGTTCTTCTTGCTTGTATTGCTTATACTTCTCTGCGGCTTCAGCCTGACGTTTTAAATGCGACAATTGCCGTTCAAGCTCTTCACGCAGGTCAGTGAGACGCTCCAGGTTTTCATTGGTTCGCCGCAACCGGTTTTCCGTTTCACGACGACGCTCTTTATAACGGGAAATGCCCGCCGCCTCTTCAATAAAGACCCGAAGCTCTTCCGGCTTCGATTCAATCAGGTTGGAGATGATGCCCTGACTGATAATGGCGTAACTTCTCGGACCCAGACCGGTGCCGAGGAAGATATCCATAATATCTTTCCGCCGGCATTTGTTGCCGTTGAGGAAGTAAGTGTTCTGGGCGTCACTGGTGAGCTTCCGCTTGACAGAAATTTCACTGTAAGCGGCATATTCGCCGGTGATCCGACCTTCGTTGTTATCAAACACCAGCTCCACATGTGCGTAACTGGCAGGCTTACGACTATTGGAGCCCTTGAAGATAACATCGGTCATGGAGTCGCCGCGCAGGTTCTTGGCGGAGGACTCCCCCATCACCCAGCGGACGGCATCGATAATATTGGACTTCCCGCAACCATTGGGGCCGACAACGCCACACATGTTGCTGGGAAAATATACGGTGGTCGGGTCTACAAACGACTTGAACCCGGACAATTTGATACATTTAAGACGCATGGAGTCCTGAAATCCTGTTCTGAGACAGCGTTCGGTCTATCTGGCTCAGGGCTGTTGTCGCACTCTTGTGTCATTTGCCTGGCAACGGCTGTCAGCGCCTATCCTTGACGCCAGGAACACCGGACTGCGGCCGCCTTTTGGTCACTGCTGGAGGCTGCATTCCAGTAACGGGTACTACAGGCTGTAATGCCAAATGCACACCTTCTGTGTAGTTTAACCACAAAAGTTATTAGAACAGGATAGGCTTGGGAATTGCAACTGCGGCTACTAACAGGGTTGACAGGGAGACTGTCAATGCCCCCTCAAACGGATTCCTTTTCAGGCTAAGAGCGCTCGGTCTGCATGATCAAACAACGATTTCACGCTTACTGGCCTTCTCGGAACCCAGCACCTCCTGCAGCGCATCGATTGCCATTTCCGGAGAAATATCGATCAGGCTCTGGTGGTAGCCCTGCTCACTATCACCCTTACGGATTTTCAGGTACCCGGTAATTAACCGGAGCACTTTGGCCTGATCACCCAACGGGGGAGTGAAATCTGGACTGGAGGGACCATAGAGCGCCACCAGTGGCAGCCCAACAGCCGCCGCAACATGCATCAGCCCCGAGTCATTACTGATAGCAGCCCGGCATTGTGAAAGAATTTCTACTACCTGTCCTAAGGTGGTTTTACCTGCCAGATTCAAGCATCCGTCTCGATGTACAGGCGCAATCGCACTCACAATGGCGTCCCCTACCGCCCTGTCATTGCCAGAACCAAACAGCAATACCTGCCAGCCTTGGGTAATCATGGATTCAGCCACTTTGGCATAGTGATAGTCAGGCCAACGCTTGGCAGGACCAAATTCTGCGCCAGGACACAGGGCCAACGTGGATTGTTCCATCTTCAGGGATAAGGATTGCAACGTCTGTTGCACGTTTGCTGGATCAACAACCAGCAGAGGCTTCAATAAAGGTTCCGGAAGCGCCTGTGCCGACGTCATCATGTTTTTTTCAAATGCCAGCGCCACATAACGCTGCACCATCAGAGGGAAAGCCTGTGCATCCAGCGTACGGATATCATTCAGCAACCCATAACGCATCTCGCCACGCCAACCGGTCCGTTTTGGAATGCCGGCAAACCACGGAATCAGTGCCGATTTGAGTGAACCGGGCAAAACAATCGCCTGATCATAATGCCTAGATTTCAGTGACAGCCCCAGCTTTCGTCGCACGCCAATTTCCAGCTTGCCATGCCCCAACGGCATGGCAATCGCCTCATTCACCTCTGGCATACAGTCCAGCAGAGGGCGACACCAAGCCGGCGCCATCACATCAATGATGGCGTCCGGATGCCGGGCTTTGAGTGTGCGATAAAGGCTCTGCGACATTACCATGTCGCCAACCCAGGAGGGACCAATGACCAGAATCTTCACTGTCAATTCCTGAAGTGTCGTAGAAATATCAGGGCATTCTGACCTTAACCGGCGCCGCCATCAATCTCCAGCTCAACCGTTTTACGTGAAGAGACCTCAACACCTTTGACCAGGGCTTCATAGTCAGCGTTACGCACATCGCCACTTTTAGAAATCCTGGCCACGACATCCACTTTATCAAAACCGGACAGTTTCAATTCCGGCATCATGGCCATGGCATCATTTAACAGTACCGTCTTGGGCAGTTCACCCACGGTGACCGGTGCAACGGCCAGCGGCATGGGCGGACCATCAGACGCACGCGCAAAAATGAATACCCGTGTTGAAGGCGGCAAGGTCTTCAATTGATCAGAGAGAGCAACACGCACCTCCAGCCCCGCCACAGGCGCTTCAACCTCTTGTCTGACCTGTTTGGGCGACTCCCCCAACATGGCACGAGCCTGGGCAATACCGGATGTTAACGCTGCACGGGATTGAGGGTCCGCCGTCACTGCCAGCAACGATTCCCAGGCTTTGATCGCTTCTCGAAACTGCTCATTCTCAAACGATACAATGCCTTTCAAACCGAGCGCGGTGACATTATCCGGCTGCACGGCCAGAGTACGATCAATCAGGTCTTCAACCTGTGGCGTTACTCGATTGTTCTGGGCCAGAAAGAGTGCCTGGGCGTACTGAGACAAGGGTTCCGGGTCATCACCTACCAACTTCACAACGCGCGCAAAAGCATCAACCGCATCCTGGAAGCGACCCATGGTCATGTAAGAGCGCCCCAGTAGGTAATAGCCCTGGTAGTTTTCGGGCTGACGACTCAGCACCCGTTCCAGCTTACCGGCCAACTGCTCTATCGATTGCTCCGGCGATGGCTGATTCAGCGCTGACGCCAAGCTCAATTCATCACTGGCGCCCCAGCGCAAGTACATCAAAACCGATACCACCGCCATAGAGAAACACAAGGCCAATGGCATGACCCAACCTGCTTTGCTGGAGGCTTGTGCCAACTCTGCAACGTCATCCACATCGCCCAGCAGCGAGGTTTCAGCTTCCTGTTTTAGCTGTTCATAACGCTGTGTATCAATATCGCCACGCTGCAGCTGCTCGTCTAATTCACCCAGGCGTTCGCGATACAATCCCAGGTTGGCCTGTTCACGGCTCTGAAGCTCTTCAACGGGTGGGCGTTTACGCCAGATCAGTAGCGGTACGAGAATAAAGCACGCCGCCAACAGCAACAGCGTAACGACCAGTCCCCAAAATACCGTCATGATGACTCCCGTCCTTCCAGTAACTGCTTCAACCGGTCTTTCTCTGCCGCCGTCAGATTATCAGCCTGCGGGCTTGCCTGGCGATTTCGACGGATGATCACAAACAAACTCACGCCGCCCGCCACCAGAAACAGTAGTGGACCGAACCACAACAACAACGTGCCTGCAGAAAGGCGTGGCTTGTAGAGGACAAAGTCCCCGTAACGGTCCAGCATGAAATCGACAATCTGCTCATTGTTCTGACCAGTCTGCAACATCCGGTAGACTTCCGCCCGCAAGTCATTGGCAATCGGGGCATTGGAATCCGCAATATTCTGATTTTGGCATTTGGGGCAGCGCAGCTCTTCCGTCAGCGTCTTGTAACGGTCGAACTGGGCCGGATCGTCAAATTCCCAGGTATCAATGGATGCGCTTGCGCCCAGCGGGAGCAGCAAACAGAAAGCGATGACAGAACGCTGGATAAAGACCGACATTCTCATTGTCCAGCCTCCTCTCTAAGCATTTCAACCCGAGGTTTCAGGATATCCTGCCAGACCCGACCGTCGACGACGCCAACATGCTTGTAACGGATCACGCCACGGGCATCAATCAAATAGGTCTCCGGCGCGCCATAGACTCCAAGATCAAGCCCCAGACGCCCCTTTTCATCCATCACACTGAAGCGGTAAGGGTCACCCAGCTCTTTCAACCAGCGACGGGCATCGTCAGGATTATCCTTGTAATTCACCCCGTAGACCGGGATACCTTGGTCTGCAATTTTCAGTAACCAGGGATGTTCGGCTCGGCAGGAAATACACCATGTCGCCCAGACATTGACCAATGCAATCTCACCTTTGAGCGCTTGCTCGGTCACTGGCTTGTCGGGCGTTTTTAGTGTTCCGAGACTAAAGACCGGAAACGGCTCATCCAGCAATGGCGACGGCAAGTTTTCCTTGTCCAGAAACAGGCCAACAAACAGAAAGCAGGCCAGCAGCACAAAGACTGCCAGCGGTAAAAACAGTTTCAGTCGCTGCATAACACCCTCATACCGCAGCTGACAAGCCGTCATCGGCCTGTGTTCGTGGAGCAGCAAACCGCTGACGCGCCTTCACCCGATAACGGCGATCCAGCGCAGCCAGTCCACCGCCCAGGGCCATAAACAGAGACCCCAACCAGATCCAGCGAACAAAGGCTTTTACCTGAATACGCACCGCCCAGGCCCCCTCTTCGAGGGAATCCCCCAGCGCGATATAAAGATCCCGGGTCAGACCGGCATCAATGCCCGCTTCACTCATGACACTGCCCTGCACCTGGTAAAGACGCTTTTCAGGATGAAGGGTGGTCAGTACTCGGCCATCACGGATGACCTGCAAGGTACCGTAGTCGGACAGGTAATTTGGCCCTCTGCGCCGCTCGACACCATCAAACCGGAAGGTATAGCCCGCCAGCTCGACCGTCTCTCCTGGCGCCATGCGCAGATCGCGCTCGCCACTGTAAAAAGACACCATAGCAACACCCACAATGGACACCGCCAGACCAATATGGGCCAGGTGCATACCCCAGGTACTGCGCCGTATTGATTGCAGGCCTACGATCAATGAAGGCTTGTTACGGCACCGGTTAAGGATATCCTTGATCGTTGTCAGCACAATCCAGCAAACCAACATCATGGATAGCGCAACGGCTAGCTCGAAGGTTGCCCCCTGAAGCAGACTGATTGCCAAACCAAGCACAATAGAAGTGAGCAACACCCAACGCAGCTGATTAATCAGCCAGCTACCCTCGGTATCCTTCCAGCGTGACAGTACGCCAACCCCCATCGTTAAAGCGGTCAGGAACGTAAGCGGCACAAACAGGGTATTAAAATAGGGAGGTCCTACCGATATCTTGCCCAGGCCCAGCGCATCAAAAATCAAGGGAAACAGCGTCCCCAACAGTACCATCGCACAGCTTGTCACCAGCAGGATGTTATTGATGAGCAGGAACGTTTCCATGGACAGCAGCCCGAAACCGGCGCGGCTTTTGACGACGGGCGCCCGCAGTGCGTACAACGTCAGGGAACCTCCGACCACCAGCAGCAGAAACATCAGGATAAAGCTGCCCCGCGCAGGATCCGTGGCAAACGCATGCACCGAGGTCAACACCCCGGAACGCACCAGGAACGTACCCAGCAGACTCAGAGAAAACGTCAGAATCGCCAGCAATACCGTCCAGCTCTTAAAGAGGCCACGCTTCTCAGACACCGCCAGCGAATGAATCAACGCGGTACCCGCCAGCCAGGGCATGAAAGAGGCATTTTCGACCGGATCCCAGAACCACCAACCGCCCCAGCCCAGCTCATAATAAGCCCACCAACTGCCCAGTGAGATACCCAGCGTCAAAAAGACCCAGGCGACAATGGTCCAAGGCCGACTCCAGCGGGCCCAGGCTGCATCCAGTTTCCCACCCAGCAGGGACGCAATGGCAAAAGCAAACACCACAGAGAAACCAACGTAGCCCATATACAGCATCGGTGGGTGAATGATCAGGCCGAAATCCTGTAGCAGTGGGTTCAAATCGGCTCCGTCTGCCGGCGGATACAACAGCAGCCGCTCAAACGGATTGGAGGTGATAATCATAAACAGCAGGAAGCCGACGCTGACCATCCCCATCACAGACAACACCCGCGCCAGCATGATGGTTGGCAGCGAGCGGGAGAAAATGCTCACGGCAAATGTCCAGCCGGCCAGGATCAGCGCCCATAACAGGAGTGAGCCCTCATGTGCCCCCCAAACCGCACTGACCTTAAAAGGCAATGGCAGCAGGGTATTCGAGTTTCGTGCCACATAAGCGACAGTGAAATCATCCGCAACAAAGGCTTCAACCAGAATCAGGAAGGCAACCAGCAGGAAAAAGAACTGTCCCCAGCTCAGGGGTTTTGCCAACACCTGCCAGGTTCGATGTCCGGTATAAGTGCCCACCAGCGGTACAATGGACAGGATAACGGCAAAGCATAACGCAATAATTAACGACAACTGCCCCAGTTCTGGAATCATGCGCCGGGCTCCCTGTAAGTCACGGTTTTTTCGGGCTGCCCGTGCGCTTTGTCTATCGCATCCTGAACTTCCGGCGGCATGTAGGTGGAATCATGCTTCGCTAGCACTTCATCCGCATAGAAAACCCCATCGCTGCCGAGCTTGCCTGTTCCCACAATGCCCTGACCTTCCGCAAACAGGTCCGGCAGGATACCGGTGTATTGCACCGTAATCGTTCCAGCACCATCGGTAATATCAAAGGCGACATCCAAGCTTTCCGGGTCACGAACAACAGAGCCGGCCACCACCAGGCCGCCACCACGAATTTGGACTCCAGAGGGTGCTTCTTTTCCAATCATCTGGGCCGGGGAATAATACAGATTGATATTCTGCTGCAGGGCCATCAACACCAGTCCAACAGCAATACCGGCACCGACGAGAATGAACAGCAATAGAAAAAGGCGTTGTTTACGAATCGCTTTCATGCCCTCTCCTCCCGGCGGATACGGCGACGGATGGCATCCATCGCCCGCTTGCGCGCGCGCAACGGACTGACCAGGTTGTAACCCACCACCAGCAGCGCGATCAGATAACATGTCCAGACGTAAGGACCGTGTCCCCCCATTTGAACCAGGCTGTCAAACGTTTCAAAATACATCTATCGTCCTTCTATGCCCGTCTTAGTCTTGTATTCTCATTCACAGCGATCTTTTTCACGACGCCACCAGCTGCTTAACCCAGCGCGTTCGCTGTTCCCGCTCCAGTATTTCGGCACGCAGTCGCAACAAAAATACGAACAGGCAGAACAAATAAAAACCGGCGATGGAAATCAACAGCGGCGTCAGCATTTCCGGCGCCATGGTGGTTTCACCCGTCACCTTGATGGATGGTCCCTGGTGCAACGTGTTCCACCATTCCACGGAATACTTGATGATCGGAAGATTCACCAGACCAACCAAGGCGAGAATGGCACAGGCGCGTGCAGCGGTATCCTGGCTGTCCATCGCTTCACGCAGCGCAATCAAACCGAGATAGAGGAACATCAGAATCAGTACCGAGGTCAGCCGGGCATCCCATACCCACCAGGTGCCCCACGTAGGCTTACCCCAGATCGCCCCGGTGAACAGGGCCAGCGCGCAAAAGGACGCACCGATAGGCGCCAGGCATTTGACCGCCATATCCGCCAGTTTTATCTTCCAGATAAAGCCAATACCGGCAGTGATCGCCATTCCGGCATACACCGACATGGCCAGTGACGCCGACGGCACATGAATAAAGATAATGCGATAACTGTTACCCTGCAGGTAATCAGGAGACGTCCAGAACAGCCCCCAACCAACCCCTACCAGGATCAGCACAGAAGCCAGCAATCCAATCCACGGCAGCCACCGGCCACTGATGTCATAGAACCACTTGGGTGAAGCAAACTTGTGAAAAAATGTCCAGCGCATACTTATAGTAACTTTCTGTTCTGTCGCGCCATATTATGGGTATTTACCGTAAATACCACATAAACCGTTCCCCTCATGGCGCTTCGTTGATCTGGCGCAATACTACCATGGCTGCGCTATTTACTCACTTAACCGCTGATACTGATCCGCAGTCCCGCACTGATAGCAAAGGGCGCAAAGGTCACCCCCAGCATGAGCATGGCACCCAGCCAGAGCAGATAGCCACTCCAGGCCAGGCCATTCACTGCGGCATCTATGCAGCCGGTTCCCAGAATTAAAACAGGGATATAGAGAGGCAGAATCAGGAGCGACATCAGCACCCCTCCTTTTTTCAACCCCACAGTCAAGGCAGACCCAATGGCACCGAGCAAGCTCAGCAATGGAGTACCCAGCATCAGTGTGGCGATCAATGCAGGAAACGCTTTCGCTGGCAGGTAAAACATCACAGCCAACACCGGAGAAAGGATCACCAGTAACAAGCCACTCACCAACCAGTGAGCTAACACTTTCGCCATCACCAGGACATAGAGGGGTTGTGGACTGAGCATGATTTGCTCAAGCGAACCGTCATCAAAATCAGACCGAAACAGACTATCCAACGACAACAGCGTCGCCAGCAGGGCGGCCACCCAGATGATGCCGCTACCAATCATGGTCAGCGTTTTTGATTCTGGCCCAACCCCTAACGGAAACAGGCTGGCCACCAGGATAAAAAACACCAGTGGATTCATCAGATCACCACGCTGCCGGAAATGCAGCCTGAGATCCCGGGACAACACCTGACAAAACGCATGAAAAACAGAAGGGGCTGTCGATTCCATCATTACACGGCCTCTACTGATAATGAATGATCCGACACAGACAGCAACTCAGCAAGATCAAGCCGCTTTAACCCCTGATACTGAATGCTCAGTTCATGGTGAGTCGTCAACATCACCATCCCACCCTGCTGAGCGTGACTGATCAATAACGATTCCAACGCTTTGACGCCGGCACGATCAATCGCGGTAAACGGCTCATCGAGTATCCACAAACACTGCCGACTGAGATGCAAGCGCGCCAGTGCTACCCGCCGCTGCTGCCCCGCTGACAGCTGATAGCAGGGCACATCCTCAAAGCCATAGAGATCGACCTTACCGAGCGCGTCAAGAATATCCCCATTCTTATACTGCCCATACATCCCCATAACAGCCTGGAGGTTTTCCTCCGGCGTCAAGGCCGCCTTGATTCCCACCTGGTGACCAATAAACAGCAGATCCTGCTGGTAGGCCAACCGGTTACGCTCAGCCCCAATACCGGACCACGTAATTTCGCCCTCAAAATCGAGCGACAAACCCGACACAATGCGCAACAGCGTGGTCTTGCCGGAACCGTTCGGCCCTGTCACCTGAACGATTTCACCCGGTGCCAGATCCAGTGCCAGTTCAGAAAACAGTACGCGATCATCCCGGATGCAACACAGTTGCCTGAGTGTCAAAAGAGGATCGTTAGGTGTGACGGCAGCCATGCAAATGCGTTAAAACCTGCAGTTATAGTGAGCTGACTTTATATAGAAAGAAGCAGGGTTTTGCAAAACAGGAAGTGAAGATGATGTATTGACCGGGTCGCGATAACTATTCCGTTCGCAACCCGGCAATCTGTCATTACTGCTTGTCGCTCCGCATGACGACAGGCAAGTCAAACGCCAGCCAGGAAAAATACCCTTCCCGGAAATAGAAGACTTTTTCGTAGCCCCACAACACGGCCAGATACGACGCAAAAGCCGCGCGAATCCGGTGAGTACCACTACCATAAATCACCACCGGCGTTTTTCGATCCATGAAGCCATCATGGTAAAGCAGGGCAAAGGTTGACTTGAGTCCCAGGTGGTGTGCACCTTCCACATGCCCCCAGTTCCACTCCCGCCGTGTGCGAATATCGATAAACATGGCGCCCAGCTCATGAAGACGCATGGCCTGTGCCGTATTGACCGTTGTCGCCCCCTTGACATGCTCTGGCGATTCACCCGCTACCGCTTGCCCCCAAAGTACTGCCACAAACAGCACCATACATCTGAATACGCGTATTATATGTTGCATCCGATACGTCCTTGTATAACTGCTTACCACATGGTCTTCCTGACCGCTTACGGCAAAACATTGCCCAGAAACCACCTGACTGCAGCGGGCAACTTACACCCAGCTCTGCAACCGGGCCCTCAGTCTTAACGCCGCCTGGCTGTGGATCTGGCTGACCCGCGACTCACTCACCCCCAGCACCTTGCCAATCTCCTTAAGATTGAGTTCTTTTTCGTAATAGAGGTTCAACACCAGCTGTTCACGCTCTGACAAGGTCTCAATGGCAGAGCCCAACGCCTTGCGAAACTTCTCCGTCTGCAGATCCATTTCCGGGGCATTGTTGTCCGACCGGCGCTGCAGGCGAGACTCCTCGCTATCAAACATGTCTTCAAAACTGAACAGCCGACAGCCACGCAAGTCCTGCAGAATGTTGAAGTATTCATCCAATGAGAGATCCATCTCTGCCGCCACTTCAGCATCCCGGGAGTCTCTTCCCAACCGGGCCTCAACCGCGCGAATTGCTTCGCTGACCCGCCGACTGTTGCGGTAGACTGAACGCGGCCCCCAGTCTCCACGGCGAATTTCATCCAGCATGGCGCCACGAATCCGGATGCCGGCAAAGGTTTCAAAGCTGGCCCCCTTATCGACATCAAATTTACGCGCCGCCTCCAGCAAGCCGACCATGCCCGCCTGCACCAGATCATCAAGCTGGACACTGGCCGGCATCCTGGCGGAGAGATGACGGGCAATCCGCTTGACCAGCGGTGCATGCCGTTCAACCAGCTCGGCGTAGGTTCTCCGGCTGGCGCTTTTCTCCGCAGTTTCCCGAATCAACGCTTCCATAGCTAACACCCTCCTGCGAGAACCTGGTTCTCGAAGAAGAACGTCATCCCACCTCTCGGGTAATACACGCGAGACTGCTGGTTCATGCCATCGGCAATGGAACGCATGCCGCGGCAAACCTTGGAGTCAGGGCTGGTCTGGAAGAGTGTCATGGCACGATCGCTGGCCTTACGCACTGCGGGGTCATACGGGAGGGTGCCGGCATGGCGGATCACAAGGTCATGATCAAAGCCAATCTGCGACTGCAGCGCCTGAATCAACTGGGATCCTTCCCGTTGACTCCGAACCATGTTGGTCACGACATTGAAATGCTGAACACCGTATTGCAGACGCAACGTGCGGATATAGTCCGCCGTATCTGCAATGGTGACCTTATCCGGTGTCACCAGCACCATGACATCCGATGCAGCAGCCACCAGGCGCATATCCCGCTCGCGTAAGCCGCCGGCCGTATCCAACAGCAGAATATCGACCTCACCGGCAATGTCATCGACGGATTGAATCAGGGATAACAGACTGCTCCCATCAATACCGGCAAGGTCTCCCCCTCCTCTGACACCGGGCACAACCTTGACCTCAGCAGGCCCAGGCAGGAAGGTGTCCGCAATTGAACACCGCCCCGCCATCACATCTGCGATGGTTTGCTCCGGCGTCTGCCCAAGCATCAAGTGCACATTGGCAAGATTAAAATCAGCATCCATTAACAAGACACGATTGCCGGCACGGCTTAATGCTTCGGCCAGGTTAATGGAAAAACTGGTTTTCCCTACACCACCTTTGCCGCTGGCGATCGCAGCGACTCTCACTGGTTTAACGTCCATAGTTCCTTTACGGTCCGTTAGTTATCATGGGATAGACATCAGCCAACACCAATCCTTGGCGCCAGCAAGATAATAATTGCAATAGCTATGCCAGAATCGAAACCATCAGAAATAAATATTTATCCTATTGTTTCTATTATGTTTTTTATTTTAACATCCTGAAAAACGACGCCTTTAATCCATTATTCGATCGAAAATAAGCATGTTTTTTTGACTATTCAAAAAACAGGCGACAGATTCCCGCCATTAAACCTCAGCGCCATAGACAGATAACCACCACTTCCGGCATACCTATGCAGCAGAGAGGAACGACATCGGTTTAATTGGATAGTAAAAAAGGAGGGGGACTATCAGGATCGACGAAGTAGTTGTCGGAACTTTTCTTCAACCGGTGTATTAGATGATTCTGTATCAATCACGGGCTCATCAAAGGATTCCACCAGCATCACACGCCCTGGCGAAACGCCCAGAAGCAACTGCTTACTGCCAGCCTCCACCAATACCAGTCGGTCTCGCCCACCCAGTGACAACGCGCCGATGATTTTCATACCATGGCCACTTTGAGACATCGCGGGATTGAAACGCTTGAGCAACCAGGCTGTACCGAAAATCAGTCCTGTTACCAGTATTAATGAAAATAGCGCCTGAAAAACGGCGTAACCACCAAGGGAAGGGGTCTCTGCAGCCTCGTCAGCTGCTGTTGCCAGTGACGGCAACAGCAGCAACATCGACGAGAGAAAACGGGCAGGAAAAAACCTAGCGACGTTAAAGTGTTTCTGAATCATCAGTCTGGGCATAACGATTCAGTTCATATTTCCGCATTTTCTCCACCAGCGTGGTGCGGCGAATCTGTAACTTGTCTGCAGCACGAGCTACAACGTTATTACAATCATCCAGCGCCTGACGAATCAGCTTCTTCTCCAGCCGACCCAGAAAATCTTTCAGATTCAGGCCATTGACCGGCAGGATAGCCAACTCATCCAGGCCGGAAGAACCCGGTGGCTGAAGTGTATTGGGAAACATCTCGACCACTCGACTATCCTGGACTTCCTGCCCCGCGAGCTTCTGGAACTTTTCTGGCAATTCTTCCACACCAATAACACCCATTGGGTAGATAATCGACAGACGCTCCACAAGATTCGCCAGTTCACGGACATTTCCAGGCCAGTCATATTTGCACAGCAGCATGATGGCTGCCGAACTGAACCTGACTGAGCCTCGCTGATCCCGCTCCATACGCGTAATCAGGTCGTTGAGGATCAGCGGCAGGTCTTCGGTGCGATCCCTTAAGGCTGGCATATCAATAGGGAACACATTGAGGCGGTAATAGAGGTCATCACGAAACTTTCCGGATGCCACCATTTCCTCCAGGTTCTTGTGCGTCGCGGCAATAATTCTGACATTGACGTGAATCGGTGCGGATCCGCCCACCCGTTCAAAGCTGCGTTCCTGCAATACCCTCAGCAGCTTAACCTGCATATTCAGCGGCATATCGCCAATTTCATCGAGAAAGAGCGTGCCACCATCCGCCAGCTCAAAACGGCCTTTGCGGGTGGCTATAGCACCGGTAAAGGCACCCTTTTCATGACCAAACAATTCACTCTCAAGTAACTCAGCCGGTATCGCACCACAGTTGACCGGTACAAATGGACGCCCCTGACGACCGGAGTGTTCATGCAGGTTTCTGGCAACCACTTCCTTACCGGTACCCGATTCACCGGTAATCAGTACATTGACGTCCTTCTTCATCACTTGGCTCATCAGGGAACGTACCTGACGAATAGGACGACTGCTGCCCACCAGGTTTCTGAACACCTGGACATCATGATACCCGGAAGCCATTTGGCCATGACGACAATGCGCGCGATAAATCTGCGACATATGCAGACTTTCCAGCATCTGGCTGTGAGTTAACGGTGGACGAAGCTCAGCCACCACCTGGCGACGCATACTTCCCTGCAACTGTCCGGGGCGTGATTGCCCACAGAGAATCACGGGAAGACCGGCATGGTGACGATTCAGAAACTTAAGCGCTTCATCACTCTGGCCCCGCAAGCCAAGCACAGCGGCGTTGAAATTCTGATCATGACCTAGCCTCTCCTGGAAACGCTGCGTGGAGGCATATTCAGTTTCGCAACCCATGAACTCAAGAATGGTGTTCAACACCTGGCGTTGCTGTTGATCGTCATCAATGATTAATATCCGACTTCTGTTACCCATGCTACTGATCATCCTTGTCAGTAAGGGCTCTATCCGGTCACACTGCAGCGCTGATAGAGGCGGGATAAATGAAAAAAATCTCTATGAGACACCATCAATATCCAGTTAAGGCGGAAGATTTCGGTTCGTCAAATAGCCGTTGTCTTCAATAGGTTTCTACTGATTCTGACATCTAAAATAAAAAACCCCGCGGGGGAGCGCGGGGAAAAACAGAGCAAGTACAACACAGGTGACAAGGCAGTGCCTTTCGTCCAGGCACCGCGCTCGAAAGGCACTAGTGGTCAGAAAACAGACATACTGTAGTTTACATAAAAGCGGTTATCGTCAGTGTTGGAATCACCACCGTGTCCACGGTTGGTATAGTTCTCCCAAGCCAGGTCCAGTCCCTCTAGATCACCACCAAACGCGTAGGTCAGGATGGTGCCGCGCTCCCAGCGGGACGTATCCACGCCACTCTGATCGATTTCACCGCGGGCATAATACGTATCGATTTCCAGGCCTTCGATACCCATATCAGAAAAGTCGTAGCTCACACCGACTAGCCAGGTTCTCTCATCTTCATCCGCAAAATCTTCATGCAGAGAGACTGATGAACTCCACTTGCCATGGTCATCATCGAAATAGGCGGTATCCCAGTCGCCATCAGTGACCTTGTTGTAACCGGCATAAAGCGTTGTAGCGCCCATTTCCAGAGCGGCATTCAGGTTAATAAATTTGGACTCGTGCTGGCTGCCATAGAGGTCCCCGTCATCTTCCTGCTTACCGTAACGAACATCCAGCCCCAGCGTCATGTCGTCATTCAGATCAATATCGTAACCGGCCTGAGCATAGCGCTGCTGGAGATAATCCTTGGAAGCACCCTGTTCAACCTGGAAGCTCACCCCTGCCAGCTTACCTTTCAGTCCATAGATACGCAGGTTATCAATCTTCTCGGTGCCGTTTGTAAGGTCTTCTTTGAAATAGCTCTGATTACGGGGCGAGAAACCGGTGATTTGTGCTGCATACAGATCAAAGTCATTAATACTCAGGGTACCTTCACCGCCGAACGTAGCGGCAGGCAGTGCCCGTGAGCCAGAGTCACTGTAAGTCTTGAACTTACGCTTTTTCTTGCCGTAGTTACCGGAAAGTTCAACGTCATCCAGGCCATACTTGAATTTCGCATAAGCTTGATGGATGCCGCCGATATCATTCAGATCACACTGGGTCTTGTCACCGCCATCCAGGGGCAGGTTAGAGTTTTTACAGTTATTCTTTTCGCCATCCATCTCGTTGGCCAGCGCCATGGCACCGCCCGCAGACAGGTCGAAGCCAATCACATCGGCAAAGTAGCCAGACTTAAAATCGGCAATTAGCGCTTGCACCCATTCACGACGATCCTTGGTATTTTCATCACTGCGGCCCATTTCATTGAAATAGACATTTCTGAATTTGATCTTCAAACTACTGTCTTCAATAAAATCACCAGCGCTGGCCATATTCGCCAGACCGGCAGCAACAACAACGGACGCTGCAAGCGGTTTCAGTTTCATCAAAACACTCCTCGGTGTGGTCTTTTGTTTATTGTTTTTTGTCTTCGCGAGGTAGTGTGGTATTTGAATATGACAGGCGGGTTAAATAATTATTAACGTTTTATTGATGTTTATTGACACTCACCCAACACATTGATGACAGACGGATCAATACCCTTCTTCTTCATAGATTGCATGATGATTTTCAGGGCTACCATCGTACCTCTGGCCATTCTGCTCAGAAGATTGCTCATTAACATCATCGCTATCCGGAACATTAAATTCATTATTAAATTCCTGACTTTCAGGCTCAGCATGATGTATTTTCGATGAATCACCTTCTGCAAAAGTCTCAAGTGGCTCTGATTCCATCAGCGATTCGGATTGATTCAGAGACTCCGTTGTTTCAATCTCATCATAACGATCATATTGATTAGCCAATAAGGGAAAAACCAGCAACAAAGGAAACAGTGAGAAAGACTTCTGGCAAAGGCTCATGATCAACTCCAGAGCAATTGTTAGAACGAAAGGACAATTCCAAGTGTCTAAACAGTACTTAAGATAGAAGAGACTGGTGGCTTGGCAATGTCAGAAAATACATCACAAAACCACCAGAAAAGAATCACTCAAAAAAAATCAACAGGTTTCCAGAATCACACTACCGATAGAATAACCCGCACCAAAAGAACAGATGATGCCCTTGTCGCCAGCCTCCAGATCCCTGCGATACTTGTGAAATGCGATGATGGAGCCTGCAGAGCTGGTATTGGCATATTCATCCAGAATCACCGGCGCTTCAGAAGTACCAGGCTCTCTCCCAAGCACCCGCCTTGCAACCAACTGGTTCATATTCAGATTGGCCTGATGCAACCACATTCGTTTCAATGCTGAAACCGGTACGTTAAGCGCATCAAGATGACCGGAAATATGACGCGCAACCTGCGGGCAGACTTCTTTGAACACTTTCCTGCCATTCTGGACAAACAGCTTATCCAGTTTGCCAATGCCGTTTTCATCACCCCGATTGAGAAAACCGAAATTGTTGCGGATATTGTTGGAGAACTGCGTCCAAAGCTGCGTACCTAATACTCGGTATTGGCGCTCTGATCGCGCAATACTTCCCTCTTCCAGAACCACTGCCGTACAGGCGTCACCAAAAATAAAGTGGCTGTCGCGGTCCCTGAAATTAAGGTGACCGGAACAAATTTCCGGATTGACCATCAATACCCGTTTCGCACTGCCTGCGTGGATGGCATTGACCGCAGCCTGAATCCCAAATGTCGCGGACGAACAGGCAACATTCATGTCATAACCAAAGCCCTGGATGCCCAGAAAATGCTGAATTTCAACGGCCATGGCCGGATAAGGCCGTTGCATGTTGGAGCAGGCGACAATAACAAAATCAATATCCGATGCTTCCAGGCCCGCATCGACCAATGCAAACTCTGCCGCTGCCAGTGCCATTTCACACTGCACAGAGGGGGTATCGTTATCTCGCTCCGGAATACGCGGTGCGAGTCGCTCGGGATCCAGGATTCCATCCCGATCGACAACGTACCGACTGCGAATACCTGACGCTTTTTCAATAAATTCGCTGTTACTTTCCGGAAGGGGTTCCACTTCACCGGCAGCAATGGCCTGCCGGTTGTCGTCATTCGATTGCCTGACCCAGGCATTAAAAGCTGCTACCAGTTCATCATTACTGATGGCGTAAGGGGGCGTATACAGCCCCGTACCACTGATTACTACCTCTGTCACATCCTGTCCTCAGGTCACTGCCCCGGAAGGCTTTTTTTCTTTAACACTGACCGATGATCTTATAGGAGCTGTCATGGTTTTGAAACATCCGTCTCAGGGCTGGGCAATCTCCTCCCAAGCCTTGCGCAACCGCTTCTCAGAGACCGGCATCCGGGTTTTCAATGTCTGCGCAAAAACGGAGACACGGTATTCCTCCAGCATCCACCGGTACAACCAGAGGTTCTCATCAACCACATGCTGTTTCTCCAGTGCCGCTTTTCTGGCATCCCAGGCTTCGCGCCATCCCTGTAGTCGATCGGTTTCAACCCGGTCACGGTTGCTGTTGGCTGCCAGTTTCTCCAGCCGCATTTCTATCGCGGTGAGATATCGGGGATATTGCTGCAGCCATTCCCAAGGCGTGTTGGATAGAAAACCACGGTAAATCAAACCACTCAGCTGCTGTTTGATATCCGCCATGGACAATGCCAGCTGGAACGAGATTTTGCCTTTTAATTGACGACTGATCGCATTGAATTTCTCAAAGACTGCCAACAGCATAGCTTCCAGCGCTTCTGCAGCGGGCGCCAGTTCTGATCGCCCCTGATCAACCCACTGGTTAAACGACACTTCATCACGGGGCCAGGATGCCGGATCTTCCAGATAAACTCGCTCAATAACTGCCAGCTGGATGTCATCCAACAAGCTTTTCTTATCAACAGCGTTAACGGCCAACAGCGTGATGCGATTGAAATGCTTCAACTGTTTAGCCATGAACTTCATTTGTTCTGGCAATGCCAATTGAATCAATCGTGCAAGGCCTAAACGGGTCTGCTGTTGCGCCAACTGGGGATTATCAAACAAACGCAAGGCGACGGAGGTCTTTTCATCCACCAGCCCCGGATACGATCGGAACAACAAACCACCACGCTGACGTTGCATTTCTTCAGGGAGATCCCCAAAGCTCCAGGACGTCAGTCCCTCCCGTTCCATATCTCGATCCGTCTTGTCCCGTAAACCTTCCCGGGTCTGATCCGCAAACTGCTCCCGCAGGCTGGACAGGTCACGTCCCTGCCCCAGCATATTTCCATCGTCGTCCAGCACCCGGATATTCATTCGAAAATGATCATCCAGCCTACCGGTATCCCAGGCATCCTCAGGAACACGTGTGCCGGTCATACGGAACAGCTTCTCACCCAACAACAACGTCAACGGCTCATCACAGGGGTTTAACGCCTCGAGCGCCGCACGGGCATAGTCTGGAACCGGCACAAAGTGCTTACGCACCTGCTTTGGTAATGACCGGATCAGGGCAATCACCTTGTCAGGCAGCATGCCGGGTACCAGCCACTCCAATCGATCGCGAGGCAGCTGCGACAAAAGGGAAACGGGTACAGACAGCGTAACGCCGTCATCTTTTTCACCCGGTGCAAAATGGTAAGACAGTGGCAAAGCCAGCCCCTGCCATTTCAGCCGTTCCGGGTACTGGGTTTCGGTGATATGTGCGGCATCATGCTGCATCAGATAGTCTTTGGTGAGATACAACAACTGTGCATCATCCCGCTCGGTGGTCTTACGCCATTTTTCAAAGCTGCTGCCGTTACAGACTCCCTCAGGAATACGCTCATCATAAAAAGCAAACAATGTTTCTGGGTCGACCAGAATGTCCTGTCGCCGAGACTTCGCCTCAAGGTCTTCGACCTCGGCAATCAGGCTGTTGTTATGGGTATAAAAACCGGCTCGACTTTCATAGCCACCTTCCACCAGCCCCTGTCGAATAAACAGCTCTCGGGAGATAACCGGATCAATAGCGCCATAATTCACCTTTCGTCGGGCCACAATCACCAGGCCGTATAACGTGACCTGTTCATAAGCGACCACCTGCGCCCGTTTTTTCTCCCAATGCGGCTCAAAATAATTTCGCTTAACCAGGTCACCGGCCAGGGGCTCAATCCATTCAGGCTCCACTTTCGCGACACTGCGTGCATAAAGGCGGGATGTTTCCACCAACTCTGCCGCCATCACCCACTTCGGTTTACGCTTAAACAGGGCAGACCCTGGAAAAACCCAGAATTTTCGATTGCGTGCCCCGAGATAATCCGCCTCTTCATGACGATTACCCAGATGACTTAGCAAACCGGCAAGCAGTGCCTTGTGAATAGCTGCGTAACCAGCCTCATCCGTATTAACGGTTAACTTGAGGTCTTTGCAACTCAGCATTAACTGGCGATGCATATCCCGCCATTCACGCATGCGCATGAAACTCAGGAACTGTTGTTTACAGAGCTTGCTTAGCTGGGATTGCGATAAATCCTGCCGCTGCTCTTCATACCATTTCCACACATTCAGCAGTGACAGGAAATCGGAATTATCATCATAAAATTCACGGTGTTTTTGATCCGCCGCCTGCTTTTTCTCAGCCGGCCGTTCACGGGGATCCTGGATGCTCAATGCGCTGGCAATCACCAGCACTTCCTGGACGGCACCGGTGTCATGGGCAGCCAGCAACATGCGACCAATACGCGGATCGATCGGCAATACCGCCAGCTGACGGCCAATACGGGTAATACCGTTATCGCCGCCGACTGCGCCCAGCTCCTGCAATAACTTAAAGCCGTCGTTAATTGCCTTATTGTCAGGTCGATCAACAAAAGGGAAACGGGCAACATCGCCCAGCCCCATTTTCAACATGTGCAGGATAACGGCGGCCAGATTGGTCCGCAGAATCTCGGCATCGGTAAATTCGGGGCGATTAAGGAAATCCTGCTCATCATAAAGACGAATGCAGATGCCATCAGCAATACGACCACAACGCCCCTTACGCTGGTTAGCGGACGCCTGGGACACCGCTTCAATCGGTAAACGCTGCACCTTGGAGCGCACACTGTAACGGCTGATCCGGGCAAACCCCGGATCAATCACATAATGAATACCGGGTACCGTCAGCGAGGTTTCGGCGACGTTGGTCGACAGGATAATGCGACGTCCGCCATGGGACTGGAAAATACGGTTCTGCTCTGCAGCACTCAGGCGGGCGTAGAGCGGCAGGATTTCCGTATGCGCCAGCTTGGCATCACGCAGGCATTTGGCCGCTTCCCGGATTTCCCGCTCCCCACTCAGAAACACCAGCACGTCACCGAGCCTGTGTCCCTTACCACTGCGCTCAAGTGCCTCGATCTCCCGTACCGCCGAGAGAATCCCCTGGTATTGCAGCTGATCGCCATCCTCGTCGACATCCAGGTCTTCAAGCGGACGGTACAGGACTTCCACCGGATACGTTCGACCAGAGACTTCAATGACGGGTGCATTGTCAAAGTGGCGAGAAAAGCGTTCCACATCAATCGTGGCGGACGTGATGATTAACTTCAGATCTGGCCGTTTAGGCAGCAGTAACTTCAGATAACCCAGCAGAAAATCAATATTAAGGCTGCGCTCATGGGCTTCGTCGATAATCAGGGTGTCGTACTGGCTCAGAAATCGATCATTCTGGATTTCAGCCAGCAGGATACCATCCGTCATCAGCTTGACCTGGGTCTGGTCGCTGATTCGGTCAGCAAAGCGCACCTGGTATCCGACCTGCGCACCTGGCTCGACCTGCAATTCTTCAGCAATACGTGCAGCCACTGAGCGGGCAGCCAGACGACGTGGCTGTGTATGACCGATGGTACCGAAGGTGCCACGTCCCAGCTCCAGACAGATTTTGGGTAACTGCGTCGTTTTACCAGAGCCGGTCTCACCCGCCACAATGACGATCTGGTGATCCCGAATCAATTCAGCAATAGCGTCTTTCTTCTGTACGACGGGCAATGCATCGTCATACATGACTTTGGGCGTATTCTGGCGCCGCTGTTCGGCACGCTGCATGGACACCTCAACAGCCTGCTGCAGTCGTGTACGCCTGGCGTCATCACCACTCAGAGAACGCCACTGCCGACGAAACCGGTGACGATCCTTCATCATGCACAGGTTGACGGCTTTTCGAAAATCAAAGGAAGCTTCTCTGGTCACGCGCGGTTCTCAGTCAAACGGTTCAAAAACACGGTATTTTCTGCAAAGTCACCATAAAAAAAGCCGGGCACGCTCAGGCGTCCCGGCCTTTTTCAAACGGTGATTACTCTGCCGCCTTGGCCTGTTTCAACTTGGCCAGCTCTTCATCACGGAGTTCACGTCGCAGGATTTTGCCTACGTTGGTCACCGGCAGCTCATCACGGAATTCAATCTGACGCGGTACTTTGTAGCCCGTCACACTCGCACGAATAAAGGCTATGACGGCTTCCTGAGTCAGTTCCGGATTGGACGACACGGCAAACATCTTGATGCTTTCACCGGTCTTGCTGTTCGACACACCAATGGCGGCACACTGAACAATATCGGGATGTGCCGACAACACATCTTCCAGTTCATTGGGATAGACGTTAAACCCGGAAACCACAATCATATCTTTCTTACGGTCGACGATTTTCACATAGCCGTCTTCCATGATGGTGGCGATGTCGCCGGTCTTCAGCCAGCCATCTTCGGTCAACGTGTTAGCCGTTTCGTCAGGACGCTCCCAGTAACCTTTCATCACCTGGGGGCCACGGACACACAGCTCGCCAACTTCACCAAATGGTAGATCTACACCATTTTCATCAATCAGCTTCAACTCGGTAGATGGCAGAGGCATCCCGATGGTACCCACCTTGTTGGCGCCCAACGGGTTAACCGTGACAACCGGTGAGGCTTCGGTCATCCCATAACCTTCATTGATTTCACAGCCTGTAATTTCCTGCCAGCGGTTTGCAGTATCAGACTGCAGCGCCATCCCTCCAGAAAGCGTCAACTTGAGGGACTTGAAATCCAGTTGCAGGAAATCCGGATTTTTCATCAAGCCTACAAACAGGGTGTTCAGCCCCACAAAGACTGAGAAACGGACTTTCTGGAGTTCCTTGACGAAGGCCGGCAGATCCCGGGGGTTCGTGATCAACAGGTTGTGCTGACCGGTGGTCATCCCGATCATGCAATGGAAGGTGAACGAATAAATATGGTAAAGCGGCAGCGGTGCCACCATCAGCTCCTGGCCATCCACCAGGTTATGCGCCATCAGCACCTTGGCCTGCATCATGTTGGCCAGGATATTGTGGTGAGTCAGCATCGCGCCCTTCGCCACTCCGGTCGTGCCACCGGTATACTGCAGGATGGCCACATCCTGTGAATCGCACGTATGATCCTTGACCGTGTGCCGGCTGCCCGCCGACAACACTTCATTAAAACCCAGTGCGCCGGGAATGGACCATGAAGGCACCATCTTTTTTACATAGCGAACGACACTGTTTACCAGTATCCGCTTGGGCAACGGCAGCATGTCGCCGACCTGCGTCACCACCACATGACGAATGCCCGTACGTGGCACTACCTTCTCTGCCATATGGGCCATATTGGCCAGAATTACCAGCGCCTTGGCGCCGGAATCATTGAACTGGTGCTCCATCTCCCGCTCGGTATACAGCGGGTTGGTGTTGACCACGATCAGCCCCGCCCGCAGCGCACCGAAGACGGCAACAGGGAACTGGATCAGGTTCGGCATCTGCACGGCAATCCGGTCACCGGGCTGCAGATCGGTCTCATTTTGCAACCATGCGGCAAACCGACCGCTCAGCTCATACAGCTCACCATAAGTGATGGTTTTACCCAGGTTGGAAAAGGCGGGCTTGTGCGCGAACTTCTGCCGGGATTCCTCCAGCACATCGAGGATGGAACGGTAGTGTTCGATGTCTATATCTGAGGGGATCCCTTCGGGATATTTATCCTTCCAGAAGTGCTCACTCATACTGTCTTGCTCCTGATCATGCGTTGCACTATATGCCGTTGTCGTCCGTTGAACGGTTCTCTTTGGCCGACCGCTTTGCGGCCGGAAGGGTACCATTTTTGATAGGTTTCGGGTAGCGGTGGGATTGTCATCGCCTGCAACTGCTGTAACCATACAAACCATGACTGAACAATAAAAAGGTTTACCGCGACATGCAGGCTCAGATTCTCGCCCTACCGGCACAGGATGGTCGCTCCATCAACACCTCATACTGGCATCTGGACACCCCGAAAGGGTTTGTGATCATCAACCATGGCATGGCCGAATATGCCGCGCGCTACGATCACCTGGCCCAGACACTCAACGACGCCGGCTACACGGTCATTGCCCACGACCACCGCGGCCACGGCCCGGAAACACCCACCGATAACATTGGCCATTACGCTGACAGCAGCGGCTGGGACCGGGTGCTGAGCGATGTCCAAACGGTCTACAGCTTCATCCGTGAACGCAGCCAGGGCCGCCCGGTGTTCATGCTGGGCCATAGCATGGGCAGTTTCATCACCCAGGCATTTCTGATTGTCTACCGTCCGCAGCTGACAGGCTGTATACTCTCGGCATCCAACTATGCGCCGCGCCCCCTGCTGCATGCTGGTCGCCTGGTGGCCCGCTTCGAAGCCATTCGCCAGGGACCAAGGGGCACCAGCCCGCTGATCAACGCCCTGACGTTCGGCGCATACAACCGGTCCTTTGCTCCGACCCGTACGGATTTTGACTGGCTCAGCAGGGATGCAGACGAAGTAGATACTTACATCCGCGACCCGTTCTGTGGTTTCTCCTGTACCAATCAGCTCTGGCTTGACCTGTTTGACGGACTCCTGTCGATCAATTCGGTTTCTGCCCTGAAAAAACTCGATTCCGGTCTACCCTTCTATGTGCTGGGCGGCGATCGCGATCCTGTGGGTGCTGCCGGCAAAGGACTGAAAAGGCTGTGTCACAAACTGAAAACTGCCGGCATCCAGGACGTAGAACTGGCGCTGTACCCCGGTGGCCGACACGAAATGTTTAACGAAACCAATAGCAAAGAAGTCCAGCAGCAACTGATTGCCTGGCTGGATGGCCGTTTGCAACAAGGAGCCCGAGGCGATGACTCTGCAGCGCTCGAACCCAGAGCCAAACCAGACCCTGCGGAACACCCCGTACGACCAACTGAAGATCGGCGATAAGGCCACCTACCAGCGTACACTGACCGAACGAGACCTGGTGTTGTTTGCCACGGTCTCCGGTGACTATAACCCCGTTCATCTGGATGAAACCTTTGCCGCCGGCACCCAATTCGGCGAGCGTATCGCCCATGGCATGTGGACAGGCTCGCTGATCTCTGCCGCACTGGCTATGGTCATGCCCGGCCCCGGCGGCATTTATGGCGGCCAGGAGCTGAAATTCCTGCGCCCGGTCAAGCTGGGCGACACCCTCACGGTGGAGCTGGAAGTTCTGGAGAAAAATGAACGCAGAAAGAAGGCACTGATCCGGACTGACGTCATCAACCAGCACGGAAAAGCCGTGGTGAAAGGGACTGCTGAAGTCATGCCTGCAACAGAGGATGTGTGCGTTGAGCGGGCTCACCTCCCCAATGTCATCATAGAAGGCATGTAACCTTCTGATGAAAGCTGGCAGCTCAGGCTGTCAGCTGTTCAAGATCAATCAACGTCGCCAATGCGTCCGCATTACTCACACCACAAACCGATTCATCGGCTGAAAACTGGCCACATACCAAAGGCCGCTCCGGCTTGCCAAATAACAGGCAGCGGTTTTGATCATCCAGCTGAATACAGCGTTCACCCGCAGGTTTGCCATTTGGCATACCGGGTATAGCGGTGGAAATTGAGGGGGCGATACAGCAGGCACCACAGCCAGCTCTGCAAATCATAGTCATCCGGTATTCAAAAGACGAGAATAGGAAAATACGAAGATTTTACAGATTTGCATACGATGGGTCGACTGAGAACAATCCCTAAAGGGGCAGACGGACACTACCATAATAACAATTTGAAATATAAAACTTCAAAATCAAGAAACTCATCAAAAAGCATTATTTGATTGACGATTCAGAGAAATTAAAATTGCTAGACTATTAAGATTAATAATGCTCAAGGAATCTTTATTGTGGGCACAAAGTTATTGAGCCAGAATCGCTTGGCAAACTATGCCAGGCAGGCACTGAGCAAATTCACAAAAACAGATAAAGCCAAATCCGGCAAGCAGAACACTCGAACAATTACCATTATTGATGCAAAAAAACAGATTCCAACTGAAACAACACATAATAAAAAAACACCAATCAGCGATCATACCAGCATACACGTCACCACACCTTCGCCCGAATCAGGCACAATACCCACCCCCGAAAACTTCAAAGGCGACATTAAAGATCACGAAGAGATCGTCAACTCCAGAAAAACCGAGAAAGATTCCATTGACATAACCATAGACAGACTATCAAAAAAGTCCGAATGGAAATTAATGAATAAAACCCTAACAAAGCGAGGTGGGGCAACAAGTAAAAAAGGTTTCAAAAAGATTATTGAATCAATGAAAAACATGTCATTCGCAGACAAACGTGACATACAACGAATGGCTCTTTTTGCCGCTGACAAATATGAAAAAAAACAATTTAATGAAGAACAAATGGCCGAATACATGGATGTATTCATGCAACGCTTTGATCACGAAAAGACACAACTACAACTAACGAGTGCGCGTACTGTTATCCACCAGAGCAATACAGACCCGTTGGCCATTGCACTCGAATTAATCGCCACCATACATGAACGCATAGAGAATAAATTTGCCGAATACTCAAACCATATCAAAAGAGAGGTACCTGTCGATCTATTTGGCTGGAAAGAAATAAACTATAAAATGCATGCTAACCAGATAGACCATGCTTTAATCAAAGCAATAAAACTGGAAATAAAAAACCTACCCAAAACAAACATCAACATTGGAACCACATTAATAACAACCGAAAAAATCGTTAACTCTTCTGTTAAAAGCCACATGGCTAATACTGCTTTTTCTGTTTGGATTAAAGAAATGCAAAAAGAAGGTAAATCCTTCGAAGAAATAAAAACAAAAACAATCAAAAAATTCGAAAAACGATATGACAGTATGACTAAAACACTTCTAAACCTGGATTTCAAATCTACAGAAAAGGCACTTAACGATAACAGAACATTATTCATAGAAAATATTACTAGAGAAGTACATGAAACATTAATTGAAAAGCACGGCATGAAACCAAGCAGTAAAGATATACTGAATCATGCTCCTGCCACGGAGCGTAAACAATTTGCTCCAGACATGACTGAAGCAGTCTCACTTGAAAAAGCAGAAAAGCAGAATGTTATGGATGACGCCACAGTAAGCGCCACCGCATCACATCGCTCATCCGTTGACGACACCTTCCTCGAAACACATCTGCCACGCTCTATCTTAAAAGAACTCGCAACAGAGTCATCAACAACCGCTGAAGAGTGGAGGGCATCAGGAAAGTTAAACAAACTTGAGCCAGAAAAAACTGAATTAGCAGACAAGGCAGAAGAGACCAATAAAACCACGAAAGGTGAGGAACAAAGTACAGAGTCGCTGCCCCAAAATACCACGCCCCCTATAAAAGAAAAACCTGCCCCAAACAAAAAGCCAACAGGGTTAACACTTAAAGGAAGTACAAAACAACAAGTGACAACCAACACAGAAACCCTGAAAGATGAACCAGCATACAAGAAAAAACCTGAACTTCCCAAAAAGCCAGATAAACACATACTGAATAGCATCGCAAAAACCAATGAGCCCTCACAAACAATCGCTCAAAAGGTAAAACCTGCACTCAAGCCAAAACCAAAATTCATCAAACAACCGGATGAATTAACATCCACAAGCACTGCAAAAGCACAAGAAACCAAAAAACCTGAAAATCAACAGGGTAAACCAGCATTAAAACCAAAACCTGTATTACCTAAAAAACAGGATGAATCAGAAAATCAAAGCACGATAAAAACACAAGAAACCCAAAAGTCTGAAACTCGATCAGCCAAGCCGCCTCTACCTAAAAAGCCAGCCAAGCTGACACAGGCACAACATCAAAAACCTGCCACATCAACAACACCGCTAAAAGAAAAGCAGGTCGAATCTGACGTCAAAGAACATTCAGGAAATGATAGCCAGCCCCATAAACCGGGAACGGTACAGCAAGATAAAAATGACCAAAATACAATTCCTCCTACCGTCACGGCTGATTTTATTGTGGCTAAAATAACAGGTCAGATCGAAGGCGAAGAATATAAACTCCAGGCGGAAGTAATGTCTGATGTACTGAAACTGGCAGGACAGCCCGACCAGTTGAGAAAACTACTGGAACAGCTTGATCAAGCCATGACGGCTGGCATAGACATTAAAGTGATTCGCGGGAAAGAGCAGTTCTTTAAAGATGAGTTGATTACACTCATTGACAACCAAAAAGCTAACGCGCTGAAGTCTAACCACAGAACAGGTATTCAGGTAAAACACTAAGAATAGGTAACAATAATATTCACGACAGTGTAAAGATGCTCTATTACATAGTTCACAGATGAGGATAAAAAGTATCAATACCTAAACATCAAGTGTAATTAGCTTTGGATTTGAACGCCGATGAAACACATCATATGGATGTGACAATAAACCAGTACTTTCAGGCTAACCCGTTTTCCAGTTTAATAGATTTCCTTTGTTAGAAGGCTTTTCTGTGCCTGCCACCTACTGCAAAAGAGCCATGCGAAAAGCCAACTATTAAGCGCATACCTTCCAAACGAAACTAATGCAGAACCTCGCCACCGGACAAAAAATGAATTGAAACATTGAACTAAAATGACAACGTTTCATTCTCACGGACAGGCAAAAAATAACATCTCATGATAAGCATGATATATAGCCTCTCACTTTAGAGGCTATATACTCCAGCGACAATGCCCTATATCAAACCGGGCTCAAATGACTTGCTTCAGAAAAGCCTGCAACCGTTCTGCCTGTGGATTATCAAAAAAGTCATCCGGCTTGCTATCCTCAAGCAGCTCACCAGACTCCATAAACATCACCCTGTCCGCCACTTCCCGGGCAAAACCCATCTCATGGGTCACGACAACCATTGTCATACCTGAGTTCGCCAGATCTTTCATGACATCCAGCACTTCACCGACCATCTCCGGATCCAGGGCACTGGTTGGCTCATCAAAGAGCATGATCCTGGGCTGCATGGCCAGCGCCCGTGCAATGGCGACACGCTGCTGCTGACCGCCTGACAACTGCGGCGGATAACTGTCTGCCTTCTCACTTAAGCCAACTTTCAACAGCAGTGCCTTGGCACGATCTTCCGCCTCCGCCCGGCTAAGTTTTCTGACTTTTTGCGGCGCCAGACAGATGTTGTCGAGTACCGTCAGATGCGGGAAAAGATTAAACGACTGGAACACCATCCCCACTTCTTCCCGCAAGGCATTGACATCACCAGGCGTGGTCAGGGAGATACTGTCGACAACAATTTCACCGTCATTGATGGTTTCCAGCTGATTCAGCGTACGCAGGAAGGTCGATTTTCCCGAACCGCTGGGGCCGACTACCACCACTACTTCGCTTTCAGCAATATCCGCCGACACCTGTTTCAGGGCATGCACCCCGTTGGGGTAGATCTTCTCGACCCCGGTTGCACGAATAATGTAATCAGTCACTGACGGCATACCTCACTTCCAGTTTACGCACCAGCAGACTTAACACGCCGGTAAGAATCAGGTAGCAGAGCGCCACACTGAACCACACTTCAAACGGACTGAAGGTTGAGCTGACCACTTCCCGCCCTGCCTTGGTCAGGTCAGTGATGGATATAACGGAAACCAGTGAAGAATCCTTGATCAGGTTGATAAACTGGCCGGCCAATGGAGGCAAAACACGCTTGAAGGCCTGAGGTAGAATCACGTAACGCATGGACTGATGCCAGCCCATTCCCAGGCTGCGGGCAGCTTCCATTTGTCCCCTGGAAATCGACTCTATGCCTGCTCGAACAATTTCAGCAATATAAGCGCCAGTAAATACCGAGAGTGCTATCACCCCGGCGGTAAAACGCTCCATATCCAGTACAGACCCCAGGAAGAAATAGACCAGGAAAATCTGCACGAGTAATGGCGTCCCCCTGACCAGCTCAATATAAAGAATGGCCAGTTTCTTCAACGCTGGATTATTGGATATACGAAAAAGCCCGGTGATGGTGCCGATAATAATCGCCATCACAATCGACACCAGCGACAACTGCATTGTCATCACCATACCGTCTACCAGTGGCCCGGCTTCCCAGTAAGTGATGGCCGCGAAGCTGTCACCTTCAAACACAAGATCCCCGTCGTCTGCAAAGAGCAACTGGGGCTGCATGGCTATCTGCACGGTATCGGGGTTATCGTCAGACACCAGCTGTACGGCACCGTTTTCACCCAGCGTAACGACGCCGTCAAATTCGGCGATATAGTCTTCCTGAGCCTGATAAAAGAGGTATTGCGGAATGCGCTCCCAGCGCCAGATATAATCTATGGACTGACTCGACTTGTAGATACCCAGGCCCGTCAGAAACACGATACCCAAAAACACCAGATTCCAGAGAAGCTGGTTAGGCTGTTTTTCCATCTGCTTCGGCTGGCCCGTCACGGGTTTACTTCCAAACACCGGATTGAAACTCTCCTGATTGGTTTGACCTGTCTCCCGCTACCCATCCGACTGGACAGGTAGCGGCGAACACTCAGGACTTATTTGAGTTTTTTCTGCCAGTCAGAGTTTGCGAACCAACGGTTGTAGATCTTGTCATAGGTACCGTCACCGCGGGTCTGGCGCAGGAAATTATTCAGCCAGTTGGTGAAATCAGGATCCCCCTTGCGAATGGCCCAGCCCAGTGGCTCATAGGTAAAAGGCTGGTCAATGTGCACCAGGTTTTTACCATTCTGTGCGGAATAGATCGCGTTATAGGGCAAATCATAGACAAAGGCATCCGCACGGCCGTTAACCACTTCCAGGGCACCATCAGCCTCAGTTTCAAAGAGACGCAACTCAGCCTTCGGCATATATTTCTTGATGGCGTAGTCACCGGTTGTACCCAGCTTGGAGATGACCTTGAACTTAGGATCATTCAGGTCCTTGTAGCTCTTGATCTCGCCTTCCAGCCCCTTGCGCAGCAGGATGGTCTGACCCACAACGATATAGGGATCAACAAAGTTCACCTGCAGGTTACGCTCGGCAGTCACCGTCATGCCGGACATGATGATGTCGAATTTATCGGTCATCAGTGCGGGAATGATGCCATCCCAGGCGGTATTGACGATCTCGAGCTTAACGCCCATGGCCTTGGCCATTTGCTTGGCAAAATCGACATCAAAACCGATGTACTTGCCATCCTTGCTGGTCATTTCAAACGGCATGTAGCCGGAGTCCAGCCCAACCCGAAGCACCCCGTCTTTCATGATACGGTTCAGCGCCGACTGCTCCCAAAGGCTGTTGCTGGACGCCCAGGCATTGCCCATCACGGCGACCAACATGGTCAGCATTAACGCAATCTTTCTCATTGTCTCACTCCGTCATTTTTGTTCTTTAATACCGAGACCTGTGCCCTGCCTGCGCTCCCCATGCAGACGACAACTGACATCCATTAATCACCCGGTCAGGCCAACATTGTACTGATACATACGTATAAATACAGACCATTTAGAAAGCAATATTCAGGCCCAAGCACAAAAATACCGTCATCGTTCACGCATAATCCTGAGGACAACCATCACATTTGCTCTATGATGCGTCATATGATCCTCACGAAAGACAGGTCTACTGGAAAAACAATAAACAGCGTGGAAACGAGACAGGGAATCACCATCAGAGAAATCTATTTCCCACATAAGAAATACCATTGCTCGTGACGATCAATTTCTGCGATTGATGCTTCTTTTTACTGCCAGCCGTGGTTACAGTGTATAAACGGTTTTTTCCAGTCTATAGCGGTCCTGGGTCTACCCATTCCTGTGCATGGGCTTCAAGGCTGGCTCCTCGCGTCTTCATCTGTCAGCCCTGTTCGTATATCGATAAAAACCCTGCTCAGCTGCACGCTGTACTCCTATGCTTTTGACACTTGCCGATTAAACAACTGAGCCCAGGGCTCAGGGTCACATTGCATACGTTTGTCTTTACACAACGAGGTTAGCCATGCATCAAGCCGACCTGGCGCTGCCAGTGTTAATTTTCACCGGTCTTTTCATGTTGACCACAGGCTCTGCCATCTGGCTCAAGTTCCTGCGGGTGCCTTATACCATCGGCCTGGTGGTGATAGGGATGGCGCTGGGGTTACTGGCCAAATATTCGGATTTTCTCGCCCCCGTGCTCCAGGTTGAGCTGACCCATGACCTGATTATGTACGTCATGCTCCCCGTACTGATTTACGATGCCGCGATCAACATCAAGCTGCCCATGCTGATCAAGGAGCTGGTACCGGTGCTGATGCTGGCCATTGTAGGGGTTGTCTTATCCACCCTGGTGGTTGCAGGCCTGATCGGCAATTACACACCCATGACGATGGCGGGAGCGCTCCTGTTTGGCGCCCTGATTTCCGCCACGGACCCCGTCGCTGTCATTGCCCTGTTCAAGGAAGTGGGGGCTCCCGAGCGCATGGCCCTGCTGATGGATGCAGAAAGCCTGTTGAATGATGCCACGGCCATTGTCATGTTTGGGATTGTCATGGCCGTACTGCAAACCGGACAGGGCTTTGGGCTGGATACCGCTTTCATGGCCATCTGGGATTTTTGCCGGGTCTTCTTTGGTGGTATTGCCGTTGGCGCCATTCTGGGCATCGCCATGCTGTTCCTGCTGCGTCTTGGCCATGCGATTCCCTATGTACAGATCTCCCTGACCACCATTCTGGCCTATTCCAGCTTCATCATTGCTGATCACGTGTTTGGCATGTCAGGCGTGATGTCCACGATCGCCGCCGGTATCGTCACCCGCACCTGGTCAAAAAAAGTACTATGCGAGCCCGTACAGCAATACCTTGGCCCTTACTGGGAATTCATGGCCTTTGTCGCCAACAGCTTTATTTTCCTGCTGCTGGGTATGCAGGAAGATTTCCTGTTCAAGGATATGGATCACCTTTACGAGAACACCCCCTTCCTGCTGCTGACCATTGCCGTGGTCTTGTTTGCCCGCTTCCTGGTTGTGTACCTGTTATTGCCCATCAGTAACCGGTTACCCAAAAGTTCCCCGGTTGATAACAAGGCCAAGGCCGTTATGTTCTGGGGTGGGTTACGCGGAGTCGTTCCCGTTGCTCTGATGTTGTCCATACCCGTCGATATGCCGGAACGGGGCGCGATCATTCATATGACATTGGCTGTGATTCTGTTCTCACTCCTGATTCAGGGAACAACGATTGAGCGCCTGATGGATTTTCTTAAGCTCAAGAACCCCTCCCGGTGAGGACACAGGATAACCGCACACGTTACGTCGAAACATGCACAGCGTGTTGGAGATAGTCTGAATGCTTACCTGCCCATCCGACGATGGGCAGGTATTTTGGCTCAAGAAAAGATGATTAATGATCAAGCGTAAGCATTAGCCCGCTTCAGAGTCATGCATTAGCTTACACAACATTTACTTTGTCATCGCCATACAATCTATTGAAAAAATATTTCGCACATACACTTTTCGACAAAATAAATAATTACACACCCATCCATTAACAGGTTTTTTTCCACAATTTAAACACAACAATAACAAAACCAAAAAACTGTTTAATTGTTCAATTTCACAATAATTAAACAAACACTGAAAACACTTTTCCATTAAGCATATTTCAATTTCAAATATATTTTCCACACATTTAGAAAAATCAGAAAATATTATCAACCCAATAAAAACAACATGATTATCCGCATAAGCCAGCGAATACATAGCCAGAACGCAAAAATTTCACCACAGCTATCCTTTGCCACAGATCAAAACTCAGACCTCTCAGCCATCGCAAAATACGCCCGCACTTGACTCAGGACAGAAAACCACTGACCGTCATATTGACCTGACGGGGAACAATAATCAGTTAACCATGCTTACTTAATAAAAAGCAGCACCAACTGATTTCAGCCAATTCTGCCTGAAAAACAATCGTTCCGTTGTTTAACAACAGCCCTGTTTATTGAAGCCATTCATTGACTGATTAGCCATTAAACCATGGAACGATCGGCTATTGGGATAAGAAAGAGGGAAGTCCTATGCCCACATCCATAAAGACCACGTCACAAAAACACCCCGCAACGTTTTATATTCTTCTGTTCTGGCAATTCTGGTGGGCTTTTTCATTTTATGGTTTATGGTCGTTGTTACCGGTTTATCTGAATAAATACCTGCAACTCAGTGAAGCGACATCCTTTGCCATCTTTGGCGGTTATACCGCCCTTGGCGCCGGCCTGCTCTTTATCGGTGGCTGGATTGCCGATAATTACCTCGGTGCCAAACGCAACCTGGTCATCGGTACTGCATTCCAGAGTATCGGTTATTTCCTGGTGGCGTTTTCCGCCGTCAACAAAACGACCCTGCCTTTGTTCCTGGGACTGGGGTTTGTCATCATTGGCCGCGCCACGGCCAGCACCTGCCCGCCAGTGGTACTCGCCAGCGCCTATGATGGCAAAGATGATCCTCGCCTGGATGGTGCCTTCACGTACCTGTACATGGTGAACAATGTTGGCTCCTTCACCACCATGCTGGTGATTCCGCCGATCGCCAGCAGCATTTCCATGACGCTGGCATTTGCGCTTTGCGGCGCCGGCATGGCGATCAACGTCATCGGACTGATCCTGATGCGTGGCCCCATGAGAAAAGCCGGTTCAGCGCCAGACCTTAAACCAGCTGGCGCCCGCAAGCTGGGTACCTTTACCGGGGGAGCCCTATTGGCCGTTGGCGCCGCCACCTACCTGCTGACCAACCTGCCGCTGGCACAGACCCTAATGGCTGTTTCCGCCATTGTCATCTGTGTGCTGATTGTCCGGCATATGCGCCAGGAGTCCCCGGCGGACCGCAAACGGATGATTGTCGGCATGGTGCTCATGCTGCAGGCGCTGGTGTTCTTTGTCCTCTACAACCAGATGCCCACCTCCCTGAACTTCTTTGCCATTAATAATGTGCAGCCCTTCGTATTTGGCTTTGAGATTGATCCGGTCCAGTACCAGTCTCTGAACCCATTCTGGATCATTGTGATCAGCCCTGTACTGGCGAAAATTTACAGCTACCTCGGCGCCCGTAACAAAGACCTGTCCATGCCGGGTAAGTACGCGCTGGGTATGTTGATCTGCGCTATTGCCTTCGGTTCTGCAGGTATTTCCAAATACTTTGCCGATGAAAATGGCATGGTGTCCGCCTTCTGGATCTTCACACCGAATTTCTTCTTTGCCATTGGTGAACTGCTGATCAGCGCCCTGGGCATGTCAGTGGTCGCCAAGCTGTTCCCGGTTCACATGCGTGCCTTCACATTTGGCGCCTGGAACATGACCCTGGCACTGGCTTCCATTGCCGGCGCTTGGGTCGCCGGGTTCTCGTCATCGGAAGGCAGCAACATCACCCCCATGGACAGCCTTCAGCTCTATGGTGACTACTTCATCATTCTGGGGGTTGTCACCGCAGTTATCGCCCTGCTGATTGCCTTCATGGTGCCGAAACTGAATCGCTTCATGGAACACCGGGAGGAAGAGCCAAGGAAAAAAGAGGATTCGCATGGCGAACCGGTGCCGGCCTGATTCAGTCTTCATCAATCGTAACGTTTCATAGATAACCGCGCCGGATTCACCCTACATCCGGCCAAGGGGAGAAGCATGTTTTATCAACGTAACAGCGGCTGGGAAACCACCAGCACCGAGCGAAAAGCCGATATTTTTGAATTCTGCGAAAGCTATAAAAACTACCTGGATACCGCTAAAACCGAACGCGAATGTGTCGCAGAAGGCATCCGTCTGGCGACAGCCCGGGGCTTTTTTCCCGCCGACAGCAAAGATACTTTTAAGCCTGGTGACAAAGTGTGGTTCAACAACCGGGACAAAAACCTGGTACTGGCGGTGATCGGCCAACAGGATATTACCGATGGCACTAACCTGGTGGTTTCTCACCTGGATTCCCCCCGCCTAGATCTGAAGCAGCATCCTCTGTACGAAGATACCGGCCTGGCCTTGATGAAAACCCACTACTACGGTGGCGTAAAAAAATACCAATGGGCTTCTCGCCCACTGGCACTGCATGGCGTGATTGTTCTGAAAAATGGCCACAAAGTGACCCTGACCATCGGCGAAAAGGCAGACGATCCCGTCTTTACCATTCCCGACCTTCTTCCACATCTGGATCAGCATGTACAGCGCGAGCGTAAAGCGTCAGAGGTGCTAAAGGGCGAAGAGATGAACATCTTGGTGGGTTCTATCCCCACCCCCATTGAAGACAAAACCATCAAGGATCAGGTCAAGCACACCGTCCTGAAAAAGCTCAATGAAGACTACGGCATAATAGAAGACGATTTCATCTCGGCAGAACTGCAACTGGTTCCGGCAGAAAAAGCGCGCGATGTTGGGTTGGATCGTGGTCTGGTGGGTGCTTATGGTCACGATGACCGTATCTGTGCCTACACCTCCATGCAGGCCATGCTGGACATGGACACTATTCCGGAGCGAACAGCCATTTGTTTCCTGGTCGACAAAGAAGAGATCGGGTCAACGGGCGGTACGGGGCTGCAATCCCGTTATTTGGACTATTTCATGGAAGAGATTGTTGGCAAATGCCGAAATGGGGACTTCTGCAGCCGGGCCACTCGCCAATGCCTGTGGCACTCACGGGCACTCTCTTCGGATGTGAATGCCGGTATCAACCCATTATTCAAATCTGTCCATGACGAACAGAACGCTGCGCGACTGGGCCATGGCCTGGTTCTGACCAAATACACTGGCTCTCGCGGAAAAGTCGCCACGAATGATGCTGATGCGGAATTTGTAGCAGAACTCCGTGCCCTGTTCGATGAAGCTGATATCAAATGGCAGACCGGCATGCTGGGCAAGGTGGATGAAGGCGGTGGCGGTACCGTGGCTATGTTCCTGGCCCATTATGGCATTCGCACCATTGATGCCGGTGCGGCCCTGCTATCCATGCACGCGCCGATGGAAATTGCCTCAAAATTTGATATTCACGAAATCTACCGAGCGTATCAGGCCTTTTATGACTGATCGTTTCATCGGTTATTAGACGCTAAATCTGGCAACGACTCCCTGAATTCATCCTGGTGAATCGTTGTCAGATAAAGCGCCCAAAACTGAACAACGGCCTCAGACATTTTGCACGGGATAAATGGGCAGGATGAGAGCCGGGTTTCCCCTGAGGTACTGCCTTTCCCATGCCCTGATAGTATTGAATCCAGAAATCCAGCAATACGCCGGTTGTCGGATCGAGGAAATTCATCGGCGTTTCCTCAAACAGGAAAACACCTTCATTGGCATGACAAAAGGCATCGACAACCAATTCGCTACAGTAATAGGAATCCTTTCGCTGGCCATAATCCCGGTTATACGGCATCCCCAGCCACTCCGCCGCCTTTCTGATTGCCCGGGGAATGCAGGATTGCCACTCGGGCTTCAGGCGACATGCCAGCACTCTGGGGTTACCTGCTGCATCCGTCACAGAGCCCGCCAGGAAATCCTGTACGGGTATGCAATGTACGCGAGGGCTGACCGCTTCAATCACATGATGCGAATCCACATAAAGCCCCACATGATCAATTAAGTAACCATCAATACCGGTACAGACTTGCCGTATCGCCTCGCAACCACAGGCGATCCCTGGCCGTTGCTGAAACAACAAATCTCCAGGCTGTAACAGGGTAATCTGCGCGGTCATAAGGGTCGGTGCGAAGCTGTGTTCTCAATAAGGTGGCGCTGAGTATAGGCAAAATAGAACAAACCGGTATCAAGGCTGCTGATGTAGCAGCCAGGGAAATGACGTCTCCACCTGGCTCCGATACAGATGATCTCCGATCATGGAAAGCGATGCTGACAGCCCCGGATTGTTTGGCAGTTTCACCCGGAAATAGTGCCGCTGCAGGCACTGGCCCAGGCGCCAGAAAGGGATCGCATCATCCAGCTTTCGCTGTAATCGCTGAACGGCTGCCACATCTTGCGATGTAGATAACTGCGCTTCAAGCTGCTGGAGATACTTCCCCATACAGGCTGGATCCACCTGCTGACGCTGCGCCTGCCAGCGATTCAATTCTGCAGCAACATCGTCAAATCCTTCCAGTGTGACCTGATGGCTGTTAAACAGCCCGACAGTGTAAAGATCACTGAACAAACAGGCGGTTGGGTTATCGGAATCCGTGGTTAATGTCTTGCCAAAGAAATCCCGGATCAGGTTGGCTGGCAAAGCATGCAGGGTATGCAAGGCAGAGCGACATAAATATAACGGTTGTTCCCGGAGATAAGAGACCGCCTGTTTAACATCCGTATCAGACAACCGTTTCAGCGCACCGCGCTCGGCGACAGACAATCCGCTGCGGCGATGACACCGAACCAGTCCTGTCGCCATCAAGGCAAAATCGGCACGAACACTGGCACAGTCCGGATGCGCTGTTGCAGGTTCGAGCCAAAGCTCCGCTAACCCTTTCTGCAAACTTCCGATGGTTTGAAGTGACAGACGTTTTCCAGCAAGCTGCGCAATAGGCTGACAGCGCCTTATACACCGGGCAAGTGACAGTGGCTCTGGAACGTATTCTGCTTCTTTTTCAGTGGCGTAATCCATGTTGCGTGCTCAGACAATAACAATGTATCGCTGTTATCGGCCAAAAACACCACGACAGAAGCGTCAGACATCTCACCACCGCAACCATCCATCACTCTTTGAAGACGGACCAGAAACCAATCACTTCATCACCCCGCACGACCCGAATACCGCCAAACTGCAGCATCACCCGCTCACTCTGGGTGGGGCGCAGGAACACCGTATCATCAACATTCAAACCCGTGCCCTTCGAGGCCGTCAGCATTTCCTGGTTAGTGCTTCGTCCATAAATGCCATTATTTCGCAAACCCTGAGGCGCGCAGGGTTTGGCTTTCCACCAGCCACCATAGACAAAAAACGCCTTCTGCCAGTTCACATTCAGTTTGGCCAGCCAGGGTGCAAAACGCTCCAGGAAAGGAATCACCAGGCCATCCAGTTTTTTGAGTACCGGTGTGGCGATAAACATGCCCGGCTGATGGTCAACCAGTGTGGGCAGGTCAAAATCCGTTGGCTTCACGAACGATGAGCCAATGGTAAAGTCATTCAGGCAGCCTTTGTCACCTTCCGGATAAAGCTGGTAGGTCATGCTCCCTGCCCCGTTAAAACAGAGATCATCCCGATAGGAATCCGGCCACGCCTCGCGCAGATGATTCACAAATCGCTGGTAGATTGCCATCGCCTCGGAACGGGCCTGTTGACGCGCCTCACCTTGCTTCCAGGGTAAGGCCGGCGCCTTGGCCAGGTGGGCGTCGTATCCCATGAAACCGGAAAAAACGAGGTGTTCAGGATGGTCATTGATCAGCGCCATCATTTGATCAAGCGCTTCCAGCGTTTGAATCCCGCCACGGTGCAGGCCCACATCGATTTCGACATTCACCCTGAACTGCAGCCCCTGCTCACTGGCAAGCGCCAAGTACTGATGCAAACGTGACGGGGTATCAATCAGCCACTGAATTTCAACGATTCGTGCCTTTTCTTCGTCGGAGAGGTTACGCAGGAACGTCTTGACCGCAGTGACCGGAAAGGGTTTCCCCACCAGGAAATCACTGCCAGGAAAACTGCGAAACTGCTGTAGAAGAAACGGCAGGTGAAATGACATCAACCGGTTACTGCCCAGTTTTTCCAGCAAATAACGAATCAATTCCGGTGATGGCAGAGACTTGGCCGCTATCCGTACCTGGGATGGGTCCCCCAAGTGAGCCTTGACCCGCTCGAGGTTCTGATCCACACGGTCCAGATCAACAATCAGCACCGGACACCCCGGCATCTGCTGACGCACCAGTTGGTTCAATGCCGAGAAATAATGATCGTAGGGCTTGCCCTGACTTCTGGGCCATAGAATTACCACGAGTACCACAACAGCAACAAACAACCAGAGCATCCTGAGTCCTGCCTGTAATCAAACTGTAATTATTTTAATGAGGTACGATCGTACCACATACCTTTTTCCGGCGCACCTTAACAACACGCCATGGATTCACTTTTGCCCTTTAAAAGCCCGTACTCAAATGCAGGATCAGGCTGTAAGATAGTCAGCCATCGCATTCACCGGCAGAGATGAGGTAGGTATGAAGCTTTCCGCCTTTGGCGAACAATTCACGGGACATTCAGGCATCCTCTCGCTGATGGATGACCTGGGCAACGCGCTGGCCGGTAACGACGATATTATTATGATGGGTGGTGGCAATCCCGCCCATCTGCCCGAAGTAGAAGCGGTATTCCGTCAACGTCTGAGTCGCATTCTCGACAACCAGAAAGAGTTTACGCGTTTTGTCGGCACCTATGATCCACCGGCGGGCGAAAAGGATTTTCTGCGGGAACTGGCTGCGATGCTCAAGCGACGTTTTGGCTGGAACCTGTCAGAACGTAACATCTGCCTGACCCACGGCAGTCAGTCGGCCTTCTTCATGCTGTTCAACATGTTTGCCGGTAAGAACAGCCAGGGCCTGCACCGTCGCATTCAGCTGCCTATGGCTCCGGAATATATTGGTTATGCCGACAGCGGTATTGAACAGGATATTTTCGCGGCGGAAAAACCCGAATTCGAATTTATCGACGAGCATACCTTTAAGTATCGGGTCAATTTCGATGCCCTGGATCTCACCGGGGATACGGCAGCCCTGTGTGTATCAAGGCCCACCAATCCGACTGGCAACGTTCTGACTGACGGTGAGATTGAACACCTGGACGCACTGGCCAAACAGCATGATATCCCACTGATCATTGACGGCGCGTATGGCCTGCCCTTCCCGAACCTGATCTTCACCGACGCGACACCTTACTGGGATGAACACATCATCCTGTGCCTGAGCCTGTCAAAGCTGGGACTCCCCGCCACCCGCACCGGGATTGTCATCGCCAGTGAGGAAGTCATCACGGCCATGACGAATATGAACGCCATCATCAGCCTGGCACCGAACAGCAGCGGCGCCTTGCTGGCACTCGACATGGTGCGTGATGACAGCATTATGACACTGAGCAACCAGCATATTCGCCCCTGGTACCGTGAACGGATGGAAATGGCCACCGGTTACCTCAAAGAGCTGATGGGGGATCTGCCCTGGTATATGCATAAACCGGAAGGCGCCATGTTCCTGTGGCTGTGGTTCAAGGATCTGCCCATCAGCAGCCTCGAACTTTACGAACGCCTCAAGAAGCGTGGTGTACTGGTCGTTTCCGGACATTACTTCTTCCCGGGCATTGATAGTGATTGGCAACACAGCCATGAATGCCTGCGCATCACCTACACCCGTGACGCCGAAACCGTCAGAAAAGGGCTGGCCATTATTGCGGACGAAGTACGGAGCCTATACAACCGCTAACCACGAAACAGACAGGCCCATCCCCGGCACAGGCTGCGAACGGGGACGGGCCTCTTTTTTACCCACCCACTAGGCACATCAAAAAGCCGAAAATCGTGTAAATAGGCATGCACCGCATATTCCAAAGGAATATTACGAATATATACCTAAATAACATATTCATATTATGATCGCACTTTTTCCAAAAAGACGCTGATCGATGACAATAGAGACTACAGTAGACGGCTCAGCAGGCCTGCCCGGGAACGGCAAAAAAAGCAAACTGGGTGTATGGATGTGTGCCGCCCTCGTCGTCGGAAACATGATTGGTTCAGGGATCTTTCTACTACCCGCCTCCCTGGGCGCCTATGGCCCCATCAGCATTGGCGGCTGGTTGTTCACTGGCGTCGGCGCCCTGCTCCTTGCATTGACATTTGCCCGGCTCAGCCAAATGATCCCCTCCGCCGGTGGTCCTTACGCCTACTGCCGTGCCGGACTGGGTAGATTCATGGGCTTTCTGATCGCCTGGGGATACTGGATCGGTCTCTGGTCGGGCAATGCCGCTATCGTGGTCGCCATGCTCGGCTACTTAGGCATCTTCATTCCGGAAATCAACCAGAACCCCATGCTGGGCGCCGGCATTGCTGTAGGCACCATCTGGTTCATGGCCTGGATTAACTGTCGCGGTGTCAAATCTGTCGGTGTGTTCCAGCTGGTCACCACTATTCTGAAAACCCTGCCGCTTGTGGCTATTGCCATCTTTGGTATTTTCCAGATCAACCCCGAACACTTCACCACCATCAATACCAGCGAACTCAGCAACTTCAACGCACTGACCAGCTCAGCGGCACTCTGCCTGTGGGCATTCCTGGGACTCGAATCGGCCACCGTTCCTTCAGAGAACGTGCACAACCCGGAAAAAACCATCCCCCGTGCGACCGTTCTGGGCACACTTTTCGCGGCTGTCCTTTATATCATTGCCACAATTTCTCTGATGGGATTGATTTCACCCGCTGATTTGGCGCAATCCACCGCCCCATTTGCAGATGCCGCAGCCATCCTGTGGGGCCCGGCCGGTACCGTCGTCATTGGTATTGCCGCCATCATCTCCTGCCTTGGCGCACTGAACGGCTGGACTTTGATGACCGCCCAGATCCCCATGGCTGCCGCCCGTGACGGCCTGTTCCCGGAAAGCTTTGCCAGACTCTCCAAGCGTGGCACCCCGGCCCTGGGCATTATCATTTCGTCAATCCTGGTCACCCTGCTGGTATTGACCAACTACAGCCGCGGCCTGGTGGGCGCCTTCAACTTCATCATCAGCCTGGCCGTGATGACAACGCTGCTGCCCTACACCATGTCGACCATGGCGCGTCTGGTACTGCAAATTCGTGAACGGGAAAAACTGGGCACCATTATTCCCAAGCGCGACATTGTCATTTCCCTGCTGGCGTTCTCCTACTCCCTCTGGGCACTGGGCGGCAGCGGCATGGAAACCGTGTACTGGGGCTTCCTCCTCCTAATTGGCGGTATCCCTGCCTATATTTGGATTTTGTGGAAAAAATCCCCTCCCGCCACAGAATCCGATACCTGCGTGACGACCGCAGGATAAAACACCCAAGGCGCAGCACTGTCTGCGCCTTTTTTCTGCCTGAGCCGGTAATCATACGACACCAAACAACCATCAGACCCAATGGAAAAACCGGAGATTCCCTTCTACGTTATTCCCAGTAGTCTCCCAAGGAGAATCTCATGAAAGCGTTCAAGATTTCCGTCGCTATCGCATGTGGCAGCCTGATCACCTGCGCCACCCTGCCCGCCTTTGCCAGCCAGACCGGAGGCACCGCCACCCACCAGACTCAATCCGATGCTCCGGTCATGCCGCTGGAAAAACTGCTGGTCAAGGCAAAAGACAAGCACCCGGGCATGCGGATCATCAACACGTATTCGGAAACCACGCAAAAAGGTAAGCACGTCGAGAAAATCTACTACCTGATGCCGGACAACACCGGCGCCTGGATCATGACGCTGGATCGAACCAACGGCAAAATTCTGGATGACCACCCCTATAAATTCCCGGAAAAAGCCGACGTCATACCACTGGAAAAAATCTTGCAAGAGGTTAAGGAAAAGTACCACGTAAAGAAAATTGTCCGCACCCGGCTTGAACAGGAAAACGGCCGGAAACTTCGGGTGATTTACTATATCGACAAACTCAAGCAGCAACGTACCATGGTCGTTGACGAGAAAACCGGCGCCGTACTCTCTGACAAGGCACGGAAACTTACTCCTACCGGCTAAAAGCACATTATCACGGGAATAAAAAATGCGAGCACCTTGCTCGCATTTTTCTATATAACATGGCGAATCATATCGCCCCAAGACTCAGACCTATCATCAGGCCAATGGTCAGAATCAACAGTAACGGCCAGACATACTTTAACCATTTCTCATAAGGCACCCGCCCCATGGCCAGCGCCCCCATCACAACACCGGAGGTCGGTGTCATCAGGTTTACAATACCACTGGCAGACTGATAAGCCGTGACAACCAGATCACGACCGACATCGGAAAAATCAGCCAATGGCGCCATGATCGGCATGGTCAGCACCGCAAGCCCTGAACTGGATGGCACAAAGAAGGAGAGCAGGATCTGGATCCAGTACATGACGTTGATAAAGACAATAGAAGACAGTCCACTAACGGCCTGCTCTGACCAATACAACACCGTATCGGTAATCATGCCGCCATTCATGACCACCACGATGCCGCGCGCTATACCGATGATCAACGCCACACCGAGCAGATCCCTGGCACCATCGACAAACGTATCCGTAAATTCCGACTCACTGAGCCGCCCCACAAAAGCAACCACTATCGACATCACCAGAAACAGTGCAGACATTCTGGCCATCCACCACCCTTCGGCGGCCACCCCCCAGATCATGATCCCGAATGCCACCAGGAACAGCAAAAGAATCAACTTGCGCCGACCGGTCAGCTCGGGCACATCACTGGCGTCAGTGGAGGTTAAAAAGTGGTCCCGATTGGATTCATACATATCCGCCACCATCGACGCCTTCGGATCCTGCCTCACTTTCTCCGCATAACGCATCACATACACGATGCAGATCAGCAGCCCGACAATATAGAAAACCAGCCGCAAGAGAATGCCATCCGTAAAGGAGACCCCGGCGGCATCCGACGCGATAACCGTGGCAAACGGATTGACCGTTGAACCCAGCGTACCGATGCCGGCACCCACGAGAATCACTGCCACCGCCGTCATTGCATCGTAACCTGCGGCAATCATGACCGGTATCAGTAACGGATAAAACGCGAGACTCTCCTCCGCCATCCCGTAGATAGTCCCCCCCAACGAGAACAGCACCATCAGCAGGGGGATCATCCATTTTTCCTTCCCCTGCAGCGCCTCCATCGCTTTTGCAATCCCGGCATCAATGGCTCCGGTTTTGGTGACCACCATCAGGAAGCCACCAATGATCAGTACAAACAGGGCCACATCAATACCGTTGGCCTCATAGGACTCCGGGTTATAGAAGCCAGCAATAGGCGCCAGCACCACATCTTCAAACCCCTGGGGGTTGGGTTCGACATGATGATAAGTACCGGCAACAGGTACATCCTTACCGATCGCCTCATCCAGACGGGTGTCGTATTTACCCGCTGGCACAATCCAGGTCAGTATTGCGACAAAAATGATAATCAGAAAAAGAATGGTATACGCCGAAGGAAACTTGAACTGCTTCATGACTGAAAAGACCTTTTTCAGAGCCTGTTCATGGAACCGGGAGGCGGGAACCGGACCTGCCAGACCGGCCGGCGCTGACACGGCTGTCAGCCAGCACCATGTAGACGTCAGTCATAGTGACAGCCACCAAAGCCATTAGTCACTGGTAGTCAACGGATAACGCGGGTCGCAGGAAAACAGAGAAAGGCACATTTCGAACCCTACCGCTGAACACTTCGACGCTCCGGTAACCGGCCAACACCGACTCTGGGACTCATGCAGACTGATTTGACGTGTTCACTATATAGTCGATAGACATCCTTTTTGCATAAACGACACTGACACAAAAATGCCCTCATAAATACTATCAATAACAGCCATAACCTGTGCCCAATCAAAAACGACAGCGCTCAACCATGATTTTTATCAAGATATTTGCCGATTTAATCACTAATTAATCACTGTTTTCTGCCACGAATCCCAAACTTTTTTTTAATAGTAAAACAAACGTATTAGTTAGAGGCTAAAAACCGGAAAATGGGTATTAATACGTAATGTCAAAGGATTACTGCAGGTCTAGTCTAGGCACCGCATTAGGGGGCATCCCCTAACGAGATTTAAGAATTTTCTAATGCTATGTCGATATATCCAGTACTTTGGTAAGCACAAATCGACATACATTATACATACCGGATTTCTATCGCCTTTATAACAGTCACTCGACTGCCTCAGCCCAACGGACTGACCCAGCCAGACTGCGAAGGCGACTTAAGCTTATGCACAGTCATGTGCACTTATTCATGTACATCAGACATTCAGGAGAAAGATGATGTCACGCTTCTACGTTGGTTCCGAGGTTGGTCAACTTAAAAAGGTATTGTTGCACCGTCCCGAACTGTCCCTGCGCCGCCTGACACCTTCCAACTGCGAAGGCCTGCTGTTCGACGACGTTCTGCGCGTTGAGCAGGCAGGTAAAGAACACGACGCTTTCCAACAGGTTCTGCGTGACAACGGCGTTGAAGTATTCCTGCTGCGCGACATGCTGGCAGAAACACTGGCCAACCCTGAAGCCAAGTCCTGGGTACTGGACCGTCAGGTCAACCCTCTGCGTTACGGCAACGCACTGGCCAAAGACGTTCGCAGCTTCTTCGAAGAAATGAGCGACAAGGATCTGGCTTCCCACCTGATCGGCGGCCTGACCGTTTCTGAACTGAATTCTTCCTGCGGCAGCCCCACTCTGGGTGTGATGAACCAGACTGACTTCATTCTGGATCCGATCCCGAACCACCTGTTCACCCGCGACACCTCCTGCTGGGTATACGGCGGCGTTTCCGTGAACCCAATGGCCAAGCCGGCTCGTAAGCGTGAAACCGTTCACATGCGCTCCATCTACAACTTCCACCCGATGTTCAAGGATGCGGACTTCCACACCTACTTCGGCAACGAAGACCGTAACTACGAACTGTCCACCATTGAAGGCGGCGACGTACTGGTTATCGGTAAGGGCGCGGTACTGATCGGCATGTCCGAGCGCACCACCCCTCAAGGTGTTGAGCACTTGGCTCGCGGCCTGTTCAAGACCGGTCAGGCTACCAAGGTTATCGCCCTGGAACTGCCCAAGCTGCGCAGCTGCATGCACCTTGACACCGTCTTCACCCAGATGGATGTTGACTGCTTCACTTACTACCCTGACATCATGCGTGACGACATCGCCTGCTGGGAACTGACGCCTGGCGACAACGAAGAAATCGTCTTCACCACCGTTAAGGACGGCTTTGTGAAATCCATCGCCCGCGCTCTGGACCTGCCTGAACTGCGCATGATCCCGACCGGCGGTGACATCTTCGAAGCTGAGCGTGAGCAGTGGAACGATGCCAACAACGTTCTGACCGTACGTCCTGGCGTTGTTGTGACTTATGAGCGCAACATCTACACCGTCAAGAACATGGAAGAAGCCGGTATCACCGTGCTGACCATTCCCGGTGAAGACCTGGGCCGCGGCCGCGGCGGCGCTCGCTGCATGAGCTGCCCAATGGAACGTGAAGGTATCTAATTACCTTCCTGCAAGAATCAGGCACTCTGACGGGACAAACGGTAAAGTACTACTGACAAGACGGTCAGTGATTCAGAACCCGCCGCCGGAGTACCATGAGTGAAACAACAATCTGCCGCGAAAAGCGGCAGATTGTCCTTAACAAAAAATTGTTTTTAGGGATTTAAAGACCATGTCCTTCAATCTACGTAACCGTAACTTCCTGAAGCTGCTCGACTTCGCACCCAAAGAAATCCAGTACATGCTGGACCTGTCCCGCGACCTGAAGCGCGCCAAGTACGCTGGCTGCGAACAGCAGCGCATGAAAGGCAAGAACGTTGCCCTGATTTTTGAAAAGACCTCCACCCGTACCCGTTGCGCATTCGAAGTTGCCTGCTTCGATCAAGGCGCCAACGTCACTTACATCGGTGGCGGCTCCCAGATGGGCCACAAGGAATCCGTTAAGGATACCGCACGCGTTCTGGGCCGTTTTTACGACGGTATCGAATTCCGTGGTTACTCCCAGGAAGCCGTTGAAGAACTGGGCGAATACGCTGGCGTTCCTGTCTGGAACGGCCTGACTGACGAATGGCACCCCACCCAGATCCTGGCTGACTTCCTGACCATGATCGAACACGGCAAAGGCAAGCAGCTGAGCGAAATCAAGTTCGCTTACCTGGGCGACGCTCGCAACAACATGGGTAACTCCCTGATGGTTGGCGCAGCCAAGATGGGCATGGACATTCGCCTGGTTGCTCCCAAGGCATTCTGGCCAGAAGAGTCTCTGGTTGAAACCTGCAGCAAGATCGCTGAAGAAACCGGCGCCAAAATCACCCTGACCGAAGACGTTGCTGAAGGCGTTAACGGCGTTGACTTCCTGTACACCGACGTATGGGTATCCATGGGTGAAGCTGAGTCCGCATGGGCCGAGCGTATCGACCTGATGAAGCCTTACCAGGTGAACATGGACGTCATCGCCAAGACTGGCAACAAAGACGTTAAATTCATGCACTGCCTGCCTGCTTTCCACAACACTGAAACCAAGGTTGGTCAGGAAATCGCCGAGAAATTCGGCATGGAAGGCCTGGAAGTGAACGAAGAAGTCTTCGAATCTGCCTACAACATCTCCTTCGACGAAGCTGAGAACCGTATGCACACTATCAAGGCTGTTATGGTTGCCACTCTGGGCGACTAATCTGCTATTGATAGACCAAAAGAGGGGCTAAGCCCCTCTTTTTTATTACCCTGAATAACACACCGTTACCGCAACCTCCCCTGCCTCAGCCCTTCCCACAACGAAAACAAGCAGCGAATGCAGTATGTACTATCCTGTAGTCGTGTTTCATCACCTGCCACTTCAACGACAGGCTATCTACTCAATCCCTCAGTATCCAAGAGGATTCAGTACCATGTCTTTCAACCTGCGCAATCGTAAATACACCAAGCTGCTGGATTTCACCCCGAAAGAAATGCAATTCCTGCTGGACCTCAGTCGCGACCTCAAACGCGCCAAGTACGCCGGTTGTGAACAACAGAGACTGAAAGGTAAAAATATCGCCCTGATCTTTGAAAAAACATCCACCCGGACCCGCTGCTCATTCGAGGTAGCCGCCTTCGACCAGGGAGCTAACGTGACCTACATAGGTGGAGGCTCTCAAATGGGGCACAAGGAGTCCGTAAAAGATACGGCGCGGGTCCTTGGCCGTTTCTATGACGGTATCGAATTCCGGGGTTTCAAACAGGAACACGTTGAAGAGCTGGCAGAATATGCCGGCGTTCCCGTATGGAACGGTCTCACCGATGAGTTTCACCCCACCCAGATTATCGCTGACTTCATGACCATGCTGGAACATGGCAATGGCAAACAGCTTCACCAGATGAAGTGGTGCTATCTCGGTGACGGCAAAAACAACATGGGCAACTCACTCATGGTCGGCGCTGCGAAGATGGGCATGGATTTCCGCATTGCCGCCCCCAGCAGCTACTTCCCGGAAAAATGGATTGTTGATGAGTGCAACAAGATTGCTGAACAGACAGGCGCCAAAATCACCCTGACTGAAGACGTCGGCAAGGCCGTTAAGGACTGCGACTTCCTGTACGGCGATGTCTGGGTATCAATGGGCGAACCCAAAGAAGTGTGGGATGAGCGGGTGGGCGCCCTGAAGCCCTATCAGGTCAATATGGATGTCATCAAAAAAACCGGCAACCCGAAGGTAAAATACCTTCACTGCCTGCCCGCATTCCACAATACGGAAACCGTTGTCGGCAAAGAGGTCGCAGAACAGTATGGTCTTAAAAATGGCGTAGAAGTGACTGAAGATGTGTTTGAGTCAGAATACTGTATCGCCTTTGACGAAGCCGAAAACCGTATGCACTCCATTAAAGCCATCATGGTAGCCACACTGGGCGACTGACCGATCATCTTCCCCCGCACCCCCAAAGAGTGCATTTGAGCGCGGGTATTGATTGACCACAAATGCCATGGATGACACCTGTCATCCATGGACAATACCTGTCACGATTCGATCATTGACCGACCCATCCAGAGGATCAGGGATATGTTAGTTGTCATGGCCCTGGGAGGAAACGCGATTCTACAGCGTGGCCAACCCCTTGAGGCACACATCCAGCGTGAAAATATTCGAACCGCTGCCAAGTCCATCGCCGAAGTCGCCAAAGATCACCAGGTGGTACTGACCCACGGCAATGGCCCGCAGGTTGGCCTGCTGGCCCTGATGAATGAAGCCTACGAAGCGGTGGCCAATTACCCACTGGATGTTCTGGGCGCGCAGACCCAGGGCATGATTGGCTTTATGTTTGAACAGGAACTGCGCAACTTCATGCCGGGCCGCAAAGTCTGCACGGTTTCCACCCAGACGATCGTTGACCCCAATGATCCCGCGTTTGAGAGTCCTGATAAATTTGTCGGGCCGGTTTATACCTACGAAGAAGCCCAGGTCATCCAGGAAGCCAACCCGTGCTGGACCCTGAAACAGGACGGCAACTATTACCGCCGTGTCGTACCCTCGCCGCAACCCATGGAAATACTGGAACTGCCCTCGTTGCGACACATCGTGTCATCGGGCGATATCACCGTGATCTGTGGCGGTGGCGGCGGTATCCCGGTCCGTCGGGATGCTGACAACATGCTGCATGGTGTCGAAGCTGTTGTGGACAAGGATCGCGCTTCACGCACGCTGGCCGAAGGCCTGGAAGCTGATGCCCTGATACTGCTGACTGACGTCCCAGCCGTCGAAACCGACTTCGGTCAACCGGATTCGAAAAAGATCAAAGAATGCTCACCGGACGAATTTGAGAAGTTCCCCTTTGCGGCTGGTAGCATGGGACCTAAGGTAGAATCCGTATGCCATTTCGTTCGCTCCGGTGGTAAGTTTGGTGCCATCGGTTCGCTGGACAAGGCGGCGGAAATCCTGCTTGGACGCTCCGGCACCTTTGTCAAGGTAGATGTACCCGGTGGTATCACCTATTACGACTGAACCGACCAGACAACTATTCCAATTACAGCCTCTCACTAGCCGGGAGATGTCAGCCTCACACTGCGAAGTGGTATGACTGGGATCTCGCGGCAAAGTAGTGTCTGCGCATGGTATGTACGGACACAGCCGGCGGCGACGGTTTATACCATTGCCAACGGTGTTTGAAAACAGGGTTTGCCACGGGCCTGGTCCCGCAATTGCCGCCGGTTTAACCGGCTAACGTTGTTTGGCAGGCTTTGATCTATCACCGGATAAGGGTTTACGAAAACTGCGGCGCCGTTAGTTGTTCAGGGTGACAGAGTTTTCGTCGGCAAGGTGACGGAATCTGTTTTCAGCCATAACGGGCGGTTGCGTATTGTGGATATATGCCCATCGGGTCTGAAGCATTTGTTTTCCCTTTGACGCAGGGCCCCATGGCCCGAATTATAAAGGACAGGAAGAAGGCTATGTCCCAGAGTCTGTTACGTTATACCAACATTCTGAGTATTGTTGGTGACATTATCCGGGTCGAAGTACCCAACCTGAGCGACAGTAATGCTCAGGCGCGAAACGGTGATCTCGCCCTGATTGAGCAGAATGGCCAGGCCTATTCGCTTGCGCAGATCATCAAGCTGAACCGCGAAGAAGTTTCCCTCCAGGTGTTTGCGGGCACCAAAGGTCTCTCCACTGACGCCGCTGTCTGCTTCCTCGGCGAACCCATGAAAGCCGTATACTCCCCGAACATTCTGGGTCGTATCTTCAACGGCGCGGGTGAGGCGATTGATGGCGGACCGGCACTGGACCAGGATCCCCGTGTTGAAATCGACGGCCCCTCCGTCAACCCGATTCGTCGGGTACTGGCGTCACGCATGGTACGGACCAACGTACCCATGATCGACGTCTTCAACACCCTGGTTGAATCCCAGAAGATCCCGATCTTCTCCGTCTCCGGCGAGCCCTACAACAAGTTCCTGGCCCGGATCGCGATCCAGGCAGAAGCGGACGTCGTTGTCTTCGGTGGCATGGGTCTGATCTTCGATGACTACCACTTCTTCAAGACGGCTTTCGAAGAAGCCGGCGTATCTTCCCGTACCGTCATGTACACCAACCTGGCCTCTGATCCGACCGTTGAGCGTCTGATGATCGCCGATATGTCTCTGGCAGTGGCCGAGCATTTCGCCGTGGAAGAAGGCAAGAAGGTCCTGGTTCTGCTGACCGACATGACCTCCTACGCCGACGCCATGAAAGAAATCGGTGTTGCCATGGACAAGATCCCGGCTAACCGGGGTTACATGGGTGACCTGTACTCCCAGCTGGCTCGTCGTTACGAGAAGGCTGCCGACTACAAGGGCGCCGGTTCCGTCACCATCCTGGCAGTGACCACCATGCCAGGTAACGACCTGACTCACCCGGTTCCGGATAACACCGGTTACATCACCGAAGGTCAGTTCTACCTGCACGACGGCGTTATCGACCCGTTCGGTTCCCTGTCCCGTCTGAAGCAGATGGTTATCGGCAAGGAAACCCGGGAAGACCACAGCCAGATCATGAACACCATGATCCGCTTCTATTCCGATTCCGTGAACGCCAAGCAGAAGCAGGCGATGGCTTTCGAACTGTCTCCGTACGATGAGAAAGTCATCCGCTTCGGTGACCAGTTCATCGAAAACTTCATGAAGCTGGACGTTTCCATGAGCCTGGAAGAAGCCCTCGACCTGGCATGGAAGATCCTGGCTGACTGCTTCAGCCCAGAAGAGACGCTGATGAAGCAGAGCCTGATCGAGAAGTACTGGCCCGTGAAATCCCAGGTTGCTGCGGCAGCTGCCACTGAAACCGCCGGGGCATAAACCATGGCCAAGATTGCGCTGAACAAAAGCTCGCTTAACCGGGAAAAGCGCAACCTGAAAACGTTCAACCGTTACCTGCCGGCGCTGGAACTCAAGCGTCAGCAGCTGATGGCGGAGCGGAAAAAAGCAGAGGATGCTGTCAGGGAAGCGCGCGAGCGTATTGAGCAGATCGAGAAAGACGTCAGTGAGCAACTACCAATGCTCGCTTGTGAGGATATCAACGTCGAAGGTCTGGTACGGGTGACCAATGTCGTTCTGGGCGAACAGAACATCGTCGGTACCACCGTTCCTGTCGTTGAGAAAGTTGAGGTAGAAGTCGCACCGTACAGCTACCTGACCAAACCTCACTGGGTGGATTTCCTGGTGGAACGCCTGAAGGAAATGGTGGAACTGCATGTTGAGATGCTGGTGCGCGAACTGCGCTACCAGGAAATCAGCAAAGCGACCCGCACCACGTCCCAGCGTGTGAACCTGTTCTCCAAGGTTCTGATCCCACGCAGCAACAAAAATATCGCGAAGATCAAGATCTTCATGTCCGATATGGATCGTGCTGCGGTGGTGAACGCCAAGATCTCCAAAACCAAGATGGCCAGCTGACCTGCCCCGGCAGTCAGCCTAAAGCTGGAAAAGAGCATGAGTATCAAAACACTCAAGAAGATCACGCTCTATGGGCTAGCCAGCGAGAAGGAAGCCGTGCTCAGCGGATTACAGGAAATGGGGTGTATTCACCTGATTCCCCTGGCTGAGACTGCGGCTGCCCCCGAAGGCGAGCTCAGTGAGCCCCGGGCTGCAAAGGAGGCCTATAGTCACCTCCTGAGCTGCCCGGTCAAGCGACGGGAAATCCGTCGCATGGATGCCATGGACACTGACGAGGTAGTCGCCAAGGTTCTTGCCAACAAGAACCAGCTGCGTGCCGCGTCTGATGCCCGTGACAACCTGATCAAGCGGATCCAGGAAGTTCGCCCCTGGGGCGATTTTTCCTTTCCGGAACTGAATCAGCTGGATGATATCCGACTGTGGTTTTACGTGATTCCCCACCATGACATGGCGGCACTCGAGGATATCGAGATGCCCTGGGAAGTGGTGCACCGTGATCACAAAAACTGCTACGTCGTCCTGCTGAACAAAACAGAACCGGACGTCAACCTGCTGCCGGTCAAGCGCTCCCATGTGGGTGGTGACTCCCTGTCCAGCCTGGAACACCAGCTGGAAGAAGCGGAAATGAAGGTGGAGGATATCCAGGGTGAACGGGAGTCTCTGACCCGTTGGCTCTACGTCCTCAGCCAGATCGTTGCCCGCAAGGAAGACACCCGCTCATTGGAAGACGCTCGTCGTGTTACTCTCGACGATGACCAGTTTTTCCTGGTCTCAGGCTGGCTGCCTGCGGACGAAGAAGAGCGCGCCAGTAACTTTGTCGCCTCCTTTGCCGTAGCCGCCACCATCGAAGACCCGGCGCCGGAAGACAATCCGCCGACCCTGCTGGACAACCCGGAATCCGTCGCCGGCGGTACGGAAGCCATGGCTTTCTACCAGCTGCCCGGTTACCGGACCTGGGACCCCAGCACTGTGGTGTTCTTCTCGTTCTCCCTGTTCTTTGCCATGATCATGAACGACGCGGCCTACTGCGCCATCCTCGGCGGGCTCGTGTTCCTGTTCCGCAAGAAACTGGGTGCCAGCGAGACAGGCATCCGCATCCGTAATCTGGCCTACTTCATGTCAGGTATCGGTATTGTCTGGGGCATCAGCTCCGGCAGTTATTTCGGTTACACGCCAGACAAGGACACGCTCTTTGGCTCGCTGCATTTCATCGATATGAATAATTACGGCGCCATGATGAAGGTCTCTATCATCATTGGTGCGACGCATATCGTGATCGCGAACCTGGTCACTGCCTGGAATAACCGAACGCGCCTCTATGCACTGGCCCCCCTGGGATGGACACTGGCTATAGCCGGTGGCGTTGCCATCTGGCTCGGCATAACAGGTGACCTGGCACTGGTCTGGAAAACAACGTTTGGTCCTGCATTAGCCATCGCCGGTGCAGTGCTGATCTTCCTGTTCACCAGTACACGCCCGGTCTCCAGCGCGAAAGACGTACTGTTCCGGATCGCTGACGGCCTGCATGCGCTTTACAATATCTCCAGTGTTTTCGGCGATATTCTGAGCTATATGCGTCTGTTTGCCCTTGGCCTTGCCGGCGCGTCTCTGGCTGTGACCTTCAATACGCTGGCATTCCAGGTTCTGGACCGCATGCCAGGTATCGGTGTTCTGTTCTGTGCCCTGATCCTGATCGCGGGTCACCTGCTCAATATCAGTCTCTCCCTGATGGGTGGTGTTGTGCACGGCCTGCGCCTGAATGTGATTGAGTTCTTCAAGTGGAGCCTGACTGAAGAAGGCTACCCGTTTAAACCATTTAAAAAGCAAGAGGATTGATTCATGGAAAACTATATGCTGCTGCTGGGTTGGGCTGGTATTTTTGCTCCTATGGCACTGGGCGCCATCGGTTCCGGCATGGGTTGCTCCATCTCCGGTCAGGCGGCCTGTGGCGCCATGCTGGATGTTGAAAGCGGTTACGGTAAGTTCATCGGTCTGTCCGCACTGCCTTCCTCTCAGGGCATCCTGGGTATCGTTATCATGTTCATCCTGATGGGTACTCCCCTGACCGTTGACACTGCACCGGCCTTCTTCGGCATCGGCCTTCTGGCGGGTCTGGCGCTGCTGTTCACCGCTATCTACCAGGGTAAAGCGGTTGCCGGCGCCATCAATGCGTCCAAGAACAAGCCTGAAATCTTCGGTCTGTCTATCGCCCCTGCGGCTATCGTAGAAGGCTTCTCTGTATTTGCCTTCGTATTCGCCCTGGTACTGGCTGGCAACATCGCCGCCTAAGCCTGTCGATTAACGTTGCCAACAGGGTGAAGTCATGACTGAAGTAGCAAGTAACGTATCCGTCGGGGTACAGGAGCTGATCGAGAAGCTCCGCAATCAGGGCGTTGCCAACGGCCGCTCTGAAGCCGACAAGATTGTTTCCGACGCCCGCGCTGAAGCGGACCGGATTCTGGAAGAAGCACGCATGCAGGCCACTGACCTGGTGAACAAGGCGAAAAAAGAAGCCGACTTCACCATCAAGGCTGGCGAAGAGTCCCTGGAACTGGCCGGCCGTAACGCCGTGCTGGAACTGAAAGACTTCCTGCTCAAGCAATTCTCTGAGCAGATCCGTCTGACGGTCGCTCGCGATATGGAAGACCAGGGCATCCTCGAGAAGATGATTCTCGAAGTGGCCGGTCGCAATAGCCTGCGCGGTGAAGAAAACGTCGAAGTGATCCTGCCCCGCAAGGCCATCGGTGTTGAAGATCTGCGTGAGCACCCGGAAGCACTGAAAGAAGGCTCTCTGGCCTACTTCGCAGTGCGCCAGGGTAAGGAAATGCTGAGCAACGGCGTCACCTTCAAGGTCGGTGGCGAGAAGCAGACCGGCGTGACCTTCCGCCTGCGCGAGAAGAACATCGAAGTTGAGCTGGATGACACGGCTGTCAGCACCATGCTGCTGAAGCACCTGCAGCCCCGCTTCCGCGCGCTGCTGGAAGGCATCATCAATTAAGGCTTACGCTGCCGGCTGACGGTAACCGGACTCTTTTGAGATCCGGCTATCGGCTCCGGCAGCGGCTGTTAAGGAGCAAGCCATGGCTGAGAATGCCTGTTATACCTTGCTGACCTCGCTGCCGCACATTGATTCTCTGTTCAACAGCCGGATCACCCCGATCTCCCGCTTCCAGCTGGACCGTCGCCTGTCCATGCTGGATATGGCCGATCAGGAACGTCTGGTCATGATCGAGAATCTGCTGCACTGGGATCACCTGGCAGACGATGTCAACGAAAGCGCCCTGATCCGCCTGGCTGAAAAAGCCCGGGATCAACTGGATAGCCAGACGCTGCGCGAACTCGTGGACTGGCGCCTGGATATGCGCACCATCGTAGCCGCCCTGCGCCGCAAGCACCTGGGTGAAGCGGCGCCAACCACTGCCAAGTGGAGTTACGGCACCCGCTACGAATACATTCGTAGCCACTGGAGCTCACCGACCCTGGGTCTTGGCAAGGCGTTTCCCTGGATCAGCAAAGTGGCTGAGTGCCTGCGCACCGGCAACTGTGTTGAACTGGAAAAAACCCTGCTGCAGGCTGTCTGGGATCAGCTGAACCGGCTGGCCACCCGCCACCAGTTCGACTTCGAGGCAGTGGTTATCTACGTACTGCGCTGGAACCTGGTAGCCCGCTGGACCAGTTACGACACTGGCAAAGCACAGCTCCGGTTCCGCAAGCTGATCGACAAGAGCCTCGGCGAATTCAGGGACCAGTTGCCGGTCAGCAACTGATCACGACGATTTCATCTGCAGAACGGTCAATGTACCGACTGTGCTAGAAAAAGGTTATCGCGTTATGAGTACAACGCACGAACAAAACGCCACAGCCCGCGTCGTGGCCGTCAATGGTGACATCATCACCATTGAAACCATCGACAAGGGCGATGACAGCCGCGCCCTCGTCAAGAACGAAGTGGTTTACGTCATCCCCAGCCGCAAGCAGAACGAAAGCATTGATGAGATGCTGATGTCTGAAGTGCTGCGGGTTCACGGCAAGACCGCTGACATCCAGGTCTTCGAAGACACCCGCGGCGTCGCTGTTGGTGACTATATCGTCCAGACCGGTCAGCTGCTGTCCGTGGAACTGGGCCCGGGTATCCTGAGCCAGATCTATGACGGCCTGCAGAACCCGCTGGAAAACCTGGCCCAGCTGCACGGCACCTTCCTGCAGCGCGGCGTTCAGGCAGAAGCCCTGGACCGCACCAAAACCTGGTCCTTTGTCGCCAAGGCCCGTGTCGGTGACGTCCTGCGTGGTGGTGAGACCCTGGGTACTGTCCAGGAAGGTCGCTTCACCCATAAAGTGATGGTTCCCTTTGATCTGACCGGCAGCATCACCGTTGACTGGATTCAGGAAGGTACCTTTACCGTTGATACCGTTGTGGCCCGTGTCCGCGACGAGCAGGGTAAAGAACGTGAACTGAACATGATTCAGCGCTGGCCGGTACGTCGCTCCATTTCTGAGACCCTGTCCCAGAAAGGCGGCAAGACCACCCGTCACTACCCGACTGAGCCCCTGATCACCCAGCAGCGTCTGGTTGATACCTTCTTCCCGATCGCCCGTGGCGGCACCGGCTGTATCCCCGGACCGTTCGGCGCTGGCAAGACCGTACTGCAGCACATGCTGTCCAAGTACTCCTCTGCCGACATCGTTATCGTTATCGCCTGTGGTGAACGTGCCGGTGAGGTGGTTGAAACCATCGACGAGTTCCCGAAGCTACAGGATCCCAGTGGCGCCGGCTCCCTGATGGACCGTACCACCATCATCTGTAACACCTCCTCCATGCCGGTTGCGGCCCGTGAAGCCTCCATCTACACCGGCCTGACCCTGGGCGAGTACTACCGTCAGATGGGTTACAACGTTCTGATCCTGGCTGACTCAACATCCCGTTGGGCGCAGGCGATGCGTGAAACCTCCAACCGTCTGGAAGAGATCCCAGGTGAAGAAGGTTTCCCGGCGTACATTGACTCCGCCATCAAGGGTCTGTACGAGCGTGCGGGCGTGATCAGCAACGAAGACGGTGAATCCGGCTCCCTGACCATGATCGGTACGGTATCCCCGGCCGGTGGTAACTTCGAAGAGCCTGTGACACAGTCCACCCTGTCCACAGTAAAATGCTTCCTGGGCCTGTCCTACGACCGCGCTTACAAGCGTTTCTTCCCCGCTGTTGACCCGCTGATCTCCTGGTCCCGCTACCTGGATCAGATGAAGCCCTGGTATGATGCCAATCTGACTGCTGACTGGGTTCCCATGGTCAGCGAGATGCACAAGCTGCTGGTTCGCGGCGAAAGCATCAACCAGATGATGCAGGTCACCGGTGAAGAAGGTGTCACGCTGAGCGACTACATTCAGTTCCAAAAGTCCCTGTTCCTGGACATGGTCTACCTGCAGCAGGACGCCTTCGATCATATCGACGCAGCCTGCTCCCTGGAACGTCAGAAGTTCAGCTTCCGCCTGATCGTTGACCTGATTCGTCAGGACTACAACTTCGCTGACAAGAACGTCGCCCGCGACTTCTTCGTGAAGCTGACCGGTCTGTACAAGAACTTCAACTATGCGCACATGGATTCGTCCGAATACAAGGACTACCTGGAAAAGATCAAGGATCTGCGCAACCAGTATGCTGTCAGCGCCGAAGCGGCCTGATAGACGACTGTATCCTTACAGAAACAAAGGCCGGCATTTTCCGGCCTTTGTTTTTTTTTCACTGAAAATGGTCGATTCAACCGAATTTTCACTACCTGAAAAGCCAATAAGAAAACGATATTTATCAACAACACCGCCACTCACTTACCAAGTGTTAAATAACTATAACCGTAGTGACACGTAAACCTTATCCCATGTCAATGCACCGTCGATTATTGGTCGAAATACGTACAAAACACACTAGGAATCGGAACTAGCGCACCTAATATGGGTCTATACCGGAGTGAATCCCCTCTCGGATATACAATCCAGTACCGGTGCCGATAAAAAACCGGAATGGATCATCGAATCACCTAAGAAAGTAAGGGAATCCTGTCATGCGTATTGTCATCGCTCTGGGCGGTAACGCCATGCTGCAGCGCGGTCAGCCATTGGAAGCTGATATCCAGCGCGAAAACATCAGCAAAGCCGCTGAAATGATTGCCAAAGTTGCCCAGGAACACGAAGTAATCCTGACTCACGGTAACGGTCCCCAGGTTGGTCTGCTGGCTCTGCAAAACGCTGCCTACACCAAAGTTGCCCCTTATCCGCTGGACGTACTGGGCGCAGAAACTGCCGGTATGATCGGCTACATGATGGAGCAGGAACTGTACAACCACACCAATGGCGCCCAGATCGCGACCATGGTGACCCAGACTCTGGTTGACGCCAACGATCCTGCTTTCCAGGACCCGACCAAATTCGTTGGTCCGGTTTACAGCAAAGAAGAAGCTGAAGCCCTGGCCGCCGAAAAAGGCTGGGCCATCAAGGCTGACGGCGAATACTTCCGTCGCGTTGTACCTTCTCCGCTGCCCCAGGGCATCATTGAAGTTGAAATGATCCGCAAGCTGGCCGAGCAAGGCGCTCTGGTTATCTGTGCTGGCGGTGGCGGTGTACCGGTTCGCAAGGACGAAAACGGCAAGCTGGTTGGCGTTGAAGCCGTTGTCGACAAAGACCTGTCCGCTGCCATCCTGGCAGAACAGATGGGTGCCGATGCGCTGATCATCATGACCGACGTCAGTGCCGTATGCATCAACTTCGGCAAGCCTGACCAGAAAGAAATCCACAAGGCGACGCCTGACGCGATCACCTCTCTGGACTTCCCTGCTGGCTCCATGGGTCCGAAGATCGAAGCCGCTGCCAACTTCGTCCGTAAGGGCGGCAAGTTCGCCGGTATCGGTAGCCTGTACGACGTCGTTAACATTGCTAACGGCGTAGCCGGTACCTGGATCACCGAAGAAGCAGAAGGGATCTCCTACCACGAAGGTCGCAAGGCTGCCCAAGCCTGATCTGCCTGGCGGAGGCTTTGCCTCCGCCTCTTCTCCCTCCCTTCTTTATACTTCCCCGTACCAGCCCCCCTACCTCCAAGGTTTATTGACCTATGAAAACGCAATCCACCATTGCCGTTGGCGTTGGTGTCTTTATCATTCGAGCCGGCAAAATTCTGCTGGGTGAACGCACGGGTTCACATGGTGCGGATACATGGGCACTGCCCGGTGGCCACCTGGAATTCGGCGAAACCCCTGCAGACTGCGCTATTCGCGAAGCACTGGAAGAAACAGGTCTCAAGATCAGCGATATTGAGCCTGTAGCTTTCACAAACGACATTTTCGAAAAAGAAGGAAAGCACTACGTCACACTGTTTGTCAGGGCCAGACAATCTGAGGGGGAACCCTGCACAATGGAACCGGCAAAATGCAAAGGCTGGTCATGGTTTGACTGGAACGCCCTGCCGAAACCACTCTTCACTTCGCTGGAAAACCTGAAACAGCAGGGATTTGTTCTGCTTTCTGATGAACAATCATAACGAGAAGCCGAACAATACCGGCATTATTTGGCATTTATTACCGACATAAAAAAAGCCTTCTTACTAGGCAAGAAGGCTTTTTCAAATATGGCGTCCCCTAGGGGACTCGAACCCCTGTTACCGCCGTGAAAGGGCGGTGTCCTAGGCCACTAGACGAAGGGGACCTCATGGACGGCGGCAATAATAGGGGTTCACTTTCCGAGAGTCAACAGCCTGATCGCTATTCTTTTTCACATTCCATCGCGGTCATGTACACTCTCCTGACGCATAAAGGAGAGGAATGATAAGAATGAAACTCAAACTCCTGGGGGCACCGCTGTCGCCTTTTGTCAGGAAGACCATTCTGACCCTGAAACTCAAAGAACTGACTTATGAGTTGACCCCTGTTTTACCCTTCAATTTCCCTGACTGGTTTGTAGAACTCAATCCTCTCAAGCGCATACCCGTTTTAACTGTTGACGACACACCCATTGCCGATTCCAGTGTGATCTGCCAGTTTTTGGATACCCTGTCTGATACAACACGACTGATACCTGATAATCCGTTGGATGCAGCTCGTGTGCGATGGTTTGAAAAGTATGCCGATTATGAACTGGCGCCTCATTTAACCTTCACCATTTTCAGAAACCGTTTTCTTCTTCCGTCTTTGGGAAAACCGGGCGATGAAGCGGCAATCGAAAAAGCATTAACCAAGAAACTCCCCCCCATGCTCGCTTATCTGGAGCAAACACTGACAGACAATGAATTCCTGGTAGGCGACAGCATCACTCTGGCGGACATTGCCGTTCTCAGTCAGTTTCTCTCCTTTAGGCATGGGGGTGAACAGCCTGACAGTGACCAGTATCCACACCTGTGCGCTTACCTTGACCGGTTAATGCAACTCACTGCCGTGGTGGAAACCTGGGAGAAAGAGTGCGCCATTATCCAGAAAATGAAAAAATAGTACTCACCAACAGGGAAATCCGGCATCCTGATAAAACAGGTAACGGGCAGTATGACAGGGATGTTATGAAAACCAGACTCAGTGAACGCCTGTCTTACAAACAGGCCAGAAATACGCTGATACTCACCTTCCTGATTGGTGCACTGTTCAGCGTTATACAGGTCACACTGGACTTCTACGAACAGGATCATGCCATTGATCAGGAGATGCAGGCACTGCTCAATATCAGCAGTACACCGGCTGCACGCATCGCCTACAATATTGACGAAGAACTGGCCCAGGAACTGCTGCTAGGCCTCCTCCGATCCCCCGCTATCATCCGTGCCGAAATGACGGATGAAAACAACACGCCACTGGCAGCCATTTCCCGAGACATACAACACGACACTACCCGTGTTGTCAGCGATACCCTGTTTGGCAAGACACGCCAATACAAAAAACCACTACGTGTCGCCTACGATCCAGAAGAAAAGCTGGGCTTCCTGATACTGGAAATCGATACCTATATTTACGGCAGCAGTTTTATCAAGCGCTCAGTCGTTACTGCCGTCACTGCCATTATTAAGGGATTGATTCTGGCTATTGTCCTGTTGCTTCTGTTTTACCGCATGACAACCCAACCGCTGTCCGCGTTGACCCGGGATCTACGTCGGGTAAACAACCATGCCCGCACCCCCATTGCGCTGAAGTATCCGGCAGGTCATGAGTATGATGAGATCGGTAGCCTGGTTGACTCCATCAATCGCCTGCTGCATGTCATTTCCACCAACCTGAAAAAACGTCGGCAGGCAGAAAAGCAATTAAGAAATTACCTGGTTGATCTGGAAAACATTGTTGATAACCGAACCGCTGAACTGAATGCCCGTAACCGCCAGCTCAGGGATTCCAACGAGGAACTGGATCAGGCCCGCCAGGACGCAGTACTGATGGCTAAAACCCGTGCCTCCATGCTGGCCAGCATGAGTCATGAAGTGCGAACCCCTATCAATGGCATTCTGGGCATGATTGACCTGTTACTCGGGGACAACCCAACTGAGTCACAACAGGAAAAACTGCAGCTGGCCCGTGAATCCGGCATTATTTTGGTCCAACTGCTCAATGATGTTCTCGATTTCTCGAAATTTGAATCCGACAAACTCACGATAGAAGCCATTGTTTTTGATCTTCACGATACGCTGGAAACCGCGACGGCACTGCTGGGGCAAAGCGCTGCTGACAAAAACCTGATCCTGCAGAATCAACTGAATCGCTCCCTCCCCCATACTGTTGTGGGCGATCCCACCCGTTTACACCAGATACTGACCAACCTGCTGGGTAATGCCATCAAATTTACCCATCAAGGTAGCGTCACTCTCAGAGCCTGGGCCGATGTGCAGACTGATCAACGGTGCCAGCTGCATGTTGAGATTCGTGATACAGGCATCGGTATTCCCGAAGCCATGCAGGGGGATATTTTTACCGCTTTTTCACAGGCATCATCTGATACCACCCGAAAATTTGGCGGTACCGGCCTGGGACTGGCCCTGTCGAAAAAAATTGCTGAGGCGATGGGAGGCTCCATCACCGTGGAATCTCAACCCAATGAAGGAAGTCGTTTTACGGTGGTGTTGCCCTTTGAACAAACAGTGCAGGAAGCACAGCCATACCTACTAAACCACCCTGCAACAATCATCACCAGTACGACCGTGGCGATCGTAGCTCCCCCCGTATTAGCCTCTATCCTTTACAACTACTGTCGTGAATGGCGACTTGATAGCTGGGTTCCCAGCTGGCACGGCCCATGGCAGCAGCAGGACCTGGTACGTTTTTCAAAGACGGCTCTCCTGCTGACACACATTCAGCACCTGGTTGTTGAGAGACAGAATCCAACCCTATTGCTACAGAGTTCAGGTAATACCGCCTCCGATGTCCCTAAAACCGATGCTGTCGCATTGTCATTACCCATCAGAAAAGATCACCTTCATGCGACTCTTTCAGAACTCATCGGTCCTGACATTCACCATGCAACAGCCTCTTCAATGACGCCACCCAATGTCATTATCCAGGAAACACACCCCATGACCACCCGTATTCTGGTTGTTGAGGACAATCCAACGAATCTGATGGTCGCAGAAGGCATGCTGGAGCAATTAGGTTACCAGGTAACAACAGCACGGAACGGACAACAATGCCTGGATCGCTGCCAGCAAGCGTTATTTGATCTGGTATTAATGGATTGCAACATGCCCGTTATGGATGGCTATGAAGCCTGCCGACAACTGCGGAACAACGCAAAAACCTGTGATATGCCCGTGATAGCGCTCACAGCCAACGCCCTCAGTCATGACCGTGAACGCTGCTATCGGGCCGGCATGCAGGATTACATCGCCAAGCCCTTTGACCGTAGCACCCTGAAGCAAACGCTCGAAAAGTGGCTTTAAGGGATAGTGTTATTGTTCGGGTGGGACAAATGACAGTGCAACAGAGTTAATGCAGTAGCGCATACCTGTTGGCTGGGGTCCATCGGGAAATACATGGCCAAGATGAGCCTGACATCCGGCACATTTCACTTCAACCCTCACCATTCCATGAGAGGTATCGTATTCTGTGGTCACTGCGTCATCCGAGAGCGGTTGCCAGTAACTCGGCCAGCCTGAGCCCGAATCATATTTTGCCTCTGAACTGAACAACGGCTGATGACAACAGCTGCAGTGATACTCACCTTTCTCCTTGCAATGGTACAAGGCACCAGTAAATGGCGGTTCAGTCCCCTGCTGCCGACAGACCCGGTACTGCTCTGGTGTCAGCTGTTCCCGCCACTTGTCGTCAGTACGGCTATCGTTACGATCTGATCTTGACAATGGTTTCCCTCCTCCGGACGCGGTATGATTTCGACCTTAACACCCACAATGACCGCTGACCAGAGCCTGCAGCGGTCAGTTTTTTCGGGACAGCTATGTCTGAAATTCTCAAGTCGACCAAACTGCTCGACGTCTGTTATGAAATTCGCGGCCCCGTGCTCAGCGAAGCCAAAAAGCTGGAAGAAGAAGGCCAGCGCATCATCAAGCTGAATATTGGCAATCCGGCGCCGTTTGGTTTTGATGCCCCGGAAGAGATCATCCGGGACATGATCCTCAATCTGCCCGCGTCCCAGGGTTACTGCGATGCCAAAGGCCTGTTTTCCGCCCGCAAGGCCATCATGCAGTATTGCCAGCAACGGGACATCCGTAACGTTGAGATTGAAGATATTTTTGTTGGCAATGGTGTCAGCGAACTGATCGTCATGGCCATGCAGGGACTGCTGAACAACGGCGATGAAATGCTGATTCCCGCGCCGGACTACCCCCTCTGGACGGCGGCAGTCAATCTTGCCGGTGGCAGCGCGGTGCATTACATCAAGGATGAGCAGTCCGACTGGTACCCTGACCTGGACGACATTCGCAGTAAGATTTCTGCGAAAACCCGTGGCATTGTGATCATCAACCCCAATAACCCAACGGGTGCCGTTTATCCGCAGGAGATACTGGAAGGCATCGTCGAGCTGGCTCGCGAGCACAACCTGATCGTTTTTGCCGATGAAATTTACGACAAGATTCTCTATGACGGTACCGAACACACGGCACTGGCCTCTCTGGCCGACGACGTGTTGTTTGTAACGTTTAATGGGTTATCCAAGTCCTGGCGAGCGGCTGGTTTCCGTACCGGCTGGATGGTGATGAGCGGTGCCAAACATAAGGCGAAGGATTATATAGAAGGTCTGGGCATCCTGGCCTCCATGCGCCTGTGCGCCAATGTACCTTCCCAGCATGCCGTTCAGACGGCGCTAGGTGGCTACCAGAGTATCAATGATCTGGTATTACCAGGCGGCCGCCTGCTAGAGCAGCGAGACAAAGCCTGGGAAATGATCACCGACATTCCCGGCGTCACCTGTGTAAAGCCAAAAGGCGCACTGTACCTGTTCCCGAAACTTGATCCGAAGATGTACCCCATCGAAGATGATGAACAGTTCATTCTGGATCTGCTGCGTCAGGAAAAGGTGCTTCTGGTTCAGGGCTCCGGTTTCAACTGGCCGGCCAATGACCATTTCCGGATTGTCACCCTGCCGCGGGTCGATGAGCTGGAAATTGCCATTAACAGGCTGGCAAAATATCTGGACAGAATTCGCCAGTAATAGTCGCATCAAACAAAAAAGGACGCAGCAGGATCATGGCTGATATTCATATCGATGATTTCTTTCAGGACTGTGCATACATACTCCTGAAGCTGTATGGCCATTTTCCGCGCAAGGATGCGCTGTATGTGGATGACATTGCAGACTGCGCCCCTGTGGATGAGTACGGCATTCCCTCTGAACGCCACATGGCCTGTTATCAGACCATGCTATGGCTAGCGGAAGAGGGTTATCTGCGGTACGAGGATCGCATAGGTTTCAACGGACTGGATCAGGTAACGCTTACAGAAAAGGCATTTCTGAAGTTGGTCACACCAGTGAATCATGCAAGTATCGACTCAACATCACCTCCAATTGTAGGCCTGCAACAAGCCACTTTGGCGGCGCAACTGCGGCAAGCTAAAAGAGATGGAACCCCTTACAAACTGCGAAAAGTACTGGCAAATATGTGGCATGAGATTTTACCCGCCGACTGTAATACAACCGACGGCACTTCATAAGTGATCTCACCATTCCTGAAGGGCTGAAGCATTAGTAATACTAATGTTCAATGCCTTTTAGCCTTTTTCATCCTCTCGTTCAAAATCAAATGATTCCAGAATACTTTCCAACTCTGTTGAGTAAACGTCAATTTCCACTCTAACAACATCTGTAGTTTTTAGATGATGAAAGAAAACATTAAACAACTCACTTAAACAAAAATCCTCACGCACCATTGGCGGTGCAAAATATTGCACCATTTCAACCATGGCAGTTTTTTGCTTTCCTGTAGCTACTACATACAAAAAACAGGCACCACACCCAACATTTTGCTTATCTTCTACATAAAGCGAAATAGTACTCTTTTCAGTTATAGAAGAAAGAAGCCGCATATCATTGCCAATTCCATTGATTAATTTCCGCAACATCAAAGAATTAATATCACACCCTTCACATGACAACCTTACCTCATAACCAGACTTCCAATTTTCAAGACACGTTCTAACACGTACTTCTTCAGAATCCGTTAAATAATTTTCACGGCACGCATATTTACCCATCAAATAGTTTGGATATTCAAGCGTTGTTATATCCCTGATAGCAGTATGCATAAACAAACGAGAACCATCATCATCAGAAAAATCTCCCATTGAATCTTCTGAATCTGATGATGCAGAGCTAGCACTATCTTCACTCTTTGCACCTGACAGTGTCTCCTGTTCTTCATCACTAAAAAAATCAGCCAATAAATCCTCAACGCCTGAAATATCAGAAGATACATCATTTAATTCATGAGTGAAGGATGAATCCATTTCAGAAAAATCATCACATAGAATCTCCACACTTCTACCCGAAATAGTTTCAACATCAGATAAAGATTCCTGCACCTCATAATTTGCAACCTCAGCATTGACTTTCGATGGCTCTAATAGCTCAACACCCGGATTTCTTTTTGGGCTATTACCTGCTGAACCAGATTCACATCTGGCTCTCTTTTTAGATGTCGAGCGAACACCTCCCTCCCCATCTAAATCCTGAGAAGATCTTTGCTGTCCAGCATTCTTCAAATTTGAAGAACTACAGCTTGGACGTGATAATTCCATAATGATATATCCCTATACAATTTCCATAAAATAGCCAGTAATAATGGCAGACACCCATAAAAAATCACTAACAGATTCAGTTACCTCAGCTATCCATTAGTAAAAAACCAAAAGACTGCCATTATGAGGACTTCTCTGTTCATTCAAATATTGTTATTCACTATGCGTAGCCTGATCGCCATGCTGAAACATGAAACCAATACTTTCTCCCCAATTCCCACCAACTGGCCAAGATTTCAAGACTGGAGTGGTCTCACCGGCAACGAAGCACTGGCCTTTTATCGCGGTACACGCACCGTCATGGGCGCATTTATTGATCTGACAGAGCAATGGGGTGACAACATAGTCTGCCCTATCGCTGCTGAAGCCATGCCTTCGGCGCCTGCTGATGCTGAAACCTATGAATATCTGTCCAGCTTAATACTCGAATCAGTAGCAAAAGGGGTGGACAGAATACTCCTGGATCTCCATGGCGCCATGATCACCGAAAACACCAATGACGGAGAAGGCTCCCTGCTGTCGCGTATCCGAGCCATTGCACCGGCTACCCCCATCGCTGTCAGCCATGACTTTCACGGCAACCTGACACCCGTAACCCTGGACAACTGCACAGTGTTAACCGGTTATAAGACCTACCCTCATGTCGATCTTTATGAAACCGGCCAACAGGCAGGCATGATCCTTAATGAAGCCATGCAGGGTCACTGTCATCCCGTTATGGCATGGCAGAAACTGCCATTAATCTCCCATACCCTGAAACAGGGTACGGATGACAAACCGTTTAAATCACTCATCAAACTCTGCCAGGAAGCCGAACGGCAAGCTGGCGTGCTCAGTGTGTCTCTCTTTGGCGGTTTTCCCTTGGCAGACAGCCCTCATACTGGTTCATCCGTTGTGGTAGTTACAGATAATGATGACTTGCTCGCCAACCGTATTGCGACAGACATCGCTGAAGCCTGCTGGACCAAGCGCCATCAGCAGGTTTACCAGCCAACCTCGCTGAGTGATCAGATTCAAAAGGCAAAAAAACTCACAGAAGGCCCGATTATCCTGCTGGATCACTGTGACAATTGTGGCTCCGGAGGCACACAGGATGTCATGACAGTGATCCGTGCCGTCATGGAAGCCGGGCTGGAAGATGTCATCGTTGCCGCAGTCTGGGATCCCAAGGCAGTGGCCAGGATGCAGGCGGCAGGTGTGAACGCAGAGGTGGCATTATCACTGGGAGGCAATACCGATATGCCGGCTATCCAGCAATCCGGGCAGCCCCTACAGGTTCAGGGCAAAGTGATCAACCTGACCGACGGTCGTTTCCGGATTGATGGGCCCATGTATCACGGCCTCGAAGTCTGCATGGGACCTACCGCCGTACTGGATACCGGAAACATGCAGATTATCGTTGTTTCCCGCCATATAGAACCCTGGGATCCCGGCCTGTTCCACAGCCTCGGCATTGACCCTGAGCAAAAGCGCTACCTGCTTCTCAAATCCCGTATTCATTACCGCGCCGGCTTTGCAGACATAGCCAGGCACACCCTGTTGCTGGATGGTGATGGCGTCACCACCTCTGACTATCAGTTACTGTCCTTTCAGCAGCTGCAACGCCCTGTTTTTCCATTGGATCCCCTCTGTTCATTTGAACCAAACCCAGCGCCAAATAGTCTATGATCGGTGATTAATGCCAACACTCGCTTGACCGTACGATTTTAACGGTTAAAAGTAATCAGCATTAACGCTTTCGTTCCACTGAAAAAGCAGGTCATCATGAAACAATCATTCTGGGCTCTGGCACTCTTGCTGCTGGCGGGCTGTACCACGCATGAAGCCGTTACCCGCCAGGATCTTATGCATCATCACTGGGTGCTGACCTCTATCAATCAAAAAGCCGTCCCCGGCAAAGCGGCTGGACAGGCGCAACCCGATCTGGAAATTGGCGAAAACCTCACCGTCAACGGTACAACCGGTTGTAATCGCTACCGGGGCCAGGGAATCCTGGACGGCAGCCTGTTCAAGGTGCAACAGCTGTCCACGACCCGGCGTGCCTGTCGCCCCCCTTACAGCAATATTGAGCAAACGCTGACATCCGTACTCAATAGCGGCGCAGAGATCACATTGACCAAAGAGACGCTGACACTGAAAAATGCCCAGCACACGCTGGTATTTACCCTCAGGGACTGGCTATAAGCCGTCCCTAATCGGGCTGCAGCTCAGGCATGACGACGATGCAACGCTAACCACAAACCAGTCAGGATCAATCCACCCCCCACAAAATGATAGGAATGGAGCGATTCCCCCAGAAACAGAAAAGCCAGAAATGCCACAAACACCGGCATCAAACTGTTGAATAGCGAGGCACTGCTGGAGCCCAGCACTCTGACGCCATTATTCCAGGCGAGGTAAGAAAGAATCGAGGCAAACACCGTCACATAAATAAGCAACGCCACGCTCTGAAACGTCAAGGCAAAGCCTCCGACAAGCGAGTATTCCCATAGATAAAAGGGCATCAGTACCGGCATGCCGATGCCAACCAGCACCGTCAATATCACGATCCCCGGCAATGGTATGGCAAACCGTTTATACAGAACGGAGTACAGTCCCCAGAAGGTCACTGCCACTAGCATATAAAGATCCCCTCGCTGACTTTTCAGCTGCAATAATTGCTGCCATTCACCGCGGGAAATGACATACAACAATCCAGCCAGAATAATCAGCAGACCCATGACCTGACGCAGGCGCGGGATTTCATTCAGCAAAAAAATACTCAGAAGAAGGGTGACTAACGGCAGGGACGTCTGAATCAAGGCGATATTGACCGCTTGTGTACTCTGAGCGGCAAGATATAACAGGGTATTGAATGTCGTGATACTGAGCACTGCCAGCGTCAGTAAGCAATAGCGATAACGCCAGATAGTCCCACGATGTGCATGTATCTGCCGCCAGGTAATCAGCAATAAGCAGACAAAGGCAAAGAACCAGCGCCAGAATGCCAGCGCTACCGGAGGCACGACCCCAATACTCATTCGTCCTGCCACGCTATTCCCTGCCCAGAACAAAATCGCAGCCACCAACGCAATGGTTGCCGCCGCCCGATTGCCTGATGGCAAAAACCGCGCATAACCCTGACTATTTAACATGACACTCAACATCCCCAAGGCAGGGCATTGCTGCTGTACCCCGCCAAATGAAACTTTTATGATAAAAACCAGTCAACGCTAAGGCCTGATATCACTCAAAGGAGCCTGTGCATGGAATTATCCGACATCATTACGTTCTGGTTTGAAGAAATTTCACCGCGCCAGTGGTTTATTAAAGACAGTGACTTTGATGAACAGATTCAGCAACGTTTTTCTGATGTACATCAGACCGCGACACGGTGCGAACTGTCACCCTGGCGCGAGGCGCCGGAAGGCAGGCTCGCAGAAGTTATTATACTTGACCAGTTCTCCCGCAATCTCTACCGGGATACCGCACAAGCCTTTGCAGCCGACTCACTGGCCCTGGCACTGGCTCAGGAAGCGGTCAGAAACGGGGATGATAAGGCACTGACACCGCACCAGAAAGCATTTCTCTATATGCCATGGATGCATTCGGAATCAGCGGTCATTCACCATGAAGCCGTTGCGCTCTTTAGCCAGCCAGGATTGGAAGATAACTACCAGTTTGAATTGCGCCATAAAGCGATCATTGACCGCTTTGGTCGTTATCCTCATCGCAATGCATTACTGGGTCGCCAGTCTACCCCGGAAGAACTGGAATTTCTCCAGCAACCGGGTTCATCTTTCTAAACCCCTCTAATGCGTGTGGTCATACCATTGACTACACGCCATTTCTGACACAACCGTTACAAAAAAAGCTGGCGCAATGCCTTTGAAATCCTGACAATCGCCCGCATATAACCTTGACCTTACCCGCACCTGTGGAGATGCTATGAAGCGGATTGTTCTTTTCCTGGCGACCAACTTGGCCGTCATTTTGGTTTTGAGCATTGTCTTGAACCTGGTGTACACCATGTTCGGCATTAACCGTTCCAGCATGAGCGGACTGCTGGTACTAGCCGCCGTGTTCGGATTTGGCGGTTCCCTGATTTCCCTGTTCATGTCCAAATGGATGGCACTGCGCAGCACCGGCGCCCAGGTCATCGAACAACCCCGTAACGCCACCGAAAAATGGCTGCTGGATACCGTCGCTCGCCAAGCCCAGGCAGCAGGTATTGGCATGCCACAAGTGGCCATCTACAACGCCCCGGACATGAATGCCTTTGCTACCGGTGCCAATCGAAATAATGCGCTGGTTGCTGTCAGCACGGGACTGCTGAACAGCATGAACGCTGATGAGGCCGAAGCGGTTCTCGGTCATGAAATCAGCCACGTCGCCAACGGCGATATGATCACCCTGACCCTGATCCAGGGCGTGGTGAATACGTTTGTGATTTTCCTGGCGCGACTCATTGCCGGCGCCATCGACAGCGCCATGCGTAACAATAACGAAGATGGCCAGGGCTTGGGTGGTTTTGCCTATATGGGTATCGTTATGGTGCTGGAAATGGTCTTTGGTGTACTGGCCAGTGTCATTGTCATGTGGTTCTCACGGCAGCGTGAGTACCGGGCGGATACCGGTGGTGCGAACCTGGCCGGTCGCCAGAAGATGATTGCCGCCCTGCGGCGGTTGCAGAATAACATGGAACCCCAGCTGGAAGGCTCACTGATGGCGTTTGGAATCAGTGGAAAACACGGTGTCGCAGAATGGTTCATGAGTCACCCGCCGCTTGAAAAACGGATTGCAGCTCTTCAACAAGCCTGATCCTGCTTGGCAAACACGCTGAAACCCCAAATGCCCCGGCTGATACCGGGGCGTTTTTTCATGTTTTCAAAGCAGTTCAGGAGAAGCTGTTTGCTCCTCCTTATCTGATGACTTGTCCGGTACCGGTGGCGTCCAGGCCAATTCTAATGACTTCATGGTGCGATAGAGAAAATTGGGTTGGTACTCAATCACTTGATCCGCCTTGAGGTGTAAATCCGGGCAACGATCCATTAGCACTTCAACAGCAACTTGCCCCTCAAGGCGTGCCAGCTGGGATCCGAGGCAATAATGAATCCCTTTCCCGAAAGCAAGATGATGCTTAGAAACGTCTTTCCGGCCAGGCGTAAATGCCTCTGGATTCGTAAAGACCCGATCATCATGATTCCCTGAACCAAACAACACCTGAACCGCTGCGCCTTTGGGAATCGTCATCCCCCCCAGTTCCGTCTCCCCTGTTGTATAACGCATCATACTTTGCAGAGGTGAATCAAACCGCAGGACTTCCTCTCGAACCGTGGCAATCATACTGCGATCATGGCAGCAGGCTTCCCAAAGGGCGGGATCAGCCAAAAGGCGGTAAAGCAGATTACAAATCATGCTGGTGACTGTCTGATGCCCTGCCCAGGTGGCACTCATACAGACATTCACCATTTCCAGGGTAGTCAGGGGCTCCACACCCTCCTGCCGGGCATGGATCATATGCGAAATCAGATCCTGTTTCGGATGCCGACGCTTCTCCTCAATCAAATCATGAAAAAAGTGCTGGAAGGCGACAAACCCCCGGGCATTCTCCAGTTGTTCCTCCAGAGACAGAGGCGCTGCCAACAGAGCGACCCAGTCGTCACTCCATTGCTTCAGGTTAGCCAGGTGCTCACGATCCACACCGAGCACATCGCCAATGACAATCAGCGGAAAGGGGAAGGCGTAATGCTCAAGAATATCAACCTCACCACGATCCACAAACTGATCCACCACTTCGTTGGCAATGAATCGAATGTGCGATTCCATCGCCGTGACTATGCGTTGCGAAAAGGCCTTTCCCACCAGGCTTCGAATGCGGTCATGATGCGGTGGATCATTGTCAGTCATGCCCGGCACCTGGGGGTAACCCTGCTCCAACACTTCAACGACTTCTGTCGGCAACCGGCCACTGTTAACCGTGATAATACCTTTGCTGGAATAGGTATCGGTATCCTTGAGCACCTTAACGACGTCGTCATAATGTGTGACGATCCACATCTGGTAACGCTCACTGAAAAAGACCGGCTGCGTTTCCCTGGCCAGACGGTACATGCCATAAGGATCGCGGGTCTGTTCTGGCGACAATGGATTATAGGTAGTGCCGATATCCGTTGTTTCAGTCTGATGGAAAGGACATCCTGTCATTGTGCTCACCTTCACTGATTATCCGGTTGTTCAAAGGTTGTTGGCTGATGGCGAACCACTTGGCTCATACGCTGATGGCGCTCGGAGGCTTTCCTGTGACGCTCAAAATGTTCTTTTAACAATACTTCACCGGATTCAGGATCAAAGACCCAGAACCGGGATAGCTCCTCAAGCAGAGGTTCTTCTTCCTTAGATTGTGCGACTTCCGGCAAGGCGCTCGGACACTGCCCATGATCACGAATGAATGCCTGCAAACGTTGGTTTAACAGTGTCTTTTGTCGCTGGTATAAATCACCTGACTGACCCGACTTCCCTTGATGTAACACCTGCAAGCGATCGCTGATTGCCTGACACACTATCGGTGTATCAATCAACTGCGCGATTTCAGACATCACTGTTGTACAACGCGCCACATCCTGCACGACAGTAAAATAGTAATAGCCCAATAAAACACCGAGCAACCAATCTCCCGGTTCAGCACGATAGCGTGCTTCAAGCTCACTGAGGCCTGATGACGACTCATCATCGGATGATTGAACAAAAAAGAGGCTTTCCAGTGCATCTTTGCTTTTTCCCACTTCATGAAAGAAGTCGATCACATCCATCCCGTTATTGGTGTAGTTCACGGCCCTGAGTGGGCGGATATCCCTGATCTGCTGCTCCAAACGACTTCGCGGTATATTGCTGTCCTTCTTTATTGTAACTGGCTCGGTCATTTGCCCTTCCCTTGCCTTTATGCGCGCGCATCTTGCGACAGGTGATCGCATTTTGATTTAAAGCAGCCACCTCATCTACTCTATTTTTAGATAAGCACAGAGATCACACCATTGCACCGGGGAGGGGAAAAACCATGGACGTTCCCGTTATACCAAACACAGGACGTATATTAGATGTCTGGTTAGGCGGCCAGCATCATACGTCGGCAGACCATGAAGCGGCTCAACTGTTCAGTGGTATCTATGAGCGATTCCCGGAAGTTTTCCAAACCCTGAGGCAATACATTGTTCGCGCCTCTCAACAGCTTCATCAACAGGGCATTGATCGTTTCCTGGTATTGGGAGCAGGTATTCCATCCTGTGGCAATGTCCATGAAGCCGTTCCAAATGCCAGAGTGCTGTATACCGATATTGACCCATACAACATCGAACTGGGTAAACAGCTCTTAGAGAACACTTCGCGGGCTGATTACAGTTATTGTGATGCGAATGATTTCTCGACCTGTGACAAAGACGCGTTAAGGCAGGTGTTAGAAACCAGTGACACGTCGCCCATAGGCTATGTCGTTGTGGGTATTACTGTATTTATGCGAGATGAGGCGGTTTCCGCGTTGTTTCAATCGCTGTATGAGCATGCGCCTGCAGGCAGCCGGGTGATCTTTGATCTGGATAGTCACGCCTTGAGCCATTTCCCCGAAGCATTGGCAATACTTGGTGATAATTTTCATATGCGTACGCCGGAAGATTTCGCCACACTGATTCAACCCTGGCGCGTATCAGAACCAGGTATCCAGCCTGTACAGAGCTGGAACAACCACCAGCCAAATACAGACCTGCCGGTTTTCATGTATGGCGGCATTGCCAAAAAGTAATTCAGCCTAGCGACGTATCACCTTATTGCTCAGCGAACGACGCGTCTCCCAGCCTGACAGCTGTAGTTCCGGTTCTGTATGCTCTTCCTGGGGGTAGCCAAGACAAAGGTAGGCAATGAATTGCCAGTGATCCGGGACGTCGCAGATACCCTTCACCACGTCGGGATTCAGAATAGATACCCACCCTAACCCGACACCATGCGTTCTTGCTGCAAGCCACAGGGAGTAAATGGCCAGAACGGACGAGTAATGCAAGGTTTCAGGCATTGTCGACTGTCCCAGACCGTGCCCCTGATCAGGATTCACATCAACAAAAGTGGCAATCTGTACAGGCGCCTCACGGAGTCCGGCCAGTTTCAGGCTGGCATACCGGGCCGCCCGGGCACCTGAGAACTGCTGTAGCGCAGCGCTATTACACTGTTCAAAGTCTGCCGTTATCTGCGCCCGTCGCTCCATGTCGTCAACCATAATAAAACGCCAGGGCTGACTTAACCCAACCGAAGGCGAGAGATTGGCAATATCCAGCAACTCATCAACTAACCCATCAGGCAATGGACGAGTATCAAAACGTCGCACATCACGCCGCCACTCAAGCAGTTGCCGGAACTGGTTTCTGAAATCTTGATCAAAACGAGGTGGCGTCGCTGCCATTTTTTGCATAGAAAAGCCTCTCCCTGGCTCTGATCGAATGATTGTTTTTTACGGGATAACGGATCCCTGATTACACGTTACATTCTGACTTATTCACTGACAGGCGATGTCGATTCATGGCTGATCACCGGCTCATCCTGCTCTGTGTTAATTTTCAATGTTGCACTTAACGGCTTCTCGTTGGAAGTTAAGCTCGCATGATCATGGCTATTCAAGGTGACCTTGATCTCATTCTCACCCGAGGTGAAGTAATGCCCGGGCAGATGCTCATATGGCCCATAAAGGCGTTTAACTTTCTTGCCATTGATAAACAGATGCGCATGCCCCTGAGCCAGCTCGTCATGTCTAACCGCTGCATACTCGGGTGATTCCAGCTCAAAATTCCGGATATTAAGATGCAGATTAAAACCCGTCACTGCGTCGCGAAATAACAGCAGCGATAATTCCGGTACTTTCACACCCTCAGGCAACGCAACCATTTCCTCATGATGACAACAGGCACGATCTTCCCCGTGTTGCGCATGGGCAGAATGCATACTGTCTGCCAGCAGTGGTGTGATAGACGTACCCAACACACTGGAAAGAAAGAAAGACATCAAAATACGATTATTGCTGCGCCATTTGGCCATGACCACATCCAACCTCACATAATTGAAAAAGACTGATCAAGCGTGGCAACCGTTTATAAGGCTACCTAATAAAAAACATAGAACATTACGCATTGATTGCCTTATACCAATCCGATGGAGGAATAAGGTTGGAGGAGAGGGCTCTGAAGTGACAGTGCAAAAAAGTGCCTATGCTATCGACACTTGAACCCATTCGCTCAATGGCATATTGATAGCGAATGAAAAAAAGAAACTGACTGATACTTATAAGACAAGCCATGCCGAAGAAAACCCTTTCTCCGGCTTAACCGCTATAGCGTTGTAACAGGATAAAGAATCCGATCGTTATATCCCGTCAGTACAGTCATGGTGCCAGATAACGCCTTATCCAGTTCGGTATCGCCGGTATCCAGCAATAACGGCCGCCCATCCAGCTCCCTGATCTTGGTTTTTGTGGCCAGAACCAGAATATTGTCCCGCCCCACTGTACGGATGACCTCTGGACTCAGCTGTTGATTACCCCGCCCCAACAAATGTCCCTGACCACCTATCGCTGTGACCAACAGTTTGACCGGTTTATCCTTGATGTGCGCCAGTATGTCCTGTTCTGTCATATCCGAGGCAATCAAGGTTTCATTGCAGATCAGATCAACACCAAGCAGTGTATTTTCCAGCCCCAGGACATCCATCACTCCTTTGGTCGTTGAGCCCGGACCTACCAGGTAAAGGACATCCTCTTGCATGATTTCATCACGGAAATAATCGGCAATATCCTGAACCACCAGCGCTTCGACTTCACGCCCCGCCTGTTTAACCTGTTGAACAAAACGGCCTTCTTCCGGTACCAGCAAATCACCATAGTGCTTGGCCCTGACGCGTCCTTCCCGAAATGCGGACTCATCAATATCCCTGACATCCTGTTCCCGCAGGCCCACCAGCTCACCCCGAACCAGCATGGCGACCACTTCCCCTGCCGCAGACGGTGTCACCGCGTATACGCCTGAGTGAATTTTGACGCCTGCCGGAATCCCCAGCACCGGCTGCGCGGCACTCACACTGTTACAGATATTTCTGGCGGTACCATCGCCACCGGCAAAGAGAATCAGATTAACGCCAGCCTGCTCCATGGCGGTTGCAGCCGCTTCGGTATCTTCGGGGGATGTCGGCTTTTGCTCAGACCTGCCGAGCAACTGGTTTCCGAAACCCATGCGCTTCAACAAGGCGCTACCCATGTCATCACGCCAGGTCAGAAATTGAATCTGATCCTTAAGCGAAAGCAGTTTTCCCAGTGCAACCTCGGTTCGCGCCTCAGCCCGGGGAGTAGCCCCAAGCGCCAGCGCCTGCTCGACCGTTTCAACACCATCACTGCCCTTCAGGGCAACACGTCCGCCAAGGCCGGCAACCGGATTGATAATCAGTCCTATGGTAAACAACACAATCCCCCTAAATACCACAAACCGTTACAGAAACTGTTCTTGATGGTAACAGCCACTCAAGATACCCTGAAAGCGTCCGGTATCGGGTGACTGAAGACAACCTTTGATGATCCATGCGAGTTTTCAGTCCCCCTTTGTCACCAGGTTGTCATGGCTTGGTCATGGCATTGCCATAAAGGTTAGATAAGCTAAAGCCAATGGTAACCCGATAACACCGGACCCCAGGCCGAAGGAGATGATCAATGACTTACACTCTTAGCTCACCGACACAACAGCCGGTACAGGATCCCACCCAGGCCCAAAGACAGGATTGTTTTAACGGCGCCGCTATCGTTACTGAGGATGGCCGCGAGATCCCGATTACCGAAGCCATGCTGAAGGCAGCCTTTGAGCAGTTTGATGCCACTGGCACCATGTCCTGTCCAACCCATGGGTTTTCAGTTACTCACTGATCACCCGGAACCCCTGACCTTCAAGCAGGATTTGAACGTCTGGGGTCGTATTACGCAGGCGCACTTTCAATGATTGAAATTCACGCCGTTCCAGGTAGTTTTTTCGAAGCCTGTCGAAAACCATCGGAACGGCCTCCTCTCTCTGCCTGAGCGCCAGACGCAGGCGAACATCATCCCGCCTCACATCGTAGACTGCCCGCAGCGCCGTCGTAATTGCCTCTTCCGCCTGCACATCACTGGAGAACGTCAGACTCCGTAATACGGGAATCGGCATGACATTGTTGATTCTAACCCTGGCAGGCAATCCAAAATAACGGCACAGCGCCTGGTATATCATCCCGGTACCACGAATTTTTGCTTCCAGGCTATACCCGGCAATATGGGGTGTACCGATGGCCACATGATCCAGCAGATCAAGAGAAATGTCGGGTTCCTGCTCCCAGACATCCAGCACAGCAGTGATATTCCTCTGCTGCAATCGCGCCAGCAGCGCCAGGTTATCAACAACCGGTCCTCTGCTACTGTTGATCAGAACACTGCCTGGGCGAATCAACCCAATACGCTGCTCATCCAATAGATGGAAGGTCGGATGATCCCCCCCATTTGTTAAGGGGGTATGCAATGAAATGATATCGGCCTTCTTGAGGAGTTCATCCAGTTCGACCCTCTGTTCGGCTTTTTCCGCCGGAGCGAAGGGATCATGCACCAGACAACGTACGCCTGACGCTTCCAGGCGCCCGAGTAACCGCCCACCGACATGACCTTTACCAATAATGCCAACCACCTGATCCTTCAGCACAAAACCTAACTGCTCTGACAGGATATTGATCGCACTGAGGACATATTCAACAACCGAATCAGCGTTACAGCCGGGCGCATGAGCAAAGCCAATTCCCTGTTTCTGCAACCAGTCGGTATCCACGTGATCAATACCACTGGTTGCCGATGCGACAAATCGCACATTGCTGTTTACGAGCAACTCACGATTCACCTGGGTTACGGAACGAACCAGCAACACATCGGCATCAGCCACTTGAGCGGCATCCAGAGTCCGGCCGGGAACGCTGACAACCTCGCCCAAACCACCAAAAAACACATCCGCCAGCGGGATGTTCTCATCGGCGACAATTTTCATTCAACGCCCGCATCAACCTGATAGCCAAGATGACCGGATGGTATAATGCGCCCCGGCATTCCGCAAACCTCCGGCAACATTGACGTTATCATGCAACACAACACCCAGGATCTGGTTACACTGTTTAACAAAACCTTCCTTACAACGGACAATACCGAGCTAGCAGGCGGCTACAACGAACCGCTGTATCAGCCGGCAACACCAGATAACCCCACACATCGCATTCTCTTCACCCATGATTATTTTGCCAGTGCCCTGCATGAAGTCGCCCACTGGTGCGTAGCCGGACCCACGCGTCGGCAGCGGGTGGATTATGGCTACTGGTATGAACCGGATGGCCGAACACAGGAACAACAACACCTGTTTGAACAGGTCGAAGTCAGACCCCAGGCGTTTGAGTGGATTTTCGCCAACGCCTGTCGTTACCGTTTCCGAATCAGCGCAGATAACCTCATGGCAGGTAACAGCGCCTCTCACACCTTCAAAGACAATATATTCAAGGAAGTTCAGACAATTTTCTGCACAGGCTTACCTGCCAGAGCGCAGCGGTTTACCGATGCACTGGCACGATTTTATGGCTGTCACTCTCCACTGGAAGGATTTTCACGGCAATATCTCGATCAGTAGCAAAGCTACTATCAACGTTTCCTCCTGAAACCGGCGCACTTTGAGTAGCAATACTGACTTCTATCGTTTTTATAACAATTTAGAATCAAAACTAACGACAAATAACTTTTATATTCCGAAAAAACGACAGAAGTTATCAATGCACAGCCAAAAAACCCGGTTCCAGCGCTTTATGGCCGAAGCGAAGGAACTGATGATCCTCGCCGCCCCCATCATCGTCTCCCAGCTCTCCATGAGCGGTATGGGATTTATTGACACCAGCATGGCCGGCCAGGCCAGTGCGCGTGACCTTGCCGCCATTGCCATTGGCGGCAGCCTCTGGATGCCCTTCTACCTGCTGGTCAGGGGCACATTGATGGCTACTACACCCACTGTCGCTCATTTGTTTGGCGCGGGTAAAACAGACGATATTGCAGGTGAAGTTCGCCAGGGACTCTGGATTGCATTGATAGCCGGCTTGGTGGCCATGATCTACCTGCACAGCACAGAGCCCTTGCTGCGCCTGATGAAGGTTTCCCCTGACCTGATTGTCATTATCGACGAATACCTGAAAGCACTGGCCTATGGCGCGCCCGCCATCGCCATCTACCAGACATTGAATGCCTATTGCGAAGGTACATCAGATACCCGGCCAGCGATGATATTCAGTGTTATTGCATTGTTGCTCAACATTCCAGCCAACTACATCCTGATTTATGGCAAATTCGGTTTTCCCGCCATGGGCGGCGTCGGCTGTGGCTGGGCGACAGCGCTTGCCTTCTGGAGTATGGCGATCATGATGATGATCTATACCGCCTTTGGCCGAAAGCATAAGCCAAGGGGTATATTTGCTGCCATCGACCGACCTGTCGGTTCACGGATAGCGGAACACCTGAAACTGGGCTTCCCTATCGGAATGACCATGTTTATTGAGGGCAGTATCTTTGCCATTATCGCCCTCCTGATTGGTCGCCTGGGCGCCAGTACGGTTGCCAGCCACCAAGTGGCCCTGAACTTTTCCTCCCTGACGTTCATGCTGCCGTTAAGCATCAGCTTTGCCATCACCATCCGGGTCGGTCAATCGCTCGGCGCCAACAATCCGGAAAAAGCCCGGTTTGCCGCCTATGTCGGCCATGCCGTCAGTCTTTTCTTCGCCTGCCTGAGCGCCGGATTAATGCTGATCGCTCCTGAGATGATTGCCGGAATCTACAGCAGCAACCCGGAGGTCATACAGGCCGCCTCCGCTTTGCTGTTTTATGCTGCCATTTTCCAATTTTCTGACGCCATGCAGGCAGCGGCAGTCGGCTCACTGCGCGGCTACAAAGATACCCGCACACCAATGTTTCTGGTTGTCATGGCCTACTGGGCCGTCGGCTTGCCGATGGGCTATATCCTTGGCATGACCGATATCGCTGGTGACTCCATGGGCCCACGAGGCTTCTGGATCGGACTGGTAGCTGGCCTGACCATAGCGGCCTTGCTGCTTGGGCTCCGCCTCTACGCCACCAGCCTGAACCGGTGCCGGATGATTACCCCTCAAACGGCTTGATTCATCGTTCAGCCCTCCTCCAAATGGGCGATACATAACTCTATCGGCCTACATATTTCACTGGCCGGCAGGATGCCGGCCCGCCTGTCAGAAGGAGCTGTAATGGGTAGTGACAGCAATAACAACACCCCGTCTATCGACAAAGGCGACGGCCAGGTCGTCGACCTGTTTACCGGCAAGACCTGGAATCCTGACGAAGCCAGCAAAATCATCCGCATTGCCCCTGAGCTGGACGGGCTGGAAATGCTTTACAGTAACGATGCCAACCCGGATAAGCTGTTCAGCATGAAAATCCTCTGCTGGGCGCTGAACCAGAATGGTGAAATTGATGCGATGGTCCCCTGGCTGAGCCGGCTGGTCCCCTGCCGGGAATTAAATGATCCGCTGAATGGGCACTGGGAAGGCTATTTTGACAACTTCCATGAAGCCGTGTTTTATGACGCACCGCTCCACAAGGTCGTGGAACTGGAGAGTTCTGCATCCTATTACGACGCTGAATACACCACTGAACAGGACACTATCCAGGAAATTCCTGACCCCATTGGTACACATGCCGTGCTGACAGGCGACAAATTCCAGACAATCACCCTGACCCAGGTGACCAGCTGGCGCCTCCTTAACAATGGCGCCATCCAGGCCATGCTGGCAGACAGTGAGAAAGTAGAAAACACACCGGTGCTAGTAGGCGACGAGAGCTTGTATGCGGCCCAGGAACACACCGATTTCAAATACTTTTTTCACCATATCATTGCCAACAAGATCAAGGCGGGCGATCCGGAAGCTATGGCAGCCTTCACCCGCCTGCTTGATCTTTGACGACTGAGCAATCACCCAGCTTACTGGCAAGATAGTCTTTCGGAGCAGTGGCTATTTTCCGCCCCCTTTGCAATTGGGCGAAGCTGGCGCCTGCTGAACCGTTTGCCACTCATCCGGCGTATAGGTATGTAACGCCAGGGCATGGACACCACTTTCCAGCTCTTCAGACAGTACGCGGTAAACCATCTGATGCCGTTTGACCGGTAATTTACCGGCAAAACTGTCAGTCACCAGAACCACCCGGAAATGCGATTCCGAACCTGCTGGCACATTGTGCATGTGGCTTTCGTTGTTGATTTCCATATGCACGACAGCAAATGCTGATGCCAGTTTACTTTCTATCCGTTCCTGTACTTCCATACGTGCGACCTGCGATTATCGATGCCACTGACCAACAATGTCTGTAACCAATGGCTTCGCATGATAACACACAAGCCCGATTGAAAGGCTTACCACCCTCAGAACCTGACGGTTAAAACAGTGCTTTCCTCTATTCAGCTCATCTGATTTTTTTCATAATTTCTGGCATACAACGATTCCCCCATGGCGGTAATCTGATTACCTATCAACCGGTCAAATGCCGCCAGCATGCTGTCACAGGCAAACTGATCATGATCAAAGGCCCTAAGCACGTCTACCGCCGCCTCTACGGTTGATAGATAACCGGGCGCCGGCACTTTACGGATACGATACGCCGATAACTTATCCGTCGTAATTTGCACGGCAGGGAGCGTATGAAGGCAAGTGGACAGATAGTATATTTTCCGCGCTTTACGCCATGTTGCATCCAAGAGAATAAACAACGGCTTCCTGTCACCTGACCCGGCATTTACCACTGTATTCAGCGGCACAGCCCCTTCCTTTGGGAAAAGCAACCAAGGTTGGCAGCCCGGATCATTCAATCGTTCCATCAGGTAGGTATCCGATGAAAAATCTTCACCGACAAGAATCTCGGCATTCCCCACAGAAAGCGTGACGATTCTCGCCGTATTCAAGGCATGACGGGATTCATCGGGATGTTGGAGAATCAGTAAATCGACCGGTGCCTGATAAGCGATCAAATCATGACAGTAGCAGACAGATTCAGGACGACCGCAACGCGGGCAAGAAATACGGCTCATGAGAGAGAACAACAGGTAAGAGGAAAAAACGGACTATACGAGCACAGTACCACGTATATCAAACAGACAGGAAAAGAAAATCACTACCGCAAGAATAATAAAACAATAAGACAGCGCGTGAGTGGCTACTACCCAAAAACCACTCTCGATTGATTACGATTACTTGTCAGAATGGCGCTCCATATCTTTCTTGATAAACCAGGCGAAACCACCACCAAACGCAATCACCAATCCAACGGTGACTAAACCCGCTACCACAACCGTATCCAGGTACATAACCCCTCCTTCCTGCATTTTCGTTCTCTTTATGAATTCAGGCTAGCAGCACCCGGAAACCGCCCTATTGACACAGATCAATAACCCTTCGAAAAGTCAGGTTGATGCGGGAGGATATGTTTCTTTGTGTCTTTGGAATCTGATGTTGCCAGTGCTGCTGCATGCCATCCCCCATAAAGAGCAGCGACCCTGCTTCCAGGTTCAGGGTTCGCACTGGAATTGAACGATCCGTTTTATGACGCAACTGAAACCGTCGCGTCGAGCCAAGGCTCAGTGAAGCCACCAGCGGATCGCCCCCCAGTTCTGGCTCATCGTCCGCATGCCAGCCATTGCTATCCTGCCCCGACCGGTAAAGGTTCACCAATACACTATTGAATTCAGCCCCCGTCGCCTGCTCGACCCGCGTTTTGAGCGCATACAAATCCGGCAGCCAGGGCAACGGCTCCAGCTGAATCCCCGAGTAGCGATAACTGGCACCGGAATCACCATACCAGGCTTGCAGCCGGGGCAATGGCAGGGTTCGCCCAAATAATCGGATCTCATCCTGTCGCCACGAAACCGCGTCCAGCAGCTGTTGATACAACCGGCTGGCTTCCTCGACAGTCAACCAAGCTGGCCAGTACCGGCAGACACCGCCCGGCAAGGTGATGACTTCGCCACTCATGACATCTCTGCTGGAATCAGGACTTAACATTTGCCAACACCTGCCCTAGAATACTGTATAGATATACAGAATATCACAGACAAAAACCAAGAGGACCACCATGGCCGTTATCCCCATGTGGCAATGTGACCGGGACGGAAGCATGTTTGCAGATAAAAAAGCTGCCGAAGAGTATGATCGTCAACTGGAACTGGCTGCCAACCTGAGCAGCCTGCTGGAAAAACATTTCAGCACACTGGATGAAGAACTGGCCGAAAATATCGGTCTGCTGCTGGCCCGTCATAAGGACACCCTGTCTAAAGCCTTCAAAGGCAAACCCGAGCTGGTGCTGGAACTGCTGGGCGAAACCCGGCCAGAACCGTCAGCCGAGCCGGCCTGATAGGCACAGCACCCCAACAAACAAGCACTCCGCCTGCCCTGTCATCCACACAGCGGCGGCGTAGACTGAAAGCCGTTATCCGAAGGTGCCTCCCACTCCAACATCTTTGGATGCTTTCAGGTAAATCCCTGCTTCGCCGGAAAGATTCACTTTCCGGCATTTTATTCTCTAAATTTTCCAGCTTCACCTATGCTGTGCACCGACACCAATCATCCGGATTGTTTCCCGTTTCGGTCACCCCCATATTGAGTCTTTCCGGTTATCCGCTAACATACGCACCTTTTTATGTAGAGGGAGCAGGCAACCCCTATGGCAACATTCGTTTCTGGACAACGCTGGATCAGTGATACAGAGATCGAACAGGGGCTTGGCACCATTCTTACCATTGAGGCGCGAACGGTTACGCTACTCTACCCCGCCACTGGTGAAACCCGTGTTTATCGACTGGAAAACTGTCCGCTGACCCGCGTTATGTTCGCGGTGGGCGATACCGTTGAAAGTCATGAAGGCTGGTCACTCACCGTTATTGGCGTCAGGGAAGAAAACGGCCTAGTCACTTATACCGGTACGCTCGACAATGGTGAGCAACGGGACCTCCCCGAGTCCTGTCTCAGCAATTTTATTGAATTTAACAAGCCGCAGGATCGTCTGCTGGCGGGTCAGATTGACCTGAACAGCAATTTTTCGCTGCGTTACCAGACGCTCTGTCACTTCAATCGGGTCATTCAGTCACCCTTGCTGGGTTTGACTGGCGCTCGTGCCAGCCTGATTCCCCATCAGCTGCATATCGCGAATGAAGTGGGCAATCGCTTTGCCCCCCGGGTGCTGCTGGCAGATGAAGTGGGTCTTGGTAAAACCATCGAAGCCGGTCTTGTCCTGAGTCAGCAGCTGCTGACCGGTCAGGCTAAGCGCGTGCTGATTGTCGTTCCGGAACCTCTGGTTCACCAGTGGCTGGTCGAAATGCTGCGGCGTTTCCACCTGCGCTTCAGTGTGTTCGATGCAGAACGCTGCCGCAATGCAGATGGCGACAATCCGTTCAGCAGTGAACAGCTGATTCTCACCAGTCTGGAATTCCTGCGTGATCATCCGGAGCATCAGGAGCAGGTCGTTGACGCTGGCTGGGATCTCCTCGTGGTCGATGAAGCCCATCACCTGCTGTGGACAGAGTCCGAGGGTGGCAGCCCGGAATACCAACTGGTCGAAATACTGGCAAACAGCACTCCCAGCGTACTGCTGCTGACAGCAACACCGGAACAGCTGGGTGTGGAAAGTCACTTTGCCCGATTGCGACTACTGGATCCGGATCGTTTCCATGACCTGGAGCAGTTCCGTCAGGAGTCCGCCGGGTATGAGCCACTGGCCAAAGCCGTACAGCAATTGCTGGAAGCCGAGCAACTTCCCACCGAGCAGGCAGAGGTTATTGCCTCACTGGTGGGTGAAGAAGCGCAGCCACTGCTGGATATCCTGACGGCTGAAAGTCGGGAAGAGGAAGCCTACGATCAGGCAAAAGAGCAATTGATTCGTCTGTTGCTGGACCGCCATGGTACAGGCCGCATCCTGTTCAGGAATACGCGAGCCTCTGTCCCCGGTTTTCCTGGTCGTGTCGTGCAGGGATATCCACAGCCACTGCCGGAGCTGTACCAGATTGCGCTGGAAGAGTCCCGGGAAACCGAGCATCAGTTCAGGCATCAGCTGTTTCCGGAGCTGGCCTACCAGACCAACATCAAGGTTGATGATATGGATCCCTGGTGGAAGGTCGACCCTCGGGTCGAATGGCTTGCCAACCTCCTGAAGCTGTTGAAAAAGGAGAAAGTACTGGTTATCTGCGCCAACGCCACCACCGCCATGGATCTGGAAGCGGCTTTGCGCATTACGTCAGGCGCCCAGGCATCGGTGTTTCATGAAGGCATGTCCATCATTGAGCGTGACCGTGCCGCCGCCTGGTTTGCGGATGAAGACTATGGCGCCCAGCTGCTGATCTGTTCCGAGATTGGCAGTGAAGGCCGTAACTTCCAGTTTGCCCATCACCTGGTGCTGTTTGACCTGCCCTTCAACCCGGACCTGCTCGAACAGCGCATTGGCCGGCTCGACCGGATTGGACAATCTGAAACCATTCGCATTCATGTGCCTTACCTGGAAGGTACCGGTCAGGCTCGCCTGTTTCACTGGTACCAGGAAGGACTGGACGCCTTTGCTGACACCTGTCCTGCCGGTAGCGTCGTTTTCACCCAGCTGGGCGAAGAACTCACCGAATGGGTCAGCCAAATAGCGACAAACGAAACCGATGAAACCGGCGAAGCAAGCAGTCATGAGCTGATCAGCAAAACCCTGGCGCTCAACACAGAGATAGCCGGAAACCTGCGTCAGGGACGAGACCGTCTGCTTGAACTCAACTCCCGTGGTGCCGGTAGCAGTCATGATCTGGCCGCCGAGATTCGAAAACAGGATACACCAAAGGTTCTTCGAAACTACCTGGAACGGCTGATGGAAGGATTCGGCCTGGAAACCGAAGATCACTCCAAACACTGCCTGATCGTTCGACCGGGCAGCCACATGACAGTATCGAGCTACCCTGCTGTGCCTGTTGATGGGACAACCATTACCTTCAACCGCGACACCGCACTGGCACGCGAGGACATGCAGTTTGTCACTTGGGAACACCCCATGGTGCGTGAAGGCATGGAGATGCTGCTGACCAGCGAGACCGGTAATACGTCGGTAGCACTGATCAAGAACAAGGCGCTGAAACCCGGCACCATGCTGATGGAAGCGGTCTTTGTGGTTGAAGCCGGCGGTGACAGGAAACTGCAACTGCACCGGTTCCTGCCACCCACGGTGATTCGCACACTGATTGACCCCAACCTGAATAATCTGGCAGACAAAGTCAGCTTTGAGGGACTGGACAGTCAGCTGCAGAAGCTCAAGACCACCATGGCTCGCAAGGTTGTCAAAGCGCAACGCGAACCTATCCTGAAAATGGTCAACAAGGCGGAAGATTTCGCCCGTACCCGCGTGGCGGATATTATCAATGAGGCTTGCCAGGAATTGATTCAGTCGGTCACACGGGAAATCCGGCGACTTGCTGCATTAAAGGCGGTTAACCCAAATATCCGGGATGAGGAAATTGAATTCCTGAAACAACAGGCGGCCATTGGCCACCAGTGCCTGCAAAAGGCGCAGCTGCGTCTGGACGGCATTCGATTGATCTTCGCGGCGCAATAGTAAGTAACAGTCTCTCGGATTGGGTCTGCTCAGAGCATGAGCCCCTGCCCAATTCGAGAGGTATCTACCTACAAAACCCTGCATAACAGACACTCTTCCCCACCCCTAAAAAAAACGAATAACACCCAGCCCCCCCCTTCCTCCTTATCGTTTGCTCAGTTTTTATCCATCCTATTTCGGAGAGGGCAATAGTGCTTGCCACTCACTATCACAATCTCTAACCTAGCTCTAAGATGCCTGCACGCATGATCACCGGTAACTGCCATGACCAGCACGATTACACCCCATACTGTAAGCCCTTGCTTTCAGCTGAAAGGAAGCATGGTCACGCTGATGACCCTGGAGTTGTTTCACTTCAGCGAGATTGAATTTCGCGCCCAGCTTCAGACTCTGGTTGCACAGGCACCACGCTTCTTTGAAAACACCCCTGTCGTACTGGCTCTGGAACGCCTGAGCAATAACAGCAGCACACCGGACTTTGACCATATCCGTTCTCTCTGTGCCGGGTTTGGCATTAACATTTTTGCTATCCGCGGGGGCAACCATGCACTTCAGCAGGCGGCAGCCAATGCAGGGCTGGCCTGTCTGCCCGCGCAAAAAGGCAATACCGTCAAACGCAAGCTGGACCCAACCTCTCCACCCGCCAAGGAAATACCGTCAGCCAGTATCCTGCCTATGACACAGGCTGAACTTCCCCTGGATCAGAAACCTGAGGAAGGGACACCCGCATCAGACCAGAAAACAGCCGGAAACAATTCATCACAGCAACCTGAAAAAGCTTCACCGACGACCCGTATCATCACCCATCCCGTACGCTCTGGTCAGCAAATTTATCACCCTGGTGAACTGATCATACTGGCGCCCGTCGGTGCAGGGGCAGAAATTCTCGCGGACGGCAACATTCACGTTTATGGCCCCCTGAGAGGTCGTGCACTGGCCGGTGTTAATGGCAACAACAAAGCCCATATTTTCTGTCAGCATTTCGAGGCCGAACTGATTTCCATCAATGGCCGCTTCAAGCCGGCAGGTACAATAGATGAGAAATACTGGAAATCGGCCGTTCACGCCTGGCTGGATGAAGACAATCTCTGCTTTGAAGCACTGTGATACGAAGCTGACTTCGGCTTTCCAGACTGACGCTCCGCGCCAAAAATAGATACAATGACGCCGTGGTGCCACTGCCATGAGATCCGGGCACAGTTTCAGTCGCGACCACTGATTGTACAAGAATAAATCAGTCGTCTATTACCTGTACCCATGTAGTTTGTTTGTAAGGGATGATTCATTGGCCAAGATAATTGTTGTCACATCAGGCAAGGGAGGCGTGGGCAAAACGACATCCAGTGCCGCCTTCTCTACCGGCCTGGCCATGCAGGGTCACAAGACCGTTGTGATTGATTTCGATATCGGTCTGCGCAACCTGGACCTGGTCATGGGGTGTGAGCGTCGTGTCGTCTATGACTTTGTCAACGTCATCAATGGCGAAGCCGCGCTGCACCAAGCCTTGATCAAAGATAAACATACCGACAACCTCTACGTCCTACCCGCGTCCCAGACCCGGGACAAGGACGCGCTGACACTTGAGGGGGTTGAAGCCATTCTTAACCAGCTCAAGGAAGACTTTGACTACATTGTCTGTGATTCCCCGGCAGGTATTGAGAAAGGCGCACTGATGGCACTCTATTTTGCCGATGAAGCCATTATTACGACCAACCCGGAAGTCTCTTCCGTCAGGGACTCTGACCGCATCCTGGGCATTCTGCACAGCAAATCCCGTCGGGCCGAACAGAACCTTGAACCGGTCAAGGAACACCTGCTACTCACCCGCTACGATCCCGAACGGGTCATCAAGGGTGAGATGCTGAGCGTGGACGATGTCAGAGACATCCTGGCCATCCCCCTGCTGGGTGTTGTGCCGGAATCCATGGCCGTCCTGAAAGCCTCCAACCAGGGGCAGCCAGTCATTCTGCAAGATGATAGCGACGCCGGACAGGCATACAATGATATCGTCAGCCGTTTTCTTGGCAAGGATCTGCCTCACCGCTTCCTTGATATCCGGAAAAAAGGCCTGCTGGAACGGATGTTTGGGGGACGCTAATGAGCCTGTTTGACCTTTTCCAGAACAAGGAGAAAAAATCCTCGGCCTCTGTCGCCCGGGAACGACTGCAGATAATCGTCGCCCATGAGCGTGCAGGTCGGGACAGTCCCGACTACCTGCCGGCCATGAAGCAGGATATTCTCAACGTCATCAGAAAATACGTAGCGGTGGAAAATGAGGATGTCAGTATCCAATTCGACACTCGCGAAGAAGTCTCTATCCTGGAGCTCAATGTGACCCTGCCAGAATCATTACCTGGCACGAAATAACTTCATTCCGCTACAGGCCACTGGTATTCTGTCAGGCATTCACTCTGCCTGACAGAATACCCATGACAAAGCACACCTTCGACCGGAATACCTTCAATCAAAAACTGCTGACCTTTCTGGATCAATCGCCGACGCCATTCCATGCCACCCGGGAGATAGCGCGTCAGCTGGACAATGCCGGCTTTACGGCACTCAACGAACGCGATGCCTGGCAGTTGGCCCCTGGCAAAAAGTACTACACCATCCGCAACGGCTCCTCCATTATTGCCTTTACAACAGGCACAGGGAATTATGCGGAACAGGGATTTCGCATGGTCGGCGCGCATACTGACAGCCCGTGCCTGAAGGTAAAACCCAATCCTACGTTACAGGAAAAAGGCTGCTATCAACTGAGTGTCGAGGTCTATGGTGGTGCATTGCTGAACCCCTGGTTTGACCGCGATTTATCACTGGCCGGGCGAGTGACCTGGGCTGACCCACAGGGTCAGCTACACAGCTCCCTGATCGATTTTCGCGACCCTATTGCCATCATCCCCAACCTGGCGATCCATCTTGATCGGGAAGCGAACACCACTCATCCCGTCAATCCACAGAAAGATATCCCCCCTATTCTGTCTCTGCTGAAAAATGACGAAAAGATCGATTTCATGCAGCAGCTGACGAATCGCCTGAAAGCTGAGGAGCCGTCCAGCCAACCAGCGGAAATACTGGATTATGAGCTATTTTTCTACGACACACAGAAAGCTGCCATCATCGGAATGGAACAGGACTTCATCGCCTCTGCCAGACTGGACAACCTGCTGAGCTGCTTTACGGGTCTGCAGGCCCTGCTTGCAGCCGACAGCGAATCTCCCTGCTTGCTGGTCTGCAATGACCATGAGGAAGTGGGCAGCCAATCCGCCACTGGCGCACAGGGGCCGTTTCTGAAAAATGTACTCGAACGCATTATCGGTACAGGTGAACCACTGACCCGCACCATGCAACGCTCCATACTCATTTCGGCAGACAACGCCCATGCCGTTCACCCGAATTACGCCGACAAGCATGATGGCAACCACAGCCCGATAATGAACCAGGGGCCGGTTATCAAGATCAACGCCAACCAGCGTTACGCCACCACGAGCGAAACCAGCGCACTGTTCAGACATCTCTGCCAGAAGGCCAATGTACCGGTACAGAGCTTTGTGGCCAGAACCGATATGGGCTGCGGCAGCACCATCGGCCCGCTCACAGCAGCAGAACTGGGCGTGATGACGCTGGATGTCGGTCTTCCGACGCTGGCCATGCACTCCATCAGGGAACTCGCCGGCACAGAAGATGCCACCAACATGGCTAACCTGCTAACGCATTTCTACAGCGAAGAAAACCTGACCATTCTTTAAACCTGGCCGGGCAGAACCACACGGGTTTTGCCCCATTACCACCTCCCGGCATGACGTATGAATCAAGCCGTCCTATCCTGAAAACATAACGCAGGCAACCTGATCACCCCTTGGCATAGCGGGCTGCACGTGCAGTAGCAAATGCAGCTGTGGCGCGGCAAAAGGCAAAACTATCGCTTTCCCTGCCGCGACAGTTGTAGGTATCATGCTTGAGACGTCTGTAAAAAGGCTGAGTAGACGGCCGATTACCCAGAAACAGCCATCAGCGGGCTGGGTAGAAAAAGGAGTTGTCACCCATGCCGGTTATCCATAACACGCCAGGCAGACACTGATAAGAGAGCGAACCATCTGATGCATTTTAAGGCCCGAACTGCCCGTCTGAATCTGTTTTTTGTCCTGCTGTTGTCATTATCATCGACATTGGCTTTCGCCAAGGATAGCGAGAATAGTCATGTCGATACGGATAAACTGCTCGAACAGCAGCTTGATGTTCTCAAGCCAACGCTGAACCAGGCTATTGCCAGTGTCAATGTCGTGCAGCTACTGCAACGAAACTCCTACGAAAAAATCACCATCGACAACAACAGTTCAGACAAAATTTTCCAAAGCTATCTGGACACACTGGATCGCAATCGCAGTTTCTTCTTAGCCTCTGACATTAAAGAATTCGAACCTTACAGGAACGAACTCGACAGCGCACTGAAAAGCGGCAACCTGAAACCCGCTTTTGATATTTTCAACCGCTACATGCAGCGCAGCGAAGAACGCATCCGATTTGCCCTGAAGTATCTGGAAGCCGGGCTGAACAACATCGATTTCAACAAGAAAGAATCACTGACGATCGATCGTGAAAAATCCCCCTGGCTTGCCGATCGCAAGGCACAGGAAGATCTCTGGCGGCGTCAGCTGAAAGACAGCGTTCTGAACATGAAGCTGAACGAGAAGCCGCTGAAAGAGATCCAGGAGCTGCTTCACAAGCGCTACACCAATCAGCTGCGCCGCCTCCATCAGACCCGTAACGAGGATGCTTTCCAGCTTTACCTGAATGCATTCACGCAGCTCTATGATCCACATACCCAATACTTTTCCCCTCAGCGTGCCGAAACCTTTGATATCAATATGAGCCTGTCACTGGAAGGCATTGGGGCGGTACTCCAGTCAGAGGATGAATACACCAAAGTCGTCAGTATTGTACCAGCCGGGCCGGCAGACAAAGCTGGGCAACTGAAGCCTGGTGATCGCATCATTGCAGTGTCTCAGGGTGAGAATGGCAAGTTCGAAGATGTGGTCGGTATGCGTCTGGACGAAGTCGTTAAACTGATCCGCGGCCCCAAGGGCACCCAGGTGAAACTGGAGACCATCCCATCCACCAGCAAGGATGGCAAGACCCGCATTTACCCCATCACCAGGGACAAGGTAAAACTGGAAGAACAATCCGCCCAAAAAGAAATTGTGACCATCAAGCAGGGTGACAGAGATTACCGTATTGGCGTAATTGAGATCCCAGCCTTTTACATCGATTTCAAAGCCGCCCAGGCTGGTGATCCTGATTACAAGAGCACAACACGGGATGTGCGCAAACTGCTCAAAGAACTCAACAAAGAGAACATTGACGGCTTGATTATCGACCTGCGCAGCAATGGAGGTGGATCACTTCAGGAAGCTAACCAGCTCAGCGGCCTGTTTATCAATGACGGTCCAACCGTTGTTGTTCGTGACAGCCGGGGACGCACCGAGCCTCAGCAGGATCCTGACCCTGAAGAGGTCTACCACGGCCCCATGGCGGTCATGATCAACCGACTGAGCGCCTCGGCGTCAGAGATTTTTGCCGGCGCCATGCAGGACTACCAGCGCGCTGTCATCATTGGCAGCCAGAGCTTTGGTAAAGGCACTGTCCAGACCATCCAACCGCTCAACCACGGCCAGCTGAAACTGACCGTCGCAAAATTCTACCGCGTCTCCGGGCAGAGCACCCAGAATCGGGGGGTCATCCCGGACATCAGCTTCCCCTCCCTGTTCAATAAGGAAGATATCGGCGAAAGCGCATTACCCAATGCCCTGCCCTGGGATGAAATCAACCCAGCCAAGTTCAAGGCGTTTGATCCGCTGACCCCGTTCATGCCCGCTTTGCGCGAACGGCATAACAAACGCATCAGTAACAACCCTGACTTCCTCTATCTCAAGGACTTGAAGACCTTCCAGCAGCGTTATGACAGCAAAAACAGCATTACGCTCAACGAGAAGGAGCGCCGTAACGAAACAGAGGCTATGCGCAAAGAGCGACTCCGCCTTGAAAACCAACTGCGCAAGGCAAAGGAAAAACCGGTTTACAAGAGCCTTGAAGAGTTAGAGGAAGCGCAAAACGCCAACGTCTCCCAATACGGCAAACGTGAGGATGACAAGCCCGAGGAAGATGCCCTGCTGATGGAAAGTGGGAATATTCTGGCTGACATGATCGAACTGTCCTCCCGCTATATCGCAGATAGCGCCAAGCAATAACGTCCCTATGCGGCAGACAGCCCCTGTCTGCCGCAGCCTTTCTCCCTATAAAACGTTCAAATCAGCCCGCATTAACGGCTGCTCACTGACATCAAAACATACCAGCTGAGGCTCTATATCAAACCATTGAGAAAAGAGGCTGTAATCACGCGTACTTGGCCAAAGATCCTCATCTTCCACCCAGGCTTCCAGCTCATTCTCAAACAGCTGCACGGCATGTAACTTCAACCACTGGCCGAAATCGCCCTCCTGCTCCACCTCTTCGAACAGGTAAATCGAACCTTCAGCCCTGAATGCCTCAAGAGTCATTGCTTCATCCGGGTTCACTCGATTGGCCCATTCAACAAACACGGCAGTTGGCTTCAGGGAAACCGCGGACCGATTCAACAACTTCATTCTGTCACCCTGTCATTCGTTCAATAACAACCATTTGGCGCGGAATAATGACGGTTCAGCGCTGAACACGCAAACAACCAGATAATTCATCCCTTTTTTCTAGAATTAGCGCATCTTGCCGAAAACGAGGAGTAGGAGAATGCGCAAAGCACTCATCATTGTCCTGACATTTATCATGACATTACTGAATGCACCTTCGATGCTTGGCAAGGAGCACACCATTATCGTGATGCGACACGGCGAAGCCGATCACAATATCAGCGATCGCTATAATACAAACTCTGAGCACCCTGCTTATAGTCCGTCATACCTGACCGACAACGGCAAAGAACAGGTCAAAAGCAGTGCCCGCGCAATCAACAACCTACTCGACAAAGAAGTCCGTATCGCTCTATTCGCCTCCCCCCTGCCTCGCACCGTACAAACAGCAGAAATAGTGGCCGGAGAACTCCGCATGACTCAACAAGCGATCACGACAGACAGCCGATTGATAGAAACCAATGTGGGAAATCGTGAAGGCCTGCCACATGCTCAATTCGATGACAAAGATCCCTGGTTTCCCGATGACCCCATCGCCTTTGGTGGCGAAACCACTGAACAGATTACTGCCCGATTACAGGCATTTTACGACGAGACTCTTGCAGGGAGTGATACTGACGTCTTCATCATTGTGACCCATGGCTCTCCTGCACTGCTTTTCGCTCACTTAATACAGCCAAATGTTGCACATAGTCGCCTTGCAACGGCGGGCTTTAGCGTTTTTGTCATAAAAGACGATTAGCGTTGTTTTATTGCCTCTCTCAAGATCAATAAATGGGATTGCCTCAGCCGCCCTGATAAGGTTATCGTTTAATCAGGATCAACAATAATGAGAAGAGAAATATGGAGTATTTCATCGGCACCATAAAATGGTTCAGTAACCCGAAGGGAATCGGTTTCATCAACCCTATCAGCGAATCCAATAATCAGGATATTTTTATCCATTACAGCTGTATCAATATGGAAGGCTTCAAAACCCTCAAGGCCGGTGAAACCGTGAAGTTCCTGATGGGCAATGGCGCCAAGGGATTCATGGCAACAGAAGTCGTTCCCGAGACCGAGACACAATCAACCCAGCCAGCTTCTAACATTGAAGAATCAACGCAGGCTCAGGAACCCGAAATGGTCGATTAGCAGGCTAACGCCCTACCCCATCAACATCCTGACAATATCGACGATTCCCGGTTTGATGGTTAATCATTCCGGGATCAACCCGACTCCCTCGGTCACTGAAAACGCAATCTGCCCGCCGTCGATAGCAACCTGATGGTTAAGTTGCTTCATTAAGACCTGCAGACTCTCCAGACGATCGCACTCTTCGTGCCAACTGCAATAGATATGTCGACTGATGACCGGCACATCCTTCACTTGATACAAATCACCCGCAGCAATCAGCGTCTGCACCATTGTCAGCGGCAGATAAGCACAGCCACCATTATTCAGCAGGAAATCCAGTGCTACTCGGGCACTGTTAGTATGGAGAACAGGGGATGGCAAACTACTTAAATGACGCGATAACTCAATACCAAAGCGGGTCCCCCAATCGACCATCACCCAACCCATCTGCCAGGGCACACTACCCTCCATTATCGCTGTACTGGTGACCATCACAAGCTCCACCATCGAGAGTTCGCAATAACCCAGCTCATCCGCTTTGGGCGGATCAAACAAAATAGCGAGATCCAGAGTTCGATTCAGGAGTCTGCGCGCAACCACTTCCGGACTGACACTTTCTGCCCGGACAGCGACTCCCGGATTATCACTGAATATCTGATTAATGCGCTCCTGCAGCAAAATATCCCAGACATTTGGCGTCGCACCAATGGATATCTGAACATTCTGATCACGATCCAGCGCCACATCCAGCCGGGCTCGATCCCACGCGGCAAGGATTGCCTCTGCATGGCTTCTGAGCCGCTCACCGGCCGGTGTCAGCTGAATATTGTTACGGTAACGGGTAAATAGTGGTGCAGAGAGCTGTGACTCCAACTGCCGCACCCTTGAGCTTACAGCTGACTGAGTCAGATAAAGATTTTCTGCAGCCTTACCAAAATGCCGGGTCTTTTCGACTTCCAGAAATGTCTTCAAAAGCTCGGTATCCACAGAACAAAACACTCCTGACAGGCATTAATTGCCATTAAGCATAATAGTCACTCAGGCAACAGCGTTGCCTGTAAGACAAAAAAATCGGGATGCGATTGTCCAACAGTGTCTACCGATTTTCCACTCCATGGATCATCAAGGTAGGAGAAAGCCAGAATAAATACGACAGAATCAAAACAATCGGCATGAGAACCTAGAACACAAGCACCCACGCCGGGAAAGCAGATCAGACACAAACTGGCTTACACTTCATCCATCAGCGATTTGTAACCAAAAAGCTGCTTAATATCAGGCTGCTTGAGAAACTTCTGCAGCCAGAAATGACACCACTGCTGATTATCCAGTGCTGGATCCATGCCGGCAGGTGATACCTCTGCCCGCAACAACACGATCGGATGACGCTCCCCTTCCTCACCGACAACCTGGAACAGCAAACCGGCAGGACGCATCTCGTCTTCATCGTCAATGTCATCCAGAGGCTTGATCGATAGCATCAAATTAATCGACCAGAGCTTGTAATCCTGCTGAATCAGCAACTGAACGGGAACATCAAGCCCACCATCACTCTCAACAGAGAGACGCCTCCCATGCAGCACCACCGAACAGTCAAACTTCCTGATCATCAGTGACTCAATGGTTCTTTCGGAAGAATCACTTAACCACTCATTCAACGACGCTGCACGTGATACGAGCGCATCCTGCATTTCTTGTTTGTTCATACCCATTTCCAGACACGAAAAAACGGCGATTACATGGCTAGAATATGCAGTTAAAACAAATCCGGATTCAAATAAACTTTCTACTTGTGACGATTAAATTTTTTTATCGAGATAACACTGGAAACAGTCGCTTAAACGCGGAGCTTGGAGAGATCATTTTGGAGAAGACAAAAAAAAGCCGATCATTTCTGATCGGCTTTTCTGAAATATGGCGGACCGGACGGGGCTCGAACCCGCGACCTCCGGCGTGACAGGCCGGCATTCTAACCAACTGAACTACCGGTCCGCAGCATACTTGCTTTACTAACCTGGTGGGTGATGACGGGATCGAACCGCCGACCCTCTGCTTGTAAGGCAGATGCTCTCCCAGCTGAGCTAATCACCCAAAATCTTGCAATACATCATCTAGCAAATTAAATGGCGGACCGGACGGGGCTCGAACCCGCGACCTCCGGCGTGACAGGCCGGCATTCTAACCAACTGAACTACCGGTCCGCGACAAACTTGCTTTTTAACACTGGTGGGTGATGACGGGATCGAACCGCCGACCCTCTGCTTGTAAGGCAGATGCTCTCCCAGCTGAGCTAATCACCCAAAAATTCTTTCAAATATCATCAGTAAATAAATGGCGGACCGGACGGGGCTCGAACCCGCGACCTCCGGCGTGACAGGCCGGCATTCTAACCAACTGAACTACCGGTCCGCGACATACTTACTTTGCACACTGGTGGGTGATGACGGGATCGAACCGCCGACCCTCTGCTTGTAAGGCAGATGCTCTCCCAGCTGAGCTAATCACCCTTCCCGATGCGGTGCGCATTATAACCATAATGCGACTTAAATCCAGACCTTGTTGCAACGTGGCGGACCGGACGGGGCTCGAACCCGCGACCTCCGGCGTGACAGGCCGGCATTCTAACCAACTGAACTACCGGTCCGCTACAGTCTTGCGTGGTGGGTGATGACGGGATCGAACCGCCGACCCTCTGCTTGTAAGGCAGATGCTCTCCCAGCTGAGCTAATCACCCCTCGTCAGGACGGCGCGAATTATAAGCAGCATCGGTTACGATATGCAACCGATATATGCCCACCTGCGGGATTTACCCATTCCGGCTATTCTGGCGATCATTTCGCGACACTCTATATCCGTCTTTATCGCATCCGTCATCAAATGCCGAATGCATCTGTTACCATGACAGATACCAACAGTGGGACAGAGCATCATGTGGTTCAAAAACCTGATTTTGTACCGTTTCAGCAAACCGTTTGAATACACTGCTGAAACCCTGGAAGAAAAACTGGCGGAACAACGGTTTCGCCCCTGCAGCAAATCGGAGATGGCCAGTTTTGGCTGGGTGTCACCGGTGCCGGATGGTGACAGCCTGATTCATGCCAGTGGCCAGTTTCTGGTACTGACTGCAAAAAAAGAAGAGAAGCTGTTACCGGCCAGCGTCGTGCGTGACGCACTGAAAGAAAAAGTCGACATCATTGAGCAGGAACAGGGCAGAAAAGTCTTTAAGAAAGAGAAAGACCAGCTCAAGGATGAAATCACGCGCGACCTGCTGCCGCGAGCCTTCAGCCGATCTAATCGAACCAGCGCTTATATTGATAGCCGTAACGGCTGGTTGATTGTGGATGCTTCCAGCTTCCGGAAGGCAGAAGAATTAACCAGTTCCCTGCGCAGCTGCCTGGGCAGCTTACCTGTACTGCCTCCGGCACTGAAGTCAGCACCTTCTGCCATTATGACCCACTGGCTACAGCAGTCTTCGGATCTGCCCGCACCTTTCATTCTGGGCGATGAGTGTGAGTTGAAGGAACCGGGCGAAGAAGGCGGCATTGTCCGCTGCAAACGAGTGGATTTATTGTCTGAAGAGGTTAGCCTGCATCTCACGTCCGGCAAAGTCGTCAGCCGTATTGCCATGCAATGGGATGAGTCTATCGACTGCATTCTCGGCGAAGATCTCTGCATCAAACGACTCAAGTTCACTGACACGTTGCAGGAGCAGTCTGACGCACTCGATATTGAGGATAAAGCGGGACGTTTTGATGCCGACTTTACGCTGATGTCCCTGACACTGGAACGCTTTCTCAGCGAGCTCATCAACGCGCTTGGCGGAGAAGACACTAGTCGCACAGGGCAGGAAGCAGAACCTGTGATCACCGCAAAGCCTGAACTGGCAGAAGCTTAAACAACAAAAAAGGCGGAAGGGATTTTCCTTTCCGCCTTTTTTGTTCAATGATCGACGCCTCTAACGCTCCAGCACGACAAATGCTACCGCATAGTCCTTCTCATCACTGATCGTTACATGATGGGCACTGATTGCTAACTGCTCTCCCAACTGCTTTGCCGCGCCATGGAATACCAGAGAGGGCGCACCCTGCTCACTATTGGTCACTTCAATATCCTGAAACGAAACTTTACCAATACCAGTACCCAAAGCTTTGGCAGCCGCTTCTTTTACCGCGAAACGCGTTGCCATATAGGACACATGGCTACCACGAGCGATAAAAACGGCATATTCAGACTCGGTCAGAATGCGCCGAACAAACCGATCCCCCTGCCGTTCCAGCACTTGCTGGATACGCCGTATATCAATGATATCGGTTCCAATGCCCGCGATCATGCCTGATGCCTGGCCGCATCCAGCATGAGCATTTTCATTTCTCTTACCGCTTCTTTCAGACCTGTAAACATGGCCCTACCAATAATGGCATGACCGATGTTCAATTCATTGATGCCCGGAATAGCGGCCACAGGTTCAACATTCTGGTAATTCAATCCATGCCCGGCATTGACGATCAACCCCTGCTTGCGACCATGAGAAACAGCCCGCCGGATTCTCTCCAGCTCTGTGTGCAGGTCTTCCGGGGTTTTCGCTTCAGCATAACAACCGGTATGCAGCTCAATGGTCGGCGCACCACATCGGACGGCAGCATCAATCTGGACAGGCTCGGGATCGATAAACAGTGAAACATCAATGCCTTTTATAGCCAGCCGCTGGCAGGCTTCAGCAATACGCCCTTCCTGACTGAGCACATCCAGCCCACCTTCCGTGGTCAACTCTTCACGCTTCTCTGGCACCAGGCAGACATGGACTGGCAGCACCTGCTCCGCAATTACCAGCATCTCTTCGGTAACCGCCATTTCCAGGTTCATACGGGTCTGGAGCAAATCCTTGAGCCGATACACATCATGATCTTGAATATGGCGACGATCTTCGCGCAAGTGCAGGGTGATCCCATCGGCACCCGCCTCTTCAGCATCCAGTGCGGCCTTGACCGGGTCAGGAAATCGTATCCCTCTTGCCTGACGTATCGTGGCAATATGGTCGATATTAACACCCAGAAGAATACGGTTAATCGGAATCACTGACTACTCCCTCCACTGACTTGATCATTGACTCATACCGGATCGGCCTGCCGAAAAAGTTCACGACTGCGCAATGGTCTATTGCCGAGCAACGGGGCCAATGCCATCCGAGTCAGACGCTTAAGATCCGGTAACATCGAATCGGTAACCTCATTACGAGCAAACGCGTTCAAGACCACCCCGGAAAAACAGGGAACCCTGCCCGCCGGATCCAGCGCTCGGCAGGGTACAAACCCACTATCCTGCTGATAGAGATAATACTGATCATCACGAATCGCCTGCCCCTTCTCTCCGTCATACGACAAAGGAATCCCATAGCCCAGCGCTTCCAGCAAGAGTTTCTCAAAAACTCTCAGCTTGATCTCCAGTGGTAGCTGTTGGCTCAGACCGTCAACAAGCCACTCATAAAGATCAAACAGATTCGCTACCGCATCACCGGGCTGAAGCAGACGTATCAATAACTCATTGGCATACAACCCGCTATAGAGATACCTGCCCGTCAGCAGCAGATAACGATCCTGCTCAAGCTGTCGCAGGGTCTTGAGCTCTGCTTTCCCCGTCCAGCTAATCAGCAGACGGGAAAATGGCTGGAGAAGATGACCTCGCCGGGGCTTTCCCGCCTTAGTGGTAGCTCCCCGGGCGCCTGAAGCGACCAGGGATACTTTCCCATGATGACGGGTCAGGCAATCCACCAGCAAGCTTGTGTCACGGTAGGGCCGGGTATGAAGCACCCAGGCAGGTTGCAGGTCGAAGGTGTTAGCCATCAACCCTCTCAGGGCAACTCGGTATAACCAAGACTGGCCAACGCCCGCTCATCATCCGACCAGCCGGAGCGTACCTTGACCCACAGATTCAGCATCACCTTGCTGTCGAACAGTTTTTCCATATCCAGGCGGGCATCATGACCAATCACTTTCAGGCGACTGCCTTTATCACCAATCACAATCCGCTTCTGGCCTGGACGCTCAACCAGGATCAATGCGCTGATATGCAGCACACCACCATCTTCCTTGAACTCTTCAATCTCAACTGTAATCTGATAGGGAATCTCATCACCCAGCTGACGCATAATCTTTTCCCGTACCAGTTCTGCCGCCAGGAAACGGGAACTACGATCGGTAATCTGATCATCACCATAAAAATGAATACTTTCCGGCAGAAATCCGTGAACCAAACGCTCCAGCCGGTCAACATTGTGACCATTCTTGGCCGACATCGGCACGATATGGGCGAAATCCATCTTCCGCGACAGATCATCCAACCAGGGGAAGAGTTTATCCTTCTCAGTAATACGATCAGTCTTGTTCACAACCAGAATGACAGGACAACGACTGTGACGGACCGCTTCCAGCACCATCTCATCTTCATCGGTCCAGACCATCCGGTCGACAATAAAGATAATAACGTCCACATCTTTGACAGAAGAGGTCGCTGCCCGGTTCATATAGCGGTTAATGGCCCTGCCATCGTTTTTATGAATACCGGGTGTATCCACGTAGACAGCCTGCACATCACCATCGGTCTTGATCCCGAGAATCTGATGACGGGTTGTCTGGGGTTTACGTGAAGTAATACTCAACTTCTGACCCAAGATATGATTGAGTAGCGTTGACTTCCCAACATTAGGGCGACCAACAATCGCCACATAGCCACAACGACCTTCAGATACTGCCTGCTCAATCATTCTTCAACCTCCACCCCAAGCGCGACGAGGGCTCTTCGAGCAGACTTCTGCTCTGCCGCCCGCCGACTACAACCTTCACCTGCTGTCGATTCCACACCTGCAACAGAACAGTGAACTGTAAACGTCTGATCATGGGCTCTGCCATCAATACTGACCAGTTCATAGTGTGGCAGGGGCTGCTGACGAGACTGTAAATATTCCTGCAGCCGGGTTTTCGGGTCTTTGTTCTGCTGATCGCCCACTGAGAGTTTTTCAAGCCGACTGGCAAACCATGCGAGTATACGAGTACGGCAGACATCCATGCCGGTATCCAGATAAATGGCTCCAATCAGCGCTTCGACAGCGTCTGCCAAAATGGATTCACGACGATATCCACCACTTTTCAGTTCACCGGAGCCCAGACGAAGAAAGTCGCCCAGACCAAATTCCCGGGCAATCTCCGCCAGCGTAGCACCACGCACCATGCAGGCGCGCAGCCTGCTCAGTTGGCCTTCCTTTGCCTGGGGAAAACGCTGATAGAGGTCTTCGGCGATCACAAAATTAACGATGGAGTCGCCAAGAAATTCGAGCCGCTCATTATTACGGCCACCATAACTGCGATGAGTCAACGCCAGAACAGCCAGCTCACTATCGTTAAATTGATAGCCGAGCTGCTGTTCCAGCTTGTCTATGGATTGTTTCACTATTGCCTGATTTTCCTGCTATTCTTGAACGTCAGAACAGCATCTATGTTGTAGATCATTGGGACACGACGTTCATAGTTTACATCAATGATGATTTCGTTGCCTTCACGTCTGACTTTTGCGCTGTCTTCGATCAATTCCGGCAGATTATTGACCTGAAAACCTCGATCCAACCAATCGCGAACATCTGCTACAGAGGCATCTTCAATACCATAACGGTCTTCTATGGAATCCAGCGTTTTCTCAACGCTGAAGTTGTCATGATATAAAGGCGTAAACTTGACGATGCAAGTAAAGACGGCCGCTGCGAATGTCAGCCAAGCCAACACGGCAATCATCGACACCCCACGCTGCTCTTTCATTCCCTTCATGGCAGATCTCCAGCTGTTCTTCAGATTATCGATCCATTGTTTTTCAGATTAGGCAGATCAAACCAGCTCGGCCAGTGCATCCAGATATAGACTGCTTTGCCGACAATATTCGCTTCCGGGACAAATCCCCAATAACGGCTGTCATTACTGCGATCGCGATTATCGCCCATCACGAAATACTGCCCTTCAGGCACCGTCCATTCCGTCTGCGGCAGGCGATTTTCGATATCCATATCCTTACGGATCTGATGAGTTACTCCACCAATGGTTTCTTCATAGATCCGATAAACCAGATTTCTCCCCAGGCGCGGCTCAAACTCATCACGTAATTCAGCCACGAAGGTCTCTGGAACCCTCTCGCCGTTCACAAACAAGGCTTTATTACGATAAGCAATTTTATCGCCAGGAGCACCTATTACCCGCTTAATGAAGTTGATATTAGGATTCATCGGCTCCTTGAACACCATGACATCACCACGCTGCGGCTCATTCACCGCCACGACTTTGGTGCCGACCACCGGAAGCCGGAGGCCATAGGTGTACTTGTTAACCAGAATAAAATCGCCGACCTGAAGCGTCGGGATCATGGATCCCGACGGAATCTGAAACGGTTCATACAGGAATGAACGCAATACCAACACTATAAACAGAACAGGGAATACGGACTTTGCTGTTTCCACCATTCCCGGCTCTCTGGACAACCTGCCCAGAGTTTCCTCGTCTGCTTCTTCGACCTGCTCACGGTAACTGGCGACGGCGGCCCGGCGCCTCGGCGCCAGAACCAGAATATCGACAAGCCCGATCAAACCACTGGCAAACACGGCGATCACCAGGATAAGGGGGAAATTAAAGTCCATATCAGCCTTTTAATTGTCAACTTTCAATACAGCCAGGAACGCTTCCTGGGGGATTTCCACGCGACCAACCTGTTTCATGCGTTTCTTGCCGGCCTTCTGCTTCTCCAGCAGCTTACGTTTACGGCTAACGTCACCACCATAACATTTGGCCGTTACGTTCTTGCGCAGCGCCTTCACCGTTGACCGTGCCACAATCTGACCACCCATCGCTGCCTGAATCGCTACATCAAACATCTGCCGCGGAATAATCTCCTTCATGGCATCTGTGAGCTTGCGTCCCTTGCCAGCCGCATTGTCCTTATGCACAATCAACGCCAGCGCATCAACCTTCTCGCCGTTGATAAGAATATCCAGCTTGACCATTTTCGCCACTTCAAAACGATCAAAGGAGTAATCCAGGGAGGCGAAACCACGACTGACCGATTTCAGGCGATCAAAGAAGTCCAGTACCACCTCGCTCATCGGCAGGTCATAGGATACAGACACCTGAGTCCCCGTGAACTGCATATCACGTTGGATACCGCGCTTTTCCACACACAGGCTGATGACATTACCCAGGTACTCCTGCGGCACCAGGATATGAGCTTGAACGATGGGCTCACGAATTTCCAGGACAGCGGCCGGGTCGGGCAGGCGGGACGGGTTATCAATCTCCAGCACGTCCTCATTTTTCATCACGACCTGATAAACTACCGTAGGCGCCGTGGTAATAAGGTCAAGATCATACTCCCGCTCCAGGCGCTCCTGGATAATTTCCATGTGCAACATGCCAAGGAAACCACAGCGGAAACCAAATCCCAGTGCGTCACTGCTTTCCGGCTCATAAAAGAGGGAGGCATCGTTAAGACTGAGCTTCTCCAACGCTTCACGAAAATCTTCAAAATCATCAGAGCTGACAGGGAACAGGCCGGCATAAACCTGAGGCTTCACGCGCTGAAAACCGGGAAGCCGTGCGACTTCTGGTGTCTTGGCATGGGTCAGGGTATCCCCGACCGGCGCGCCATGAATGTCCTTGATACCGGCAACAACGTAACCCACCTCACCGGCTTTCAGCTCACCGGTAGACTGCCGTTTCGGGGTAAAAATACCGATATCATCCACGACATAGACTTCGCCGGTCGATTTAACCAGCATTTTGTCTTTCTTGCGTAGCGTACCGTTAACCACCCGAACCAGGGACACAATCCCCAGGTAGTTATCAAACCAGGAGTCAATGATCAGCGCCTGCAGCTCACCATTGATATTCCCCTCTGGTGGCGGAATAGCCGCCACCAGCGCCTCAAGCACATCTTCAATGCCCAGGCCACTCTTGGCAGAGCAACGCACCGCATCGGTTGCATCAATGCCAATGATTTCCTCAATCTCTTGAGCAACACGCTCTGGCTCGGCCTGGGGCAAGTCCATTTTGTTCAGCACGGGCATGACTTCCAGCCCCTGCTCAATAGCGGTATAGCAGTTGGCTACAGACTGGGCCTCCACACCCTGGGCCGCATCAACCACCAGCAATGCACCTTCACAGGCCGCCAGCGAACGTGAGACTTCATAGGAGAAGTCAACATGACCTGGCGTGTCGATAAAGTTGAGCTGGTAGACCTGGCCATCCTTCGCGGTGTAATCCAGCGTTACACTCTGTGCTTTGATGGTGATACCACGTTCGCGCTCAAGCTCCATGGAGTCGAGCACCTGCTGTTGCATTTCCCGATCACTCAGACCACCACAATGCTGGATAAACCGGTCAGCCAGCGTAGATTTTCCGTGGTCAATATGGGCAATGATCGAAAAATTTCGAATATGTCGTAAATCACTCACCGTGTGTCACTACTGCTCTAAATAGATTAACCCGCCCGCCTGTGTCAGGCGGGCGGGTTACGGCTAATGGAAACCTCTGTTAACGTACCAGTCTACCGTATTTACCAGTAGCCTGCTATCCGGGCATGGATCGTCAGGCTATTCGTTTCTACGAGTAGTGAACGTTATCCAGTCAATATCACTCCGCCAGACGGAACGTGATAAACCCAGGCATACCTCTGCGCACCACCAGCATGGAGATCGTCTTGTCCGCTGGCAGCTTTTTCACAATATTATTGAATTCCTGTACGGTCTTGACGTCCTGATGGTTAATCTGAGTAATGATATCGCCGTTACGCAGTCCTACCGCACGACCAGCACCACGACCTACCTGCGTGACCACCAGGCCAGACAACGATTTATCAACACCGAGGCGCTGACGATAGTTGTCGTTCAATGACTCAACATTGATCCCAAGTCGATTATCCTCACGGCTCTGTACTTGAGGCTTGGTTTTACCCTGCTCATCAGGCAGTTCACCGAGCTCGACGGTCTTGGTCAGTGACTTACCACGCCTCACCAGATCAACCTCAACTGCCTTGCCGACAGGTGTACGACCGACCTCCATGGGAAGATCGCTGGAAAACTTGATATCCCGTCCATTGAATCGAAGGATAATATCCCCCGGCTGCAGACCGGCCTTGCCCGCAGGCCCCTCAGGAATCACCTGACTGATCAGGGCACCGTGGGGCTTTTTGAGGCCAAAGGATTCAGCGAGACTTCTATCAACATCCTGAATCACGACACCCAGCCAACCGCGGGTGACATACCCTTTTTCTTTCAGCTGTTCAGCGACATCCATGGCATCATCAATGGGAATCGCAAATGAGAGCCCCATAAATCCGCCTGAACGTGTGAATATCTGGGAGTTAATACCAATAACCTCACCGTCCATGTTGAGCAGCGGACCACCGGAATTACCGGGATTGATCGGTACATCAGTCTGGATAAACGGCACATAACTTTCAGTCGGCAGGCTACGATTCAGGGCACTGATAATCCCCTTGGTGACCGAATACTCAAAACCAAAGGGAGAGCCAATGGCAAAAACCCACTGACCTGGCTTCAAATCATCAGAATCACCCAGCCGAATCGCAGGAAGACGCTTGGCATCCACTTTCAGCAATGCCAGGTCAGAGCGCTTATCCGCCCCTACCAGCTTGGCCTTGAATTCACTGCGATCATTGAGTCGCACGAGAATTTCGTCCGCACCTTCCACTACGTGGTTATTGGTCAGAATGTAACCATCATCGGAAATAATAAAACCTGAACCCAGCGACTGCGGGCGTGGCTGCTCAAACTGGGACTCATCCGGAATCTGCAGTCCGAAATAACGCCTGAAAATCTCAGGCAACTCATCACCATAAGGCCCATAAAGCTGCTGCCTGCCGGATTGCTTCGGCTTGGACAACGTACTGATATTCACAACAGCCGGCGATGCATTCTCCGCCAGACTCGAAAAATCCGGTAACTGCTCACTGGCAATTGCCAGCTGCATACTGAGCAACAGGGCGAGCACTCCGCCAAGCCAGCCGGCAACATTGACTCCAGGATATCTCATAGGATCCGTTTCCCCATCTCACAGATGATCAAACATTTCTGATACATTTCACCAGTCATCACAAACACAGAGATGACCTGACCGCCGCAGCATGACAATGACCATACTCATGTCATCGCAGGCTGATGTTCCGACACACCCTTTACTGCCTTTTCCTGATTCATTAATTGCCAGCTGAGCACGACTGGCTGCAACTGTTTCTGCCGATTTTCATTGTGGAAAAGACAAGCAGTAATACCAAAGCCTGCTCCCAGAACGAGCAAGCTAAAAATAATCAAATAACCTTCAGGCAGTCCAAGCCAGCTCCCAAACCCAATGGCAACAATCAAAAACAGCAAAGGGGATAGATAAACCCAAAATGAGGCTCTTAACATGGCAGATTCGGGTATACCGATAACCACTGCATCACCTTCCCGAACCGGAAAGTCACATAATGCGCGAATATGCATATGGGAAGCACTGTGATCGCTGATATGTCGTTTGAGCCCCTGCCCACAAGCATTTTGGGCAGAACAGGCGTCACAGGCGGATTTTCTTACGGTTTCCACAACAGCCAGCCGCTCTTCGACGGCGACAACACGTCCACTTTCTTCAATCATGAATCGTCTTCAAATGCTCTGACGTCTGTTATTACTACCGCCTACTTCGCCGGTGCTTGAGGGGGCGTTTCCATCTGGCGGGGTTTGACCGATACGGCAATACGTTCTGCCGTCCCCAACGGAATCTCGCCGACAACCGTCACATTATAATAAGCATCACCATTGCGGAAGACCCTGGACACAGCGGCGGTCGCTCCAGACTGTTCTGATGACTGACTCAACACCCGGGTCATGTCTTCTTCAACAAACACAGAAAATGCCGCCAGACCATCACTGTAAAGGAGACTGTCTACCGGTTTTTGACTGACAGGACTGACTGTTTTTCGATAACCGGTTTTATCAAAACCTTCAGGCACCCAACCCATCTCCCAACTTAAGGAAGCATCATCAGACGAGGCCACAGCGGCAGAACGATCCCTCCAGGCATGCTGCCCGGGAGGTATGACATTGGCTGCATCCAACGACCCTACATCCAGATCGACAAACTGGAAACGCTCCAGCACAGCCCCTTTGTCACCATGCATTTCAGATTTCAACAATAAGCCGGAGTCGTGATCCAGCCAGAGGTGATAGCCGTAGCGATGCTTGTCTCGGGGTAACAATTCGACATGACGACCGATACGATTGGCAACCCGTGCGTCACCGGCAAAACGCAGCTGATAATGATTACTGAGCTGCTGAAAATCCGTCTTGAAGCGGCCAGACAATGCCGACAGGTAACCCGGTTTTAGAGTAACCCCGCCCTGCCCCTGCCGGATATAGGCGATTTTCTGCCCATCTCGAATCATCTCACGGTAGGGGCCATCCAGATAAACCAGGCGTTCTTTCTCCTGGCCATCAACCACACCATGCATGACTTTGAGCGTCAGCAACCCACCAAGATTTTCGTAGATAAAAAAACCCTGATAATTTTCACTTCTAAAGGCTGTGGACATCCGGTCAAGCCATTCAACCGGTGATCCCTGCGGGGCTGCAGCGACTGGTAGAGCCCAGCTCAATACCAGTAGGCCGATCAGTTTCCGTGCGTGCAAAACCATTCCTTCCATCGCCAAACTAGGGTCTCTCAAAGCTGGCAGCCCTGACGAACGGCAACATACCCTGTGCGGTATAAGACGATTGCTGTTCAGCATGCTGTAACATGTAGGCACTGAAACGCTCACGGGCGACGCTGTCGGCAAAGACCCGGGCGCGGCTCAGCTGCGACGGCGTCAGGCCTTTCTGCTCCGTACCATAACCGGCCAGAACACCCACTGCGCCATAATCAGCCACCAGCGTGCCATTATCAGTGGCAACCGGCTGGACAGGCTCCCGAATGGAAGCAATGTCCTGCTGCCCTGCATCCTGGCCATTCCAGACCTGGACACCCACGATCACGGCCAGTGTCACGGATGCCGCGACAGCAAAACGCCCCAGTGATTGCCACCGCCCTGTCGAACGTTCTTCGGTATTAACGGCGGGCTCCTCACCGATGGCTTCACTCACAGCAGAAGACAGATCAATCCCGGCAAAGGCATTGTTCTCTTTACGCAGTGTTTCACCAATCAACTGGTAACTGAACGCCGTCTTTCTGAAGGCTTCATCCTTCTGCAGATGATCGAGCACCCGATGCATCTCAAGTTCATTGGCTTCATTATCCATCAGTGCGGATAATGACTCTTTCAGACGCCGGTCAGGCTGGTTATCGATCGCGGTCATGGGACACCTCACTGGACATGGTCGGCTTTACCCCGTTTCCCCACAGCATCATTAACGATTACCCCGATTTGCTCAGCAATGGCTGAATCACTTTATCTATGGCTTCCCTGGCCCGGAAAATACGTGACCGCACGGTCCCTACCGGACAATCCATGATCTCGGCGATATCTTCGTAGCTCAAGCCATCAAACTCCCGCAACGTCACCGCGGTACGGAGTTCATCCGGCAGGCCCTTGATAACCTTGAAGATCACCGCCTCTATCTCGTCTTTCTGCACATTGTGCTCCGGTGTCTCCAGATCTTTCAGGGGGTACGAACTATCCAGAGTCTCGGTGTTGTAGACGTCGACATCGGTATCCGGCGGACGGCGTCCTTTCGCCACCAGAAAATTCTTGGCCGTATTGATCGCAATACGATACAGCCAGGTATAAAACGCACTGTCACCTCGAAACTGCCCCAAGGCGCGATACGCCTTGATGAACGCCTCCTGGGTCACATCCTGCACTTCCTGAAAGTCATGCACATAGCTCCCAACAAGGCCGAGAATCTTGTGCTGATATTTAATCACTAGCAGGTCGAATGCACGTTTGTCCCCCTTCTGAACCCGACTCACCAACTGCTGGTCGGTTTCCTGTGCATCTGCCATAAATTGTCCTCAATTCTTCTGTCCAGGCTTCAGAGCCTAGCGCAAGAACCAACTACCCTGTTCTAACTCAATAGACAGTATCACTGACCAAAAGTTCCCAACATTCACATTTTTTTTCGCAAGACTGCCTGAGATGGGATTCAGGGAAGCATTTTTCAAGGAAAAACCGTCTTTGGAAAGGCCTGAAATGCACGGCAACTCCGTTTTCCCTTATTCTGGTTAGTACCTTTCCCTATAAGACCTGACTGCCTTAATATTCAACTCTAGCAAACATGACACGCGGTATCACAGAACAATGCAGCAGCATCAGTATGACGCTCTCGTGATTGGCAGTGGCGCGGCCGGTCTGGCCGTCGCCTTGAACCTTCCTGAAACAACCCGGGTTGCGATTCTGAGCAAGGGAGACCTTTCTGCCGGCTCAACCTATTGGGCCCAGGGGGGCATCGCTGCCGTGCTGGATGAGGGAGACAGCCTGAACAACCATCTGGGCGACACCCTGAGCGCTGGGGCAGGCCTGTGTAATGAGCAGGCCGCCCGCTTCACGGTCAGCCATGGCCGCGAAAGTATTGAGTGGCTGATCGAGCATGGCGTCCCCTTCAGTGAGGCCTCAAACCAGACGAATCTGCACCTTACCCGCGAAGGTGGACACAGCCATCGCCGGATCGTTCACGCTGCCGATGCCACCGGACGAGCGGTTTCCACCACGTTGATCAACAGGGTTCGTCAGAAAAACAATATTGATCTTTATCAGGATCAGATTGCCATTGATCTGATCACAACCCAAAAACTGGGCCTACCAGGCAACCGCTGCCTGGGAGCCTATGTGCTGAATCAAGCCAATGAATCTGTCGATGTCTTCAAGGCGCGATTTGTCATCCTGGCAACGGGTGGGGCAAGCAAGGTGTATCTTTATACCAGCAATCGGGATGGCTCATCCGGCGATGGTATTGCCATGGCCTGGCGCGCAGGCTGCCGGGTTGCCAATATGGAATTCAACCAGTTTCATCCAACCTGCCTTTATCACCCACAAGCTAAATCTTTCCTGATCAGCGAGGCCGTTCGGGGAGAAGGCGGCCAGCTGCTACTGCCTGATGGCTCCCGTTTCATGACCCGCTTTGATGAACGGGGCGAATTGGCACCACGGGACATCGTTGCCCGCGCTATCGACCATGAGATGAAACGGCTCGGCAGTGACTGCCTCTATCTGGATATCAGTCACCGTCCACGGGCATTTATTCTTGATCATTTCCCCAATATTCATGAGCGATGCCTGAAATACGGCATCGATATGAGCCAGGAACCGATTCCTGTCGTACCCGCCGCCCACTACACCTGCGGTGGCATTATGGTGAATCACGCGGGCAGAACCGATCTGAACGGGCTCTATGCCATTGGTGAATGCAGCTTTACTGGGCTTCATGGCGCCAACCGGTTGGCCAGCAATTCCCTGTTAGAATGCATTGTCTTTGCCCAATCAGCCGCCCGGGATATCTGCCAACAGCTGGATACGATAGCCGATACCCATGACATACCCGCCTGGGATGCCAGCCAGGTGACCGACTCCGACGAAGATGTTGTGATCAGCCACAACTGGGATGAGCTGCGCCGTTTCATGTGGGACTACGTCGGCATTGTACGAACCACCAAACGTCTGCAGCGAGCGTCCCACCGGATCAAGCTCCTGCAGCAGGAAATCCATGATTTTTACAGCAACTACAAAATCAGCAGTGACCTGATTGAATTACGAAATCTGGCACTGGTTGCCGAGCTGATCATCCGCTCCGCCATGAAACGCCATGAAAGCCGGGGGCTTCACTTCACGCTGGATTATCCTGAAACACTGCCAGTGGCCACAGACACTGTGCTAACCCCTACCCTATCCCTGTAAAAAACGACTCAATGGTTCAGCAGCAAGCGTACCCGAAGCGCTCTGAACGCTTCGGGATCCAGCGCATCAGAGAACAGCACGGCGTTATGAATTCGATGCCCGGAACGAAACTGAAGAATGGTCAGAAAAGGGGTAATCAGTGGCTGCCCGGTCAGCTCAACGCGAACCCACCCTGTTGCATCCAATGCGATGGACCACTGCTCACCGGCATACCGAACACCGTTGATAGTACGCGACTTGCCTAACCAGCCCTCCTCACGGAGTGCATCAAGCCAATGAAGCAAAATAAGAAAGGATAAAATAGCAGACCAGCCCCCTGTTCGAGCCAGCCAGGGTGCCATTCCCGCGACCAGGTGCGCTCCCGATACCAGCCACAACTGATACCGGGATCGCCTCAACTGCAGTTCAATGAACTGCAGGCAGGCTACGGGCACGATCCAGAATCATTCTTACCATATAGGCAATATCCGTATCCTTCGGCGCTTCCTGCTCCATAAACCAGGCAAACAGGTCAGCATCCTCACATTCCAGCAACCGGACATAACGCTGCCGATCCTCCTCTGACAGGGTCGGGTAAACCTCCCTGGCAAACGGCACCAGCAGAATGTCCAGCTCCAGCATCCCTCTTCTGCTGTGCCAGAACAGACGATTCATTTCTTCCTGAGTAGTCATTGGCTGCAAACCTGTCAGTAAAAACCGGCCACCATTATAGAAAGTAACAACATCGGCGGGAAAGGGATTTCAGTAGTGCTATCAAATGCCAAAATGCTCTATGATGAGCCCTCATCCATCGACGATTCACGATACACCATGAGCGACAATAACTGGAAAAACCGGCTCGAAGCACTGGGCGGGCGTTTCTCTGGTAACACATTCCTGGGACTGGCGGCGGACAATCCATCACCGGCTAACAACAGTGACTGCATGACTGTTCTCAGCCATGAGACCATAACGTCTGTATCGGGCCCTGATGCTGCGCGCTTCCTGCAGGGCCAGGTGACGTGCGACATCAGCCAGCTTGCGCCTGAACACAGCAGCCTTGGCGCCTGCTGCACCCCCAAAGGCCGAATGATTGCAAACTTCAGGGTACTGAATCATGACAGTCAGCTGTTACTCACCATGCCGGCCAGTGACAGCAACAGTCAGCACGACGCCCTGAAAACCCATCTCAGCAAATACATTGTTTTTTACAAAGCTGAAATTGGTGACGCCTCAGGCGAATGGCTCCGGATTGGCATTTTTGGGGATACCTGCGAAAAAGCACTCGGCAACCACTTCACCCTTCCAGAGCCCAACCACAGCGAATGTGGTGGTGGCTATCGCCTACTGCGACTTCCCGGCGTCAACCACCGCTATGAGTTGTGGCTTCAGCCTGACGCCGTCGATACCTGGTGGCCTCGCCTGACTGGATTATTTCAGGTGCAGCCAACCAGCGCCTGGCAGTGTGAAGATATACGGAACGGCATCGCCTGGGTTATTCCGGAAATCCGCGAAGCGTATATCCCCCAGCACTTCAACTGGCAGATACTGGAAGGCGTCAGTTTCAAGAAAGGGTGTTATACCGGGCAAGAGATTGTGGCCCGCATGCAATATCTCGGCAAACTGAAAAGTCGGCTCTATCGCCTTACCGGCACACTGGAAGAACTACCAACACCCGGCACGAAAGTACTGACATCATCAGGAAAAAGTGCCGGGGAAATCGTCTCTGCCATGACCGCTGAAAACACTGAAATTTTAGCCGTTCTACGATCAGATGCGATGGGTGACACGCTTTCAACAGAATCGTCTATAAATGCACCGCTCTCTGTTGAGTCGCTCCCTTACGACGTAGACGCATAAATACAGGGGTCACAAATACTGTTTCGTGCCTGTGCTGATATCAGGCGCGAAGCATTACTTCACGCGATCTCCTGCAGCAATTCTTCCAGCACTTTACCGGCATCCTCAAAATCATAATGCTCCATGCATTGCTTGAGGTCATTCAGCTTTTCCGTATAGCAATCCGCCTGAAGCTCAGACGCCAGCAGCGGGAAATAGTTAATAACCTCAGCATCGCCTTCCCTGAGTTTCAAACGTATCTGATCAATGATCTCAGCAATATCAGTCGCAGGATTCACCGGTATCGAAGAAGGCAGCTCGTCGGGCGCCGTCTCACATTGCTCCAGTGTGTCCAGCCCTGCCAGAACCTCTGACAGGTGACTTTCCAGGTGGAGAAGAAGGTCCTCACAATCAATATCGGATGCCGGATTTTGACGCAATCGATATTCCAGTGCTTTTGCGGTTCGGAACACACTGACGGCACCGATATTACCCGCTCCACCTTTCAATGAGTGACACTCATGCAGTGCAGCGTCATAGTCCCTCTCCCCCAACGCCTTACGAATAACCGCAGCCGACGCAGCATGCTCTCGTCGGAACGTAGCTAATAACCGGTAAAAGAGCGCACGATTATTCATCACACGCTGCAGACCCTGCTCAATGTCGATACCCGGCAACTCAACAGGCTTACTGGCAGACGGCAAACCTGCATCATTCTCTTTATCGTGAACATATCGTAACACCAAGCTATACAGCTCATCGAAAATCAATGGCTTGGAAATATGGTCATTCATGCCCGCTTCAATGCAACGCTCACGATCACCCGCCATGGCATGTGCCGTCATGGCTACAATGGGCAATGTTGCCAATTCAGGTATTCGTCGAATGATTCGGGTTGCTTCGTAGCCATCCATTTCCGGCATCTGGATATCCATGAAGACCAGATCCACCCGATTCTGACGCGCCATGTCCACCGCTTCCCTGCCATTGACTGCGAGGATGACATCAATCCCCATAATCTCAAGCAGCTCGGTGGCAACCTGTTGATTGATCTCATTGTCTTCCACCAATAGCACAGTAAAGTGCTTGCCGATCGCCTCATCCGCCAGAATGGCCGCTTCATTCAAGCCGGTATTATCGGTGAGTCTCAGTTGATGCAATGACTCCGGCAAATCTGCCAGTTCAGCATTCTCATCCGCCATGCCCAGCTCGACAGTGAAAGTAAACATGCTTCCCTTTCCAGGCTTGGACTCCACACGAATACTGCCATGCATCATCTCAACCAGACGTTTACAAATCGCGAGCCCCAGACCTGTCCCACCAAATTTCCGTGTCGTCGTGCCATCTACCTGGGAGAAAGAGGCAAACAGACGTGACAGCTTCTCACTCCGTATACCAATACCCGTATCCTCAACGGTAAGCTGGAGTTTCACCTTGTCTGACTCTTTGCTGAGCAAGTCCGCACTGACGGTCACCCGTCCTTTCTCATCGGTAAATTTGACAGCGTTGTGCGTGAGATTTAAGAGCACCTGACCCAGCCGAACGGGATCACCAATGTATTTGATAGGAAGATCTTCAGCAATCTTGCACTGAAAATCGATTTCCTTGGCCCTGATTTTCATGCTGAGCATATTAGTCATATGCGCAAAGACTGCCGACAGGTCGAAGACCACTTCTTCCATATCCAGCTTGCCGGCTTCGATCTTTGAGAAATCCAGAATGTCATTTATGATCCCCAGCAACGAGTCGGCTGCCGCATGGATCTTCTGGAAATAGTCCCGCTGGCGGGGCGACAACTGGGTTTTCATGGCCAGTTGGCTGAGTCCGATAATCGCATTCATCGGCGTACGAATTTCATGGCTCATATTGGCCAGGAAATGACTCTTGGCCTGGTTTGCCTGATCCGCCTCTTCCTTGGCTTTCTGAAGGGCGGCTTCTGCCTGTTTGCGATCCGAGATATTCCGCCCGGAAGCAAAGAGAAACCCCTCACCTTCATATTCCATGTAATTCGCGGTGATTTCGACCGGAAATACTTCATTATCCCGTGTGACTCGCAGCACCTCATAGGTCGACAGTTTACCGGTTGTGACCTTCTCCCATTGCTGCTTCCATGCATCCTCAGTCAGGCCCAATGTGATATCCATCGCATTCATGTTCAGGAACTCTTCCTGACTGTACCCCAACGCCTTACAGATCGACTTATTGACGTATTTGTGACTACCGTCTTTTCTGACCCACTGCACCTGGTCGGCGGAATTATCCAGAGAGAAACGGGCCATGGATAATTCTCTCTCTCGCATACGCTGTTCCGTGATATCAACCAGCGTACCCACCGCCCGTAACGGACGGCCTTCCAGGCTGTGGGATATCACTTTGCTTTTAATGCGCACTGTCGCATAACTGCCATCCTTGCGGCGCATGCGATAAACATACTGAAACGGTTCGCGACAATGGCTGAACATCTCGTTCATGTATTTGACCGTTGCGGCCTTGTCGTCGGGATGAATCAAGCGCTTCCAGGCCGATGGCGTCCCTTGCACCTCTCCGGGGGTATACCCCAGAATCAGCATATAGCGTGGGCTGAAATAGATTTTTCCCTCGTGAAGATCCCAGTCCCACAATCCGTCAGACGCTGCCTCCATAGCAAGCTGATAGCGCTCTTCGCTCGTCCTCAAGGCATCTTCGGCATTTTTTCGGGATTGGGCGATGGCAATCAACTCGCCAGCACGGCGTAACAGAATAATCTCATCTGCACTCCAGTGCTTGTCATAGTCACCTGTCACTTGAGCAATACTGCCTACCGCCCTCCCGGCCAGCATCATCGGCACATGAATGACAGACTGTACTTCCAGCCCCGTCATGGTCTCCAATAGCGCGGGTGCCGTTTCACCATTCAGCTCATTCCTGCTAACTTGGCAGACCTGACCCGCCAAAGGCCCTTCTCGCAGTGGTTGATAGTCGCTGCAGGTCAAATCTCTCAACCGTTCCTGCCCCATCCAGCTACCAACACGACACCATTGGAAGGGCACAGAGACAGCTCGACTATCGTTATCGTAACGAACCACATAGGTTCGATCAGCGGCCATAAATTCCGTCAGAACCTGCAAGGTAAAGCGAATCGCCTCTTCCAGCGGTTTATCCATGAACTGCCGGGTCACGTTACTGAGTACCCGATCAGCCTCCGCTCGAATCCTGAGCACCGATTCAACCCGTTGACGCTCGGCAACCTCCCTAGCCAGTTTACGGTTCCAGTAAACAATCAAAACCAGGGTGAAAATAATCAGAAGCAGGCCAATGGCGAATTCCTTATTCGGTCGCCAGGTATCCACCCCAAGCCTGACCCACTGCTCCTCAATGGTCTGTCGCTCCGCTTCCGATACGGAGTTCAATGCCTTGTTGATCAAGGTATTCAGCGTGGGATCATCTTTATGGCTGGCCATCCGATATCGAAAACTGAAACCCGCCTCGGATGCCACCCGCAGATTCGTAATTTTCAGCCGGTCTATCATGTAGCTGGCCGTCGCCAGGTTCACAATAAAGGCATCGATATGCCCCAGCGAAACCATCTTGAATGCAGCAGAAACACTGGGTACTTCCACCAGCCGCATCTTGACCTGGTGATTACGTAAATAGGAACGCACGCCAGTACCCGGTATAAAGGCCACTGTCTTGCCGTGAAGGTCATTTACCCCCTGGATACTATGATCAGCATCACGGGTAATAATCACGGAGGGTATTTCGAGATAGGACTTACTGAAATCCAGGTACTTGCCCTGATCTTCCGTAAACAGTGCGGAAGAACTCATGTCAGCCTGCTTCTGATAAATCAGACCCAGACTTTCCTGCCAACTGGTCACCCCGCTGATCTGGAATGTCACCCCCAGACGATCTTCAATCAGCTTTAAGTAATCGATCGCGACTCCTTCCAGCTGGCCATTATCACCCACAAAAGACAGTGGCGGCATCGTCTGATTCACCACCACACGAATGACCGGGTGTTCCTCAAGCCACTCTTTTTCCTGCGAGGTTAAATCCAGCTGACGGAAACTCACGCCAAAAAACCGGTCCGAGGCCTCAACAATCCAACGTTCTTCAATGGCCGCCAGTTCTGCCGGGGTGATCGCATTAAAGCCCTGGTTGATGAGCGGTAGTACGTCGGCGTTATCCAGGCGTACGCCCGCCGCCATGGTTTCTCGCACCAGGCTATTATCATTGGCGGTGATTTCACCGATTACGCCTAACTGATTCAATATGATACGAATCGCAACCGGCTCACCAACAAAGGTACGGATTTCACCCTCCAGCAATGCATGAATCATCTGTTCGTTGTTACTGAAGGTGATGATTTTGGCTTCCGGCAACCACTGCTCCATAAAGGACTGCTGTGACGAGTCGCCCAGAACCCCAATGCGTACACCCGCCAGGTCACTGTAGCTACTCACAGGCATATCGACACTGCGGTAAAAGAGTGTCGAAGACATCCCATACAGCGGCTCAGAAAAGGCGATCCATTTCTGCCTGTCACGGGTAGGGGTCAGGGCAAAATGAATATCCGCCTTGCCATTTTCCAGTGCTTCAAGACTGTCACTCCAGTTGCCCGTCCTGAAGCGAATAGGCCGTCCGGTCTTCTCAGACCAGAGCTTCCACATATCGATGAACAGGCCTGCCGGCTTGCCCAGCGCATTCACAAAAGCCAGTGGAGGAAAGCCATTATCGACCGCGACCGTCAACACGGATGCATCATGACTACTGGTATCTGAGCGCTTAAGCCAATCATCCTGTATCTGTGATTTTTCATATACAGGGATACTGTCCATTCCCTGGGCAATCATTCGCGGCAGATAAAAGTGGGATTTTGAGACACCGGCTTTGAACGTTGTGGAATACAGGGGCTTCTCGACCACACGGAAATCATCCAGAATGCCGCGGTTTGCCAAAAAATATTCAATCGCAGGCATTAGCCCTGCAATGACACGCACATCCCCCTGAGAGGCCGCATTAATCAATGCCATATAATCCGGGTAACGTACCAGAAAACGGTAACCCGCCGATTTCAGGACAGACTCACACCGACTTCCAGCAATGACGCCCACGGCTTCACTTTTCAGTGACTTAATCCGTTTTTTATTGGTATCAATATTGGAGACATAGAGACCCGCATTGGCGATCAGAATGGTGGTATCCGTATCGATGCTGTCCGGCCACTCCTCGAAATCGGGAATAGCAGCAATGATATCGACCCTGCCTCGCTGCTCCTGCTCCAGGGCCTCCTCTTTTGTCATTTCAACAAATCGCAGAGGAATCCCCACCCGCTTGGACCATCGTTTCCAAAGCTCAATGACAAGCCCTTCGGCCTCGCCCTGATCATTGGTATACATCAGTGGCACATGGGATTGATAGGCTACGGTCAGCGGCTGATACTGGTAACTCCGCGACACCAGCAGATCATCCGCTGCTGAGACAGGCAGGACCAATGAGAGTAACGCCAGCAGGCAGCAGATCCACACTGCCTGTACTCCAGATATTCGCATGAAATTCTAATCTTGTTCGGGAGCAGAAATAATTCTCGTGCCGCAAGCAAGTTTATCTGAAAGCTGACAGCTTACATAGCCAGGCTACTTCAGCGCACACAACCCCCAGTCCTTGCCATGATATTCATCAAAGATCAGCCAGTGGATGCCTGTTTTCAGGCCAATCCATCGAAAAATACTCATCCACCTGTGTCATGGGCACATCTTCAATGGAAGGATAACGCCAGCCAGGGTCATTCGTACGCTCAACCAGTAAGGCCCTGACGCCCTCAGCGAAGTCGCTATGGCGTGTACACTGGATCGCCATCGTCAATTCCATACGGAAGATATCCGCCAGAGAGAGCGCCTTCCCCCGGCGCAACTGCTCAAACACCAACCATGCAGAAACCGGGCTCCCCGTTGCCAGTGTCTGTGAAGGTCGACTGAACCAGGATGGCAAGTCAGGTTTCGTCAGGTTGGCCAAAACATCTGCAGGGGATGCGACATCCATTAAGGTGTCGATCAGAGGTTGATACGTTTGCAGCGAAGATTCGCCATCCGGTTCACGCGCTAATGAAGACAGGATGTCAGTGACCTGCTGACAATTCACCGGCGACTCGCTATGCCAGGGTGCAGCGATCAATGTTTGCAACAGGTCATCCCATCGCATGGCATCAAGGTAATAATCCGCCAACCGGGCATAGAGAGTATCAGCAGCCTTCATTCTGACGCCGGTCAGCCCCACAAATAATCCCAGCCTTCCCGGCATCTTATTCAGAAACCAAGTACCTCCGACATCGGGAAACAGACCGATGGTGACTTCCGGCATGGCCATCATGGTAGATTCCGTGACAACCCGATGAGACGCGCCAGCCATCAGACCCATCCCTCCCCCCATAATAATGCCGTTGCCCCAGCATATCAGTGGTTTGCCGTAGGTATGGATCTGATAATCCAGTCGATATTCGCGGGAGAAAAAAGCACTGGCATAGGCATTATCGCCATAATCACAGTCAATGATGGACTGATACAGGTTTTTGACGTCTCCGCCGGCGCAAAAGGCTTTATCGCCGCTACCTGACAGAATAACGCACACGACGTCATCGTTTGACTGCCACGCTGTTAACGTTGCGGATAGCTGGTCAATCATATCCAGCGACAGTGCATTCAGCGTGTCCCGGGCATTCAGACAGACATGACCAATAATCTTACCGGAATCGCTTTTTAACTCTTCCACCAGAACCGGATTCTGCCCCATTAAAACACCCTCCCCTGATGCCATGTGGGAAACACAAACACCCATCAGTCACTGCAAGCCGCGACGGCAGATGGCTGGTATATCATGAATCAGCATAATAATAAGTCAAAATATTTCGATTTCTTGCAAACCAAACCTCGACGACCCGCTTACTGCACGCCTCAAGGCTCGCACGCCCTTCACTCATCTATGCTTAAAGAACATATATTGTTACTGGACAATCCGTTACGCCTGTCCATAAGGCAGGGAGAACAGAGCCATATGCCCGTATCCACGACCGTTAGCCCCAAGAAACGCAAAAGCCGGTCAGAGCTGCTGAGCGAAAAACTGGACCAGGTAGTCGCTGACGCAGAAGAGCAAATCACCCGCTTTGCCACCATCAAGAACGATCTGGGCTATGACCCTGACCTTATCAAGGAAGCCAACGAGAAAGGCCTGGTTTCTGGCGAAGACCTCAAGGAAGCCATGCAAGAGACGAATGACTGGAAAACCCAGCTCAAAAACGATATCAAGGAAGCGGTCTCGCTGGAGAAGCGTCGCCAGAAGGCCGAGCGCAAAGAACAACGTAAAATGCGGGGCGAGCCTGAACCTGCCGAGAACAAAAGCGGGGGCCGAAAGCGGCGAGGCAAATTTATATGACGGTCATCCGTGACAGATCGTATTTAACGTACGACTGACACACCGCAAGGCTGACCACAGGTATCGATAGACACAAAGGGAGTTTGGCGTCATGTCTGGCCAGAACATTGGATCAACAGGTGGTATACAAGGTGTCGATCTAAAAGGCATCGGCGAAGCTTCAGGGGAAAAGCTCAGCCTGGCTGACCTGATGATGCAAACCATGCTGGATCGTTCCGAGATGCTGGATCAACAGATCCGCAACCAGGCAGCACTGGTAAAAAGCCAGAACGACCAGATCAAGCAGCTAAACCAGATCTACTCAAAACTGGCCAATCACAAAACCCAGACAGAAACCGTCAGCAAACCCACCTGGACGGTCGATCACGAGAAGGATCCCAAAGAAATAGCACTCGATAATGGCAACAAGATTGTCATCCATGGAAACAGCGAAGCCTGGTCGATCGTCGATGCCAATGGTAACAGCACAAAAATATGGGGTGATCCCCACGTCTCAGAAGGCGATCGAAACGGCTACTGGGACTTCCAGTCTGACGGCACCTTTATGCTGGATGACGGCACAAAAATCCAAGTGAAAACCACCGCCAAAGACAGAAAAGACGGTAACGTCTATACCGACTCACTGACGATCACCAAAGGCAACCAGTCTATCGAAGTCACCGGCATTGCGGATAACAAACCCCAAATTGGTGAACCCGCACTCAATGGCGCCATGCTGGATCAAGCCACCAATGACGGCCACGTCTTCAAGATGGGTGATCAGGCGGATGACTGGGTCTATGAGGGCAGCGAGCTGAAACTCGGCAGTAAAATCACAGAGGAGCGTCAGCACGAAGAGGCTTCGGCGATCGACGAGAGCAGTAATGTCTACAATCAGGTACTGACCCCGGAAGATGCCAAATTGCTGGAAGAAGTCGGTGTGACCGTCTATGACGCCAGCGGAACCGGCCTGTTGACCCCGGAAGAAATTGCCAACCTGCAAACCCAGATCAAGGATATGCGGGATTCCGTGTCCAGCATTTCAAATATCGAGCTGACAAAGCTGGATTCTTACAACAAGAAATACACCCAGTCACTGGATCTGGCCTCCACTTTCATGAAGAGCCAGTACGATCAGGCCAAGAATATTATCAGGAACATTAACTAATCATGGCGACTGAAGACGAAAGCCTGCATAACGCAATCTACGAGAACAACAAGCTCGTTAACAACGTTGAAGACCAACTCAAGCAACTGGATGCCATGCGCCAGGAACTTGGCCTGGAGCAAGGCGCAGGAAAGGCTTTTATGGAGCAGATTCCGGAATCCGCTGAAAAACGTAATGAAGCAGAAAAAGAACTTCAACAACTGGGCTCAACAGCGCCTTCCACCAGCAAGAAAAACCGTAAAAAACAGAAAAAACGCAGCAAGATGGCACGAGCCATGAAAAACAAGCTTCAAATCTGATCCGCTTCCTGCAACGTCGGCTCACTGCTGACAAATCCACTCACATCCGGCAACTGCCAGTCGATCGGTCCTATACCATGAGCAACCAGGTATTCATTCGTTCTGGAAAAAGGGCGGCTACCAAAAAAGCCCCGATATGCCGATAGTGGCGAAGGATGGGCGGACTTGATCACCCCATGACGCTGCGGATCAATGAATGCCCCCTTTTTCTGAGCATACGAACCCCACAGGATAAAAACCAGGTTCTCCCTTTTCTCATTTAACTCAGACACAATTCGGTCGGTAAACTGCTCCCAACCCCGCCCTTGATGTGACGCTGCCTGTTTATGTTCAACCGTCAGCACACTGTTCAGCAGCAGTACGCCCTGCTTTGCCCAATGCTCGAGAAAGCCATGGTTAGCCGGCGGTATACCCAGATCACTTTGTAGCTCCTTGTACATGTTCACCAAAGAAGGAGGAGTCTGCACCTCGGGCCTGACGGAAAAACATAACCCATGCGCCTGCCCCGGTCCATGGTAAGGATCCTGGCCAAGAATCACGACTTTAACTTGGTCAAAAGGCGTGAGATCCAGCGCTCGGAAGTATTCACTGCCTTTCGGGTAGATGCATTTACCGGCTTGTTTTTGTCCCAAAAGAAAGGTTTTGAGATTACGCATGTAATCCTTGGAAAACTCCTCGCTGAGACGCTCCTTCCAGCTTTCTTCAATAACAACGCCAGGCATGATTAAAGCTCCCCATTAAATTCACAGCGAACAGGACGCTGTTTTCTGTCAACCAACAAACCCACTGCCCCTGCCGTTTCTGTAGACTCCAACACCAGGTAATGGTCTATACAACGAGCTCGCTTTTTTGCAGGAATATGGGAGACGTACTGATCTTGTCCAGGCACATTGGCAATCAAGCTGAATTCCGCCATATACATTGCATCAGATTCATTGGAGTGACGAAGATAACCGTAATAATCCAGAACAAAGACGGTTGCTATCAGCGTAACGATGGCAACGGCAAGCAACTGGGCCTGGTGATTTAACTTCATGATATCCCGCTCTATCAGTCTTTGCGGGCATTCTATTACAGGGGCAGGGGTAGAAGGAAACCGCATTCGCAAAGACACGCGAGAATGAATGCCTCTGAGAATACGGTAACAGCATACGCGTCAATCAGCGCAGTACGACATGATGCAGCATGAGTTCAATCTGTCGATGCAGGTAGCCGCGAATAATCGTTTCATCCAGATGATCCGGATTCTGAAGCAAGCCTTCATATTCTACGGTCATGATCGCCGTGAACATCAAACGGGCATCCATCTCTGCATTGTCTGAACCTGCCTGCTTGAAAAATGCCACCAGATCATTCAGCAGGTATTGCTGATGCTTGAAGGCAATTGGTCGCAGGTTTTCATTGCGCAGACACTCCAGCTTGAAGGCCTGCTCTGCCATCAGATAATCCCGGTGATGACGCAGCTGATTGAGTACATAAGCAACCGCCAGGTCCGTCATGGCGTTAATCAGCTGTTGACCGGATTCGGCAGAATCCGAAATGTGCGCGATGGTATTATGGAGCGTACGGTGTGAATCTTCCCAATAGGAACGAAACTTCTCGGCCCCCATTTCGACAAACAGCGTAAACGTGTCGGTAATAAGGTCAGAGATATCCTTGAAATAATATGTGGTAGCAGACAAAGGAACATCCGCCTCCTTAGCAACCGCGCGGTGTCGCACACCTCGAACACCATCCCGCACGACGATACGAAGCGCCGCCTCAAGAATAGCCCGTCGCCGTTGTTCACTGCCGGCTCGACTGGTTTTCCGGCCCTTGTAGGTCAGGCCTTCCACCAATTGTGGTGTTTCTTTGATCGCTTCCATAAGGAATGCCTTGATTTTTCCAGGTTTGCCACGGCCAGTCCCTGGCCCGCCAGTCCTTCGGGTTGGCCGGTGACGAGCACCGGCCAGTCGGTCTTATGCTTCTGGGCGCATATGGGGGAACAGTATCACATCCCGGATAGAGGGTGAGTCAGTAAACAGCATGGCCAGACGGTCAATGCCGATACCTTCGCCTGCCGTCGGCGGCAGGCCATATTCCAGCGCCCGAATATAGTCTGCATCATAGTGCATGGCTTCGTCATCACCGGCGTCTTTTTCCTGCACCTGCTGCATGAAACGTTCATGCTGGTCTTCAGGGTCATTCAGCTCGGAGAAGCCGTTAGCCAACTCGCGACCGCCGACAAAGAACTCGAAACGATCGGTAATGTGCGGGTTATCGTCATTACGACGTGCCAGCGGTGAAACTTCCGCCGGGTACTCTGTAATGAAGGTCGGCTGAATCAGCTGGTGCTCAGCGGTTTCTTCGAAGATCTCAGTCTGAATCTTGCCCAGACCCCAGATCTCTTTCACTTGAATACCCAGGCTTTCAGCCACCGCTTTGGCGGATTCGCGGTCAGACAGCTGCTCACGGGTGATGTCCGGGCGGTAATGCATAATGGATTCCACCATCGACATACGCACAAACGGCTTACCCAGATCATATTCGACGGTTTCCGCCACCTCACCGCTCTTGTCGTAAATCGTGTTGGTGATAGTGGTGGAACCCAGAATATCCTGCGCCAGTGTACGCAGCATATCTTCGGTGAGATCCATCAGGTCACGGTAATCGGCATAGGCCTGGTAGAATTCCAGCATGGTGAATTCCGGGTTATGCCGGGTGGACAGACCTTCATTACGGAAGTTACGGTTGATTTCAAACACCCGCTCGAAGCCACCCACAACGAGACGCTTCAGGTACAGCTCCGGTGCAATACGGAGGTACATACCGATATCCAGGCTGTTGTGGTGGGTGACGAATGGACGCGCGGTGGCGCCACCAGGGATCACCTGCAGCATGGGCGTTTCTACTTCCATGTAATCACGCTCTGCCAGGTAACGGCGAATACCGTCTACCAGCTTGGAACGGATACGGAACACTTCACGGGAACGCTCGCTGGTGATCAGGTCAACATAGCGCTGACGATAACGCAGCTCCATGTCAGCCAGACCCTTGTGCTTTTCAGGCAGCGGACGCAGTGACTTGGACAGCAGTTCGAACTGCTCGATATTGACGTACAGATCACCTTTGCCGGAACGCTGCAGGGTGCCGGAAACACCGATGGAGTCGCCCAGGTCAAGCGTTTTGATCTCTGCCAGGGTGTCAGCGGCCAGTGACTTACGATCCACATACAACTGGATGCGGCCGGACATATCCTGCAGCACCATGAAAGCACCACGGTTCAACATGACACGACCAGCGACGCTTACCTGGATACCGGCCTCAGCCAGACCGTCTTTACTGGCATCTTTATACGCTTCCTGCAGTTTGCCCGCATAGTGCTCACGGCGGAAGGTATTGGGAAACGCGTTACGCTTTTCACGGATCGCGGCCAGTTTCTCACGGCGCATGGCAATCAGGCGGTTTTCGTCCTGTTGTTCTGTCACGCTGTTCTCGGAAGCGGTTTCGTTCGACATGTTAGGTAGCTGTCCTGAAAACTCAGGGAGCGGGCCTCGCCCGCTCCGGATTGGAATCAATGATAGAAGATGGCACAGATTTTTTCCCGATCATATACGGGGGGACGCTTAAAGTCCCTGTTTCAGACTGGCCTCAATAAACTTGTCCAGATCGCCATCCAGTACCGCATTACAGTTACTGGTTTCCACGCCTGTACGCAAATCCTTGATGCGGGATGCATCCAGTACATAGGAGCGAATCTGGCTGCCCCAGCCGATATCCGACTTGCTGTCTTCCAGCGCCTGCTGATCCGCCGTGCGCTTCTGCATTTCCAGCTCGTAGAGTTTGGCCTTCAGCTGCTGCATGGCCTTGTCACGGTTCTGGTGCTGAGAACGCTGGTTCTGGCACTGTACGACAATACCCGACGGCATATGGGTAATACGGATCGCCGAGTCCGTGGTGTTAACGTGCTGACCACCTGCACCACTGGAACGGTACGTATCGACCCGCAGGTCCGCCGGGTTGATTTCAATCTCTATATTGTCATCAATTTCCGGAGATACAAATACCGATGAAAACGACGTATGCCGGCGATTACCGGAGTCAAACGGCGACTTACGCACCAGACGATGAACACCGGTTTCCGTTCTCAGCCAGCCAAAGGCATACTCGCCGGTAAACTGCACTGTCGCGGACTTGATACCTGCCACTTCACCGGCAGAAACTTCGATAATTTCCGTTTTGAAACCGCGTTTTTCGCCCCAGCGCAGGTACATGCGCAGCAGTATGTTGGCCCAGTCCTGAGCTTCTGTGCCCCCGGAACCCGCCTGAATATCCAGATAGGCGTTATTCGCATCCATCTCACCGGAAAACATGCGCCGGAATTCCAGCTGCTCCAGGTGATGCCCGAGGCTTTCCAATTCAACGACGATTTCATCCACACCGTCGCTGTCGCCTTCTTCAACGGCCATGTCCAGCAGTTCCTGAGCATCCATCAGACCCTGGGTCAGATCCTCAATGGTCCGTACCACCCCTTCCAGCTGAGAGCGCTCGCGCCCCAGCGCCTGGGCATTTTCCGGATTATTCCAGACAGCCGGGTCTTCCAACTCTCTTTCAACTTCTACCAACCGGTCTTTCTTGTTGGCGTAGTCAAAGATACCCCCTGAGCACAGTGGTGCGCTCGGTCATATCTTTGATGTTATTCACGATGGGATTGACTTCCATTACTGTAATTCCGCGCTGAATCTTGTTACTGAGACAAAGCCGATAACTGTACCAGATTGCCTGTCAGGACAAAATACACTCACCACGACCGATCTCTGGAAGCATGATGACTTGAATATTTAATGAGAATGATTATCATTTATTAAAATATGTATTTGGGTGATACTGCCATGATGAAAGCAAACCCCAATCTGGCTGAGCAAGAGCAGGTGCTTCACCAGACCCGCCTTGATTTCATGAGCACAGGGGCTGATCCCGATAGCCCCGGCCTGATTGATCGTTACCTTGACCAAGCTATCACCCTGGCGGACATCCTGCAGCAGTCTGGCAAGCGCTTTCAGCAGGAAGCCCTGCTGTTCAGTGTTTTTAATGATCTGCTGAACGCTATTGCCGATCCCCTGCGCCCCAGGGTGTTTCGCACCAATTGTCTGGACCGGCTCTATCGCCCCCTAGTGAGTCTGAACCACTTTTATGGCAGCCATCCCAGAGGTAAAGCTTCACTCAGGAAACTACACTGGGAAATGCAGCTGGTAAGCCACTACTTCTCACCCTGACCCTGTGACAATTGTAAAGGAATCAAGGCCATGCCAAGCAAATCAAAAGGAGCCACCCGAACAGAGGCCGACAGCATGGGTGAAGTCACCGTTGCTGCCGATGCGCTCTATGGCGCCCAAACCCAACGTGCCATCGACAATTTCCCTGTCAGTGGCCTGCACATGCCAGACGGCTTTATTCGTGCGCTGATTCTTATCAAGCAAACAACCGCTGATACCAATCGCGCATTGAAACTGCTCGATGACGGCCGCGCAGATGCCATCATTAATGCGTGCTCCAAACTGCTGGAAGCACCCACCATGTCAGCATGGAGCCAGCATTTCCCCGTCGATGTATTCCAGACCGGTTCCGGTACCAGCAGCAACATGAACGCCAACGAGGTGATTTCCCACCTGGCATCCGAAATGCTCGGGGAACCTGTCAGCCCCAATGACCATGTCAACATGAGTCAAAGCAGCAATGATGTCATACCAACAGCCATTCATCTCAGTGCAGCTCTGGCGCTGGACGCATCATTGCTGCCGGCGTTGAAACATCTGGAAGCCATCATTCGAGGTAAAGCAGACAGCGTTGATCAAATCATCAAAACCGGCCGCACCCATTTAATGGATGCCATGCCGATCAGAATGAGCCAGGAACTTAATGGCTGGGCTGATCAAATCCTTCATGCCCGCGAAATGATGGAAACGGCAAGACCCGCCCTGCATCGACTGGCGCAGGGTGGCACTGCGGTTGGCAGTGGCATCAATGCCCATCCGGATTTTGCGACACGTTTTGCCCAGACACTGACCAGCAAGACTGGTATTGCCTTCTCCCCATCCCGACAGTGCTTTGCCAGTCTGTCAGGTCAGGATGCGGCCGTCACACTGTCAGGCCACCTGAAAACACTGGCGACCGCACTGATGAAAATCAGTAATGATTTGCGATGGATGAATTCTGGCCCACTGGCCGGACTTGGCGAAATTGCACTCGAAGCATTACAACCCGGTTCATCCATCATGCCCGGCAAAGTGAACCCGGTGATTCCTGAAGCCGTCGCCATGGTTTCTGCACAGGTGATCGGTAATGACACCACCATCACCCTTGCCGGTCAGTCCGGCAATTTCCAGTTGAATGTCATGCTTCCAGTCATTGCCTACAACCTGCTGCAAAGCATCGACCTGTTGACCAACAGTGCCACGCTACTGGCAGACCGGGCAATCACTACATTTACGGTTAACCAGGACAATCTCAATAAAGCGTTGGCGCTGAATCCTATCCTGGTCACAGCACTCAACTCTAAAATTGGCTATCTGAAAGCAGCCGAAATCGCCAAGAAAGCCTATAAGGAAGGCCGCCCAATTATCGATGTTGCAGAACAGGAAACCGATCTCACCCGCGAGGAACTGCAACACCTGCTGGATCCTGCCGCCCTCACTCAGGGAGGCATACCGGACTAATGCAACATACATGCTTCACCCCTGCCGCAAGGCGCTGATAGTGTTTTTCTTCGAGATAGTTTTTGCTCTATAAGGTGTACGACACGTGTCTAAAATAGGACTTTTCTTTGGTAGTGATACCGGCAATACGGAAGTGATCGCCCGCAAACTGGCGGAACGACTGACCGGTGCAGAAATCGATTTATACAATATTGCCGAAGCCGGTCCGGATGATATGGATCGCTATGACAAACTGATTCTGGGGATTCCTACCTGGGACTTCGGCGGTATACAGGAGGACTGGGAAAACTTCTGGCCCAGCCTGGAAGTACTGGATTTTTCCGGTAAGACCGTCGCTCTGTTTGGCCTGGGTGACCAGTTCGGTTTCGGGGACTACTTCCTTGATGCCATGGGACTGCTTTATGACGTCATCGTGGCACAGAAAGCCACCGTCGTTGGCTTCTGGTCAACGGAAGGGTACGACTTCGAGGAATCCAAAGCACTGACACCGGACGGCAGCCATTTTGTTGGACTCGCCATTGATGAAGACCAGCAATTCAACCTGACCGAACAGCGCCTGAATACGTGGTCGCAGCAACTAATCCAAGCATTTGAGTTGTAGAAGATTCCATTGAAACACTCTAGCCTGCCGCCACAATCATCCTCTCCGTAACGATAACGAATGGCTGTCAATGTGCCTCTTCGAATACATTGGCAGTTTTCCCACCCCAACAGCACAGCTGGAAAATTTGATTCATTTGTGATTAGCATAGTGATTACTGTTTAATCACAACAGTGATCTGATAACGAACATCAGACTAACCATAAAATTCATTTCTTGAGTGTGTAAATCATGCCCAAAACCAACACATCACCCCCTGAAGAGCCATTAAAACCAAATGTAACGCCTGAACCGGATATTGACTGGAACCGGATAGAGGAAGCTCGTCTAGCTATCGCTAACGGAAAGTTATCGATTGACCCCAATCGTCTGGCTCAAAAAATCATAGCACTGGAAATAGCTATTGAGAGATCCAGTCCAAAGCCATGATTCTGCCATCTTGCATTCAATACCCTCTTATCCAGCAGGTTCCAGGTGGTCAACCAGTAACTGTAATGTGCGGTTACCGCGAAATTCATTGATATCCAGCTTATAGACCGCCCGTACTTTTTTGACGGACAGATCCGGCCATGTACCAGTATCGACATTGAAAGCAATACCATCAATCCAGTGATCCGCGCCGGGACACATCAGGACCATCTTCAGATGTTTTTCACCCACAAGGCGCTGCTCGATCAATTCAAAGCATCCGTCAAAGACCGGCTCGGGAAAATTCTGCCCCCACGGACCGGCCTCTCTTAGCAATTCGGCCGTTGCCATTGTGAAGTCATTCATTGCCAGCTCCCCGTCTGTCAACATAAGAGCTTTTAACTGGTCTTCCTTAATAATGCGCCGCGCTTCCTCATCAAAGGCTGCCGCAAACCGGTCATAGTCTTTCTGTCGTATGCTCAATCCGGCCGCCATGGCATGACCACCAAACTTCAGGAGCAACCCGGGATTACGGGTGGCAATGGCATCCAGCGCATCGCGTATGTGAAAGCCGGGAATGGAACGGGCTGACCCTTTGATTTCACCGTCCTGACTGGCGGCAAATGCAATCACCGGACGGTGCAGCTTTTCTTTCACCCGAGACGCCAGGATACCAATCACCCCCTGGTGCCAATCCTCCTGAAACAGGCACAGCCCCCATGGAAGCGTCTGTTCTTCATCCAGTTCCAGCCTGGCCAGCGCACGCAAGGCATCATCACGCATACCCGACTCAATGGATTTGCGCTCTTCGTTCAAGCTATCGAGCTCTGCCGCCATCTGCCGCGCCTGCAGAATGTCGTCAGTCAGCAGCAGTTCAATACCCAGGGACATATCATCCAACCGACCCGCAGCATTCAGGCGAGGCCCCAATGCAAACCCCAAATCCGTTGCCGACAACGTATCCCTGCGACGCCTGGCGACATCCACCAGTGCCAGAATACCCGCACAGGCACGTCCAGCACGAATACGCGCCAGACCTTGGTGAACCAGAATCCGATTATTGGTATCGAGGCTGACAACATCGGCGACCGTACCCAATGCCACCAGATCCAGCAAATCTGCCATATTCGGTTTTGCCATGCCGCTTTGGCTGAACCAGCCACGCTCCTCCAGCGTCGTACGAAGGGCACAAAGTACATAGAAGATAATGCCGACGCCCGCCGTATTTTTTCCGGGGAAAGGGCACTCCGGCTGATTAGGGTTTACTATCGCATCCGCCGCAGGTAGTTCTTTCCCTGCCAGGTGGTGATCGGTCACAACCACCTGTATCCCCAGCGCTCTGGCAGCTTCTACCCCAGCCATGCTGGAAATACCATTGTCGACGGTCACCAGAACATCGGGCTGTTTCGCCGTGGCGACTTCAACAATTTCCGGTGTCAGCCCATAGCCATATTCGAATCGGTTCGGCACTAGGTAATCCACCCAGGCCGCCCCCATGGCACGTAGTGCCCTGACGGCAAGGGCACTGCTGGTTGCACCATCACAGTCAAAATCCCCGACAATCAATATACGACTACGACTGCTTATAGCATCAGCCAGTATCGTCGCAGCTTCCCGGATACCCTTAAGGTCTTCATAGCGGTACAACCCCTTGAGAGTTCGGGCAAGATCCTGATCATTCAGCACGCCACGCGCAGCATAGATACGCTGTAGCAACAGAGGCATGTCAGCTGGGAACGAGGCATGGGACAGATCGGGTGTGCGTTGCACGATAGATAGTGTCATAGAGGAACTACAGTGTAGTGAATGAGAAAGCCGGCGGCGCTTACTGATCATCCATTCTACCAGTAAGCACCAGGACTCTACACATCTATGACACCGATGCATTGATACTGCGTTTAGCAGAACGGCATCAACTTATACACCCATCGTTGTTTATCATGCCAGTCTTCACATCATGCCTGTCCCGTGTCATGTAAAGCACCAGACAGGCAATACAGGTGACAGCCATCAAGAGCAAAACCGGTGACCAGACGATGTCCGTTTTTTGTATCAACCAGGTTGCGGCCAGCGGTGCGCAACCACCAAATATCGCAAAGCCCGTGTTGTAGGTAAAACCAATCCCCGTATACCTGACGGCGGCCGGAAAAAGCTGGAGCAACATACCCGGTCCGGCAATACTGACAACACCGGTCAGAAAGGCACCCAGAATAAACGCAGGCGCCAGCCACTGTTCTGACTGTGCCGGCAAATAAAATATTGGAAACATCAGCAGAAATTCCATAATGACCGCAAAGACAAACACTTTACGGATACCCACTCGATCCGCCACAAAACCTACACCAACAGAACATAGCCCTGCCAATAACAACACGACGCCCCCCGTCAGCGACAGCCATTGCCGGGATTCGGTAAATACCGTTTCGAGATAGGTTGGCCAAAACACATTAATGAGAATGGTTGTTGTGCTGTTAAGGGCGATACAAAGCACACCACACAACACGGCTCCCCTGTGACGCTTAAACAACGCCGCCAACGGCACAGCCTCAATTCCTCCCTGGCATTGAAGCTGTGTGAATGACAGCGTTTCCTGAAAACGGGTTCTGATCACAAACCCGATTACCCCCAGCAATCCGCCGATCCAGAAGGGGATACGCCAGCCGAAGGCTGCCATGGCGTCAATCGTCATGAGCAGCAGTAACCCGGCATGTATCAGGTATCCCAGGGTCAGCCCGGCGAACATACCCAGCACAATGCAACCACAGCCGGCATAGCACTGTTTTGGCAGAATCTCACGAATATACGTGAATGCCCCTCCCGACTCTCCGCCCATGGACAACCCCTGCAGCAACCGCAGCATGAGCAGGGCGACAGGCGCGGCAACGCCTATCTCACGGTATCCGGGCAAACACCCCATAAGCGCTGTCGATAACGCCATCAGTAACAGGGTCCAGGCAAAGGGCTTCTTCCGCCCTCGGCGGTCACCATGGTGGCCGAACAACACACCGCCGAGTGGACGGATAAGATAACCGGCACTGAAAGTGGCGAAGGTTAACAGCAACCCTTCCACCTGCGCTTCGGCAGGAAAAAAAACGGATGACAGGTAAGGCGCCATCAAGGCATAAATCAGAAAGTCGTAGGTTTCCAGCACACAACCCAGTGCTGTGATAATGACAAACTTCCGCGTTTTAATGTTGCTATTCTCTGCGCTGTTCACTGCATCAATCCTTTTTTAAAACAGAAAAACATGGCACACAGGCGGGCAGCTGCCAGATTTTTTCTCTATGAAGGATTCAGGCAAAACAGCAATCAACAAAAAGGCCGGTATTTTTACCGGCCTTTAGTGAAAGTTGACAACAACTTAGCGCAGTGTCGTGGCAATAAACTCATGCACGACTGAGAGCGAATTGGGCAACACTCCCATCCGCTCTTCCCGGCTATGCAGATCCTGCAGATGATGCGGCAACGCCGGGGCATCCAGTCCTGCCGCCAGAATGGCATCCGGAAACTTGACCGGGTGCGCCGTAGCCAGCGTGATCACCGGCACCTCACTGGAAGCATGGCAGTCACGTGCAGCTTTGACACCTATCGCGGAGTGAGGATCCAACAGGTATCCGGTCTGGTCGAAGACCTGCCGAATCATCGCAACGGTTTCATCGTCATTGGCACACTGGCTATCAAACAGGGTTTTGACTGATTGCCACCTGGACTCATCAATGGAGATCGCACCTGAGGCATCAAACTCTGCCATCAACTCAGCCATCGCCTTGCCGTCGCGATTATGGAGATCAAACAGCAAACGCTCAAAGTTGCTGGAAACCATAATGTCCATACTCGGTGACAAGGTATGCCCCAACGATTCCTTACGGTAACTGTTGGCACTGAAGAATCGATGCAGGATGTCATTACGATTCGTGCCCACTATCAGCTGCTGGACAGGCAATCCCATTCCACGAGCAATATAGCCGGCAAAAATATCCCCGAAATTCCCCGTGGGCACGGCAAAGGAAACTGGACGGGACGGACCACCCAGCGACAATGCCGCATGGAAGTAATACACCACCTGCGCCATAATCCGTGCCCAGTTGATGGAATTCACCGCTACCAGCCGGCGCTCCCCATTCAGAAAACCCTGCTCTGCAAAGCTGGCCTTCACGATCGCCTGACAGTCATCAAAATTCCCTTCAATCGCCAGGTTGTGCACATTATCACTGAGCACCGTGGTCATCTGACGGCGCTGAACTTCAGACACCCGGTTATGGGGATGCATGATGAAAATATCGACGTGATCGCTGTGGCGACACCCTTCGATGGCAGCAGAGCCGGTATCGCCGGAGGTGGCGCCCAATATAACCGCCCGCTCATCGCGCTGGGTCAGGAAATGATCCAACAGACGCCCCAGTAATTGCAGGGCGAAATCCTTGAACGCCAATGTTGGACCATGGAACAATTCCATCACCCACTCATTGGGGCCCAACTGAGTCAGCGGTGCGACGGCACTGTGACTGAAACCCGCATAGGTTTCTTCAATAATCGTTCTAAGTCGTTCATCAGGAATGGTGCCGCCCACAAACGGACGGATAATTTCATAGGCCAGCCCGGAATAAGACAATCCGGCAAACCCGGCAATCTGGTCAGCGGAAAAACGGGGAAGTTCTTCGGGAACATAGAGACCACCGTCCGACGCCAGGCCGGCCAGCAGTACATTTTCAAAATCCAGCGCGGGGGCAGCGCCACGGGTACTGATATATTTCACACTGTCTTCCTGCTGTGCTTCCGTTTATGACGGCGCCTGCGCACCTGTTATTCTGACCACCCTGTCCGTCGTGGGTTCACAGGCTACGGACAGGGCAACAGGGATGGATCGCTTACTTCTCCAGGTGATCAACACGAATCCGGATAATGGAACCGGTCACATCCGCGAGCTGCTCCAGCTCAATGATTGCGGTATCCATGATGGCCTCAAGGGTTTCATGGGTAAGGATCACAATGTCGGCGCAGCCGTCACCTTCACGCACTTCTTTCTGCATGAGCGCATCAATATTGATGCCATTATGGCTGAGGATCTCGGTCACACGGGTAAGCACACCCGGCTGGTCGCTGACATGGAGCCGCAGGTAATAACTGCAGTGAATCTTGTCAATCGGCAGCACCGGAATCTGCGGATCACTTTCAACAAAGCCCAGGGGCGCAACCGCTGCGGCTGGCGCATCCAGCAATCTCGCCACATCCAGGATATCGGCAATTACGGCGGAAGCCGTCGCGTCACTGCCGGCACCGGGTCCGTAATAGAGGGTCTGCCCCACCGCATCACCCTCCATCAATACCGCGTTCATCACACCATCTACGCTCGCCAGCAGGTGCGTTGCCGGTACCAGCGTCGGGTGTACGCGCAGTTCGACACCATCACTACGGCGGCGGGCAATCCCCAGGTGTTTCATCCGGTAACCTAATTCGGTGGCGTATTGAATATCCTGAGGTGTAATGGCGCTGATGCCTTCGGTATAGGCCTTATCGAAATGCAGGGGGATACCAAAGGCATTGGACGCCAGAATGGTCAGTTTGTGCGCGGCATCAATCCCTTCCACATCGAAGGTCGGGTCAGCTTCTGCATAACCCAGTTCCTGGGCCTGCTTGAGGACATCAGCAAACGGGCTGCCCTTGTCGCGCATTTCGGTCAGGATGAAGTTACCGGTGCCGTTGATGATACCGGCCAGCCACTGAATGCGGTTGGCAGAAAGCCCTTCCCGCAGCGCCTTGATCGCAGGAATGCCACCCGCCACACCCGCTTCATAGGCGACAATCACACCCTGCTCCCGGGCGGCGGCAAAAATCTCATTGCCGTGCTCAGCAATAAGCGCCTTGTTTGCGGTCACCACATGCTTGCCATTGGCGATCGCGGTCAATACCAGTTTCTTCGCGGTGTCGTAACCGCCAATCAGTTCAACCAGTACATCGATATCAGGATTATTGGCGACATCAAAGATATCACGGGTCACATTCATCCCCGTGGTGTCACAGGCAGGATTATCCCGCCTTGCGCCAATCTGCACGATTTCTACACTGCGTCCCAACCGCCGGGTAATTTCCTCGCGGTTCCGGACAAGTACGTTCACGGTTCCACTGCCGACTGTTCCCAGTCCACAGATGCCTACTCTGACCGGTTTCAAACTGGCACCCCGCTTTATGACACGCCGACGATGCGACGGCTGTTCTTTTATGTTTATAGCTTTTTTCGGGTTCATGACCCGACTGGTGACCGATTATAGCCTTAACATCAAGCATTCTGCGACCGTTAACGGCCTGTTAAATGAACAGGGAAAACATCGGAAATGGGGAGAATAGCAAGATAAAGACTACTCACACAGGAGCAGTATCAGAATAACGAATCAACTGAATCCACCAGCAGACTGACTGTCTGCCCAAATGGCCACCCGTCACCAGTAAAGCAAACAACGCCCTGTCAAGATAGCGTACCTGACAAAGCATCACCCTTCATAAGGATCAATATGGCCGGAATCAGAGCGTTGTACGACATCTTTTCGTGTGGCCTCCACGATGCCAAGCACCTCTTTTCGCAACGCTTCATCAACCTCAATCTCCACCAGAGTCTCTTCCAGACAGTTGGCGACAATATCAAATTCAGCGTCGGTAATACCCAGGCCGGCATGGGCTTCTCGAAGCCCCCTGACCTCATCATCCAACGGGCCTTCAAACGCAATCGAGAGAAAAGCCGCCTGTTTTCTGGCCAGTTTGTCGATATCAAGGTTATAGAAATAATGCCCCACTACGGGATGATTCGACACCTTGTCATAGAAGACATTCACTGCCAGCAAAATAGCCTGACCACCGCCAATGCGATCATAAAGCGATGCCATAATTCCCTTTCCCCTTAAGCCATTCTTTTTCTGATGCCTGACAAAACCATGACCTCCGATCATTCATTTGCTCGAATGCACAAGCATTGCTCACATGGCTGTTACGAATAATCTTTTCCTATTCATACAGCTTATGTGCTCACTGCCCCATTACAAGCGGACGTTACAGTATTTCCCCAACCTGGGGCCACACAACACTATTGAGCATTTTGTAAAAAAACGCTGACACCAAAAAAAACTTTTGAATTACAGAACGTTATCCTTTAAAGTACGCGCCGCACCCAACGAGACGGTTCACGAATCACGGGTGAGATAACGGGGTATAGCGCAGTCTGGTAGCGCGCCTGCTTTGGGAGCAGGATGTCGGGAGTTCGAATCTCTCTACCCCGACCACATTCTGAAAGCCTGTCACTGACAGGCTTTTTTTATGCCTGACATTTTCTGATTCACCTCCCCAGCCTCACTCTGCGTAACGCAACACATTACCCAATAAAAAAGCCCTGTTTTATCAACAAGGCTTTTGGCGATCCCGCCACCAGCATCTAGCCAAGGTATTCATCTGACCCATCTCACCGGAATCATTTATCCACCAAGGCATCCTGATCGGTTCTCGGGTTAATCTCTGACACCACCGGAGTATGACCCGGCATAGGCACAAACACCTCTTCGGGGCCGGTAATAATCGGCGGACGCTGCCGCAGACGGAAGATAAAGAAGACCGCCAGCGCTAACATAACCACCGCAAGCGAGACAAACAGACCATTCGGCGCAAGCTTCATGGCCACCGAGGAACCCAGCGGTCCGATGGTAGCGCCCAGACTATAAGCCAGAAGCATCCCCTGTGTCGCCGCCACCATATCCTCCGGCGGCATATGGTCACAACCATGACTAATAGCCAAGGGGTACAACGTAAATATCACGCCCCCCAACAGGAAGAGCCAAACCCACATTAAGGTACTGAATAGCGACAATATCAGGAATACCGATACTGCCACCCCCAGGAAGCTGATCGCAATTAACACCTTACGACGGTCCACCCGGTCAGAAAGACGCCCGACCGGGTATTGCAGCAACATCCCACCCAGAATGGTGATGGCCACCAGATTACCGGTGGTTTTATCATCCACCCCCTGATCCGCAAAATGCAGCGGCAGCAGGCCATACAATGAACCAATCGCCAGACCACTGGCCATGCACCCCAGCAGACCGGAAGGTGTCAGCTGATATAGCTTGAAAATATTCAGCGCTGACGGCGGATGAATGGGTGGCGCCGGCAAGCGGGTCAGCGAAGGTGGCATACTGGAGGCCGCCAACAAAGCCAAAATCACCAGGAATGGCGCGTAGCCTTCCACCCCAAACGGTCCGAGGAACATCTGACCTGCCGCACTCGCCCCATAATAGGAAATCATATACAGCGCCAGCAGCGTGCCCCGATTAGACGGTTCACTCCCCGATAACAGCCACGACTCAACCACCAGGAAGATCCCGGCCACAGCAATCCCTGACAATAACCGCAACACCTGCCAGAGCACCAGGTCGCTGACCAATCCCTGTATACCGACGACGGTTCCCAACAGCGCCATGAAGGCTGCAAATGCCCGAATATGCCCAATGGCGCTAATAATGCGCTCCGTTCGAAAAGCCCCCAACAGCAAACCAAAATGATACAACGCGGCCGCCAGACCAATTTCGAAACTGCCGCTCCCCTCCAGGTTCAAGCGCAACGGGACCAGCGACATCAAATAACCATTTGCCGCAGAAAAAATGGTCAACCCCACCAGCGGCGCCACGAAGGAACGAAACCCGCCAAACATAGAACACCCTCAAAACAGGAAGTGAGCAGAAAATGGCGCAATCTATCATGCAGAAAGCCCCTACACGCATCAGCATATACCGTGATCAGACATGGCAGACCGCAGACTTCCTGATCGAAAATCTACGACTCTTCAGCCATTGCCGTTCGACCGTCCGGCGCCAGCAAGGCTTCGACAGGCGTGCAACCCGGTAGTTCAATGCCGAATACTGAAGCCAGCACATCCAAATAATCGATTTTATCCACCTTACGATGTGAACAGTGCTGAGCCTGAAGATGGGTCAATGTGTCGGTATTCAGCAACAGGCGCCCCGTTCCGGCCGAGCGATAAACAATCGTTCTATTGCGATACGCTGACAGTGGGGAAGCCTGAGTCCACGCAACCCGCGAAAGAAACTGCCGAAAACAGCAAGCCTTTAGAGTAAAGCGATATTGAGGTACCCAACCGTCACCACCCGATCGCCTGAGCAGATGCCAGTCATCCCCGACGTTTCGCAAGCAAAACTCGCCCACAGGCTCAGCCTGAACGCGGCCATCCTCCAATGGCATGGGGTTATCAAAGACATCGCCATGCCCAACATCCAGCAACCAGAGCGGATCACCTTCAACCAACAAAATCAGGTGCTCATACTCAGGCCCGAACCCTCTCTCTCCATGCCAAAGCGAAGCTGATAAATAATGCAGCTTGAAACCCAGTTTGCGCAGCAACCAGGAAAATAACCGATTCAATTCATAGCAATAACCGCCCCGATGACGATAAACCACTTTCTCATAGATAGCAGCGATGCCCATTGAGAGCGGGATAGCCAGCCGAAGATCAATCGTTTCATAAGGAACATGATTCAGGTGCGCGACATGTAACGCCCTGAGGCATTCAGCGCTGCTGTCGATATTGCGGACGTATTCAATCCTGTCCAGATAACGCTGTACATCTGCAGTCATAACAGGTTTCAAGGATAGGGCAAAATAAGACTGATAATAGACGATACATGTTATTGATGGAGAGGCAGAAAAATCAGTATGACAGACATCCAAAAACAACAACGCCGTGATAAACACGGCGCATTGATCAAACCCTGAAAAACAGAGACAGTTACTTTTTAGTCACAGCCTGTTCAGGCATAAGCCCCATCATCTTGGCAATATCCTCAGCGGGGCGATAGCCAGGAATAGAGGTGCCATCTTCCAGGTAAATCGCCGGGGTACCACGAATCCCCATTTTCACACCCAGCTCGTACTGCTCATCAACCGGGTTGATGCAGGACTTCTCCGGAATGGAACCACCACTCTTGAGAATGTTCATGGCCTGCTTGGGATCATCAGAGCACCAGGCGGATACCATTTTCTTGTAAGCCGGTGAACGTTGCCCTCCGCGGGGAAAGGCGACATAACGCAACTCTATACCCAGGCTGTTCAACTCACCCACTTCGGTATGCAGTTTGCGGCAATAACCACAGTCCACATCGGTGAAGACGTAAACCACACCCTTAACCTCGCCTTCCGGCGAAAAGATAATCATGTTCTTTTTCGAGAGCCCCGCCAACTCCGCCTTGTTGGCCTTGGCCCTGACACCATTGGTCAGGTTATTGATCTCGCCATTTTCCAGCTTCAACAGGTCACCCTGGAAAAGGTATTGCCCATCAGCACTGGCGTAAAGCACATTATTGCCGGACAGAACCACTTCAAAAACGCCTTTCATCGGCGTTTCAGTCACGGATTCAATGGGAATCGTGGGGTCAATCGCTTTCAGACTGCTCCGGATGCTAACAGATGCCTTATCAGTAACGGATGCCTCAGCAGCCGCTTCCTTTGCATGACCTCCCGCGGAGACCAGCAAAAGCAGCGACGCAAGATAAATTGAAAAGAACCGCATAAGCATCCTCATTGAGTCAATAACAGATAGTTTAACCATAGTCCCAAACGGCATAGTGTACCGAGTCACACCCCAATTCACGACACCCAAAATGAACGATTCATACCATTATCCCCTCGGATGATGCTCAGCATGGAGCTGCTGCAGGCGATGCCTGGCCACATGGGTATAAATCTGTGTTGTGGATAGATCGCTATGCCCCAGAAGTAACTGGACAACACGCAAATCGGCTCCATGATTCAACAGGTGCGTCGCAAAAGCATGCCTCAATGTATGGGGTGACAGCGGCTTGTCGATACCGGCTTTCATGGCATATTTCTTGATACGATGCCAAAACGTCTGCCGGGTCATCGGCTTGCCCTTCCGCCCGGGAAAAAGGGTATCCGTCCGCACTTCGCCCAACAGCGCTTGACGGCCATCAGCCAGATACCGCTCCAACCAGTCGAGGGCATTTTCACCCAAGGGCACCAGCCGCTCCTTGCTCCCTTTACCCAGCACCCTGACCACGCCCTGTCGAACATTGATATTCCCCGTTCTCAGGGCAACCAGCTCCGAAACCCGCAAGCCACTGGCATACAGTAGCTCAAGCATCGTACGGTCCCGCAACTCCAACGGCCGCCCCACCGAGGGCGCCTGAAGCAACGCATCCACATCGGCCTCACTGAGCGACTGGGGCAACTGCCGACCCAGTTTGGGTGACTCAATCAAACAAACCGGATCTTCACTGATCAAGTCCAAGCGTAACAGATAGCGATAAAACCCTCGTATCGCTGACAACACCCTCGCCGTCGACCTTGCACTGTAAGCCTGCTCAACTCGCCAGCCCAGAAACTGCTGGAGCAATGAATGAGTCGCTTCCATCAACGTTTTTCCGTGCTGCTCCAACCACGCAGCAAGCTGATCCAGATCCCTTCGATAAGCTGACAAACTATTGTCCGACAGGCCCTTTTCCAGCCATAGACTCTCAAGAAACTGATCAATCAGAGTATTTGCCACAAAACAATCCAGTTAACAGACAATAGTTTTAGCGTATCAATCACTACACGCTTCAGACAACGGGAACACTATGAAGGTTCAACATTCAGCGCATACCGACAAACACCATAATCAAAATGGAAACACGCTTTCCGTAAACCCTTCCTCATTCAAGACGACTAACACAGTAAAAGATCACGACAATTTACTCCCTAGAAAAGCCTAATCAAGAAATGCTTGCCATGCTCCCTGACCACATCAATACCGAATTATCTATTTGACGCCATAAAAAAAGGGCAGCCTGTTGGCTGCCCTTTTTCCGCCGGAAAGCGAGAAATTAAACGGTCGGGATTAGTTAAGCTTTTCCTTGATGCGCGCAGCACGGCCGCTACGCTCACGCAGGTAGTACAGCTTGGCCTTGCGCACGTCACCGCGACGCTTGACCTGGATTTCTGCTACCAGCGGGCTGTAAGTCTGGAATACACGCTCAACGCCCACACCGTTGGAAATCTTGCGTACAGTGAAAGCAGAGTTCAGACCACGGTTACGCTTGGCGATAACCACACCTTCGAACGCCTGCAGACGCTCACGGGTGCCTTCCTTTACCTTGACCTGTACGATCACGGTGTCACCGGGACCGAATACAGGTACTGTTTTTTCCATTTGCTCAGCTTCAAGCTGGGCAATGATCTTGTTTTTGCTCATGTGCAAAATGCTCCCAAAGTCAGTCAATTACTGTCCGCAGATTACTCTGCCTCAGGACTGTCGTTTACCGCCGTCCGGCCGGACTCTGCGATAAATTCTGCCAGCAGTCGCTCTTCCTCCCGGTTCATCGCCCGCCCTTCAAGAAGGTCCGGTCGACGCAGCCAGGTACGTCCCAGCGACTGCTTCAGACGCCACTTGCGGATCCTTTCATGGTCACCGCTCAACAGCGTCTCAGGCACCTGGCGCTCCTCAAACACCTCAGGTCGGGTGTAGTGAGGGCAATCCAGCAGTCCTTCGGCAAAAGAATCCTCTTCAGCGGAATTCTTATGACCCAGGGTGCCCGGTACAAAGCGCGATATTGCATCAATCAGCGTCATGGCTGGCAGCTCACCGCCGCTCAGCACGTAGTCCCCCAGAGACCATTCTTCGTCGATCTCGGTTTCCACCAGACGCTCATCAATGCCTTCGTAGCGTCCTGCAACCAGTATCAGCCGCGATCGTGCGGCCAGCTCTTCCACGCCAGCCTGGTCGAGTTTACGACCCTGCGGCGACAGATAGATAACACGGGCTTCAGGACCTGCGGCAGCCTTGGCTGCCCGAATCGCATCACGCAGAGGTTGAATTTTCATCAACATGCCGGGACCACCGCCATAAGGCCGGTCATCCACTGTCCGATGCTTGTCGTGGGTGAAATCCCTGGGATTCCAGGTATTCACCTCGATCAGTCCTTGCTTCACCGCTCGCCCGGAGACACCGAAATCGGTAATCGCCCGGAACATATCGGGAAACAGGGTTACTACACCGAACCACATTTTTAAAAGTCCGGATCCCAGAGGACCCGCATAAACCCTTCTTCAAGGCTTATCTCTTTCACCACCTGCTCGAGCAGGTAAGGCACCATACGTTCCTGCTTATCGACACTGCCTTTGGCAGCACGCACCACGAGAACGTCGTTGGCGCCTGTCTCGATCAGATGGTCTACCTTGCCCAGGTTTACCTCATCGCCAGATTCGGTGAGGGCAAGCACTGTCAGACCTTCAAGCTGATGCCAGTAATAGTCACCAGCCTCCAGTTCCGGCAGCTCATCCCGGCTGACCAGAATATCCGCCCCGGTAAATGCCAGGGCTTTGTCCCGGTCATCGCAACCCGCGACATGGGCAACGATGCCCTTGCCGTGCTTGCGACCGCCGTCGATGCTAACGGCCTGGAGTCGGCCGTCCGGGTGCCGCAACAACCATTGCCGGTAGTTGAGGATATTCTCCATCGGATCGGCAAAGGAATAGACTTTCACCCAGCCCTTCACGCCGTATACCGAGGTGATACGCCCCATGGTCACACCCTGCTCAACCCCGAAGGACTGCCCAGACGGACGCACAGCTGCACCGGCAACGCTCATCAGGCAGCCTTGACCAGCTGCTGGACGCGGTCGCTCATCTGAGCACCCTGCGCCAGCCAGAAGTCAACGCGCTCACGATCGATACGTACGCGCTCTTCCTGACCACGGGCAACGGGGTTGAAGAAACCCACGCGCTCGATGAAACGGCCACCCTGTGCATTGCGGCTGTCAGCAACGGTCAGGTGGTAGAAGGGACGCTTTTTGGAGCCGCCCCGGGCAAGACGAATAGTTACCATGGAATCTGTCTTCCTGTAGTCTTTGCTTTCCGGCATTACGGGGATTTACCAGCACCCACAACAAATGGGGACACTGACTAAAACAGAACGCCTGTACTGCTGTACCGGACGCACAGAGACCCGAGCCTCTACCCGTAAAGGCGGTGTATTCTACGGGAAATCAAGGGAGATGCAAATCCTGACAAAGGCATATGAGCAAGACAATAATAGGGACTTTACCCAGGGAAAGCGCGTATTAATGCACAAACGGCAACGTAATACCGATCAAATAGAGAAACAGGAATAATCCGTTAGAACCCAAAACCAATCGCTGCAGATTTCACCGAGGTATTACCAGAGACGCCGTACCGGGCCTGCACCACCACTCCACCATCAAAATGCCTGGACAACCCCAGTGCCGTACCGTTATATCCATCAAAGCGCCCTACGCCGATAGCCACAAATGTCTTGTCTGGCATATATCCCGACGGCAGAGCCGCAAAAGCGGCGTTCACACTGATCGCTTTGGATTGACGATCAATCCGGCTCTTCATGCTATTCAAGGACAGCAATGCTGTTTGACCAGCCGCATTCTCACCTGATGACGATGAATACTGCTTCAGGGCCGCGCCGAGATTGAGATCAACATCTCTGGCATGCACCGTATACGTCTGCCCATCCCGGACATAGGTGTAAGCCCCTTCCGGCCACGAGGGCTTTAAATAAAGAATTTCATTATTCAGTGACACCCTGCGTAGATCCGGATACACCGAATCCAGGTGCACCTGCTGCATATTAATCGCTTCGCGATTCTCGTGAACCATTTGCTGAAATGTTGCCTGATCCATCCCTGTCACCGTAGCAAGCGTATGCGGCTCCAGTATAAATTCGCCGGGAGGACTGACTGAGTAAACGAAGGAAGCCCCAAAAAACAATGTAAAAGCCAATAAGGATTTCATACCCACCCCAAATGCGATTGGGAGACCACCAGAGGATAGCAAGGTATTGTTTTTAATCTACAGAGCAGTTGAAGAACCAGAAAACCTAAACCACGACGACTGCCCCAGCATAGGGGACGCCCCCTATAAATCAGCATTATCAAAAAAGACAGGACCATAAGGAACACTAAAAGCCTTATAGATCTATTTAGACTGTACTCACACTCACTGCCGCTACCTGTTCATATGGAGGAAGCGGCTCATCTGGGTCATGTATTTCACCTGCTGATGAAGCTGCCACGAATGCCGAAGCATATTCAGCAACATCCATACTGCCATTTGCATGTTCATCAGATTCCATCAACAGCTCTGAATCAGCACCCTCATCTGACCTTACAGAAGGACGATATGGCGCCACATCCATTTCCATCATTTCCATGGCCTCTGCATAAGTTGGGGGAGCCATCCCGTACACAAGCCCCAAACCAGACAGCGATACACTTTCGTGCAATGAATCATGCTGACCTAAAGCGGCTGCAGCTTCTATGTGTGCTGAGTTACTACTGGCCACCTCGTCTCCTGATTGTTGCGACTGCTCCCCTTCCCGCCGACAGCAGGTGGCAAAATACCTGATAATCCCAAATGTTTGTCTCGCAGATTGCGACAATAGGGCGCAGGGGCGTATATCAGCATCATCTCGCCTAATCACAACTGCACGCCAGATACAGGTGACGCCGATCAGGAACACAATAAAACCGGAAATTCCACCAAAAACCTTAGCAGGAATATTCCACCGAACCCACTTACCTTTGAGTGTTGGTTTTAAGGGGACTAATACAGGTTTCGGTGTCAACGTATAAACCGGTGCCATTGGCGTCGTCACTAAAGGCATTTCAACAGCTTCACAATGATGACTGCAAACACCCGTTACATTACAGTATGACTTCAGTGCTTTTTCAGTACAGGTTTGATTATTAATATCCCATTCATCAGAACCATCCGTGCAATCTGGCTTACCATCACCAAACCAGCTTCTAAGAAAACAGGCACGCTTGCCTTCCTTATACGCCACCTCACTATTATTGCAACGAAGTGGCCAATAGAATGTAAAATAACCAAAATCAGTTATCCGTCCCGAACATAATTCTGGATTATTTTGCCACCAGTTACATAAACGCTTGCCTGATCCGACCCCCTCCATAGTGACGCCAGATCGACCTGTGTAATGCTTAACATCAAAGATAGAGTTCCACTCAGGACAATCCACCCCTTCCACATCTAGCCTTGGCGTCCAGTAACGGTACTCATAATCACTGCCGGCTTCCTGTTGATTAAGGCAAGCCACTTCTTGAACAGAATAAAACGTATTTTGAGGACAAAGATCAGGACTACGATATTTTTCATCCCATCCATTAAAACAATCAGGTTTACCATCAAGAATCATTTCTTCATAAATGCAACGCCTATTAGGGTATAAAGTCCGATCGTCAACATAATATGATGACCATCTCCATTGACCATCGCGATAACCCTCATCTTGCCAACTATATTCGCTCATATTCTTCCCTGCATCTGGCCCACAAGCTATCGGCATCAACCCCTGACCGTGACACAACCCAACATCCTCATCCAAGCCATCGGGACATTGCTCAATACCATCACCCACTTGATATCGAGAAAAATGGATGTCACCTGTATGGCATCTCAGTGTTTTCCTGTTTCTCAGCTCTTCAAGCGAAGGCTTGTGTTCAACCTCAACAAAAGGGTGATGCGTATTTTCTTCCGCACTCACGCTGGCAAGAGGTATTTCTGTTGAACGCAATGGTAACGATGTAGACGCCAAACCAACAGCTGTCTCATTCTCTTGACGGTAAGGCGCTGCAATAGAAACAGACAGAGAAGACAAACCCAAAAACAGTAAAAAACTTTTTTCCAGGCTAAAAGAAACTTTCGAGCATTGATTGCTATCAAAACATTTTAGTTTACCCTTATTTCCACCCTCCTCACCATCAAGCATACAAAAGTCAAAACAGGTCAAATTAGGAGCTGTTTCACGTAAATACCTATAAAGACACTTAATTTCTACACGTGTAAGTATGAGAGCATTTTTAGACGGATCATACCGCTTAAAAATAGCTTCAATTTCATCAGGGAAAGACCTCAAAGAATCAAAAACACCCCCATCACCAGAGAGCATGTCGGCACCGTCATCTTCAGCTGAAATAAAATCAGGCACCTCATAACCAGAAAAGTCGCATGCATCAAAAGGCTTGAGCGTTTTTAATGCGAATAATGCTTCCTCTCTGGTTTGCAGTCCCAATATATCTTTTACTTTCTTCTTTGCAACTTCATCTCTTAACTGCTCAATGAAATCTTGCATAGAAAGCGGTTTGCTTTGTACTTTTTCAATTGCCCGCCCCATTAAAGAACAGCATTGATCAACAACATTACTCGTGATTCGACCAACAAAGCGCCCTATATCAGCAGAACAAATAGCAGATACTTTTCTTTGACCTTTACCCACAGCACTTACAAATGCATTAAGAACGCGACTCGAGCCACTCAATTTACAATAAAAAAAACTAACATCCATACCACCACCAAAACAATTACAACACTGCCAATACTAACCAGATACAACAAGCCCCACTATTGCAAAGAAAGCTCCATAAACTCTAGACACCACATTAATACAATTTAGCCAGCACATTTAAGCTGAACACACTTAACATTCATTAATTAAAAAATTCCACCTAAAAATAAAACCACCTAAATTCTACCAACCCCAAAACAATAACCCTTCTCAATATTCATAAAAACCAGAAGATTCAATTAAATAAGCAGCAGAATATCTTATAAAAAAGGCACCTTAGCCATAACCATCATAGAGCTGCACATAAAAAACAGAATCAAAACTATTCTTATGAGATATTAAAGATAAAAAACATCCTGATTACCATCATTCATCAGCCACTGTAGAAACGAATGCTCTAAAAGCCTTGATGGACTGGCGATAAGAGCAGCTGATTAATTTTTTAGGTATCAGTGCAGAAGATACTTCTGCGCCACCTATCCCGCGTAGAATCTGGAAGTCTCGCAAAAGAACTGAAGAATGGTGGTAATCAGGAAAAACATAGCACCTCTTGCATTAAACCAGAAACCCTAACCACTGCATTATCAAAACCAAAACCAAAAATGAAAATGAAAATGAAAATGAAATCCATCATGGCATTTCGTTAAAAATGACATTCATAGACGCACGCTGCTCGCTATCACTACTATCTTTATCTTCTATTATTACGAGATCTGAGACTGACTCATCTGATATTGATTCTTCTGGAACAGCTAATGGAGCTAAATGCGTAGACTCCGGCGCTTTCATGTGGCTTTTACCAAAGCGCCTACTTAAAGGATTACATGGCCTAATCCAATCAGCCACCAGGTTCAAAAAGATAAATAAAGGCGTGAAAGACAAAATGAATGATATCAAAAACGATCCATTTGCAACAACATATCCCGCCCCCTCAATTGACGGCAGCTTAACATTAAGTCCTTTTATACTACATTCTTTTAAACGCTGAAAAATTTCCAAATGCTCAATATTTGCCAGCGCCATCCCACGAAAGCATAAACCTATAGGTATAGCTAAACCTGCTGCAATAAGCTTTCCTACAATCCGTTCGACAAAGATGACTCTTAGCTCATCTCTACACGAATGATCACACAAGGCTACATAGACATTACCAAGTTTCTTTAAAATATCCTTTGCTAATAAAGTAACAATTGATCTTGACAAAAGCGCTGCAGAAACCGCCCCAGCATATCCGATGGCATTATAAATGCCATTCCAAACTACATGCATCTCTTCGGCATAATGATAACAACTAAATGCCTGACCAGTAACATTTACAGCTGTGTAATTGTAAGAAAGACTTAAATGCGATGTAAATGCTCTCGCAGAAAAAAACTCCGCCGTGTACGCATATATAACAAAACATAAACCAATAGAAACTACAGCATCGATACCTGCCAAGGCCTTTGACCGTGCTTCAGAACAATCAAGAATTTTTTTAACATCATCCCCTATTAATACCGCAGCATCAACCTTTTCATCAACAATATACGTTAAGACTTTAACAACATGAGACTGAAACCTTCGATCTCCATCAAGAAGAGCAACTTTTTTGGCAATACGATCTACTTCATTTTCAACAACTGCCAAAAGGTCATCATCAGTTTCACCAATAGTACTGTAGATTATTTTAACCACTCGAAGAACATCATCGAAATATTCACCCGGAATCCCTTTACAAAGGATTTGCAAGTCATAATTAAGTGAATAGAGCAAATCTTTCGCCAATAGATTATAGGTGACTGTTTCAACAAGAATATTAACCAATGCACAGAGAGCAGAAACAACAACGCTGCCTATCCTAGGAGCAAGTCCGAAAAAAGTTAACGCGCCATCAGGTAATGTGCCATAGGCAGAAGGTATTACTGTACTGGACTGTTTAAGGATGCATAAAATTTTACCCGATACTGTCTTTTGCTTAAAATCCTCCCTTTGGTCTAAAGCATACATTATCTGATAAACAAAACTGGAACCATGTAATATAGCAGTACCCATTATGCTAAAAACTAGCATCCGTTCTTGCTGCTCGGATGGTGATGAGCTAGACATACCAAATATATTTAATGCGCCAGCTAGCCCACCGACCAAAAACAACGTGAAATAAACCGCTCTAGCTTTTATTGAAATTCGACTAGGTGAGATGGAATAAATATGATGAATTGCTGCATCGATCACTCTTACGTGGCAACCTAAATCTGCCGTATTCTTAATTGTGCGAAGCGCTTGTGTTTTTTTATTATCTATAGCACTATTGAGCCGTTGCATGGAGCCTATTAGCTCAACATCCTCAACAGAAGTAACAGAAATCTTGCTACGCCTCACACTCACTACATCAGACTTTGACTCAGGAAAATCTTCTACAACTGGCAATACGTTTCTGCATGGCGCCCTACTAATCCCTATATCCATAAATTTATTAATCTTAAATACAATTTGCGTTTCTAACCAAAAACCATAAATAGAAGAAATACAATATATAAGACTAAATCGATAATATTGATAACAAAGCAGTTAGACGAACAATGAACCTAAAAGCCGAGCCACATTAATACAATAAGTGCAATAGACTGAAAATAGAGAAGTATGACAGCTGTCAGAAGATTTCTAAGCTGTCACACTCTGAAATGGGTTCCTGGAATGAGAACTCAAACCAAACACTACCAGAAAATGGCTCAGTACCAACTGATACCTGCTTCAGGTGCTGCTGAAATGCGGACTGCCCAATACAAGCTATTGCTGAAGCTCTTGCTGTTAATCTGAGGCAATAGTTATGGATATTTCCCTAAGAGCGTTAAATCACTCTTTGAGGTGCCCAGTGACTACCAAGAAAAACGGAAATATCATTCGCCAGAATTCAAAGCCGAAGCCCTGAAGCTGGCCGAGAAAATCTGTATTCCGTCAGCAGTCCGGTGAGAGCCATCCACGAGTGATGCCCCTTCAACTCATAATCAACCAGAAAACTACCTGTTACCCATAACAACAGAGGGGAAGCCCACAGGCTTCCCCTCCATACAAAACACCCTCTGTAATCCGGCGTTAAACACCACTGTCAGAACGGAAACTTGCCACCACCACCGGGAGGCATCATACCGGCAGGCATCTGCCCCTTCAGACCACCCAGGCCGCGCATCATCTTCGCCATGCCGCCCTTGCCACTCATCTTCTTCATCATCTTGCTCATCTGCTTATGCTGCTTGATGAGACGGTTGATATCCTGAATCTGGGTACCGGAACCGGAGGCAATCCGCTTCTTGCGGGAGCCGTTGAGGAGATCGGGGTTACGACGCTCCTTCGGCGTCATGGAGTTAATAATGGCTTCCATCTGGGAAAACATCTTGTCTCCCACCTGGGATTGCTGCCCCATTTGTGCCATGCCGCCCATTCCCCCCATACCCGGCAGCTTGTCCATCATGCCGGCAATGCCGCCCATGTTTTTCATCTGCTGCAGCTGGTCCTTGAAGTCTTCAAGGTCAAAGCCCTTGCCCTTCTTGAGCTTGGTGACCAGCCGGTCGGCCTTTTTCTTGTCGAGCTTCTGCTCCGCTTCCTCGATCAGGGAGAGCACGTCACCCATGCCGAGGATACGGGAAGCAATCCGGTCAGGATGGAACGGCTCCAGGGCATCGGTCTTCTCACCCATACCGAGGAACTTGATCGGCTTGCCGGTGATATGACGTACTGACAACGCTGCACCACCACGGGCATCACCATCAGCCTTGGCCAGGATCACACCGGTCAGCGGCAGCGCATCATTGAACGCCTTGGCCGTATTCGCGGCATCCTGACCGGTCATGGCGTCAACCACAAACAATGTCTCAATCGGGTTGATCGCCTGGTTCAGCGCCTTGATCTCCCCCATCATCTCATCATCAATATGGAGACGACCGGCGGTATCGACAATCAACACATCTTTCTGACGCAGACGTGCTTCATTGATCGCCGCATTGGCGATATCCACGGGCTTCTGCTCGATGGATGACGGGAAGAAATCAATACCCACTTCACCGGCAAGGGTTTCCAGCTGCTTGATGGCGGCCGGACGGTATACGTCGGCACTGACCACCATGACCGACTTCTTCTTCCGCTCCTTCAGCCACTTACCCAGCTTCGCCACAGACGTGGTTTTACCCGCGCCCTGCAGACCTGCCATCAGGATCACCGCCGGCGGCTGGCAGGCGAGGTTCAACTCGTCGTTGGCCGCACCCATCACATCAACCAGTTCGGCGTTGACGATCTTGACGAACATCTGCCCCGGATTCAGGCTCTGGCTCACTTCCTGACCGACCGCACGCTCACGGACCCGGTTGACAAAATCCTTCACCACCGGCAGCGCGACATCCGCTTCCAGCAGGGCCATGCGCACTTCACGCAGGGTATCCTTGATATTGTCTTCGGTCAGTTTTGCTTTGCCTGTCACATCGCGCAGCGTTTGCGACAGACGATCAGAAAGATTCTCAAACATCCAGCGATCCTTGGTTCTCGCACACCATTAACGGTTATTTGATCGATTATAACGCAGCAATGCAGCCGGCATCACCACCTCTATCCCGTGTTTTTCCCAAATACCGTGCATAAAAATGGAATAACCGGGCAACGACATGAGTTACCCACAACTTCTGTGGACAACTTTGTGGGTTTCCTCGGGACGATTCCCCGAAAAAGCGTCCCCTCCGATCTCGGCAGCAAAATGACCATTTTATGAACACACCGTCACCGCATGCACAATCGAACCCTTCACGGCGACGACCGCTTATGCGAAACTCTGCGGGTTCAGACAGGTTTATGGAAGCAATGAACATCGCCATCTCCAGCATTCTGGCCATCGCCTTTTATGTCAGCGGCACCCTTTGCCAATGGGGGCGTCTTCGAGGACGCGACATTCATCGCCCACTGGTACAGACACTGGTCTTCGCCGGTGCGCTGGCGCAGACATTAAGCATTTACCTGATTATTCACACCCCGAATGGCGTCAACCTGAATTTTTATACGGTAGGCTCACTGAGCAGCTGGATGATCATATTGATCATTCTTGCCAGCAGCCTGCGTAAGCCCGTGGAAAACCTGCTGATCGGTCTGCTGCCAATTGCCATCGCTGCTGTCGGCTGCTCGCTCCTGCTCAGCGGACCGGAAGATATCATCCCTTCCACCCAGCCGGGCATGCTCCTCCATATCATCATCTCCATCCTCTCCTACAGCACCCTGACCGTGGCTGCGTTTCAGGCCGTGCTACTGGCCTGGCAGGAAAGCAGGATCAAGCACCACCATCCGGCCAGCCTGATCAAAGCCTTTCCCCCCATGCAGACCATGGAAAAATTGTTGTTTGAATTTCTCTGGGCAGGGCTGATTCTGCTGACCCTCTCACTGACAACCGGCTTTATCTATCTGAATGACATGTTCGCACAGCATGTTGCTCACAAGACCGTCTTGTCAGTTCTCGCCTGGTGTATTTTCGGTACCCTTCTGACTGGACGGCACATCCTGGGATGGCGCGGACAAACCGCCATCCGCTGGACACTCGCCGGCTTCGCCTGCCTGATGCTGGCTTATTTCGGCAGCAAGTTCATGCTGGATATGATTATCAACCGTGGCTAAAATCGCAGGTATAAATACAAAATCCACCAGGATGGTTATGATCCAATTGGCCAACAGTAATGAACCGCCTCCGTGCCAAGACGGTATCCGTCCGGCACATCACCGGCTGCGTGCCCGCATGATTTCCCCGACCGCATCGACAGAGGTATAGATTCCCTTGAACGAAGCACCGCTAAGCCTCCTGCTGGGAGCGCTTGTTGTACTTCTCCTGCTTTCCGCGTTTTTTTCCAGCTCAGAAACAGGGATGATGGCGCTGAACCGCTACCGGTTACGCCATAAGGCCAGAAGTGGCAACCGTGCCGCCAAACGCACCAGTGAACTTCTGGATAGAACCGATCGTCTGATCGGCGTTATCCTGATCGGCAACAATTTTGTCAACATACTGGCCTCTGCCATCGCCACGATTATTGCTGTCAGGATGTGGGGCGACGCTGGTATTGCCATCGCCACCTTTACCCTGACCTTGGTTGTCCTGGTATTTGGCGAAGTCACACCGAAAACCCTGGCCGCCCTGCACCCGGAAAAGGTCGCGTTTCCCGCATCACTGATTCTCAAGCCGCTGCTTAAGCTGTTCTACCCGCTAGTACTGGTCGTTAACGGGATTTCCAATGTTCTGCTGCGCTGCTTGGGTGTTGATACATCCAAAGGCGGTACGGATCAGCTGAGCCAGGAAGAACTCCGCACCGTGGTTCACGAAGCTGGGGGACTGATTCCCGGCACACGCCGAGGGATGCTACTGGGCATTCTGGATCTGGAAAAAGTCAGCGTCGATGACATCATGATCCCCCGCAACGAAGTGGTGGGTATTGATATCGAAGATGCTATCGATGAAATACTGGAACAACTACGAACCGCCCAGCACACCCGGCTGCCGATCTACAAAGGTGATATCAACAATATCATCGGCATACTGCACATGCGTAAAGTGGCCCGCCTGCTGAGTCTGGACGAAGTCAATCGTGCCGCCCTGCTGAATGAGACCCGCGACGCCTATTTTGTCCCGGAAGGCACACCGCTCCACACCCAGCTGTTCAATTTCCAGAAAGAAAAACGCCGAACCGCCATCGTGGTGGATGAGTACGGCGATGTCATGGGACTGGTTACACTGGAAGATATTCTTGAAGAGATTGTCGGCGAATTCACGACTGATGTCGCCAGCAACAACCGCGACATCACCCCTCAGCCCGATGGCTCCTTCATTATTGATGGCACCGCGACCATTCGGGATATCAACAAGGCACTTGAGTGGCATCTTCCCGTAGACGGCCCAAAAACATTGAACGGCCTGGTGACCGAGCACCTCGAAGAAATTCCCGACACATCGGTCTGTATCACCATCAGCGGCCGTTATCGCATGGAAATCCTGCAAATCCGGGATAACCGGGTACGCTCCGTACGCGTTTATCCCCCTATCGCGTCATCCTGAAACCCACACGTTTCCACGAGGCCCGCCGCATGAATCTGGCGGGCCAACTGCTCTCCCCACAATCGATACCCTTTCTCTGACGGATGATACCCATCAGAAGCCAGGTAATCGGGCTGAAAACGAAAAACAGTATCCATATGAAAGACTTGGGGATGGGCATCGGCTACATCTTGCAATACCTTGTCCAGCAGTCGTGCCCGTGCACCCAATACCGTCGACAACGGTTGCGGCAAGGCAGAAAACAGATGTACTGGAGGAATAGCGGCAAAGACAACCGGGCAATCAGTGACTGAACGAATATCTGCCAGCAAGCGAACAATCTGATGACGCCAGGCTCTCAGGCTAGTGAGACCCGTTGTATCATTGACACCGAGCGCGATTACCACCAGATTGGCAGCGGCATTTTTCTGAGCCCGCCGAAATGAGACCAACAGTTCAGAGGCTATATCCGCACATTTCAGTCCATTTTTTCCCAGCGCCTGCCAATGTACCCTGTCGCCGCTCTCGATCGATAATGCATTCGCCAACTGCCCAGCCAGGGCGTTACGCATTACATCAACCCCGACACCGGCAATGGTTGACTCACCCAGCAGATAGAGATTCCTGACAATGCCCCCGCTACCTGAGCTACCCCGCCACTCTCCACGAGCCTCCGGCAGGCGGGGCGTCTTTCGCCTGACCCATCGCCCCTGTACGGCAAGCACAGGCAAACCGGCAAGCCCCATCCACCAGAACAACCGGTGTCTCCAGACAGATCGACGAACCACGTTCATGACTGCCCCATGCTTCCTGAGAAAATTCTTTCCCGCGCGCGCGTCAGCACATCAAGCTTCTGCTCTCGGGTGAGTTCAGGCCAATCACGAATCTCCCGGATGTGACGACCACAGCCAGTGCATATTTCCATTGCATCCAGCTTGCATACGGCAACGCAGGGAGAGCTAACCAGGTAATCCCGCAGTTTCATCATGAGGAAAAACGCTCATCAACCACCAGTTGTCGTTGATAGCGTTGAAAGTTCTGGACGTAATGGGCACTGGAGAGCTCCAGCATTTTCTTCTGAGGATCGGTGACCGTCTTGATGACCCGGCCAGGCGACCCCATGACAACAGAATAATCGGGGATGACCTTGCCTTCCGGAATCAGGGCATTGGCACCAATGACGCAATATTTGCCAATCGTTGCACCATTAAGGATCACAGCGTTGATCCCCACCAGGGTATGTTCCCCGACCTCACAACCATGCAGCATTGCCTTGTGGCCAACCGTTACCCCCCGACCTATCGTCAGCGGGAAACCGGGATCCGTATGCAGAACAGCACCATCCTGAACATTGCTGTTCTCACCTACCGTAATCAGCTCGTTATCCCCACGCACAACGACGTTGAACCAGATGCTGGCGTTATTTTCCAGCGCCACCGCACCAATGACACTGGCGCTGTTGGCCACAAACCAGTCATCACCACGTACATCCAGACAGCGGTCACCCAGGCGATAAATCATGCAGGAAGCCTCTCCCTTAGAGGGATGATTATTATTCTCGGGAAAGAAGTTTACCGGAAAACGGTAGAGAAGGAACTCACGCCTGCTTGCGCCAGATACCACCCTCGACACGCTGCCCACGTTGCTGCGGCACGTCCAACGGAATGCCGGCATTGAGTCCGACGTTAAGGAATTCCACCAGCATAATGGCCGTCAAGCCCCAGATCTGGTAATCGCCATACTGCCAGGCCGGCACAAAAAACGATTGCTGTTTATACCGTAACTCATCGGTACGCAGGCGCTCAGCTTCCAGGAAGAAGGCGAGGGGCACCCGAAAAACACGATCAAGCTCATCCAGGTTGGCATGTAATTTTATGGATTCCGGCACCAACCCCACAAAGGGCGTAACCTTGATACCAAAGCGGGAAATCACCTGTCCGGTACGGCCCAAGACATCCACCGAGTCACCGGGCACACCAATCTCTTCATGGGTTTCCCTGAGCGCGGTCATCTGCAGATCCCGGTCTTCAGGATCACGCTTGCCACCGGGGAAGGCCACCTCACCGCTATGGGTGTTTAATCGCGTAGAGCGACGGGTCAGAATAATTTCAGGGTTATGGGCATTATCCGTAAGGGCAATCAATACGGCCGCTTCAGGAAGCGGTACGGCCAGATCCCTGGGGGAGTGTTCTATCAACTGGTTTCGTATTTGTTTCAACATAATCCGGCATGCATCCTTGCCTTTCGTTGCGACTCCGGGAAAGTCATCCTACTTTCCAATACATTCAGATTACTATATCCCCGGTTCCTACTATTCTCCAGCGACAAATCGCTTGAACGGTCATTCTCTATCGATAAAAGCAATATTAAGGCCAATTATTTCTTTAGACGTGACTTCCCCCTGTCAGGTTCAATCCTGTCTTCACGGAGGGTAGACTGATGCATCGGGGGTAGTCTGGATGATAACGTCATGAATTATTGCAGTCATTGCGGGGCATCGGTTGAGCGGGCCGTACCGGATGGGGATAACCGGGAACGCTATATCTGCCGTGAATGTGGCCTCATACACTACCAGAACCCGAAGATTGTCGCTGGCATACTGCCTTGGCGAGGTGATCAGATCCTGCTCTGCAAACGGGCAATTGAGCCCCGCCGTGGACTCTGGACACTTCCTGCCGGCTTCATGGAACTCGGGGAAACCACCCGAGAAGCCGCCTTACGGGAAACCTGGGAAGAAGCAACAGCCCAGGTCAAACACCCGGAACTTTATCTGGTCTTCAATATTCCTCATATCGATCAGGTCTACATGATCTTTCGAGGCGAACTGGAAAATACAGATTTTGCACCCGGCGAAGAAAGCCTGGAAACCCGACTGTTTTCAGAAGCAGACATTCCCTGGCGGGAACTGGCCTTCTCATCCATCAAAGCCAGCCTGACCCAATACTTCACCGACCGGCGGGATAACCATTTCCCGGTACACATGGAAGATCTGAAACGCTAGATTGCTGACCATTACACAACAGTGATTGGCCAGGCTTCCAGCGCGGGTTGCTCATATGGATGGGCAGCCCGTAACGCGCCAATAACAGCAGATAGATAATGATCCTCTACCACCGTTTCCACTTTCACTTCCGGTACGGTTTCGAGGCATCCCCTCTCACCACGGTAGGGCTGACTGCCAGCTAAAGGGCGAAACTGAGCCGCCCCCTCGCACTGCCAGCAGTATTGATCGTAATCACCCACCCGGCCAGCACCGGCGGCAAAGACCGCGCTCTTAACCTGTTCAAGGTGACTTTCCGGCACAAAGAAACAGAGCTTGTGCATATCAGCTCGACAAATCCCGGTAATGATTGATCACAGGATTCGCGTAAATCTTCAGAAACCAGTCCTGACTGGCCGGCGAACAGGCGTTCAAACGCTCGCTGAACGCACTTCGTTTCTCGTCCAGGTCAATGCCTGAAAACTGCTGTTCCCAACCTGCTATCTTCTGACCACCCTGATGCTCACATAACAGGTCATGGGCAATATAGTTGGAAGGATGCAGGTGGTAGAGGGTATGGATCTGTCTGTCGACTTCCCGCGCCACGTCAACCGCCGAATCAAACTCAGCAGCCAGCGGCTGGCCGAACGACACATGTACATGCCCTTTCCAGCCTTCAATTCCCGTTGCGATGCTCTGGAGATCCTCATCCGTCGCCTTGTCATAGTTCCCCTGGTCCGACCTGACCTGCAACTCATTCGCCTTGCGCTGGTCACAGGGATCATATTCATAGGCAACGGATACCGGCACGATCCTCAGCCTCCCCATGACTTCACCAAGACTGTGGCCTTTGCCTTTCTGACTCATGTACAGCATCTTGATGATGGCGCTGTCGGTTCGGTCGTCACCGTCTTTCGCACGCCCTTCCCGATGCGCAATCCAGACAGAATGACCGGTTTCAATGGAGTGATTCACAAAGGCAGACAGTTTCTGGTAAGCCCCCAATTTTTCCCGCAACGAGACCAGTGACCGTTTTACGATGAAACTCTTGTTCAGCCGCATCAGGTCACTGACGTATGGACGACTCAGCAGGTTATCGCCAATGGCAACCCGCATGGTCTCCATACCCCGGTTATAGAGGCCGTAGTTCACAAAAGCCGAGTCCATCACGATGTCGCGATGATTGCTCAGAAACAGGTAGGACTGACCGGGCTCCAAGGCATCCAGTCCGGTCCAGGTTACGTCGCTGGTCGTTTTTTTCACGACACGCTCAATATAGGGTGCAATCACGTGCTGCAGACCACGCACATCACTGATACCGGCGAGCTTGCGCTGCAAAAGAAAACGGGTCAGCGGACGAAGAAAGCCCCCCAGGGACATCGCCAGGGAGGGATAACTGAAATGCACCAGTGCTGACAGCAGCTGTTGATCCTGTAACAGACGATCCAGTATCGGTCGAACTTCCTGATCACTGTAAGGACGAATATCGTCGAATTGCTCCATTAACACGCAGTCGCTCAAAAATTTATAACTGGATGGCATTATAAACAGATGATCATTCGATTTCTGTATCTGCTGGTTTCGCTTTTGTAAATGCCGCACTCCTCTGTCTGACAAGGGGTAGGCGGTAGTTTATGCTTTTGTATGGGGCTCGCTATCGCTTTCCCGTGTAACAGAGGCAAGCAACAGTAAAAACAGTGTAAACATAGCCTTTAGGCTGCCAGCGAGTATAATCCGGCGTATATAACGTCAAGAATGTCGAGGAAACGATGCAGGTCAAATACGGGGTACTGGCAGCCGCATTACTGGCAGCAATCGCCACCACCGCACCCGCTGAAGAAAAGGCTGCTGAGAAAGGGGATACCCTTGAGGCCATGATCAGCCAAGGGCGCGAGCTACTGTCCAGTGGCAACCAGGAGCAGATGCAACAGGCGATCAGTGAGCTTCAGCAGGCGGCAAAAGCACATTCAGCAGAAGCCAAGCGACTGCTCGGTGAAGCCTACAGCAAGGGACTGGGTGTCGAGAAAAACCTGACCCGCGCCTTTGAGCACTATGCCGACGCTGCCCGCCAGCTGGATCCTGTTGCGCAATACGAAGTGGCCAAAGCCTACTTCACCGGCCAGGGCACAGACGCCAATATGATCTCTGCATACATGTGGGCCACACTGAGCCAGTTGAAAGAATCCTCAGTCAAGGAACAGGCCGTCAAGCTGCGCGATGACATCAGTAAACTGCTGACACCTGAGCAGATTGAAAAAGCCCGCATGCTGTCTGATCAACTGCAGCAGATCTACCTGAATACGCAATAACACGTCACGCGGTATAGGGTCATGATCAAGATATACAGCCCCCGGAATCACCTTGAAGCGCAGTGCCTGAAGGACATGCTGGCCAGCCATCACATCCATGCCCATATTTCAGGCGCCTATCTGCAGGGCGCCGTTGGCGAGCTGCCTGCGCACGATCTCCTGGGACTGCATACCGATCTTGCTGATGCGGATCGTGCCCAGGAGCTGGTCAACGAGTGGCTCAATGCCACTCCCATCATTGAAGACACTCCTGAGGAATGAACCCACCGTGTGCGGACGCTTTACCCTGCTGAGAGACAAGGTGGACTGCCGGCAATTCGGGCTGGATCTCCAGTTCAGTCAGCTTCCACACTACAACATTGCTCCTCGTGACCAGGTCACCCTGATCCGTAACGACCATCAACGAGAATGTGTGACCGCCAGCTGGGGACTGGTGCCCGGCTGGCTAAAAGACCTGTCACGGGCACAAATCAATGCCCGGGCTGACACTATCGCGGAAAAACCCATGTTCCGTCACGCGTTCCGCCAGCGTCGTTGCCTGATACCGGCAGATGGGTATTTTGAGTGGCAGTCGCTGCCTGATCGCAAGCAACCCTGGTATATCCGTAAACGCGACAAATCACTGATGGCCTTCGCCGGCATATGGGAACGCTATCATGCGTCAGACGACGTTTTTTATGACTCCTGCGCTATCATCACGACAACGGCCAACCCCCTAACGGCCAAAGTACACGACAGAATGCCCGTTATTCTACAACCGGAACACTATAAAACCTGGCTCTCCGCTGACAGTGACCCGGCCTCTTGCCAGACACTACTGCAACCCTTGTCGCCAGAGCTTCTGCAACTTTGGCCTGTGTCCACGTACGTGAATAATCCCGCGCATAAAGGACCACAATGCATTGAAGCTATTGCAGGATAATTCCCTGCGATAGTTCAGCCGCCTTCAAAAGCGCGGTAAACAGCATTGACCAATAGCTCAGCCCTTGGATCCACCAGCACATATGGCCCCATCCGGTTGGTAACGAATGCAAATCCGATCTGCCGTTCAATGTCAGCAAATGCCAGTGAACCACCCGCGCCAGTATGCCCAAAGGCATGACGTGACGGCCCAAACCCTGAAAGAGGATGATCCGGCTGGCTTAACATAAAGCCCAGCCCAAATCGGCTGCTGCATTTCAGTACGGTATCGACGCCGCAGACCTGCTCCCGGATTGCTTCCTGCAGCAGCTGATTATCCAGCAATTGCCCGTTACCCGTGGATAGCTGGCCATACACGTTGGCCAACGCCCTCGCTGTTCCATGGCCATTAGCGGATGGAAGCTCCATACGACGCCACTCCGGCCGGTTGGCGCTGGTCAACACACTCATCGGATTGCTGAACGCCCGCGCTGTTACGCCGGTGGGATTACCCGTCATTTCCTTGAACAGCAACTGTGCGGCTTTATCACCACGCACCGGTTCCCCTTTGGTCATCCGGGCAATCAATCCATGATCTTCATCGGGAATACCGAAGAAGAAACTCTCACCCATAGGCGCCATGATATTACGCTGCAGCCAATGCCCCATACGCTCACCAGCCACCCTGTGAAAGAGTTCACCCAGCAACCAGCCAAACGTAATCGGCGCATAACCATGACGGGTACCCGGCTCCCACCAGGGCGACTCCTGCTCTACCCATGCCACCATGGTGGGCCAGTCAAAAAGATCTTCATCAGGAATACGAGGATGAAACGCTGACACCCCCGCGGTATGGGTAAGAATCTGACGAAGCGTGATGGTCTCTTTACCATTCTGACCAAATTCAGGCCAGTAGTTGGCGACAGGCGCATCCAGAGACAAGAGGCCTTCCTGAACCAGGCGCAACATGCAGAGAGTGGCGACCCCCTTGCCACAGGAAAACACATTTACCAGCGTGTCATGGTGCCAGGGCTCCGTACGCTCCTTGTCCATGAAACCACCCCAGAGATCCAGCACCGGTTCACCGGCAACCGTCACAGCCAGCGCGGCACCCAGCTCTTCATCCTCGGAAAAGAGCTGAACAAAGGCTTCACGTACCGATTCAAAACGCAGGTCATGATAACCCCGGACTCCATCTGCCGCTGTCATGCAATCTCTCTCCGGTAAGGGGGCATGGAGTTCAACAACGCCTGCCCGTAACGACGCGTCACCAACCGCCGGTCCATCACCGTGATTCGGCCGGTATCATCCTCCCGGCGCAACAGTCGACCACTGGCCTGAACCAGACGAATGGCTGCATCCGGCACGGCAATCTCCATAAACGGATTACCGCCACGGGATTCAATCCATTCAGACAACGCCGCTTCCACCGGGTCGTCCGGCACGGCAAACGGAATCTTGGCGATGATGACATGCTCGCAGTAGACCCCGGGCAAGTCGATCCCCTCCGCCAGACTGGCCAGACCAAAGATCACGCTTCGACCCTCATCGTCGATGGTTTCCTTGTGTCGCCGAATCAGTTCCTGCTTGGTGTAGTCATCCTGCAGCATCACCCGGTCACGGAACTCGCCCGTCAAACCAAAATAGACTTCACGCATCTGCCGGCGGGAAGAGAACAGCACCAGCGCCCCCCGAACCTCACCAATCAGCGCTGGCAACTGCTCAATGATTTCTTCAGTATGCCCACTGGCATCACCCGGATCTGACCGTAATACCGGTACTGACAGCACCGCAGCATCACCATGGCGGAATGGACTGGGGACAATCTGGCAGTTAGCGTCTTTTGGCAGCCCCGAACGCGTGCGATACCGGTCAAACTTCCCAAGCGCCGTCAATGTCGCCGACGTCACCACCACCCCATAGGCCGTATTCCAGAGATGCTGACGTAAAATCTTGCCTGCAAGAATCAGGCTGCTGGAAACCACCAGGTCCTGGTTGCCATGGTATTCCACCAGCCGTAACCAGCGAGCGGCAGGCGGCTCACCTTCCGGATCAACAATGCTCCACGACTCCCACAACGCCAGGTTGTTCTGCAGACGCAGCAGCATCATGCCGATCACCGGAAACACTTGCTCGGCCTGCAGTCGATCGACGCCGGTCACCTCGTCATCCATCGCTGACTTCAGCTCAGCGACAATGCGATCCGCCAGATCCACCGAGGCACTGAAGCCCGCTTTCAAACGTCCTGCCAGCTCTCGCAGGGGTTCCGGAATCACACCATCAGGAAAACGGTACAGCAGGGTTCTGCCTGATTCCGTCTCTTCTTCCTGACGAAACTCAGCCGCCGACATCAGCGCTTCACGCATAAACTGCTGATCGGTCACCAGTTCTTTGTATTTCCCAGCCAGACGCTCAAACCAGCCGCCAATATCACCCGGCAGCGGATGCTGTGCCAGGATCTTTTCCAGCTGCTTAGTCGACTGTTCCAGCCAGCGACCGGTATCACCCAACCGGGTTTCACAGGCGAAATGATCAATGGCCTTATCGGGCAAATGATGTCCTTCATCGAAGATATATATGCAATCCTTCGGTGGCGGCAGGATCGCCCCACCACCCAGCATCAAATCTGACAGCACCAGGTCATGGTTGGTGACAATGACATCGACCTTATCCAACGCCCCCCGTGCCTTGTAGAACGGGCAGTTGGAAAAATGCGGACACCGGTGACCACTGCACTGGGCATGGGTCGCCGTCAGCTGCTGCCACTGCTCATCATCCACAGCTACCGGCCAACTGTCCCGGTCACCGTCCCAGCGGCTGCCCGCCATGGCGCCGAGCATCTCTTCATAGAGTTTCTGGGCGTCTTTATCCAGGTCAATGGAGAAACCTTCTTCCTGAAACATAGCCATGGTGGCAGAGGCCGCCTGCGTCGATTGCAGCAACAGATCCAGTTTCTGCAGACACAGATAACGGCGACGCCCCTTGGCCAGGGCAAGGGAGAAATCCATACCGCTGTGCTGGCGAATCTCGGGAAGATCTTTGTTGATGACCTGTTCCTGCAGGGCCACTGTTGCTGTCGCGATCACCAGTGTTTTATCCATCGCCTTGGCAACAGGAATCGATGCCAGGCAATAACCCACGGTTTTACCGGTACCGGTACCCGCTTCCACTACGCAGACAGCAGGATCAGAGGTGCGCTTGCCGCTATCGTCCTGGTCAATGGCGCCCAGGGTCTTGGCGATCTCGGCAATCATCAGCTTCTGGCCAAGCCGGGCCTTGAGCTGCTTACCATTCAGAAAAGACGTATAGGCTTTCTGGATCGATGTTTTGATCTCGTTACTGAGCATTCGCGACCGTCAGAGCTCCTGTACCGGCTGCTGACGTAACATCAGCGTCGCCATATGGAAAAAACCGAAGACGAGTATCAGCACACAATCCATCGCAAAACGCTCACTCATGGCACGGATACGCTCACGCCAGATCGCCACCTCAATCGCATGCACCAGCAGAATCAAACCACCGGCAATCAGGAAAATGCTATCGAGAGGGGCCGAAAACGGCATAAAGAAATTCAGGATAACCCCCAGCCAGAAGCCCAGCGTTACCAGTTGACCAAGTGCGAGCATTGCTTTCATGAATGACCTGCAGGAATCAGGAATACAAAGCAGCAGTGTATCGCAACTCCTATTAAAAGACTGTATCTAGATACAGGTAAATCATTGCAGTTTTTGCATAGTATCGGGTGACATTCCCCATTGTGAAACAGCACCTCTCCCCAGACAGGCTGGCTACGGGGCGCGGTTTTGGCGATAATCCGGAAACCGAATATCGGAAACCTTACCAGCAGCATGACCACGCCTGAACACAGCCCCAGTCACGCCATCATCGCCGTACTTGAACAGTATCAACCGGTGAAACTGCTGGTATGCGCGGATGCAATGCCTGCCGTCGTGACCACCTGGCTGGCGCAGAACACGCATTGCGATTGCACACTGATCAGGGATTTATCAGAACTTTCTGATGCGGCGCATTTTGATCTCGCCATCATTGCCGAGCGCCTGGAAAGCCTGGATAAACCGACGGCCATGACACTGGTTGCAGGGCTTCGAAATCGATACAGCGAACGGATCGCCCTGCTGCTTGATCCAGCCTCTGCCGACAACTGGCTGGATACTGATATCTACAGTCTTGGCCTGCGGATCAGCGAACGATTCCAGCGCAATGGCCAAACGCTCTGGTTCTGCACCTACGACATCGCCTCCTACAAAACCACACCGGACTGGCTTAACGCAAAGCACTGGGCCAACCCGGACCATTTTGGCAAATACTGGTGGTAACCACCGTCTTATGACTGAACAACACAACTGCCCCTGCGGTACCGATACCGCTTATGACGACTGCTGCGCCCGCTTTCACCGCGGCGATGCCCGACCGGAAACCGCTGAACGACTGATGCGTTCCCGCTACAGCGCCTGGGCGTTAGGACTGATTGATTACATCATCACCACCACCCGGCCCAACCAACAACGCTACCTGCAACGCAAGGCACTGGAAGACTGGGCTGATGCAACAGAATGGCTGCAACTGGAAATCGTCGATACCGACCAGGGACAAACTGGCGATACCACCGGTGAAGTGGAATTCCGGGCAACCTACCGCTTAAAAGCCAATGGTAAAACCGATGTCCACCAGGAACGCTCTTCGTTTATTAGAGAAGAAGGACAATGGTTTTTCATTGATCCAACCAGTGCAACAGGCACGAATATTGGTAGAAACGACCCGTGTCCCTGCGGAAGCGGAAAGAAATACAAGAAGTGCTGCCTGACCAAGTAAATCAATCATAGATTGATCAGTGCAATTAACACGTACATTGAAGAACGTGTTAACTGCACTGATCACCTTAAATAAGACATGTAAACCATCAATCTCTATATACTGTGATAAACATTAAACTGATGTCGACTTACTTACTCGAGATATTTTAAGGGGAGGATTATTCATATCTTCAATAATTTTATCAAAAACTTTACCTGCCACTACTGGTGTTACTAGCGTGCTATCTGCACACCAACAGAGACGATGCTTTTGCCACTTGATAAAGTCACTGATTTTCTCATGACTGAAAACATCACCACTTTGAACTAAAGACCACTCCTGCTCCTTCCAGGTAGCCAGCAACTGGCAAACCAACCTCCAATCGCACTCGATTTTTTCTTTATCGGCAATACTGTACATTAACAAATGAACGCCTGTATTGTGAAACCTTCGTCTTCTATCTATTGTTTTAAGCTCATTATTGATTACTCCACACACTTTTTCCATATACAAACCATTAACCAATTGAAATCTGAAAAAGTTGCAATAAACCGACTCCAAACGTTGCTGAATAGCACTATTCCAAAGTCTGTCAGGACTCACTCTTTCTTTCTGTTCATTAATCATTTGGCATAACCCCATATTCCAGTTTTCATATGGATAATCAGCCTCAACAGATTCATTGGCGATATCAAATAACTCATCGGCATATTCATCCGTTAACAGGTCAACCTGTTCAAGGCTCTCCAACATCTCCTGGCTGACAACACACTGATCACCGTTCGCTCTCTTAAAGCAGGGATAGCTATCCACTGTACTCCATGATAATTCGACACTTGTATTTTTCATAAACTGTCTAATTAAAATCAGAATTTTTCCATAGTCAGAAACCACATCTCCTTCATGATCCGGAATAGCAATCTCCCTATTTGCAAGTTTATCAGGATGTATTATCCGCAATAGCTCAGAACACTCTTCTTTTACTCTGTAAAAATCGCTACAAAGTTCCAGATCAACAAGTTTCGCAATATAATATCTTGCAATGACCAAGCACTTGGTCTGCTTCTCTTGCAATTCAACCTTCTGAGTCTTTTCAGGAGTTTTCTTCGCAGCTTCACTTATTGATAAGAAAGTAAAAAATACATCATCTACTAATTGATCTATTTTTTTAAAGGATTCAGTCATAGACAACATAACCATCGAAAAACGGACATCTTGAGGAAACACTCCAATACTCTCCACATTAAAAATACTCAACATTTTCAATGAAAACTCAGAAAGAAATATTGGTGATAAATTAATCATCCTTTTTATATCATATAAGGAAAGGGCTTTATCACCTGACTTAGAAAATCTGGAGTAATCCGTAAAATACTCAAGTTGAGCTAATAATGGCTTCTGTTGCTTCCCAAGTCTGTCAGTCTTATCAACCTTGACAAACTGGCCTCCCATATAGCGTACATAACATTGCTTAACGCTCGACTTTATCTTTCGAAGAGCCTGATAAAATGATGTTTCCAATATATGCATACACTGCTCCCCCAGCTGAAGCTGGTAGTTAGTCTCCCCCTTGCATAGACGCTGTTAAACTTTATTAGTTCACGACGAAACACAACGCATTGCCCCCTCAGCATCACACTGAGAATCTTCCAGAAGTGTTTAATACCTGTTAGCATGCGTAACACTACGGATAGCGCCTCGGTCGCACCAGGCTGAAAGCTGGATCTCAGCCCGCCATAACAACAACATCGACACTCATGAGCCATGGGTCGCCGGTGACACAAAAACAACATACCCCACGGCAGGTCGTGTCCTGCACGCCAAAACAACAGACTGCCACCAGTCAAACAGCGTGCGTTCCTGTTGTGGACATTGCTAAAACCTGACAGGGGGAACCTATGTCGATATTCAAGAAAGTCAGCCTTGCTCTTTGTACTGCCGGCCTCGCTGCCGCGGCGGTGAGTGCCCAGGCCGCCGAACGCCAGTTTGTCACCATCGGCACCGGCGGTGTGACCGGTGTTTACTACCCTACCGGTGGCGCCATCTGCCGACTGGTGAACAAGGGTCGCAAGGAACACAAGATCCGCTGCTCCGTGGAAAGCACCGGCGGCTCCATCTACAACATCAATACCATGCGTGGTGGCGAACTGGATCTGGGCGTTGCACAGTCAGACTGGCAGTTCCATGGCCTGAACGGCACCAGCAAGTTTGAAGCCCAGGGGCCGTACAGCGACCTGCGCGCCGTTTTCTCCCTGCACCCGGAACCCTTCACCATCGTTGCCCGTAAAGATTCCGGCATCAAGACCTTTGAAGATCTTAAGGGCAAGCGTGTGAATATCGGCAACCCCGGTTCCGGCCAGCGTGGCACTCTGGAGCAGCTGCTCAAGGAATACAACTGGACCTTTGATGATTTCAAACTCGCCACAGAGCTGAAATCTGCCGAACAGTCCAAGGCCCTGTGTGACAACAAGATTGACGCCTTTGTCTTTGTTGCCGGCCACCCCAGTGGTTCCATCAAGGAAGCCACCACCTCTTGTGAAACCCTCATCGTACCGGTGGAAGGCCCACAGGTGGACGCCCTGCTGGCTGACGCTCCCTACTACCGTAAAGCCACCATCCCCGGCGGCATGTACCAGGGCACACCGGATGACGTCACCACCTTTGGTGTTGCTGCCACGTTCGTCAGCTCTACCAACACCTCACCTGACGTCGTCTACCAGATCGTCAAGTCTGTCTTCAACAACTTCGATGACTTCAAGAAGCTCCACCAGGCCTTTGCGCATCTGAAGAAAGAAGACATGGTGTCACAAGGTCTCTCTGCCCCTCTGCATGAAGGCGCTGAGCGTTACTTTAAGGAAGCGGGCCTGCTGTAAGGTCTGCCTTCCTCTGTCAGCCAACGACTGCCCACGTTGTTGGCTGACAGGTTCTTCCCACCCCATGCTCGCGACCTGCATGACGGGATTTCACCAGGGAAACCGCATCCACAAGACTGCAATCCCTGATGCCAACCAGACAGGCTAACGAGACCATGAGCGACACCAGAACACCCGAGACTGTGCAGTCCACCGCGCAGCAGATTGTCGATGAAGCCGATTCCGGCGCCCGCAGACTGAGCGGACTACCCGGCACCTTATTGCTGGTCACTGCCCTCTGCTGGTCACTGTTTCAACTGTGGTATGCATCACCACTGCCGTTTATTTTTGACTTTTTCATCCTGAATGATACCGAGGCACGGGCAATTCACCTGGCCTTTGCCATTTTCATGGCATTCCTGGCCTGCCCGGCACTGAAACGTTCCCCCCGAAACAAAGTGCCCGCCCAGGACTGGCTGCTGGCACTGGCTGGCGCGTTCAGCGCTGCCTATATTTTCCTGTTCTATGACTCACTGGCCGAACGGGCCGGCGCCCCGATCACGCCAGACCTGATCTTTGCCGGCATCGGGATTCTGTTATTGCTGGAAGCCACCCGACGGGCACTGGGACCACCCCTGATGTGTGTGGCAGCGCTGTTCCTGGTCTACGTGTTCGCTGGCCAGCACATGCCGGAAGTCATTGCCCACAAAGGCGCCAGCCTTAACAAAGCCCTGTCCCATTTCTGGCTGACGACAGAAGGCGTTTTTGGCGTTGCGCTCGGCGTCTCGACCAACTTTGTGTTCCTGTTTGTTTTATTTGGGGCATTGCTGGACCGTGCCGGCGCCGGTCAATATTTTATTCGTGTCGCCTTTTCCCTGCTGGGACACCTGAAAGGGGGACCTGCCAAGGCAGCGGTGGTCTCATCCGGACTCAGCGGCATTATTTCCGGTTCAAGTATTGCCAACGTTGTGACAACCGGTACATTCACTATCCCGTTGATGAAACGGGTAGGCTTTCCCGGTTCCAAGGCGGGCGCCATTGAGGTCGCAGCCTCCACCAACGGACAGCTGACACCGCCCATCATGGGTGCCGCCGCATTCCTGATGGTTGAGTATGTCGGGATTTCTTACCTGGAAGTCATCAAGAGCGCCATTCTACCCGCCGCGATTTCCTACATTGCACTCTTCTATATCGTGCACCTCGAAGCCGTGAAAGCCGGAATGGAAGGCCTTCCCCGTCGAAATAAGCCGGGTCTGCTGCGTTCACTGCTGTCGTTCAGCGGTACCATCCTGGGGCTCTGCATCCTGAGCCTGGCGGTGTATTACGGCATTGGCTGGACCAAGACGGTCTTTGGTGACGCCGCAACCTGGATAGTGGCCTCAGGGGTTCTACTCGCCTACCTGGGATTGACCTGGCTGGCTTCCCGTTCACCGGAAAACCATTTTGAGCAAAACGAGACGGAAGTGCTTGAAATGCCTCCCGTCGGCCCAACGGTACTGAGCGGCCTGCACTTCCTGTTACCCATTGTCGTATTGATATGGTGTATTGCGGTAGAGCGCTTCTCACCAGGGTTGTCAGCCTTCTGGGCGACGGTCTTTTTGATTGGCATTGTCGTGACACAACGCCCTCTGATTACGTTCTTCCAGAAAACCGGTTCCGTGTCAGCGGCGCTGTCAGACGGTATCACTGACCTGCTTCAAGGTCTGGTCAGCGGTGCGCGGAACATGGTGGGCATCGGCGTTGCCACGGCCGCAGCCGGTATTGTGGTCGGCGCCGTAACACTGACCGGTATCGGGCAGGTGATGACGGAATTTGTCGAATTCATCGCCAACGGCAATATCCTGCTCATGCTGATTTTTACCGCTGTTATCAGTCTGTTACTGGGTATGGGATTGCCGACAACGGCCAACTATATCGTGGTATCCACCCTGATGGCGCCGGTCATCGTCACGCTGGGCGCCCAGCATGGCCTGATTGTTCCGCTGATCGCCGTGCATCTGTTCGTGTTCTATTTCGGCATCCTTGCGGATGATACCCCACCGGTCGGACTGGCAGCCTTTGCCGCAGCAGCCATTGCCAAAAGTGATCCAATCCGTACCGGTATCCAGGGCTTTACCTACGACATCCGCACAGCCATTCTGCCGTTCATGTTTATCTTCAACACGGAGCTGCTGCTGATCGGCATTACCAGTATTGGACACCTGGTGCTGGTCGTCACCAGCGCGCTGGCAGCCATGCTGATCTTTGCAACAGCGACACAGGGCTACTGGCTAACCCGAACCCGCTGGTACGAAACCATTCTCCTGCTGGTCATTGCCTTTGTCCTGTTCCGCCCCGGCTTTATCTGGGACCGGTTCTGGCCAGAACGTATAGACCTGCCAGGGACAGCCCTGTATCAACAACTGGAAACGCTGCCTGAAAACACAGACATTCGTTTACGGGTTTCTGGGGAAACTCTGGAAGGGAAAACGGTTGAAAAAACAATCTTTCTGCCAACGGGAAGCGGTTCCGTCAATGAACGACTGGCAACCATGGGACTGGAACTGTTAGAAGACGGCAACAGCCTGTTAGTCGATAACATTGAATTCGGTTCTGCGGCTGAAAAAGCCGGACTGGACTTTGACTGGAAAATTCTGAATGTAGAAACCGACAATACGGAACGCCCTGCCAAGCAGTGGCTCTATTTACCCACACTGTTATTACTGGCGGTACTTTATCTGGGGCAGCGTCGCCGACGCGATCAAAACCGTACACTTGATAGTACAACGGACGCTCTCCCCACCTGATCGGTATGGGCCATCAGGGTATGCCTTATACCCTGATGGCTTCATCGACATGCCGACAAACAGTTACCACATGCCATCATTCAGACAATGAATCGGATCAGGATTCAAACAGTTCCAACTGTGCCTGGGCTTCCGGTGGTTTCAAATCATGAAGCCTGAAACCAACACCCAGCAACCTGACCGGCTTTTCTCTTCGCTCCCAGGCCCTGGTTGCCAACTTGATAAAGTAATCCGGTGAATAGAGTTCTTTCTCGCTTAATGCGCAGAGTTCTTCCAGTGTCGTCTGGGTAAAATCGTTGAACTTGATCTTCACAAACCGTTTTGAAACCGCATACTCCTGCCGGATTTTCTCATAGCGAACCCTCAGCTCATCGAGCACATCCGGCACTTGCTGCTGAACGGCCTCGATATCTGGCAGGTCGTGGTCATAGGTGTTTTCAACTGATAGTGATTTACGCCGCCAGCTGACTTCGACTGGGCGCTGGTCAATACCGCGCGCCAACTCATAAAGCCTTGCGCCAAAACTTCCGAAATGCTGGGTCATATCGACGAGTGAAAACTGTCGCAGGTCTTCACAGGTTTCTACGCCCATACGCTTGAGTCGCGTGGCGGTTGCCTTACCCACGCCGTGTAACTTCCGTACCGGCAACTGCCGCACAAAATCATCTATCTGGTCAGGCGTTACCACGCAAAGGCCATCCGGCTTATTCCAGTCACTGGCAATCTTGGCCAGGAACTTGTTAGGTGCCACACCGGCTGAGACCGTGATACGGGTCGCTTCCTTGACCCGTGCCCGTATCTCACGGGCAATCAGGGTGCCACTGCCATGGCATTTATCGCAATCCGTCACATCCAGAAAAGCCTCATCAAGCGACAGTGGCTCAATCAGGTCCGTGTAATCGGCAAAGATCCGGTGAATGTCGCGAGAGACGGTTTTATATAAATCAAAGCGTGGCTTGAGGATAATCAGGTCAGGGCAAAGCTTGCGGGCGTAGGCCGACGCCATGGCGGAATGGATGCCGAAAGCACGGGCTTCATAGTTACAGGTCGCGATCACCCCGCGTTGATCCGGCATGCCACCTACCGCAACAGGACGCCCCCGGAGATCGGGATTTTCCCGTATTTCAACCGATGCGTAAAAACAGTCACAATCGACATGGATGATTTTTCGTCCGGTATCCTGCATAAACGCCAGCTGCCTGATCACTCACTCGGGCCATTCTATCACCCGTTACCTGAATAAATGTACAGGCTTATACGAATAAGCTTGCCATCCGTCAGGTTCACTATTTTCCCCCATTGACAGAGAACGCTAAGGCACACTTCCATGCGCTTGACGATTTTTGACACGCCGGTCATCAGCCACCTGATGGTATTCATTGCCTGGCTGAGCATGAAACTGACCGGCTGGAAAACCGAAGGGGAAAAGCCCGCCATGAGCCGTTATGTGCTCATCGGCGCGCCGCATACCAGCAACTGGGACTTTCTGCTGTTCATAGCCATTGCCCTGCGTTTTCGCATCAAGCTGTACTGGCTGGGCAAGGCCTCCCTGTTCCGCGGTCCCATGGGGCCGATTATGCGCTGGCTGGGCGGTATCCCGGTGTATCGTGATCGCAACTGCAACCTGGTTTGCCAGACGGTTGCCGCATTCCGCCGCTATCCCCGGCTGGTACTAGCCCTGAGCCCGGAAGGAACCCGCAGCTATGTCAGCGAGTGGAAAACCGGCTTCTACCATATCGCCCGAAAAGCCGGGGTGCCGATCCTGCCCGGTTACCTGGATGCCCGCACCAAGACCGTCGGCCTCGGCCAACCCATTCGCCCCACGGGCAATATTGCCAAGGATATGGCCTGTATCCACCAGTTCTATTCTGCCTTTACCGGCATCCGGCCCGAAGGCTCCAAACCGCCGTCCGTGCCCCTTCATCCCAAGAATGATCCTGCCTGAACCAAGCATTCGACTATATTAGCAATAAAGGAAGGAACCACTCACTGCCAGATCGCTGATAAATTGACGGGCACCGGTCCCGATGGCAATCTGACAACGCGTACAGGAATGGAAGACACCATGGCCCATACGATCATCATTGCCGAAGACCACCCGCTGTTTCGTACCGCGCTGCAGTCAGCCCTGAACCAGGTGCTGGATGATGTCCGAATCATTGAGACCGATACCATCGCCGCCCTGCAACAGGCGCTGGAGGACACTCCGAACCCGGATCTGGTGCTACTGGACTTCCATATTCCCGGTGCCCATGGTTTTTCAGCCCTGATGTTCCTGACCGGCCACTATCCTGATGTTCCGACTCTGGTTATCTCCGCCCGGGAAGAAGAAACCATTATCCTGAAGGCCATTGGCTATGGCGCCTCTGGCTTTATCCCCAAGTCAACACCGCTGGATGTCATGAAGACCGCTATCCAGCAGGTGCTCGACGGAAATATCTGGGCGCCAGCCAACATCGATCTCAACCGGGATACCGACCGGGTCAGCAGTGAGATGGAAGAGAAAATCGCATCCCTGACGCCACAGCAGTTCCGGGTGCTGGGGATGATCAGTGAAGGCATGCTGAACAAACAGATTGCGTTTGACCTGAATGTCTCAGAAGCCACCATCAAGGCCCACGTCACTGCTATTTTCAAGAAACTGGGTGTCCGCAACCGTACCCAGGCCGTGATTGCACTGCAGCAGCTGGAAGTGGATTATGAAGAACCCGATACCCATAGTAACAAAAAGGCTGAAACGCCAAACAATACGGATAATGTTCCTCCGTCGCCAGCACCATAGGCCAGTATACTTTAATAGCTTTTCTCGCCGACCATGCTGAATAATCAGCATGGTCGGCTTGATAATCTCTTCACTCAACACTTGCATTTTGCTATTTACGTCAATACATTATTTTCAGGAAACAAAGCACTATCAAACGTCAACGCATTATCCGCTATCATACTGACATTTATATCGACATGAAAACGCCGATTATATACAACCGGAACAAATCATATTAGCCCAGCATCACTCAAAAAAAAACAAAGGCTATCTCGCCACCATTAATTCATCCGCATATATAAAACTCTTAAACTTTTGCGTTTCAGGCAATGGTAGCAACGTAATGAGTTTATCAATCCTTTTTTCATCAGAAACATTAATCATCAATGATCTCCAGATAACCTTCCTAGACAATTCCTGAAGCATTAATAATTCTTTATGCTCAATTCTCTCATCATCCTCATCTCTTATACTCTTATAGGGTAACAAGTCACAAATTAAAACCATTCTTTTTATATCATTATTTTTAAATCTATAACCCGTCAAAGGCCGCAAAGATGCCATATTTGCCCCAAGAGCAATAAACAGCGCCACCATTGATGGATTATCACCCTTAATTAAGAGATGATGCAGAACTGGCCGGTCATTGGCACTCAACTCATTAACATTAGCCTGCCTATTCAACAAAGCGAGGACACAATTTCTTGATCCGCTTTCCGCTGCAACATGCAAGACCGATTTACCTTCTACGCCATCTTTAACATGGATATCTGCACCGGCATCCATGAGCATTTCAAAGTTATCATAATGTCCCGCTTCAACCGCTAGATGTAACGCGGATCTTTTCCTTTTCCCTGTCAATTGATCAATCTCAGCGCCAGACTCCAACAACAGCTTCAACATCTGAATATAACCTTTACGTGCTGCAATATGTAAACCACTTTCAGTGTCAAATTTCTCACCCCAAAAATATGAACCTAACATCCCACAATCCGCACCTCGATTAAGTAGCAAAGCAGCACATTCGGTGAAATTTTGATCCGTCGCTATATGAAGTGCCGTATAACCAATGGATGCCAAGTTTGCAGTTCGCAGATTAATATCAGCACCAAAGTCAAGTAGCATTTCCAGGCAATCAGTATGTCCTTGCTCTGTTACCAAGTGAATTGGGGCTTTATAAGCTTCATCATTCGGATGATGGATGAATGATGCATAATGGACTTCATTGTCCATTTTATTAATATCAGCCTTATTCTCCAACAAAAGAGCGATATTTCTCATAATCCCACTGACAGATGCGATCTGCAATGCAGTATACCCATACCGTGAGACTAACTTATTATATGATTGAGCAAGCATAGCTCTAAAATCATCGGTATTAGCCGATTTAAGCTCAGCAAGCATGTTAGTTAGCCCGTCACCACTCTTAGGGCATACTTCATACCTTTCGGAATTAATATCAAAAAACAAGCGGTGCATGTGAAGCGCATAGCGCATACAGGTCTCATCCTCTTGCATGGCTGCCAAGTGGATAGGCGTTTGCCGTTTACAAAATGTATGTACTATGCGACCTTGCTGTTTATCTTCAAGAACACTGTCTATTAAAAAAAACGAATGCCACATAGGATTAATAACATTTTTAACATACCAGTTATTCATGGCAAACAATTTAAGGCTCATAAGACATAAAACTGGAGTCAAAAAGTATAAAGTAGAATATCTTAATGATGGCGACCCTATAAAGTGCTTACCCAAACCACTAACAACAATCCCACTCCCCATAGCCATGAGAGTGACATCCATTAAGGTAGCAGTGTTTAAGAAATTTAAAAATTGCACCTGGATCCGATAAGACACCAGAGAGTTAAATAAATAGGGCGCACAGGCAACAATGGCTATGGATCTAACTGACAGTTTAGAAGCAGGATTGATAGCTTCCTTAATTCCAGTGACATCAATACCCACAGCCAGACTACACAAGCTGTTAATTCCAACTATTTTAATGCGTGCAGAACAAACCGCACGATGATGCCACTGCCAATAAACAGCATGATCATCAATAACTTTTCTGGGAGCCCATCTAAAACAATCCCTTACCCTTGACATCAACCCCATAAGAAAAACCCAATCAAAAACGATACTCAACCCAATTTAAAAACATACACATTATGCAACCAACAGAAACTACATTAAATGCTTACTTTCCAGAAATAGCTGGCAAATGATCATATCTGAGACAGCATTCCAACTTAACCATCGATAACTAATACGTTAGATTCAACAACTAAATGCCATCTAACTGATTTATTAATTATGAACGCTCATTTAATAATCTAGAACCCTGACAACAATCATAGTATGTGCCTCTCTCCCAAACGGATAGGGCACATCACAATCACAAGGTATCTAATGCGTTCAAGTCACCAGCTCACGATCACGTAAGGCTTCTGTTCTATCCCGTAACAACCGGCTGAGAAGTGCCCGCAAAGCAGCCGGTTTAAGTGGTTTAGACAGGTAGCGCACATCCATACCCTTCAACTGTTCCCGCAACTGGGCCGAACCATCCGCCGTTATCATGACCGTTGGTACAGACAAATCGGCTTTCTGGCGTAGATCCCGGATCAAATCCACCCCATTACAGCCATTATCCAGATGGTAATCCACCAATATGGCATCCAGGGTATGCGTCAAATGCCTTTGAGCACTCTCTGAATCAACGGCCGTTAACACCCTGCAACCCCAGCGCTCCAACAATTCCCGCATGCCTTCCAGGATTGTGAGATCATTATCAATGCAGAGAATGGTACGACCTGACATCATATCGCCCTGATTAACAGCCAACGTTGATGCGGCAATCTCACTCGTCGGCATGATGCTCCGCTGCCCCAATGGCACCACGATAAAAAATACCGAGCCCTGACCGGGGTGAGATTTCAGCCCGATCTCACACTCCAGGACGCTGGCAATCCCCTGTACGATCGCAAGACCCAGACCAAAGCCCTGCGACACATGCCCGTCCAACCGTTGAAACGCATTAAAAATTTGCGCTTGCCGCTCTTCAGGAATCCCGGGACCGTTATCCCTGACCTCAATCCTGAGATAATTTCCCTGCCGTCTACATCCCAGTATCACCCTGCCTGCCGGCGCATAACGGATGGCGTTGGAAAGAAAGTTCTGCAATACCCGGCGCAGAAGTTTTCGGTCACTGTAGACACTGTAATGACCGGCCCAGTTGTGAACGACAACGCTCTGGCTTGCGGCCACACCCTGGCATTCCACCATCAAGGGCTCGAAGAGATCAGTCACAGTGAAAGCAGAGAATGACGGCTTGAACTTGCCGGATTCAAGGCGAGACAGATCCAGCAAATCATTAATGATCTCTTCTGCGGAGCGTAGAGACGTTTCAATATGGCCCGCAAGCCGAGCCTCGTCACTGCCCCTCCCGGATTGCTCCACCTGCTCTGATAATGTTGCAGAGAACAAGCGTGCTGCATTGAGCGGCTGCATCAGGTCATGACTGATGGTGGCAAAAAAACGACTACGATCGTGATTAGCCTGTTCCGCCTGCTGCTTGGCCCTGCGCAGCGCCGTGTTTGCAGATTCAAGATCCTGTGTTCGATCAGATACCCGTTGTTCCAGGCTCTCATTCATCTCCTTCAACGCCTGCTCGACTCGGCGGAAACCCGTGATGTCCGTAAAACTCATGACAAAACCACCGCCAGGCATAGGATTCCCCTGCATCTGAATGACACGACCATCGGCACGGACACGCTCGGAACGATGGGCATTCCCCTGCTCCATCTGCCTCACCCGTTTTCTGACGTGCGCTTCAATATCACCGGGGCCACACAATCCCTGCGTCGCATTATGCCGAATGATCCCTGACACATGCCGACCTATACGAATAAGTCCATCCGAGTAATCAAATAGCGTGAGGTACGTCTGATTCCAGGCGACCAGTCGCAACTCACGATCTACGACACTGATCCCCTGGCTGACGTTCTCCAGCGCCCCCTGCAACAGTTCCCGGTTGAACCGCAAGACAGACGACGACTCGCCAATGATAGTCTCCACATCATCCAGCCCCATTGCATCACCGGACAATGCGCTGCGCATGACCACCCGGGCAGATGACCCCCCCAGCACCCGCGCCAGTAAGCGCTCCGTAAAATCAATCAATGCCTGAGTCGCTTGCTGCTCCCGCAAGGCAGGCTGGGCATATCCTGCAAAGGATGAGAAGGCAGCGGTTGTTTTATCCTGTCCAATAAAGCGGGCCGCCAGCGTTTCAAGTTCAGCAACCGTAACTCTTGGCAACCGCTCCATTTCTTCAGGCAAGGCAGTACCCACAAAAGCGGCGGCTTGTTGTCGCTCCATCAACGTCGGCCGAAACCAGAAAGAACCCAGGATAAAGGCAATCAGGTTACCTCCCAGGCTCAACAACATGCCCCATGAGGATGAACGCCATTGACCAACATCAGACACATTGCCATCGATGAAACCCGTCGTCTGGAGTACCGGTAAAACCAGGGTGTAAAGCCATATAAACATTCCAACTAAAAGGCCTGACAGTACCCCCATGCGGTTACTCTCTCGCCACACCAGCCCACCGATTAAGGCAGGTGCCAACTGGGCAACAGCCGTAAATGAGAGGTAACCGATAGATGCCAGAGACTGTCCCTGCTCCAACAACCGATACATAAGATAAGCGAGGAGAAGAATAACCAGTATCAGGCTGCGACGAAGACTCAACAGCATACCTTTCAACTGGGAAAAATCTTTACCTGCAAAGGACTGGCGGCGGACAAGCAAAGGAACGATCAGTTCATTGCTGATCATAATAGTCAGTGCAATGGTTGCCACGATCACCATGCTGATCGCCGCTGACGCTCCCCCAACAAAAGCCAGCATAGCCAACCATTCCTGCCCCATGCTTAAGGGCAGGCTGATCACATAAGTATCAGGCAATACTCCCTCAGGCAATAAATGCTTTCCTGCCATAGCGATAGGCAAAACAAAGATACCTGCAAGTACCAGATAGACAGAAAATACCCGCCGTGCCAGCTTAAGATGACCAATATCAGCGTTCTCCACCACCATGACATGGAACTGTCTCGGCAGACAAAGAAAGGCAGCCATGCTGAGAAGAATGTGGGGCACCAGGGAAAAAACATGGAAATTAGAGACATTGGCCTGTGAAGCAACACTATTCTGCAAGAACGGCCATGGCTGTGCTGAATCACCAAAACAGGCATAAACAACGAAAACACCAACACCGATAAATGCCACAAGCTTGATGACCGATTCCACCGCTATCGCCAACATGACACCATGATGATGTTCTGTCGCATCAAGATGACGGGTACCAAACAACACGGTAAAGGCTGCAAGTACCAGGCTGACAATCAGCGCTGTATCATGACCGGATCGGTTGAATGAATCACTGACAGTGAGTAAACCGCTGTCGGCTGACAACAGGGTATATCCCATGACAATGGCTTTCAGCTGTAATGCGATATACGGCAGAATACCAAGCAAGAGAATCACGGTTGCTACGGCGGCCACCAGTCGAGACTTGCCATAACGTGCAGCCAGGAAATCAGCAATGGACGTAATGCTCTGTTGCTTGCTGATCAGAATCATTCGGGTCAGCAAACGCCGTAACAGGATGAAAACCAGAATCGGCGCCACATAGATTGGCAGAAAAGACCAGGGCGCCAGTGCCGCCTGCCCCACCGCACCAAAAAACGTCCATGACGTACAGTAAACGGCTAAAGAAAAGCTGTATATCCAGGGCTGCCAGCGCCGAGAGAGAATATGGCTATTCCTGTCCCCATACCAGGCAACCGCAAACAACGCACCGACATAGAAAAGAGATACCAGTGCAATCAATACACCTGACATACTACTCCCTGACTGCCAGATTAAATCGCGTGTCATTGTTATGACAGTCAGGTTAACGCTATCAGAGTTATGATCTGATGAACATGTAAATCTCTTACACTACGGAGTGACTATGTCGATACGAGATACGATCGATATTCACAGTAAAGCTTCAAGGATTATTGATGCCGATCACCGATAACATCACGCTGCTGTATTCCGATCGGTGCAACATGGATTACATCACCATTATCAATACGATTGATACTCCGCCAGCCAGCTGTCCGTTTAGAGCATTGCCGAACATAAAGATCCCCACTGTCTGAGATATCCAAACATTCCTTTTTATTATTCGTCAGACGATTGATGTCCCAGAACCATTTCTGCGTACCTTTCTGGGCACAAGGGCAAATAAGCAGCGTACCCGTTTTAGCATATTCCAGACATCGATCCTGAAAAAAGATTGACCGAATCCTGTTGGTACTGTCCATAACCCAGTTTTGATCCCTATGCTTTCGGCACCCCTTTAACGAGACCTTTTCATTATCACCATTGGCAGCACTGGATAAACATAACCGTTCCATGCCATCCTGTTTGTTAGATTCCAGAGAAACGGGGAGTTGTTCCTGGAAGACATCAGCATCCCAGTTAATCGTGATCGGCTGTATAAATTTGTACTCCGTTCCCTTCTGGCTCCAGGGTCCATACTCCTGATAGAAAAATTTGTATTGTATTCGCCCACCCAGTGCAACAATTTTCACAGCTGCGACAAGATCAAATGTTGACTGCTCCACAGTTTCGCTAGGCACTTGATAGGTGACGGAAAAACCAGGATTGAAATTGGCATAAGCTGCTGGTGAAAACCGTGTGTCATTAAAAAACCAATCCTGACACCAGATCATACATTTATCATGGTGACGCCATAGATGACTGGTATAATTGAATCCTCTGTCCCAAGTCAACAATATATCATCGCTGCCAGACACACTTTGTCGACGCGTAATCATATATTCATAATTGCTATAGTTAATAGAACGCTCACTGATATAACTGAGAACGGAAGACATTCCGACATTATTCAGACTTCGATTGCGTGAAAAATGCGTAGTATAAAGACGTCGTATCTTTCCATCATCAGCTTTTTCATCGCCATCACTTTCTCTTGCCGACAAAGAATCATCATGCGTTTGTGGATTGATATACTGATTTAATTTTTGCAAATCAGCATAAAGCTGCTGATGGCCTGCATCCCTTTCCCCTTGCACATCACCATAATATGACTCAAAAACATCACAAGCATCATTCATTTCTTGACAAGCATCACCAGTTAAGCTCAGCCAATCTTTAAATGCATTAAAACTTTCCCTAACCACCGGTATATCAATCCCTTCTGGCTCATGCACACTTTGCTCTGTATTAGGGCCAGGTTCAATATACTCATCATACATATTGAGTGAATTAAAAGAATATTCATCTCTTTCAATACCATCCATATCATTTATTTCATGAATACCTTCATTACTACCTAGACCAGAAATACCACCATAAAAACCTATTTTTATTTTCGTTCTTTCGCTTACATTACTATGCGCGGGAAGGTTCCTGGGAATTGCGTGGTACAACCTTGGCCTATCGTCACGAGGAAGAATACTTATCGAGTATGAATCAACTACTGGCCCGAACCATGTTTCTCGATCTGACCAGCTGAGAAACCAGCTGTGCCGATGACTTGGCTTGTCAAATATATGCCATCCAGCACCGCCATTCGATTCTGGATCCAGCGTGATTCTGACATATTTTGCATCTTCTGTTCCAAGGTTTGAGTCTGCGATCGAACGAATGAAATCAATCGTAAAAAACAGAGAAACACTGGCACTCTTGTCGCATGCATCAATTTTACCCTTCCTCCAGCGCGAATACCCAGTAACAGCATTCCCTTCGTAACTTTTTCCAACCATGCAGGGGAGGCTAATATACCGTAGATTAAGATAAATTGTATTTTCTCTAGGCTTTTTTACATAGTATCTTGAGTCCTGCCGCCGAAGTTTTTTCTGAGCACGCCATTCCCTCAGAATTTCCACAACATCATTCACTAGCTTCTCTCTATCATCTCTAGTCAATTGTCGTTTTGTTTTTATTGACTCAGCACCATTACCCACCACTGACAACTGATGTAACACCGGACTACCATCATCCGATTTTCTAGCGATGACAATATGACTATTGGCAGCGATCCCACTAAAAAATTGATTCATCACTTGGGAGTTCACATTACCATCAACCATATCAAAAACAATAAATTTACCCTTATCCATATTACGAATGACATCATTAAAACTCTCAACCCTATTATCGTCCCCAACATAAACAATATCATCTAAAACCCCTTCTCTCTCCGCCAACATTTTAATCATTGACGACAATTCACCCTCTTTTTTCAACAAATCATTATAACCGATAACCTCCCTCCCATAAGCTTCGACAGCAAACACTGTAATATATATAAAAGACAACTGCCCCATTACACACAAGTAAGACATAAAGACAAAAAAACGTGAGGCCGTCATTGAGATAGCAACCATTCCAACTTAAAAATATTGACTCACTTGACTAGACTTTTTACATACACCGGCTCCCCCCAACAGCCAATGAAAAACAAAGATAGTCACTCCACTAAAATTCACATAGATTCAATTGTTATTTACACTTTAAAAATTAGAGAAGCAGGGCCATTACAAAAACAGAGAAAAGAAAACATCAACAAAACACAATAACTACGCTATTTAATTAGACAATTCATACGACACAAAAGATCACAAAAATGCGCACAACCTAAAATACTTACCCCAGCTTTTACTCCACCACCAGACCAAGTCAATAGCATAAAAACAACGTCTTTATCTCAAACAATTCGATCGGAATAACATTACTCTATCTGCTAGCGCGAATATGGCATAATCCACCTATACAACAAACACCACAGAGGAACGACGAATAATGCCAAAAACCAACACCTTTCTTCCTCTTTTTGCTCTCATGCTTCTGCCCATTTCCTCATTGTCGCAGGCCGAGTGGGTATTCGATACCTTTAGCAGTGGCAATCTGAAACATCATATCGCCCGCTCGGACACACTCAGCGCCCACCAAACTCTGGAATTTTTCTGCACCACCTATGATCCACAGCTGGCCATAGCGATGTATTTGCCCGACCAGAACCAGCGAAAGAAAATAACGACGTCCTTTCACCTACGTGTTGATAAGGAGCGCCAATGGACACTGCCTGCCAGCGCCCACACCATGAGCCTGATCTCACGCCAGACGCCAAGTCCGGAATTACTCTCAGACATGAAAACCGGCAATCGCGTCACCGTTACGTATCCACTTAGCAAAGACACGAACACATCCTTACACTTCAGCCTGAAAGGCTCTGGGAAGGCGATAGCACGTCTTGAAAAGCAATGCACGACATCAGGCTAAGACTCCCTACGACTAAAGTCTGATATGGCCGCACATCACTTCGCGTTAGCGTGGGCATGGTCTTCTATAACAACAATAAGGACATGCCCATGCATGATGAAACCTATAAGAAAATTGCACAGGATCCCCGCTTCCAGCAATTAGTCCAGCGACGAAACCGGTTAGCCTGGACACTGTCGTTTGCCATGCTGGCACTGTATTTCACCTTTATTCTGGTTATTGCCTTTGCACCTGAACTGCTTGGACAACCGGTTGTAGCAGGCAGTATCACTACGCTCGGCATCCCGGTCGGCATCATCATTATCCTCAGCGCCTTTGTGCTCACCGGCATCTATGTTCACCGGGCCAACCAGGAGTTTGATCAGCTTAACCGGTCCATTATTGAGGAGGCAGTACAATGAGAATATTGTCGTCCGCTCTGGGTCTGATAAGCACGACACTTGCCACACCAGCTGCTGTTGCAGCGGGCAGTATTGACGGTGATGTTCAGCAACAGGCACTGAACATCCCTGCTATCGTGATGTTCCTGGCGTTTGTTGCCGCAACACTGTCGATCACTTGGTGGGCCAGCCGCCGTACTCGTTCAGCAGCGGATTATTATGCCGCCGGCGGCAATATTACTGGTTTTCAGAACGGGCTGGCCATTGCCGGGGATTACATGTCTGCGGCCTCTTTCCTGGGGATTTCCGGCCTGGTCTATCTCTCAGGGTTTGACGGCCTGATTTACTCTATCGGCTTCCTCGTTGGCTGGCCGGTAATTCTGTTCCTGATGGCGGAGCGCCTGCGTAACCTGGGTCGGTTCACTTTTGCGGATGTTGCCACCTATCGTCTTGGCCAGAAATCTATCCGTACGCTGGCGGCCTGTGGTTCACTGGCCGTAGTGGCCCTTTATCTGATCGCCCAGATGGTCGGCTCCGGCAAACTGATCCAGCTACTGTTCGGCCTGCCCTATGAATATGCCGTTATCCTGGTTGGCATTCTGATGGTGCTCTACGTCACCTTTGGCGGGATGATCGCGACGACATGGGTACAGATCATCAAGGCTGTACTACTGCTCTCCGGTGCGACATTCATGGCCGTCATGGTGATGTACTATGTTGGTTTTGATTTCGGCGCCCTGTTCCAGAAAGCCGTTGAAACCCATCCGAAGGGCGAAGCCATCATGAGCCCCGGTGGACTGGTGTCAGATCCTATATCTGCAATATCCCTCGGGCTTGCACTGATGTTCGGTACCGCCGGTTTGCCCCATATCCTGATGCGCTTCTTTACCGTCAGTGATGCCAAGGAAGCCCGTCGTTCCGTCTTCTACGCAACAGGCTTTATTGGCTATTTCTATATTCTGACCTTCATCATCGGTTTTGGCGCGATTGTCCTGGTCTACACCAATCCGGAATTCCGCGACGCGGCAGGCAATCTCCTGGGCGGAAACAATATGGCCGCTATCCACCTGGCGAAAGCGGTCGGTGGCGATGTCTTCCTGGGCTTTATTTCCGCGGTGGCCTTTGCCACAATTCTTGCAGTAGTGTCCGGCCTGACCCTGGCAGGCGCATCGGCGGTCAGTCATGACCTTTACGCCAATGTCTTCGCCAAGGGAAAAGTCAGTGAAACCCGTGAAATCCGGGTCTCGAAGATTGCCACGGTTGTCCTGGGCATAGTTGCCATCGGCCTCGGGATTCTGTTTGAGAAACAGAACATTGCCTTCATGGTCGGCCTGGCCTTTGCGATTGCCGCCAGCGCCAACTTCCCGGTGCTATTCCTCTCCATGTACTGGAAAGGTCTGACCACCCGGGGTGCCAAGATCGGCGGTTGGATGGGACTGCTCACCGCCGTTGCGCTGGTGATTCTTGGCCCGATTGTCTGGGTACAGATCCTCGGGTTCGCTGATCCGGTATTCCCCTACAAGTATCCGGCCCTGTTCTCCATGCTGGTTGCCTTTACCGGTATCTGGTTCTTCTCAGTCACGGATACGTCAGACCTTGCAGAAGAAGAAAAGGAGCGCTTTGAAGGACAATATATTCGCTCCCAGACAGGCCTTGGGGCATCTGGCGCTTCCTCACACTAGTCGGGTAATAGCCATATATGAGCCTTCTGTAATGGTGTGACAAGATATCAAGATGGATATCTGTCACACCATTACAGTACCAATCGATATTCCTAATAGGACTATAAACTTACATTTATGAGTATTTTCTCAGATTAAAAGCGCACTACAATATCCTATAGTGGAATTAAGACAATCTATTGGTAGCCTCAATGGATAGAGCAAAAGGGAGTTCTTCATCGCCCCAACTGCCTGACAATGGCTCAGTTTCTTCAGAGAGGAGCACTGACAAGCAAGCCACGCAATTATCACCCTGGAAGCAATGGAACCTAAAAAAAACCAACTCAGCTCAAGCCAAACTCGTTAGACATCCCCCCAATAACCTTCCCCAAGAAAATGACAAACAAAGAGAGGTAAAATTAACCGCCTCTGTACAAAAAACAGCACCGACTACTCGCATAAATCAAAATGAACTGAAGACTGGCAACAATGCAACAGCCTCCCAAGAAATAACATATAAAGAAATAAACCCAGACAACCCGATTTACCAAATGATAAATAATTATCTTCAATGTTCTGCCAGAGAGCCAGTCTCAGAACCACTATTAAAATCAGAGGGGATGATGAGTCTTAGAGATAAAAAAAGAGCACTACAACTGGATATTCTCAACATTACAGAAGTCGAAAACCTAGCATTAGAAGAGCAATACAACCAACATAAGAAAATCATCAGATCAGCCTTCAACGATAACGCTCACCCCCTAGAGAAAATTAAACCTACCACCTACCTTTTAACAACAGGATTAGAGGAGTCTATAGGTGAGCTTTACTTATTGCATGGAACCTCAGAAACAGTCATGGGAAAAATTATTCAGGAAGGATTCAAACCTGAAATCTCTGCTATGACAAACATGCTAAAGGGATATGGCATGCTTGGGCAAGGGACTTATTTCACGGACTCACTCAAAAAAGCGATGATTTATATACCGCCCGGTGATAGTCAACCAGACCTACCTCACACAAAAACGTTTAAAATACTAGTGGCTAAAGTGATCCTTGGCCACCCCAAAAAACGACGTGGAATTTTGCACCCTGGAAATTTGCGCAGAGATAATCATCAAACGATTAAAGAAAATCGGCACTCTGTCTTTAGCCAAGGCCTGGATATTGATCCTAACCCTTTCTCCGGAGCCGGTCCTTCCAATGAGTTTCTTCTCAAAAAAGCAGAGGCAATGTGCCCAAAATTCATTGTCACTATCAGACTGAAACGTTAATTTCTAACCCATTCTCACCACCACGTTGAAGATCTTACAGGCATTAGACCAAGGTCTAATGGAGTCCTCGTGATGATCAATGCAATCTGGCCCTGAGCTTGAAATCTCCCACGAATCGGTGAACTATCAACGCCAGTGGCGAAATAATCAGACAACAAAAACAAGCAAAACAACAAAAAGGACCGCCCGTGAATACTCACTATACTTCTGCACACGTTGCTGACGAGTCCTCCAAGGATATGCCTGAATACCGTACCTACCCGGTGAACCCCGATGTAGCCGCCAACGCCTGGGCCGACGACGAAAAATACCGAGAGATGTACCAGCAATCCGTCGTTAATCCGGAAGGGTTCTGGCGTGAACAGGCACAACGCATTGAATGGTTCAAACCCTTTAGCAAGGTCAAAGACGTTTCCTTCGACGATCACCATGTCGAAATCAAGTGGTTCTATGATGGCACCACCAATGTCTCCCACAACTGCCTGGACCGTCACCTGGAAGAGAAAGGTGACCAGGTGGCTATCTACTGGGAAGGGGATGAACCCGGTGACGAGCGTCAGGTCACCTACGCGGAACTTCACGACAAAGTCTGTCGCGTTGCCAATGCCCTGAAATCCCAGGGGGTTCGCCAGGGTGATGTTGTTGCTATCTATATGCCGATGGTTATTGAAGCTGCAGTTGCCATGCTCGCCTGCACCCGGATAGGCGCCATTCACTCAGTGATCTTTGGCGGATTTTCCCCCGAAGCCGTCGCTGGCCGGATCATCGACAGCGGCGCCAAGGTCATGATCACGGCAGACGAAGCCGTACGTGGCGGCAAGACCGTGCCACTGAAAGCCAATGTGGATGAAGCGCTGACGCATCCTGAAAACAAATCGCTGGAAAAGGTTATTGTCTATCGCCGTACCGGCGCTGATATTGCCTGGCACCATCACCGCGATGTCTGGTGGCATGACCTGGAAAATCTGGCCTCACCCCACTGCGATGCCCGGGAGATGAGCGCAGAAGACCCGCTCTTTATCCTCTACACCTCCGGTTCCACCGGCAAGCCAAAAGGTGTCGTGCATACCACCGGTGGTTACCTGGTGTATGCGTCACTCACCCATCAGTATGTGTTTGATTACAAAGACGGCGACGTCTACTGGTGTAATGCCGATGTGGGCTGGGTCACCGGACACTCCTACGTGGTATATGGCCCACTGTGCAATGGCGCCACCGTCGTCATGCATGAAGGACTGCCCAATTACCCCACCACCAACCGTATCAGCCAGATTGTCGATAAGTACCAAGTCAACATTCTTTACACAGCACCGACGGCCATTCGTGCCCTGATGGCCCAGGGAACAGCAGCCATTGATGACACACACCGTTCCAGCCTGAAGCTGCTGGGCAGTGTCGGTGAACCCATTAACCCGGAGGCCTGGGTCTGGTATCACGACACCATTGGCAACAGCCAATGCCCTATCGTTGATACCTGGTGGCAGACTGAAACCGGCGGCATCATGATCACTCCGCTGCCCGGCGCCACAGCGCTCAAGCCCGGTTCAGCCTCTCGACCGTTCTTTGGTGTCTTACCCGCCGTGGTCGATGGTCAGGGCAATCTTCAGGAAGGCGCTGCCGAAGGTAACCTGGTGATGATCGACAGCTGGCCGGGACAGGCGCGCACAGTATTCGGTGATCATGAACGGTTTGTGCAGACTTATTTCTCCGCCTTCAAGGGTATGTATTTCACCGGCGACGGAGTACGACGGGATGAAGATGGTTACTACTGGATTACTGGACGGGTCGATGATGTGCTGAATGTCTCAGGCCATCGTATGGGAACCGCTGAAATTGAAAGCGCTATGGTCGCCCATATGCAGGTCGCTGAAGCGGCAGTCGTAGGGTATCCCCATGACATCAAGGGTCAGGGTATCTATGTCTATGTCACCCTCAATCAGGGCGTGGAATACAGTGTTGATCTGGAAAAAGAGCTGAAGCAGTGGGTTCGCAAGGAAATCGGCCCCATTGCCACACCGGACATTATCCAGCACGCACCCGGACTGCCCAAAACCCGCTCAGGCAAAATCATGCGCCGGATTCTGCGCAAAATTGCCAGTGGTGAATTTGAAAACCTGGGCGACACCTCCACCCTGGCCGACCCCGCTGTCGTCAATCATCTGATCGACAACCGCGTTTCCGCGGCGTAAATCTAATAACAGGGCTTCTTCCGGAAGCCCTTTTTGAGCCTGCTGCCGTGATACCCCTTATCACTGACGAATCCTGTTATTCCACAATCAGATGAAAACCTGCTGTAGAAAACAGAAGACCCGCGGCCATAAACAGCATGAACAAGGTGACGATAATGGCTCCAAGGACTTCTTCCCAGGTCATAAGAAACTTTTTCATGACTTGTCCCTCCTCTTCTGCCCACCATGGAGGTTTCTACCTCCACAGCCAAGATGCCCTAATAGCAAAGCGATAGAAATGGCACGACAGCCACAATTTTTCTAGGTATTTGTGCGTGGTTTTGCAGTCGTCAGATTCCAGGCTTCCAACAGTTATCAATGCCTGACGCACCTATAATGGATACGACCTCAATGACACTCGAGGAATAACGAGCACACCGCTCCCTTGGGAACACTGCAGTATCGGAATGGCGCGTACTAAACGGCTACTTGTCATGTTATTAGATGGCCCCACCACTTAAGGACAACGCTAAGCATCGTACACCGCCCCCGAACAAAAGGGTGAGTAACGGCACCTGATCAGATATAAAACATTCGTCCATTTCTGGTTATCAATTGACATTAGCGCTTTGCTCCTTATAATTCGGCATCTCTCTGGTGCGGGGTGGAGCAGCCTGGTAGCTCGTCGGGCTCATAACCCGAAGGTCGTCAGTTCAAATCTGGCCCCCGCTACCAACAGAGTACATGTTGTCTTTTTCGGTGCGGGGTGGAGCAGCCTGGTAGCTCGTCGGGCTCATAACCCGAAGGTCGTCAGTTCAAATCTGGCCCCCGCTACCAACACAGTGTACGTTTTATCTTTTCGGTGCGGGGTGGAGCAGCCTGGTAGCTCGTCGGGCTCATAACCCGAAGGTCGTCAGTTCAAATCTGGCCCCCGCTACCAACACAATGTGCGTTTTATCTTTTCGGTGCGGGGTGGAGCAGCCTGGTAGCTCGTCGGGCTCATAACCCGAAGGTCGTCAGTTCAAATCTGGCCCCCGCTACCAACACAGTGTGCGTTTTATCTTTTCGGTGCGGGGTGGAGCAGCCTGGTAGCTCGTCGGGCTCATAACCCGAAGGTCGTCAGTTCAAATCTGGCCCCCGCTACCATTATTTTATTTCATGTATTTCCCCTATCTTTCCAGTCCGTTTTCTCTTTTTAATTTTGATTCAAATAACGTTCTTCTGAATGTCCTTGAAACTCACGACGCGCATACAACCAGTAGATCAAACTCGCCAAAAACATAATCAGTAACGCAGGCAAAACCGTCACGGGCAAGAAAAAGCTGAAGAGCAATCCCGCAGGTGCCAGCAAACAGGCAAATACGTTGAACCCCTTTCGATACCAGTAGGCCCCGTTCTTCTGGTAAAGGGCCGCCAAGTCCAGTTTTGAAAATTCATAGTAATACCAAACCAGCATCACCCCGGTAATCGGTGCAAAGAAAGCCCCTATACAGCCCATCACGTCTGAGTATTTATTGATCAAAAATGGGAAACAGGCCAGAACGGATGCCGCCAGCACAACGATAACCGTCGCCCAAAAACGTCCCAGCCATTCCACGCTGTTGCAGAGAGAAAGTCCACCGGTATACAGATTAATGACATTGATCGTCCAGTTATCCAGAAAAATAACCAACATGATCAACAGGATAACGAGGCCACCTGGCTGTAGCTGTGTAATGGTTTCAAAGGGATTGATACTGACAGCCCCACCCGCCACCACAGCGTAGGCGCCAAACAAGGCACCAATAACAATACCGACCAGCGAGCCACTGAGCGTACCAATCCACAATGATTTCTCAGAGCGGGTATAACGGGAAAAATCCGAAGCATCGGTGACACAGGTGAAGCAGGTACTGACAATGGTATTCAACCAGGTTGCTATCAAGGGCCAATGCCAGTGGTACCCCGGCCATGCCAGCACCACACTCACACTGGCTTCATCACCACCATAACGATACAAAAAGACAAGCAGCGCTGAAAAACACAGAACCTTAAGAGGAAAAGAGACCAGCGAGACACCTTTCAGCCAGGAATATCCCACTATGGCTACCACGCCCTGGAACAGAGCAAAATTTAGCGAAATCACCCAAAGTGGTAGAAACAGCTGAAAGCAATTGCGCAGGATGGCCTCAATGGCGAGAGCGCCTGCTGCCGTCTGGAACGCAAACCAGTAAATCGAGCATAATAGGCGTAACATCGACGTCAACCACTGTGACCCGCGAACGCCAAACACTGCACGGCATAACACTTGTCCGGGAATACCATACCGAACACCGGCACGGGCAAAGAGCAAGAACGGAATCATCCCCAGCATGACTGAGAAAACCTGCAGCAATACTGTTGTCTGGAACGACAACCCTGCCATAATCATCATTCCGGACGTAATGAGCGTTCCCGGATTAATAAACAGATTGGAAAAGATATTGAATAAGGGCCAGATTCCGCCCTGCCTTAGCGGTTTTGGAACAGGCTGTAAGCCATAGATTTCAGCTCCCGCAGGACAACGGATAGATTTGGCAGAAAGTAATGACTTTGATTGAATACCAGCATCATGATTATATTCAAGAGACATAGCAAATTAAAAACAATGCCTTAAAAAAATGCCTCCAGTATAGTTATATTTATCAGAGTGCAAAAATATAGCCTATCTCTATGAAGCATAATTCAATAATACATTATGAATCGCTGGACCTATAATCGGAATCAATACCACCACCTCTTTACACTCTTTAGCAGCAGGCACCCCCAATGGCGAATCAGGATTGACTCGATGTATTATACGGCTCATACAGTAAACAAAAGCACCAAGCCCAGGCGCAGGATAGAGAAATGCCCTTAGCGTTGAGAAAAACAACGTTTTTCCATCTGCTCGCTCATCGTCAGGAGCGTTACATTTATACTCAAAAATCGCATTCCTTATACAGACGAAAATACAACTCAACCCAACGAGAAATGTTGATACATCCTTTAATACCAAAACAGTTTTTTTGCAAAATGTAGGTTGTCTTTCTGAACCATCAAAACCCACAGAGGCCATATTTCCAAAGCAGCAAGGAATACAATAAATCATAAGCATCTCCCTATTTTATACATCAGCATTATCATGCTCATCTCAACAAATAAAATAACACTAAATACAACGACTATTCATTAGGCAGAAATATATAGATTGAGTTCACATCCTCAAAGGTTGCTAACAATTTTTGTTAGCATCTCAATTATTTCACGACTGCCACCCACTCTAACACCGCAGCATCAATTGATATTGCCTATCATTTTATGGCCATTATCAATTGATGCTTGCAGAGGGATCAGGCTGCCTGATGCCCCCCCAGGTAAGCTTCCCTAACTTCACTGTTAGTCAACAGATCAGCGCCAGTTCCTGTCATTCGAATCACACCGTTCACCATTACATAACCGCGATCCGCCAGTTTCAGGGCGTGATTGGCGTTCTGCTCCACCAGAAATATCGTCATGCCCTGCCGAGCCACCTCCCGCAGAATCTTAAAGATCTGCTTGACGATGATGGGTGCAAGCCCAAGGCTTGGCTCATCCAGCAACAGCAGGCGGGGCCGACTCATTAAGCCCCGGGCAATCGCCAGCATCTGCTGCTCGCCACCGGAGAGTGTCGAAGCCCGTTGTCCGGAACGCTCCCGTAACCGGGGAAACAGCTCATACATACGCGTCTTGTCTTCCTCAGCGTGTTCCGCCCCGATGGCAACGGTCCCCATCATCAGGTTCTCTTCCACCGTCATATGGGGAAAAACATGACGCCCTTCCGGCACCAGGGCAATGCCCTTGCTGGCGATATCCGGCGTATTCACCTCGCGGAGATCCTCCCCTGCAAACAGGATCTGCCCAGACGATGCTCTGGGCTGGCCAAACAACGTCATCAACAGGGTTGATTTACCGGCACCATTGGCGCCAATCAGACTGACGATCTCACCTTCCTGTACCGTCAGTGACACATTTCGGAGCGCCTGTATCGGACCGTAAAACGTATCCACATTACGGATATCAAGCAGTGCCGGACTTGTACTCATCATTCTCTCCTTAAACGGCCGCTTCCAGCATATCTTCCTCATCGGTGCCGAGGTAAGCGCCAATGACATGGGGGTCGTCCCGAATCGCGGCGGGTTTTCCGCTGGCAATCACCTCACCATGATCCAGCACCACAATATGATCGGAAATGTTCATCACCATCCCCATATCATGCTCAATCAGTAAAACCGTTACTCCGAAATCATCCCGCAACTGACGAATCATGGCGCTCAGCTCCACCGTTTCGTTGGGGTTCAGGCCTGCTGCCGGTTCATCCAGGCAGACCAGATCCGGCCCGGTGCACATCGCCCGGGCAATCTCCAGCCGTCGCTGCTGACCATAGGGCAACTCACCGGCCAGTCGGTTGGCATGCTCAACAAGGTTGACCACATCCAGCCAGTACCAGGCCTTTTCCAGACCGTCGGCCTCCGATCGCTGAAACCCCGGAGTATTCAACAGGCCGGACATCATGTTGCGGTTCATCTGCATATGCATGGCCACCATCAGATTTTCCAGCACCGTCATCTCCTTGAACAGACGGATATTCTGGAACGTGCGGGCCATACCCGCGCGGTTGACCTGGTGCGAACCACCAAACATCTTGAAATAAAGGCGTGACCCGAACTGTACCGGATTCAGAAAATCGTTTGCTTGAAAGGCCTCTCCCAGCACTTGACCGATATCTGTTTCACGGCCTTTGGCATGAAGCACGATACGCCCCTCTGTAGCCTTGTAAAACCCGGTCAGACAATTAAAAACCGTGGTTTTACCCGCCCCATTAGGGCCTATCAGTGCCGTAATACTGCCTCGCCGAACACTGAAAGACACATCGCTCAGCGCCTTGATCCCGCCAAAACACATCGACAACTGATCAACCTTGAGAATATCCGTGCTCATTGTGCACCTCCCATGGCAGGCGCCATGCCGGCTTGAGACTCCCCCTTCGGTCGTGAATGCGCTTCACGGCTTAACCGCACCAGCCCACGTGGACGCCAGATCATCATCAACACCATCAATGCGCCAAACATCAGGACCCGGAATTCGGCAAAATCGCGCAGCACCTCCGGCAGGATGGTCAAGACAAACGCAGCCACCACAACACCACGGGTAGAACCAAGCCCCCCCAATACGACAATGGCCAGGATCAGTGCTGATTCAAAGAATGTAAACGACGATGGATTCACAAAACCCTGGTAAGTCGCAAAAAATACCCCGGCTATTCCACCAATGGCTGCCCCGGTCATGAACGCTGAGAGCTTGACTACCACATGATTGATCCCCAACGACCGACAGGCAATCTCATCCTCTCGCAGGGCTTCCCAAGCACGTCCCAACGGCATGCGGGTAAGACGTCGATTGATATGCAATACGACCCACACCAAGGCCAGCAGTATCAGGAAGATAAAGATAAACTTGTAGTTGGAACTATATTCCAGGCCAAAGAACTCATGAAACGGCGTTCCCTCCTTGACCCGGCGCTTGAACTCTAACCCAAACAACGTCGGCGCAGGTGCAGACATACCATTGGGACCACCGGTAAAAGCTGTCCAGTTATTCAACACCAGTCGGATAATTTCACCGAACCCAAGGGTGACGATCGCGAGGTAATCCCCATGCATACGTAGAACCGGAAAACCGAGCAACGCACCAAACACTGCCGCCAATAATGCAGCCAGAGGCAGCATGGCCCAGAATCCCAATCCAAGGTATTCATAGCCCAGTGCCAATCCATAAGCACCGATGGCGTAAAAGGCCACAAATCCCAGATCCAGCAAACCCGCCAGCCCAACAACAATATTGAGCCCCAGCCCCAGCAACACGTAAATCAAACCGAGGATCACCACGGTGATCCAGTACTTGGTGGCCACAAAGGGAAAGATCAAACCGGCAATAAACAACAATGGAACGATATAACGCAGGTGGCTTTTCTCACCCAGGGGTTTGACATAAACGCCCGTCTTGCGATTACCAAAGCGCTTCAGCAACGATTGCCCTGCTGTGGTTTGAACAAACAGCGACATGGTCAACCGCCCGATGGCAATCACCCCGACAATGGCGAACAGCGTTTCCATCCGCAACTTAAACTCATAACCATCCAGCAGAAAGCCGATCATGGGCCCGAAAATCACCAGCGACAGCAGTGCGGCGGCCGAGGTATCAATCAGGCTGCGCTTCCAGTCAAGGGTGCCGGATATGGTGGTTGCTTGCGCGTTCGGCTGCATCAGACTTTCTCCACTTCCGGCTTACCCAGCAGGCCACTCGGCTTGAAGATCATGATCAGCACCAGCAGGCTGAAGGCAAAGACATCCTTGTAGTCCGTATTGATCATGCCCGAGAACAGGGATTCCGACAGGCCAAGGATAATGCCGCCCAGCATGGCTCCCGGCAAAGAACCTATCCCCCCGAGCACGGCCGCCGTAAATGCCTTGATGCCGGTGATGAAGCCGACATAGAAGTCAAAGGTTCCATAATTCATGGTCACCAGCACCCCGGCCAGCGCCGCCATCGACGCACCGATAACAAACACCGTGGAAATCACCTTATCAGTATCAATACCAAGGATGGAGGCCATCTTACGATCCTGCTGGGTGGCCCGACACTTACGGCCCAGGCTGGTACGGTGAATCAACCAGGTCAGCAAGCCCATCCCCAGCAATGCAGCAATGACAATCAGCATCTGGATATACGACATCTGAACAAAGCCATCGCCCATATTGATGCGGATGCTGCCTTCCAGCAGAACCGGCACCCCCTGGTTCCTGGCACCCTGACTGATCTGCACATAATTCTGTAACACCAGTGACATGCCGATGGCCGAAATCAACGGCGCTAGTCGTGTAGAGCCTCGTAACGGCCGGTAGGCCACCCGCTCAATGGTCCAGCCATAAACGCCATTGATAACAATGGTAAACGCCAGCGTCGCCAGCAAAATGATGGGAAAAGATTCAATACCGAAGAAAGCCAGAATGGCAATAATGATGGCGGTCAGGTAAGCCGAGACCATGTAAACATCACCATGGGCAAAATTGATCATGCCGATAATGCCGTACACCATCGTATAACCGATGGCGATCAGCCCGTATACGGAACCCAGGGTGAGTCCGTTGACCAGCTGCTGAAGAATGATTGAAAGATCCATACGTTACCCGGTTACGACTTGAATTATTGTTATTACCGGATAGACGGGTCGTCTCACCCGGTCGTATAACTGCCAGGGCCCCGGGGATTACCCGAAGCCCTGTGCCGGATCAGAGCTGACCGTAAGAACCGTCAGTACCCCACTGGTACATGACGTAATCGGATACTTCCAGATCACCCTTGTCATCAAAGGCTTTCTTGCCGAGCACGGTATCGACGGTGTTGTCCTTCAACCAGGCCGCCACCTTGGCGCCATCCGTACTCTCTACCGCCGTTGCACCTGCGACGATCGATTGCATCGCCGCATAGGAATAGAGCGTGTAACCTTCAGGCTCATAGCCGGCTTTCTGGAAGGTGCTGACCACTTCCTTGCCATTGGGAATCTGGCGAGGATCGGCACCGAAGGTCATCAGCACGCCATTGACAAAGCTGGCGCCACCGGCAGCCTTCAGGAAGTCTTCAGAAACAATACCGTCACCGGAGATGAACTCGGCTTCCACACCCTGCTCACGCATCTGACGTACCAGCGGGCCAGCCTCTGAGTGCAGACCGCCAAAATAGACGACTTCCGCCTTACTGGAACGGATCTTGGTGACCAGGGCATTGAAATCTTTCTCACCACGAGTCAGACCTTCATACAGCACTTCCTTCACACCCAGCTTGTTCATATGGGCTTTCATGGCGTCCGCCAGCCCTTGGCCATAGGTGTCCTTGTCGTGCAGCACGGCAACCTTGGTCGCGCCCAGTTCGTTGACAATATGTTCAGCGGCAACGGTTCCCTGCTGGTCATCCCGGCCACAGATGCGGAAGACCTGGTCAAAATCCTGTTCGGTCAGTTTAGGGTTGGTAGATGCAGGCGTGATCATCAGGATGCCGGCTTCATCGTAGATCTTGGAAGCAGGAATACTGGATGATGAGCAGAAGTGGCCAATGACAAAATCGGCACCATCAGAGTCCACCAGTCGGTTGGCGACAGAGACTGCCTGTTTAGGCTCACAGGCATCGTCCGCCTTGACCAGTTTGATCAGTTCCCCGTTAATGCCCCCCTTGGCATTGATATCCTTGGCTGCCTGTTCTGCGCCTTTCCAGAGCTGTTCACCAAAGGCCGCGTAGGCGCCCGTGTGGGGACCGGCAACCCCTATCACCACATCCGCCTGAGCCACACTGGCCATACCCATGGCGCCGGCTACGGCAACAGACAGAAGGCTTTGCTTGAGAAGAGTCTTGCTCATGATTGTTCCCTGCTTTCTTTATTGTTGTTATGACCGCCGGCACTCCGCACGGTCATCCGAGGGAGCTCATAGGCAAGTTTCACACCAGATCACCCAGTGTCGGCGGATCGGGATAAACTGCCCATGATTAAAGCCTGAGTGCAGCATCGTTTCTGCACAGGGAATTCATAATGGCACAATCAACGCACCGATTTAAAGCCTTGGTTCCACCTTCTCCAGTGACGATGCGTGGGAGGGTTCAGGCGATGATTCGTCAGGCTGCCAGTCCGGATAACCAAAAAGATGCCTCAAGCGCTGGCCCATGCGTTTTCCCGGCGCAAAGGCATCGCGCAGCATGTCGCGCCATTCATGAAACGACAGCGTGATGGGGTTATGGGAGCAGATCTGGCGGGTAATCCCATATTCACAGGCTTCGCCCGGTTTCTCATCAACAAAGGTACCGAACAGCCGATCCCAGATGATCAGAATACCACCGAAATTCCGGTCGATATACGACGGATTACGAGCATGATGCAGCCGATGATGGGCAGGCGTATTGAAGATCCACTCAAACCAGCCCAGTTTAGGAATGACCTGGGTATGAATAAAGAACTGGTAGAACAGGTTCATCAAAACAACGGCGATTACTGTTTCCGGCGGAAATCCCAACATAACCATCGGCGTCCAGAATACCCACATGCCAGCGACCGGGTACATTAGGCTCTGACGAAACGCCGTGGAGAAATTGAGTTTCTCGGATGAGTGATGAACCACATGTGCTGCCCACATCCAGCGAATATTGTGACAGGCACGATGAAACCAGTAGTAAAAGAAATCCTGTAGCAGGAACAGCAGGGCAATTGACCAGGCGGTCACGGGTATCTCGAACAAGCGGACATCAAACAGCCAATAATAGACGGCAATGACCATCACACCGGTGAGTGCTTCCACCAGCTGATACATGCCCGCCAGCATGGCATTGGATACCGTATCGGCCAGTGAATAGTTGGCGCTTTCAGGGAAGTGGCTCCTGTGTTTACGGAGATAAAAGAACTCTGCGCCAATCGTCACCAGGTAAAGCGGTGTCAGCAGCAACAGGAGAAGATTGATATCAAAATCCATGCAACACTCTCTGTGATTTTTATTGTTCTTACGCTGCGTATTATTTCACGCCTTTACCGTGAAACCATGACTCCAGTGCTCGCTCTATCGGTCATAAGGGGATAAAAAACACACTGCAGCCCCTGTAGGCTATCCTGCAGAGCGGCCTATAAATCCGAATACCTGACTGCCTGCAGGAGCATGAGTGTGACAACAATTCGCATCATCAATACCCATATCCTTGATGCAGCGAACGGTCATCTGCTGCCGAAACAATGCCTGAGTATTGCTAATGGTCACATTACGGCGGTCAGCGATGTCATTCCCGACGAACCAGCGGATATCTCCCTTGATGCGGAAGGGCGTGTTGTCATGCCTGGCCTCTGCGACGCCCACGTCCATATCACTGCGGCGACACCAGATTTTGTCGCCTTGCGCCACTGGCCACCTTCCTACGTCACCGCCCATGCCGCAGGTATCCTGAACGGTATGTTGATGCGCGGCTTTACTACAGTACGGGATGCCGGCGGTGCCGATTTTGGCTATGCACAAGCCATCGAGGAAGGGCTCCTTATCGGCCCCCGCCTGCTCTTTTGCGGACATGCCCTGTCGCAAACGGGCGGACACGGTGACATGCGTCTCCCGGGGGATGAACACACTGACCACTGCTTTTGCTGTGCGGGGTTAGGGAAAGTCTGTGATGGCGTCGCGGAGGTTCGACGCGCCTGTCGTGATGAAATCCGTAAAGGTGCCCACCAGATCAAACTGATGGTCTCCGGTGGCGTCGCGTCCCCAACAGACCGGATCACCAGCACACAGTTCGCCGAGGATGAAATCCAGGCGGCCGTTGAGGAAGCAGAAGCGGCTAATCGCTATGTGATGGCCCATGCCTATACTAACCGTGCAATTGTGCGGGCACTAAAGTGCGGCGTACGCTCCATTGAACATGGTAACCTGATAACGCAGGAAGGGATTGAATTACTCAAACAAAAACAGGCATATCTGGTGCCAACCCTGTCGACCTATGACCGGCTGGCTCGCGAAGGTGTGGAAGCGGGTATGCCCGTAGCACTGCAGAAGAAAGTCTATAGCGTACTGGATGCAGGGATTCAGGCCTTGGAAACAGCCTGGCAGGCCAATGTGAATATTGTATTTGGCACGGATTTGCTGGGCAGCATGCACACATCCCAGTTGCAGGAGTTTGCCATACGCCGGGAGGTCATGCCCGCCAGCTCGCTAATACAATCCGCCACCCTGAAGGCGGCAGAACTGTTCAATATGTCCGATGAAATAGGCACTCTGGCAGAAGGTTACCGGGCAGACTTGCTGATAGTGGATGGCAACCCACTTGAAGATATCACTGTATTACAAGACCCCGAACGCTATCTGAAAGTCATCATGAAGGATGGCAGAATTTATAAAAATACCCTGTAGTGCCCCACTAATGGCTCTTAGGGAAACAACAGAAAACCCTAAGAGCCCGCTGACTTCTATCAACCAAACTCAATACCCTGGGCAAGCGGCAATTCGCCCCCGTAGTTGATTGTATTAGTGGCACGACGCATATAGTTTTTCCAGGCATCACTGCCAGATTCCCGGCCACCACCGGTTTCCTTCTCCCCCCCAAACGCCCCGCCAATTTCTGCCCCGGAGGTGCCAATATTCACATTGGCGATACCGCAGTCAGACCCTGCAGGCGACAGGAACCGTTCTGCTTCCCGCATATTTTCCGTGAATATGGCCGAGGAAAGCCCTTGGGGAACCTCATTATGAATGGCAATGGCTTCGTCCAGATCGTCATATTCCATGACATACAGAATCGGTGCGAAAGTTTCGTGATGGACGATGTGCGCATCATGCCGGATCTTCACAATGGCAGGGCGCACATAAAAACCACCGGCAGGAACATCATGCAAGACCTGATCGCCGCCAAACAATACCTGTCCGCCTTCTCTCTGGGCTTCACCCAACGCCAGTTGCATGGCATTAAAGGACTGCTGATCTATGAGGGGGCCAACCAGCGTACCGGCATCCCTTGGGTTGCCAATCGGTAATGTCTGGTAGGCTTTGACTAACCGGTGACAGACCTTGTTGGCTAACGCGCTATGGCAGATCAACCGACGCAATGTCGTACAACGCTGCCCGGCGGTACCTACCGCCGAGAAAACGATCGCACGAAGTGCAAGATCAAGGTCTGCCGAGGGTGCCAGAATCATCGCATTATTACCGCCGAGCTCCAGCAGTGAGCGACCCAGTCTGCCAGCCACTGTCTGTGCGACCTTTTTCCCCATGGGAATCGAACCCGTGGCCGATACCAGCGGAATCCGGCTGTCTGCGCTCAGTTGCTCTCCGGTGTCCCGATCACCAATCACTACTGTTGAGACCGACCGCGGGATTTCCGGCATGCCGTCCAGTACCTTATCGACCACAGCCTGAACCGCCAGCGCGCACAGGGGCGTTTTCTCTGAGGGTTTCCAGATAATCGAATTACCACAGACAATCCCCAACATGGCATTCCAGGCCCAGACCGCCATGGGAAAGTTAAACGCGGTAATGACCGCCACCGGCCCCAGCGGGTGCCACTGCTCCATCATCCGGTGCCCCGGTCGTTCACTGGCAATGGTCAAACCGTAGAGCTGGCGGGAAAGCCCAGTGGCAAAATCACAGATATCAATCCATTCCTGCACCTCACCGAGGGCTTCCTGGGTAATTTTCCCGACTTCCAGGCTGATCACTTCAGCCAGCGCCTCTTTATGTGCACGGGCTACTTCGCCAATGCGTCGGACAAACTCCCCCCGAACCGGGGCAGGCAGTGTTCGCAGACGCTCAAACGCGCTCTGCGCTTGCAAAATGACACTATTGACCTGTTGTTCACTGGCCATCTTCCCCCGGGTCAGGCCCTTGCCATCAATCGGTGAGGATACGATCAACAGATCGCCATCACCGGGCATTGCCCCATCACCCGCGACAGCCGTAAAGGCCTTTTCCGTCGCATACCCTGAGCCAAGTTGTGAAAAAATTGCCAGTGTCATTGTCCGCCTCACCTGAACCGGTTATCCGGGTTAACCGACGCTGTCTGCCGGTTACATTATCTATCGTCCTTGATTGTTAAAAATACGCACTAAACAATCGTGATGCCAGAACCAGCGTCTATGATTGATTGGATTCATACGCTTCATACCAAGGATTGTCATCATGATTAAACCCCTGCTCCCTCTGTTTATGGTCATTGGCAGCACTGTGACTTATGCCGCATCCGATGACAAACCCTATGGAGGCAGGTTGCAGGTTGAAACCGTCAAAGAGCAAAGTGTCACGGACGATGGAAAACCCATTCAGTATCCTCTCACCGAGCATCCACAGGTAAAAACGCTCAGAATCAAGACACTTCCCGGTGGCGAGACCGGCTGGCACTATCACCCTCTGCCGGGGTATGGCTTTGTGCTCGCGGGTACGATGGAAGTCACCCTGGAAAATGGTCGAAAAAATCGTTACGAAACCGGGGAAGCCATTTATGAAATTGTAAAAATTCCTCACAACGGTCGCTGTGTCAGCACCACCCCCTGTGACGTGATTGTTACCTTTACCAGCGCTGAAGGCGTACCGGTCACAGTGATGGTTCCACCGATGGAAGAGTCGTCGGCGCTATAGCGGTCGCGACCATCCTGAAGGTGACATCACAGGAAGAATCCTGCTAGGCTGAATGACGCCTGTATGTCGATAGACGAAAATAACGCATCATCCCGGTTGCCGGCAGATGGCTGTAATCGCTGCAGCAATGAACAACGGATCTGACAGAGAAACACGACATGACGTCACGCATTGCGATATTCGGAGCCGGATCTATCGGCTGTTTCATCGGCGGCAAACTGGTCGCTGCCGGTTACGAGGTCATTTTTTATGGCCGTCCTGACCTTCAGAAAGCGATTCAGACTTCCGGCCTGCAACTGACCGAACTGGAAGGCACTGAAACCCACATTCCTGCAGAACAGATCACCTTCAGCACGGATCCTGCCATCTTATCGGATGCCGACCTGATTCTGGTCACCGTCAAGAGCCGTAACACCGAGTCCGCCGGTCGCACCATTCGGGATCATTGCAGTCATTTCCCAACCATTATCAGCCTGCAAAACGGTATCGAGAACACGGCAATCCTGCGACGCCTGCTGCCTGGCTACAAGGTAACGGGCGGCATGGTACCCTTCAACATCCTGAGGATGGATAAAACCGCATTTCACCGTGGCACAGACGGCACGCTCATACTGCAGGAGTCTCCTGAGACACTGCCGCTTCAACAGGCGCTGGAGCGGGCCGGACTAACGACCGAAACCCACAGGGATATCAGCAGCATTCTCTGGGGTAAATTACTGCTCAACCTGAATAACGCCATTAACGCACTGTCAGGCCTGCCGTTAAGACAGCAGCTCGCCCAGCAGGCCTACCGCAGAGTGCTGGCGACGTGCATCCGTGAAACACTGACCGTGTTGCGCGTAGCCAATATCCGACCGGCAAAAACGGGTAAAGTGATCCCAAACCTGCTACCACTGATCCTGACACTACCCGACCCGTTATTCATCAAAGTGGCCGGCGCCATGCTGAAGATGGATGACAATGCCCGCTCCTCCATGTGGGAAGACCTGCAGCGGGGACGGGAACCGGAAGTGGATTACATCAATGGCGCGGTCATTCGCCTGGGTGAAAAGATCGGTGTCGCCACGCCTGCCAACCAGACCATTACTCGACTGATGCGGGCCGCCCATGCCAATGGCAAGGGCAGCCCATCGCTCTCAGCAGAGAAACTGCAAAACTACTTTAACTGATCAACCGGCTGACGAGGCGGCTGGCGTTTTGCTCAGCCATCGCCTCAACAGGCGAATATTGATCTGCGAAAGCAACATACCAGACAACATGACAGCGCAACCCGCCAGGGTTTGCAGTGTCACGGTTTCATCCAGCAATAGCCAGCCGCCCAGTACCGCAAATACCGCTTCCAGGCTGAGGATGATGGACGCATGGGCCGCCGGTGCATTTTTCTGGGCAATGATCTGCAGGGTATAGGCAACACCGGTCGACATCACACCGGCAAAGGCAATAGCCGCCCAGGCGCCCTTGACCCCAGTCATGGTGATATCCTCAGTAGGCAGTGCAACAGCCAGACTGAGTCCGGCACAGGTCAGAAACTGAATCACCGCCAGCAACAAACCACTATGCCTGGGCGCCAGCCAGCCGATCAGCAACACATGCAGTGCCCAGAACAACGCCCCGACTAACATCAGCATATCCCCCTTGTTCAGGGTGACATCTCCATGCATGGTGAGCAGGTAGAGTCCGACCATCGCAAGCAACATACCCACCCAGGTGTTCAAACCGGTTTTCTGTCCCCACAACAGTCCAATCACTGGCACCAGAACAATATAGAGTCCGGTAATGAAGCCCGCATTACCCGCCGTCGTATACAGCAGCCCCACCTGCTGCAGTGATGCGCCCGCGAACAGTAGCACCCCCATCGCCATCCCTCCCAGTATCAGCGACCGGCTGATAACCAGGCTGCCACCCGGCTCCCGTCGTCGCAGCCAGACAATCACCGGCAGCAGCGAACAGGCGCCGACAAAAAAGCGAATGGCATTGAAAGCATAGGGTCCCAAATGGTCCATCCCGACACGCTGGGCGACAAACGCCAGCCCCCAGATGGCCGCGGTCAGTATGAGCAATCCGTCAGATGCGAGCGTGCTTTTTTTCATAAACGACTTATGACTTCCATTTTATGAGTTATGTTTATTATTCCTGCCAGACCCTGCTGGCATGGTCGGAGGTGGCCTCCACCCCGGATCATATCGGCATCCCTGCCTGCCGGACAGTGGGGTTCAGCATATTCCCCGAATTTCTTACGATGAAGAGCAAACCACCCGTGCTGAACTAAGCTGTTCCGGTGCTCATGCCACAGGTTTTCTCAACAAGGGCGCCTTTACTCCATTCGTCTTCATACAATCCGTGAGGTCTTCATTGATGCATCTGCCAGCAATGGCTGCAGCCAGCCTGATACTGTTATTGTGTTTCTATCAATCAGAGACGATTGCAGACACGGAGAAACCAACAGAAAAAGAAGTCGCCGTACGCTATACCCGCTGTGGCGGCCAAGAGGTTGCTTACCAGGTAACACTGGAATCCTTCGCCATTGCAGCACAGGGCATGCGACCCGCCGTGGACATTCATGCCTGGCGCTATAGCCGTACCCCCAATGACACTGATTTAAGCGATCCAACCCGCCGGGCCACACTATTTGCCTGGAGCGGGGGTCCTGGCGCATCGGCCATGACCCTTCACATGGGCCTGCTGGGGCCAAAACGGATCAATCTCCAGAACTGCCCGGATACCGGTGACCCTCTGGCGGCAAGCCTCGAAGACAACCCGGAATGTCTGCTGGACTTGATGGACATCGTCCTGATTGATCCGCCGGGTACCGGGTATTCCGGTTCCACGGACAAGGACAACCTGCAGTATTACTTCAACAGCGACCGCGATGCCAAAGTACTGGCTGACACCATCAGCCAATACGTCAAACGCTACAACCTCTGGCGTCAGCCACGCTTTGTGCTGGGAGAAAGCTATGGCGCCGCCCGTGCCGTCAAAGTCACACGAGAGCTGATCCAGCAGGGTCTGCCGGTTTCCGGAATGATTCTGTTGGCGCCTCACCTGTTCTACAGCTGTACCGACAACATTGACGCCCTGTGCTGTAACTGGAACCTGCAGTCCTATGCAGTAACCGCGCGCTACCATGGGTTGTCTGCAGAAAAAAACCTCAACCTTGACCACTTTCTGAACACCCTGAAAAGCTTCAGTGACAGCACCTACCTGCCGGCCATGATCAATGGGCATCATAGCCACCATCAGTATCCAGACAACCTGCCCCAGTCACTGGTTCGCTATACCGGTATGACCGAGCAGGATTTCCAGGTGTACGGTTACTGCCCATCACCCACTGATTTCATTGAAAGCACCCTGCGCAATGCCCAGATTATCCCGGCATTGAAAGACAGCCGGTTTCACATCCCCTTTGAGGCCTACACCGGTGCCCGCACCCTGATCAACCCCATCATCCTGATCAACCAGACCTACATCCCACTGTTCAACGAGTACCTCTACACCGAGTTGAAGCCGGAAAAGGAACAGCCCTATGTCAGCTTTAATCCGAAAATACTGGGAGACTGGCAACAGTTGACCGGTGACACCATGAATGCGGTAATCGACGACATGACCACCAGCATGATGGCTCAGCGCCAACTCCGTATCCTGGCGCTGGCCGGGCTCTATGACCTGCAGATTCCGTTCCGGGCCATTGAGTATGTGCTTTCACGTCCGGGTATTGACCCGTCACGGGTGGACTTGCGCTTCCTGCCCTCCGGGCATGGACCGTATGTGGATGAAGATGGCCTCGTAACCGTCAGCCAGGCGATACGGTCAATGGTCACCAAAACACTGTCTGATCACTGAACCATAAAAAAAGCCCTGCGCCTAAACGGAACAGGGCTTTTCATTCATCTCAATGCTCAGCGCCAGCCTTGAACGGCGCCGCCTTTGAACAATTCCTCAGCTTTCTTTTCTACCGCTTCAGACTGGAAGGAAGCCACCAACTGCGCGATACGGGGATCCTGACGGTTGTCCTGGCGGGAAACGATGATATTGACATAAGGCGAGTCCTTATCCTCCATCAGCAGTGAATCCCGGGTCGGCAGCAGGCCGGACGCAACAGAATAGGTGGAATTGATGAACGCCAGATCAACGTCATCCAGTGAACGGGGCAGCTGGGCGGCATCCAGCTCAATGAAGCTCAAGTCATGGGGATTATCGATGATATCAACCGGGGTTGCTTCCAGGTTGGACGGATCCTTGAGGGTCACCAAGCCCGCTTTATGCATCAGAAGCAGGGTGCGGCCTTCATTACTGGGATCGTTGGGAATCGCCACTTTGGAGCCATTAGGCAAGTCTTCCAGACTGGTCAACGTCCGGGAATAAGCACCAATGGGGTATACGAAGGTATTGCCCACAACTTCCAGCTTAAAGCCACGATCATTGACCATACGATCCAGATAGGGTTTGTGCTGGAAAGCATTGATATCAATGCTGCCGTCGGACAGGGCAATGTTGGGCGCAACGTAATCCTGGAATTCCACCAGTTCTACGTCCAGGTTATACGTCTGCTTTGCTTCATCTGCGGCCGTACGCATCAGGTCGGCCTCCGGACCCGCGATCACACCAATTTTCAGTGCGGTATCACCACTCTCACTGCTACAACCAGCCAGGACCAATCCCGTACAGGCAACGGCTGCCGCCAACCACTTACTGACCGATTTCACTACAGGTACCATCGAACGCCTCCTGACTACAGTGCTTTATACCGTGCGCCATCGCACGTTGTTATACATAACCCGGCACGCAATGAAGCCTTGCCGGAATCAATCAGGCCTGTTTGTGCTCAAACCGGGCCTGCAGGCTTTCACCTGCCCACTGGATCAATTGAACCAGCACGATCAATACCACCACGGTTGCCAGCATGATGACGCCGTCAAACCGCTGATAACCATAACGAATCCCGAGATCACCCAGACCGCCACCGCCAATAGCGCCCGCCATGGCAGAATACCCCACCAGCGTCACCAGGGTCAGTGTCATGCCATGGATCAGCCCGGGCAGTGCCTCGGGCAACAGGACACGGCTAATAATCTGCATGGGTGAGGCCCCCATGCTCTGGGCGGCTTCCACTAATCCGGCCGGCACCTCGTTCAGCGCACCTTCAACGATTCGTGCGACAAAGGGAATCGCCGCAATCGTCAGCGGCACAATGGCTGCGCTGGTGCCAATGGAAGTCCCCACCAACAAGCGGGTGAAGGGAACAATCGCCACCATCAGAATGATAAACGGGATAGAACGCCCGGCATTCACCACGCCACCCAGCAGTTGGTTCAGGACCCGACTTTCCATGATTTTCCCGGGCCGGCTCACATGGAGCAACACTCCCAACGGAATGCCAAAGACAAAACTGAGAGCACCGGCCACGGCCACCATGTAGAACGTTTCCCAGAGCGCCTCCCCGAGCATCAACCAGGCATTAATGGACATAACCTACCACCTCCACGCTAACCTCCTGGCTCCGGAGATATTTAATCGCCTCATCAACCGCTGCCTCAGAACCGAACAGTTCCACCATGAGGAATCCCATACTTTTGCCGTTTACGGTCTCGATATCCGCCTGCATGATGCTGAAGTCCACCCCAAACTGGCGAGATGCCTTAGTGATCAGGGGCTGACCTACCGTGCGACCGACAAAGGTGATGCGAATAACCGGTCGTGCCCCAGGCGCAGGCTCCGTTTGAAAGCCGGATTCCAAATCATTAGGTCGCTTCTCATGGATGGCCGTCCGCACAAACTCACGGGCGAGCTCTGTTTTCGGACTCAAAAAGAACTGCTCAACGTCATTCTCTTCAATCAGCTGTCCCTGGCTGAGAATGGCCACACGGTCACAGATGGATTTCACCACATCCATTTCATGGGTAATCATCAGGATTGTGAGCCCCAGCTTGCGATTGATGTCTTTCAGCAGGTTGAGGATGGCTACGGTGGTCGCCGGATCCAGCGCCGAGGTTGCCTCATCGCAGAGCAGCACACGGGGACTGCTGGCCAGCGCCCGGGCAATGGCGACCCGCTGCTTCTGGCCACCACTCAACTGGGACGGATAGCTGTTGCGCTTATCGCTGAGCCCTGTCAGCTCCAACAGTGGCTGAACGGTTTTTTCGATCTCGGCGCTGGACATGCCGGCCAATTCCAGCGGCAGCGCGATATTGCCAAACACCGTACGGCTGGAAAGCAGGTTAAAATGTTGGAAAATCATGCCGATATGCCGACGCGCCTGGCGCAGGTCACTCTCGGCCATGGCAGTCAGGTCCTTGCCCGCAACGATCACCTGGCCGGAGGTTGGACGCTCCAGCAGATTCACACAACGGATCAGGGTACTTTTACCGGCACCACTGGAGCCGACCACACCATAAATGCAGCCTTCCGGTACATGAAGGGAGATTGAGTCAAGGGCTCGCACCGCTGATGCGCCCTGACCAAACTGTTTTGTTATCTGTCTGAGTTCGATCATTTCAGCTCCGCATACTGCTCGTCCTGCGGCGCTAAAAGAGAAGAAGCCTAACCGGTATGGAGGCCGGTTCGGGCATAAAAAACCACTCTGCCCAGAGAGTGGTTTTTACGAATCCCGTCGTCAACCTTTCTCTTTAGCGATATTTATAATGCGCCCGCAAGCCGAAATACAAATCAGCGCCATGTCGCGAGGCTAAGTGTTGCCACCGATGCTGTCAAGCCCTCTATACTGCCGGTTAGGTAATATGTGTCCGTACAGCCCAAAAGCGTCAGTCACGATAAGCAGGCAGTTAACATCACTGACAAGCGCGGTGGGATTCTATAGAGTGACGGAAGCCATCGAACTGGGGCTTTGTCAGGCCACCTGACAGTAATGTTTTATTATTCCGGCCGCCGATGCCGATATGATTAGCAATACAAACAATGGCGCCAGTATGCATGCGAAATAACGCGCGCATAGCACAGATGTACAAGTACCGGCGCCAACGCATAATCACAACCAGAACGCAGGAGGACACAGCATCATGTCGGACAGTAAGAATGCCCTGAATCAGCCCGATGCACCCGCCCAGGATGGCATGAACCTGCTATGTGATGGTTTCCGTGATCAACTCATGCAGAACATCCAGTACCTCCGGCAGGGCGACGGCCGCCTGGTGCTCGACACACTGGATGAAACCGGCCAGTGGCACGCCACCCAGATGAACGGTTTTCTCAAAACCCTGGTTCTCCCCCCCATCACCGACGCCATTATTGCCCTGCACACCCATATTACGGAGAAAAACAACGCGGGTAATGGCGCTGCGACAGAAGCCAGTATCCAGCACGGTGTGGAATTGTCTGACCTGAGTTATCACGGGGCATTCACCGTTACCCGCCAGCCGGGGGACCGGAAACAGGTAACCCTTCTGGCGCTGCACTTTTTGCGGCAGCAGATGGACGCGATGCAGCGCCAGACCGCCATTGAGCTGGCTGACCAGTCCGAAGACATCGGCCTGATTCGCTGCAGCATGATTCTTGATGGCCTCAACCAGTCTCTGAAAAACCTGATCCAGTGCCTGCTCTGCGCCACCTTTCCGGATTACTGCAACAGCGACCGTTTCAGCCATATCCGAATCATTGAAGATAATCAGTGTCTGTTTGACAGCCTCTCCGTCTGCCCCCGGGGCCGGAACACCTGGGCTCCGGCTGGCATCCCGGTGGCAGGGCAGTCAATTTATAGTCAGCCGGATTAATCCCCGCTCAGGATGATTTCGACTGGCTAAGCAGGCCCCGAATCTGGTTTTCAATATCCGCACCCGACAGTCTTTTTCCATTCAGAAAAAACGTCGGCGTGCTGGATACGCCGTATTGGCGACCAAAGGCTGTTGCTTTTTCCACTGAACGCTCTGATTCCTTCGATGCCATACAGGCTTCAAACACCCGGGTATTCAAACCCAGTTTTGCCGCAATGGTTCCGGGCGCATTTTTGGACAATGATCCCTGTTGCGCGTAGGCGAGCGTGTGATAATCCCAGTATTTATCCTGCTGCCCGGCACACCAAGCGCCGCGCATGACGGTGGTTGATATGCCGGAGGCCAGATCCACCACAGGGAAGTCCACATAATACACCTTCAGGCTATCGGGAAAGGCTTCCATAAGACGGTTAACCATCTCTGCGCCCTTCTTGCAGTAGGGACACCGGTAATCAGCGAATTCAACCAGCGTGAATGGGGCATCCGGCTTCCCCTTGACAGGATAACCAGCCATGGGCAAATCAAAGACGGGGGCTTTCGGTTCCGGAACAAGCACCTTCAGACCACTCTCCTGTCGGAGCTTCTCCATGACGGCAGCCATTTGCTGCTGCTCACGAATACTTTCCAGCTGCTCGCGGATGGCATCCCTCACTTCATTCAAAGGCGCCTGAATATGATCGCGGTAATTCTCATAAAACGCCTGAATCTCCCCGTCAGAAACCGGCTTTATGGTTAACAGCGCCGATCGTATTTCATCGGTTGTCTTGCCCTGTGCCTTGGCCTGTTTCTGAACATGTAGTTCCAGAGCCCCCCGCTCAAGCAATGCCCGCTCACTCTCCCAGGCCTCACGACGGATTTCATAAAGCGACTGCTGCACCCAGGGTGACAACTGAGACTCTGCAATAGACTGTTGATCAAAGTGCAACAGCGCTGGAGTGTCAGCAACAGCAGAAACACTGAACAGCAGGCTACTGATGACCGCAAAAACAACGTTTTTCATCAAGGATGATCCCAGGTATTCAAGAAAAACAACCTCCCTGTCACCCATTCCCGAAAGTAGATTCAACGCGGGTAAAGACTCAGTCTTTACCCTTTCGCAACAACCGCAACGCATTGGCCGTCACCAGCGCCGTGGCGCCACTGTCAGCCAGAACCGCCACCATCAAGCCGGTTACCCCCATAAGACTGGTCACCAGGAAAATGGCCTTGAGCCCCAGCGCAAGTGCAATATTTTGCCGGATAATGGCCATCGCATGACGCGACAGGCTGATAACATCCGCGACTTCGCGCACACGGTCATGGGTCAGTGCGGCATCCGCCGTTTCAAGCGCGACATCGGAGCCCTTACCCATGGCAATCCCGATATCGGCCGTTCGAAGTGCCGGCGCATCATTGATGCCGTCTCCGACCATGGCAACCGGTGCGGACACCTGCAATGCACGAACCGCATTGACCTTGTCTTCCGGCAACAGCCCGGCACGAAAACCCATCCCAAGCTGACTGGCAATAGCCCTGGCGGCCCGGGGATTATCCCCAGTCAGCATGACACTCCCGACGCCAATACCCTGCAGGCGTTCAATCGCATCACCACTATCGCTGCGCAGCGTATCACTCAGCGCCAGCAAACCGACAAGTTCGCCATCCACTGAGGCACAAACAACGGTATTACCCAATTCTTCAAGGCGAACGATCTCTGCTTCGATAGCCGGTAAACGCGTCACAATCTCAGCCATGGCAGTAGGGGAACCCACTCGAATACTCTGCCCCTTTACAACACCGTGAACGCCATGCCCGGCCAGTACGGTAATCTCATCGGCAAGCCCGACACGGATACCGCGACGCTCCGCCTCCGCCAGTATAGCCAGCGCCAGTGGATGGCTCGTGCCTTTTTCAACAGCCGCTACCAGGGGCAACCATTCGACTTCTGACGCCCCAAAACTGACCACCGCCGTGACTTCAGGTTTACCCAGCGTCAATGTACCGGTTTTATCAAACGCCACCTGGCGAATACTGGCCAATTGCTCAAGCGCTGCGCCGCCCTTGATCAGAATGCCTTTGCGGGTCGCTGCCGCCAGCGCCGATGTGACGGCGGCGGGTGTCGAAATAATCAGCGCACAGGGGCAGGCTATCAGCAAGAGTGCAAGGCCACGATAGACCCAGACATCCCAGGGCTGCCCGACCAACAACGGTGGCAATACAATCACCAGCCCAGCTACGACCATCATCAACGGGGTATACCAGCGGCTGAACCGGTCAATGAATCGCTCGACCGGCGCCTTATGGGCTTCCGCCTCTTCAATCAGGGTCAAAATGCGATCGATGGCATTCTCGCCCGGCTCGGATTGAACTCGCAGTTGCACCAGCCGATCCGTGGCCAGACTGCCGGCCAGGATCCGGTCACCGCCAACATGTTCAACGGGCAGTGATTCACCGGTCAGCGCACTCTCATCGAAACTGCCCGCCTCGGTAAGCAATTCTGCGTCCACAGGCAAACGATCACCCGGCCGAATCTCGATAACATCTCCCGGCCGGAGACTATCTGCCATGACCTCCTGTCGCTCCTCACCACGGATCAGGATGGCCGTATCCGGCGTGAGCGCCATCAGCGACTTGACGCCGCTGCGTGCCCGATCAGCCGCCAGGCTCTCCAGCTTCTCCCCGATCATGAAGAGAAACACCACCATGGCCGCTTCGAAACTCTCCCCTAATGCCAGTGCGCCGATAACGGCAACCGTCATCAGGGTTTCCATGCCAAAAAAATTGCCGCGCCCGGCCTGGCGCAGCACGCCCTGCATGATCGGGAACAACCCCAAAAGCGCCGCAGGCCAGAATGCCCAGGCTCCCCATTCCGGCACCACCAGCCGGCTGAGACCACCCGCAACCATCAACCCTGCCAGAATCAGCAATTGATGATGCTGCCGCATTCGGTCAGTGAGAGAAGACTTGGAAGCAGTACGGTCGTTAACGCCGGATAATCCATACCCCAACCCGGTCACGGCGGCTTCAATCTGGGAGAGGTTCAGGCGGGAGACGTCAAAATCAACAGTAAGACGGAGGGTAGCAAAGGTAATGTGCGCTTTGATCAGGCCATCCAAACGATGGAGGGCGGTTTCTACCTTGCTGATACAGCTGGGGCAATCTATGCCGCTAATCGTCCAGGTATGGCGGGAAGGTGGACTGTCGCCTTCTTCATCCTCTTCCGCACAACGGGCGCTGGAAGCACTGGCCCCTCCGGATTCAGCACCCGAAGCACAGCACGCTGTTACGTCTTCCGAGGCCTGCAGGCAACAGCTTTTGACCGTAGGAGCAGCCTGCGTAGTATCCATGGTGCCAACATGCGTATTACAACGATGGTTTGAGCAGCATGACATCATTACACCCTCCACAGATAAATTATAATTCATATGAATTATAATTTATTTATCGGGTAAGGCAACCGGTTTTAAGCTTCATATTGATCGGTAACAATGCCCAACAGGTAACGATCCGCCGGTCATCACTCCCGAACATGCTGGATCAAGTCATTAAGAACACACCGAATATGGTCATCATCCAGCGTGTAGAGCACCTGTTTACCCTGGCGGCAGGCCTTAAGAATACGGGCATCACGCAGCCCTTTGAGGTGATGGCTGGTCAGCGACTGGGACATGCCCGCCAGCTCCGATAAGCGGGCAACCGGCTGGGGCTCGACCATGCAGGCCAGCACTAGCTTCAGCCGGCCTTCATCCCCCAACTGTTTGAACAGGCCGGCCAGCGCACTGTGCTGTTCCGGATTCAATGAGAGGCTGTCAGAGGTCATAAATTGGTTTTCAGCAAGTATTGATGATTATTCATCCTGCCAGACTTCAGGGATTATGGGGTCTGGCCAGGTATTCACGGGATTGCATTTCCTGCAATCGGCTCAACGTCCGTTTGAACTCAAACTCCAGTCGTCCATCGCGATACAGGGATTCCAGCGCCGTTTCACCTGACATAATCAGATTCACCCCCCGATCATAGAACTCATCCACCAGATTGATAAAGCGCCGCGCCTGATCATCCATACTGCCATTCAGCTGCGGCACCTGCTCAATCAATACGGTATGAAATTCCCTGGCCAGTTCAATATAGTCATTCTGGCTCCGCGGGCCATCACAGAGGGCAACAAATGTGAACCAGCCGATATCATCACAGACCCGGATCGTCCGGATCGGACGCCCTTCAATCTCCAGCACTCGCCCTTCCTGGATATGGGCACTGTCCGCCACCAGCTTACAGAAACTGTCATGCAGACTGTCCCTTGCGGTTTCGTCGAGCGGGTGGTGGTAAATCTGCGCCTGTTCCAACACCCGCAACCGGTAATCCACGCCACTGTCGACATTGACGACCTCGGTATACCGGTTTAACAACGCTATCGCCGGCAGGAATCGGGCTCGCTGAAGACCATCCTTGTATAACTCATCCGGTACGATATTGCTGGTTGCCACCAGCGTGACGCCATTTTGGAACAGTTGCTCCAAAAGACCGGCCAGGATCATGGCATCGGTAATATCGGAAACGAAAAACTCATCAAAACAGATGATTCTGGCTTCTGCGGCCAGCCGCTGCCCCACAATCACCAGAGGGTTCTTTTCACCGTCCAGGGATTTCAGCTCATCATGCACCCGTCGCATGAACCGGTGGAAATGGGTTCGCATCTTGTCGGGAAATGGCAGACTGTCGAAAAAGGTATCCACAAGATACGTCTTGCCCCGACCCACACCGCCCCAGAAATAGAGTCCCTGCAAAGGCTCGGGCTGGCGTCGCTGCAGTTTTGAAACGAGGCGTTTCAGGCCGGATGACTGACGCGCATCCGCGGCCAGCAGGTCATCATAAAGCCGCTGAAGATGGTGCACCGCGTTTTCCTGGGCCTTGTCATGGACAAAACCCTCCCGCTGGAGATCCAGACGATAACGCTCAATAGGTGTCCGCTCACTGGGTGTCATTGTATTCCCTGCGCTGATGTTTCTTCTGACTACTGCACGGCCTGCGACAGGCCTCCAAGCCCTGGCTTCGCAGGCGCGACACTTTACCGGCCTGTATCAATAGTGGCAACAATTTGCCACAGATGGTAACCGCCCCGCTCTATACAGCAGGGGTAAAAGATTATAAGTTAGAGTCTCAGCCGGGAACTACTGATGAATCAAAGAGGCTTATTTTGGAAACAGCGAACTTGTTGTGGATGACGGGTGGACTGGCCTTTTTTACCGGCCTGGTGATGGGAATGGTCATCAATCACCTCCTGGGTGGTTCCCGCACCGGGAGCAGCCAGCTGCGCAAGCAACTGGACAAGGCCGAAGCCGAACTCAATGAATACAAGGAAAAAGTCGCGGATCATTTCAGCACCACCGCGCACCTGGTCAACCGCATGACGGAAAGCTATCGCGACGTGCATGAGCATATGGCCGCCAGCGCCAATGATCTGTGCACCGATGAACTGACCCGCCAGCGCCTGAACGATGCCCTGCTGGGCAGCAACACCCTGCTCTCAGGTAAGAGCGACGAAAAAACGTCGGATATGGTCGAACCGCCGAAGGATTACGCGCTCAAGAGTGATCCGGCAGAAGCCGGTACCCTGGCGGACAACTTTGGCATGGATAGCACCAAGAAAGCGGTCAACAACGCCTGATTTCAACGCCTTTCGGGCAGGCCCGTGTGCCTGCCCGCCCTCATAATAACCTTCCACCAACTACAAACGCCGCGTTATCAGGATTCGCCATAAACACGCCTGTCCCCTGGCCAATACGCCGCAAACCAACCACGCCTGCCAACTAGACTTGATGGTATAGACCTGACAAATCGCTGTGATGTATGTCTGGCACACAAAGGACGTCCGGACAGGGAACGCAGAGCAACCTGCTGAACACCCAGTCTGAATCAACACAAAGCAAAAAACCGGTAGAGCGAAAGCATGCTGATGAATTTTCCCGCTATTTGGGAAAAGATCAGGAACCGCCTGCAGAACCCTCTCCCTCGGCGATCAGCAAGCCGAGATCGGGTAATCAGGCCGCAAAGCCAGTCCCTGACCAGGTATTTATGGTCAATAACATGGTGAACAATAACTACCAGTATGTGCGGGATTCCCGGCAGTTCAATGCAACTGATTACTGGCAGACACCCGATGAAATGAAGCAGAACATGGCGGGAGACTGCGAGGATTTCGCTCTGCTGAAATACCAGATCCTGCAGGAGCGCGGCGTCAGCGAGGATCGGCTGTCACTGGCCTACGGCAAGCTGAACGGCGAAGGCCACCTGATCACGCTCTACAAGGACAATGAAGGGCATGAGCATGTACTCGACAACGCCGCCAGTGACATTCGCACCGTGGAAGAGCGAGACGACTTGCGGGTACTGGTGCGATTCAAAATGGATGACGTCTCCTATGGCAAAGACGGCTGGCTGAAAGTACTGGAAAAGATTCGCTCTCGCGCCGACTGATCAACGAATTCAATAAACCAGGAACAGGAATATCACCATGAACAACCAACGCACACTCAACTTACGCTTCCTGGCAGAGCCTGCGGATGTCAATTTCGGCGGCAAGGTCCACGGCGGCGCCGTGATGAAATGGATTGACCTTGCCGGTTACGCCTGCGCCGCAGGCTGGAGCGGACGTTACTGCGTCACGGCCTATGCCGGCGGCATCCGGTTTGTTTCCCCTATTCATGTCGGCAACCTGGTGGAAGTGGAAGCCCGGGTCATCTACACCGGTCGCAGCTCCATGCACATCGATGTCAATGTGCTGGCCTGTGACCCCAAATCCGGCGATCGTCGCCAGACCACCCACTGTATCCTCATCATGGTGGCGGTCGATGAATCGGGTCACCCAGTTCGCATTCCCGAATGGGTGCCGGAAACCGAGGAAGACATCCGGCTCAAGGAAACCGCCATCAAACTGATGGATATGCGCAAGCAGATCAGCGATGAAATGGCCATATTATTCGGTGACAGGACATAACCCCGGGCGCGTTTAGCGCCCTCCCATGCTGGCAGTTTCTTCAATATTGACCATACTGGCTTCGCCAACTTTTTCCCATGAGGGTGTCACCGTTCTCACATGGCCAGCATGCTGTCTCTCTCCCCGGGCACCCTGAAGATATTGTCTGCCGCAGGCAGCACCCTGGAATTTTACGATTTCACCCTGTTTATTCTCTTTGCTCCCCAGATTGCCGCCAATTTCTTTCCTGCGGAGAGTGGATGGAACGGTATCCTGCCGGTGATGCTGCTCTTTGCCGTGGGCTATATCATCCGTCCCCTGGGTGGGCTCCTGTTCGGGCATATCAGCGACCGCCATGGTCGACGAACCGTTTTCCTCAGCTCCATCACGTGCATGTCCCTGGCAACACTGAGTATTGGGCTACTGCCTGATTATCAAACAATCAGTTCGTTTGCCCCGTGCCTCTTGTTGGTATTACGCGTCATCCAGGGTATCTCACTCGGCGGCGAACTGCCTGGCGCCATTGTGTACTCTGCAGAACACGCACCGGCAAACCGGCGAGGGGGCGCTACCGGACTGGTTATCGCCGGTGTGACCTTTGGCAATGTGATGGGCAGTCTGAGCGGCGTACTCCTGTATAGCGTATTGAGTGATGTCCAGATCAACCAGTGGGGATGGCGTTTACCCTTTATTGTCGGCGGAATCCTGGGCATTGCCGGTTACTATTGGCGCAGAAAATTCACGGAAACCCCTGTATTTCAGGCTGCCATTTCAGGAAACACGCCTTCAGCGTTGCCTCTGAAAATCCTCATTACCCGGTTTCCTACCCGCTTAATCAGGGGACTGCTGATTGCCTCCGTACCAGCATCGCTTATCGCTGTATTACTCTTCATACCGAGGTACCGTCAGCATTATCTGCACAATACAGGACTGTCTGACTTCACCCTGACCACCGTACTCTTTTTATTGATCTGCCTGAATACCGTGATATTTGCGCACTGGTCGGATAAAACCGGGCGACGCCCTATTCTATTTACAGGCCTGGGGCTGCTGACGGTGTCGGCGCTTCCCCTGTGGTCAATCCTCCTGCACGCCCCTGATTGGAGCTATGTTATTGCATTGCTCACCCTGCCTTTCGGCATGATCATGAGCTGTTATGAAACCATGCTGGTCGAACTGTTTCCCACAGAGGTACGAACAACAGGGGTTGCCTGTTGCCATAATCTGGCATTTGCGCTGATTGGCGGACTGACCCCCGCCCTACTGGAAAGTCTCTGCCAGCAGGGGCTGTTATCCAGCCCCGCGTGGATCCTGACCGCGTGCAGCCTGACCACTGTGGTGGCAGTCTTTGGCCTGAATGACAGATACCGGCAACCGCTCGCATCCCTGGCAGCAAAATCCCGTTGAGATTCTCGCTACTAAAGACAAAGCGATTTACTGGCCTTCCTGCTCAGTATCAAGAAAACGTTCAGCATCGAGTGCTGCCATGCAACCGGTGCCTGCCGAGGTAATGGCCTGACGATAGATATGATCCATGACGTCTCCGGCAGCATACACACCGGGGATGGAGGTTTGCGTCGCATTCCCTTCGGTGCCACTCTGAACCTTGATATAGCCATCTTTCATGTCGAGCTGGCCGGCAAAAATCTCTGTATTCGGACTATGGCCGATGGCGATAAATACGCCCATCACATCAATATCTGACGTTTCATCAGTCTTGACGTTTTTCACCCGCACTCCGGTTACACCGGCGTCATCCCCAAGCACTTCCTCAAGGACAGAGTCCAGCACCAGTCGGATATTGCCATTCTTCACCTTGTCGTAGAGCTTATCCTGCAGGATTTTTTCTGAACGGAACTGGTCGCGGCGGTGAATCACGGTCACGGTTTCAGCAATATTGGAGAGATAAAGCGCCTCTTCCACTGCAGTATTGCCGCCACCGACAACCGCGACATGCTGCTTGCGATAGAAGAATCCGTCACAGGTTGCGCAAGCGGAAACACCGCGCCCCTTGAAGGCTTCCTCGCTGTCCAGCCCCAGGTAACGGGCACTGGCGCCGGTAGCAATGATCAGGGCATCACAGGTATAAACGCCACTGTCACCCTCCAGACGGAAAGGACGCGTCTTCAGGTCTGCCGTATGGATATGGTCAAAAATGATCTCGGTATCAAACCGCTCGGCATGGGCTTTCATCCGCTCCATCAGGGCTGGCCCCTGCAGGCCTTCCACATCACCCGGCCAGTTATCCACTTCCGTCGTGGTGGTCAGCTGTCCACCCATCTGCATACCGGTGATCATTACCGGGTTCAGGTTTGCCCGGGCGGCATAAACCGCGGCGGTATAACCGGCCGGGCCAGAGCCCAGGATCAGCAGGCGGGCATGTTTCACTTCACTCATCAATCGCTCCGAATTCCGTTACCATTGTCCGGCGAAAACTGTGGCAGACATCATAACGGTCTGCGAATATCTGAACCAGTGAATCCTTTCAATTGTGCTGATAGACAGGTAACCCAATGCCTAACCCCCTGCAGTCGCCAGTCGGTGGACTCGATTATTTCCTTCAGGGCCTCAAGCGCCTGAAGGAACCGGCGGTATTGCCCTTTATTGCCATTCCCCTAGCCATAAACATCCTGGTGTTTGGTCTGCTGATCTGGTGGGCCGGTCAACAATTCTCCGTATGGGTTGATCAGGCCATCGCCTGGCTGCCGGACTGGCTGTCGTTCCTGCACATTCTGCTATGGCCCTTATTTGCTCTCACGATCGCACTCGCGGTGTTTTTCACCTTTACCTTAGTGGCAAACTTTATCGCCGCCCCCTTCAATGGCTTCCTGGCAGAAAAGATTCAGCGTGAACGCACCCCTCACCTGCTGCCGGAAGATAATGGCTGGAAAGACCTGGTCGCTATTATTCCCCGCAGCATCGCCCGGGAAGGCCAGAAACTGGTGTATTACCTGCCACGGGCGCTGGGACTGTTAATACTGACCTTCATTCCTGTGATCAACCTGGCTGCGCCTTTTCTCTGGGCCCTGTTTTCCGCCTGGATGATGGCGGTTCAATATGTAGATTATCCAGCGGATAACCAGCAGATCCGCTTCAGGGATATGCTGATACAACTCAAGAGCCGTCAGCGAACACAACTGCTGGCTTTTGGTGGTATTGTCGCTTTATTTACGCTCATCCCATTGATTAATCTGATAGTTATGCCTGCTGCGGTCATTGGGGCAACACTATTATGGATTGATCGCCAAGCAGGACAAAAAAATTAATTTCTGAAACCTGATCAGGAAAGATTGATAGCAATATTTCCTGATCACAGAAATACCATCCCCCTTTCATGAATTAGTCAACTTTCATTTTATCCGATGCAGCTGCTGTTTTTTTTGTTAGCTTTAACTCTGCCAACTCTTCATTAAGAACCACCACATCTTTAAAGTACTTGATATCAGATTCATTCATTGAAGAAAAAACCTCATCAGCTTCAACTCCACGATTAAGTAATTGGACAACAACTTCCTCATAATGCTTTTTCACTGCAAGCATCAAAGGTGAACATGCAAAAATATCAAGCAACATTAATTCTTTTATATTTTTCGTTTGCCTAATAAAGAAAACAGCCAGCTCAAAATTTTCATTTAGGATTGCCCTATGCAAAGCCGTCTGATTTCGTTTATTTTGTGCAGATATCAAACATCCTTTCGCAACACAAAACCTTACAACACCTTTTATAATTGAATTTACCCTGGCGCATTTCGCAAAAAGACTCAATTCTCTCAAGCTATGATCCCGCGCAAGCACTCTTTGAAAAAACAATTTACCAGCAACATAATGGACAGGCGTATTTTTTTGATCATCGACACACAAACCTTCCATTCCCAAATACTTAAAACAGCATTTAAACCCCTCAACATCAACTTGCCCAAGGCATTCCAACCCTCTGCTAATATTATCTTCTTTCACTAAGGGATACCGTAAGAAAAAGTCCTGTAAAACCACCTGAGCTTGCTTAAACGAGACTGCATCATCACTTATAGCCTGCTGTTCCGCATCACCACCATGAGCTTCAATGCCATACTTTTCACTGTAATCTTTCACTATCATCATCGTATCAACTTCATCGCGTACGGCTGATGGCTCTGATACTTTATGTTGATGCGCCGTTTCCAATGAGAAGTCGGCTACAGCTTCTGTATCATGCACTGGTGTAGATGCATTATCTGACACCTTTACTCCAACACCCTCAGATTTCTCCGCACTGGTAGCGGGTACTATATTTCCTGTCCCTGCACTATCCTGACCAACTTTTTTCTGAGAAAGGTTTGACCGATGCTGCTCAAGCGCATCCAGAAACTCACTCACTCCTTCTTGTTGAAGAATATCCTGCAACCTCTCATTTTTTTCGCTTTTATATAGCAGCATTTCACCATCAGTATCAAAATACTGAAGACAAGATTGAAACGCCAAAATATTAGCTGCCTTGAATTGCTTTATGAGAAAGCTGTACATCCTTTCAGTATTATCTACATCAGAAAATCTCGCTCCAGCCTCAGCCAGGACTTTAATAACCAACTCTCTTGATTCGCTTTTAGACTCAAGCGCTTCCTGCAATGGACAGCTATCTTCGCCGGACAAATCACCTACAGGCATATTCATGTAAAAGTGCCAGAATCGTTTATCATCTTGTTTAACCTCTCCAATAATTTCTGCATTACCATCTCGGCATGCCGTCATTACCTTTAGATAGGTGTTAATTTTAAAACGTATATGACCATATCGTGCTATTGCAGCAACATCCTTAGACAACCAGTTTTCTTTTATTGCATAACGCATCACACCTTCAACATCCGCTATTTTTGGATATTGCTTTTTAATCACCATGACAGAAATAGATCCCGATTGCTTAGATATATAATCACAGACCCTAATCGCCATAGTACGCCTTACCCTGACAATAATCTCATACTGTTCAAGGCATGCCTTTATATTTTTATTACCATAAATAACTGCCACCTCAACAGGAGTTCGACCTTCACTATCCAGCCTACTCAAACATTTACCTTGTATATCCTCATTATCTATAAAATACCGAATCGCCTCCGCATTCTGACTAGCAGGACTTTCATCACCAATAAACCTTGCCTGCACATGAAGAAATGTTTCTCCCTTATAAATAAGATGAGGTATTCTGGCACCTTTTTCCTTTAGAAACTCAACAACTGTCGTTCTTTTATCCTCATCAACATCCGCACCAAAAGCTTCAACCAATGGACAACTCCAGTAACCTTCAGGTGAGTAGGGAAGTTCAACAACTTTATTAATACCTATACCACCTTGAGCCTCTAGATAACATCTGATACTGCTCAAGTCACACTCGTGACAATACAGACAAAAATCAATATACGGGTTACTACTATATACTGTCTCGTTATTATCATTGACACTCTTAGCAATCCATTTTTTTTTAACAAGCTTACTAATGGCACACTCAACCTGATCAATAGCATACAAACCAATATCTCGATTAACTCTTTCGTGAATGGCATTGCAGATATCAGGTTGCGGCAACTGGGATATCACCCGCCAGACTTTGCGTATATCACAGCTCTCTTCCTGTAATATATCGATTAGAGGCAAATGGGGCGGATATTGCATCTCTCCTACAGGCGTTGCCATAAATAGAAACCATCATAATTGGAAAATTACCTGCTTTAGACAAATCTACCGACAAATGTTCACTGACAGTCTTCTATCAATTGCCTAAGCAAAACTAGCTAATTAACAATCCTGTCAACGAGTACTGACAAATCCCCTCGATTCTTTATTGTTCAAGACAATATCAAAAACAAACAGGTACAATAACACTCATATCCTGCGACAAAGACAACAATCTGCCGGGAGACTGAGGATGCATGTCTTTTACATCGCTCCAACCAGCTATGGTGTTGGCCTGACGTCCATCGCCTTGGGACTAGTCCATGCGCTTGACAAGCTGGGGCTGAGAGTTGGCTTTCTCAAGCCAGTGGCACAACAGCACCGCTCAGACACCGGCCCGGAACGCTCCACCCAACAGGTTCGGGCAGCAACTTCACTGACACCACCCGATCCAGTCCCACTCTCCAAGGTCGAAAATCTGCTCGGCGACAATAAACGCGATGAGCTGCTGGAAAAAGTGGTCAACCAGTTGGCCCAGGCGGCAAAAGATGCTGACGTTGTGGTTGTGGAAGGCTTGGTGCCCAGCCGTACCATGCCCTACGCCGGACGACTAAATGTTGATATCGCCCGCAGTCTGAATGCCGACATCATCATCGTCCACGCACCGGATGATGAAACACCCCATGACACCGCAGACAAACTGCAGATTACCGCCGATACCTTCGGCGGCACCGGTAACCCGAATGTTATTGGCTATATCCTGAACAAGGTTAAACCCGACTACCTTGCCAGCGTGACTGACCGTAACGGCGAGTGTCAGACATTGCGTCCCTTTCGGCGCAAGCCTTTTAAAGCGATTGGACACATTCCCTGGAACAACACCCTGTCAGCGCCAAGGACACGGGATGTCGCCACCCTGCTGCAGGCCGACATTCTGAATGAAGGCGACATTGACAACCGTCGTGTGGCACAGCGGGTGCTCTGTGCGCGCACTGCGGCCAACATTGTCCGCCACCTGCGCCCGGATGCATTGATTATTGCCCCCGGTGATCGTGATGACATCATCATGGCCACCTGCCTGGCCGCACTGAACGGGGTACCGTTAGCAGGTCTGCTGCTAACCAACGACCTCCCTCCACAGGAACAGATCGCCACACTCTGCCGCCGGGCCATCCAGGAAACCGGTCTGCCGATCCTGATCACCGACAGCAACTCCTACACAACCGCCACTCGTCTTGACCGAATGAATACTGAAGTTCCACTGGACGATCAGGAACGCCTACAGAAAGTCATGAATGACGTGGCAGAACACCTGAATATTGACTGGATTCAGGCCCGGTGTGGCGAACCCGTCGAGCCCCGTCTGTCGCCACCAGCATTCCGCTACCAGCTGGTCGAAAACGCCCGAAAAGCTAACAAACGTATCGTGCTACCCGAAGGTGATGAGCCGAGAACCATCCAGGCCGCCATCCTGTGTCAACAGCGAGGCATTGCGCGATGCGTACTGCTTGCCCGAAAAGAAAGTGTGCAACAGGTGGCCAGTGACCTGGGCATTACTCTGCCGGATGACCTGGAAATTCTTGATCCCGACACACTCAGACCACAATATATCGCCCCAATGGTCGAACTCCGCCGCAGCAAGGGCCTGACCGAGCCCATGGCCGAAGCCCAACTGGAAGACAACGTGGTACTGGGCACCATGATGCTGGCGCTGGACGATGTCGATGGCTTGGTATCCGGCGCTGTCCATACGACGGCCAATACCATCCGTCCTGCCTTCCAACTGATCAAGGCCCGCCCAGGCACAAGCACAGTGTCGTCAATCTTCTTTATGCTTCTGCCCGATCAGGTGCTGGTCTATGGTGACTGCGCGGTAAACCCGGATCCTGACGCCAGCGCCCTGGCAGACATTGCGATCCAGAGTGCCGACTCCGCTGCGCGATTTGGCATTCCACCCCGGGTCGCCATGATCAGTTACAGTACGGGGTCATCGGGCCATGGCACGGATGTAGAAAAGGTTCGCGAAGCCACTCGTCTGGCACGGGAAAAACGACCTGACCTTTTGATTGACGGCCCACTCCAGTATGACGCTGCCGCCATTGCTTCCGTTGCCGGTAGTAAGGCGCCGGACAGCCCCGTGGCCGGTAAAGCGACGGTGTTTGTCTTCCCTGACCTGAACACAGGAAACACAACCTATAAAGCCGTGCAACGCAGCGCCAATGTCATCAGTGTCGGCCCCATGCTTCAAGGACTGAGAAAACCCGTCAACGACCTGTCCCGCGGTGCGCTGGTTGACGATATCGTCTACACCATCGCTCTGACAGCCATACAGGCCGCCAGCAACTAATGCGGCGATTTGCGTTTTGAAGGTAACGGTGGAGCAGCCCTGCGTTCATGCAACAGGTGACGCACAGTCAGTAGCGGATGCCTGAACAGCATACGCGGCCCGGCGTAACGCATAATGGCTTTGGCCCTGTCGCGCATGACTGGTTTGTAACAATGGATGGGACAACGGGAACAGGTGGGTTTGGATGGCCCATAAGGGCATTTGTACAACCGGAATGCTGCGAAAGCTAAGAATTCACGGCATTCCGGACAGAGATCATCATCACTATTATGGTGACCGCGGCACCAGAGCCTGACCATCGCGGTCATGGTCTGGTGCTCACGCTTAAGCACGCCGGTCAGGGGCTCAGGAAGCTGCCGCATCCGCCTTGCCAACCGGAGCCATATTGGCTGGCTCCAGTTTTCCGGTAGCGCCGAACATCTGCAAGCGATGCTTCTTCAGCCAACGCATACGACGGCGGCGGGCAACGCTCTGCATATCCACATCCCGGTCACACTCATCGACAATTTCCATGCCGAGCAGCGTTTCGATCAGGTCTTCGAGGGTAACCACCCCCTGCATGTCGCCGTATTCATCCACCACCATCGCGATATGGGAACGTTCGATCACCAGCCGTGAAAACAGGCTGTCCACCCGCTCACGATCCAGTATCCGAAGGATAGGACGACAGAGGCTACCTAATGTCGCGGTACCACCAGACTGATGGTGCGCGGCCAGCACTTCGGCACGCAGCACAAAACCGGTGATATCATCAGGCTCCCCTTCGTACACCGGGATACGGGAAAAGCCTTTGTCACTGTACTTTTCCAGGTACTCCGCCGTGGTCACGGATTCGGGTAGAGAGAAAACCACCGTGCGCGGCGTCATGATGGTATTCAGTCGACCATCACGGAAACGCAGCAGACTCTGGAGAATCTGGTTCTCTTCTGATGCCAGTTCACCCTGACGACGACCCAGCTCAGCCAGTGCAGAAATTTCCGCCCTGAGTTCACTGTCATTACCATGACCGTGGGTCATACGGGAGGTCAGCAATTCAAGACACCAGATCACCGGCGCCAGGATACGCACCATCCAACCCAGACAGATCGCAGTCAACGGTGCCAGTTGTCGCCACCAGGTAGCGCCAATGGTTTTGGGAATGATCTCGGAAAGTACGAGAATCAGCACCGTCATCACTGCAGAAACAAGGCCAAGATACTGGTTGCCAAATACGACAGCCGCCTGCGCACCAACACCTGCAGCACCAGCGGTATGCGCTACGGTATTCAGGGTTAGGATTGCGGCAAGGGGGCGGTCAATGTTGTCCTTCAGCGCCTTGATGCGCTTGGCGGAACGATCACCTTTCTGCTCAATACCAGCCAGCCAGGACGGCGTGATGCTAAGAAGTACAGCTTCAAATACTGAGCACAGAAATGAAACGAGAATGGCTACCAGTGCAAACACTACCAGCAGTAACAAGGCGGGATCCTCATACTATTAAACATGATGGCATCGTACCTGAGTCCGATCCAAAAAAATGCAAAGAGACTGTAAATGTCAGAAAATAAATCCTGTTTGGTCAGCCCTGCTGACAATGCCGTTTGCCAACCGGCGGGAGATACGTAAAATTGCCCACATTGAATATTCAGATTGGACCATAGACTTATAGCAATGCTGTCATTTCTGCCTCCCTTGCTGCGTGGTTGCCTCTCAGCCCTGCTGCTGGGATTGAACACCCTGTTACTGTGTTTGCCACTGATCCTTTTCAGCGCGAGCCGTTTTCTGATACCCGTAAAATCCTGGCACCGGTTCAGCACCAAGAGTTGTATCGTGATTGCGGAATTCTGGATCACCCTCAACAGCGGCTGGATGAAATTGACCCGGCCAATGCAATGGCAGATCAAGGGGCTTGATGACCTCAAGAAAGATGGCTGGTACCTGGTGACCTGCAACCATCAGTCCTGGGCCGATATTTTTATCGTGCAACACCTGCTGAATCGTCGCATACCCATGCTGAAATTTTTCATCAAACAGGAATTGATCTGGGCCCCCATTATCGGTCAGTGCTGGTGGGCGCTGGATTTTCCTTTCATGAAGCGTTATTCCAAGGCTTACCTGGAAAAGCACCCGGAAAAACGGGGAGAAGACCTCCGGGCAACCCGCAAAGCCTGTGAGAAGTTTCAGGAAGTACCGGTCTCCATCTTCAACTTCATGGAAGGCACCCGCTATACCGAGACCAAGCATAAGCTACAGCAGTCGCCTTTCCGCCACCTGCTCAAACCACGGGCCGGCGGTACGGGTTTTGTTCTGGGCGCCATGGGCAGTCAGCTGAAAACCATGATCAATATCACCATCTCCTACAATGGCACCACTCCCTCATTCTGGGGTTTTCTCTGTGGGAAAGGGGATACGGTCAGCGTTACGATTGAACAACTGCCCATACCGGATCACTATCTTGGCAAGGATTACAGCAATGACGCGGCATTCCGCGAACAGTTCCAGACCTGGGTCAATACGTTGTGGACGGACAAGGACAACTTGCTGGACACCATGACCAACCAACCCTCGCAGACAGAACCAACCTACGCAGAAGTCAATTGAGCTAAAAAGGGGCAGTTTGTACTGCCCCTTTTTAGTTACGCCTTATTGATTCGCGGGTGGTTTGAGCGAAATTTCAACCCGACGGTTGGCCGCCCGCCCTTCCGGTGTTTTATTGGTAGCAATCGACTGGCTCGATCCCACACCATAGGCAGTAATGCGGGTGGAGGAAATCCCCTGCCCCATCAGGTAGTCTGCCACACTGTTAGCCCGATTCTGCGACAGCGGCAGGTTGATACGCTTTTCATCGCCGGTTGAATCGGTATGCCCAACCACAACAATGGTGTTGTTGTCATACTCTTTCAGCACCTTCGCCACAGAGCCCAGCACCGGATAAAAGTCGGCTCGTATGTTGGCGGAGCTGGACGCAAACGTAATATTTCCGGGCATAATCAGGTTCAGCTGATTGCCGACACGCTGAACCTGGACACCGGTACCCTGTAACTGCGCACGCAGCTTGCTTTCCTGCTGATCGACGTAATAGCCGTATCCACCACCGGCAGCAGCACCTAAGGCCGCACCCGCCAGTGCGCCATCCTTACCATTCGCCAGTCCGCCGACGACTGCGCCAGCCAAGGCGCCCAGGCCACTGTACTTCGCAGACTTCTGGGTTTCCTGCTCACCGGTGTAGGGATTGGTTGTCTGGCAGCCGGCCAGCACAGCCCCCACTAATACGACAGCAGTCAGCTTCTTCAATGCACATTGTGATTTGGCAACTGTCATTGCGCGTTAACCTCTAATAACCATGTTCTCGCGGATTTCTTCACCGATAGTGGTATCAGGACCATGCCCTGCTACCACTACGGCCTCTTCATCCAGTGTATAAAGTCGCTGACGAATGGAGCGTTCAATGGTTGGGTAATCCCCGCCCCACAGGTCAGTCCGGCCAATCGCACGACGGAACAGTGTGTCGCCGGCAATCAACAGTTTATGATCAGCAAACCAGAAGCTCATGGAGCCCGGACTGTGTCCCGGCGTATGCATGGCAACGCCACAGCAGCAGGCCAGCTCCTCATCATCATGCAACCAGAAGTCAGGACCTGGCACGGGACGATAGGGTACGCCAAACATACGACACTGGGTCTCAAGATTGTCCCAGAGGAATTTATCCTCCTTGTGCAGATGGATGGGCGCCCCAGTCTTCTCTTTCAGCTCGCCGCTGGCCAGGAAGTGATCCAGGTGAGCATGAGTATGGATCAGGGCAATGATATGAAGATTATGTGCCCGTACCTTCTCAAGGATCAGCTCGGCATCACCACCGGGGTCAACTACAATCCCTTTCCCCGTCACCGGGTCACCGATAATCGTGCAGTTACATTGCAGGGGACCGACCGGAAAGGTTTCCCTGATCATTCCAGGCGTCTGATTCATTCGCGTTCCGCTTTGCTCATCGTTAAACGGGTTGATTTTATCAACCCCCAGCCCAAATCAAACCCGGGAGGATACTACAAAGCCCCTGAAAGATTATGTCAAAGTCTGTCAATCACTCGATAATTAGACGCGCCACAATCAATAAAAGTAAACACCTACAAACCCACGACATCAGACTAACTGCCTAGAACCACTGGAAAAACCATCAATCACTGATACTTTTTGTAGTGTGAATCAACCTGCACAATGTCGATGCTTGCCTTTCATTTTCCAAGCCTTGGACAGCTCACAACAGTAGCGACTCACCAACACAGAGTTTCCAGTACCTTCCTGTAACGTCCACATTGCCTGCGAGATCATGCGTTATGACTAGCTTTTTTAACCTGCGTCCATTCTCCGCGCTTTTATTACCCATTATCGGAGCATTGCCTGGCCTCACGCACGCCTGCACGACCTTTGCCTCTACCGGTAATGCCAATGCCGATGGCGGACTGTTGATTGCCAAAAACCGCGATTCGCTGGCGGCTTACCAGTCAGTGGAGGTCAGGCAATCTACTACAGGGAACCGCTACATCGGCCTGTTTTATCATTCACACAAACGAAAACCGTATCCCTACATTGCTGCCGGTGTTAACCAACATGGTCTGGCAGTTGTTCAGAATGAATCCGCCTCAATCAATAATGCCAGCCATTTCAATGATGACGACCAATCCGCTGCCATTTACACCATTCTTGAAAACTACCGATCAGTCGCAGAGGTGAGAAAAGCCAAACAAACACTATTTGCTGATGGCCTGGCGAATTTTCTGATTATTGGCGATAAACATGAAGCCATCCTTGTCGAGGTTGGGCCTGACAAAGGTTCCTACCAGACCCTTAGCGCCAAACAGAATGGAAACAAGCTATACCATACCAACCATTATGTGCTGAAAGGCATGGAACACTTTAACAAGGTCTTCTATCCCGATTCACAGCACCGTTTTACCTCGATTAAATCGCAAATGAATGAAGCACCCAGCCAGTTAACCATGGCGGGCAGTTACTACAACTGGGTGAACAGCGCTAAAAATGGACCAAACGACAGTATTCTAAGAAATGTCACCCTGGCAAGTTGGGTCACCCGTATCACTGACAATGGGGCATCAGAACTCTGGGTCAGAGTGGCCTCACCGAATCATAAATATCAACACTATCAGCTCACGCTGGATCAGGCTTTCTGGAACAATCCCCCATCAGAGATCGGCCCTGTGCCTTTATCTGCTGAAGGTATTGTCAGTTATCCGGTTGGCAGTGAAGATCAGTATGAGTACCAAGGCGGAGAACTCTAAATAACGCTTTGATGGCTATTATTTGGGGCTAACAGCGCCCTGCTTATTACATGGGCGCTGAGGATTAACCTTCAACACAGGTCAATGCTTTACGTGGCTGTTAGCCTAACGCTACCAACAACAATCCACATAATACTACGGCGCTGCCCAGCCATTTCCCTGGCCAAAACGCCTCTTTAAACCAGAACAAGCCAATCAGTACGCCAATCGGTATCGACACCTGCCGGAAAGCCGCCACATAACTGACATTGCTGACATAACCCATGCTAATCAGAATCAACACATATGTCGCACACATCATGCCGCCTGTTACGACAGCAGTCCTGTTTTTCGCCATGGAGAGCGCCTGCCGGTCATGCCTTAGCAGAGCTGACATGAATCGATACCATACACCGGTCGTTAATGCCTGAAGGCACATGTAGGCAATGGCTGCCAGCACAGCGTTGAGTTCCATCCGGAGAAACTGCATGCCTTTGGCATCAATCAGTGTGTAGCCGGCGGTCGCAAAAGCAGCCAGTAACGCAAAGGCGATACCTGGTCCGGCGTAGTCACGCCAATGCCATTGTGACACTCGCTTAACCGGTAGCAGTAAACAGCCTCCAACAACCAGCACAGTGCCCACAATCGCCTGACCACTGATCTGATCTCCTTGCCCAAGCATTAAAGTGGCAATAGTCACCACAATCACAGGGGCCGAACGGGCAATCGGATACAGCATGGATAAATCACCCAAACGATAGGCCTGTGCCAGTGATGTCAAATAGACATACTGGCACAGGCCACTACCAGCCAGTAACAACCAGAATACTGGATCAATGCGAAACCAGGCAGAGCCGACCATCAGCGCGGCCGGCGAAAACAACAGGGCAGCGGCAAAGTTTGCCCGCTCAAAAAACAGGGGATCACTGCCCCCCTGCTTTCCCAGTGCATTCCAGAGTGCATGCATCACGGCAGACAACAACACCAGAGTGACAGCAATACTGCTCATAGCCGCGGCATTCCCATTCAGGGTGTTTCGCCGCGGGACAGACGCAATTCGATATCATCTAGGCAGGACACCAGATCCGCGATCGTATCAATCACATAATGCGCCCCAGCCCGTTGAAGCCCTGCACTCGCCCTGAGTCTGACAGCCTGCTGTTCTGCAGCAGACAGGGATTGCCATTCAGCAAGCGATAAACCCGCTTCATTACCACTGATCGCCACACCGACGGTCCACAGGCCGGCATTCAGGCCTTCTTCAATGCCTACTGGCGTATCATCAACCTTGACGCAGGCCGACACATTATTGATACCCAGTTCAACCATGTTTCTCAGACACATGTCGGGGGCGGGACGACCACGGGGCACTTCGGTCGCGCAAACATTGCTGTCTGGCCGGTAACCACAATCAGCAGCAGCATCCAGCAAACCGGCCATCATTTCGCTGCTGTAGCCCGTATTGGCGCCAATGAGATAGCCACGTTCACGTAGTGCCCCCATCACGGTGGTCAGGTGGGGGACAGGGTCTGCATACTGGGCGATAGCTTCAATCTGCAGCGGTACCAGTGCCTCGTAAAGACGATCAATGTCGTCGTCATCGACGGGGCGACCATGGACGGACTGCCACAGCCCTGCGACCCGGGGCATATGAGCAATTTGCCGTATATGCTCACGCTTCTCAGTGCCCATGGGTATCCGGGCTTCCGCCTGGGTGATGGGCACCTGCTGCCTGGCGAACAGCTGCCGGAAAGCCGCAATGGGTGCCATACAGCCAAAATCAACGGTCGTCCCCGCCCAGTCGAATATCACCGCCTGTATCGGCCCGGTGTAACGCCGCTGCCAGATGTAGTTCATCGTCGATTTCCCCTGCTTTTTATTCTGTCGTTTATTAGTTGATGCCGGCTATTGCCAGTAGATGGATTCCCTGACGGCAGTCAGAAGTCGCTGATAATCATCCGGGAAAACATGACCAATGGTGCCAATCCTGAAGCAATCCGCTTCAGAGACTTTCCCCGGATAAATCACAAACCCCTTGCCTTTCAAGCGTTCATAAAACTCAACAAACTGGAAATCAGGATGATCAGGGGTATAAAACGAAGTAATGACAGGAGAACGGGATTCAGCCGGTAACAAAGGTCTGAAATCCAGTTCTTCCATGCCACTGATGAGAATCCGGTGATTCTCGGCGTAGCGGCGGTTGCGAGCGGCAATGCCACCTTCCTCATCCAGCTCATCCAGCGCCTGGCGGAAAGCACGTACGACATGGGTCGGTGATGTGAAGCGCCATTTGCCATAGTTCAGGGTCATGCAGCGCCACTGGTCATAGAGATCCAGGCTAAGCGAACGGGCGTTGCCTTCCAGTCGATGCAGGGTTGCTGTGCGAGCCACGACCAGCCCAAACCCCGGTACCCCCTGGATACACTTGTTGGCGGAGCTGATCAGGAAATCAATGCCCAGTTCGTCAATATCCATGGGAATGCCGCCAAAACTGCTCATGGCATCCACAATCCAGCAACGTCCAGCCTCTGTGACCACTCGGCTAACAGCTTCCAGCGGATTTAACCGCCCCGTGGTGGTTTCACAATGCACCATGGCTACATGGGTAATGGCCGGGTCATCAGCCAGAGTCTGTTCCACGACGGAAGGATCCACTTCCCCCTGCTCACCAAAATCCAGTAACTGATGATCAATCCCAAGGTATTCAGCAATCATCGCAATGCGCTGGCCATAGACCCCGTTTGCAATCACCAGCAGCCGCCCATCTGAGGGCAGCGCCGTACCAATCACAGATTCAACGGTCGCCGTTCCACTGCCCTGCATCAGCACAGAGGTATAACCCGGCGCTTTCGTTGCCAGGCGCACCAGCCTTGCACGGATTTCCTGAACGATCGCGTTATAGTCATCATCCCAGGTACACCAGTCGCGTAACATGGTTTCCTTGACAGAAGGCGACGTGGTGATCGGCCCCGGGGTAAGAAGCAGGTAAGGTACATCCGGATTCTCGGACATAGGCATTCCTTATTAATGCGGCAGACAACCGGACAGCGATAATTGCACTGTCCGACTCATTGCCTACAAGCCTATTCCGGGAGTGTGACAATTCTGTGATGCCGAAAAACAAGCCATGCCTATTTCTGGATACCAGAAAGAGTGTATGAATCAGCAACTGGCACGTGCCGTCATTACCCTTCCATCAACCCTGAGCCTGTCTTTCCTCTCGCCATCAGATCGTATTGAGCCAAGGTTCCAGCCAGTCATTCATTTTCTGGATAGCCAGCTTCGCCTCAGGCCAATCCCAGTGAATCTGGAAAACATGGGGCATGCCTTCATACAGGTCGAGTTTTACCGTATGCCCTGGCTGATCCATTGCCTGGTATAAGCGGACGGCATTGCTGAGGAATGTTTCCCGGGTTCCCCCCTGAATCAGCACCGGCGGAAACGGCTTCTGGTAATCGCCATAAACGGGAGAAACGTAGGGATGCTTCTGCTCCAATTCCGGTGCATAGGCGTCTGCGGATGATTTCAGGTGCAACTGATAGTGATAAGCGGGTTCTGAGTCCTTCAGCGTAATATAGGTGTCGCCTGTCTCGGTGATGTCTGACCAGGGCGACCAGAGAACCAGTGCGGCAGGCAAGGGCTCACCCTGGTCTCGAAGCTTCAACACGGCACTGGCTATCAGGCTGCCTCCAGCCGACTCCCCGTAAGCGGCGATATCCTTCCACTGATAGCCTTGTTCAATCAGCCCCTTGAAGACGTCGATCACTTCATCGGTTATCGTCTGGTAATTGCCTTTAGGCGCTGTCGTATAATCAACGGAAATGACTTTAAGCCCCGTTTCATTGGCTGCAGGAATACAGCGCAGCAACGTCGACTGGGCATTGTAACGGGTATAACCACCACCATGGGCGTAAACAAGCACCTTGCCGTTATCTTTCCAGCCCTTTGGAAGCACTTCTATCACGGGTACCGAGTGAATGACTTTCTCTGTAATGGTTGGCTCAAAACGTTTAATGATGGCCTGATTGCCGGGCCGTAACTTTTCATCCAGCGCCTGATTAACGGCAGCCCAGCCCTGTATATCATCAGTGTTCGGATTGGGTTTCACCGTCAATGGATCAGGTATGGCCTGCATATGGGTTTTTGCTTGATCCGAAATGGTCTCCGGAAAGGATGATTCATACGCAAAAACCAATGTCGGCATAAGAGCCAAAACAGCACCCTTCCACATGTTGATCATACAGTCAGCCTCGTCATAGTTTTGTTAGAGCGACAGAAGCATGAAGGTTTAGTGGGGATAACCGGATTTTTCAATGTGATGACATACCGTCTTTTGGCTGCAATGTCATACCCACTCACAAAATAGAACCATGGTGTCAATAAAGAAAAGTATTGGTACTATTACCCCTGTAATAACAAAAATAACAACACACTGGAGTCCATCATGCGCAGGCATGTTCTATTCGCCTGGCTGGTCAGCGTCCTGCTGCCTGGTCTGGCCTGGGGCAGCGGCCCGGGTCTCGGCAACCTTTCATATAATGCATCGGAGCTGTTCAAACCCGTTTCATGGATCAACCGGGATAACGGCGTTCCTTCCACCTACCCGTTTCGAAAAGCCTTCGGCACCAATGTCGGCATCATGCATAACGGGTATTTCCTGACGCTGTTTGCCCCGGATAGCGGCTGGGGCCCCGGCGGTTTTCTGCTCTATGATGTCTCCGACCCCCGCAATATCAAACTGGCCAAACGCATTTATGAGCCTAACGGGCGCACCAGTGAATTTCGTGAAGCCCATGCTATCGGTGCGACCAACCTGAATGGGCGCCGGTATATCACCATCCAGACCACCACAGGCATTGAGTTCTGGGACTTCACCGATATCAACAACATCCAGCAGGTCTCTAAACTGTCATTGCCGGGTGTGAATGCCGGAGACTATACCAGTGTCGCATGGCAGCTCTGGTGGCAAGCCCCCTATGTGTACGTGGCGGTCGCCAACCAGGGCATCTACATTGTGGATGCCACAGACCCCACCAACCCTCGCATTGCTGACCGTGGCGGTAACCGGCCAAATCCAGTGCCACCAGCAGAACTGGGCGGTTTCAGGGTAGGACCGATTTTCACCATGGGTAATCAGCTGGTGATCAGCTCCATGGATCAGCAGGATGGTTTCGCCAGCCTGGATATCAGTGACCCACTGAACCCGCTGCTGCTGGACAAAACCCCGGACCTGCCACAAACCTACTACGCCACCTGTTTTGATGGTGAGAAAGTGGTTGCGTCCGTACGGGGCAGTGGCGCCCGCATGGTGACGTATAACCTGGATGACCCGGCCCGTTTCGTGCTGGAGAACAATACGCTGGTTATAAATGAACAGCTTTACTGCAGCATGCAGGATGATTACGTCTTCCAGGGTACCGAAGAGAGCGTTCACAAGGTCGATATCAGCAATACCGGCGCCTACCGTGATGTGGGTAAAGGTAGCCTGAATGTCAGCAATGCCGATCATGGCCAGGTCTTCCCTTTTGGTAACCTGGTGTTTATCGGTAATGACCATGGCACCGGCAATGCCTTTATGGTGCATGACCTTGATCCGGATACCACGCCACCAGCTGTTCGACAGGTGTCGCCGAGAAACCAGGCGACCAATCAGGCGACCACGTCCCGAATTGGCATTGGCTTCTCCGACAGTATTGATCTGGAAAGCGTCAACAATAACACCTTTATTGTCCAAACAATGGATGGCACGCCGGTTAGCGGACGCTACAGCGCCCAACTTGGTATTGTGAACTTTTCACCAGAACAGACACTGGCACCCAATACCACGTATGAAGTCATTATTCCTGTGGACGGTATTCATGACTATGCCGGTAATGCGGTTGACCAAGCCTTCCGGTCAACCTTTACCACGGGAGAGGAGAATGATCGGGGACTTGTCTACCACTGGACCTTCGATGGCCACCTGAATGATGTCTGGAGCGGTAATACCGGCACACTTTCAGGTACCGTCAATTATGAAGACGGCGGTATCCGCCTGTCTGGCCAGCAGTCCATTCGAACGGATGTCGCGTTATCCAATGTGCTGGGCGGAACCGGCACTGTCAGCCTCTATCTGAAAACCAGTCAGAACGGTAACAATAACCCCTGGCAGGCGCCCGGCCTGATGGGTCGTGATCAGAATGGCGGTACCGGCGATGTCTTCTGGGGATGGATTGACGGTAACGGTCGTTTGCGGGTCTCTGCTGGCAATGATGCCGGTGTTGCTACAGCTTCCGCCATCAACGACGGACAATGGCACCATGTCGTCATGACCCGTGATGCCGGCAATGGCTCCGTCAAGATTTATGTTGATGGCGAACTGAGCGGCCAGGGATCAGCACGCAGTGGTATTTTCGGCGGAGGCTACAACTTCGACACCATCGGCCAGATCAGCGGCAACTCCGCCAAACTGGCTGGCAGTCTGGATGATCTCAAGGTTTATAACCGGGTGTTAAATGCTGATGAAGTCCGCGCACTGGCTGATCGTATGGTGGTCAGTCTGGATAAATCCATTGCCAGCAGTGCAGTAGAAACCGGTGACGCAACCGTTATCGCTGCAACAGGCCGAGGCAGTAACCTGCAATATCGCTGGGACCTGGGCGACGGTACGATTATTGATGCCGGTAACAACGCCTCGGTATCTCATACCTGGACGACACCCGGCCATTACCAGGTCATTCTGACCGTGACGGATGACAACAGCAGTTATTCGACATCTTTCGTCAAGACCGTCACCCGTCCTCTGACACCGGTTCAGCCGGTCAACAGTGGCCCTATCACCCGGGATGGAAACAAGATCTATAACATCAACCCGGACAATGGCACCGTAACCGCCATTGACGCCTTCTCCTACGGTAAGGCCTGGGAAGTCCGGGTGGGCGAGCACCCGAGAAGCATCGCGGCTTTACCCGATGGACGACTGTGGGTCACGGTTGAAGGTGAAGATCGTCTGGTTGCACTGGACAGCAGCGGTCGCATTGTTGAGAACATCTATCTCCCCTATGGCAGTCGGCCTTATGCCGTTGCCGGCAGCCCGGACGGCAGCAGCCTCTATGTCACGTTGCAGGGAACCAATGAGCTGGTTCGGTATGATACGGCCAGCGGAACTGTCTCGGGACGCGTGGCCATCAACCAGGATCCACGGGCAATCGCCATTGCCGGCAACGGGGAGCAGGTCTATGTCACCCGTTTCCGCTCAGCCATGACCAGCGGCGAGGTGACGGAAGTTTCCGCTTCCTCAATGAGCATCACACGACGTATTCCTCTGACGGTCGATACCACAACCGTCGATGCTGAAGACCGTAGCCGGGGAATTCCCAATTACCTGCACAGTGTCGCCATGTCACCGGATGGTTACCGCCTCTGGGTACCGTCCAAGAAAGACAACATTGTTCGTGGCAGCTACCGGGATGGCCAGGCCCTGACCCAGGACAGCACGATTCGAACGATAGTGACACGGATTGATCCGATAACGGGTAAAGAGCTGTTTGAGGAGCAAATTGATTTCAACGACCGTGACTCGGCGCGCGCCGTGGCCTTTACGGCAATGGGTGACTATGCCTTTGTCGCCCTGCAGGGTTCCAACAGTGTTGAAATCATTGATGCCTATAACAGCGCCAGTCGGGGGGCTATCGACAACAGCGGGCTGGCCCCCCAGGGGGTTGTTGTTGGCCCGGATAACAAAACCTTGTTCATCTATAACTTCACATCGCGAACCGTCTCGGTGTACGACATTACCGACGTGATTGAGTCCACAGGCTTTGCACCAGTGAAACTGGCGGAAATCAAAACAGTTGGTAGTGAAAAGCTGACAGCGCAGGTGCTTCAGGGCAAACAGATATTCTATAACGCCCGGGATCAGCGTATGAGTCGTGATGGTTACATCAGCTGTGCCAGCTGTCACGATGACGGTAGCGAAGATGGCATCGTCTGGGACTTTACCGATCGTGGTGAAGGCCTGAGAAACACGATCTCCCTTCGAGGCCGCATGGGTGATGCCCACGGCAATGTCCACTGGACCGCGAATTTTGATGAGATCCAGGACTTTGAGAATGACATCCGCAATGCCTTTGGTGGCAGTGGTTTCCTGAGCGATGCCGAATTTGCCGCAACGGCCGATCCTCTGGGCGCGCAAAAAGCCGGTCGTAACGCCGAACTGGATGCCCTGGCAGCCTATGTTGCCTCCCTGGAAGATTACCCTCGCAGCGGTCTGCGCAAGGCCAGCGGTGGACTAACTGACGATGCGCAACTTGGCAAAGTGGTGTTTGATAGCCTGAACTGTGCGTCTTGCCACAGTGGTTCAACCTTCACGGATGGACAGCGCCACGATGTAGGCACCATTCAGCCATCGTCCGGACTGGGCATCGGCCAGCCGCTGGCAGGCGTCGGGTTTGAAACCCCTACCCTGCTTGGTGTCCATAATACCGCGCCTTACTTCCATAATGGCCAGGCGGAAACACTGCTTGACGTCTTCCGCAGCGGCCATGGCAATACTGCCGGCCTGACAGATCCGGACTTGCAGTTACTCGTTAGCTACGTCAGCTCTCTGGATGGCAGCGACAAGCAATACCTGCGCATCCACAACGGCGATGGTCATTGTCTCGTGGCCCGGGGCGCCAGTGAAGACGCCAATATCGAGCACTGGTACTGTGGCAGTTATGATGACCAGTTCTGGTATCAGGACGCCCAGGGACGACTGCACACTAAACTGAACGAAGATTACTGTGCAACCGGCCAACCCTGGAATAATGGCTGGTTCTACCTGACCCGCTGCAGCGACAGCAGCTACCAGAAGTGGGAGTTCAATGGCAACCAGCTCCGGCTGAAAGAACACCCCCAATATGTGGCAGATGACTACAAAGGTGGCGTCTGGCAGGTCGGCATGTGGCAGGCCAGCGGCAGTGCCAACCAGCGCTGGTATGTGGATAACACAAACTTTGTCCAACTGCGCAATGGGGCTTACGGCTGCCTGACAGCTACCGGCACGGCATCCAACAGCAACGTGGTGGTCAGCACCTGTAGAAATCAGGCCTCACAAAAATGGTGGGAGGATGGCAATGGTCGATTCCACTTGCAGAGCAACCTCAATGTCTGCCTGGATTACAAGGGTGAGACATGGAATGGCGGTGGTGTCGTGGTCTGGGAGTGTAATGACCATGAGAACCAGCGTTTCAACAAAGTCGACAATACCCTCAGGACCCGCAAGAACACCGGTTATGCCGTCACAGCGGCACAAGCCAGTGATGGCGGTAACGTCGTGGTGTGGAATGCCAATGGTGATGCCAACCAGGCATGGATACAGGAGTAATCTGACATAAACAGAAAACGGCAGCGTCTTAGGACGCTGCCGTTTTTTATGTGCTATCGCAAAGTTAGATGCCGGGCTTCCAGCCAGATGTGATGGGGTAACGACGATCACGCCCAAACCCCCGCGGTGTAATGCGCACCCCTACAGGCGCCTGACGTCGTTTGTATTCATTAATATCAACCAGCCTCAGCACCCGATAGACAGTTTCCCGATCATATCCCTGCGCGGTGATATACTCCGCACTACGATCCTGCTCAATATAAAATTCCAGGATTCTGTCCAGGTCGTCGTATGGCGGCAGACTGTCTTCATCCACCTGATCCGGTGCCAGCTCTGCTGACGGTGGACGGTCAATAACCCGCTGAGGAATGGCTGGTGACAAACTATTACGGTAACGGGCCAGACGATACACCAGCGTTTTAGGCACATCCTTGAGGACATCAAAACCGCCGGCCATATCGCCATACAACGTCGCATAACCCACCGCCATTTCACTCTTGTTGCCAGTGGTCAGGACGAGATAGCCTTTCTTGTTGGAAATCGCCATAAGCAATACACCGCGACAACGGGATTGCAGGTTTTCCTCTGTGGTATCCCGAACTGTGCCTTCGAATTCCTCTTTCAGCGTCTCCATAAAACCATTGAACATGGGTTCAATAGGCAAGATTTTGTAATCAACCCCCAGGGTTTTGGCTTCTGCCTCCGCATCATCAAGACTCATCTGGGAGGTGTAACGAAACGGCATCATAACAGCCTCTACACGATCACTGCCCAGGGCATCAACCGCAATGGCCAGCACCAGGGCGGAATCAATCCCCCCGGACAAACCCAGCACGACGCCCTTAAAGCCATTCTTGCTCACATAATCCCTGACGCCCAGAACGAGGCTGTCATATACCCGGGCTTCCAGAATTTTACTGTCGTGGGACTCACCCTGGAGAAACTGGCCACTGGCAATATCAAACTCTGCCAGGGATAGAGACTCTTCATGACTGATTGCCGTCATGGCCAGGGAAGCGTCCGGATTCATAACAAAGGAACCACCGTCAAAGACCAGCTCATCCTGGCCGCCCACCTGGTTCACATACACGACTGGCAATCCGGTTTCACGTGCACGCTGGCTGACAACATCCAGACGATAGTCATGCTTGTGGAGGTGAAACGGGGAGGCATTCAGATTCATGATCAGCTGGGCGCCGGCAGCTTTGACATCGGCAGCCGGATCCGGGAACCAGATATCTTCACACACCGTCAGGCCGATCTTGACGCCCTGGCACTCAAACACCCCATAACCAGTGCCTGGTATAAAATACCGCTTTTCATCAAAGACCTGATAATTCGGCAAATGGCGCTTGGCATGACGGCAGATAATCTTTCCATCACGGATTACGACAGCCTGATTCTCCAGACCGTTGTCGCCCATTGCCGGCAGTCCCAGAACCATATCGATGCCGCTGACCGCCGACAGCTGCTCAAGCGCCTTTTCAATCCGCAATGCCAGGCTTTCACGTAACAAAAGGTCTTCCGGGGGATAACCGCACAATGTCAGCTCCGGGAAAACGATAATATCCGCCTGATGTTCACTGCGGGCCTTTTGCGCGCATTCGATGACCTTGCGGGCGTTGCCTTCAATATCACCCACCAGCAAATTGAGTTGTGCTAATACGACACGCAGCGTCGGTGCCATGTAAACCTCTGACTAACGGACTAGAAAGGCAGGGTATTTTCCGTGAAACTTCCCTGCATCACAACGACATGTGTACAATCAACCCTAATAACAGAATAGAAGTTTTCGGGGGCGTCGTTGCAGCATAGCGAGCCAGCCGGCCAGGCACTGCGGGAAAAAGTAGACTGGTCGACGCTATTTCATCAGTCAGAAACACCACTCTTCGACTGGGGAAGCCGATATCGGCTGCTCAGGCTCTACAACCTTTACCGCTGCCTGCTGGGTATGATTCTTTTGGGGCTGTCGCTCACGCCCGTAGCAGAATGGTTATTCAGTTATGTCCCCCAGCGTGAAGTGGGCTGGTACCTGAACCTTTACCTGACCGTCAACTTTGTCCTGTGGCTTGTCCTGACCTTCCGTAACCAACCGGGGACAACCTATACCTTCTTTGTCATCACACTGGACATCATGATGCTCAGCGTTCTGATGCACATGGTGGGGTTTGAGGACAACGGGCTGGCGAATCTTTACTTTGTCCCAATCGTGATCGGCAATATTCTGCTGAAAGGACGTTTGGGAATATTACTGTCAGCAATAGCCACCTTGTTCCTGCTGAGCATTGATATCCATCACGCATTGTTGGGGCGAGTCTCTCAACATGTGGATGCAGGTCTCAGCGGTCTGCTGTTTTTTGCCACCGCGTTGTTTGTCCAAAGCGTCCGGACCCGTTTGCAGTCCTCTGCCCTGGCTGAACGCCTTAGCAGAACCCGAGCCTTCAACCTGGAACGACTAAGCACCAGTATCATCCAGCGTATGCGTACAGGTATCCTCGTGCTGCAGGAGCCGGATACCATTGTGATGATGAACGAGTCTGCCCAGTACCTGCTATCAACAGACGATACCAAGGGGCAGCTGGATGCCCTTTCGCCATCCCTGATGGCCAGTTATCAGCAATGGCTGGCCAATCCCCACCTGCGGCCAAACAGTTTCAACAGCTCACCCGGCTCACCGGAAATACTGCCGAACTTTAGCCGACAGTCATTCGAGCAGACCCACTACGTTCTGGTATTTCTGGATGATAAAGCCGCGCTGTCACAAGAAGCTCAGCGGCTGAAGCTCGCTTCACTGGGCCAACTCACTGCCAGTATTGCCCACGAGATCCGAAACCCACTGGGCGCTATCAGCCACTCAGCCCAGCTACTGGCTGAATCCGATACGATGAATGACATGGATCAGCGTCTGCTGACCATCATTCACAAACATTGCAAACGCGTAAATGGCATTATCAATAACATCCTGCAACTCTCGCGTAAGCAGGGCATACACCCTGAACCTGTATCCTTGAATGCGTGGCTAAGGGAGTTTATTGATACCGAACATTTCCAGGATATTGAAACACCCGATATTCAACTGGAAATGCCGGAAGCACAGATAACCGTCAATGTCGACCTTTCCCAGTTACAACAAGTGCTGCATAACCTCTGCCAGAACGGCTTACGGTACAGTCTGCAACATGCCGGTAAACCCAGTCTGATTCTTCGGGCGGGAATCAGCGCGTCCGAGCATCCCTGGCTGGAAGTTGAAGATTTTGGAGCTGGTATTCCCGATGAATTCACAGAATCCGTCTTTGAACCCTTTTATACCACCGATAAAAAAGGCACAGGTCTAGGCCTCTATATCTGCAGGGAACTCTGTGAAATCAACCAGGCCAGTCTGGGGCTGTTGCCATACCAAAAAGAGCGGGGCAGTGTCTTCCATATCTCGTTCGCTCACCCGAAAAAACTAATAAGCTGACGATGATGACCCATACCAATGTATTAATCGTTGATGATGAGCCCGATATCAGGGAATTGCTCGAAATCACGCTGGGACGCATGAAGCTAACGACCAACGCCGTGGCGACAATCAACGAAGCGCATGAACGCCTTAACCAGTGCCATTATGACCTTTGCCTGACGGACATGAACCTGCCGGATGGCAATGGGATTGACCTGGTTGCCCATATCCAGCGTACGATGCCGCAAACACCTGTTGCTGTGATCACCGCTTATGGCTCCATGGACACCGCCATACAGGCCCTGAAAGCCGGTGCTTTTGACTTTGTTTCCAAACCGGTAGACCTCTCAAGGCTGAGAGAACTGATACAAAACGCCATGAAAGTAAGCACCTCAGCAGAGGTCAGTACCGGCGACAAGATGCAGCTTCTGGGTGAATCCGGTGTCATGCTGCAGCTCAAGAAGACGATTCGCAAACTGGCAAGAAGTCAGGCGCCTGTCTACATCAGTGGTGAGTCTGGCACCGGTAAAGAGGTCGTCGCCCGCATGATCCATGAGCAGGGGCCACGCAGTAGCCACGCCTTTGTGCCCGTCAACTGCGGTGCCATACCGGCAGAACTGATGGAAAGTGAATTTTTCGGGCATAAGAAAGGCAGCTTTACAGGCGCCGTCAGTGATAAGCCCGGTCTGTTTCAGGCCGCCGATGGTGGCACGCTGTTTCTGGATGAAGTCGCCGACCTGCCCCTCCATATGCAAGTCAAGCTACTCAGGGCCATCCAGGAAAAGAGTATTCGACCGGTAGGCAGTCAACAGGAAATTCCTGTTGATGTGAGAATCCTGAGCGCCACCCACAAAGACCTCGGACTGGAGGTGCAAGAAGGACGCTTCAGGCAAGACCTGTTCTACCGCATTAATGTCATTGAACTACTGGTGCCACCGCTGAGAGAGCGAGGCAAGGATGTTCACCTGCTGACTCAGCACTTCCTCCACAAACTGAGCCAGGACTGCGATTTACCAGACGTCACGTTATCAGACGAGGCACAAATCCATCTTGCCAAGTATCAGTTCCCCGGTAATGTACGTGAGCTTGAGAATATTCTTGAGCGCGCCTTTACGTTGTGCGAAGACGACACAATCACGTTAGAGGACTTACAGATTCAATCATCCGTCCCTCCCACTGGACCACAATCTACTATCAGTGATACAGGGGAGGTCGACAACCTGGAAAGTTACCTGGAAGACCTTGAGAAACAGGTCATCATACAAACACTGGAAAGCACCCGCTGGAACAGAACTGCAGCGGCCAAAAAGTTGGGGATTACATTCCGTGCGCTACGTTATCGTCTCAAGAAACTGGATCTGGATGGTCCGGAAAGTGATTTGGCAGAATAAGTAGAAGCGGTTTGCTTAAAAGCAGCTCATTCGTCCATGGAAAAATCATAGTCCATGTCCGGCTTGGGCTGCTGTACAAAGAAGCCCTGGACATAATCAACCTGTGTACGCCAGAAAGCACTGAGTGCATTCGGGTTTTCCACTGGCACAGCAATGGTCTTTCTGTTCAATTTGGTAAGAGCCTTAATCATCTCAGAAACATTCTCTTCCTGTGCTTTGTCGTCTTCCATGTTATTCGTCAATGTAGCATCCAGACGGACATAGTCGGTGGATAGCTCCTCTGCCGTCTTCAAGGGTTTCATACTAAGCCCAAAGTCACACAATGATGTCCTAAATCCAACTTTCTTCGCACCCTGAAGTAAACGCTGTATGTCTTCCCGATATCGCATGGCGTTTTTTTCTGAGAATTGAAAGACCAGTGAATCAGCGCCAACAGGTATTTTCTGTAAAACACCCAAGACCCAAGGCAACAATGTTTTATCCTGCAATGAAGCAGAACTCAGGTGGATAAACAAATGTGCCTTTTTACGCACCTTCTTTCTGTGGATGACCAGCTGTTTGATACTCTGCAGGATTACCCAACGATCCATCTTGGCACCTAGGGCAATTCTGTCTACTTCACCTGCAAATTGCCCAGCAACCACCTCTTTGCCACTGGGATCAACAATTCGCAGTAGCACGGCATAATGCTCTTCTTTGTCCCCCGTCAAACTGATAACCGGCTGATAAAGTAGTTTGAATTGCCCATTATCCAAGGCATATCGAACCAATGCTGATGCATCGCCCTGACAGGCCAATTCCGCCAATTCTTCCTTACTGTCAAAAAGATGCCAGTGATTCAGGCCTTTCTCAGCGGCCCTTGCCAGGGTTTTCTCTATCCTGGACTGCAGCAATTCAGCATCACTCTCTTTATCAACGGGGAGAATACTGATTGCGGTTGCCACCTGAACCACCTGCTCTGAGACTTCTATGACCAGCTCGTCCATAGCACGGGACAAATTATCAGCCACCTGCTTCAACTTTGCCTGATTCTGAGTGCCGACCAGGATATGAAAGAGAGAAGGGAGTGAATTTTCAAGCAATACCTCTTTACCAAGCACGCTTTTAAATTTATCAATGATGTCATTGGCAATTCGGTGAATATTATTTTCTCCCAGTGCAAGCTCAAGCTGTTCGTGGTTTTCGAGACGAATACTCAGGAGTGTAACCAGCTTTCCTTTAGCCGCATTGGCCAAAGCCTTTCTCACTATAACAGGGCTTTTTGCACTGCTGGTTTTTACCCGTTTTTGTTCTTTGGGTGTTTCTATTGCAGGCTCAGGTGGAACAGCGTCAGGCTTTATTTGTTGCTCAGAGTCAACTTTCTCATTGGTTTTTAACGAAGTTTCCGTCAACTTTTCGACAATGATTCGAAGCAATCCCTGCTTTTGATGCAGTAACGGCATAATGGCAAGCTGTACGGGGAGTTGATTACCGCCAGCGTCCACAACCATGCAATTCTTCTGTTCACCGACAGCATTTTTAGCCAAAACATCATCCAGGATCATTTTCAGATCCACATTTTCACACACCAAACGGCCATCAATGACTTGGCCATCAAGTACTGCGTCTTTATCGCCCGCAAATAGCTCCCGTGCTTCTGGATTGGCATAGGTAATACAGCCTTCCAGAATCTGAAGGATAGCGAGCGAAGATGAATCCAGAATCAATCGTTCATAAGATTCAATGTCTGATGGTACTTCATTCATACGGCTCAAACCTCATGAACCGGCCCCCTGGCAAACCTGTTTAGTGCTGTACTCTATAAAGTCTAGTGCAGCTTTGCGACAGGATAGCGCTACCAGCAGTCTGCGGGATCAGTTCTTGCGCCGGAGGAACCCCGGAAACCGACATCCGTCATAAAAATACAGGTACAGTCAGCATCCGCCTGCTGAGAAGTCGACAACGGCGTTGCAATAATCGTATATTGTCGCCGGTTTGGTGACGCGGGCGTCGTAGCGGCTGCGCAATCATCACCACTATCCAATTGACTGTGCACAATTTTGATTGTGTAATGCGATTCCGCCGAACTTGTGGCGCCAGCCCCCAAAAGATCAGACACACTATCCGTATAACGATTGAATTGTGCCATCCAACGTTCTTGCAGAACCGCCACATTCTGTATGGTGATATGGGCGTCAGAGCGACTGGCAGTGCGCACATAGCTGTTGTAGGCTGGAAACGCTATCGCCGTCAAAATTCCGATGATCATCATGACGACAAGCAGTTCTATGAGTGTGTAGCCTCTATTCATTCCCACGGGATTCTCCATTCCCACATGACAGTAAATACGCCGTTACTTCAGCGCTATGACTCAATGCTTCATTAACTGTCGCTTGAACTGTGGGCTACCCATAAGCTCAACACGTCCAACATAGCCCGATTTATTCGTATAGAACTTCACCATAAACCCTTCCTTTAGGAACTGAAGCTGTATTTCATGCCCATCAATTACTGCCTTGAAAGAGTAAGGATCCATGGAATATTCTTTGCTATTGATCGTAATTTTCGCTGTTTGGAAGTCCAGCTTATCAATGCGCCCAGAGCCTTTATAATTCAATGTAGCGGCCCACGTAAAAACCGGGAGCATAGTCAACATCAGTGCCATCATTAATGGTCTCATGATCACTCCTCCAATAAAATCTGACGCCAGGATTGTCGTCCTGTTGTCTGTTGCCCATCGTTTTCATGAATGGTATTGATACTACCGCCAGCACCACTCATTAATTTACATTCCGAACTCTGACAGGGAATGATGGTCGGCTGCTGGACAATACCCTCATTCTTAATCCCTGTAGCGACGATATTATCAGTCGGGTAATTGGGATCTGATGGATTCAGCGTCATGCCTAAACTACTGTAGGAGCTATCCTTTTCATCAAATTCACCATCATCATTTACATCAAAGACATTTTCCTCCAGACGGGCGCCTGAATAGGCATTGACTTCCATAATCCAGCTATCGCCACCCGATTCACACAACCCCCCTGTTGGCATCTGTGTCAAGAAAATAACATTGCCATTCCGAAGGGCGGCCTGCGCTATAACGCGCTCGCCATTATTAAAGTTGGTGATACCACTCTGCTGCAATATCAACTCCATTTTCCAGCCTTTATGGGTATCCCAATCAATGGCATTCGCTGTAGTCTGGCGCAGAGCAACATCCTTTGAGTTAACTTCGACTTCAAATTCCGTCGTGATTTTCTGCTCAAGCAGATCATCATCCTTAACGGTAGAAGTCACACTACTGCCATCATTTTTATCCCAGATTGCATACACACTCTGTGTGCTCTGTCCTTTTCTGGCATTATCCCCTTCTGCGAAATAACGTCCGGTACCAAAATAAACCAAATACCCCTTATTAGGATGTCTGCCAATGGTTGGTGTGGATGTTATCGGTCTGGATGAGCCCGCACTGAATAATGGCCTTGGTCTCCCACTATTACCAAAAGCGACTTCCCAGTTACTTGAATTTCTATTTTTAAAATCAAACTTCCAAAGATCACCATTCAAGTCACCGGCATAAACATAATCAGTAACAAAATCACCATCGACATCAACGGCTGCAATCGATGAAAGTCCATTCGGATTGGTTTTATTACCTGATTTGGTACTGATTTTTTTAATTAGATTGCCATTTCTGATATCGACGACATAAAGCACCGCCTCGCCGCTAGCATCGGCATTCCCTTCCGTACTGTTATAACCATTACCAAAAATTGCCACCCAGTCACCGCTCGCCAGCTTGGTCACCATGGGTTTACCAAAGGTATAACCCATGTCATCATCATCGTCAGGGGTAAATTCCCACAAAGCAATTTTCTTTGCATTAGCTTCAGTAAACTGAGATGGATCCGTCACATCCAGGGCATAAATGGCTTTACCGCCGGCACCTAACCCTCCAATCAGAACCGTTTTCCAATCCCCCTCCGTTCTGCCACTATTCGTGTAAAAATAGGCATCTACGGCATTGGGGTTAGCATCCACATAAAAGCGATGGGGATAGTGCGGAAGGACTAATTCATGCAAATTCGGAAACAATATCGGTGACACATAACCCAGTTTTTCATCACCTGTCGCTGCATCAAAGCCATGCACCATGCCGTCATTCGCACCGACATACACCATAGGGCTTCTACCCTTATGGGTTTTCTTGAAATCAGAATACAAGCTGCCGGAAGCAATAGCATCCGGGTATTGGAAATTAGGGTATCCAACATAGACCGGGGATGAATTAACAACATCCCCCATCCGACTGGACCTCTGCCTGAAACCATTTTCTCCTTCAAAGGTCTGACTACCCCGGATGTAATTCAACACCTCATGACGATATGCATCGGAAGACGCCGTACTGGTGCTCAAGTTCACCGGAACCTGGCGACTACTACTTACTCGCAAGGCATCATAAAGCGCTGTGTTTCCGGCAGCATTGGTAAATGGGCTACCTTCGGTTGTGCTACCTGCCGTACGCTTTCTGGTAATAATCACGCGGCGTGAGTGCCCACTACTCCCCAACGCCGCCAAACGGCTTTTAGCAGACCAGTCGGTTCGCATGGTTCCATCGGGGTTTTTCACTACTTTGCCATCACCATCGATATGAATGGCTACCAGATCACCCGCCCAGTCCTGGGAGTCAAAACGTGCCTGAAAAATACGCCGATCCGTCTGCAGTGAAGTTGAGCCTATGGCTAACTGTGCAACAGAGCTAGTAACGTTAATAATATTTTGGAAAACGTCGTTAAGCTGCCTTAACAGCGAGAAATAATTTCTGGCTGAAAAATAAGCGCCGCCGGAATTAAAACTCGCATGCCAAAGGTCATCAAATTTGTTTGCGCCCCAATCATCTTTCACTTTCAAAGGGGGATTGGGCCAACCATCATCATCCGTATCGACCTGTTTACCAATCTGACCAAAAGTAATACCTATCGTGCTCATATGCTGTTTTTTGTTTGTATTGTTATCACCCAGCGGCACTTCATCAGCAAGGTCTGTACGAAGGTCATTCTCATAATGGTACAGGGCCACATCAGACACCCATCCGACGCGCTTATCATAATCAGTATCACCGACAGCACGTTCTTCTCCAAACCATTCCCCATCGGTCAAAAGCATCGTATAATTGAGCTGGCATTCACTGATGATTGGCGCACCAGTGCCGGTTCGTCGATAAGATTGACCCGCTCGATGTAATGCCTTCGGTAACGGAGTCCCTCCATCCCCTCGACTTCTTTTAATCAACTGAGCGATAATCTTTTCATTATGTTTCGCATTACCAAACTGGGTATCTGGAAAATCAACAATAAGGTTGCTCTGGTTGATATAACCCAGGGCATAACGAACACTGGGAAATGAGTCCACGATCTTGGTTGCAGAAGCAACAACACTGAACATGCGATTTCGGTAATATTGATGCCAGTTCGCATAGTTTTGCTGACGTTCTGCCACTGCAGCCGGGTCGGTGATATCTGCGTTTTGCTCAATACGCTGTATCACTTCCGGCCCTAAGGGGCCATCCCGATATTCAAACGTGACCCGCCATGAACGTACCCTGTCTGCACGTAATTGGAAGATTGTGTGATCATCCCACCAGTCAATCTGTCCATTCGGGACTCTTTCATAATTAATCTGACTGTAACGACGCGGCCTGTTCCCGGTAAAACCCGCCGTATCCTCAGCAACAACATAAAATCTGTCAACAAGATCGACAATCGCCGAATAATTCATCGAACCCGCCGGATGATTAAAATCCCGAATACCTGGCAGGGGATGATTACGTGCTGCCCTGAAATCCGCATCCGACATATCAGCCCAAGGCGTATAGGTTACCGTTGCGTCATAAAAGCTGGCTTCCATATCAGGCGTATACCCCCGCCAGTCACCAACATTACCGCTAGAATCGCCTACGAAATGATCAAAACCCTGATCTTGATTCTCTGAGGCTCTACTACTAATTGATGTATTATTAAAAGCGCCACACGCTGCGTTAGCTACATTTTCAGTCGTTCGATATAATTCAAAGGAGCGAATAAATTCACTAGTACCAGGGTTATTCCGACCTGAACCCCAGTCCCCCCCAGTATGATTTGTTCCACGATATGCACGTATTCCAAAACCGGGTCTAAGCCGAAATGACCGGGTCTCGACATTAGGTAAAAACGTTTCATCATTGGCATAACATCTTTCTGTGCCCCGATAATTAGGATCTTCATAAAAACACACATTATCTTGTGTTTGAAATGGCGCCTTAGTTGGCGAAAAAGAATTACTTCCATCATTGCGGTAAGCACACAGATTCCAGGCAGGTTGCCATAGTTTGCGCCAGTTCATCGAACCAGAATCATCCAGCATCATAATGACATTAGAGGCAGACGCCTCCACCAGAAATAATGGTTTCTGTGCAATCATCAAACCTGTGGCAGATACATATCCGGAGAAAAGAACCCCACTCACAGAGAGGTATAAATACCGCCTGGCATGTTGTATTGCAGCTAGTATCATATCCCGAATCCTTTCTGCTTTATCCAGTTCGCATCCCGCAGTATTCCGGCGGAATACGACGATTCCTTTAACTATCGTATATTCAACAAATATAGAGTGGCTTTTCCTACAAACGCCACATTTTTCATAATTCGCTTCTTCTGAGCTACCCGATCACCTTCTCAACAAATCGATCATTGAATATCAGGGAGTCAGCCTAACCGCCAGGATACTTTGCACCATGGTCAATGTTCTGGGACGGTCACCAGCATTGGCATTGGCAACGGTATACGTCGTATCAGTACCCAGCGAAGTCACCCGGAAATAATAGATTTTTGAGCTGGAAGAACTTCCTACGCCCAGCGAATTATTCACTTCCTTAATATACTCGATGATTATCATGGTAATACCCAGACCCGCCTGATCCACGATATTCGCATCACTGCCAGTGAGCACCTGCCCATTGGCGTAAACCGGCACACTGGCCCAAAAGCTGGTATTCAGGTAATTGGACGACAGACTGGAATAATAGACGCCCTCGCCTGTCAACTCACTTTCCAGTGTGGCAAATGATGAGTAGTCCAGCAGGCGGTTCTCTATGGATCGCAATCCCAGCTCCGCATTCTGGAACGCCGTTTCATGGTCCACATTGCCACGGGCCATGCGCTGCTCCATGATGGCATTATCCAGGCTGGTCGTACCGAGCAGCGTGAGCACCAGCAACGTGATCAATGCCATAATCAGGGCACTGCCAGATTCATGCCTGCCTACATCCATGGCATGGCCCCCAGCGTTCGATTACGCAGGTTGATGGTCATCGACATCTCCCGTCGGAATCGCCGATCCGTCGGTGTGTAGGTTTTGCCGATATAGCTATAATCTTGGCTCGCGGCACTCACAATGAAATCATTGGTTGTTTCAACCAGCAGCCACATTCTGACACTGACGACACGACTCCAGTCTGTCACCTTATCCGCTGTGACATAGCGACTGGCAGCTATCTGACTGGTTGTACCGGTCGTTTCACCATAAACAATCTGCATGTTGGCAATGCCTTCCACCAGCTCTTCTGCATCATCAAGCGTGCCATCAGCCTTAATGCGTTTACGATATAAAGATGGATGATTGCTGGCTGTACTGTCTCTTTTGCCAATATAGTACTGAACACCCCGTATGATCACGGCCTCCATATTTCTCATGGAAGTCAGTTGTGATGTTCCACCACCATTACCTCCCAAGGTAATGACGCCTGTAGTGCGATTGAAATTGGTTGCCTTGACGATAAGTGTCTTTTCACAATCACTGACAATCAGAATTCTGTCATTCGCATCTGCGGCACCGCCAGCCTCAGGAAACCCGATGGTTGAAGTACCATCCACGGTTAAACTGGTAGCCGTCGCACTGGTAATATTGAAGACATACGGTTCAATACCCCAGATTCTAATGATATCCGACCCTCTCGCTGCCGTACTGCTTGTAGGAGGCATATTATTCGCTTGGGCACCGCTTGTTGTTGTCCAGCTCGCCGAGGACTGGGCACTTAAGCTCCCCCAGGAGGCAGGCGTCAACGTGTCCGAATACGCGGTTCCACTCGCCTCCCAGCCCTGAATTCCCCGCTCTGGCTGAAAAACCGTCCCGCTTGAAGTGATCAAGTTGTCAAACGCGGTATCACGTTTACTCACACAGCCTTTATAACCGGCCACCCTCAAATCACCACCAATGAGATCAAAGGTAAAATTCCCAGCCTCTTCCACACTGCTCATGGCATCCCTGATCAGGAAATCCCGTTTACTGTTAACCAGTATCTGCACAGCGCCCAGCAGCATAATGGCACCGAGCAACAGTGAAACCATCACTTCTACAAGGCTGGAGCCTTGCTGTCTGCTCAGAGCCATAGCGCAATACTCATCGGATGCTTTTAAGGTTTTATCGTCCATTGAATGTCGAAATCCAATCACACTGAAATTTATGGTTCGAACGTCATCATGTAACTTAAATCCCCGTTGATATCGAATGCGAACGGGTTATCGAGCGTACCGTCGTTATTCGTATCCCAGACAATCCAGATGCTGTAGACCGAACCATCATTACTACAAGCCGCTGTGATAGCCGCTTGCGCATCTGCCGCACCGGCAACATTAGTCGCAGTATTCGAACTGTTGATCGCCCGTTGTGCCTGAGCTGCAATCGTCTGAGCCATCGGATTCGCAGCTACGCCAGCTGGAAACAATGCATTCAGAACCTGCTCGGATTGTTCAGCGGATTGTCTCGCCAAATCTGCAGCATTAGCGGCATTACCCGCCAGTGAAGCAGCCTCGGCCTGCTGAGCCAGGGCTTCAGCCTGTGCTGCTTGGGCCTGTATGGCAGGCGTCGTACCAGGCTGCGTAGAAGCCAGATTAACAACCTGGCTGGCAATAGAAGTCGCCGCTGTACTGGCAAAACCAGTACCGCCATCTGCGGGTGTACCATCCCTGCAGACAAGCCCCAAACCACCGGGAAGATTGTTCTCAATCAGTTGGTTCCATTCCCAGATATCATTTCTGGCCATTTCCTGCGCCGTACAGCCGGATGCGGTGTAACAACGGGACACCTGCGTAAATCCTGTTGTTATCAATGAATAAAAATTACCATTAACACCTTCTGGGTTCGCCCGCATCCTGTCGGCAATATTAATGGCCAGACTAACCGCCTTGTGTTGAGAAAAAGCCTGATGATTGATACGAAGTGAGGTCGCCTGTAAACCGGCAAGACCGAGCAAGCCTACCGTCAGAATGAACAGCGTTACCAAATTTTCAATGAGGCTGAAACCAGCCATCGCCGCTGGCGGGCGGTATGCACCGTCTGGCATAGTTCGTCCTTGATATCACTGTTTGCAACAGCCATCCATAACTGTTGCCACAAACTGTCCCTACTCGTTATCTCTCATTAATAATCTAGAACGACCAGAAAGGAATAGAATCAAAACAGGCTTATACCAAGATTAACGCTATAAGAGGCCTGATAAGCGGTATGAATTGAAACGGGCATGCAGAAAGCGACAAAATACCGCCATACTTGACAGCGTTTTGAGCGAAAAGATGTGAGACAGCCATCCGGAAACATCGCCCGAAAATGACTTCAGGCGACTGTGCAGCTTAATCGGCGTCAAGCACTTCCAGGATTTCCACCTGAAACATCAGATGCTTGCCCGCCAGAGGATGATTGAAATCAATCGTGACCCGCTCATCATCAAAATCTGTGACAACACCCGGCAACTCTGAACCCGATTTGTCGGCAAACGAAACCACCAGCCCTTCAGATAGCGCCATCTCAGGATCAAACTGGCTTCGGGGCAACATCTGAACATTCTGGGGATTTGGCTGGCCAAACGCATGCTCCGGTGCGACCGTGAACGTCTCACCATCACCTTCTTTCATACCAGTGAAGAGAGCCTCAAAGGCGCCAGGCAGATTGCCGTCACCTACCACAAACGAAGCAGGCTTCCCCGTAAAGGTGCTGTCAACCACTTCACCACTCTCAAGCTTCAGCGCAAAGTGCATGGTCACCTTGCTGCCGGCTGTAATCACCGGGGTTGTCATGTGTTCTGCCTGTCCTTATCGGTATCTGTCGGTTGGGGGTGGATAAACATATCCAGGATCAGTAAACCAGCGCCCAGTGTAATAGCAGAATCTGCCAGATTAAAGGCTGGGAAATAGTAGCGATCGTAATAAAACAGCAGGAAATCCACCACATGTCCCAACGCAATCCGGTCCCAGACATTGCCCAGCGCCCCCCCAAGAATCAACGCCAGGGCCACAGCCTGGAGTTTTTCATCAGATCGTAACCGCTTCATCCAGATCACCAGCACCACACTGACAATCAATGCTATGGAGACAAAAAACCAGCGCTGCCAGCCAGAAGCGTCACTGAGAAAACTGAATGCCGCCCCCGTGTTATAAGCCAGCGTAAAACTGAAAAATGGCGTAACGGGCACCTGCTCATACAGTGAGAAGTGATTATTGAAATAATACTTACTGAGCTGATCCAAAACGATGACGACCACGGATAGCCAGAGCCAGCGCAGCATGGGATATGAGCGAGACGAATGCAGAGCAGTCATTGAGCAGTATTCATCCTGTTATCAATAACGGAAGTGAAGGCAATAGGCCGGTATTCTCAAGCCAAAGGCGGTGGATGTACAGTCTTTGTGCGAAGAATGAATGATACTATCTGCTCTTTCTCTGACAGGCTTCAAGGTCCATCTCAGAAACTGACTTGTAAAGCGTTAGACTTGAACAGGCGCCATTTCTTAACGTCCACGATACCCTAACCTGGATATAAGAATACATAGAAATAGACACTAGACGTTCGATGAAAATGCAAAGCTAGCTCATACACGTGAAACGGGTAAATTCGACAAGATTTGTTGGTAATACTCGTTAAACGTTACCCGATAAAACGAGGGACTCCCTACGGCATGAAGCCCCTTACACCAGACCAGCAACCTTTAGTCATGCCCTAGTATTTACGACATATTATCTGTGGTGTCTTTAAGTATTCATCATAGCTAAGAGGCCTGATTTTCTTGGTTTATTACAATCAAAGGTTGAGAGACACTATCACTTGATGATGCACTGGTATCAGTAATACATCTTGAACGTACAAATTGTTGAAGAGAAGGCGCGATAGGTAATTGATCAATATCTAATCGTTTGTGTAAAGCACCGCGAACAACATGACTGATCTGACTCTGCAATGAGAAACACGAATGCCAGCCTCGCTTGTAAGGTTCAACAGGCTTCAAATCTATGAATGATCTATATTGCTGTTCATCATTTGCAAAGATTTCCTCAAGCATAGCTCTAGGCGATGAGTATCGGGAGCCTGGAACTATTTTATCCAGATCAGCACCAGACCTTATCATTCTCCTGATAATTTCTTTCAATGCCTCTGCATCCGAATCTGTATACCCCTCCAAGGTCGCTCTTAGGTCCATAATTGCAACTAATAAAAGACTTCTCCCCAAGTGCTCAACCTGCTCAATATTGGCTCCAGCATCCATAAGAAAATGGGCAATTTGTGGGCGACGCCCTATCGCAAAGTACAAAGGCGTCCTTTCTCCACCATCAGTTTTATCTATGTTGGCACCTTCCTCTAACAGCCGTTTGACTACCTCCAAATTCCCTTGCTGAGCAGCATAATGTAAAGGTGCACTTTTTTTTATAACCGAAAAATCTCTATAAGTATCGATTGAACCTGGTGTTATTGCTTGATTCACATTAGCCAGAGATTCAACCAAACCCTTGAACGCTGCCAGATTGTTTTCATAAGCAGCAATGTGTAAAGGTGCCATACCACGGCTATCGGACTCGTTTACAGCAGCACCTGCATCTGCGAGGAGCTTGACTGTCTCTTCATAATCGAACTCCCGACGATCTTCAGAACCCAAGCTACACCCCCTTGCTGCGCAATGTAATGCTTGTCTTCCTTCATAATCAGTAAAAGTGACATCTGCTTTAGCATCCACCAATGTGCGTACAATATCACTGTAGCCCCAGGTGGCAGCCTCGCATAAAGGCGAACTCTTGTATCTTTGACTTGCTACATTAACATCTGCTCCGGCGGTTACCAGATGACTCACCGCCTCACTATGCCCACGTGCTGATGCAAAGTATACGGGTGTTTTTCCATCGCAATCACGCAGATTTATCTTACTACCTGCTGCTATCAGAATAGGTACAGCTCCCGCACAACCGCTATAGGCGTTAGCAGCGTTATGTAAAGGTGTCCTGAGAAACTCATTGAGCTTGTGAATCATATCAGGATTGGCATTCAGTAAAAGTCTGACAGAATCGGTATCACGACTAGATGCCGCCAAATGTAACGCGGTATTTCGACCATGGTCCAGATGATCAGTCCTGACACCGAACTTTATCAAGAGATCAACGCTCTTTGGCTGACTATTTAATGCCGAATTTCCCAATGGGCTATGACCATATTTACCTTCTGATTCAATATTTGCATCATAAAAAAACAAAAGATTAACAGCGTCTGTGTTTCCATATATAGCGGCATTATGTAGGGGTGTACAGAGATTTTTATCAGCCAACTCCATGTCCGCGCCCTTCTCTATCAATAGCCCAACAACAGCGCTTTGCCCATGGGTTGCAGCAACATTCAAAAGCGTTGAATTGTCTTCATTCATCGTATTGATATCGCTGTAATGGGTTAGAAGACTTTCGATTTCAACAGGCTCTACGGTTCGATCCCCAATCAGCAATGCATGGATTTGGCCGTATATATCTTCGTCACTAAAAACACTTGATTCCAGCTCAGCAGCACTTATTCCTGCGGCTAAATGTCCCGTTGCCGTGGTTGCCGTGGTTGCTGTTGTTCTAGGTAAACCTTCCATATACATTACCGTTAAAACTTGAAAAATTATAAACCCATAAATAAACACACATCGGTGTGTACAGTTAGAGCAATACCTAACCTAATTGTTAGAAACACAAACAATCATTAAAACATCAAATCTCACAAATCATAAGTTAAACCTTAATAATTTAAACCAACAACCGAATCCACAAAAAATATTATATTAAAAACCATTCCACTGATTGTTTTTAATGCAGAAAGCTTTACCCCGACTGACTACGCACACAAAACAAAGACCACCAATAATTAACCGACACCTTTTTTAATAACAAACATTCTTATATACAGAATCTTTGCATACTCTTGCACATCCCCTTTACTTGTCAGATTTTCACCATTTAAGGCTTCGACCATCCCACCCTCGATTAACTTATCATTCAAAGCCTGCATAAAAAGCTCGTTACTTAACGAAATACTCTGTTTCTGACAAATCAGATATACTATCAGTCTTTTTCTGACCTTTTCTTCTCGGAGTAAAACCAAACTGGAGCCCAATAACTTCATCATCTGTACTTCGCCTGGCATGTCAATCGAATAGCGTCTCAAGCCATGCTTAATGAATAGCTCAGGACAATTACTCTCCAACTGCTTATATATTTTCTGTTCAGCTTTTTCCAAAAATTGCTTTTTGTTACCCTGAGCGTGTTTTAATGGCACATTGACTGACCCCAACAGTATTGTAAAAACCTTACCTATGCCTTCAGGTGGCAACCGACCACGAACTCGCATCAATCGGGCATAACATATCACGACTTCAGCGACCTCCTGATCTGACAGCATTGGAACTTCAGATTCAGCCAATGCACCAAGCATGAGATCAAACTCTTTTTGACTCAGTGCCAGTGACTTACCATTCCATCTAACATCCAGTAACTCCTTGTTAATGCTGTCCAGACATTCACAGGATAATCGTTGAGAATGGAGTATGACTTGGCTACCAGCAGGATCGTGAATACCTCCACTCGTGTCAGCAGTTGTAACATCCTCCTGATTGACAGATATCATTGACTCTACAGTGGCTTGTCGATCAAATTCGCTAGCGATACATGATTCGGTTGCATTCCCTGTCATTAGGGTATCAACAGACGCCTTAGTCACTCGCCGCTCAAAAATAGAGGCAACCAATTTTTCAATCGCATGCCCAACACGATATAAGCAATAATAAAAACGATTAGTCTCGCTCTTGCTCTGTATTTTGGCCAGCCAATACCTGAAGCGAGATAAACAGACACATTCTGAATGAGTGTCAGATTCTTTATTCGAGCCAGATGGAACACGTATATTTTCTGTACGAATCATGTGCGATTTCTGCACCCTATATGTTTAGTAACATATAATTTTGACAACCGAGCGATCAATTATCATTGTCCGCCAGCCTAACGAAACCATCAGAATCACTAACAAAAGCACTATTCATAAAAAACCCGCAGCATGCTGCGGGTTTTTCTAGTACGTCTATTTAACGATCAGCACCAGCCCATTCAAGGCTATTATGCAAAGTGCCTAATCTCACCTTTACCATCAACATTCTCAATGCAGCGGCCACACAGCTCCGGATGTGCCTCACTGGTGCCCACATCCTCACGACGGTGCCAGCATCGGACGCATTTTTCAAAGGTTGAGGCTTTAACCGCAACCTTGAGACCGTCCAGATCCGTTGCTGAAGCCTCTGATGCATCTGTCAGCGGCTTGAGATCCACACGGGATGTGATCAACACAAAGCGCAATTCATCGTCCAGTGCAGCCAGATCCTTCATCAATCCTTCATCGGCGAACAATGTCACTTCTGCTTCCAGGCCGCTGCCAATCACGCCAGCACTACGTGCCTCTTCCAGCGCTTTGTTGACGGCGGTTTTTGCCATCATGATCCGTTGCCAGAACTCACGGTTCATGGTCGAATGCTCCAGCGCGTGCAAACCTTCATACCAGGTTTCCATGTGGATGGACGCACTGCGCTCGCCCGGCAGCTGCTGCCAGATTTCATCGGCAGTGAAGCTCAGAATCGGCGCGATCCAACGAGCCAACGCTTCAACGATATGGTACATCGCAGTCTGGCAGCTACGACGCGCAAGGCTGTTCGCCTGGGTGGTGTACTGGCGATCCTTGATGATATCCAGGTAGAAACTGCCCAGATCCAGCGCACAGAAGTTCTGTACTTTCTGGTATACATTCAGGAAGTTGTACTTCTGGTAGCTGCTGACAATCTCCTGCTGCAACTGCAGGGCACGATCAACAGCCCAGCTGTCCAGCGGCAGCATCTCGGCGGCAGGTACGCAATCAGTCGCCGGATCAAAGCCGTTCAGGTTGGATAGCAGGAACCGGGCAGTATTCCGGATACGGCGGTAGGTATCAGAACTCCGCTTGAGAATCTCGTCAGAAACGGTCATCTCTGCGCTGTAATCTGTCGCAGCGACCCACAGGCGCAGTACATCAGCACCCAGTGAATTCATGACCGACTGCGGTGCAATAACATTACCGATGGATTTGGACATCTTGCGCCCCTGACCATCCACCGTGAAACCGTGGGTCAGCAGGGTTTTGTAAGGCGGTACATTCTTAATAGCGATACCGGTCTTCAGTGAAGACTGGAACCAGCCACGATGCTGGTCAGAACCTTCCAGATAGAGATCCGCCGGGAATTGCAGGTAATCCCGCGCATCCAGTACCGCCATGTGTGTCACACCGGAATCGAACCAGACATCCAGCGTATCCGTCACTTTGATGTAATTGTCTGCATCTTCAGCAGAGAGCAATTCTGACGGTTCCAGATCAAACCAGGCGTCCATCCCCTCTTTCTCGACCCGCAGGGCTACCTGCTCGATCAGCGCCGGCGTATCCGGGTGCAGCTCTTCGGTGTCCTTATGGATGAACAGGGCAATGGGCACGCCCCAGGTCCGCTGACGGGAGATACACCAGTCCGGGCTACCTTCCAGCATGGCTTCCATGCGGTTGCGGCCCCATTCCGGTGTAAAGCTGACATCCTTGATGGCTTCTTTAGCGCGTTCCAGCAGACCATTCTTGGTCATGCTGACAAACCACTGCGGTGTTGCCCGGAAAATCAGCGGAGTCTTGGTTCGCCAGCAGTGCGGATAACTGTGCTGGAAGGACTTCTCATGCAACAGACGCCCTTTTTCCATGAGGACTTCCACCACATGGCGATCCACCTTGTAGACGTGCTCACCGGCAAACAGCTCAACATTGCTGCGGAAGCTGCCGTTGTCGTCAACATAATTCAGTGTGCCCAGGCCATACTTGCGGCCTACGTTAAAGTCATCCACACCGTGGTCAGGCGCGGTATGAACACAGCCGGTACCCGCATCCAGCGTAACGTGATCGCCCAACAGGATAGGCAGCTGCTTGTCATAGAAAGGATGGTTAACTGTCAGGTTTTCCAGCGTCTGGCCGGTTGTGGTTGCCAGTACGGTGTAATCTTCCACGTTGTAGCGCTGCATGATGGACTCCAGCAGCCCTTGTGCAACGATCAAACGCTCGGCACCCAGACCGGCATCACACTGCACCAGCACATAGTCCAGTTCAGCGCCCAGGGTGACGGCCTGGCTTGAAGGCAGTGTCCAGGGAGTGGTGGTCCAGATCACGACTGAAACTGGACCTTCGCCCTTGTCACCACCGAATGCAGACAAAACATCGGCTTCACTGCTGACAGGATAACGGACATCAATGGCCAGTGACGTCTTGTCCTGGTATTCCACTTCCGCTTCAGCCAGGGCGGATGCGCCCACGACACTCCAGTAAACCGGCTTGTAGCCCTTATGCAGATGACCATTCTCCGTCACCTTACCCAAGGCGCGGATGATGTCAGCTTCGAACCGGTAGTCCATGGTCAGGTAAGGGTTATCCCACTCACCCAATACGCCCAGGCGTTTAAAATCCTCACGCTGGCCGTTGACCTGCTTGGTTGCATACTCACGGCATTTCTTGCGGAAGGTCTTCACGTCGACTTTGACGCCCGCCTTGCCGACTTTCTGCTCCACCTTGTGCTCAATGGGCAGACCGTGACAATCCCAGCCCGGCACATAAGGGGCGTCGTAACCACTCATGGTTCGGGACTTGACGATAATATCCTTGAGAATCTTGTTAACCGCGTGACCGATGTGAATGTCGCCGTTCGCATACGGAGGGCCATCATGCAGAATAAACTTGTCCCGGCCAGCAGATGCCTTGCGAATCTCGCCGTACAGATCCATTTCATACCAGCGCTTGAGCATCTGCGGCTCGCGCTGCGGCAGGTTGGCTTTCATGGGAAAGCCGGTTTGGGGCAGGTTTAACGTCTGTTTATAGTCACTCATCTGTTATCTACCAGCATTGACATCATCACATCGGTCACAGGCAGTCCGGTACAGGACTCCGGCTCGCTCTGACTGCAACAGAGTCCGTGTTCACATTAAGCGGAATGCAGCCGTTCAAAAACAGCAATGGGGATTGCACCATAAAAAGTACAATCCCCGTCATAGTGGAACCTCACATTCCGGCAAGGTTCCCGAGAATTTATTACTTGGGGCGAAAAACTATTGGCCGTTCAAAAGCACCCGAGCCCGAACTATATCATCTGCAATCGCCGCTTTCAGGTCGGAAATGGACCGGAAGGACTGCTCATCGCGGATTTTATGGAGAAATTCCACCTGAATCCGCTGGCCATAGAGATCACCCTGATAGTCGAGCAAGTGTACCTCCAGTCGCGCGCCCTGTCCCGCAACGGTTGGGCGGGAGCCAACATTGGCCACGCCGTTGTACACCTGATCCAGCAGGCCATGCACCCTGACGGCAAAGACTCCTCTTACCGGTAACGACTTGCGCTTGAGCACAATATTGGCGGTCGGGACACCCATGGAACGGCCCAGGCGCTGGCCGTGGCTGACTTTGCCGGAAATAAGATAGGTACGGCCCAGCAGCGTATTGACGTCTACGAAGTCACCCGCAGCTAACGCCTGCCGGATACGGGTACTGCTGACACGTTCGTCATTAATCATAACCGTACGGGTATGATCAACAGAGAATCCCAGCGTCTTACCGGCAGACGCTAACCGGGCGAAGTTACCGGAACGATCACAACCAAACCGGAAATCATCACCCACAACAAGGTGGCGGACTGCCAGAATATCGACCAGTACTGTCTGGATGAATTCATCCGCCGTCAAGGATCGGAACGCTTCGTTGAAAGGCAGACACAAGACCGTATCAACCCCTTCCGCAGCCAGCACTTCCAGTTTATCGCGCAGAGTATAAACCCGGGCAGGCGCCTGCTCCCCCGTGAAGAATTCCCTGGGCTGCGGCTCAAACAGGACCACGCAGGCGGGTAGGTTAAGCGCCGCAGCCTTCTCCCTGACCTGAGCCAGGATATCCTGATGCCCCAGGTGAACCCCATCGAAGTTACCGATGGTCGCGACACAGCCCTGCGGCAGTGGCTGAATGTTCTGAAAGCCCCGTATCAACTGCATTGAAAAGTAGTCCGACCCTGTTCCGTGAAGCGTTATAAAGCCGGGTTATGATAAAGGTCCGTGGCGCTGACGGCAAAGTGAAATGATATCCCCTATCAAATGTTCGATTATATCCTGATAAAAAATTCAAGCTACGTAGTCATTCGTATATTTTAAACATGGCCATACTATCTCATTTTGTCTGAAACACTGACGAAAGCATCATTAACATTCCAATTATGTTTTTATGGCTAACAATCGTGAAACATAGGGCTCTTCAACAAAAACAAAATAATGAAAAAGCAATCCAACATAGATAATCACACATCTATCAGGATATCAGAGAACATCTGCAAGGATTAATATGGCAAATCAAGCAACATGTGATCGAAGTGCGAGCAAGACTCTTGCTTTTTCAGTCATTGACAAAAACATCCATGATAGCGATTTTATCTATATGGATAGGCGATCGTTAAAAAAAGTCCCGCCTACTGTAACCAATGTACTTCAAACCCAAGACTCACTTCGCAAACTATTATGTGAAAAGCTTAACAACGCAGGTAGAAAAAGCTTAGCAAATAGACTATCAAAAAAAAACATAACATACAAAGAACTAAAATCACTCACCCAGCAAATAAACAATCCACGAACAAAGCAAACACTACTGAATAATAGCACCAAACTTTTTTCAACCATACCTTATGAAAACCTTCCATCTGTAGTAAGGGAGGACATTGAAAAAAAAGACATTCCTAGTATTCCGGAGAACATCCATATACTGCACCAGATAATGACTTGTCATGAATTTGAAATGCACTCAATAGCACTTATCAAGCACTTTACCACTCAGTGCATGCAAATTGACTTTAACAGTCCTTTTGAAACACTAGAAGAGGAATATAGCGATTGTGCACGGCTGCTTTTAACCCCAGGCTCAAACACTGAAGAAGTTCAGCTGCAAATGTGCTATATAAAAAATCTGGAAAGCTTACATGATATATGGAAACAACAAAACCCTGCTGACTGGAACCAAGTACTCCTGCAACATACATCTCAAGCGCCTTCTCCCAGATTTATAGGACCTGAAGACGTCCAGGTAGATGAAGTTCAATCACTGGAAAAAGACAGCCCATCGCAATGGCAAGGCATTACGACTATACCAACCTTATCCCCAATAGAGCCAAAAACCACTATTCAAAAGGAACCAGAACACCTTTTACGAGCACAGGTAACCCTGCCGCAAATCTTGACTTGCACACAAGAACAAGCAATTAGTGCTACGGCACCATTAACAGTGGACAAAATCGAGAAAGGCAAAGACGACAATTCAGACAGCACCATAACAAAATCCGATACAGTCTCTGAACCAAAAGTACAACAACAAGAAGAACAGGCTGATATGTTGCCGGGCGCACATAAGCCAACCCAGCCAGATGTTAGACCTAAAATTCAGACACGAGATAAGTCGCGCGTTACTGAATCAAGCAAAGGATCTGAAAAAAAGCCATCAGAAGAAAGTCAACTGCCCCCTGCAAAAGAACAACATCAAAGACCCACCTTCACACCATTGAGCGCTATACCAGAGATGGGCTTAGACTTCACCAACGAAGAAGATTTTAATAACCATTTGGCTGAACGAACCCTAGAACTGCATAATCTTTTTATGCAACAAGAAGACGCTGTCTTGCAATATATTCAGAATCCAGGCAACAGAGATGCATTTATGAATGCACTGAGGGCAGTTAATACAGGCCCCTGGATTAGCAGTAGACTTTACACATTACTGAAGCAAGCTGCTGATATAACATCTGGAGTGAACAACCCCTTCCGTTCCAGGCTAAACGCCCTGATCGATAGCAATGCTTTTTTTAATGGCCAACCACCTAAAGAACTTTCCACGGGAAAAGTTTTTATGGCTCTTGAAGAAAACAAAAAACTTGATGGGACTATGTTGTTCTATTGCCATGAAAATATTTCACCAACGGAGGCACTGGGAAGCTTCCCTAAATATTTCAGTGTCCTTGACTCTGACTCCGCAGCATTTCTTGCATTTTTTTTCAGCTTTCATGATTACCTAGGGCAATTCTTTGACATATATGCCAGGGATGAGTGCGATATTGAGTTTGACATAGTTCGTGGCTTCTTTCTCGGCACATACTCTCGAATAAAAGACATAAAATTAAAACTTGCAATAGTCGCCCCCCTAGATTCCTTCCTAGAAGGAGCAGGAACCCCCCCTCAAAAAGGCTCGATATTATTCGCAAAAAATCATAAGGAATATAAAAACAGACATATCAACCATCAATATGAATTACTTACAATGATATGTACTTCCAAGCAAACACAAGAAACAACATTCACTGCACCAGGCTTGTTCACTGATCTTAACAAAGACAAGGTGGATGAATTATTAGTAGCATTATACAATCAAGATCCAGCCATTGAAGAAATGATAAGTAAATCACTATGGAATAAGCTTCATCGCCACAAAAGTGCACTATATTACGGCTGGAACACTCCACCAGGCAACATGAGCTCTGAAAAACTCAGAAAAGACGGAGGAGGCCTTAATATTGAACACCCCGCACACATCGACTTTGAGAGTCTACAGTCATTTAAGAACAAAAAATTAAAAGAACAAAAAGCAAAAGAAAAATCACGAAAAAAACGAAAGACCCAAGAAAAAAAAGACTCATCACAAACAAGCACAAAACCAAGTACTCCCTCAATGCCAAAACGCACTAAAACCAAAAGAAAAACCGAACGAAAATTCTTGCGTGAACAAAATCCACATAAAGATAAACAAACAACCGAAAACCCAATAACCTCACTCGAAATGCAGCAAAAAGAATTACAACAGCTGTGTCAAAAAAGAGAGTTAGTATCAGTATCCGAAATAAAAAGGAGAGCAAGCAACATCAGTAAACGCATGCAGGAAATGGAGAATCAAAACATCCAAGTCCCAGATGAACTAAAATATCAGATTGATCAAAACTTCCGCACTGCTGAAGAAATACACGCGCTAGCACCACTCGAAACAATACAATTAAAACTACACAACCTCTGTGAAAAAAGAAATTTACAATCATTACATGAAATAAGCGAGACAGAAAAAAGCGCCAGAGGACTCATGCAGGAAATGGAAGATAAAGACATCAAGATTCCGGATACACTAAAACGTCAGATTGATCAGGATTTTCGCGTTGCTCAAGAAATACGCAAAATCGCACCACTCGAACGACTACAATCAAAACTACACAAATTGTGCGAAAAAAGAAATTTACAGTCAGCACATGAAATAACCGAGACAGAAAACAGCACCAGAGAACTCATGCAGGAAATGAAAAACAAAGGTGTCAAGATCCCGGATGATCTACAAAGCCAGTTTGATAAGGACTGTCAAATTGCTGAAGAAATGCGCGAAGCAGCCCCACTCGTCCAGATGCAACGTAGAATACACAAGCTGTGGAAAGAAGGCAGAAAACTTTCACCTCAAGAACAAGAGATTAACAAGGCCATAAATGAAGCCAGAACACTGATCGATACACTTAAAGTAAAAGGGGTGCCTATTCCTGAAGAATTCATTGATCTCCTTGAGAGAGATATTCGCGATGCAAAGAAACTACTATCCCAGTAACTTCAGCCAAAATGATGTTTAAAGTATTCGACCAACAATCTGACTTTAGGAGACAGGTGTCTATTTTGAGGATACACAGCCCAAATCCCATCATCAGGCAACCGGTACTGATCCAGCACAGACACCAGCTCACCACGTTTCAGATGTTTTTCAACATAATAATCAGGCAGCTGGACAAGCCCCAATCCGCGCAACGAGGCATCCTTTAATGCGAGGCCACTATTACAACGCCACTGTCCATGCACTCGAAAATACTTCTCCTGCCCATTTTCAAGGAAGCGCCATACATCCACTGAACCATGCAGGCATTGGTGCTGACTGAGCTCGCCCAATGTATGCGGCTGGCCATAACGCCGGAAGTACGCTGGCGAGCCACAGACGTATTGGGTACGACGGCCAATTTTTCTGGCGATTAATGAGCTGTCTTCCAGTTTGCCCAGGCGTATCGCCAGGTCATAGCCATGACTGATCAAATCCAGTTTCTCGTTGGTCAGGATAAATTCCAGACGCAGCTCCGGATGATCACAGAGAAACTGGTTCACCAGCGGCGCGACAAAATGCTCGCCATAGAACACCGGTGCAGTCATTTTTAATAACCCTCTCGGGTCACCATTGAGATCGGCCACCGCCCTGTCGGCTTCTTCAAGCCCCACCAGCAACTGGCGGCAATGTTGATAGTAAAGATTACCGGATTCCGTCAGCGTCACCTTCCGGGTCGATCGATAAAACAGTTTGGCGCCCAGCCGCTGTTCCAGCGCGTTGACCTTGCGGCTGACATGAGCAACGGATACATCCAGCTGCTTGGCCGCTCCCGTAAAACTGTTTGCATCCGCAACAGCGACAAATTCTGTGACGCCCTGCCAGCGCTCCATTGTTACCACCTGGTAATAGTGATTTACCTGAAACGGCAATTATTGTTTCATCAGAAACAAATACAATACGTGCATCAACACGATCCACTCACCCACAACACAGGGTATGACAGAATGGAAATGATCAAGACACGCGCCGCCGTTGCCTGGGCACCAGGAGAACCACTGAAAATCGAAGAAGTCGATTTGATGCCGCCGCAAAAAGGTGAAGTATTGGTGCGCATTGTCGCATCCGGCGTTTGCCATACCGATGCCTACACGCTGTCAGGCAGTGATCCGGAAGGCGTTTTCCCCGCGATACTCGGCCATGAAGGCGGCGGTATCGTCGAAGCAGTTGGAGAAGGCGTTACCGGCCTGGCCATCGGTGACCATGTGATTCCGCTATACACCCCGGAGTGTGGCGAATGCAAATTCTGCAAATCCGGCAAGACCAACCTCTGCCAGGCCATTCGCGCTACACAGGGTAAGGGACTGATGCCCGATGGCACCACCCGTTTCTATAAAGACGGCAACCCCATCTACCACTACATGGGGACGTCGACCTTTTCCGAGTACACCGTCGTACCGGAAATCGCACTGGCAAAAATCCGCAAAGATGCACCGCTGGAAAAAGTCTGCCTGCTGGGCTGTGGTGTGACCACCGGTATGGGTGCCGTCATGAATACGGCGAAGGTTCAGGAAGGTGACACCGTTGCCATCTTTGGCCTGGGCGGCATTGGCCTGTCCGCCATCATTGGCGCCACCATGGCGAAAGCGGGCCGCATCATTGCCATCGATATCAACGAAAGCAAGTTTGAGATTGCACGACAGCTGGGCGCTACCGACTGCGTCAATCCCAAGGATTATGATAAACCGATCCAGGACGTCATCGTGGAAATGACCGATGGCGGTGTGGACTACTCCTTTGAATGTGTAGGAAATGTGCATCTGATGCGTTCGGCCCTGGAATGCTGCCACAAGGGCTGGGGTGAATCGGTCGTTATTGGTGTGGCCGGTGCGGGAGAAGAGATATCCACCCGTCCGTTCCAGCTGGTAACCGGCCGGGTATGGAAAGGCTCAGCCTTTGGTGGCGTCAAAGGCCGTTCAGAGCTGCCGGATTACGTTCAGCGTTATATGGAGGGTGAATATGAACTGGATACCTTCATTACCCACACCATGGGGCTGGATGAGATCAACACCGCGTTTGATCTTATGCACGAAGGCAAGTCCATCCGCACTGTGATTCATTTCGACCAATAAATCAGCAAGACCGGGATGCACCGCATCCCGGCACAGGTAACATCCATGCCGGAAACACTGGAATTACTCAACAGCTACCGCTGTTTCGAGGGATGGCAGAAACAGTATCGCCACCCTTCAACCACCCTGCACTGCAACATGACGTTTTCAGTTTACCTGCCACCGCAGACCAACAACGGTGAAAAGGTACCCGTCGTATACTGGCTGTCAGGCCTGACCTGTACGGATGAAAACTTTTCCACCAAGGCCGGCGCCCAGCGAATTGCCGCTGAACTGGGACTGGCACTGGTGATGCCCGACACCAGTCCTCGCGGTGAAGGCGTGCCCGATGCAGACGACCAGGCTTATGATCTTGGATTGGGTGCAGGCTTTTACCTCAATGCCATCCAGGCGCCCTGGAATCGCCACTATCAGATGTATGACTACATCACAAAGGAGCTGCCAACATTAATCGAGCAGACGTTCCCCGTCACCCATCAGCGCGCGGTTTCCGGTCACTCTATGGGCGGCCATGGCGCTCTGATGATTGCACTGAAAAATCCGGACAGATATGTCTCAGCCACAGCCTTCTCCCCCATCGTCAATCCAACACAATGCCCCTGGGGTGAAAAAGCCTTCACCCATTACCTGGGTAATGATAAGGAAAGCTGGAAGACCTGGGATACAACGGAACTGATTGCAGCAGGAGCAGGAAATCTACCTGTACTCATTGATCAGGGCTCTGAAGACAGTTTTCTGGAACAGCAATTGTTAACGGAAAACTTAATATCCGCCTGCAAGACAAAACAGTACTCTGCCGAGATTCGCTACCAAAAGGGTTATGATCACAGCTATTACTTTATCGCCTCATTTATTGAGGAACACTTACGTTTTCATCACAAACACTTCAGCGCATGACAATGATGCGGGCTTTGCTTCTATGCAAAGCCCGCATCATTCAGAGTATTCCATTCCTATTACCTTCGTCAAAATATAGCGTTTTAGAATAAAAAAAAACAATATCCAACGAATTCACATGGAACATTTTCCTTTGCTATCTCTCTAATATTTATCACCATTCAACAACGGGAGATTAATCAGTATGGAAGGCATAAAGGGAAATACACCCATCTTCAAGAATAGTCAGGAAGATAAACCTACAACAGGCAATAGCCCCAACGTGACCAAAGCACTAAGCCAGCAAGAAAAAAAGACTCCTGTCATAAAAATTGGAAACCGCCTTATTTATAAGTTGTACGATCAAGTTGTCATCCATGGAATAAGTGCTCCAGAAGCAATAAAAAAAGAACTTAACATTGATCCTCAATCCCCCCAAGGTTTGGCAGTACAGAATCAGCTTCAGGAACATACCCGACAACAACAGGGTAAAAGCCAGACAAAAAAAGAAAATGAGCACAACTCCCTCTCTACCGCAGGAGCCACTGCTGCGCCCAAAGAGATCGAAGACACATCCATGGACGATAGAAAAAGAGCCGAAACAGACTCCCTTTACCAATTTATTGAGCAAGACCGGGCGCAAAAGGGAGAACAATTTAATTTTAAAAAGTATTTAAGAAAACTCCGTCCAGATAGCAAAAACTCAAAAATGATGTCTGCGTATATAGAACAGATCCAATCAATAACCGATGAAATTTACACTAGATTCCCGATATTCTATGATTCTGCTCTAAGGGCTGCCTATATCGTAATCCAAAAAAGCATGTTTCTTAACGAACCTATTCTCGAAGTAAATCTTGACACGCTTGACAAGCCTGAAGTCAGAAGCATCATCGATAGGCTATTCACTATCAATCTTTATGATTCAGAAGAGCGCCCAGAAGATATTCATAACATTCCTGAAGAATTTCGCAACCCATGCCAAGCATCAGTGCCATACGCCATGAGAAGTGGGCCAGCTCGCCCCCTCCTTGAGTATGGCACCTATGCTTTCGAGGCCATTCTGGCAACACTGACAGTCAAATTTGAATGCTTTCCTTCTGCTATTCAAAAGATTGCAACCTGCATATGTTCGCTTGAAATGTATATCCAAGCTTACAGAACACCTTACAGACTACAAACCACTTTAGAGCAGGATATCAGACGAGAAATTGCCGAGCGCCTGGATCACAACGGTGTAGATCAAATTCTTATAGACGCTTATATGGAGCAGTTACGAGAAAGCGTTATTGATCCCGACATCATTTCTGGATTGGCAAAAATTGATTCCCTTATCGCCACACCAGATCCCGCTTCGGAACAACCAAAAGCTGCGATAGGATAAGCTGGAATATTAGGGGTGGTGATAGTCCTAAACACTTCACCACCACCAATTTCATCTTAATGCCTGAAGTGTCGGATACGCATACCCATCATCAATAGCGCAATAGCGTAAATCAACACACCGCTGACCACGAGAATCACGATATTCTCCACTCGCGCCCACAAGCCCCAGTTCAACCACTGCTCAGGATCAGCACACAGCCATACCAGCACAGCCCCCATGGCGACATTCGCCATAATCAATCGGAAGCCATACACCGACCAACCAGCAGCCGGCTTGAATACGCCTGCTTTTCGCAATCCACTAAACAGCAAACCTGCATTCAACAAGGCCGACATGGACGTCGCCAGCGCCAGTCCAACATGATCTAACGGCCAGACCAATATAAGATTGAACACCATATTGGCGACCATGGCGGTGACCCCAATCTTCACCGGTGTCTTGGTATCCTGACGAGCGAAATACCCTGGAGCCAGCACCTTGATCAGCATGAACGCCGCCAAACCTAACGCATAGGCACGAAGGCTCATGGCGGACATCATGACATCATGCCCGGTCATCTGACCGTGGTGGAAGAGTGTGGCAATCAGCGGCTCCGCTAGAATAAACAGGGCAACACCGGCAGGAATACCGATGAGCAGCACCATGCGCAGCGCCCAGTCCAGTGTCGCTGAAAACGCTTCCGGCGATTCCTTGGCATGATTACGGGACAGGCTTGGCAAGATCACTGTGGCAATGGCGATGCCGAAAATACCCAGGGGTAATTCAGACAGGCGATCAGAATAATAAAGCCAGGAGACACTCCCCGTCTGAAGGAAAGACGCCAAAACGGTATCCAGTAACAGGTTGATCTGGCTGACAGACACACTGAACAGCGCCGGGATCATCAGGGTCATGATTCGCCGCACCCCTTCGTCCTGCCAACTCCATTTAGGCGTCGGCAGCATATCGATCCGCCAGAGGAACGGGATCTGCAGCAACAACTGGGAAATACCGGCAATGACCACGCCCCAGGCCAGCGCCATGACGGGCTGCTCAAACCAGGGGCTCATCAATATAGTGGCGCCAATCAAACTGGCATTGAGCAGTACCGGTGTGAATGCCGGCACCGCAAACCGTCCGTAACTGTTTAGAATGGAACCCGCAAAGGCTGTCAAGGAAATCAGCAACAGGTAAGGAAAGGTAATACGCAGCATACTGCCAGCCAATTCAAGCTTGGCAGAGTCCTGATAGAAACCGGGCGCAAACACCATAATCAACAACGGGGAGGCGAGCATGCAAATCGTCGTCACACCAACCAGCGTTAAACCAAGCGTACCCGCCACATGGTTCACCAATGCCTGCACCTGCTCCTTAGGACGCTTGGTTCGGTACTCAGACAACACCGGCACAAAGGCCTGGGAAAACGCCCCTTCGGCAAATAAACGACGGAGGAAGTTGGGAATCTTGAACGCTACAAAAAATGCGTCGGCTTCCGCCTTGGAGCCGAAATAAACGGCAATGACCACATCCCGCGCCAGTCCCAATACACGGGACAGCATGGTCATAAAACCGACGGTGACACTGGAGCGTAACAGCCCCCGTTCCGGTTTTCCGGAACCTGGATTTTCAATGGGTGATGACATGAACACGATGCATTAGCAGGGTTTACCCAGAGTGTACCCAATCACCACTACCAGCGACCAGTGAAATAAATACGCATGCCGCGCGAAGGCAGGCCACGCATGGCGCGGCACCGAGAAATCCCTGTTGACAAGTTCAGGCTCTGCCTTCATAGTTCCGCGTTTAGAAATACAGTCCGAAGTTTCAGGAGCACCTAAAGTTGGCTAACTCTCCTTCTGCTAAGAAGCGCGCCCGTCAGGCCGAACAGAGCCGCAAGCACAATGCAAGTCTGCGTTCCATGGTTCGCACATCCATCAAAAAAGTGATTGCAGCCGTTGAAAGCAAGGATGCAGAAGCCGCCAAGGCCGCTTACGCCGCCGCCGTTCCGGTTATCGACCGCATGGCAGACAAAGGCATCATCCACAAGAACAAGGCTGCTCGTCACAAGAGCCGTCTGAACGACCAGGTTAAGGCTCTGGCAACTGCCTGATCCGACACCCGATCATAGAAAAGCCGGCAATCGCCGGCTTTTTCTTTATCTGCACAATGACCAGGATCGACTCAGACCAATACCAGATTATCCCGGTGCAACAGCTCCGGCTCATCAATATAACCCAGTATTGATGCAATCTGGCTGGAGGGATGACCGGCCAGCTTAACAGCATCTTCACTGTTATAGTTGACCAGACCACGGGCCACTTCATTACCCGACTCATCCACACAGGCCACCATCTCACCGCGCTGAAATCGGCCTTCAACGGAACGTACACCGACCGGCAGCAAACTCCGACCCGAATCCCGCAAGGCTCTAATCGCCCCGGCATCGATGACCAGACGCCCCTGAACCCGCAACTGGCCAGCCAGCCACCGCTTACGCGCCGCTTCCGGCGCATGGTCCGGCAGCATCAGGGTACCCAGCGACTCACTACTATAGAGACGCTCAAGCACACTCTCCATTCTGCCGCCGACAATCAGGGTTTTAGCCCCTGAGCGAGCCGCCAGTCTTGCAGCACGCAACTTGGTTGCCATGCCACCACGACCCAGCTTACCGCCGCCAGAGCCCGCCAAGGCATCCAGCTTTCGGTCCGAGGCATAGGCTTCATCGATCATTTCAGCGTCAGGATCAGTACGCGGATCAGCCGTAAACATACCCTTCTGATCCGTCAACAGGGTCAGCACATCCGCTTCCACCAGATTGGCCACCAGCGCACCCAGGGTATCGTTATCCCCGAACCGGATCTCATCGGTCACTACGGTATCGTTTTCATTGATAACCGGAATGACCCCCAGATCCAGCATCGTGACCAGCGCACTGCGGGCATTCAGATAACGCTGCCGGTTGGACAGGTCAGCATGGGTCAGCAAAACCTGTGCAGTCTGGATACCATGCCGCTCAAACGCCGACTGCCAGGTCTGCGCCAGCTCCATCTGCCCAACGGCTGCGGCCACCTGCAATTCATGCATCGCGGCCGGTCGCTCTTTCCAGCCGAGCCGGGACATGCCCGCTGCAACAGCACCGGACGAGACCAGCACCACTTCCACACCCTGGCGACGCAGCGCCGCCATCTGGGCCACCCAATGGGAAATACCTTCAACATTCAGGCCACGGCCGTCATCCGTCAGCAGCGCACTGCCAATCTTGACCACCCAGCGATGGGTGTCGGCCAGCATCTCCCGGTTCGACATCGTTTTCCTTGCTCCTGGAACTTACGGGGCGTAAATAACTTCCACCTCGCCGTCATCATCGTCTTCTTCAAGCTGCACTTCTTTCATCGCCCGACGCTTGAGCCGACGCTGCTCAGACTGCTCATGAATCCTGATACGGCCTTCCTCTTCCATACGGGCGCGGTGTTCGGCTTCCGCCTGGGCGAAGGTTTCATCTTCCGCTTCCTGCAGGTTTTTCTCTTCAACGAAACGCATGATGTCCTGGCAAAGACGCTCAGTCCCTTCCCCACTGATCGCGGCAGTCCGGTATACCGGCCCTTCCCAGCCCATCTCGCTGACAATACGGTCACAGATCGCATCACGATCCGATTCCGGCAACAGATCAACCTTGTTCAGAACCAGCCAGCGATCGCGCTGCGCCACGGCCGGACTGAAGCTTTCCAACTCATGAATAATCGCTTTTGCCGATTCTACCGGATCAGACTCATCAAATGGCGCCACATCTACCAGGTGTAGGAGAATCCGGCAACGGGACAAATGCTTCAGGAAGCGAATACCCAGACCCGCACCATCAGCCGCCCCTTCAATCAACCCGGGAATATCCGCAATCACAAAACTCTGGTGTTGCTTGACACTCACCACGCCCAGATTCGGCACCAGTGTGGTAAAGGGATAGTCCGCCACTTTCGGCTTGGCATGGGATACGGAGCGAATAAAGGTCGACTTACCCGCATTCGGCATACCCAGCAGACCGACGTCGGCAATCACCTTCAACTCAAAGCGCAGGTTACGCGCCTCACCCGGCTTACCCGGTGTGGACTCGCGCGGCGCCCGGTTGGTGCTGGACTTAAAGCAGCTGTTACCAATCCCGTTATGACCGCCCTTGGCCACCATGAATTTCTGGCCGGCATGGGTCAGGTCACAGATGACTTCTTCGATATCTTCATCAATGACAGTGGTACCCACTGGCACTTTCAGCACCAGGTCTTCACCCTGCTTGCCGGTACAGTTGCTACCACGACCCTGCTCACCGCTTTCCGCCTTGAATTTGCGCTGGTAACGGTAATCTACCAGGGTATTCAGATCATTTTCCGCCACGACATAGACATGACCGCCCTTGCCGCCATTGCCACCGTCAGGACCACCATTGGGGATAAACTTTTCCCGGCGGAAGCTCACACACCCATTGCCGCCTTTGCCCGCTTCCACGAAGATCGGTGCTTCATCGACAAACTTCATAACTCTTTCTCCATCTGCCGGGCCATCCGCGCCCCGTTTTCCCCAACGGTACGAACCACCCGGACATAAAAGAAAAGCCCCGACCGTAGGCGGGGCTTTTCAACCATGAAAACGCGCTGACTTCACCTGTGTGAAAACACCGCATTCCTCACGGCTTCTATCACAACGGGATCAGGCCGCTTCGATTCGCACATACTTGCGATTCTTGGGACCTTTCACCTCGAAGACCACCTTGCCGTCTGCCTTGGCAAACAGGGTGTGATCCTTGCCAACACCTACGTTTTCACCGGCGTGGAAACGGGTGCCGCGCTGACGTACCAGGATGTTACCCGCAGCAACGACCTGACCACCGTAGCGCTTCACACCAAGGCGTTTACTTTCCGAGTCGCGGCCGTTACGAGTACTACCGCCTGCCTTTTTATGTGCCATTGATCAATCTCCTGATATTAGCCGCTGATACCGGTGATCTTCACTTCGGTGAACCACTGACGGTGGCCCATCTGCTTGCGATGGTGCTTCCGGCGGTGGAACTTGATGATCATGACTTTCTTGCCACGGCCCTGAGTAACCACTTCAGCGGCTACTTTAGCGCCTTCAACAACGGGTGCGCCGAGTTTTACGTCGTCGCCGTTGCCGATCATCAGCACCTGGTCAAATTCAACGGTTTCACCTGTGGCAATATCGAGTTTCTCGATCTTCAGGGTGTCGCCTTCAGCAACACGGTACTGCTTGCCACCAGTTTTGATAACTGCGTACATTTTAATCTCCGAAAATCCTGGGCCTTTTTGTTAAAGGCATCCACCCGGACGGGTGGAATTTTCTGTTAACCAACACTGTTTCCTGTGCCTGTGCTGCATGATGCTTTCCGGTAAACCGGTACACCATAACAAAGTAGCAACGGGCGGGATCTCCAGATTGGGGCGGCCATTGTAAGGAATGTCCAATAAGTGCACAAGCCTGATCTTCCCCCAATCTCTCCGCCTTTGCTTGACAGTCTACCCGCCACCCCATAGGATTCGCGGGAATTTACCTTTAGTTATAAGCGCCCGCCTCAATGACTCAAGACCCTGCAGTCAGCACTATTTATGATACGGTCAGAGACGACTTCACGGCCGTTAATGCCTGCATCCTCCAGCAACTGCAGTCAGATGTACCGCTGGTTGAGAAGATCGGCCATTACATCATCGAAGCCGGCGGCAAGCGTTTACGTCCCCTGCTGGTGCTGCTGGCTGCCCGAGCCTGCGGCTATACCGGTGAGCGCCATGTAGAACTCGCGACTATCATTGAGTTCCTGCACACCGCCACCCTGTTACATGACGATGTGGTCGATTCATCGGATTTGCGCCGCGGACGTTCCACCGCCAATGCCAAATGGGGTAATTCCCCCAGCATCCTGGTCGGTGACTTCCTTTACTCCCGCGCCTTCCAGTGCATGGTCAACATTGGTGATATGCAGGTGATGAACGTACTGGCCGATGCCACCAACGTCATCGCTGAAGGCGAAGTGATGCAGCTGATGAATGTGCGCGATGCGTCCATTTCTGAAGAAAAATACATGGATGTCATTCGCTGTAAAACAGCTATGCTGTTTGAGGCTTCCAGCCATACAGCTGCCATCCTGGCCGGCGCTGACGAGACAACGGAACAAGCCTTACAGGCCTACGGGAACCACCTTGGCTTGGCCTTTCAGCTGATCGACGACCTACTGGATTACAATGGTGACAGCGCGGAAATGGGCAAGAATGTCGGCGACGACCTGGCCGAAGGCAAGCCCACTCTGCCACTGATCTACGCCATGCGCGAAGGCTCAGAGGAAGACGTCACATTGATTCGCAAAGCCATTCAAAAAGGCGGTCTTGATCAACTCGATGACATTCTTGCGATTGTGAGAACATCCGGCGCACTTGAGTACACGGAGCAGAAAGCACGTGCAGAAGCTGACAAAGCAATCAGTGCGCTCGCTTACCTGCCGACGTCTTCCCACCGTAGCGCCATGGAAGCACTTGCCCGTCTGGCCGTTTCCAGAACGAGTTAACACGCTGACCAACAGAACACGATATAAAAAAGCGCCCCTGTGTATAGTGGGCGCTTTTTTATTGCCATTCAAAAAGCTCGACAACCCTGCTATATAGAACAGTTGCGCATTTCGCCGCCAAAGAAGTACCATAGTGCCACATAACAACAATACAGCTCCTGAAACAGGGTCAGTCCATGGGCAAATTCTACGACTTTATCGTTATCGGCTCAGGCGCATCAGGCAGTGTTCTGTCTTATTACCTGAGCAAAGCTGGCGCCAGCGTCTGCCTGGTTGAAGCTGGCAAATCCTGGCAGGCCGACACCTGGCCCGACAATGAACTGGAAGCCAACGCCAACTTGATGTGGAACGGCGGTATGGATTCTACCCGCGATGCCGGCATGGTGTTACTGCGCGGCAAGGTCGTCGGGGGCGGCACCATCATCAACAACTGCCTGCTGGATCGGTTTGACGATATCGCCCTGGATGATTTCCGCCACAAGTCCGGTGTCGACTTTTACCAGCGCGACACCATGGATCGTCACTACAGCGCCATTGAACAGCAACTCTCCCTGGAAACCATTCAGGAATCCGACTGGAACGGTAACGCCAAGCTGTATGCCGATGGCTTTGACAAACTGGGACTAAAACGCGCACCACTGCGTCGCGGTCAACACAACTGCCAGAATGATCACAACGATTGCATCGTTTGCCTGGGCGGTTGCCCCAGGGAGTCCAAGCAAAGCATGGCCGTCTCCTTCATTCCCAATGCATTAAAAGAAGGGCTGACACTGATCGACCAGTTCCAGGTCCATCAGGTAGTGCATGGCAAAACCCATGTCGCGGTTCATGGCGAAAGGCAGAACAACCGTCAGACGCTCTATGCTCGCAAATGCATTATGGCCGCCGGCGCCCTCGGCTCCACCGACCTTCTACTACGCTCCGGCCACAGTGAACGACTGCCCGCACTGGGTAGGGGCTTCCACTGCCATCCACAGTTCATGTCGATCGCCCTGATGGATGACATTGTCGATTCCCACAAAGGCGCTTTCCAGTCACTCAAGTCAGATGACCCTCGCTTTCGTGCACAAGGCTTTAAACTGGAAAATGTCTTTGCAGGCCCTGTCGCGGTCTCCCTGCTGAAGGCGGGCTTCGGGGAACAACACCAGAACTTCATGCAGCAATACCGTCGCATGGCCTGTATAGAAGTCGCTGTCCGTGATGAAGTACCCGGCACCCTGCGCCATAGTCGCAATGGCCGATTGGTGATTGACAAGCCACTGGATGATGTCGATCGCCAGCGCGCTGAAGCGGGCTTGCAACAAATCCGTGATATTTTCTCTGCGGTTGGCGCCCGGGAAGTCATGGAATCACCGCTGGTTATCGCACTGCACTTGATGGGAGGTTGTGGCATAGGCCAACGGGCTGCTGACTCAGTGGTCAACGAGCAGTTCCAGGTTCACGGCTTTGAAAACCTGATGATTGCCGATGGCGCGATCTACCCCATGGCGCCTGGTATCAACCCGTCACTGACCATCATGGCCCAGAGCCATCGCGCGGCAGAAAGCATCCTCAATGATTTTGGTGAGCGATCCATCTCCCAGAATACCGCGCAATCGATTGCTGCCCCCCGACTGCAGGAGGTTGTATGACCTACGCCACATCCCGAGTCCTGAATCAGCGCCAGCTCACCGCGGTTGAACGTATTGGCGACATTCTGCTACCCCGGAATGGTGATTTCCCGGCATTCTCTGAAACCGGCTGCCTCGCGCATATTGATACCGTTCTCTCACCGTCCCATCCGCAGGATATCAAGGACCTGAAAATGGTCCTGTCACTCTTGGGCACGTTGCCGGCTCCAGTACTGAAAGGGTTCCTGACGCTACTGGGTTATGGTGAGCGACTCCCGAAGATCCTGGGCAGCCAGATCAAACTGCTGGAGTTTGGATTACGCGGTATCGTGTTCAGCCTTTACTACTCCGGCAAAGGCAACGTCTACAAACCTGACAGTGGCGTCTATACCGTGATGGATTACCAGGTCCATTGCGCACCGGACGCCTGACCCATCGATTCAACGATGACCGAATAAACAGCGATATAAAAGAACAGGGAATATCATGAACCAGGCCGTAGCTATCAACGTCAACGACGCCATCACAGAAAGCCCACTCTACAACCTGCAGGAAACCTCTGAAGAACAGGTTAACGCCTTGTTTGCCGCCTGCCGCAGCGCCAACCAGGATCTGCGAAAATACACCGTATCTGAACGTTGCCACGAAGTTCACAAGGTTCTTGATTATGTCTTGCAGAACCGTGATCGCATTGCTGCACGTATTTGTGAAGAAACCGGAAAAACCCTGACCGATGCTGTCGTGTCTGAAATCCTCGGCGTACTGGACAACCTGGAATGGAATATCGATAACGCCCCGAAAATCCTGAAGGATCAGACGGTTCACACACCGATCACCCTGATGGGCAAGAAGTCCCGCGTGTATCATGAGAGCCTGGGCACAGTCCTGGTCATCGCCCCCTGGAACTACCCCTTCCACATTGCCATGACCTTCATGATGAGTGCGTTCATCACCGGTAACAGCGTCGTCTTCAAACCGTCAGAATTGACCCCCATGCAAGGGCTGCTGGAAGAGATCCTTGAGGCATCACCGCTGATCAGGAACAGTGTCAAAGTGGTTTATGGCACAGGCATTACCGCACAACGCTTGGTGGCCGCACGCCCCGACAAGATATTCTTCACCGGTTCCTGCGCGACCGGTCGCAAACTGCTGAAACAGGCCGCCGACATGCTCATTCCCGTTGACGTGGAACTGGGCGGCAAGGATCAAATGATTGTCTTTGAAGACGTTAACCTCAAGCGAACGACGGCCGGCGCCGTCTGGGGCGCGCTGACCAATGCCGGTCAGTCCTGCACCTCCGTGGAACGGCTCTACGTGCATGACAGCATCTACGACGAATTTGTCGCTGAGCTCAAAGCCCAGTTTGATGCACTGGTCGTGAATGCCGGCGACAAGGGCGATGCTGACATAGGCGCCATTACCGCTGACTTTCAGCTCGACATTATTAAACGCCATGTTGAGGATGCCCGCAGCAAAGGCGCCACCATTCATACCGGCGGCATGGTGACAGGCGAACAGGGCAAGTTCTACCTGCCCACCCTGATTACCGATATCACGGATGACATGCTCCTCGCCCACGAAGAAACCTTTGGCCCCACCCTGCCGGTCTTCCGTTTTACCACAGAAAAAGAAGTCATTGAGGCGTCTAACAGGAGCGAGTTTGGCCTGTCCGCCAGTGTCTGGAGCAAGGACCTGGAGCGCGCTGACCGGGTCGCCCGGGCCCTGGTCTGCGGCGCCGTGTCGATCAACAATGTCATGCTCACAGAGGGCAATCCCGCCCTGCCCTTTGGCGGTACCCGCAGCAGCGGATTCGGCCGGGCCAAGGGCGCCGAAGGCCTGCTTGCCTTCAGCCGTTCCAAGGCGATCCTGATTGACAAGCAGAGCGATAAGCTGGAACCTAACTGGTACCCTTATACCCAAAAGAAATTCACCCTGTTCCAGCGCCTGATTGACGCCCTGTTCACCAAAAGCCCGGTGAAACTGCTGAAACTGGCCGTGATCGGTATGCAGCTGGAGAGTGAGGCCAAAAAGCCCCGCCGGTAACCGAATTGCACATGCCCTGTGCCATGGGGTCGGTTCGCAGTCGTGAATCGGCCCTTTTTCTATCCAATCCCCCTTCTTAGACTATGGTCAAAAAGACCATGGTCTAACTGTCCTTCGAACTTTTCCCCGGTATCATTGTCTGCATAGTAAGGATGTACACAACGTTATTGTGGTATTACAGGGAGGTAGGCTGATGTCATTGGAGTTAGCACTGGAAGAGTACCAGGACATCGTGGTTATCACGCTTGATGGCATTGTCCAGCCGGATAACGCCGATTTTCTGCATAACAGCCTGAACGCCCTATCCAGGGACGGTTACTCCCGTTTTGTCCTGGACTGCACACAGCTGAAATCGATTAACAGTGATGGTTTGGCCGTGTTATATGACCTGTTTCTGGAACTCCCGCCGAATGGCAAGATCGTCCTTTGTAATGCCAACCGACGCATCAGGGGCTTGCTGGATATCAGTGGTCTGGGGCACTACCTGCCCTGTGTCGAGAGCCGTGACACCGCCATGAAAACCATTCGGAATGAGATTGGCCACCTCGATCTTGACTGGACGGAAGAGCATCATACCGCCGGATAACGGGGCTGCAAAACCGCCCCGCCATCCATAGCGGCCACAATCTATTGGCCAGTATTGCCCTGATTCTCTGAAGAAGGGAAACCGTCCGGCTTTCCTCGAGGAAGCACCAGATTCAACACAATCGCAATCACAGCACATAGCCCCACACCGGACAGCTGCACACTGCCCAGGGTAATACTCAGGTTACCGATACCACTCACCAGCACCAGCGCGACAATCGCCAGGTTTCTGGGCTGACTCAAATCCACCTGTGCCTTGATCAGGGTGTTAAGTCCCACCACCGCGATAGAGCCAAACAACAGCATCATGATGCCGCCCATGACCGGTAAGGGGATGGATTGCAGCACGGCGCCGAGTTTCGCCACAAACGCCAGCAAGATGGCAAACACCGCGGACCAGGTCATAATGGCGGGATTAAAGGCTTTCGTCAGCATGACAGCACCGGTCACCTCGGAGTAGGTGGTATTGGGTGGTCCACCAAACAGTGCCGCGGTGGATGTGGCCAGACCATCCCCCAGCAGCGTCCGGTGGAGCCCCGGCTTTTTGAGATAATCCTTACCCGTCACCGAGCTGATGGCCAGCATATCACCGATATGCTCAATCGCTGGCGCAATGGCCACTGGCACCATGAACAGCACCGCATTCCAGTTCCATTCCGGCAAGGTGAAGGCCGGCACATGAAACCAGCCGGCTTCTCCCACGGCTGAAAAATCAGTCACCCCCACCATCCAGGCCGTCAGACAGCCTGACAATACACCAAACATGATTGGAATAAGCTTGAAAATACCCCGTGCCAGCGTGGCTACCAGCAATGTCGACATCAGGGAGACAGCAGAGACAATAATGGCCTTGTCCCGGGCAATTAACTGCATGCCGCCATCACCACTCTTGCCCAGTGCCATATTGACTGCTGCAGGCGCCAGAATTAAACCAATCACCATGATGACAGGACCCACAACCACTGGCGGGAACAGGCGGTAAAGAAACCCCGCACCCCACAGACGCACCATCAGGCTGAGCATCATGTAGAAGGCACCTGCAACCATCAAACCACCCATCGTGGCCGGCACGCCCCAGGTTTCGACGCCATAAATAATCGGTGCAATAAAGGCAAAGGATGAAGCAAGAAAGATGGGAATCTGTCTGCCAGTACAGAACTGGAAGATCAGGGTACCGATACCGGCCGTGAAAAGGGCAACACTGGGATCCAGTCCCGTTAACACTGGCACCAGTACCAGTGCCCCAAAGGCGACAAATAACATCTGGCCGCCAGCCAGCGCGGTACGCACCGGCGATCCGCCACTCGGTGTCCCGTGTGTCATAAATACTCTCTAATGGATCGTTGTCGTTTTTATAAGGATTGGCAGGCGCTGCCGTTACAGCAGCACCCATAGGCTCTAGAGATGATCAGGTAGTCCCGAAAATCTTGTCACCAGCATCACCCAGACCCGGCATAATGTAACCTTTGTCGTTCAGGCCTTCGTCAATGGACGCCGTGAAGATCTCGACATCCGGATGGGCATCGGTCACTTTTTTCAGGCCTTCCGGCGCAGCTACCAACACCAGCACCCGAATATTCTGACAACCTGCCGCCTTGAGCATGTCGATGGTTGCCAGCATGGAACCACCGGTCGCCAGCATGGGGTCGACTACCAGCGCCATGCGCTCATCCATGTTCTTGGCCAGCTTCTGAAAATAGGGAACCGGCTCCAGAGTTTCCTCATCACGGTAGAGACCGACCACACTGATCCGGGCACTCGGAATCAGTTCCATCACGCCATCCAGCATACCCAGCCCGGCACGCAGGATCGGTACGATAGTAATTTTCTTGCCCTTGAGACGCTGCACCGTGACGTCACCGGCCCAACCGTTAATAGTGTGATCTTCCAGCGCCAGATCCTTGGTCGCCTCATAGGTCAGCAGGGTGCCAACCTCGCTGGCCAGCGATCTAAAGCCCTTGGTGCTGATCCCTTCGACCCGCATCAGGCCCAGTTTGTGCTGTACCAGCGGATGTTTTATTTCATGAACACGCATGCTTAACCCCTGAAAGTGTCTGCGCTCACCAGACGTGAGTTAACCCGTAATTTTATCGACTCTCAGCGATCAGTGAAACTGCTAATATCCATAAGGAATGTCGTGGTTTTCGTACTTTTTCAGTGTCAGGATATGCCTTTGCCACAGTTGCATGACCGAACCTTCACCGGTATCGTTCCCTGTTTTCCTGCGGCGGCTGCCGCCTGATACACGGTATAGAGGTTCTTTTTCCCATGTCCGTCGACCTGGATCACATTCAAACGGTCTATGCTGAAGCAGACTGCCTGTTCCCGGAAGCCCAGGTGGAAGCCGCGATTGATCGCGTTGCCACCGAGATTACCGAGGTACTGGCCGGCACCAACCCACTGGTCTACACCGTCATGAATGGCGGCCTGGTGTTTGCCGGCAAACTACTGACCCGTTTGAACTTCCCGCTGGAATCGTCTTACCTGCACGCGACCCGCTACCGCAACACCACCAGCGGCGGCGAACTGGACTGGAAAGTCCCCCCCGCCCAGGATATGAAAGGCCGGACCGTGCTGATTGTTGACGACATCCTGGATGAGGGCCACACCCTCGCCGCTATCGTTGACTTCTGCAAGGCGCAGGGCGTCGAGAAAGTGCTGACCGCGGTACTGGTCGACAAACTGCATGACCGCAAGGCACGGGAAAATATGAAGAGCGACTTCACCGGGCTAGATGTCGAAGACCGCTACCTGTTCGGCTATGGCATGGATTACCAGGGTTACTGGCGTAATGCACCAGGCATCTTTGCACTCAAGGGTGCATAACTGGCCCACCAATAAAAAAGCCTGCTGACGCAGGCTTTTTTATTTCTTTATTTCCACCCACTAAAGCCATTTCGACACAATAAAACCACTGATCGCAATTACGCCGGACGCCACCGTAAACACATCCGATACCGGGTTACGATAACGTTTCAATTCCGGAATCGTGTAGTAACCATATACCGGCATAAAAAACAGAATCACCGCCAGCAGGGGTGCCAACAATCCCTCTATCACACCAATCACACTTAGATTCAGACAGGCAGCTAGCCAACAGCTCAGAAATATCAGCACCTTGGCGATACGCGTACTGGCATCACTATGAACCGGAATGGATGTGACCCGCTTGGCCAACAAAGAGAACAGCCCCCCAACCCCCTCAATTGACCCCATATAGACGCCAAAGAATGAGCTGGTAATCGCCAGAAAGGCTATCACTGAGGCAATCAGCGCAAAGAAACCTGCCCCCTCACGGCTGGCAAACACACTCAAGACAGGGAGATTTTCCTGCAAGGCCACCTGTATTTCAGCAGGCGTCAACGATAACACGCAGGAAAACACAAACAGCATCACCACCATCAACAGCAAACCGGCATTGACCGCCAGAATCCGATCCGTCTTTCGCGCACATAACGCTGTATCCCGACAAACCATGCGATAAGCCTGCGCAAACGCCGAGCAGGCAGGTGAATGATTAAAGGAGAAGATCAGCATTGGAATAATGATAAACGCAGACATGGCCAGCTCAGTAGGCGCCGGCATCAAAAAGAGATGATCCAGGTGCCACTGGGGAATCAAATACAACGAAATACCGATAAGAATAACCACCAGCGGCATCACCAGCGATTCAACCGCCGATAACACCCAGCGCTCCCCCTTGCTGATAACAATAACCAGCGCGGCAAGCAAAACAAAACTGATCACACTGCGATGGGGCGCCGGCCATTCCAGCTGATACCGGAAGAATTGCTCCGTGACGTTGGTTAAGCCAATGGCATACAACAGCAGAATGGGATAAATACTAAGAAAGTAGGCCAGCGTTAACAAGCTGCCCGCCTGCTGACCAAAACGATCGGTCATGGTCGCCGTAATATCAGCATCAGGACGTTCTGCCACCAGACAAAAACGCGTCAGATTCCGGTGGGCAAACCAGATCATCGGCCCCGCCAATAGCGCAATAATAACCAGAGGAATAAACCCGACACGCCCGGCATTGATGGGCAGATACAGCACACCCGCCCCTACCGCCGTACCGAACAGGTTGGACAACCAGCCGGTATCCCGGCCAGACCAGCGCAGCACATCACTCTCTGACGAAGCAGAACAGGCAGTGCTTGATGAGGGGGAATCTTGTGCAGACATGCGTCCAGTATAGCCACACAACAGTCCTTAAACGGTTTTCACGACGGTTTTTTCTGTTTACATGCGCGGTTGCAGTTTTTTTCCTTCACCATACAATCGATCACCATAAATACCACAACCAATGGCAGTCATAATCCATGAACAAAAAAGACAAGCAGAAAATCATCGGCGAAACACTGAGCGATGAGCAGCTGAAAACCTTTCTGACACTCGAGCCTGCCGACCATACCCATCCGGATTACCACATTCTTTTGCGGGCTTACCGCGCATTGACGGCGGAGAACTTCGAACGCTTCCTCCACTTTTTTGTGGAAGAAGGCAAAAACCTTCACGCCCCAGGCCCGGATCAGGGCACCATCGCCGACCTGGTCAGCCAGCACAAGCAATCCGCCGACTACCTGAAAGCCCTGCAGACAATAATCAATTCCTGACAGGCACACTGCGGGGCGTCCTGCCAGCCGGTCGTCCCGACCCACGCATAACCCGGCAAACTCCACCGTAACACCTATACTGTCAGCTCACCTTTTCGACAGTGTATTTTTCAAACCATGCCGTATCGATCCATCAAACACGCCTTACTGTTCGGCTGCCTCAGCCTACTCATCAACACTCATCTATTGGCCTGCGATGGAGCAGCAACTGATAACAGCAGCCCCTGTGCTGAGAGTGAAAACCAGACCATCGCCTCTCTGGCCAGGTATCAACAACAGTATCCGGATATGACTTACCAGGAACTGCGACAACAGCTCCCCACAGGCAAAGTGTTGCTGGTTGATGCCAACCGCCCAGAAACCTACGCCAGCGGGCATATTCCCGGCGCCATCTCATTTAATGACAAAGCCAACCTGAGAACCCACCTTAAGGATCCGAAAAACATGACCGTCGTTGTCTATTGTGGCGGTTCCCATTGCATTGCCTGGCATAACGCCGCCGACTGGGCCGCTGCGGAAGGCTTTCAGAATATTCGCCATTTCAGCGCTGGCCTGAGAGGGTGGAAGCTGGAAGGTGGGGAAGTGATTGCAATGAACAACAACACACCCTAATAACAAAAGAGGCCGCATTCGCGGCCTCTTAGCATCAGCAGATAGTCACTTATTCATTATGCATGTCTGCATTGAACGCCGCTTCGTCAAACTGACACCCCAAATGACGGACGATTTCCCGCAGATCATTTTCCGCATTACCCAGACAGCTCGTGCCGCCCGGTGAGGGTGTCATGTTAAAGATAATGCCGGTACCAGGATTAATCCGCGCTTCACCGAGCATCAACTCCTTGTTGGTTTTATCAATCAACTGGGGACGAATCCCCCCAAAACCGGAGGCAAAGGTAACATCGCTCAGCTGCAGCGAAGGCACGATCTTTCGAGCATCCTTAAGGAAAAGACGCCTGCGCACCCAGGGAATCTCAAACAGAAAATTCTTGAATATATAGTTCCGGATATCCTTCACCTTGAACAGGTCCCAGAATACTTTGAAGACCGCACCATCCAGCTTGAGCACCTTGAAGAACTCAGGGATGGTTCGGGGGTTATAACGCTCCAGCATGGGCAGGATCAGTGCCGTTGGCCCAAAGCGGGTTTTTCCTTCCACCAGCACATCAGGATCACCGTGGATCGCAGCAAACGGCAGCTTGTCGTTCTGAACGGTATACACCTTGCCGTTCAACACCCGCGGCGTAAAATAGAAGCTCCCTGCCATCGGCAGGCAGGAGAAGTTGAGACCATACCCCATCTGCTGAGCCAGCAGGAGACTGTGCCCGCCCGCACACACCACAACGAATTTAGCCTCATAGACGCCGTTATCCGTCACAACACGGTGCAAGTCACCTGACTTCTCTATGTTTTTCACCTGAGTGTTCAGGTCGACATCGATCGTCTTGCCCTGAACCTCTTTGGCCTGTTTCACAAAGGCGACCGAGAGCGCCTTGTAATCAACAGCCGTGTATTCATCCGTGATCGCAATGGCCGCCAGCTCCTCTGGCCGGTATTCATCACCCATTTTGGCAACCGCCGGTTCTATTTCAGCAATACCTTCTTTGTCCAGCAGTTGCATCTCGGGGTAGTGCTCGCGGAAGACCTTGAAACGGTCACGGATAAACTGGCTTTCTTTCTCACCAACCCCCAACACCATTTTCGGGTATTTGAAGATAATACCGTCACGCTCTTCCGGCGGCAGCGCCTTGGCAAAATTGACCAGCATGCTGGCGGTGCGCTTGACCTTGACGGCCTTTTCCAGGGTGTAATTGGTCTCTATATCGCCGCAGTGGATGGTCTGACTGTTATTGGTGCCCTTGGAGTTAACGGTGGCAAAATCACTGTACTTTTCCACCAGGCCTATGCGACCGAGATCCGTATAACGGGCAAGCTCATAGAGAAGGGCTGTTCCCGAGACACCACCACCGACGATCAGTACATCGTAACTCTTTACTGTCATAGTTGCTGCTCTCTGACACAAATCCTGTTCATCAGCCCCCTGATGGGAGCAGGCAATCATTCTTGTTAGCGACCACTCTCTTCTTATCCCTTATTCTTGAGCCTTCACCTGTCCATGGAGGCTTTGTCGGAGCGTATTATATATGAATACATGCGTTTTTGGTCTTAAGAGCGCAACAGATATATGTATTTATCATTAGAATTGCGCGAAAAACCGGAAAAAACCGCCTATCTAGACCTTAAACCCTGCACCCGAGACGCCTCACAACTTAAACGATAGTGCAAATCTAAACCGCCTCAGCCACTGCAACGCAATTTATTGCCAGCCAGCGGAACAATCTCAGACTCCTCCGACTCCAAGCTTCTCGCCACCGGGAGCAGACAACGATGACAGAAGGAAAACCGCCACAAACAGGGAACCAACCTCAAACCATCTCACAGGCTGCGACCCTGCTGTCCATTGCCCTGCTGTTCACCTGTATGGGGGTTTTAACCTCGTTGAATGATGTGCTGATTCCCCACCTCAAGGAGGTCTTCAGTCTGAACTATCAAGGCGCCCTCCTGATCCAGCTGATCTGGTTTTCCGCCTTTTTACTGCTTTCTACGCCGGCCAGCCTTGTGATCCGGAAAACGTCCTACCAGCTAGGCATGACCACTGGCTACAGCCTGACCTCGGCCGGCTGCCTGCTTTTCCTGCCCGCCGCCTGGTTACACTGTTATCCGCTGTTTCTGCTGGCCCTGCTCGTGATCGCAGCGGGTGTGTGCTTTTTGCTCGTCGTCAGTAATCCCTATGCATCGGCGCTGGGAGACAGCCGAACCATTCATCGCCGACTGATGATACTTCATGGTTTTTTTGCCGCCGGCATGACCCTCGCTCCCTGGCTGTCAGGGCCGGCTATTCTCTCCTACCCACCCATAACCCATGCGACGCAAATCACGACAACCGATCGTCTGTCGCTGGCGGAAACCGTTATCACACCTTACCTGCTGTTAGCGCTTTGCCTGGGCGGAATAGCCATCCTGACAGCAAGACAACACCTCCCCGATATCCTTCAGAATGAGCGCGAACGCAAGCCTGCTCCAAAACCACAACACATCAGGGAGCAGTCAGCCTGGCACCAGCGCCACACCCTGTTCGGCAGCATTGCGGTTTTTATGTATGTCGGGACCGAAGTGCTGCTGGGTAGTTTTATGGTGGGTTTCATCAAGGAGCTGTCACTGCCCATGTCATCCGCCGCCATGGCGCGCTTTATTGGCTATTACTGGCTCGGTATCGCGATGGGACGCTTTCTAGCCCCATGGTTCCTGCATGCGATTCGCCCTCGCATCATGCTGGGCGTGAGTGCATGGCTGTCGCTACTGATGGTGTTATGCGGGATTTTTGCGGATGGCTATATCGCACTGACCGCGATCACACTGATAGGACTGTGTAACTCGGTGATGTATCCGTTGATCTACAGCCTTTCCATGCAGAATCTCAGCCCCATGACAGCCACACAGGCTTCCGGCATCCTGAGTTCAGCAGGGGTTGGAGGCGGCATTGTGCCACTCGTCGCGGCAGTGATTGCCGACCATTACGGCATCAGGGGAGGGTTCTGGGTGTCGGTCTGCTGTTATGGCTATATCCTGTACTACAGCATAAAAGGCTGCGAAATAGCGACACAGGAAACGGATAACAGCGAAACAACAAAAATGAGAGATAAGTGAGAATAGAGAAGGAGAGATGGCTGGGGTGGCAGGATTCGAACCTACGCATGACGGGATCAAAACCCGTTGCCTTACCGCTTGGCGACACCCCAACAGAGGAATATGGTAGCTAGGGGCAGATTCGAACTGCCGACCCCAGCATTATGAGTGCTGTGCTCTAACCAACTGAGCTACCTAGCCATTATTCCCAAAAGTACATGGCTGGGGTGGCAGGATTCGAACCTGCGCATGACGGGATCAAAACCCGTTGCCTTACCGCTTGGCGACACCCCAACTGAGAACTTGAAGCACCGGAGAAGACCCGGCGACATCGAGGCCGGTATAGTAACGTTTCCGTTCTGAAAATCAACCCCTGAAAGTTCATCCCGCGGTGGTAGCTAGGGGCAGATTCGAACTGCCGACCCCAGCATTATGAGTGCTGTGCTCTAACCAACTGAGCTACCTAGCCCCGACGAGATGCGGCGCATTTTGGTGATATTGGGGGGCTGTGTCAATAGCTGGTAACCCACATGCATACTGGAATTTTAAAACAACCTGAAATCAAACCTTAGACAGATGTTGTGACCACAGTAGAGGGACCAGATGAACTTGAGCCTGCCGCCTCATGAGATGGCACTGCAAGTAAAGGCTTAGCTGCAGGGACAGGGGTTCGAACCTGAGCTTTAGATGATACCGGTGCTCCAGACTGTGCACGAAGAGTGTTTCCACACTGACAACAGGCACCACAGTATTTTGTAGGCAAATCACATAACCTTTTGGGCAATGCACAAAAAAACCTTTTCGCCTTTACAGTACCCATTACACTTAACATGCCTGCATATTGAGCCAAATGCAGGCGATGCGCCACGGCCAAAGCTGACATGAAAACAGCAGACGTCGCATCAAAGACGCCAAGAATCTGACCCTCAAATTTTGGCTCACTTCCGAAACCCAACTCTGTCACAAAGGCAGGATCACTCATAATGCGTGAAACAGCATCCGCACGGCTCATATTATGTCGATTTTCAGCCACCGATATAAGACGACTTAACATATCACTTGCATCACCCTGATCCATTGCACACGCCCCTCTGGATTCAGGTTGATAAGCACCAAGCGCAACAATGGCAAAACTAAATCCCCAGTCACCAATCTGGATCCCCAGATTTTGCAAAGGATATTTTTCAGGATATTTTGCTACCAAAATAGGATCGACAATCCAGCTACTCTCATCGGGCAAGGGATTTCGCGACTCCTCCGTCTGTTGCAATACCACTGAGAAAAACTCCTTCGGTAATTTACGCACCGAGTCAGCAAGACGCCCCAAAGGCTTTAACACTGTATCCTTGTCATACATCGAGCAACTTGCGCTTTTAACCATTTTAACGGCCTTCTCAAGTGCTTTTTTATATTCAGCGCCATAATCTCCTATAGGGACATGATTGGCTCGAAACCCTCGAAGCTTACTATTTATTGAATGAGCAATCGGATCCGTTATAATCCCCAACCTCACATTAAAATCTCCAAGACTTTCTGCAAAAGCCCCTGTGATTTGCCCCCTGTTTTCAACCAAATACATCTCTATAACTTTTTTAAATATTTTATGGCTAAACAAGTCAACCTCAACAGGAGAATCAAATTCCATTGTCCCTCCCTCAAACATCCCCCCCAAATAATCTGAATTAAGCGTCACCTTACGCCCAATAACCTCATTAGAATCACGCCATTTCTCACGTTTACAACACTCGCTCTTGTTAAATCTATTCCTAACACCCCCAGGTAAACATGATGAACAACTAGTAGACTTACAACCTGGCATACACCACCCCAAATTTTATAAAAAGCTTAAAATCAAAGAAGGTAACGCATGACTTTTGTTATTTAATTAACAAAGGAGCCTTAAAAGCTTACTTTTGCACACCACTACCCGAATAAGGCTAAAAAACGACCAAAGCCACACCATGAGAGCATATAACCAATATTTCCTGATAAACTTCCTCCCCGCTGACCACACAACAACCATTACACAGGTACGAACATGACCCAGGAATCAATCGTAATTGTCAGCGGCGCCCGCACACCCATGGGTGGCCTGCAAGGCTCGCTGTCCAGCCTGACAGCACCCGAGCTGGGCAGCATCGCCATCAAAGAGACCGTCAGCCGCGCCACTATCAGCCCTGAAGACGTCGATGAAGTGATCATGGGCTGCGTCCTGCCCGCAGGCCTGGGGCAGGGCCCCGCCCGCCAGGCATCCCGTAAAGCTGGGCTGCCAGACGCCACCGGCTGCACCACTATCAACAAGCTCTGCGGCTCCGGCATGAAAGCCGTAATGCTGGCCCACGACCTGATTCGCGCCGGCACCAACCAGATCATGATTGCCGGCGGCATGGAGAGCATGAGTAACGCCCCCTACCTGCTCGACAAGGCCCGCAGCGGCTACCGCATGGGACACGGCAAGGTGATGGACCATATGTTCCTGGATGGGCTGGAAGACGCCGAAACCGGCCGTCTGATGGGCTCCTTTGCCCAGGAAGTGGCTGACAAATACGAACTCACCCGCGAAGCCATGGACGCCTTTGCCATCGAATCCCTGAAGCGGGCCCAGAAAGCCACTAACGATGGATCCCTGGACGCTGAGATCGCCCCTGTCACCTATACCACCCGTAAAGGTGAACAGACCGTCAGCCAGGATGAACAACCCTTTAATGCTAATATCGAGAAAATCCCCAGCCTGCGGCCGGCTTTCAGCAAAGATGGCACCATCACCGCCGCCAACGCCAGCTCCATTTCCGATGGCGCCTCTGCCCTGCTGCTGATGACCGAGAGTGAAGCTGCAAAGCGCGGACTGCAGCCTCTGGCCCGCATCGTCGCACACAGCACCCACTCCCAGCATCCGTCAGAGTTCACCATTGCCCCGGTGGGCGCGCTCACCAAAGTGTTGGCTAAAACGGGCTGGAGCAAAGACGACGTCGACCTGTTCGAGATCAATGAAGCCTTTGCCATGGTCACCATGATTGCCATGCAGGAGCACGGCCTGGATCATAACAAGGTCAACGTTCATGGCGGCGCCTGCGCCCAGGGGCACCCCATAGGCTCTACTGGCTCACGGGTTCTGCTTTCACTGATTTACGCACTCAAGCAATACGGGAAGCAGAAAGGGATCGCCAGCCTCTGCATTGGCGGTGGTGAAGCGACAGCTGTCGCCGTTGAAGTGCTCTAAGAAAAAGGTACAGGGTTGTCCACGCCTATGCGGGCCGGACAACCTTCTGCACATAAACGGTCGTCACCCCCCAGGCGAAGATCGCTGGAAAACAATCAATCAGCTCGTATGAATCGGGCAAATAGTCCGTCAGGGGATAACTCACAGTGATCACCCTGACCCCTTCTCCCTTTTCACAGCAACGCCGGGCAAATCGGGCAATCAGGTCATCATCCAGATTCGAACCATAGAGATAAATAATATCAGGCTCTCCTGGCAGCGAATCGCCCATATCACCACTGATGAAGCGCACACGTTCTGAACAGCCCGTCTGGCTAACCACCCTGTCCGCTCGACTGACAAATCCCGGGATATGTTCAAGACCAACAACCCGGCAACCAATGACCGTCGCCAGCCAAAAGCAATTACGCCCAGTGGCGGATCCCACTTCCAGCACCTTATGGTGAGAACAAATCCCTGCCCTTCGCTGAATTCTAGCCAGCGTCACCAGCGGGGTTTCGCCAAAGCAGTGAATATCCGATGCCGCGCGTTCGGCATAAAAATCCTTACTCAGGCGCCATGGGGTACGTCCTGAGAACAGCGCTCTCCGCCAGAACTCCGTTCGCAGGAAATCCTTGCTGATAACAAATGGCAGCGCCTGCAGGGCCATTCGAGCCTCTCGTACTGAGACCAGTATTGAGAGCGGCAACAGCCTCACACGCTCCAAAAACGTCACCTGCCGGCTTTGTAGGCCTTCCATGCCGCCTCCCTCCCGAAGGGTGTTTTTTTACCCCGCAAACACCGCTGATCGTCTATAAATCTGTAGCCACATAAACATTCGGAACCTCAACGCACTGCCCGAGTCTAAATGATCAAACCCTATGAGTGGCAGATACGTACTCTACAAGGAGTTTAGCCCTATAAACCCGATCAGCCACGCTGCGCACAGGCAACCACTTTGGCCAATAAAAAGGAGGCACCCTAATGAAACCACTCAACATCAACACCTTGTTCTTATGTCTGCTGACGGCAATGATCAGCATCACCAGCCACGCGAATGACAATGTAGCCTCTGCTGAACCCAACATCCTCATCAACCAGCCAGACGTGACACAGCGCGCCCTGCTTGATCATTACCAGGCCAACATCTCCATCACAAACAACTCCCAGTTCACCCTGCTATTCACAGGCTGCAATCCTGCTGACGGTAAGAAAAGCCGCTGCACTGTCTCCGAGCCCGGCGTCGCCGATCCCCAGACAACCCTCTATGTTGGCACCGCCAAAAGCAGCAAACATGGACCTTCCGGCGACTTCACCTTCATCGCGGAACACCTTGGTGCCATTCCGTTCAAGCTCAACTACCAGTTCAACAAAGATACCCGCCAGACCCATCTACAGATTAACGCCACAGGCAGTGAACCCTCGCCCTTGCTGTTCTCTATTGATACCGACAGCTGTACCAGCAATCCCGACGCGCAGGGCATCATGCGCTGCTGCAGCTTCGACCGCTCACGACACACACTGCATAAAAACTATGAATACCAGTGTACACTGCCCATTACCGCTGAGCTGGCAAGCCCATGACCTTGCCTGTAAAGTATTTTTTACACATAATCCATTCACATTCGCCACGGAGTGGCGCTATAACCATAACAATCAAGCCATTTGAACGGATCACACCCTATGCAGACAGAGCACAAAAAACTGTCGGATGCCGACCAGCGCCGTGTCGACGAAGTCACCTCAACCGGTATCAACAGCGTCGAACGAGAAGCTTTCCACCCATGGCGCATGATGCTGTGGCTGGCGGTGGTGATTGTCATCTTTGGCGTCATTGCCAGGTTCCTCGGCAAGCTCTACCTGCCGTAACCGCCCAATCACCCACTGAATGACCAGCCCGGAACCGAAATAACATGAACAACAGTGAAAACGGACTGCATAAGGTTGTTGTCGTCGGTGGCGGTGCCGCCGGCCTAGAGCTGGCAACCCGCCTTGGCAGAAAGCTTGGCGCACGAAAAAAAGCCCATATCACGCTGGTTGATACCCGCATGACCCACATCTGGAAGCCGTTATTGCATGAGGTTGCAGCCGGCTCCCTGAACTCCTACAGCGATGAACTGAACTATGTCGCCCAGGCCAACTGGAACCATTTTCACTTTCAGCCCGGCCGCATGATCCAGCTGGATCGTCAGCAGCAGGTGATTACCCTGGCCGCAACGGTAGACGCCAATGGAAAACAGCTGCTGCCTGAACGCACCCTGACATACGACACGCTTGTCATCGCCGTCGGGAGCCATTCGAATGACTTTGGCACCCCCGGCGTTCATGAACACTGCCTCACACTGGATTGCAGGGAGCAGGCCGAGCAGGTGCACACTCGCTTTATCAGCGAATATCTCAGGGCACAGGCTGCCGATGATCCCGACGAAAAGATGAACATCGCCATTGTTGGCGCCGGTGCAACGGGCGTGGAGCTGGCCGCAGAACTGCATTATGCGGCCAAGGTGATGGCCCGCTATGGCATGGACGCCATCAAACCGGAAAACGTCAACATCTCGATCATTGAAGGCAGTGATCGTGTATTGCCCGTTCTTCCCCTCAGAATCAGCAATGGCGTGCAGAAACAGCTCGACAAACTCAAGATACAGACACTCACCGGCCATATCGTTAAAGAGGTGACCGAGGACGGACTGACCACCAACCAGGGTGAATTTGTGAAGGCAGAGCTGAAAATCTGGGCTGCCGGCATCAAAGCCCCCTCGTTCCTGAGCAAGCTGGACGGCCTGGAAAGCAACCGGATCAATCAACTCATCGTTAAGCCGACCCTGCAAACGACACTCGACGACAATATCTTTGTCATTGGCGATTGCGCCTCCTGCACCCTGGTAAACCGTCAAGGGGAAAACTACACGGTCCCCCCCAGGGCACAGGCCGCCCATCAACAGGCCAGCCTGGTGGCTCGCTCAATCATCGGAAAACTCAAGGGGAAAGCCCCAGGCACGTTCAGCTATAAAGACCACGGCTCACTCATTTCACTGAGTACACACACCGCTGTCGGCAACCTGATGGGCAATCTCACCGGGAATATCATGCTGGAAGGCTTTTTGGCCAGAATGTTTTATATATCGCTTTACCGCCTGCACCAGGTTGCGGTTTATGGAAAATGGCGGACCGGACTGATCATGGTGAAGGATCTGCTTGAACGCACGACACGGCCAAGACTAAAACTGCATTAAATGGAGAAAGGCAGGGAAGCCTGAACATTGATGAGATACAAGAAGGGAAATGGTGGGTCGTGTAGGATTCGAACCTACGACCAATTGGTTAAAAGCCAACTGCTCTACCAACTGAGCTAACGACCCGGCATAGAGGTGAGTAACAGACATTACTCTGACAAGAAGATGGTGGGTCGTGTAGGATTCGAACCTACGACCAATTGGTTAAAAGCCAACTGCTCTACCAACTGAGCTAACGACCCAACAAGTGACAACGCTTGATTATCACTTTTAAATTGGCTCCCCGAGCTGGACTCGAACCAGCGACCCAATGATTAACAGTCATTTGCTCTACCAACTGAGCTATCAGGGAACAAAACACACAAAAACAAAATGGTGGGTCGTGTAGGATTCGAACCTACGACCAATTGGTTAAAAGCCAACTGCTCTACCAACTGAGCTAACGACCCGACAAGTGACGACTCTCGATCATCACTTTAAATTGGCTCCCCGAGCTGGACTCGAACCAGCGACCCAATGATTAACAGTCATTTGCTCTACCAACTGAGCTATCAGGGAACAGCATGTGCCAACGCACATATAAAAATGGTGGGTCGTGTAGGATTCGAACCTACGACCAATTGGTTAAAAGCCAACTGCTCTACCAACTGAGCTAACGACCCACAAGATAATCAGCGATTACCTTTTAAAATTGGCTCCCCGAGCTGGACTCGAACCAGCGACCCAATGATTAACAGTCATTTGCTCTACCAACTGAGCTATCAGGGAACAACGTTTCGGATGCCGTGATGTGCATCACTCAACGGCGGCGAATAATAATAACTTTCTGAAAAGAGTCAAGCCTTTTCATCGTCATAAAGACATAACAGGTATAACCCGAAGGCCTAAAACGGTACTAAAAACAGCAGATACTCAGAGGTTTTTTGCCGGTCTCAAGCCCTCCGACTGCAGCAGCGGCAGGGATGCCGCGGTAGCGACGCAGGGCAGGAGCCCTGTCGGAGCGGTGAAAGCCGGTGGGCTTGAGGCTGGCCGGCACCGCCCCTTCAGCAACGGGACAAAAACACCAGCCTCAGACCATCTTCAAACAACAGAGAGCATGCAGATCAGGCAAAAACAATCTGATCATTCTTCACCGTTGCTTTAATTGTATGCCCCGGCGCGAAATTCCCGGCAAGAATATCCTGCGCCAGGGGGTTTTCCAGATAACGCTGAATAGAGCGTTTCAAAGGCCGTGCACCATAAACGGGATCAAACCCGGCCTCCACCAGCTTATCCAACGCCGGCTGGTCCAGCTCAAGCGACAGGTCGTTCTCATGCAACCGTTTGCGGAGTTCTTCCAGCTGGATATTGGCAATACCTGCAATCTGCTCCTTCGCCAGAGGATGAAAGACCACCAGCTCGTCAATCCGGTTCACAAACTCCGGCCGGAAGTGATTGCCAACCACTTCAACCAGAGCATGCTTCAGGGTTTCAAAGTCGTCATCCTTCAACGTTTGAATCATGTCTGAGCCAAGGTTGGATGTCATAACCACCACCGTGTTTCTGAAATCCACGGTACGCCCCTGACCATCGGTCAGGCGACCATCATCCAATACCTGCAGCAGGATATTGAAAACGTCCGGATGCGCTTTTTCCACCTCATCAAGCAGCACGACAGAATACGGTTTGCGCCGTACGGCTTCGGTCAGATAACCACCTTCCTCATAGCCAACATAGCCCGGAGGTGCACCCAGCAGCCTGGCAACAGAATGCTTCTCCATGAATTCAGACATATCAACCCGAATCACGGCAGCTTCGGTATCAAACAGGAACTCGGCCAGCGCCTTACACAGCTCTGTTTTACCCACACCGGTGGGACCAAGAAACATGAACGAGCCATTCGGCCTATCGGGGTCTGAGAGGCCCGCACGGGAGCGTCGGACGGCATTGGAGACCGCCACAACCGCTTCATCCTGACCCACGACACGGCTGTGCAACGCCTGCTCCATTCTCAGCAGCTTATCGCGCTCACCTTCCAACATCCGGGAAACGGGTATACCGGTCCAGCGAGAGACAACATCCGCAATCTCCTCATCCGTCACCTTGTTACGCAACAGCTTCATTGGGCCGTCTTCAGCCGTTTCCGCCTGCTGCATCCGTTTTTCGATTTCCGGCAGCTGCCCATACTGGATCTCAGACATTTTCGCGAGATCACCATTCCGGCTCGCCGCTTCCAACTCCAGCAGCAACTGCTCTTTTTCTTCTTTCAGCTTATGGGCACCCTGAACAACGGCTTTTTCACTCTTCCAGACATCTTCCAGGTCGGAGTACTCTTTCTCCAGCTTGCCAATCTGTTCTTCGAGCGAGACCAAGCGCTCACGGGAGGCTGCATCTTCCTCTTTACCCAACGCCTGCTGCTCAATTTTCAGCTGAATCAATCGACGTTCCAGCTTGTCCATAGACTCTGGTTTGGAGTCCATTTCCATGCGGATACGGCTGGCTGCTTCATCAATCAGGTCAATGGCCTTATCCGGCAACTGTCGATCAGAAATGTAGCGATGAGAGAGCTTGGCAGCCGCGATGATCGCCGGGTCAGTAATGTCCACATGGTGGTGGACTTCATATTTTTCTTTCAGGCCACGCAGAATGGCGATGGTGTCCTCAACCGTAGGCTCATTCACCTGCACTTTCTGGAAACGGCGCTCAAGGGCTGCATCCTTTTCAATGTACTGCCGATATTCGTCCAACGTCGTGGCACCAACACAGTGCAACTCCCCTCGAGCCAATGCCGGCTTGAGCATATTCCCGGCATCCATGGCGCCATCCGCTTTACCGGCACCCACCATGGTATGCAACTCATCAATGAAGAGAATAATTCGACCTTCCTGCTTGGCCAGGTCATTGAGCACCGCCTTCAGGCGCTCTTCGAATTCACCCCGGTACTTGGCACCTGCCAGCAAAGCGCCCAAATCCAACGACAATACACGCTTGTCTCGAATACCTTCCGGCACTTCACCGTTAACGATGCGCAGCGCCAGACCTTCGACGATAGCCGTCTTACCGACACCGGGCTCACCGATCAACACAGGATTATTCTTGGTACGACGCTGGAGAACCTGAATGGTTCTGCGGATTTCATCATCACGCCCAATGACCGGGTCCAGCTTGCCCTGCTCAGCCCGCTCAGTCAGATCCAGCGTGTATTTAGCCAGCGCATTCCGGCTGTCTTCCGCATTGGCATCATTGACAGATTCACCCCCACGAATATTTTTGATGGCGGTTTCCAATGCTTTCTTGCTGACACCCTGGCCATTAAGCGCTTTGCCCAACGGCCCACTGTCATCCATCATGGCTAACAGCACGGTTTCACTGGCGATAAACTGATCTTTATTCTGCTGGGCCTGCTTATCGGCAAGATTCAAAATACGTAGCAGGTTCTGGGAAGGCTGGATATCACCCGTGGGGTTATTGACCACAGGCAATTCTTCGATCAACTGTTCGAGCTCGGCCCTCAGGCCTTCAATATCAAACCCCACCTGCATCAGCAGCGGCTTGACGGAGCCCCCCTGCTGGGACAGCATGGCCTGCAGCAGGTGAACCGGTTCAATCTGGTTATTATCCCGACCGATCGCCAGCGACTGGGCATCGGCAAGGGCTGACTGGAGTTTACTGGTCAGTCGATCCGCTCTCATCATTACCTCCGACAAAACTGCCCGAGACAATGCCACGGGCATGATTCGTTTGACTTTCGATGAGAACTATATGATGGCGATCTAACCCCTTTTCAAGGCAGGGTTATCCGTCAGTTCCGGCCAGCCAGATGACAGAGGCCATCCGGCCGGACTTTGCGCCATCACGCCGGTAAGAAAAAAACAGGTCTTCCTGACGAACCGTGCAATAGTCCCCTCCATATACATCATAGATGCCCAATGTCTTAAGACGCTGGCGGGCCAAGGTGTAAATGTCCGCAAACCAGCGATCCCCCTGACCCGCAACAAAGGCACTTTCTGCTTCAGGCTCATGCGCCAGAAATGCCTGCCGAACCTCCGGCCCCACTTCAAAACACGGCTGACTGATGGCCGGCCCAAGCCACGCCATCAGCGTATCCGGCGAGTCATCAAAAATCGCAGCGGTATTTTCCAGCACACCACTGACCAGCCCGCGCCAACCGGCATGCGCTGCCGCCACACGAGTCCCGGAACGGTTACAGAACAAAACAGGCAAACAATCGGCTGTGAGCACTGCGCAGGCACGCTCAGACACGTCTGACCAGCAGGCATCGGCCTCTGCCTCCGCACACTCACGATCAGCCTGCACCAGGTCAGCACCATGCACCTGCTTCAACCACTGAATTTGATTCAGCGCCCATTCATGCATCAGTAGCGCGCGATTTTCTATCACCTTCTCAGCCTCATCCCCTGAGCGAAGCCCAAGATTCAGGCTTCGCCAGGAACCCTCACTGACACCACCATTTCGGGTGGTTACAAAGGCTTTCACCGAGGCCGGCGCTGGCCAGTCTGGCTGCAGATAACGACCGCTAGAAGACAGGTTCTGTGGTTTCGACATAGGCCTGCTGATCCCCCTCCAGCACTTCGAGCAATTCCACAAAGTCCGCAGGCAGCTCGGATTCCCACTCCATATACTCCCCCGAAACCGGGTGTACCAGCCCCAGACGACGAGCATGCAACGCCTGACGACCAAAGTTACGCAACCTATCGACCAGCTCAGACGTCGCCGCCTTCGGCAGCTTCAGCCGACCGGCATACAATGGATCCCCCACCAGGGGATAACCGATATGCGCCATATGCACCCGTATCTGATGGGTGCGACCAGTTTCCAGCTGCAGCCGGATATGCGTATGGGCGCGGTATCGGTCGATGATCCGATAATGCGTGCGAGCATACTTACCGCCCCCGGTCACAGCCATTTTCAATCGGGTAGCAGGATTACGGCCAATAGGTGCCTCGACCTCTCCCCCGGTGGTCATGCTGCCGATAGCCACCGCTTCATATTCACGGCTGACACTACGCTCCTGCAGCTGATCAACCAGATCCGCGTGCGCCGCAAGGGTTTTCGCCACCACCATGAGGCCGCTGGTATCCTTGTCCAGCCGATGAACAATACCGGCGCGAGGCACACTGGCGATATCCGGATACCGGTACAACAAGCCATTCAGCAACGTACCGCTGTAATTACCCGCCGCCGGGTGAACCACCAGGCCTGCCGGCTTGTTGATCACGGCAATTGCTTCATCCTCATAGATAATATCCAACGGGATATCTTCCGGCTCCCAGCGATCATCATTCTCAACTTCTGTGATCAGCGTCAGCAGCTCACCACCGAAACACCTCTCTTTCGGTTTGCAGACCTTGCCGTCGACCTTCATGTCGCCCGAGCGAATCCAGGACTGCAGGCTGCTGCGAGAGTAGTCAGGGAAAACCGCCGCAGCGATCTGATCAAGCCGCTTGCCACCCATTTCATCCGGGACGCGGGCCTCAAGTTCTATCCGTTCTGTCATTGATTAGCCGAACAGTAAATTCCAACAGGGTTCAGGAAACACGGGCAGCCGTCACAAACGCTGAAGAATCGAGTCTGCCCGTTGCAGAAAAATCTACGATTTTAGCGTTTGGGATTAGGTTATGACCTATGTTTAAATACGAAGAATTAACGTCACGCAGTTTATCACACCACGTCCGGTTCCGGGGGACGGAAACCTCAGGGATATTGAGCAAACATGTTACTGAGCAAACGATTTTTTATTCTGGCCCTGGTCACTTTCCTGACAGCCTGCGCCAGCAGCGAGAAAGAGAAGGTTCCCGAGAACCTGTCAGAAGCCGAGCTGTACCGTCAGTCCCAGCAATCGCTGGAGAACAGCAACTACAGCCAGGCCGTCGACAAACTCAGGGCACTGGAATCCCGCTACCCGTTCGGCCCATTTGCCGAACAGGCACAGCTGGATCTGGTCTATGCCTACTACAAGAACATGGAGCCGGAAGCCGCACGGGCCTCGGCTGAGCGGTTCATCCGGCTGCATCCACAGCATCCAAACGTGGATTACGCCTATTACATGCGTGGCCTGGCGTCCAACACCGCAGACCTTGGCCTGATTGAGCGGTATGTACCGGTCGATATGTCCAAGCGAGACCCGGGTCAGGCACGTCAATCGTTCAACGAGTTCTCCGAGCTCCTGCAGCGATTCCCGGACAGCCCTTACGCCAGCGACGCCCGTCAGCGGATGATCGCCCTGCGTAATCGGCTCTCCTACTATGAGCTGCATGTCGCCAATTACTACATGAAGCGTAAGGCTTATGTCGCGGCCATTAACCGCGGGCGCTACATTGTCGAGCATATGCAGGGCACACCGGTCGTTGAAGATGCGCTGGGCATGATGGTCGAAGGCTACCAGCACCTGAACCTGGAGCAGCCTTCCAACGAGGCGCTGGAGGTGTTGAAAACCAACTTCCCGGACAGCAAACTGATTGGAGAAAACGGTGAGTTTACGGGTTACAAGGTTTATGCCGATGTGGATCCGTCCGTCTGGAACATCATCACCTTCGGCCTGGTTGACGGCAAACCGGCTGACGAGATCAAGCCAGATCCCTACACGCCCAGAAGCCGCTCCTGGCTGAATGTGATCACCTTCGGCCTGCTGGGTGACAGCGGTAACGAGGCGACCGCACCGAAACCGCCAGAGCAATCTTCAGCACAGTAATTGACCTTATTGAAGGCTGATCAGGGCTTGCATAGGCAAGCCCTTTCACTAACTCCCAATACAAGATTCCACAATGTCCACTGCTGTTAAATGCCCCACCTGCGGAAAGAAAGTCCTCTGGAAACCCGAAAATAAATTCCGTCCCTTCTGCTGCGAACGTTGCCGACTGATTGATCTCGGCGCCTGGGCCAAAGAAGAACACAAGATTCCAGGCGACAACCAGTTTGATGACGTGATGGAAAGTGACCTTAACAATTCCTAATAAACGTGATCACCATACATTACCAGTCTGCCAATCACACCCCACCACCAGAGTGAGTAGTAGATCCCTCACTGGGAGGCTGATGGCGTTCACGCTCACTCTCCACCAGGCGTTTCGCCAAAGCACATTGCTTTTCTAACAACGCCTTAATTCTCTCAAACTCTTCATGCGCTCCCGGACTTGTATCAGCTTCCATGTCTATATCCTTAGCATGATCGATTAAATCACCAATCTCCAAATTTGCGATACGCTCAAGTACATCGACAAGCGATTTGCGCAAGTACCCAGGATGATCTTTTTCCATTTTTTCCAAAATTTCCAGCATTGTCGGGCGACAAGAATATTGCGCATAATGCTTCCATGATGGCTTTCTAAGTTTCGCCAATAACTCATCTACTGTTTTAGCTTTCCTTAAACTACTTCCCCCCTTATACATACACATACCACCATCAATGGGAATGCAACGATAACGAGGCTTACCAGTCTCACTTTGCTCTTGTACAGGCTGCAGGAGATAATTATCTAGCTTCAGTGCATCTTCATCCAATTGCACTAATATCCTGAGGTAATAGATAAAGGCAGGATGGTATTCCCCTTCAAAAAAATCATAAGGCGATCTTTCTCCCATTTCTTGAAAAAGCGTGCGCTTTTCAAAAGACTTGCACTGATCAATATATTTAACCGTCAGTGCCGGCAGAAGGCTCTCCACACTACCATCTTCTAAAGCTTGCGACTCATAAAGTACTTCTGAAGAAAAAAGAGATGGTTCACCCTTACCTAACAATTCGGGCCATACGTTATTGGCAAACATTTCCCTATAATGCAAAACAGCGAGATTATCATAATAGTGACTTTTTAATTCATAAAACCTTGCCCTTTCTGTATCCCGAAACACCAACAATATGAGTGACAACACCAGAAAGAAAAAACTCTGAATTTGACGCTTAATATAAGCGCACCAGGATATATTATGCAAAAACTTCAATAAATACTGCTCCCCCTCCCCCTCCCCAGAGGCCTTCTTAACAATCTGAGAGCTTACTGACCCCTCATTAATGACAGCCTTTTCAACCCGCCGAAATTCACCAACACCAGGCGCCTTCTTATTTTCAAATAAATAAGCAACTTCGCGCCCCTTATCCTGAAAGTGGGAGACTTCAGCTTCAGACAGCACAACCCTTCTGACACCCATAACGGAGGGTTTCTCACGCCTTCTACTACCATCAGGAACACCCCCACTAGAAACATATGAATGCGAGCACGCTGAGCTAGATGCCATATCACCACCTACTAAAATGAATACTAAAACTATTTAGACAGTGCGATATGACAGATAGTTCAAATTAATAATGCCTATGTCATTTAGGGGAATTTTTATCACCAGTAGCAGGAGATACCCGCCACGCCTTGCGCTCCGGCAGATTTTGCCTCATATTCATCGCCTTCCCCCATTCCACCTAACCAATAAACCGGAAGAATAGCCATATCAGTCAATTTGGCAGCATGCTCAACCCCCAAAGGCTCCACACCGGGGTGAGAGGCAGTTTCACGCACCGGAGACAGCGTCACAAAACCACACCCTACTTGGACTGCCTGAAACAATTCCTCTATTGAATGACAGGAGGCCGCTAATAACTTATCTCCCTGATAACGCCATCCAGTTTCATACAACTTATGCAGTTGGCCACTAGTTAAATGAAGCCCATCAACCCATACTTCAGTCAAAAGCGCAACATCACCTTTTAACAACAGGCGCCCCCCTGAAGCTCTACTTAATTTTGCAGCCTTTGCTGCCAAACACCTATAATCTCGTGGTTCTAGCCAAGGCGCTCGAAATTGCGTGAGTTTAATTCCTGCCTCAAAGGCAGCCTGCAATCTTTCAAAAAACGCTTCATGCGTTTCAAACTGCCCCGTAATCAAATAATTATCAGGCAATATAGCCGCACTAACGATAGGCCTATTAGCCGCTGGAAAATCATAATATCGCAAATCCTCACGAGCCACCCAACGCACTTCCTGGCCTTCGCAACCACGAGGCTCCCCACCAAATGCAGTAACACGCCAAACATCCAATAATACGCTTTTATCCGGATAAGTATGATGAATTCGAATCAACGGGGAGGAACAAGATACCGTTATACCCAATTCCTCCTTAAGCTCTCTAACCAAAGCATCCTTTACAGACTCCAAGACCTCAACCTTCCCTCCCGGGAACTCCCAAAGCCCTCCCTGGTGTTTGTCTTTTGGCCGCAAGGCCAAGAGCACTTCGCCTTTATTATTTTCAATAACAGCAGCTGCGACATGAACACTTTGACTACTCATTGACCACACAGAGCCCTTTGAGGATTTGAAACCAACAAGCTTAAGCAAATGAGCTTAGGCAACAAGATAACAGTCCCGCTCCTGATTTCGCCTTCGCATAATTAAATACTCACCCAATGTGCATCGAATGGCCGTTAATAGACCTACCAAGAACTAGCATCACGTGCGGTATTCGGCATTGATAGAGACATAGTCATGCGAAAGGTCAGAGGTCCAGACCGTTTCTGTGAGCTCTCCACGCGATAACGCTATTCTGATTACGACTTCAGCCTGATCCATAACCGCTTGGCCATCAGCCTCCCGATAATCAGCCGCAACACCGCCACCGGTAATAATGCAGACATCGCCAAGGAAGATTGAGATGCCTGCCACATCCAGATCATCAACGTTTGCACGACCAACCGCTGCCAAAATACGCCCCCAGTTAGGATCACTGGCAAAAAGAGCCGTTTTCACTAACGGGGAATGCGCAACGGTATAGGCTACTTCCAAGGCCTCTTGACGCGAACCAGCCTGTTCAACGACAACACTGACGAACTTTGTCGCCCCTTCGGCATCACGAACCAACGACTGGGCTAAACGCTGACACAGCACGGCTACCTGCTTGCTCAACACACGATAAAGTGGCTGATCAGTACTCACAACGGTTTCATTGCCGGCAGCACCTGTAGCCACCAGCAGACAGGCATCGTTCGTCGACGTATCCCCATCGACCGTTATACGGTTAAAAGAGCAATTGACGACTTCATTTAAGATCTGCTGGAGGCATGCAGTTTCAATAGACACATCAGTGGAAACAAAAGCCAGCATGGTTGCCATATCCGGCCGTATCATGCCTGCCCCTTTGGCAATACCCGTCAGTGTATAAACGACGCCTTCATGCTCAAAGCGGACAGATTCACCTTTCGGACGTGTGTCCGTCGTCATGATCCCTTCAGCGGCCTGATGCCAGGCGGCTTCCGATTCTGCCGAACGCTCAACACAAGCAGGCAGCCCAGCCAATAGCGTCGGCACCGGCAGGTACTCGCCAATCACACCTGTGGAGAATGGCAGCACCTGCTCCGGCAAACAACCCAATACTTCTGCCAATCTGGCCGTACAGGTTTCTGCGTCCGCCAGGCCTTGCCCCCCGGTTCCCGCATTGGCATTGCCAGTATTGACAACCAATGCGCAAGGCTTACTCACCAAACGTTGCCGGGATAACTCTACTGGCGCTGCACAAAAACGATTCCGGGTAAATACGCCAGCTACGGACGCCCCTTCAGGCCAAGTCATCACCACAAGATCTTTACGGTTCGGGTACCGCATACCGGCTTCTACTGTACCTAACCGAAAGCCTTTCACCGGATACATTGCACGGATAAGGGGTTGTTCTGACGCCATCACAAATAGCCCTCTAAATAACTGCCTTGTACCACATGGCAACCATAAAATGAGTCACTGATTATTGTTCTTTGGCATCCTGGCCACATAAAACAATGCCCCCCATCCTGGGAGGCATTGCGATCCATCGCCAGGCAATTTGCTAGTTAAACAATCTTGCCATGGCACTGCTTGTACTTTTTGCCGGAACCACAAGGGCATGGCTCATTACGCCCAACCTTCTTGCTGTCCCTGACAAACGGCTGCGCAGGCTGTTGTTCATCTGCAGGCTGTGCTTCGCCAGATGGCGCTTCCATAGCTGCGGCCTGCTCATGCTGGAATTGCATCCTACGCGCTAACTCCTCACGGCGCTGGCGCTCCATCTCTTCTGTCTGGTCATTATCCTGAACCTGGACATGTGACAGGATGCGAATCACTTCGCGCTTGATATCACTGAGCATCTGCTGGAACAGTTCAAACGCTTCGCGCTTATACTCCTGCTTCGGGTTCTTGGCGGCAAAGCCACGCAAGTGGATGCCCTGGCGCAGATGATCCATAGTCGCCAGGTGCTCCTTCCACTTATCATCCAGAATCCGTAGAAGGATATGCTTCTCAAACGCTCTCAGCGCTTCACCACCAGCCATTTCTTCTTTTTTCTGGTAAGAAGCAACAACTGTTTCGAGAATCCGCTGCCGCAGGCCTTCCTCTTCCAGGTGGTCCTCAGCGTCCAACCAATCCGCAATTGGCAGCTTTTCGGCAAACTCGGAAGTAATCCGGGTTTCCAGGCCGGAAATATCCCACTGCTCTTCCAGAGTCTGCGGAGGAATATACTCATTAATAATTTCATCGATCACTTCTTCACGGATATTGGCAATACTGTCTGCCACATTTTCCGCTTCAAGCAGCTCATCGCGCTGGGCATAAACGACCTTACGCTGGTCATTGGCCACATCATCATATTCCAGCAACTGCTTACGAATGTCGAAGTTACGACCCTCAACCTTTCTCTGGGCCTTTTCAATAGCATTGGTGACCATGCGATGCTCAATCGCCTCACCTTTCTCCATACCCATCGCTTTCATGAAGTTCTTGACCCTGTCTGAAGCGAAAATACGCATCAGGTTGTCTTCAAGCGACAAATAAAAACGGGAAACACCAGGATCACCCTGACGACCCGAACGGCCACGCAACTGGTTATCAATACGGCGGGATTCATGACGCTCGGTGCCAATAATATGTAGACCGCCTGAATCCAGCACCTGCTGATGGCGTTTTTGCCATTCTTCCTTTACCTGATCAACATCATCCTGAGTGGCGTTATCGAGCGCTGCCACTTCTGATTCCCAGTTACCACCAAGAATGATATCCGTACCACGACCCGCCATGTTCGTGGCAATAGTCACCGTACCGGGACGCCCTGCCTGGGCAATAATTTCTGCTTCCTTTTCGTGGTATTTGGCGTTCAGAACCTGATGATTGATCTTGGCCTTTTTCAGCGCCTCAGACAGAAGCTCAGAAGACTCAATGGAGGCTGTACCCACCAGAATCGGCCGACCTTCATTCATAGCCGTTTTAATGTCCTCAATGATCGCATCGTACTTCTCCTGAATGGTCAGGAAAACAAGGTCATTGAGATCGTTGCGTGACATTGGCTTATTGGTCGGAATCACGACCACATCCAGCCCATAAATCTGGCGGAATTCATACGCTTCCGTATCGGCTGTACCTGTCATACCGGAAAGCGTTTCATACAAACGGAAGTAATTCTGGAAGGTCGTTGACGCCAGCGTCTGGCTTTCCGCCTGAATGGATACGCCTTCCTTTGCCTCCAGCGCCTGATGCAAACCTTCTGACAGGCGACGACCATGCATGGTTCTGCCTGTATGCTCATCCACCAGAAGAATGTCACTACCGCTGACAATATAATCAACGTTTTTGTGGAACAGCACATGCGCCTTCAGCGCTGCATTCACATGATGCAACATGTTCAGGTTATTAGAGGCATAGAGGCTCTCGCCTTCTGGCAAAAGACCCTCCTGAGTCAACAGCTCCTCGATGAACTGATGCCCCTCTTCGGTTAATTCAACTTGCCGTGTTTTCTCGTCAACCTGATAGTGGCCTTGTTCTTCACCTTCCTCATAGTGACGCGTCAACTTCGGAATCAGGCGATTAATACGCTTGTAAAGCTCAGAACTGTCTTCTGCAGGACCTGAGATAATAAGCGGCGTTCTCGCCTCATCGATTAGAATGGAGTCAACTTCGTCCACAATGGCAAAATTCAGAGGACGCTGGAACTTATCCTCTGAACTGAAAGCCATATTGTCACGCAGGAAATCAAAACCAAATTCGTTGTTGGTTCCGTAGGTGATATCCGCTTGATAGGCAACGCGCTTGTCTTCCGGTCCCTGCATCGGAACCACAACACCAACCGTCATCCCCAGAAATTCATACAGAGGGCGCATCCAGTTGGCGTCACGGGTTGCCAGGTAGTCGTTGACCGTAACGACATGAACCCCTTTACCGGACAATGCATTGAGATAGGCAGGCAATGTCGCAACCAGGGTTTTACCCTCACCGGTCCGCATTTCTGCGATACGACCTTCATGCAGGGTAAGGCCACCAATCATCTGTACATCAAAGTGGCGCATACCCATGACACGCTTACTCGCCTCACGGCAAACAGCAAATGCCTCAGGCATGATGTGATCCAGGGTTTCCCCCTTTTCAATGCGCGCTTTGAACTCACCAGTTTTGGCCTGCAACTGCTCATCAGACAGCTGCGAGAGTCCGTCTTCCAGGGCGCTAATGGCCTTGACCACCTTGCCCATTTTTTTGAGTTGTCGGTCGTTTTTACTGCCAAAAACTTTCTTAATTAGGGGTGCCAACATAATTTCAGTAATGCCTAAACTGATCGAATCGCGAAGAAAATAATGAACTATCGGCTGGCACGGTATATATAACGGGCCGGGTTTACCTGACGACCATTCACCAGCACTTCAAAATGTACATGGGGGCCAGTTGAACGCCCCGTGCTACCCATCAGGCTTATGGTCTGTCCCTTGCTGATAATATCGCCAACATTAACCAGAATGTCCTTGTTGTGGCCATAGCGGGTGACATAGCCATTACCATGATTAATCTCAACAAGATTGCCGTAACCACTTCGCTTACCAGCCCAGGTCACAACACCAGAGCCAACGGCTATGACATCTGAGCCATCTTTACCAGCGAAATCAACACCTTTGTGCCAGGCAGGCCGCCCACTGAACGGATCGGTTCGACGGCCAAATGGAGAAGACATCCAGCCTTTCTTAATGGGACGCCCAGCAATATAGACATCATCCTGCAGCTTTCGGTCAAGCAACAGATTTTCGAGGATATTGAGCTGTTCTTCACGCTTATCAACCTGCATGGCAAGCTGATCAATTAACGACACAAAGTCCGGCGGCTGATAACTGATACCGGACTCTACCATCTCGTCAGGCCCACCTTGAGCGGCTGGTGAGCTGAAATCAAACTCACCCGCATCAAGCTTTGCCATCGCGGTCAGGCGCTCACCCAACGCATCCAGACGGAGAATCTGACCCTGAATCTGAGCTAGCTGAACAGCCAGCGCATCAATCTCAAGACTGGCGTTGCCACGGACTTTTTCGATTTCATTCTGCTGAAGCGCAATAGTCTTTTGCCACTGAGACAACTCTCTCGCTGTCAGGGAGCCACCGACATTAACGTTGACCATTGACCAGGCCAAAAAGTAACCGGAAGCCAAAATAACAGCCGCGACCAGAACCCCGAAGACGGCCAATCTTCGTGGTTGCAAATTGATGGTCTGGCTCTTGCCATGCTGCTGGCTGACAACAATTATCTTCATTGTCGCATTAACCGGGTCTATACCTGTTTTACAGTTATATTGTTCAGTTCTGCCCAGCCCTGTATACAGCCAAACCGGTGGAACCGTTCCAAATAAAATATCAAGCCGGCCAACTCTAGCATTAGCCATCCCCCCCCGCAACTGAAGCACATCGCGGACAGGTCTCAACAAATAAACGTCACTTCAGAAGCACCAATTTACCTGTCTATTTAAAAACCTGAACACACATCTACTCAAAAAAACTGACGGCTACCACTTAAAATCTAGAACACCCTCACCAACTTTCGCCACTTCAAAATCTACATTCACAAAAGCAGGAAAAAGAAAAGCCACCTAAAGAGGTGGCTTAAAGAGAGAGAAGTAGAACAATATCAGGCCATAACCAACGTAGGTCGAGCATACGAAATAGGTGCACTGGCCGCATCTTCGAACGTCACCATTTCCCAGGCAGACGCATCAGCAATCAATGCACGCAACAACTTGTTATTCAGTGAATGACCAGACTTGTGCCCAATAAACTCACCTATCAGACTGGTACCCAGAAGGTACAGGTCACCAATCGCATCCAGCATCTTATGCTTCACAAACTCATCGTCATAGCGAAGGCCATCTTCATTAAGAATGCGGTACTCATCGACCACTATGGCATTATCAACGCTACCACCGAGCGCCAGATTCTGTGAACGTAAATACTCAATATCTTTCATGAAGCCGAACGTACGTGCCCGACTCACTTCTTTAACGAAGGATGTACTGGAAAAATCGATACTGGAGCGCTGCACCAAGCCCTTGAAGACAGGATGATCGAAATCAATACTGAATGTCACCTTGAAGCCATCAAAAGGCACAAAGGTGGCTGTCTTACCATCCTCTTCTACGGTGACCTTCTTCTTGATACGAATAAATTTCTTCGCGGCCGCCTGTTCTTCGATACCTGCAGACTGAATCAGAAAGACAAAGGGACCCGCACTGCCATCCATGATGGGCACTTCATGCGCTGTCACCTCGACATAGGCATTATCGATACCCAGGCCCGCCATCGCGGACAGAAGATGCTCAACGGTATCGACTCGCACGCCGTCTTTTTCCAGCGACGTGCACAGTGTCGTCTGTCCTACATTCTCGGCACGCGCTGGAATCTCTACCACAGGCTCCAGGTCGGTACGACAGAATACAATGCCGGTATCCACAGGCGCAGGCTTCAGTGTCAGGTAAACCTTCTCACCGGAATGAAGCCCCACTCCTGTAGCACGAATAATATTTTTGAGCGTTCGCTGTCTAATCATGACCCAGCCGTTAGCTTGCATCTGCACGAAATAGTCGATAATCGGCCATTCTAGCAGAGTAATCTCGCCTTACAAAGTGTTACATCTTGACCGCACAGGCTTTAATCAGCCTGGCGGCGTAAAAACGCCGGAATATCCAGATAATCCGTATCCGTCTTAGCGCTAGGCGATCCATCAACATCACTGCCAGCAACCGCTTTCTTACGCAGAATGGTAGGACGATCAAGCTCGCTATAGTTCACGTTGCCATCAGCAGTCTTGGCAGCATTATCAACCACCTTCTTGACTTTCTGCTCAGGCTTACCAAGTCCAGTCGCCACTACTGTGACACGGATTTCATCCGACATTTCCGGATCAATAACAGTTCCCACTACCACCGTAGCATCATCAGAAGCAAACTGCTCAACAGTACTGCCCACTTCCGTAAATTCACCAATGGAGAAATCCAGACCTGCAGTAATGTTGACGAGAATACCCCGCGCACCCTGCAAATCAACATCTTCCAGCAGAGGACTGCGAATCGCCGCTTCTGCCGCTTCTACGGCACGGTTGGAGCCGGTCGCATTGCCCGTACCCATCATCGCCATGCCCATCTCAGACATAACTGTGCGCACGTCCGCAAAGTCGACATTGATCATGCCGGGACGAATGATCAGGTCTGCAATACCTTGCACCGCACCCTGAAGCACATCATTCGCGGCACAGAACGCGGACAACAGGCTTGCATCCTTACCCAGCACCGGCAGCAATTTTTCATTAGGAATGGTGATCAGCGAATCCACATGCTCAGCCAACTCCTTCAACCCCTGATCCGCAATAGTCATCCGCTTTCTGCCTTCGAAAGGGAAGGGACGCGTGACCACGGCGACAGTCAGAATACCGAGCTCCCTCGCGACTTCTGCCACAACAGGCGCTGCACCTGTGCCTGTACCGCCACCCATACCGGCGGTAATGAAAACCATATCAGCACCCGACAGCACTTCTGCCAGCCGCTCACGATCTTCCAATGCTGCCTGACGCCCGATTTCCGGGTTTGCACCAGCACCAAGACCTTTAGTAATACCTGTACCCAGCTGCAACAAGGTTCGAGCATTGAGATGCTTTAACGCCTGCGCATCTGTATTGGCCACAATAAAATCCACACCCTCAACCTGACTGTTGAGCATGTGATTGACAGCGTTACCGCCGCCACCGCCGACACCGACCACTTTTATGACCGCATTTTGCGGTGCATTATCGACCAGTTCGAACATGACAAATCTCCTTCTCTCTTAACTGTCCATTTTTATAGAATTACTTCCCTAAAACAATCAGAAGTTCCCCTGAAACCAGCGTTTTATCTTCGCCAGAACGGGCTCTTCCTGCTTTCTTGAACCAAAGGCCATATCCCCTTCACCCTGCATTTTCAAGCCATAGTGAAGAAGGCCAACACCTGTAGCATAAATCGGATTGCGCACAACATCAGACATACCCCGAACAGTCTGGGGAACGCCCAGCCTGACCGGCATATGGAAGATTTCCTCGGCCAGCTCAACCACACCTTCCATCTTCGACGTACCGCCGGTCAGCACGATACCGGCTGCAATCAATTCCTCAAACCCGCTGCGGCGCAGCTCCGCCTGTATCAGGGTAAAGAGCTCGTCATAACGGGGTTCAACCACCTCCGCCAGGGCCTGCCGGGACAACTCCCTCGGAGGACGCTCGCCGACGCTGGGCACATTGATAGTTTCATCGGCACCCGCGAGCTGGGTAAGAGCGCAGGCATACTTAATTTTGATTTCCTCCGCAAATTGCGTCGGGGTACGCAGCGCCATGGCGATATCGTTGGTGACCTGGTCTCCAGCGATGGGAATCACGGCCGTATGACGGATCGCACCTTCTGTAAAGATCGCGATATCGGTTGTACCACCACCGATATCCACTAGGCAGACACCCAGCTCTTTCTCATCTTCGGTCAGAACCGAGTAACTGGAAGCCAGCTGCTCAAGGATAATATCTTCAACTTCCAGGCCACAGCGACGGATACACTTCTCAATATTCTGCGCGGCATTCACGGCACAGGTGACCAGATGCACCTTGGCCTCCAGCCGCACGCCAGACATCCCCAAGGGCTCCTTGACCCCTTCCTGCGTATCAATCACATACTCCTGGGGAAGGATATGCAAGATTCGCTGATCTGCCGGGATAGCCACGGCCTGCGCAGCATCAATTACCCGATCCATATCGGCCCGGGTCACTTCACGCTCACGAATAGCCACAATCCCATGTGAATTGAGGCTTCGGATATGGCTGCCTGCAATACCGGCATAAACAGAGTGAATCTGGCAGCCCGCCATCAGCTCAGCCTCTTCAATGGCGCGCTGGATTGACTGAACCGTTGACTCAATATTGACCACGACGCCTCGCCGCAACCCCCGAGAAGGATGCGAGCCAATGCCGATCACCTCGATATCACCGCTATCCGTGATTTCGCCCACGAGCGCCACCACTTTGGAAGTCCCGATATCCAGACCGACAATCATTCTTCCATTTCCCGTCGCCGTCATGCGTAACCTGCCTGTTGCTTCAACGTTTACCTGTTCATCAGTTACTGCGATTTACTCTGCTTCCGTCATTCGTGTTCCAGGAAACCGCTATACCATCGCGATAGCGCAAGTCCACGCGTCGCACATCTTGCCACTGTTTCTGCAGCAATACATGATAAAGACGCACAAATCGTTGCATTCGCTTGACCAGGTCGCGATGACCAAGATTGACCTCGACATCACCGATCTGGAACCACCAGCTTCCCGTCTCTCGTTGCCCCAGGGCGGTCATTGCCAACCCTAAAGGACGAATCTGCTGGTTCAATGTCATATACTGCTGCATCACCTGTGGCGCAGCAGCTTCTTTACCATAGAGCAGCGGCAAATCACCGAAGTGGCTCAGATCATTCACCCGAAACACTTCACCATCGCCATTCAGAACACCACCCCGCTTCCAGCGAGCCACCGGCACCTGCTCCTGAATTCGGATACTCAGGGTCTCCGGCCAGACTTTCCGGACTTTTGCCCGGCTAATCCACGGCACGTTCTGCAAAGCACTTTGCAGGCCAGCCACATCCAGGCGGAAAAACCGTTCCGCCAAAAACGGTGTGACCTGCTGCTCTACTACTTCCTTGGGTAGATAGCGAAATTCGCCTTCTACTTTCACACTTACTATCGGTCTGTCGAGCCAATTCCAGAGCCAGGGCAACGACCAGACAAACGCGCCAATCACCATCCCGGCCAGTAACAGCTTGGCCGCCTGACCCCCTAGCTGAGTCCAGCGCCTGACAGACGCCTGCCGGTCTTCCAACCGCCTGGCGCCATGGACTTTCCTGGCCGATCGACTAACTGTCCGACTTTTCAGTCGGTCACTACCATCTCGATCCGGGGCGTATAACCGGGTTTCCATGTCCCGTTCTCCTGCTGACCGGATGCCTGCAACAAGTCCAGCACCAGGTCTTCAAACTCCAGCCCAGATGCACGGGCAGCCATAGGTACCAGGCTATGATCCGTCATACCTGGGATCGTATTCACTTCCAGCAGCCAGAACTGACCATCGCCATCCTGCATCACATCCACACGCCCCCATCCGTGACAGTCAATACCATTGAAGGCCCGGAGCGCCAGAGCCTGTAATTCGCGTTCCTTATCCTCACTGAGACCGCAAGGAAGATAATAACGGGTTCCATCCGAGAGGTACTTGGCCTCGTAGTCATAGAACACGTTGTCAGTCTCAAGCCGTATGGCTGGCAAGGCGTTACCGTTAAGAATGGCAACGGTAAATTCAGCCCCTTCAATGAGACGCTCAACCAGCACCTGCTCACCATGGTCTGCCGCTTTGCGAATGGCATCAGCCAGTTGATCACGAGTATTCACCCGGGTCATACCGATACTGGAGCCTTCTTGGTTCGGTTTCACAAAACAGGGAACCGGCAAATCATCAATATCGACATCGCCCGTCACCAGCTGGTATTCCGGGGTCGGCAGACCAATACTCTGCCAGATCAACTTGCTACGATACTTGTCCATGGCCAGTGCAGACGCTTTCACGCCACTGCCGGTATACGGAATCCCCATATACTCCAGCACCCCCTGCACCGTGCCATCTTCACCATCACCACCATGCAGTGCCAGAAAAACGCGATCCGGCTTGATCGTCTGCAGTTGGCTGATCAGGCCGTCCTCAGTATCGATAAGGATACTGTCTACACCGCGACTCTGAAGCGCTGCGTGAATCCGGCCACCAGAATGCAACGATACCTGCCTTTCAGCCGAGGTACCGCCATAAAGAACAGCTACACGCCCCAGTGCATCCATACCGCCCCCTTGTTCATCCCTGCCAAATTGTTCACTCATTCAGTTTCACGCCTTCAGTTTTAATGCGTTCTCCGCAAGATCAGCCGCCAACACACCGATATCACCCGCCCCCTGGGTGATCAGCAGGTCATCATCACGCAATAAATCAGCCAACACCGGCTCTACGGGTTCACCTCTGGGGATAAACACCGGATCGACACGCCCCCGCTGACGGATGCTGCGGCACAGACTTCTACCATCGGCACCGGGCACCGGCTCTTCACCGGCAGGATAGACATCCATCAACAGCAGCACATCGACCTGTGAGAGCACTTCGACAAAGTCATCATACAGATCACGGGTTCTGGAGAAGCGATGCGGCTGGTACACCATGACCAGTCGTTTGTCCGGCCAGCCTTTGCGTATCGCCGCGATAGTCGCGGCAACCTCTCGAGGATGATGCCCGTAGTCATCGACAAACATGACATTGCCGACACCCGTTTCATAATGCCCATAAACCTGGAAGCGACGCCCTACCCCCTGGAACTGCATCAGGCCTTCACGGATCTGCTCATCACCAACACCCTCTTCACTGGCTACAGCAATGGTCGCCAGTGAATTCAGCACATTGTGCTCACCGGGAATATTCAGATGGATATCGAGCACATCATCACGATCCTTACGCACCAGACGAAAACGGTTTTCCATCCCGTTCTGGGCGATATCAATGGCTCGATAGTCTGCATCCTCAGACATGCCGTAAGTGATCACCTGTCGCTTGATCTCTGGCAGTAATTCACGGATGACCGGGTCATCAATACACATCACTGCCAGCCCATAAAACGGCAGGTTATGAAGAAAGTCGACAAAGGTCTTCTTCAAACGGCTGAAATCACCGTCGTAAGTCATCATATGATCCGCATCGATATTGGTGACAACCGCCACCATCGGCTGCAGGTGCAGAAACGATGCATCACTTTCATCGGCCTCTGCCACCAGGTAACGACTTCCTCCCAACCGGGCATTGGTGCCGGCCGAATTCAGCTTTCCACCAATAATAAAGGTCGGATCCAGTCCTCCCTGCCCCAATACCGACGCAATCAGGCTGGTTGTCGTTGTCTTCCCATGAGTGCCGGCTACGGCAATACCATGGCGGTAACGCATCAATTCAGAGAGCATTTCCGCCCTGGGAACCACCGGGATACGCAGCTCACGAGCGGTCACTAACTCGGGGTTATCTTCCTGCACCGCTGACGACACCACCACGACATCCGCCTTCTGCACATGCTCGCGCTCGTGTCCGATAAAGACCTCAATACCAAGGTCACGCAAACGCGCCGTCACACGGGATTCCCGCAGATCAGAGCCTGATATATCGTACCCCTGGTTTTTCAACACCTCCGCAATGCCGCACATGCCAACACCGCCAATGCCGATGAAGTGAATACGGCGAATGCGGCGCATCTCAGGAATAGCAAATACCGGTACGGACCGGCCGTTAAGATCAGCCAAGTGCCACCTCCCTGCATTGCTGCGCCACGGTTGCGGTCGCTTCGGGGCGTGCACAACCCAGTGCTGCCTCTCGCATCTTGCTCAGAAGCTCTCGCTCCTGTGCATACTTATCCAGTAATTCTGCTAACTTCACGTCACTTAATTCGCTTTGTTCCAGCAGGACTGCCGCGCCCCTGTCCACCAGGTAACGGGCATTACGCAGCTGCTGTTGATCTTTGTGCCAGGGATAAGGCACCAGAATGGCTGGTTTGCCGGCGTTAGCCAGTTCAGCCACAGTCAATGCACCGGAGCGGCAGACAATAATATCCGCCCAACGATAAGCAGCCCCCATATCGTCGATAAAGGGCTCAACACGTCCGGTCACACCACAATGTTCATAAATAGCCTGCGTTTCATCCACCTTGCCGGCACCCGTCTGATGCCAAACCTCTACCGGCGCCTTGGCTAATGCCATAGCTGCAGGGATGCATTCGTTGATCGCAAGCGCGCCACGACTTCCCCCTAATACCAGCAGCTTTAAAGGTCCTGCTCTGGCGTTATCTTCAGATTCAGGCAGAATCGTATTACGTACCGGATTACCGGTAAAAATGGCTTTATCCGTCACATCGAAGGTACCCGGAAACGCTTCCAGAACCCGAGAGGCAAACCGTGACGCAATCTTATTGGTAAAACCAGGAACCGCATTCTGCTCATGAATAACCAGCGGTATACCCAGCAATTTTGCTGCGACGCCACCCGGCCCCGATGCAAAACCGCCCATACCCAGTACACCGACCACATTCATGCTACGCATGACTCTGATGGCCTTCAGTACAGAAGCCGTGACGCGAAAAGGCGCCTGCAGGATGGCACGCATCCCGTTCCCCATAATCCCTTTTACTGGCATATAGGAAATATCAAAGCCGTGAGCAGGCACGAGAGTGGACTCCATGCCATCACGAGTACCCAGCCAGTGGATACCATAACCCTGAGCCTGCAGAGCCTCTGCAACGGCCAGCGCCGGGAAAATATGCCCCCCGGTGCCACCAGCCATAATGACAAAAACCGGTTTACCCTGCTCAGTCATGTTTGGCCTCCTTGACTGCCCCGGAGGCGAAGATCCGTCGTTCATAATCAATCCGCACCAACAACCCTACGGCCAGACAACTGATCAACAGGCTGCTGCCGCCATAACTCAAAAACGGTAACGCCAGCCCTTTGGTCGGTAATAGCCCGGTGCTTACACCAATATTGATAAAAACCTGAATACCGAGCAGTAACCCGATACCGTAAGCCATATACCCCGAAAACACCTGCCCGGCCTTTTCCGCCAGATAACCAATACGCAGGGCCCGCCAACTGACAAAAGCGAGCAGCATAATCACTAAGACACTGCCCAGCAATCCGAACTCTTCCGCAATTACGGCAAAAATAAAGTCGGTATGGGCTTCCGGCAGGTAAAACTGTTTCTGGATACTGTTGCCCAGCCCTTCACCAAACCAGCCACCACGACCGAAGGCGATCAATGACTGCGTCAACTGATAGCCACTTTCAAACTGGTACGCCCAGGGGTCCATATACGTTGTCAATCGGCGCATCCGGTATGGCTGACTGATCGCAATAAGCGCGATACCGGCCAGAGAAGCCAGGATCAAGACAAAGTACTGCCTTAATCTGGCACCTGCCAAAAACACCATACCCAACACGGCACCCATGAGCACAACCACTGCACCAAAGTCCGGCTCGGCCAGCAATAACGCCATGGCGAAAAGCAAAACAATCAGCGGCTTGAGAAATCCCCACCAGCCATCACGCACTTCATCCTGACGCCGAGACAAATACGATGCCATATAGATAACAATGCTGAGTTTGGCGACTTCCGAGGCCTGCAGGTTAAAGAATCCCAGTGGAATCCAGCGAACACTGCCGTTGATCTCCCGGCCAACAAACAACACCAGCACCAACAGAGAGAAACCCAACGCCAACAACAACACACTCCAGCGCTGCCAGAGCTCAATCGGGAATATCTGTACAGCGGCCATCACGCCCACAGCGCCAGCCATGAATACGCATTGCCTGAGGAAAAAGTGAAACGCTGAGTCATAATGCGCACTGGATATACCGGTGGATGCCGATCCGACCATCACCAGACCAATCAACAGCAACGCCAGAACACAAGCAATCAAGGGATAATCAAGCACCTGCCGATCCCTGCCAGCCACCAGAAAAGATGGCTCCAGCTGCGGGAGGCGCAGGCGTTTGATCCATTCACCCTGAAGCCACTCAGCCATGGGCAGCCTCCACCAGATGCGCGAAGACGTCACCACGTTCTTCAAAGCTTCGGAACATATCAAAACTCGCACAGGCGGGCGCCAACAATACCGCATCTCCCGCTGCCGCTATGTCACCGGCCAACGCTACGGCTTCATCCATGGAACCGGCAGAACAAAGCATCGCACAGCCATCTAAACATTCTGCAAGCCGTGGGCCATCAGCACCGATCGCGATCACCGTTTTAACGTAATGACTGACCGGATCACATAATTCTGAAAAATCAGCACCTTTTCCGTCACCACCGGCAATTAATACCAGCTTGCCGTCAATATCCGCACCCAACCCTTCAATGGCAGCAATTGCTGCGCCGGTATTGGTAGCCTTGGAATCATTAAACCAGCTGACACCATCCTTTTCTGACACCCACTGACACCGGTGAGGTAATCCCGGGAAAGTGCGGAGCACATCCAGCATGGCAGATAGAGGAAAACCAGCCTGATGCCCGATAGCCAGCGCCGCCAGCGCATTGGCATGGTTATGCCGACCTCGAATACGGATGTCACTGACCGGCATCAGGCATTCGAAACCCTGCGCAAGCCATGTCTGTCCCTGCTCATGACGCAGACCAAACTGGTTCAAGTCTGGCTCTTTCAGTGTAAACGCGACTTGCGGCACAGAGTCAGGCACCAAGGGATAACTCAGGGCATCATCGCGGTTATATACCGCCGACTGACACCCTCTGTATATCATCTGTTTGGCCTGATGATAGTCCGCTACCGTACTATAGCGATCCATATGATCTGGCGTCAGGTTCAACATTGTCGCCACCTGTGCACGCAATGAGTACGTGGTTTCCAGCTGAAAACTGGACAGTTCAAGGACATAGAACGACTTATCACAGCACTCCAGCAATTCCAGCACTGGCACACCGATATTGCCGCCAACACCAACACTGATGCCCGCCGCCTCAGCCATCAAGCCTACCAGCGTCGTTACCGTGCTCTTGCCATTGGAGCCTGTAATCGCGATCACCGGTGCAGTCACATCCCGGCAAAACAATTCAATATCGCCGACGACCTCAACACCAGCGGCAATAGCCGCAGCAATGGCCGGTTCCTTGAGGGAAACACCTGGACTGACAATCAACTCATCCGCACAGGTAAGCAGTTCTGCATCAAACGAGCCGGTGACAACCGTTATATCGGGGAACTGCTCACGAAACGCCGCAAGACCCGAAGGCGACTCACGGGAATCCACCACACTGAAAGGCAACTGCCGGGCAGCCAGGTAGCGGGCACAGGCCACCCCGGTCTTTCCAAGACCTATGATTATCCGACGCTTGTCACTGCCTATCAGCTGCCCGTTCAACGCACTATCCTTAACGAATTTTCAAAGTAGCAAGACCAATCAACACCAGAATCAGGGTGATAATCCAGAAACGAACAATAACCCGAGGCTCTGGCCAGCCCTTCAATTCATAGTGGTGATGCAATGGCGCCATTCGGAAGATACGGCGCCCTGTAAGTTTGTAAGAAGCCACCTGCAGAATGACCGAGACGGTTTCCATCACAAACACACCACCCATGATGAACAGCACAATCTCCTGCCGAACAATGACGGCGATAATACCCAGCGCTGCGCCCAGCGCCAGAGCACCGACATCGCCCATAAACACCTGGGCCGGATAGGTGTTAAACCAGAGAAAGCCGAGACCGGCACCGGCTAATGCACCGGTAAAGATCACCAATTCACCGGCACCACTGATGTAGGGAATATGCAGATAATGGGCGAATTCAACATGACCGCTGAGGTAAGCGAAGATGCCCAGCGCAGAACCAACCAGCACCGTCGGCATGATCGCCAGACCATCGAGACCATCGGTGAGATTGACCGCGTTACTGGTTCCAACAATGACCAGGTAGGCAAACAGAATGAAGAACGGCCCCATATTTAACGCGACGGTTTTGAAGAAGGGCACAATCAACGCAGTTTCAAGTGGCGTAGAGGCAAGGGAATAGAGATAGATAGCCGCACCTGCGCCCAGTACAGACTGCCAGAAGTATTTCCAGCGCGCCGGCAATCCGCGGGAGTTCTTTTCCACAACCTTGCGATAATCATCCACCCAGCCAATCACACCAAAACCCAACGTGACCGCCAGCACCAGCCATACGTACTGGTTTTGCAGGTTACTCCACAACAGCGTACTGATAGCAATGGCGACTAGGATCAGCGCTCCGCCCATAGTCGGAGTGCCCGCCTTGCTCAGATGTGACTGCGGCCCATCATCACGCACAGCCTGACCGATCTGGTAAAAGCTCAGCTTGCGAATCATCACAGGCCCAAGGTAAAGGGAAATACCCAGCGCCGTGAGAACGCCCAGAATGCCCCGTAGGGTCAGGTATTTAAAGACTGAAAACCCACTGTAAAACTGCGTGAGATAGTCCGCCAGCCATAGCAGCATCAGCGATTCCCCTCTTCCGGCTTTTTACAAGCCCTGACCACTTCATTCATTCCCATGGACATGGATCCTTTCACCATAACAGCAACCCCTGCCCCCAAACGGGACAGAAGATCATCAATCAGTAGCGTTTTTGCAGGAAAATGGGCCCCTGCACCACCCCAGTTTTCCTGAGTCAACTGCGTATATTCGCCATACGTCATCAGCACATCAATACCGGCATCACGGGCATATTGCCCCATCAGGCAATGCTCGATTTCAACCTGATCGCCCAGCTCCGCCATATCGCCCAGCACCAGGATTTTTTCACCCTGACAAGCCGCCAACACATCAATGGCAGCACGGGTTGATGCGGGGTTGGCATTGTAGCTTTCATCAATCACCAATGCGCCATTCTGCCCATGAAAGCGCTGACCACGTCGCATGTAAGGCTGTGCTTTTTCGAGCCCCTGAACAATGGTATTGAGAGACAATCCAGCCGCCTGTGCCACCGCTGCTGCCGCACAGGCATTGGCGACCTGGTGCTCTCCCCAAAACTGCAGATGCACATGCGCAGACTCACTCCCCATATGAAGGATGAAATGCATGCCATCATCCAGTGAATGAATCTCACTGGTATAACAATCGGCCTGTTGATTCGTCAGACTAAAACGTAAAACCTTCCGTGCAGGCTGTTGACGAATGCGCTCTAACCATTCGCCACAGGCTGGATCGTCAGCATTGAGAATCGCCGTTCCATCGACAGGGAGACTGTCGAAAATAGCGCCCTTCTCAACCACAACACCTGCAAGACTCCCCAGACCAGAAAGATGGGCTTCGCTGGCATTCGTAATAAGTGCGATATCTGCTGCAGCAAGTCTGGCGACATAATCAATTTCACCGGGATGATTCGTACCCATCTCAATCACGGCATACTGATGGCATTCTTCCAGGCGACTGAGAATAACTGGCACGCCAAAGTCATTATTCAGGTTGCCTTCCGTTGCCAGTGTTTCACCGACTTCGCGACAGATGGCAGCGATCATTTCACGGGTGGATGTTTTGCCACTGCTACCCGTAACGCCCATGACGACACCGTTAAAGCGCTGACGATTGAAGGCGCCAATCTGCCCCAAGGCAATACGGGTATCGGCAACCAGCAGCAACGCCCCTTTGACACCTTCAGGCTGACTGGACACCACCGCGCCCGCAGCCCCTTTTTCCAGTGCTGCAGCTACATAATCATGACCATCAAAATGAGGTCCGGTAATCGCCACGAAAAGCTGTCCTGGCTTGAGCGTGCGCGTATCAATGCTGATGTCGGAGAAACACGCATCATCACCGATTAGCTCTGCGGTCAGTGGCTGGACAAGGTCTGATAATGCCGCATTAATCATGAGGCAGCCCTCCTGTCCAACGCCTGCCTGACTTCACGCCTATCGCTGAACGGATAGCGAACCCCGTGAATTTCCTGGTAATCCTCATGCCCCTTACCCGCGACCAGGACAATATCCTCATTACCAGCCTCAGCCACAGCGGTTGCAATCGCCTCGGCTCGATCCGGAACAACCGTCAGTTTGTGTTCACGAAGCGCTAGCGGGATACCTGTCACGGCATCTTCAATGATGTTCAGAGGATCTTCGGTACGGGGGTTATCGCTGGTCAGCACGACACGATCGGCTCCCGTCAGTGCCGCTTCTGTCATAAGCGGTCGCTTGCCACTATCACGATCACCACCACAGCCAAAGACACAGGTGACTGTCTGACCACCATGATCACGGAGAGCACCTAATACACTGCGGAGCGCATCAGGCGTATGGGCATAATCCACCACAACGGTTGGCTGAGATGCGCCACCGAGCCTTTCCAAACGACCTGGCACATTATCCAGCTCGGGAATCAGGGTCAGAATGCGCTCCAGCGCAAATCCCTGCAGGCACAAGACACCAATGACCGCCAGTAGATTACTCAGGCTGAATTTACCCAGCAGAGCGGTACACAAACGTCCTTCCCCCCAAGGGGTATGGATATTTGCCGCCATTCCTTCAGGAGAAAATACGATATCTGACAGCCAGATATCCGCGCCATCAGAACAAATTGAATAGGTGATGCAGTTAACCTGATTCTCTGCCGCCACGTTAAGCATCAGATCTGCCCACTCGTCATCAAAATTGATCACTGCATGTTGCAAACCGGGTGAACGGAACAATTCTGCCTTGGCTGAGGCATAAGCTTCCATGGTCTGGTGATAATCCAGATGGTCACGACTCAGATTGGTATACATCGCCGTATTGAAGGCAATGCCACTGACTCGCCCTTGATGAAGTCCGTGAGAAGACACCTCCATCGTTAACCAGGGCACTGACTTATCCACTAGTCCAGCCATAAATTGCTGAACAGAAAGGTTATCCGATGTGGTGTTTCCTGCAGGCATCAAATCAGGGAATATGCCGTTACCCAGCGTGCCCATCACACCGCACGAGGCATTGAGACGAGACAGCAACTGTGCAATAAAATGGCAACAACTGCTTTTACCGTTGGTACCTGTCACACCGATGACCTTCACGTACTCAGAGGGAGACCGGTAAAAACGGCTCACCAACCCACTGAGCCGGTCTTTGAGATTAGCAACCGAGACAATCGGCACAGCACTCTCAGGCAATGCATCATCCGCTTCCGCGAGCACAGCGCAGGCACCGGCCGCTACGGCCTGTTCGATATATTGACGACCGTCACTACTCAACCCCGGCAGCGCAAGGAAAAGATCTCCTGCCATCACTTTGCGACTATCGAGCACCAATTCACGGACAGTGACATCCTTCACCGGTGGCAGATCCAGCCATTCCAGTATTTGATTCAGTGTCACCTGCTCATGCTGCATACTGTTCATCAACCCTTGTTCCTGGAGTACTTCTGGACGTCAGCCAGCGTCTTTACACCCGACTCATCCGGTGCAACGCCCAACACCCGGAGCGATTCACCCGCCACGCGGGAAAATACCGGCGCAGCCACCAGGCCGCCGTAATATTTGCCATTGGCGGGACTGTCAATCACTACCACCATCACAATGCGCGGCGCTTCGGCCGGTGCAATACCAACAAACGAACCAATATGTCGCGAATTGGTGTAACCCTCTTTGCCCAGCTTACGCACCGTGCCCGTTTTACCCGCAACCGAATAGCCATCCAGCCGGGCCCGTTTACCGGTGCCCCCCGGCGCAACCACGGTTTCCATCATGGTTAACACCTGCTGAGCCACATCAGCTTGCATCACGCGAGTGCCTTCAGGCGGAATATCACGCTTCAAGAGGGTAACCGGATGAAACACGCCGCGATTGGCCAAGACCATATAAGCCTGTGCCAGCTGCAGGGGGGAAACAGTAAGACCATAACCATAGGCGAGTGTGGCAGTTTCAATCGGCCGCCACTTCATACGGTAGGGCAACAGGCCGGTACTTTCTCCCGGAAAGGCCACACCTGTCGACTGCCCGAACCCGACTTTCTGAAACAGGGAAAAAATCGTGTCCGCTCCCAAATCCAGCGCAATCTTGCTGACACCAATATTACTGGATTTGGTAATCACACCTGTTACGTCGAGCTTGCCATAATTTCTGACATCGCTGACGGTATCCTTCCCAATACGCATTTTTCCCGGCGAGGTATCAATCGGCGTGTGTGCACTATAGCGGCCGGACTCCAGTGCTGCCGCTATCGTCAAGGGCTTAATCACCGAGCCGGGCTCAATCTGGTCGGTAATCGCACGATTTCGCACGCCGGCGGGGTTCAACTGGCTGCGATTATTTGGATTAAACGTCGGCTGATTCACCATGGCGAGGATTTCACCGGTTTTCACATCCAGCATAACGAGAGAAGCGGCACGTGCTTTCAGGCTCTGTACCGCTTTTTGCAATTCCTTGTTGGCAAGATATTGCAGCCTCAGGTCAATGCTTAGCATCAATTCCTTACCAGGACTAGCGCTGCTGACCACTTCTGCCTCCCTGACCAGGTGACCTCTGCGGTCTTTCAAGACACGCCACTTGCCCGGTTCACCCGATAACCAGTCATCAAAAGCCAGCTCAATCCCTTCCTGACCCTGATCATCAATATTGGTCAATCCCACCAGCTGGGCTGCGACAGAACCTGCCGGATAGTAACGGCGGTATTCATCAATGGAATAGACACCCGGTACATTCAGCGCCATGATCTTTTTGGCTTCTGCCGGCTCAATTTGCCGCTTGAGGTAGATAAACTCACGCTTCGCATTGGCTCTGAGTTTTTTACGTAGATCCTTGGCCTTGACGTTCAGGGCAGACGCTAGCGCCGACACATCCGCACCCGCAGTGATAAGTTCCTCAGGGTTGGCCCAAATGGACACCACCGGCGTACTCACCGCAATCGGCTTGCCATTCCGGTCAAAAATAATACCCCGATGCGCAGGAATGGTTTCATGGCGCACACTGCGCTTGTCGCCCTCGTTTTGCAAAAAGGGACGATCCACCACCTGCAGCTCAGCCACCCGCCAGATTGTGACGGTAATCAGCAGCAGTATCAGGGCTTCGACAAAACGAAATCGCCCATTATAAGGGGTTGTTTTCCTGCGCCGGTTCATGGTTCTACCAGGATCACCTTGTCCTTGTGAGGCATCTCCATTCCCAGCCGCTTAACCGCCTGCCGTTCGATCTGGCCATGGGCAGTCAAGGTGCTGTACTGCAACAGTAGCTGTCCCCACTCCTCCTGCGTCTTGTTTTTCCGGTTAAGCTCCGCCTGGTACTGGTTAAAGGCCTGACGGTTTAAGTGCGCCACATAGGCAACCGCTACCGCTGAACAAAATACGGCAAAAACCAGCGCAACCAGCCCCGGTCTGATACTTGCCAGCACCACTTTCAGCGGCAACCAGTCCATACTGCTTATCCCAGCTTCACTGCTACCCGCATGACCGCACTGCGCGCCCGCGGATTCATATCCAGCTCGCCCTTACCTGACTTCACTTTCTTGCCGCAGCTCTTGAGACGACGCGAGGCATTCAGCTGTTCTTCAGTCAGTGGCACCCACCTGGGGATATCCGTGTCGCCCTTCTCATGCTTACGAATGAAGCGCTTCACGATACGGTCTTCCAGCGAATGGAAGCTGATCACCACCAGCTTTCCACCGGGCTTCAGCACTTCCAGTGCCTGCTCGAGCACCAGGTTCAGATCATCCAGCTCACTGTTGACGAATATCCGGATACCCTGAAAGGCACGGGTCGCCGGATGCTTACCTTTCTCCCAGGACGGATTGGCTTCCGAGATGATATGCGCCAATCGCCCGGTGGTCACAATCGGTTCGATCTCCCGAGCCTGAACGATGGCACGAGCCATCCGGCGCGAAAAGCGTTCTTCTCCAAACCGCTTCAGGACATCGGCAATTTCAGCTTCATCCGCCTCAGCAATCCAGTCAGCGGCACTGATGCCATGCTCGGTATTCATGCGCATGTCCAGCGGACCATCCTGAAGAAAACTGAAACCTCGCTCAGGGTTGTCGATCTGTGGCGATGAAACGCCCAGATCCAGCAGCACGCCATCAACCGTCTGCTGACCGGCAAATTGTTCCAGCTCGGCAAACGAACCATGACAGATCTGGAACCGGTCATCCATCTGCGCCAATGCCTGACCGACAGCAACCGCTTCTGGATCCTTGTCGATACCAATCAGACGACCCTCATGGGACAATTTTTCCAAAACCGCACGACTATGACCGCCACGGCCAAACGTACCGTCGACATACAGTCCTTCCGGCGAACTGATTAGCGCCTCAACGGCTTCAGACAGCAAAACGGTCTGATGCCTGTATTGTTCGTTCATACTTTCCAACGGACTCACAACGACAGTGTCTGCAACTCCTCCGGGACCTGGTCTGCACCGCCGGCTTCCTCTAAATAGGCATCACGGCGTTCGTTCCAGCAGACCTCATCCCAGAGTTCGAATTTTTTCCCCTGCCCCAACAGTACGGTTTTCTTGCCAAGCCCGGCGTAATCGCGCAGCAGAGGGGGGATTAAAATCCTGCCACTGCCATCCATTTCCAGATCCGTCGCATGACCAATCAGGAGTCGCTGTATCCGTCGACTCAAAGGATGAAAACTGGGCAGGGACTCAATCTTGGCCTGAATGACCTCCCATTCATCAACGGGGTAGATCAACAGGCAGCGCTCTTCCGTATCAATGGTCGCTACCAGGTGCCCTTCACAGCGTATCGCCAATACGGAACGGTAGCGTGTTGGAATGGCCAACCGCCCTTTCGCATCCATATTGATCGCGTTGACGCCTCGGAACACGCAGCTGTCCTCTTTTTATCCCCTGAACCGAATACCAGATTATCCCACTTTTAGCCACTTTATCCCACAGTACCACACTATAGAAACCCCCAAAATCCGGATCAAGGCAGGCAATCACCTAAAAATCCCATAAATATTAAGGCGTTAGGCAACTATTAAGACATTAACGCGCAACCTAAAAAAGTGGAAAAACACGAACATTTCACCAACCAGGAAGACAGAACAAGATAGCAGCGCTTTCTCAGAGGAACCGAGATAAAACAGTTACTCAAAAAAAATCCTCTCACCGACAAGTCGACGAGAGGATTTTCAACATAAATGGCGAGCTGGCCTGTAAGCCGGGTTCTGTAGCACCTGCGAACAGGTCTGACAGTCATTCATCTGGGATGCATGTCACCATGCACCTCTAGCAGCCTACCCGGATTCAGTGCGGGTCACACCATCGAATCCCTATTTGGCCTTGCTCCAGGCGGGGTTTACCGTGCCGTGAACTGTTACCAGTCACGCGGTGCGCTCTTACCGCACCCTTTCACCCTTACCGGTCGACTCCGTTACCGGAGCCAACTTAGGCGGTCTACTCTCTGCTGCACTTTCCGTAGGCTCACGCCCCCCAGGCGTTACCTGGCGCCTTACCCTATGGAGCCCGGACTTTCCTCCACCCCATTCCAGAGAAATGAGATAGCGACTGCCCGGCCAGCTCGCGAACGGCGCAGAGTAATCAAAACTCCAGAGACAAACAAGCGAATTTCACTCACCATTCACAAAATACTATGACTACCCATCATTTTTCAGGGTTAACCCGTACTCATACAGCGTTTTTTTCTTAATACCGGTGATTCGTGACGCCAGCTGACTGGCCTGCTTCAGTGACAACTCTTCCAGTAATATCACCATGAGACTGGCAGCAGCTTCATCGAGCCCGCCCTCTTTGGGTGATTCCGCACCACGAACCAACACAACAAACTCACCTTTCTTCTGGTTGGCATCGGCCTTCACCTGCGCCAGACACTCACCAACCCGCCCCGCCAGAACCGTTTCAAATGTCTTTGTCAGCTCACGGGCTATGACAATATCACGCTCTGCACCGAGCACTTCAACCATGTCCATCAGGGTTTCTTCAATGCGGTGTGTAGACTCATAAAATATCCAGGTATGCTCAAACCCAGACAACGCCTGTAGCCGTTTTCTACGCGCAACCGATTTGGCAGGAAGAAACCCTTCAAAGAAAAAGCGGTCCGACGGCAAACCCGATACGCTCAACGCCGCTATCAACGCACAGGCTCCGGGAACCGGCACAACGCGGTACCCAGCTTCACGCACTGTCGCCACCAGGAAGTAGCCCGGATCAGAGATCAACGGCGTCCCCGCATCTGACACCAGCGCTATCGACTCACCAGCCGCCATTTTCGCCACAATCTGCGCACTGCGATCCCGCTCATTATGCTCATGACAGGCCAGCAGGGGCTTTCGAATTCCTAAATGATTGAGCAACCGCGCCGTATGCCGGGTATCCTCTGCAGCGATAACATCAACTGAACCCAACACGTCGACAGCCCTGGCGGTAATATCACCCAGATTACCAATGGGTGTGGATACTATATACAGACAGGCTTCATTCATCGGGTTTACTCAAACTATTAACCGGGATCGCTAGAGATGCGTCCGGCACTTGGTTAAAATCCACGAAGGGTACAGGTGAGAACCATAACCTGCCACCCAAAAATCGTGACGCGTTCAATCTGCCCATTATTGCCAGAAGGTGGCCCATAAGTGAGCTTCATATCCCGGCCAGGATTATCCATTGGCGTACTTGCACTGACTCTGATACTGGCAGCCTGCTCAACCGCTCCCCGTCAGACGACTTATGACGCCACCATGCCAGACACCTCCCGCATGACGGTCGACGGCATGCTACTAAAGGCCCAGAAAGCCACCTACCCGGTCAAGGGGCAATTATTGCTCTTGGCTGTCGGCACGCTGCTGGATGAAGACAGTCTGGACAGAGCAAGAAGCATTCTTGACCGTATTGAGCCCAACCGGCTGGATGGAAACAACCGGAATAACTACAGCCTCCTCGAAGCGGATTACGCCGTCCTGACGCATAACAGCCGTTCAGCACTAGAGTGGCTATCAACCGTCAGCACCTACAACCTGAAGCGCGCACAACGAATCAAATACCATCAAATCAAAGCCAGAGCCTTTGAACTGGATGGTAATTTCAGCCAAAACATTGAACAACTGGGTCAAGTGTTACAGCTCCTGCCCAAAGAAGAGCACCCGGCACTCTACCAGACATTATGGAACAACCTGCTGCTGCTGAATGAAAGCCAGCTGCTGGATCTCCTGATGGCAACACCACCCGACGCACTCAAACCCTGGATTGAGCTTGCCGTCATCTACCGCACCCCAGGTGAACTGGAAAACCAGCTGACTGAACTGCAGAGCTGGGAACAACGCTGGCCCACAAGCGATGCAGTACGTCATTTACCGCAAAGCATCACTGACCTGAAAAATGCCAAACCTTATCAGCCCGAAAAAGTCGCCCTATTATTGCCATTGAGCGGACCACTTGCTCAGGCTGGCGAAGCGGTCAGGGAAGGCTTCATGGCGGCTTACTATGAAGCGGCCAAAAAGAAACTTCACGCGCCCGAAATACAATTCTACGACTCTGCCTCCGGCGACCCGGTAGAATTGGCCTTAAAGGCTGAAGATGATGGTGCAGGACTGGTGATCGGCCCCCTCGGCCGTAACGCTGTAGAAACCGCAATATCAAGCAGCCAACTGACCATTCCACAGCTAACGCTCAACTACGCAGATGGAACACAGAACCTTTCGCCAGTCTACCAGATAGGATTAGCCGCCGAAGACGAAGCCAGACAGGGGGCAGACAGAGCATGGAAAGATGGCTTCCGACACCCTGTCATTCTCATTCCCGACAGCGACTGGGGCCAGCGCGTGGCGAATGCCTTTAGCCAGGAATGGCAAACACTGGGTGGCGAGGTACTAACAACCGTTCGCTATACCGGTAATGGCGATTTCAACCAGGCTGCATCCAAGCTGCTACTGGTCAACGAAAGCCAGCAACGAGCCAACAGCCTTCGACGCATTCTTGGCAAAAAACTGGATTTCACCCCCCGCCGCCGCCAGGATGCCGATATGATTTTCATGGCCGCTACGGCAGCCAATGGACGACAGTTAAAACCAGCTCTGGACTTTTACTTTGCCTATGATTTGCCGGTCTACACTACATCCGGCATCTACAGCGGCCACCAGGATCCCGCCAAGGATCGTGACCTGAGCGGCATTCGCTTTCCTGTCATGCCCTGGTATCTCAACCGGGATTCCGCCCTTAAAGACGTCATAACCCAGGAGTGGCCCTCAAGCACCGGGCAATATGGCAGCCTGTACGCACTGGGCGCAGACGTCTGGCGCCTTTACCCCAGAATGGAGCAGATGAGCCGCTCAGCTGGCGCCCAGATGTTTGGCGCTACCGGAACACTAAGCATCAACACCCAAGGCTATGTGGAACGACGCCTGATCTGGCAGTATTTTGAAAATGGCCGTCCCAGACCGCTCACCCGCGAATACAGCGCGAGAAAAACACATGCCATACACGTCCTGGATAGCAACGATCAGGAACCCACAGGGTAACCGGGCTGAGCAGGCCGCCCAGCGTTTTCTGGCCAAGCAGGGATTAACCCTGATTGCCAGGAATTACGCCTGGCGCGGAGGCGAACTGGATCTTGTCATGAAAGACACCGACACCCTGGTTTTCATTGAAGTTCGCTACCGAGCCCAGGATGGGTTTGGCAGTTCTGCTGAAAGCATTACCTGGCAAAAACAACAGAAACTCATCAGAACAGCACAACATTTTCTTCAGCAACACAGACTGACTGACAAGTCAGCCTGTCGCTTTGATATAATCACCGCAAAACCTGATTCATCCCGTCGAGGGACGCTACAAATCGGGTGGATCAAAAACGCTTTCAGCGCCTGACAGGACTACCATATGCTTGATCGCATCACCTCACACTTCTCCGACAGCATTGATGCCAAAATCCGTGCTGCGGAAACACTGCCACCGCTGATCGCTCAGGCTGCAGAACTCATCGTGAATGCCCTGGTGAATGAAGGAAAGATCCTGACCTGTGGCAATGGCGGCTCTGCAGCCGATGCCCAGCACTTTTCTTCAGAATTACTCAACCGTTTTGAACGGGAAAGACCCTCATTACCAGCCATCGCGCTGACGACAGATTCGTCCACCATCACCTCCATCGCCAATGACTACAGCTATAACGAAGTCTTTGCCAAGCAGATCCGCGCACTGGGTCAGGCGGGTGATGTCTTGCTGGCTATTTCAACCAGCGGCAAGTCGCCCAACATCGTGCAGGCTGTGCAAGCTGCCCATGACCGCGAAATGACCGTGATTGCCCTGACCGGTAAAGATGGCGGCAACATGGCCAGATTACTGCACCCTGAAGATATTGAAATTCGTGCACCAAGCACAGTCACAGCCCGCATCCAGGAAGTCCACCTGCTGGTGATTCACTGCCTGTGCGACCTGATTGACGAATGCCTTTTTGGAGCCGTCGAGTAAACTGCCGATTATTCAAGTACTGACCGCCCCTGACGCGTTACCGTAAAAATACAAGGGATCCTGACCATGCAAAGAACAAGGGCTCGCGGATTGCGAGTTTTCACCACCGCCATTTTGCTGACCACTGTCCTGACAGGCTGCACCACCACATTGACAGCCATTAACAGCGACCCCATAGAGCAGGATCCGGCCTCACGCTCCTGGGGGGCATGGATTGACGATCAAACCATCGAAACCGTGGCCAGCGTTAACATCAAAAAAGCCGACCCCACGTTTGCCAACAGCCACATTGTCGTGATCAGCCATAACGGCATTGTGCTTCTGGTAGGACAAACCAGCTCGGAATCGCTCAAGGAGTTAGCGGGAAACACCGTCAGAAATGTGCAGAAAGTTCGCAAAGTCTATAACGAACTGGAGGTCTCAGGCCCGACCACCATGCTGGTTCGTTCAGGCGACAGCTGGATCACCTCAAAAATCAAGACCCGGATGGTTGCCGAAAAAGACTTCCCCTCCGGCAATGTCAAAGTCATTACCGAAAACGGTACAGTGTATCTGATGGGACTTGTCACACCGGAACAGGCAACCACAGCCGTTAACATCGTAAAACAGTCTTATGGCGTCCAAAAAATCGTGAAGGTTTTCGAATACATATGATCCAGCCTCACTACCATAAAAAAACCGCTGCTTCGGCGGTTTTTTTATGAGAGAGTCATTACTTGACCACTTTCAGACTGGGGCGTCCCTTCGGAGGCCTACCCGGCCCTTTAGGGTCAGGTTCTGGAGAAGGCTCATTATCGTTAACTTCAGAATCCACCAGGTGCACACCTTCAGGCTGAGCTTCAACCTCAAAGACCATGCCCTGACCATTTTCCTTGGCATAGATTGCCATGACAGCCCCAACAGGCACACAGACCTGAAACGTCCTGCCACCAAAACGTGCCAGAAACATGACAGCCTCATTAGAGACATCCATATCGCGAATAGCCATTGGTGCAAGATTGAGTACAACCTGTTCCTCACCGGCAAACTGATCCGGAACATCGACACCCGACACCGTCGTATCTACCAGAAGATAAGGGGTGCAATCGTTATCAACAATCCATTCATACAGTGCCCTGATAATATAAGGGCGACTGCTGGTCATACTCATTGAATGACTCCAGATTTATTTCCAAACACGCAAAAAAGGGGGCTTGCCCCCTTTAGTGTATGCCAATCTCAGCGATCAGATACGCATTTCCTTCTCAACATCTGAGAGGCTTTCACGGAAAGATTCACGCTCAAACAACCGCTCAGCATAATCCGTAATCGCTTTGGCCTGCGGCGGCAATTGGATATCCATCGCCTCCAGGCGCCAGAGAATCGGTGCCACACAGCAATCAACCAGCGTAAACTCTTCACTCATAAAGAAGGGCTTCTCAGCAAAGATGGGTGCAATGCTGATCAGACTTTCACGCAATTCCTTACGCGCCTTGACTGCGGCTGCATCCTTGGTCTTGGGATCCAAAATAGTATCAGCCAGGACACACCAGTCTTTCTGGATACGATGCATCATCAGCCGGCTCTGGGCCCGAGTCACCGGATAGACCGGCAGCAGTGGCGGATGCGGGAAACGCTCATCCAGATACTCCATCATGACATTGGGCTCATAGAGCACCAGATCACGATCCAGCAAGGTCGGCAGCGTGTTGTAGGGATTGATATCAGCCAGTTCCTGAGGTCTGGAATCCGGATTAACATCCTGAATATCGACAGCGACACCCTTTTCCGCCAACACAATACGAACACGATGGCAGTAGTGATCAGCCGGGTCAGAAAAAAATGTCATTGAGGATCTTTTGGCGACTACGCCCATTGATCTACCCCCACCTGAGGTCATACATGAAACCAAAAACGCGCGCAGCCACAAGAGTGACTACGCGCCAGATAACAAATTTTACCAGATTATAGAAGTTAGTGAACGTCCTTCCAGTACTCCCGCTTCAGCAAATAAGCTACGACGAAGAAAAAGGCCAGGAATAACAGCACGTAAATACCGATTTTCTGGCGCTCCAGCTGCATCGGCTCACCACTGTAATCCAGGAAATTCACCAGATCATATATCGCCTGATCATAGGCCTCCGGGGTCATACTACCCTTATACTCGGAATCCGGCACCAGACCACATAACTTCTCACCGGTCAGCGTATCAATCTGACCCGCCGCATCACCCGCACAGGTATCAATCAAACCACCCTGCAACTCCAGCAACACATGCGGCATTGCCACATCCGGGAACACCTTGTTGTTAACACCCCAGGGGCGCTTGGGATCCAGGTAAAAGGTGCGGAGATACGTATAGAGCCAGTCAGCACCACGAACCCGAGCAACCATGGTCAGATCAGGTGGCGCTGCACCAAACCATTGCTTGGCCTCCTTTTCCACCATACCGGTTTTCATCAGGTCGCCAATCTTGGCATCCGTAAAAACCAGATTATCCAACATGAGATCATGAGGGATACCCAGGTCATCCGCCACCCGCTCATAGCGCTGGAACTGTGTTGCATGACAGCCGGCACAGTAATTCATGTAAAACTTTGCCCCCCGCTGCAGAGACGCCTTGTCACTGACATCCGTCTCAATGTGATCCAGCGGATAGCCCCCACCGCCAGCAGCGAACGCAGCCACCGGCAGCAACACAAACAGCCAAGTAATGAATATTTTTTTCATTAGCCGGTCACCCTCTCCGGTACAGTTTTAGTCTTCTCAAAACGGGTGTAAAAAGGCATCAGCAGGAAGAACGCAAAGTAGAACAGGGTTGCCACACGTGCAATATTGGTCAGCAAGCCTGTCGCTGGCTGCGTTCCCAGCCAGGTCAGCAATATATAATTGAGACCAAAGACAACGATGCAGGTCTTGCTGATCAACCCCTTATAACGCCAGGACTTCACGGGGCTCCTGTCCAACCACGGCAAGACAAACAGGATCGCAATCGCGGCCCCCATGGCAACGACGCCCAGCAGCTTATCTGGAACCGCCCGCAAAATCGCGTAGAACGCACCAAAATACCAGACAGGCGCGATATGCTCTGGCGTCTTGAGACTATTCGCCTGCTCAAAGTTGGCATGCTCAAGGAAGAACCCACCCATTTCAGGGAAGAAGAACACCACGCTACAGAACACGAAGAGGAAGACAACCACACCCACGATATCCTTGACGGTGTAGTAGGGGTGGAAAGGAATGCCATCAACCGGTATACCATCAGCATTCTTGTTTTTCTTGATTTCCACGCCATCCGGGTTATTGGAACCCACTTCGTGCAGCGCAATGATATGCATGACGACCAAGCCAAGGATAACAATTGGCAGCGCCACTACATGCAAGGCAAAGAAGCGGTTCAAGGTAATACCGGAGATCAGGTAATCACCACGAATCCACTGCTGCAGATCAGGGCCAATCACCGGAATTGCACCGAACAGGGAAATGATGACCTGCGCACCCCAGTAGGACATCTGCCCCCAAGGCAGCAGATAACCCATGAAAGCCTCAGCCATCAGCGCAAGGTAGATCGCCATACCGAAAATCCAGACCAACTCACGAGGCTTTCGGTATGACCCATACAACAGGGCGCGGAACATATGACAGTAAACCACTACAAAGAAGGCCGATGCCCCGGTGGAGTGGAGATAACGAATCAGCCAACCGTATTCCACATCTCGCATGATGTATTCAACAGAGGCGAAAGCACCTTCCGCACTCGGCACATAGCTCATGGTCAACCAGACACCGGTCAGCAGCTGATTTACCAGAACCAGAAGCGCCAGAGAACCAAAGAAATACCAGAAATTGAAATTCTTGGGTGCGTAATATTTGCTGAGATGCTCTTCCCACATCTTCGTCAGCGGAAAACGCTCATCCACCCAGGTCAGTAATTTGCTTCCCATCAGGCAGCCTCCTCATCAACACCTACAGTCAGGATGTCGTCCCCTTCAAAGGAATAAGGCGGCACTTCCAGGTTCGTTGGCGCCGGCACCCCCTTGAACACACGACCCGCCAGGTCAAACCTGGAACCATGACAGGGGCAGTAGTATCCACCCACCCAATTCGCATCAAAGTCCATTGGCTTCACTTCAGGCGTGAATTTTGGCGAACACCCCAGATGCGTGCAGAGCCCCACCAGAACCAGTATATCTTCCCGGGTGGAACGGAATTCATTCTGCGCATAACCAGGCTGCTCCGACTCCTGAGAGCTCGGATCTCTAACTTTGTCGTCTACCTTGCGGATATTATCGAGCATCTCCTGCGAACGCCGCACGACAAACACGGGTTTGCCACGCCACTCCACAATTACCTGCTGACCAGGCTCCAGCTTCGATATGTTGACTTTGACAGGTGCGCCCGCCGCCTTGGCCTTGGCGCTTGGATTCCAGGATTTGATAAACGGTGTCGCAACTCCCGCAGCCCCCACTGCACCAACTACCGAAGTAGCTGCAACCAGAAAGCGGCGCCGGCCCACATTTACGCCGTCTTGACTCATTCGGCTTTCTCCCCATCAGAGCGTTAGCTCATTTATTCTGCATGCCAGGCAAAGCGGTGGGCATATTAGTTAAACTCGGAATTACTGGCAAGCAACCGCAATTCCCCTTAGCACCCCACCAACAATCCGCAATGATATAGGGTTTACCCCTTAAATTAAATGGATGAGATCCATACTGGCGCACTTTCATGGCCTTTGCCGACAAAAAATGCCCACTTTTCAGGCATGAAAAAAAATAGCAGACATAAAAAAAGCGCCGGTCCGAAGACCAGCGCTTTTGCAGTAATCCAAAAACGAATTAACGCTTGGAGAACTGGGGACGCTTACGAGCTTTGTGCAGACCGACTTTCTTCCGTTCAACCATACGGGCATCACGGGTGACATAGCCTGCCTTACGCAGAGAAGGACGCAAAGTTTCGTCATATTCCATCAGGGCGCGGGTGATACCGTGACGGATCGCACCGGCCTGACCGTTAGCACCACCACCTTTTACGGTGATCATGATGTCGAAATTTTCCGTCATCTCAACCAGCTCAAGCGGCTGCATAACAATCATGCGGGACGTTTCACGACCAAAGTAGTCCTGAAGCGTACGACCGTTGATAGAAATGCTGCCAGTTCCCTTACGCAGGAAGACACGAGCGGTAGAGGTTTTGCGACGACCTGTGCCGTAGTTCTGAGTTACTGACATGTTGACCCCCGATTAAATAGTCAATTGCTGAGGTTGCTGTGCAGCATGCGGATGCGTGGATCCGGCATAAACTTTCAGCTTACGCTGCATATCGCGACCCAGCGGGTTACGGGGCATCATGCCTTTAACTGCCAGCTCGATGACACGTTCAGGCTTGTGAGCAATCAGCTTTTCAAAGCTCATTGACTTCAGTCCACCCGGGAAGCCGGTGTGGCGGTGGTACATCTTGTCAGATGCCTTACGACCGGTCACACGCACTTGCTCTGCGTTGATGACAACGATGTAATCGCCGGTATCAACGTGAGGAGTGTACTCAGGCTTGTGCTTACCACGCAGGCGACTGGCAATTTCTGTAGCCAAACGACCGAGCGTCAGCCCGGAAGCATCTACAACATACCAGTCGCGCTTAGCGGTTTCTGGTTTAGCGCTAAAGGTTTTCATCTATCTATCCGCCTCAATGCTCGCTAACGCGAGTTGAATTCAAACATCACGGCTGTTTAGCCAGCCCACGAACCAACGCAAGGGCTTTAAAACCACCGCGGTTCAAACATTGGGCACTCATTATGGGAAACGGGAGCGGTATTATAGCCAGATCGAACAGGAAAAAAACCCCGCTAACGGTCAATTGCGGCTATCCACCAGTTTTTTACGGCTAAAATGTCTCTCACAGCCGGAATGAACGATCGAGCCCTACCATGTCCAAGAGCGTTCTTGTGCCTGTCGCGCACAGCATCGAAGAGATAGAAGCGGTCACCATCATTGATACGCTTCGTCGAGCAGGCGCCACTGTCACGGTAGCGAGTTGCAATGCGGATAGCGCTATCAATGTGGAGGCGTCCCGGGGCGTGCGCCTGCTGGCGGACTGCCCTATCAGCGAGTGCCTTGACACCCATTACGACATCATCGCCCTGCCCGGCGGCATGCCCGGCGCCGAACACCTGAGAGACTGCCAGGCCCTGACCGATCTTCTGATCAGCCAGAAACAGATGGGGCACTGGATTGCTGCCATCTGCGCTTCGCCCGCCATTGTTCTGGCACATCATGGCCTGCTGGAAGGCATTCGGGCAACAGCCCACCCCAACTTTCAGTCACAACTCACCGGCGCCGTGGCGATCAACGAACCGCTGGTAATCGATGAAAACACCAAAATCATCACCAGCCAGGGGCCGGGCACAGCCATGTATTTTTCATTGAACCTGGCCAAAATACTCTATGGGGAAATCGTTTTCCGGGAGCTGGCCACGGCTATGGTCGCCCATTGGGCGCTCTGAAAGCACTTGCAACCGGGTTATTGGCACCGTATAAAAAATAGTAATGACAAGCCGATATATCTCACAACACGCACAAGGCAAACAACAATAAAGAGGTATCTATGGAACTTGTTTGGCTACTGACCGGCGCAATTGCCCTCTACTGGCTTGACCGTTATCAGGACAAGATCGCCGATCGTATGGCCGGGGAAGCCTTTGATCAGGTCTCAGAAACCCGCAATGGCAAAACCTATAGCGGTAAGACCGCCATTATTCATCGCAAAAAGCATATCGGGCATGTCTTCATGCCACTTTTCCCCTCTCTCGACCATGACATCAAGGCGCTGTGCCAGACAGAAGACAACCACTGGTTCTGGTATCACGCCCAGATCAAGAACATGAAACTGGTGCATACCGAAATCAATCCTGTCTCCATTGAAGCGGCACTGGAAGCCATGGACGAAGACGAAACGGGCACCTGTCGCGAAGAAAAAAGCTAATTCTCTTCCAACGGTGTCAGCCCATGCTGACACCTCATTTCCAGCCATACTTACTACGAGAGTCAAGCCATCCTCCCACTTCCTCCAGCAGCGTCTCGCGATAAAATTGACAGACCAACAACCAATGCGGATAGTTACCCGCAAGACAGCAGTAGAAATCCTAAAAACACATGACATTGCCACTTCCTCTCACGCTCCAGAAAAAGCTCAGCAAAATCCCGATGCTTCGAGCCATGGAAATCGACTATCGGCTTTATGATGGTAAACAGCTGCAACTTGCCTGCCCTCTGCCTCCCAACATCAATGACAAGGGCACCTTCTTTGGCGGCAGCATCAGCGCGCTTGCCACTATCTGCGGCTGGACCATGACCAGTCTCAAGGCCCTGGAGGTCGGCACCAACTGCGATGTCGTCATTGCAGAACAAAACCTGCAATTCCTGACACCCGCCTGCAGCGAACTGACTGCAACCTGTGAGTGCACGGTACCTGAAACCTTCAACGGCCGCCTGCAGGCAGGCCGCCGGGCGCGCCTTGACCTAACGGTGTCACTGCACTCAGATGGTGAGCGTGTTGCCAATTTCAACGGACGCTATGTCGCTGTACCCACATAGGAAACAACGGAATGGATATAACCCTGATCTTACTGGCCGCCGCCATTCTTGCGATTGCCGGCCTGACCGTATGGGCGGTCAAACTCTGGCTTGAAGTGTTTCGAAACCGTGCCAGCATCCGGAAATCCAACGAACAGCACCGACAGTTTCTTTGCTCCAGCCTGACCATACTGGCAAGAAGTCTGGTGCATGAACAGGTTAATCCAACAGAAGGCTGCATCCGGATAAAAACCATTCTGGATATGGTGGATCCTGCCCTGGGTAAAACCGAGGAATACCAGATATTCACAACGGTCTATGACGCAACCACGCACATGCCGATTGGCGAAGCACGAAAAACCATGAAACTGAGCGCACGCAACCGTCTGGATGAAGAACGCGAACGGCTGGAACAACAACACCAGGAACGCATAAAACAGGCAGCTCAAAGCCTGCTGACACAATTCAATGCAGAAAGTATCTTTAAAGAAGCATGAAACAAGCGTTCGACATCGGCCCGCTCAATCGAAACCTTACGAAAATGCACCCGGAAGCACGGGTACTGGTTCAACCGCTGCCCGACTGCCCTCAAGTACAGTTGGCTCTTCTTGACCCAACACCGATGAAGCATCGCCCATTCACAGAAGAAGAAATTAAAACCATTCAAGATTACCCGGCTTACTGGGCATTTTGCTGGGGCAGTGGTCAGGCTCTGGCGGCTCAAATACTGGACACACCAAGCCTGGTAGCGGGAAAGACGGTAATGGATTTTGGTGCAGGTTCCGGCGTCATTGCGATTGCCGCCAGCCTTGCGGGCGCCCGCGAAGTGATTGCCTGCGATATTGATCCGGATGCACTGATTGCTTGCCAAATCAACGCACACATCAATCAGGTCAGCTTCCGACTCCATGATGATCTGTTCAGCTTTGATGAGCCGCTGGACCTGTTAATCGCAGCCGACGTCCTGTACGACAGAAACAACCTGCCACTGCTGGAACAGTTTCACTCCATCGCCACCGAAGTACTGGTCGCCGACTCCCGTATCAAACAGTTTGATTTTCCGCCCTATTGCCGCTTTTCCAGCCGGGAGTGCGGCACGGTCCCCGATCTTGATGAAACCCGTGACTTCAACAACATCAACTTCTACTGTAACCGCCCTATTCGGACGGACCGCCGGGTTCCTGCCAGCCAGGAACCTCTACCGATTTAAGCAAGAACTATAGAAACGCAAAACTCTCTTCTTTCATTCGCGTCAGTGTACGCGGGCAGGCGAGCATCGTTTTTGCGTGCGCCTCAGCGCGCGGAAGAATACGGGAAAAATAGAATTCAGCCGTTTGTACCTTGGCTTTGTAAAAAGCCTGCTCACTGGTGCCTTCAGCAAGCTTACGCTGTGCCGCCACCAGCATTTGCAACCAGTAATACGCCATCACGACATAACCTGAAAACATCAAGTAGTCGACCGACGCTGCGCCCACCGCATCACGGTTGCGGGCAGCCCGGAATGCCAGACGATAACTCAGATACTGCCATCTCAGCGTTAACGCAGAAACCTTACCAACAAACGGCAAGACTTTCAGGCGAGGTACTCTGTCATCCGCCAGCACCGACTTACAATATTTGAGGATTTGTCCTGCCAGTCGATTCAGATCCTTACCCTTGGACAACAACACCTTACGCCCCAACAGATCCAGCGATTGAATCCCCGTTGTACCTTCATAAAGGGTCGATATCCGGGCATCCCGTATTATCTGCTCCATGCCATGCTCACGAATATAACCGTGCCCACCAAAGACCTGCACACCAAGGTTCGCGGCTTCAAGACCAGCCTCCGTCAGAAAGCCTTTGAGGATTGGCGTCAGCATACCCAACTCCTCATCAAGCCGGTTACGCTCAGCCTCAGTTTCAGCCGTTATCATCCGGTCAGCCAGCTTGGCGGCATCGTACAACATGGCACGACCACCCTCGGCAAACGCCTTCATGGTCAGCAGCATACGACGGACATCCGGATGAACAATCAGCGAATCCGCGACCTTGTCAGGCTGCTTGGCACCCGATAGTGAACGCATGGACAATCGCTCCCGGGCATAAGGAAGCGCCCCCTGGTAGGCCAGCTCGGCGGAAGCCAGCCCCTGTATTCCGGTGCCAATACGCGCGGTATTCATAAAGGTAAACATACACTGCAAACCTTTATTCTCAGGCCCGATCAGGTAGCCTTCCGCCTCATCAAAATTCATGACGCAGGTCGCAGAGGCCTTGATCCCCATTTTATGTTCCAGGGATCCACAGGTGACACCGTTGCGCTCCCCCAGCGAACCATCCGGATTCACCTTGAACTTGGGCACAATAAAGAGCGAAATACCCCGCGTTCCCTCAGGAGCGTCCGGAAGCCGAGCAAGCACAATGTGGATAATGTTCTCGGTAAGATCATGCTCTCCGGCAGAAATAAAAATCTTGGTACCGGACAGACGGTAAGTCTCACCGCCATTCGGTATTGCGCGGGTTTTGACCTGCCCCAGATCCGTACCGCACTGAGGCTCTGTAAGACACATAGTGCCACTCCACTCGCCGCTGGTCATGCGAGTCAACCAGGTCTGCCTCTGCGCTTCGGTGCCATGTAAAAACAAGGTGTTCATCGCCCCAAGGGTCAGGCCAGGATACATCCCCCAGGACCAGTTGGCCGTCCCGACCATTTCCGAAATCATGACTCCGAGGGACATCGGCAACCCCTGCCCGCCATACTCAGGCGGATGAGAAAGCGATTGCCAGCCACCCGCCACATATTGCTGATAGGCGGCCTTGAAGCCTTTTGGCGTTACCACCTCCCCATCCTGCCAATGACACCCTTCCTCATCACCCGAACGATTCAGTGGAGCCAGCACATTCTCGGCAAACTTCGCCCCTTCGCTGATAATCGCATCGACCAGATCAGGGGTCGCTTCTCCACCATTCGGCAACGTTTGATAATGCGCCTGCATATCCAGAACATCTTCTGCCAGAAATTTCATATCCCTGACAGGCGCCTTGTATTCAGGCATAGACCATCTCCTGATGAGAAAGTGATTAGACGCTGAGCATTTTGTCGAAAGGAGAAGGTAGTGAGATTGGCAGCAATGTCACCTGACTGTCACTTTTCAGCCAGCTTGATGACAAGGCAAAAAAAATACCACTGCCCGAAAACCGGTACGGTGGCATTTTTTCAGTGGGACAATAACTATCAGCTAACCGCTTCGCGCTTCTGCAATTCTTCAGCACGTAGATCCTTACGCAGAATCTTGCCAACAGGCGTCATAGGTAGCTCTTCACGGAACTCAATCTGCTTGGGCACCTTGTAGGCAGTCAGGTTCATGCGACAGTATTCTTTCATCTCATCCTGACTCAGAGAACTGTCACTGGGAATCACAAACAGCTTCACCGCCTCACCGGTTTTACTGTCTGGCACACCAATCACTGCGCAATTCTCAACCTTGTCATGCTGGGCTACGACATCCTCAATTTCATTGGGATAAACGTTAAAGCCTGACACCAGAACCATATCCTTGATCCGGTCCACAATGGCAACAAAACCGTCTTCGTTGATAACGCCGACATCACCGGTCTTGAGCCAGCCATCCTCATCAAAGATTTCTGCTGTCGCATCAGGGCGTTTCCAGTACCCTTTCATGACCTGTGGCCCTTTCACGCAGAGCTCACCCCGTTCACCAACGCCTGTTTCGCTGCCATCATCGGCAACCGTCTTCAACAGGGTGTTTGGTACAGGCAAACCGACCGTTCCAGTCTGTGCGAGGTCACCTGCCGGGTTCATACAGACAGCCGGCGAGCACTCTGTCAGCCCATACGCTTCAGATACCCCGCAACCGGTAAACTCTTTCCAGCGACGTCCTGTATCTGCCTGCAGGGCCGTGCCGCCCGACAGTGTCAGCTTCAATCCACTGAAATCGCACTTGGCGAATTCCGGGTGATTCAGCAGGCTGACAAACAAGGTATTCAAACCAATGAACGCCGTAAAACGCCAGGGCTTGATCATCTTGATAAACATGGCTGTGTCGCGCGGATTGGCAATGAGAATACTGTGATTCCCCAATTCGACCATCGCCATCAAATGCACGGTAAAGGCGTAGATATGGTAGAGCGGCAGGGGTGCAACGATGGTCTCCTTGCCGGCCTCATGCATGGGATTGCCAGCCTCATCCTGCTGACTCAGCATGGCCTGCGCCTGCAGCATATTAGAGATCATATTTCTATGGGTCAGCATGGCCCCTTTCGCCACACCGGTTGTGCCGCCGGTATATTGCAGAATTGCCACATCATCCGGCCGCGGCGCAGGCGGCTTCCGGTATTTTCCTGCATCCCCTTTTGCCAGCGCCTGCCGGAAACGGACGACACCAGACAGTTTATAGGGCTGAACCATCTTCTTGACGTATTTGGCCGCCACATTGATCAGCTGGCGCTTCGGCGCCGGCAGCATATCCGCAATACTGGTGACAATGAGATGTTCAACCGGTGTATCGCTGATAATCTCCTCCACCAGGTGCCCGAACACATCCATGAAGACCAGCGCGCGGGCGCCGGAATCATTGAACTGATGATGCATTTCGCGGGCGGTATACAATGGATTAGTGTTAACGATGACCAGACCCGCCTTAAGGGCGCCATAAACTGCGATGGGAAACTGTAATAGGTTCGGCATCTGGATAGCGATGCGGTCACCAGGTTTAAGATCTGTCTGGGTCTGAAGATAGGTGGCGAAACGGGTACTGTAGTCGTCGATATCCTGAAAGGTCAGGGTATGGCCGATACCGGTGAATGCAGGTCGTTGGGCATACTTACTGACGGATTCTTCAAAGACTGCCAGTATGGAACCGTACTCGTCCGGGTTGATGATATCGGGCACACCGGGTGCGCGCTTACCATGCCAGAAACTCGCTTCCATATTCTTATCACTTTTTTGTTATGTAGTTATGCGACAACCTGACATTACTGTCCCTGCCCAGACATGTCACGGCATTGACATATCTGCCAACTCCCCCGAGTTCGACAGCCATTGGTTGTCCCCTGACTCTTTGTCAGCCTGATGAATCAGACAACGACGGCCTATCATAGCCTGATTTGCGACACAGTTCATGGGTAAGTTGTTGTATTTCGTGAGTGTTGGCTAAAGAAGCCACTCTCGCGACAGGCAGCTTCCCGGGGGAGTACACCATGACACTGAACGCCACAGGGATTGCGCTTTCCCTGGTCAACCGATTCGCAGGATCGGAACTTGCCAGCCGCTACAAACTCCGAAAGCCCGCGGAACGACTGGCCTATCATGTGACACGAACGGGTTTTCGTCTGGCGACATCGGGCCAGCAAACTCTGACAAGAAAGCGTCGTACCCACTCATCAGCAGCGAGTAAAGAAAACCGTAAGCTGTTCGATCTTTCCCTCTCAGAAGAGCAACGCCTGATCGTTGAAAATGCAAAGAGGCTTGCCAGCACCCTGAGAGCACAATCCGATCAGGCTGAAATCGCACACTATCCAACCGAAACTGTAATATCAGAATCAGAGGCACTGGGACTCAATCTGTTTGTACTGCCTGAAGCCTGGGGCGGTATCAGCGCAGAGGCGCCAGCTGAAACCATGACCCTGATCACGGAGCAGCTGGCATGGGGCGACATGGGTCAGGCACTGGCACTGCTTGCGCCAACCGCCTGTCTATCCGCGATCAGCCGCTGGGGGAATGCGGCTTTGCAGGCACAATGGTTACCCCGGTTTGCTGAAGGCCATTTTCTTCCTGCAGCGATGGCTATTCATGAGAACAACGTTGATTTCTCCCCAGAGCAAACCCGCTGTACGGCAACCCGTCACCGCAAAAGCTATCGCCTTAACGGCCAAAAAACACTGGTACCATTGGCACAAACGGCAGAGTTCTTTCTTGTCAGTGCCAGGATAAACAAGAACACGCCAGCCCTGTTTCTGGTTGAACGAGACACGAAGGGCCTTCAGATTGACACTGCTCCAGCTATGGGACTGAGATCGGCTGGACTTGGAACGCTGATACTATCCAATGTACAGGTCAGCCCTGACTCCCGTCTTGATCGCAACTTTCAACTTGACGACTGGCTTTCCCGTTCCCGTATCGCAGTCTCCGCCCTCGCCTGCGGCACCTCCCAGGCAGTCGTTGATTTCACCATCCCCTACTGCAACGAGCGACAGGCATTTGGTGAGCCCATCAGCCATCGACAAGGCGTCGCCTTTCTGCTGGCAGACATGGCCACAGAACTCGACGGCATGCGTCTTATGAACTGGCGAGCCTCCAGTCGCTGTGATCATCAGCTGTCTTTTGACCGGGAAGCCTGGCTGGCTCACACCCAGTGCAGCGATAAAGGCATGCTGATTGGTACTCATGGCGTACAGCTGCTTGGCGGCCACGGTTTTGTGAAAGAGTACCCCGTCGAGCGCTGGTATCGTGATTTACGCGCCATTTCACTCCTCTCCGGTTCGGTGCTGGTATAAGGGACTCTGTATGTATCTGGAAACACCAAGAAAATTCAAAGGTCTGGTGACCCAGGCCAACCAGGTTGCAAGGGCAGTATTGCGCCCTATCTCGCGTAAATATGACAGCAGGGAACATGACTACCCCGTCGAACTCGACATGCTGGCATCCCTACTGGATGCCATGAATGATGGCGCAGACAGTGGAACTGGCGCGGGCCGCCTGAATACCGCCAAAGGCGACAGTCATACGGTAGTTAATGGCAGCAACCTCTCTACCGTGCTGGGCTTGACAGAACTCTGCTGGGGAGATGTCGGCCTGTCCCTGAGCCTTCCCAGACAAGGACTCGGAAATGCCGCTATTGCGGCTGTTGCAGACGATGAACAAATGAAAAAGTTCGGCCACCTGTGGGCAGCAATGGCCATTACTGAACCGGAGGCCGGTTCTGACTCTGCGGCTATCCGAACGACAGCAAAACAGGATGGCGACCACTACCTCATTAATGGTGAAAAGATCTACGTAACCTGTGGTGAACGGGCAGATGCGGTGGTGGTATGGGCCAGTCTTGATCCCAGCCTTGGTCGTGCAGCAATCAAATCCTTTGTCGTTGAGAAAGGCACGCCCGGCATGGAAGTCGTAAGACTGGAAAAAAAACTCGGCATCAAAGCGTCCGATACAGCGGCGATTACCTTTACCAATTGTCGTGTGCCTGCTTCACACCTGCTGGGCAATCCGCATATTGACATTCAACGGGGTTTTGGTGGTGTTATGCAAACCTTTGACAATACCCGCCCGGTTGTTGCCTCCATGGCCGTTGGCCTTGCCCGCGCTGCGCTAGAGCGCACCCGGGAATTACTCAAAGCACAAGGTATTGAACCTTCCTATAAAGGGATGCTTTATCAGCGACCAGCGCTTGAGAAGGAGCTGTTGATGATGGAAGCCGAGCTGGAATCAGCTCAGCTGTTAACGCTCCGGGCTGCCTGGATGGCTGATAATGGCCAGCCCAACTCCAAGGAAGCTTCCATGGCTAAGGCCAAGGCAGGTCGCACGGCCAATGCCATTACTCTGAAATGTTCTGAACTCTGTACGGTACGCGGCTACACCGAAGATGAGCTGCTGGAGAAATGGGCCCGAGACTCGAAAATCCTTGATATTTTTGAAGGTACCCAGCAGATTCAGCAATTGATCATTGCACGACGACTATTGAATAAATCGTCTGCAGAATTGAAGTAACAAACCATCTAATAATAACAATAATGCCAACACGCACAGTCAGCTTTGCCAACATACTTCGCTCTGCCCTCGCCCTGGCGCCAGAGCTTCCACAAATGACAACCGGTCTGGTGAAGCTGGTGTCGTTGCACCCGGAGCGGCGGTTATCCATTGGTCGATTACTGGAAAAGCAGGCGCAACGGTACGGTAAACGTCCTTTTCTTAAATACCAGGAAAAAACATGGTCATACGACGCAGCCAATCGACAGGTCAACCGCTTCAGTCATGCATTGGCACAGGCAAACATCCAGCCGGGTGACCGTGTTGCCATACTGATGGAAAACCGCCCTGAAACACTGCTGGCCACACTGGCTATCTTAAAGCTTGGCGCCATTGCGACCATGCTCAATACCAGTCAGCGAAATAATGCCTTATTGCATAGCCTCACAATTACAAAACCAACGGTGTGCATTGTCGGTGAAGAATTAACTGAAGTCTTTGATGATATTAAACACAAGCTATCCGAAACGCAGGGACAGTCCCATTTCTTTGTCAACGATAACAGCACCACCCACACACCAGACGGCTACCAAAATTTAGCTGAAGTCTCGGAGGACATGCCAGATACCAACCCTGATATTACCCGTACGCTGAAATTATCTTCTCCGGCACTGTATATTTTCACCTCCGGCACAACCGGCCTTCCCAAAGCCTCTGTAATGTCACATTTCCGCTGGTTCAAGGCCATGGCCGGCATTGGGATGATGTCTCTGCGGCTCAAACCAACAGATATTCTCTATTGCGCACTACCCCTCTATCACAACAACGCATTGACCGTTTCACTCAGTGCTGTCATGGGAAACGGGGCATCGTTAGCGATTGCTCGGAAATTCAGTGTTAATCGGTTCTGGGACGATATACGTCATTACGGTGCTACCAGCTTCTGTTATATCGGTGAATTCTGTCGCTACCTGCTTAACCATCCCACCAGACCCAATGATGCCGACAACCCAGTAAGAACCATCATCGGTAACGGGCTGCGACCCGATATCTGGGAAACCTTCAAGGAACGCTTCCGAATTCTATCTATTAGCGAGTTTTATGGCGCCAGCGAAGTCAACCTGGTGTTTACCAATGCACTCAACCTGGACAAGACAGCAGGCACCTGCCCAATGGCTTATGAGGTTGTTCGTTACGATGTTCAAAACGACTGCCCTGTTCGTACATCCAATGGTTTCATGGAAAAAGTCAATAAAGGAGAAAGCGGGCTATTGCTCACCAAAGTTACACGCCGCATGCCGTTTGATGGTTATACGGATAAAGACGCATCACAGAAAAAGCTGTATCGCGACGTTTTCCGAGCCGGTGACTGTTATATCAATACCGGCGACCTCGTTGTTCGTCAGGGCTGGCGACATATTGCCTTTTCTGACCGAATCGGGGACACCTTTCGCTGGAAAGGCGAAAATGTCGCCACATCCGAGGTTGAGGCAGCATTTACCAGTTTTTCTGCCATTGAGCATGCCGTCACATATGGCATCAGCCTGCCAGGCGCGGATGGCCGCGCCGGCATGACCGCCCTGGTAGTCTCAGAAACAGAGGAAAACCTCAACCTGGAAGCTCTGACCCAGCATGTCTGCAGACAGCTACCTGGTTATGCCATTCCACTGTTTCTCAGAATCTGCGACTCACAACAAATGACGACAACCTTCAAATACCAAAAGACCACCCTGAAAAAAGAAGGATTTGATACCAGCCAGTTCAACGATCCGGTGCTGGCATTACTGCCCGGAAATCAACACTACCAGCCCCTGAAAACCAAGGATCTGGAGCAAATTCACGCCGGAAAAGTACGCTTCTGACCTATGCCAGAAGCAAGCTGGCCCTAAACTGTCAAATAATTACACCAGCCCCGGTTAAAAATACGATAACCCATTGTTTTTTCGGGCCGCTCAGGCTATCCGGTGGAAATATCCCCCACCATCACATACGCTTTTTTTAGTAGTCAGCGTTTCAACGTTTACGCCATTTTCAGCCGCGCGCCAGGGATTGGATCATGTGCGGGCGAAAGGCCCATCAGGCATCACTTTCAATGAATATGGCGGCGCTCTGCCACTGCAGGTAATGGACAACAATTTATGGCAGACCAGGTCTGGGTTTTAAAGATTCTGTCCGGCCCCCATGTCGGCGCAGAAATCACTCTGGATGCAGGCCAGTACTCACTGGGCCGGCACGAAGAGTGCGACCTGGTGCTCACCGATAACACCCTCGCCGATTATCACCTGGAAATCTTGGTTTCAGAGGATGGCGTTGACATTCGAAACCTGGCCGAAGGTCAGGGTATCTACCTAAATGGGCTGGCACAGGAAAACCTGTTTACGCTTCAGCCCTTTGTCATCGTAACCGCTGGCAACCTGCATTTTGCCATGGCGCCAGAAGGCGCCAAATGGCCCGAACTGACCATGCCAGACCTGACGGCGCCTGCACCAGCATCTTTTACCCCCGCTGCAGAAGAAACCGCCCATTCGGATACGTTTCAGGAACAGCAGGATGGCGAAGACATTCCGGTTCTTGACGACAGGCTGTCCGACGATGAACTGACGGAGCTCGATGAGCAGCATTCATCCGGCCCGGGCCTTATGGAACGGCTGCGCGCTTTACTGCCGGAATCCGGAAAAAAAGTTGTGATTGTGGGTGCCGCAGCTGCGCTGCTGGTCGGATTTATCAGTGTTTTTTCCTGGCTATGGCAACTCACTGACCCAGCCCTGGCGGAAGCTGAAAAGCCTATCTCTCATATCCTTGAAGCGGAAAATCTGCGGGCACTGCAAAACCTTGAAGATATCACCCTTAAAACACTGCCTGACGGTTCTGTATTACTGACAGGCTATATTGTCGATGGCACGACCAAGCAAGCCTATCTGGATGCGCTCACGGAGAAGTCAGTCCTTTTCAACAACCAGATCATTGCCCTGGATGAAATGCAGGAAAATGCCATGGCGGTACTGAAAATGCACGGTTACAAGTCACTGACAGTCGCATTGGACACACTCCCGGGCACCCTGATCCTCAGGGGTTACCTGCACACCGTCAGAGATTTGACCAAAGTCCGTGAATTACTGCACCAGGAAGTGCATGGGCTGCAGACCATCATTGATCAGCTTGAATTCCAGAATACGCGCATCAAGACACTACGTTCCATGCTCAAAGAAAAGGCGCTGAGCCAGCGCATCAAGCTACTGGATCAGCCCGGCAAAGTGATTATGAAGGGACGTCTCATGGACATCTCCCAGGGTTATCACCTTAAGGAAGTCGTCCGAAACTTCCGGGAGAAGTATGGCAAGCGCCCTGAGCTGGTGATTGATGTCACCCTGCCATCCGCCGATCTGGCCACCCTGCAACCCATCATCAATATCAAGAGCGTCACCATCGGCAAGGAGCCCTTTGTGATCCTGGATAACGGTGAGAAGTACCTGAAAGGCGCCAGGCTGAAAAACGGATATATACTTGAAAGTATCACCCTGGAATATCTGACGCTTCGGCTAGGCCAGGAAAGAATAAAATACTACATAGGAGGCAACCATGGCGGAAGCTGATAACGTCTCCCTGTCGCTGACAGAGGACCGTCTCAGTACCGATACGGACGGTCAGTACAGACAGGAACTGATTGACAGCCTGAATGCAGAGGCCGCGCAGCTCAAGAGCAGTAAGCAAGGCGGGCTCTCTCCCGAAGAGTTTGAGCAGACCGATGCCCTGATCAAGGCGCTGGATGACGCCGTCAAGGTGATCGAACTGACCTGGCTCAAATACCACAAGGCCTCTGGCACACACTGAGACGGGTTTATCCACTGCGATCAGGTCAAATACGGGCACGTCAGTGGACTAGACTTGAAGAGAGGCACTGGGAACAGGGAGCGTTCTTATGTCAATTTTGAATAACGGAACTAACAGCATCAGCTTTGATCAGGCAACGGATCGTCTGTCCAACAAGCTGTCTGAATTTGAAAGCAAGCTGGAAAAATCCATGCAGGATCTTGACCCCAGTAATCTGGCCGACATGATCAAACTGCAGCAGGATGTGAATAAACTCACCATGCTCTACAGCGTAGACAGCTCGGTCGTCAAAGCCGTCAAGGATACCGCGCAGGGCATTATTCAGAAGATCAACTGATTCAGGGATTTAGGGGGAACCAGGGACATGGTCACCGTAGAAACCTTAAGACTGCTGGCCGATATCGGGTTTATGGCTACCAGCAATGGGATGTCAGCCCAAGCCAAGTCTATTTTCAAGGCCATCGGTCAAATTCGCCCCAACAGTGTCCTGCCACACATTGGCATGGCGCTGAACCATCTCAACCTGAACCAGTTTCAGGATGCGCTGGATGTTCTTGAGAAGAAAGCCCTGAAGATTGAGCCCGATAATCCCACTGTGCGCGCCTTCATCGGCATGTCGCTGATGTTGATGGGACGTAATAGCGAAAGTGAAAAATTCCTGACTCCGCTGACTGAATCTGATGATCCGCTGGCTGCTAATCTGGCGGAGAACCTGCTTCAGGAGCTCAAGCATCACGCCGACAAGAAAAGCGCACCACCCAAAGCCCCGCATTAAGCAGTATCGGGGCTTTACTGCTCTTTTTGCAGCCACTGCAACAGATTGGCCTCCAGCGGTTCCTCTACCGCTAAACTCAACAGCCAGTTCTCATAAACTCCAGCCAGTTTATCGCATGCAACCTGATCCAGGTCTTTGATGGCTTTAGCGAGTTCTGGCAATACTGGCGTTGGGAAATAATCAGCATCCAGAAGCGTATATCGGTCCGCCCTATCATTGGGTACTGTCAGCAACGCAATAGAGTCAGTTACCCGGTAAAAACAAGGGATATTCCCCCTTACCCAGTCACGCACGATGTCATCACGATGGCGCGCTACAGGCTCATTACAACCTTCAGTCTTCCCATACTCTCTGATCATCCGATCAGCCATGATCCTTGCTGTTTGATAGAGCGCGCCCAGATAAGGTTCACAGAACACATGCAACTTACTGATATCGGATATCTGCTGTCGGTGTTGATGATGTGTCAGCAGGGGGGAACAAACTGGCAATCCGGAGAGTCCTTTGAAAAAACGAACAATCTGACCTGACTGAGCCATAATCAGCTGCAGCGCCTGCCGAAAGCCTTCTGCCACAACGGATGCGTGCTGGCTGTGCTGATGGGTATCGTCGGCGATATCATCACTCTCCTCCCAGAACACACCAACCCGGGTTTTCGATAGCGACGACATTTCCAACATCACACCATTCCCATTAGCTATGTCTTCAGCAAGTCCTGCCACAACCTGATGGGAAAGACTTCGTTTTGCATCTACCAGATACGGCATCTCACCCTTAACAAGGATATTGTTATGGTGCGCATCACCCTGCCCGGTTATCAACAGGAAGGCGGACAACCACCCCATTCGCCGGTAAAGCGGCTCAGACCACTCACTGCGAGGTGTGTTGCTGTCCAGATACTCAGAATAACCATAATGGCATTCTGAATGACGCAACGTTTCCACTTTAGCGATATGTTGCAAGCAACCGATAACTGGCTCACCAGCCCATTGATTCAATAACTCGGCCAGACTCAGCGCTTCATTTTCCTGGTGACGGTTCACCAACCGGGCTTCGATACGAAGGTCTCTTGGCTTGTATAGAATTGAGCCACCATTGCTGAAACTGACGAGTGTCGTTCCCTGAAAGCCCTGATCGGTTAACGGATCAAGGCCTGTAATCCGTATACCGTCCTGATTATCTGAGACTACGAATGTTTCAATCAGCGACTGACTGTCGTTATTCAATCGTCGCAAGACCGCTTTAATTGCCTGAAGATCCGCAACCAGTCCTGCTTTTAACTGCCGCCCCCACATCGGAAAATGATCCAAAAGCGCCTGTACCGACCATTGGCAGGGATCCATCGTAATGACCGATTTCGAACAGAGGGCCTTAAGCTGATTCAACTGCTCACATAGATGAACAACGAGGGGTGCCATCAGCGTTGGTATGACCTCATCGATCTGCCACTGATCAACATTGAGCATATTCTCTAACAGCGGATGTAAATAACGATTAATAACAGGCTGTATGAGTCCCGATGTCCATTCATCAGGGTATTCTGTTGTTTGCAGAATCTGCCAAATGGTATTTTGTGCAAAGGAATCCGTCGTTTTTCCGGCATCTGCTAGCTGCACATAACGTCTCGGCTCAATAACCGGACCCTTGGCCGTTTGCGTCAATAAGTGATGCTTCAAGCCCCAAAGGATATTGAAAATAACCAGTGGCCTGGCCAAGGCAATGTGAGCACACAGCTGATCGACCCGTGCACCCAACAGCGCACCTTCCAGCACAGCCGTCTGAAGCTGTGCATCCACAAGATGATTAATACCATCAAAGCAAATGGCAGCTTCAGACCCCATCAGAACCCTGCGTCCACGCGGCAGGGTTTCAACAACCACAGAATCGTCCAGCATGCTCGACGAATAATGACCAAATACAGACGTCATTGGTAAACCGGGATAACGGCCGGAAGGTTGAAAAGTCATACTATCAGCCAACTGCCCCAGCCTCTCCACCAGCGCCATATAGCAACTGACCGACACCGACCAGGAAAACTGCTCCTCAACTCGACGTTGTCCAGCGGCACCAACCTGCTCTCTCTGATTCTTATCAGCCACCAGATTAATCAAAACCTGTGACAACGCTGCCACATCAACCGCCACGGCCTGTGCCGACGCCAGAAGGTTCCGTTCCGGTTCATAGTAAGCCGTCGGGGTAACCAGTGCATCGATATCGCCCCAGCTCGTGGGAATGAGATAACCGGAATGCCCATGGTCAACCAGATCCCGATAGCCATCCCAGTCAGATAACACCACGGGCAAACCGGTAGCCATGGCTTCCAGCGGTGCCAGACCAAACGTTTCCTGGGGATTATCTGCCAGCGAAACAAAGATATCCGCCGCCGCGTATATGGTGCTGCGTTCGTCAGGTGCCATCTCAAAGTTGAAGAGCACCCGATCCTCTATCACCAACTGCCCTGCTGTCCGCGCCAGTGACACCACATAATCATCACTGGCCGATGACTGGCCACAGATATACAACACAATATCCTGAAGGTGCTGGAGTGCTTCATCATTCACAACCTCACTCAGCGCGAGAATCAATGGATGAAGATCCATTTTGTTTCCGGCATCAATCCTGCCAAGGTACAGAATGATAGTGGCATCTTCAGGCAGCTCTAGCGTTTGTCTCGCCAGTGTTTTATTGATGGGGGGAAAGTCCGACGACTCAACGCCCAAAGGCAAATATTCAATGCGGCAATGATCTCTGATCGCTATTCCATGGCGATCATCCAGCTGTTGCTGAACATTGCTCATCAGCTTTTCCATTGCCTGCTGTGCGGCATCACTGGCACACAGCAGGGCATCACAGGCTTTCTGAGGGGACAGGCAGAGGTTTCGTGTGGTCGACAGAGAAACATCCTGACACAAAGAATGGACCCGACCCGTCACCGGGAATAGCCGCGACGCATAGGCCTCCCTCAATTCCAGCAACGGGGCAATATAATGATCGCCACTATGAAACACCGAATAATCATATTCGGACAAACACATCGGCAGCAGATGCAATGGGAAAACCTGGATTACGGCGTCCAGCCCATTGAGAAGCAGGTATTGCGACCAATAGGCATCTACATCAGGGCAGTCATCCGCCACAACAAACAAATGAAATTCAGAAAATTCGCTGTATCTCACCAGCGCCTGAATAAAACCGACATTCGCCACCCGCAAACCGTTCTGATATCCCTCTCCTCCTGATTCAGCCGGAGAAAGGAGGGTGGCAAACCGCATCATCGCTTTAGTCATGCCAGTTAAGGCATCATCATGGGGTTAACACCACTGCTACCGCCAGGCTCATTAATAATATCCCGCACATACAGGAAACAACTGCCAAAACTCTCCAGGGCTTCCTGGAACTGATCCAGTTGTAGTCCAGACTCCTGCAGACGCCGATGGAGCCAGTAATGGTCATCGTCTTCATTAATGCTGAGACAGGCCCGCTGGGCGCGTATCAAGGGCAGATTTTTTTCTGCAAGCTTCATTGCCAGCTCTCGCCGCCTGTCATCCCCTTCAGGCAGCGCCGCAAGCTGCGACTCAAGATAGATACGTCCCGCCCGGGTATAACAGAGGACATCGAATCCATTCATTTTCAGGGTATAACGTCCCTCTTCCGGCGCGATCGGATCCAGCTGGTTAACCCGGGTTAACTCATCCATCAATGTTGTCAGACTCATGGCTCGACCATCCCTGTCACTGGCTGATGCTGTGGCAATAAATTCGTGTTATTTACAACAGTCTAGCAAGCGTCCGTTATTCAGCCTCCAGACATAAAAAAACCGATCCTCAAGGATCGGTTTTCTCGTTCCTAACACACAACAATGTCAGGCGAACTGCCTCACTCCGTTGGGCACAATATCTGCCGAGAGTTTTTTAAAGCAGAGCACTAAAAGGACGAATGCAGCCAGTGATGTCATAAAGCCCACCGTCATGGAATCGGTCAATCCCATCGTCAGATAGCCAAAGAATGCCACCAGCGCGACACCACCACTGTAAGGCAACTGGGTCATAACGTGATCAATGTGATGACAGGATGCCCCTGTGGAAGAGAGGATAGTGGTATCAGATATTGGCGAGCAGTGATCACCAAAGACCGCACCAGCCAGGACAGCAGACATAATCGGCAACAACTGGGCGATATCAGTACCGGCGGCCATATCACCGGCAATGGGCAGCATGATACCAAAAGTACCCCAGCTGGTGCCGGTCGCAAAGGCCATGATGCCTGAGATCACGAACAGCAACGCCGGGATCATGGACGCATCAATGGAACCGCTCACCAACCCTGCAAGATACTTCCCGGTATCCAGGTTACTGATGACATCAATCAACACCCAGGCCAGCACCAGAATATAAATGGCATCCAGCATGGACTTGGCGCCATCGACAAAGGCCTCTGTCACCATGCCTGACGGCAGGCGGTGGCGTAACAGCATCAGGATGGATACCAGCAGGCCGACGCTACCGCCCATCACCAACGACGTTGCCACATCAGTATGCTCAAAGGCGCCCAGTACGGTAAAGCTCTGCCCGGCTTCAGCCTGAGCCTGGGCGCCGGTCCACAGGATCGAAAACACCGTGGCAATCACCAGCACGATGATGGGCATCACCAGATCACCTACATGCCCCTTGTCACACTCGGTGATTTCAATCGCACCGGGCGGTTCCCCCTTCGACGGATCATACAGCTGACCTTCCTGCGCCAGCAGTTCATGCCGCTTCATTGGGCCGACATTGAGATCCATCCAGGCAGCCAGAACAACCAACGCCAGCGCAAAAATGGCGTACAGGTTCATCGGCACCATGGAGATAAAAGCGGCAAACGGGGTAATCTCGGTCACACCGTGGGTCAACATGACTGAGCCAATCAAGGCAATGATGTACGCACCCCAGCTGGAAATCGGTGTAATGACACAGACCGGCGCGGCGGTGGAGTCCAGCAGGTAAGCCAGTTTGGCCCGGGAAATCCGGTGCCGGTCCGACAGCGGCCGGCTGATATTTCCCACGGCCAGACTGTTAAAGTAATCATCAATAAAAATGATGATACCGAGCATAACAGTCAGCAACTGAGAACCTTTGCGGGTCTGTATGCGCTTACGCGCCCATTCCCCAAATGCACGTGTGCCACCGGCCAGCGTAATCAGGCTGGTCATGACACCAAGAATGATCAGAAACAGCAGAATAAACACATTCCACTTGTTCAAGCCATCATCCCAGAATACTTTCAGAAAGGCGGTAGAGAGGTATTTCAAAAACAAGGCAGGATCAAAACTGGTCAGCAGCAGGGCGCCGCAAACAATACCGGCCGCCAATGACAGCAACACCTTGCGGGTGATCACTGCCAGACCAATGGCGACGGCAGGCGCCGCCAGAGAAAGGGACGAAAACTCGAAACTCGCTAATTCCATAACTTCTGATCTCTTAAGCAGGTACAACTGTAGTCCAAAACAGTCACCCTGGTGATAGACGATCAGGAGCGCGATTGATGCTGCAAAAAGGCCTGCACCCAAAAAGTCAGTACATTCACTTTTCCCACAGCGGTAGCACTCCACGGACCCGGCATCCATCCGCTCTCATCGCGACAAGCAGACGATGACGGATTACACCTGATGGCATGTGTACCGCAGACCATTGCCTGCAGAATACACCGTGACAGTGTGGCGTCTCTTAAACGACACACCAGCCGATAGCGCTGACTCGCTTGACCGGCTTCGGCGGTGTTTCCTTTCGCAGGAGATCTCGGGCGTCACCCTACTTCCTGTTACTCTTAAGCACCGCGCCTCTACCAAGAGGAAGACCCCCGCAGTATGCCCCACAGAAAACTTCGCGACAACGAAACACGTACATTCCACCTGCTTTTGTCAGGAATACTTACTCACCTGCTCAGCAGCGCTTGTACACGCCTTCGCACCCCAAAAAAAACCGTCATAATGACGGTTTTTCATCAGCAGTTTAAATAGGGATTCTTCACACGCTTTTAGTAACGTAGATTGTTTTATTATTTATATTCAATCAGTTACTCACAAACCAAAATATCTGCACCTAGTACGACATCCTGTGTGCGCGTTTTCTCTACGTCTAAGCTGCCTGACAATACATCACGCTTTGTCAGTCGTTGTTGATCCTATACCGTTAGCTAGTAACGTTTTAGCCTGTTTGCTTCAACGAGTGCATCAAATCTAGCTATCCAACCAGAAGATGATTTTTTCTGACTGTCGTGCCCCTTACTCATTCAGAAATGGGTAATTTAAGTCTTCTCGCAGGATTACCCAATACCGTTAATCCATCTCGCACACCAGAGAGAACCACCGCACCAGAACCGACTGTAGCCCCACTGCCAACCTTCAAGCCTTGCCTAATCGTCGAATTGGTCCCCAGCAATACGTGTGAGCCAATTTCTGAGAAACCACCAACCTGAACACCAGGATTAACTTGATTGAACCCCTTAAAAATACAGTCATGTCCAACACCAACCATAAAGTTGAGATAAACATGATCACCAAACAAGACATTTGATCCCACCGTACAGTTCGGCGAAATAATCAGTCCTTTCCTCGAAGCCTCAACATTGCTTCCTACCACCGCACTGGCATGGATCAAGTTAGGAAAAGAGAAACCTTTAGATTCAAACTTTTTATCTATCATTTCCTTATCATCTGGACTACCAATCGCAATCACACACTGATCGGTTCCAACTATCGATGGATTAATATCCCCTTCAAAAAAAATGCCAGGTAAATTGTATTTTTCATACTCTTCCTTATTCGTTGAAGTAAAACCCACTATCTCTACCTGGCTAGAGAAAAACGCGGTAAATTCACGCGCCAATCCACCAGTCCCAACAACGAAAATCTTCTCCATAGTTACGCCCTCTTAAACCTATGCCCAACACTCACTGAGCTGACCTTCAGTCGCTGGGGCACCATATGATTTGATAAGACAGACGCTAAATAAGATTTCAATTTGCCTTTATCCAGATCGAAATCAGGCTTCGGTTGCACCGTCAGTTCGACATGCTGGCCAGTAATCGGATTAGGTTTTCCCTCAGCTTTCGCCAACTCAACGCCGTCGAACTGTAATGCGACTCGCTCAACGTCAGAAGCCATGAACTTAAGTCCACCTACGTTTATCACCTCGGATGTTCGTCCAGTGACTTTGTAGTAACCGCTCTTTTCTTCTACGATATCTTTCGTGTTGTACCAGCCTTCAGCATCAAAAGGACTTGGTGCGTTTAGATACCCAAGCATTCTTGTTGAGGAGCGTATCTCCAAGACGTCATCCTCCACACGCGTCTCAACGCCTTCTCCTCCCACTTTCATAAACAAGCTGTTTCTTGCCTCGCTTTTCACCCTGACGATCCCAAGTTCAGACATCCCAAAGGTTTGCCTAAAATCGACGTCTGGCAAAACATCGCATAGTGCATCAAGCGTTGGCTGATCCATACGCTCGGTACCGTAGGTAATGATTTTCAGTGAGGGTGGAACGTGATCGGGTATTAGCCCACTCATTAACATCATTCGAAGAAAAGTGGGTGTTGTGGGCAACACCTCAACATCATGACGCTCACACGTCACTAGCACCTCTTCAACACTACGGGATTTCGGAGCAATAACCGTTCCCTTATTAAACAGCGTATGCAGTAATGTATTGAGACCGCCAATATGATCAAACAGCAAAAAATTTATGGTACGTAACGTCTGACGAGGTGTTTCGAATCGTCTTAGAAAGAACGTCAAATCGTGTAGAATGGCTTTTGGGCGCCCAGTTGTTCCAGTTGAAAAAAGGACAAGACCAGCATGATTCTTTTCTCTCAGCTGCTCGATTAACTCGTGCTTATTCTCATTTTTTAAGCGTTTAACGCTATCACCCTCGACAACCACATCGACCAATGCTGACTCAAAAAAGTAGTCGTGCTGCGGTCGCGTATCGGTTGTCAGAGGCACTAAAATGACATTCTTATCAATCAGGTAAAGTAGTGTAGATATAGATTGAGGATCAAAATCACCAATAAGCGCAACCACTTCGCCAGACTTTATTTTGTCTAAATCCACCCTCGCTTGTGACGCAATATCAGAGAACCTCAACTCGCCCTCAGAATGGATAAGAAAGGGATAATCCGTATCAGTCCATCGTGCTTTCAGCTTCGCTATCAAATCCATTACACGCCTCCAACATTAAGTGTTTGCCCACTTAAGGATGACGCTTTTTCATCAATTAACAGTTCAACAAGGTCGCAAACATCATCTTTCTGAAATTGTCTTTGTATTACTTGTTGGGAGGTTATCTTCTCTATCTGAGTATCTGTAATGCCACGCAATAGATCGGTACGTATCGGACCTGGAGCAATGCAATTCACTCTAACGTTAAAATCAGCGACTTCACGGGCAAAGGTTCGAGAAAAAGCCTCAACGCCCGCCTTTGATGCTGCGTAAACGGACTCTCCCTTCAACGCTAACGCTACAGCAATCGTTGAGAAATTGATAAAAGACCCTTGCCTTTGTCGCAACAGAATCGGTGCAAAAAGCTGACAACAGTAAATAGTGCCCACAAGATTTGTTTGTATCAGTCGTTGAACTGTTGATTCATCGGTCGTGACAGCCATATTCATCGACGCCACCCCGGCAGCATTCACCATAGCAGTAACGGGTTCGCCGAACTTTTTAACCGTACGAGCAGCGTTTTTAACTGAAGCGTAATCACTGACGTCGCATTCAATCCCTTCAAAACTCAATCCATTGGTAGAACGAGCCAATCCAATCACTCGCTCACCACGCTCGATCAATCTAGTGCAAACAGCCTCACCGAGCCCCCGACTAGCCCCAGTTACCAAGATCACAGTTTACCCTCCGACTGATTTGCAAATTCTTCTGCAAGACTCTCAACCGTTCTGAACATACTGCGCGATTTAGACATTGCAGCCTCAGATGTCCAATCAAATTCAAATCCGAGTTCATCTGCAAAGTCTTCAAGAGCAAGACAGACTTCCACGAGTTTCATTGAATCAAGAAGGGATGCTCCACCGATCAACTGCATGCTGTCTGATACTTCCGACTTTCCCTCTAATGCAGTTGCAATAGCTTCCCTGACAATCTTTTTAGCTCCATCTATATTCATTTTCATCCCTGCCTTCTGCCAAAGCACCTTTCAGCATCTCAGTTGTGAAGCTAAACAGTTTCCACAGCACTTTCACGTTCTTCAATGCTACACGCTTATTAGCTTCAACCATCTATTGCTCAAGCGGCCCCATTTCGTCTTTTAATTCGTCCCTGCATCCATGCTAACGTCTCCTTACATATTCCCTCTACCTCAATACTTATACTAAACATCAGTCGATCAAAAACCCAGTACACTTAGATGACGCACCAGCTGACGGCGCTGACTCGCTGAATCCGCTTTGGCGGTATTTCCTTTCACTGGTGATCTCGGGGCAAGATCACTCCTGAGATTCTTAAACAGCACACTTCTACCAGAAGGAAGCTCTCGCCATATACCCCACAGAAAACTTCGCGACAGCGAAACACGTATATTTCACCGATTTTATGAATGGCACTGACACCGCAACCAATCATGCTTGCGGGTAGCAGAATGGTAAGTATGGCATTTAGAAATGAAAAGAAGATGAAGGTAGGAAGGTAACCGCTTGCGCCATGTCACCAACCCTTGCCAGCAAAGACAGGATTCAGAGTAACAGGCGCTCACGGTGTCAACGGAGACTATAACGGCGTATCACGTGTCCGTCAGTGCTCTTTCTTTTCCAGCTTGGAAATCAGGAAACAGGCAACAACCGCCGTGGCCGCAAAACCACCGAGAAAGATCAGGGGCATTGCAGAGTAGCCCAGAATATTCCAGATAATCGCTTCCAGTGTGCTCATGGGTAAACTCCTTAGTGTTATCCGGCTTACTGCCAGCCTTCAATGCCGCTCATATCCGGCAATTCATGGGCAATACCCTTGTGGCAGTCAATACAGGTTTTCTCACCTGACGCCAACGCAGAGCTGTGCATTTTCATGGAACGCTGCCCCTGCTCAGAGAAATCCATATACTCAAAGTTATGGCAGTTACGACACTCCTGGGAATCATTGCCTTTCATCCTGGCCCATTCTCGGGTTGCCATTTCCAGCCGGTGAGCCTCGAATTTCTCACGGGTGTCAATCTTGCCCGTCATCTTGCCCCAAAGTTCCTTGCTGGCCTGAATTTTCCGGACAATCTTGGGTCCCCACTCTTTGGGCACGTGACAGTCCGGACAGCTGGCGCGCACGCCGGAGCGATTGCTGTAATGGATGGTTTCCTTGTACTCCTCGTACACGTTGTTCTTCATCTCGTGACAACCGATGCAGAACTCCTCCTGGTTGGTCATCTCCAGACCGGTATTGAAACCACCCCAGAAAACAATGCCGGCGACAAAGCCAAAGGCCAGGATGGCCCAGAGAGCAATGGCGGCGGGCCGGGTCAGAATGCGCCAGTAGCGCGTTATCACTGCAGGTATTTTCATGTGTCAGCCTTCCGTCCGGATCTTATTCGTTGTTCAAGGTGTCAACAGACTTGAAGCGGTTCTTGATCAGGGGTTTGGCATCTGCCTGTGTCACATGGCACTGGGTACAGAAATACCGGAGCGGTGAAACATCCGCCAACTGTTTACTGTCACGGGTTTCAAAGTGGGTAATACTGATCTTGGTGGCCCCGGTCTGCTTGTAGTTCTTCCAGCTATGGCAGCTCAGGCATTTATTGCTGTTCTTGTCGATCCGGTAACCGCGGATCTGATGAGGAATAAGGGGAGGCTGCAGCACATAATCCCTCGCAATCGTCTCCTGGTCCCGGTGTATTTTTTTCATCGGTTCCGCCGGCGGCACCACATCCAGCTCAGGGGCACCACGCAGCGAGTGCACATCTTCAGCGTGGACCGTTCCTGTAACGCCCAGAATAGAGAGCAGGCCGGCAAGCAGCACGGCACGGAGTCCATTCTTTTTTTCATTCAATACGTTATGCATTAGTGCTTCTCCGCCTGTCGGGAAAATCGTGTTCTGAATTCAAAAACGTCCCTGGCACAGACGTCGATACAACGTCCGCACCGGGTGCAATCGGTTGCGATCAGCTCGGGGCCGATGCCTTTAGCCTCACCTTTCAGTGCCGGAGGCAAGATCTGTGCTTCCGGGCATACGGCATAACAGTCCATGCAATCATCACACTGCTGTCGCCGTGTCGCCGAAACACGCAGGGGACTTATGCGCCCCAGTTGGGCATAGAAAGCCCCCAAAGGACACAGGTGACCACACCAGCCATGCCGTGTGACCAGCAGATCCAGCAGAAAAACAGCCATCACCAGGAACCACCCCGTCCCCATGCCGAACAGCAGTCCACGGCTAAGCTGTGAAACAGGATTGATCCATTCCCAGGCGATCATCCCCGTCGCCACAGGCGTCAGCAATACTGTCCCCAGCAGCCAGAGACGCGCTTTGCGGGATAACTTGTGACTGGTTCGAATCCCCAGTTTCCGGCGCAGGCTGGCAGCAGCATCGGTGATCATATTGACCGGGCACACCCAGCTGCAAAAAACCCGCCCCCCTGCCAGGGTATAAAACCCGGCCACAATGGCGGCCCCTGCCAACGCTGTCCATTCCGGCAAATGCCCACTGAACAGGCTTTGCAGCACGGCCAGCGGATCCGCCAGAGGTACCGTGTCCAATACCATGCTGGCGCTCAGGTTTCCTTTCAGCCACCAGACACCGACCAGGGGTCCCAGAAGAAAGAGTCCCATGATCGTCAGCTGCGACAACCGGCGTAACAGCAACCACTGATGCGCTTTCAGCCAACCTTTTACGACAATGGCTTCCTTACCCGGCCAGGTATTCATAAGCCACCTCCCGGCAACCGATCCGGCAGGTCCAGCGCCTCAGGAATGAGCGATTCGCCGGCCTTATCCTTCTCCTCCCAACCCAGCCGATAGTGATTCCCTGCTTCACCCAGCGCCAGCTCCCGTGGCAGCACCTTGATAGCCGCAGTATCCAGCACACAGGCTTTTTCACACTGGCCACAACCGGTGCAAATGTCCGGGTTAACGACGGGTTCAAAGACCGCGTGCCGACCGGTTCGACTGTTACGTGAAACCACCAGCAAGATGGCTTCATCCAACAGCGGGCAGACACGGTAACAGACATCGCAACGAAGCCCCTGCAGGTTGAGACAGTTCTGGCGATCAATCAGGACAGCCAGTCCCATCCGTGCTTCATTGATATCGGTCAGCGCAGGATCCAGCGCCCCACTGGGACAGGCCGGTACACAGGGAATGTCATCACACATCAGGCAGGGGTTTTCCCGGGCCTCGAAGTAAGGCGTCCCCGTCACCGCGGGATCTGAAAAAGTCGCCAGCGTCAGGATGTCCCAGGGACACGCCTCAACGCACAACCCACAGCGCAGGCAAGCCCCCAGGAAGTCCGGCTCCGGCAAGGCGCCGGGTGGCCGCAAGGCCTGTGCGCCCTGACTGCGACCGGGGCTGACCAGCAACGTCAAACCCAGCCCCGCGATCCCAGCGGCGCAGGCAGCCTGCGCGGTTCCCGCCAGGAACCGGCGCCGACTCAACGTGCGTCGCTGGACATCCGCGTGATGACTGTCCGGGTCGCGGGGTGCGCCTGTCATGGTGTCAGGCCTTCATGACCTTGACCGCACACTTCTTATAATCCGTTTCCTTGGAAAGCGGATCCGTCGCATCCAGTGTCAGCTTGTTGACCAGCTGGGCTGCGTCGAAGAAGGGGATGAAGATCAACCCTTTCGGCGGACGATTTCGACCACGGGTTTCTACCCGGGAACGCATCTCACCCCGCCGTGACACCACCTTGACCTCCATGCCCCGGCGTAGTCCACGCTGCTGCGCGTCATCCGGGTGCATGAAGACAACGGCATCCGGGAAAGCACGGTACAGCTCAGGCACCCGTCGCGTCATGGTGCCTGAATGCCAGTGCTCCAGTACCCGCCCGGTCGACAGCCAGAGATCGTATTCATCATCCGGGATTTCTGCCGGCGGCTCATAAGGAAGAGCAAAGATCCAGGCCTTGCCATCGGGCTTACCATAGAAGCGCACCTCTTCCCCTTTTTTCACATAGGCGTCATAGCCTTCACGGAAGCGCCAGAGGGTTTCCTTGCCATCCACCACCGGCCAGCGCAGACCGCGGGCCTTGTGGTACATCTCAAACGGCGCCAGGTCATGTGCCTTGCCGCGACCAAAGATGGCATATTCTTCAAAAAGCCCTTTCTGGGCATAAAAGCCAAAGTGCTTCGCTTCATCGTTATCCCGTTCCGGATGGATCTCATCCAGCGGATACCGATTCACCTGGCCATTGGCATAAAGGATGTCAAACAGGGTTTTTCCGCGGTACTCCGGCTTTTTGGCCAGGAGTTCTTCCGGCCAGACCTCTTCCACCTTGAAGCGCTTGGAAAATTCCATCAGCTGCCAGAGATCGGATTTAGCCTCACCCGGTGCCTTCACCTGCTGATACCAGAACTGGGTCCGGCGCTCTGCATTACCATAGGCGCCCTCCTTTTCCACCCACATGGCGGTTGGAAGGATCAGATCCCCCGCCTGGGCCGTCACGGTTGGATAGGGGTCGGATACCACCACAAAGTTGTCCGGATTACGGTAACCGGGATACCCCTCTTCATTCATGTTGGGGGCCGTCTGCATGTTGTTGTTGCACATGACCCAGTAGGCATTGAGCTTGCCGTCTTTCAGCATTCGGTTCTGCAGAACGGCGTGATAACCAACCTTGGACGGAATCGTGCCTTCCGGCAGCTTCCAGATATGCTCCGCCTTATCCCGATGTTCCTTTTTCTTGACCACCATGTCGGCAGGCAGACGGTGGGCAAAGGTCCCAACCTCACGGGCGGTACCGCAAGCAGATGGCTGACCCGTGAGAGAGAACGGGCTGTTGCCGGGTTCGGAAATCTTTCCGGTCAACAAGTGGATGTTGTAGATGATGTTGTTCATCCAGACACCACGGGTGTGCTGGTTGACCCCCATGGTCCACAGGGACATCACCTTGCGGTTCGGATCGGCATAGAGCTCTGCCAATGCCAGCAGGTCTTTTTCAGACACACCGGAAAGCTCTGCCGTCTTCTCGACCGTGTATTCACTGACGAACTTGGCAAAGGCATTGAAGTCAATCGGCTTTGAGGCTCCCTTGCCAGCATTTTTCGCTTTCTGCTCCAGCGGATGCTCAGGGCGCAGGCCGTAGCCAATATCGGTCACACCTTCCCGGAAGTTAACGTGTTTACCGATAAAGTCCTTATTAACCTTGTTGTTCTGGATAATGTAATTACAAATAAAGTTACCGATGGCGAGATCCGCCTGCGGCTTGAAGATGATCGAATAATCCGCCAACTCACAGGAACGGTGCTTGAAGGTCGACATTACCGCGACCTTGACGTGTTCAGCACTCAACGCACGATCCGTCAGACGTGACCAGAGGATCGGATGCATTTCCGCCATGTTGGAGCCCCAGAGCACAAAGGCATCGGCATGCTCAAGGTCGTCATAGCAACCCATGGGTTCATCGATTCCAAACGTCCGCATGAAGCCGCCGACCGCCGAGGCCATGCAATGGCGGGCATTAGGGTCGATATTATTGGTACGGAACCCGGCTTTCATCAGCTTGGAGGCAGCATACCCCTCCCAGACTGTCCACTGCCCTGAGCCAAACATCCCGACAGCGTCTGGCCCCTTGGCCTTCAGCGTGGCCTTGAACTTCTCCGCCATAATGTCGAAGGCAGCATCCCAGGAGATCGGCGTAAATTCCCCTTCCTTGTCATACTTACCGTCCGTCATTCGCAGCAGCGGTGTGGTCAGGCGATCTGAGCCGTACATGATCTTGGGCAGGAAATAGCCCTTGATGCAGTTCAACCCTTTGTTGACTGGCGCATCCGGATCCCCCTGGGAAGCGACCATGCGGCCATTCTTAACGCCAACCAATACACTACAACCTGTGCCGCAGAAGCGGCAGGGTGCCTTATCCCAGCGGATATCCGTCTCACTGCTTCGGGTGATCAGGTTGGTTGCTCCCGCAGGCATGGCGACACCGGCTGCCGCCGCTGTCGCCGCCACGGCGCTGCTCTTGATAAAATCCCTTCGATTCTGCTTCATGGCTATGCCTGCTCCGTATGGGTATAAATCAGGGCGGTGGATACAACGCCAGCCGTTAACCGGACACGTTCAATACCCTCAATCATGGTGCGTTCACCGGGCTCTTCTTCCACCGTAACAATCAGCTTGCCGGACGCCTCAGCGATATGAACCTCGACGCCCTGCAACTGGCTCAACCGATCCATCACATCGCTGCGATTGTCCGGGCGGGTGTGTACCAGAAGGCCACTGATGCTGTAACCGGCAATGGCTTCGGAAACATCATGGTTTTTCATATCGATCTGTCCTTATTCATTACTCAGCTCCTGTCATCGGCCGGATCGCGATGGCATTGACCGGACAGGCGCCCTGACAGGCGCCACAACCGGTACAGGCTTGCTCATCAACCTGCGGACTGGAGATGCCACCAAGAACCGGGCGAAAGGCAATGGCTTCCGGTTCACACTGTTCACCGCAGGTTCGGCATACCGTCCGGTTATGGGCCAGACAACGCTGACTGATCTCTGGCGCCAGTTGCCAGGGCGCACTGTCCGCTGAACGCAGTAACGCGCCGGGCTCGCAGACATCCACGCATTCGGCGCAGAAGGTGCATTCACCCTGGTTAAAATCAATTTCGGGAAAACGGCCTGAACCAGGCTTGATAATCTGTTCCGGACAGGTACGGATGCAATCGCCGCAACGGGTGCAGAGGTCAAGAAAATTGTCTTCGGTAACTGCCCATGGTGGGCGTAAGGTTTCGTGCTCAGCACCAAACCGCCCCCTGAGAAGCCACCGTCGTTTAGAATTAATAATATCTGACCTCAATAGTATTTATTTTTATATGGGTATTAGATTGTTACGGCTAAACCTACGCAAACTTTTGACCTATATCAATAATCCTCCAGTTTTCGGCTATTTAACCCGCATTTTGTAAAGATTCCGTCTGATTCCTGACCTGTTCTGATGAGCAGGCTTCACCTTTTGATCTTCCTTGTTTGAATGTTCAAAAAACTAATGTGATTCAATGAAGGGTCAGGGCTTTCTTTGAATCAAATAAGTCCAGATTTCAACCCCGTAGCCCCATACAAAAAACCCCGCCTGAACAGGCGGGGTTTATCTATATGTTGACAGATTCAGAACCGAAAAAGCTTACACTGAGCTCTATTTATCGATTATTCCCACTCAATGGTTGCCGGTGGCTTGCTGGAGATATCGTAGGTTACCCGAGAGATACCGGGAATCTCATTGATGATCCGACCAGATACTCGCTCAAGGAAGTCATATGGCAGATGCGCCCAGCGCGCAGTCATGAAATCAATCGTTTCCACCGCCCGCAGTGCAACCACGTACTCATAGCGACGGGCATCGCCCACAACACCTACCGATTTAACTGGCAAGAAGACCGCAAAGGCCTGGCTCACCTTGTGATAGAGATCGGCTTTATGCAGCTCTTCAATGAAGATTGCATCTGCCTTACGCAACGTATCCGCATACTCTTTTTTCACTTCACCCAGGATGCGCACACCCAGACCCGGTCCCGGGAAAGGATGACGGTAAACCATGTCATAAGGCAGACCCAGCTCAAGACCAATCTTGCGGACTTCATCCTTGAACAACTCGCGAAGAGGTTCCACCAGCGACATTTTCATATCTTCCGGCAGGCCACCCACATTGTGGTGAGACTTGATCACATGCGCCTTGCCGGTCTTGCTGGCGGCTGACTCAATGACATCAGGATAGATCGTGCCCTGGGCAAGAAACTCAATGCCATCCAGACGGTTGGACTCTTCATCAAACACGTCGATGAAAGTATTACCGATAATCTTGCGCTTCTGCTCCGGATCGGCCTCGCCTTTCAAGTTGTTCAGGAAGCGATCACCGGCCTCTGCTCGAATGACACGCACACCCATGTTCTCAGCAAACATCGCCATGACCTGGTCGCCTTCATTCAAGCGCAGCAAGCCATTATCAACAAAAACACAAATCAGTTGCTCGCCAATCGCCTTATGCAGCAGTGCTGCCACGACACTGGAATCGACACCGCCGGACAGACCCAGCAACACACGCTTGTCTCCCACCTGTTCGCGGACTCGAGCAACAGCATCCTCAATGATACGCGCGGGTGTCCAGAGCTTTTCACAGCCGGCAATATCGATCACAAAGCGCTCAAGAATACGACCGCCCTGTTTGGTATGAGTGACTTCAGGGTGGAACTGAAGACCATAAAAGTGACGACTGTCATCTGCCATCGCGGCAATCGGACAGGACTCAGTGGACGCCATCAGAACAAAGCCTTCCGGCATAGCGGAAACCTTGTCGCCGTGACTCATCCAGACATCCAGACTCAGTGTGCCATCATCCGCCACATGGTCTTCAATACCGGTCAGAAGACCGCTGCCATGCTTGATATTGACGCCTGCGTAACCAAATTCACGCAGGTCAGAGCAAGACACCTTGCCACCGAGCTGCTCCGCCATGGTCTGCATGCCATAGCAGATACCCAGTACCGGCACACCCATTTCAAAGACAACGGACGGCGCCCGCGGGGTATCTTCTGCCGTTACACTTTCAGGTCCACCAGAAAGGATGATGGCCTTAGGCGCAAACTCGCGAATGGCCTGCGCATCCATATCAAAGGCATGAATTTCGGAATAAACGCCAATCTCACGAACGCGACGGGCAATCAGCTGGGTATACTGGGACCCAAAGTCCAGTATCAGGATTTTTTGTGAGTGAATATCAACGGACATGAGAACTCCTGTGCACACCTGCCGTATTCGTCATCAGCAAGTTCTTATTGTGATGACCTCATTACGCCGGAAAGGTTTCCCGACCAGTCACCACAAGGCTAAATAGGTATCACTGCTGGCATGGCAACCATCACCCTGCCAGCATCTATGACCAGACGCTGTGATCAGCGTACCCGGTAGTTAGGGGCTTCCTTGGTAATGGTCACATCGTGGACATGGGATTCGCTCATGCCAGCATTGGTGACCCGGACAAATTCAGGCTGTGTCCGCATGGTGTCGATATCGATGGAACCGGTATAGCCCATGGCCGCACGCAGGCCACCCACCAACTGGTGGACAATAGCGCTGAGTGTACCCTTGTAAGGAACACGGCCTTCGATACCTTCCGGCACCAGTTTTTCAACGCCGGCGTTAGCATCCTGGAAGTAACGGTCGCTGGAACCCTGCGCCTGGGCCATGGCCCCCATGGAGCCCATACCACGGTAGGACTTATAACTACGGCCCTGGTACAGAATGATTTCACCCGGCGCCTCATCGGTACCGGCCAGCATGCTGCCAACCATGATGACATGGGCGCCAGCGACAACGGCTTTGGCAACATCACCGGAATAGCGGATACCACCATCGGCAATAACCGGTACATCGGTATCTTTCAACGCTTCAACCACATTGGCCACTGCAGAAATCTGCGGCACGCCAATACCGGTTACGATACGGGTGGTGCAGATTGAACCCGGGCCGATGCCCACTTTCACACCATCGGCACCCGCTTCAGCCAGCGCTTTGGCAGCTTCAGCAGTGGCAATATTGCCACCAATCACCTGCAGGCTCGGGTAGGTTTCCTTCACCCAACGCACCCGGTCAATCACACCCCGTGAGTGGCCGTGTGCTGTATCAACAACGATGACATCGACACCCGCCGCAACCAGCGCTGCGACACGGTCAGGGGTTTCCGGGCCAGTGCCAACGGCTGCACCGACACGCAGCTGACCGTGCTCATCCTTGCAGGCATTGGGGTAATCCTGAGCCTTGCGGATATCCTTGACGGTCATCATGCCCACCAGCTTGCCCTGCTCGCTCACTACCAGCACCTTTTCAATACGGTGCTTTTGCAGCAACTTACGGGCTTCTTCCTGGCTGGTGCCTTCAACGACAGTCACTAGACGCTCACGGGGCGTCATGATATCGGCCACGTTCTTGGTCAGATCTTCTTCAAAACGAACATCACGGCTGGTCACGATACCCACCAGGTCACCGTTGTCCATAACCGGCACGCCGGAGATGTCATACTGGCGGTAAAGTTCCAGCAAATCACGAACGGTGGCACGGGTATCGATGGTGATGGGATCCTTTACCACACCACTTTCATGCTTTTTGACCTTGCGAACTTCAGCTGCCTGTTGCTCTATGGTCATGTTTTTGTGGATAATACCCAGTCCGCCTTCCTGTGCCATGGCAATGGCCAGGCGCGCCTCGGTGACCGTATCCATCGCTGAGGAGATCAACGGGATATTAAGTTCGATACCCTTGGTGATCCGCGTCTTAAGAGACACGTCTCTGGGCAGAACTTCGGAATAGCCGGGAACGAGAAGAACATCATCAAAAGTGAGAGCTTCCTGAGCAATACGCAACATGTTTGCCTTCCGAATCAAGATATAGCCGGATGAAAAGGGGGTCAGGCGGTTCCCTTCCGGAGTAGAACCGCATCTGCCAGAAAGGTAAATTCCATCAATTATAACTGCGCCCCATAGCGCCAACAATTCTTATATTTTTCAAAAAAATAAAGGATAATAGGAGGGTTTGTGTGCCCAGATTATGCGGGCAGCCTGTTGACTTGCCGGAAGGACCTGCCCATGGATCGTTTCCCCCCTCCCGCTTCCGCCGCTTCCGGCACCAGCCAGCGCAACGTCATCAGCGTTTCTGAACTCAACCGTCAGGCCAAACGACTGCTGGAAATCAGCTTTCCTTCCATCTGGATTGAAGGCGAAATCTCTAATTTTGTACGCCCCGCATCCGGCCACTGGTATTTCACACTGAAAGATCCTTCAGCCCAGGTGCGGGCAGCCATGTTTCGCAACAGCAACCAACGGATTCGCTTTCTACCCAGGGAAGGCCTGCAGGTGCTGGTGCGTGCACGGGTCAGCCTGTATGAGGGGCGCGGGGATTACCAGCTGATCGTCGATCATATGGAAGAGGCCGGGGAAGGCGCGCTGCGTCGCGCCTTTGAAGAACTGAAAAACAAACTGGCGCAGGAAGGGCTGTTCGATGACAGCCGGAAACAACCACTTCCCAGTATGCCCAAACATGTCGGCGTTATCACTTCGCCGACTGGCGCCGCCATTCGTGACATCCTGACAATTCTCAAGCGCCGCTTTCCCGCTACACGCATCACTATCATCCCTACTGCCGTTCAGGGCAACGAAGCTGCAGGGCAAATCGTACGCGCACTTCAGCTGGCCGAAAACGTCGCAGGTATTGATTCGCTGATTGTCGGACGGGGCGGCGGTTCCCTGGAGGATCTCTGGCCCTTTAACGAGGAGGTGGTTGCCAGGGCCATTGCGGCCTGCCCAATCCCTGTTGTCAGCGCCGTTGGCCATGAGATTGATTTCACCATCGCAGACTTTGTGGCAGACCACCGCGCACCCACCCCTTCAGCAGCCGCTGAAATCCTGAGCCAGAACCAGGAAGACTGGCGACAAACATTGCGCATTTACCAGAGAAAACTGACCTCACTCATCGGCACCCGCCTCCATCTGCAGCAGCAAGCTCTGAATGCCCTGAAAAACCGTCTGCGCCACCCTGGCCAGAAACTTCAGGAACACAGTCAGCGACTGGATGATCTGTCAATTCGCCTGCAACACGCCATGCGGCATCAACTGCTAACGCGACATAATGCTCTTATCTCCGCAGACAAGCACCTGCGGCAGGCTTCGCCACTGCACTTCGTGCAACAGCTTAAACTCCAAAACCGTCATTTCGATCTGCGCCTGAATGCCAGCATGCAAAGCCTGCTGTCCCGACTAAAACAAGATATGGCACACTTGACAGGCCAACTGGAAACCCTCAGCCCATTAGCCACTCTATCTCGCGGATATGCCATGGCCCAGACGCCTGACGGAAAGATTATCCGAAAAAGCCAAACCGTTGCCGAAGGTGACAATATCAAGGTAAGTCTTTCCGAAGGACATCTGGTTTGCTCAGTCACTGAAACCCACTAAATACGCTTCATATAAAAAAGGAGGGTTTCCCCTCCTTTTTTATTTAGCGTTTCTTTTTCTTCTTTTTCTCGATTTTCTTGATGTGCTGCACCAGACGCTGCTTCTTCTTGATCTGGCGTTCATTCAGCTTGTTCTTACGACCGGCAAACGGATTCTCGCTGGTCTTGAACTCAATACGTACTGGAGTACCCATGATATTGAGGACACGACGGTAGGTGTTTTCGAGGTAACGCCTATAGGACAAGGGAACATCACCTGTCTGGTTACCATGAATGACCAATGTCGGCGGATTGGTCCCGCCAAGGTGGCAATACCGCAGCTTGATCCGGTGTCCACGCACCAGTGGTGGCTGATGGCTGGCCACCGCATCTTCCAGAGTACGGGTCAGCTGGTTGGTTGACCAACGCGAGGTTGCCGCCTCATACGCTTCTTCAACAGATTCATACAAATGCCCAACACCAGTACCATGCTTGGCAGAGATAAAATGTATTCGGGCAAAGTTGATGAATGACAGACGACGCTCCAGCTCGGTCTTCACCTGCTGACGCTCATCCTGTGTCATACCATCCCATTTATTCAGGGCAATCACCAGTGCGCGACCACTATCCAGCACGAAGCCCAGCAGGTGCAGATCCTGATCCACGATCCCTTCCCGGGCATCCAGCACCAGAATCACAACATTGGCGTCTTCCATCGCCTGTAGCGTCTTGATGACAGAGAATTTCTCAACACCTTCAGACACCCTGCCTCGGCGTCGAACACCGGCGGTATCAATCAGGGTATAACGCTTTTCAAAACGTTCGTAAGGAATATAAACACTGTCACGGGTCGTACCGGCCTGATCATAAACAACCACCCGGTCTTCACCTAACATCCGGTTGACCAGTGTGGACTTACCCACATTGGGACGGCCCACCACAGCCATCTTGATGCCTTTTTCGGAATCAACGTCTTCTTCAACAACCTTGGAATCCGGAAACTCATGCAGAGCCTCTTCGATGAGCGTACGAACACCACGCCCATGAGCAGCGGCAATCGGGCGCGGATCACCCAGGCCCAGGCCATAGAATTCGCTGGCCGCAGAATCCGGGTCAACCGTATCCACCTTGTTCATCACGAGCCAGGCTGACTTACCCTGACGGCGCAGGTGATCAGCAATCATCTCATCGGCTGAAGTCAAACCGGCACGAGCATCAACAATAAAGAAGACCGCATCCGCTTCATCAATCGCCGCGAGCGACTGACTGGCCATAGCCGCGTCAATGCCTTCCTCGTCACCGCTGATACCGCCGGTATCAATCACGATATACGCTCTGTCGCCCTGGCGCCCTTCACCGTATTTCCGGTCCCGGGTCAATCCTTCATAGTCAGCCACAATCGCATCGCGAGAACGCGTCAGCCGGTTAAATAGCGTGGATTTCCCCACATTGGGTCGCCCGACAAGGGCAATCACAGGAAGCATAAGTCTGTTCCGAATACTACAAATACTGAAATAGCAAACGGCTGCCCTCGGGCAGCCGTACATTAACGATCAATCGCGGCATGTTCTGACTATGGCATCGGGTGAGATATCAGCGGATTTGCAAGGCTGACAACTCTCCACCATTTCCGTAGACATAAATCATGTCCCCGGCTACCACGGGCTTGGCCCGGATACCGGATGAATCAATTTTCTTGCGACCCAGCAGCTGGCCATCCAACTGGGATACCACGTGCAGGTAACCCTCGTAATCACCCACCAGAACGTAACTGCTCCATGTGGCAGGACCACTCAGCTGGCGACGCTCAAGGTCTTTCTGACTCCAGATAACACTACCGGTCCGCTGATCAACCGCTGACAGGATGCTCTTGTCATCAGACAGGTACAGGTTGCCAAACCCTTCAGCCAAACCCTGGAAACTGGAGGCTTCTCGCGCCCAACGGATGCGTCCGCTATCTGGATCCAGCGCAACCACATTGCCCTGATAACTGACCATGTAGAGTGCGCCACCGGTCATCACCGGAGTACCATCCACATCAACCATTCGCTCAAGTTCAGAGCTGCCCTGGGGCACCGCCACACGGCCTTCCCAGACCAGCGAACCGTTGCCCGCCCGGTAAGCCCGCGCCTCGCCATTGGCAAAGCCGGCGAAAACGGTACCATCAACCACCAAAGGCGAGCTGCTGCCACGCAGAGTCAACAACGGCTGCAGTGTATCTTGCTGCCACAGCTTGCTGCCATCTTCAGCCGAAAAGCCCGTCAGCTTGTCATCAATGGTCTGTACGACGACAATCCGTCCATCTGTTGCAGGTGCACCCAGCACTTCACTGGTGACCGGCGCCCGCCAGATCTCTGAACCATCATCCTGCTTCAGGGCAATAACATGCCCATCCAGCGTTCCCACCAGAACCAGCCCGTCCGCAGCGGTCACTCCGCCACCCACCGAGGTTTCCAGCGCCTGCCGCCACAAAACCTTGCCATTGTCGCTTCGCAAGGCCATGACCAGACCTTCGGCATCCGCCACATAGAGCGTATCGCCATCAACCGCTGGCTCCAGTTTCAGCCAGGCTTTACCCTGACCATCACCAATGCTGCGACTCCAGACCTCATCCACTTTCACTTCGGCCTTGATATCCGGCAATGGATTCGGCGCCAGCGTCTCCTCATCCTTGGAAAACATGCTACAGGCAGACAGCCCTATGGTAGCCCCAACGAGCAACAGTGCCTTTAGATTGGCGACAGGATTGCGTTTCACTTGCTTATTTCCTTCCGCTCGGCAAGATCATCCAGTTTCATTTGTGCAAGAGGGCGCTGTGTGCCCGCGACACCAGCAGCATCAACCGCCGACTGATAAGCCTCTCTTGCCTCATCTTTACGCCCCAGAGCCAACAGCACATCGCCCCGAACTTCACCGTAGGTCGCTTTGAATGCGCCGGGCTGCGTAATCTGATCCAGCAGTTCCAAGGCTTCAGTCTGCTTCTCTTGACCACCTTGGGCAAGCAGTACCTGCGCCATACGCAGCCGCGCAACAATCTCAATCTCACGCCCGGGCTTTTGCAGTAGCAACCACTCCAGTTCGTTGGCGGCCGAGTCCAGATCGCCATCAACCACCGCGTTGCGCGCTTTAAACAGTGCCGTAAACTGAGCATAGACGGAACTTTCGAAGTCTGTCTGCAGGGTCTTGCTCAGATGCTCGAAAGTGGCTTTCTGCTCATCCGTCAACGGCTGCCCCTGTCCGGCCACAACAATATCCAGCAATTCCTGATAAAGCGCTGATGCTGTCTGCGCCTGTTCTTTCTGATGATTCTGCCATGCCCTGTAGCCATACACAGAACCCAGAGACACTACCAGACCCAGCAATATGGCAGAACCATAGTTCTTCCAGAACGCCTTGATAGCGTCCAGCTGTTCCTCTTCTGTCCTTAAACTATCCACACTCTACTCCCGGTATTCGCAACCCTACACAGCCAGCAGCGCGAGAACATCTTCCGGAGTACAGGCTTCCTGCGCCTTTTCCTCGCGGAGGTACTTCACCGTGACCAGCCCTTTTTCTGCTTCATCTTCGCCTACGATCAACGCCAGCGCTGCACCGGATTTGTCAGCCCGCTTCATCTGGCTCTTCAGACTGCCGCCACCACAACTCATTAACACCCGGGGCCGGGACTGGCTGGCACGCAGCTGCTCAGCCACCGTCATGGCATAGGGCAGCACATTGCCCAGGGGAATGATAATCGCGTCGACAGGAGCGTGCACAGTGTCAGGCACCAGATTCAGGGTTTCCAGCAACAGAACCAAGCGCTCAATACCCATGGCAAAACCACAGGCAGGAACGGTTTTACCTCCCAGCTGCTCGACCAAGCCGTCATAACGGCCACCACCACAGACGGTGCCCTGGGAGCCCAATGCATCGGTCACCCATTCAAAGACCGTCTTGTTGTAGTAGTCCAGCCCACGAACCAGCTTCTGGTTAACCACATACTCGATGCCAGCACGGTCAAGGATAGCCCGCAACTGTTCAAACTGAACACGGGACTCCTCATCCAGATAATCATGCAGCAGCGGCGCACCTTCCAGAACACGACGGGTACTTTCATCCTTGGAATCCAGTACACGCAGCGGGTTCGTTGTCATACGACGTTTGCTGTCCTCATCCAACACCTCTTCGTGGGCTTTCAGATAATCAACTAACCCATCACGATAGCGCGCACGCGCCTCAGCACTACCCAGCGTATTCAGTTCCAGGCTTACCTTGTCAGCCAGCCCCAGGTCACGCCAGAGCGCAGCGGTCATGAGAATCAGCTCGGCATCAATGTCCGGCCCTGCCATGCCATAGGTTTCCACACTGACCTGATGGAACTGACGGTAACGGCCTTTCTGGGGCTTTTCATAGCGAAACATGGGCCCCATGGTCCACAGGCGCTGAATCTGGTTATAAAACAGACCGTGCTGGATACCGGCACGTACGCAGCCCGCCGTGGCTTCAGGCCGCAGGGTCAGGCTTTCATCATTGCGATCAGAAAAGGTATACATTTCCTTTTCGACCACATCGGTATGCTCACCGATACCCCGGGCAAACAGGCTGGTGAATTCGACCACAGGAACCCGCAGTTCCTGGTAGCCATAACGTCCGAGCAAACCGCGAACCGTATCCTCCAGATAGCGCCATACCGGCGTCTGTTCCGGAAGAATATCATTCATGCCGCGAATGGCCTGCAGCTGTTTAGCCAATGTGACTGTCCTTCTTTACTGCTTCGATCAAACAAACAACCTCTGAAGCCAGGCTGATCAGCCCAGCTTCAACCGTCCCACCTTCTTTCCAGAGACGGGCTTATCCAGTGTGACCGGTTTACCGTTGAAATATACACTCTGAACGGCGGATACATCGCCGAAAAGAATACTGACAGGCCCTTTTTCGGCCCTCATATCCAGCTCCGAGTCCGCCCGTTTCAGGTCAGCAAAGAGCACTTTATTGTCCGCCCCCTTGACCTGAACCCAGCAGTCGGCACGAAACCGAATGACCAGACGATGATCATCAGAAGCGACGACCTCTTCATCAGCCACTTTTTTTGCCTGCTCTGGTGCTGAAGCTATCAGGACCGATGGTTCAGGTTGAGCAACCTCAACCACGTCATCATCCGACGCAGTCTCTACCACTGCAGGCTCAGCCTCTAACATCGCAGGCGCAGAATCCTGCCCTGAAGTTTCACCGACAGCGGGTGAATCTTCACTGGGAAACAACTCTTGCTCAGGCGTCGGCACAGGCGCTGATTCTGACTCAGCCACAGGTATTTGTATGTCACCCGCCTGATTGCCTTGCCACCAGTAAATACCACCAGCAACTACACCCAGCAAAACCAACGAAAGCGCCGTAAACATGATTCGTCCACGGCGGTTGTGTCGGTGAGACACCGCATCATACGCTGACTTTTTACCGATCTCACCGCGAGACACGCCATCCATTGAGAACCGGGCGAGCACATCCTCTTCATCCAGCCCCAGCAGTCTGGCGTACCCTTTCAGATAGCCTTTGATAAACGTCTCACCGGGCAGCACCTCATAGTGCCCGGATTCCAGCGCACGAACAAAATCCACAGAAATCTTTAACGCTTCAGCAGCTTCACGGACATCAAGCCCTTTCCCTTCACGGGACTGCCTCAGCAAATCCCCCAGGCTCTCACGGACATCTTCCGTTTCGATGACAGGAGAGTCAGAAGGTTCCCGGTTATTATTATCGCTGTTAGTCATTATAACGACGCCTGTATTCTCGGTACTCATCTGAGCCGGGATAAAGCTTGCTCAAGGTCGACGCATACTGAACGGCAAGCGGCATTTGATCAACTGCACGCGCTACCCTTATCCCCAGCCAGAGACTGTCAGGGGTCTGCTGCCCGAAAGCATCAAACTGCTGGTAATGTTTGAACGCCTCGGGGTAATAACCCTCTGAGAAATAAATTCTGGCCAACTCCAGGCTTGAACCTGACAGGTTAGGCTGTAGCCGCAGCGCCCGACTGAAGCGCTCCTTGGCCTCGGCTTTCTCGCCCTGCTTCAGGGCCACAAAACCAAGATTCTCAAAGGCCCGACTGCGGTTATCATAGTAGATATCCCGGGTCACCTCTTCAAACGCTTCCTCTGCCTCATCATAACGACCTGTCTCAAACAGCAGAGTACCGTAATTGTTACGGATACCGGAGTCTTCGCTGTTCAAATCGAGCGATTTTTCAAAGTTTCTCTCAGCCAACGCATATTCGCCCTGCTTCTGATAGACCACACCTAATACACCATAGGCGCGGGATGAACGGCTGTTGCGCTCAAGAATCTTTTCCAGGCGGGAAATCGCCTTCTGGGGATAACCATGGGTGAGAAAACCGTAGGCAATCTCAAGGTTCTTCTGCTCATAATTGTCGTCATCCGACGATGTATCAGACGAAGTGGTCACACACCCGGCCAATGGCAGGAGCACCACAACACAGACACATAACCGGAGAAGTACCTTACTCAGATTGTCCTTTCGGTCTCTCATGCATATCCCGTCAGGAAGCCATGCCCATCACCTTGACCGGCTCAGCTCCACTGTTTTGCTGTTGTTGATCCCGATACCGGGCGCTGCGACGGGTACGATCCTGGACCTGGCCCACTAACTGCCCGCAGGCCGCGTCGATATCGTCACCGCGCGTCTTGCGAACTGTGGTATTGAAGCCTTTTTCCAGCAACATCACCTGGAAACGCCGTATCGCATTATTACTTGGACGTTCGTAACCCGAACCGGGGAATGGATTAAAGGGTATCAGGTTAATTTTGCAGGGTACATCCCTGAGCAGGGCGATCATCTGCTCAGCATGTTCCGGCTGATCATTGATGCCTTTGAGCAGGGTATATTCAATAGTGACGACCCGGTTTTTATCAGACAACGTGGACATATAGTCGTGAATCGCCGCCAGCAGTTCTTTCAGGGGATACTTCTTGTTGATGGGTACCAGCTCATTACGCAAGGCATCATTCGGCGCATGCAGTGATACCGCCAGGGAGACATCCGTCAAACCAACCATGCGATGCATGGCCGGCACCACACCGGAAGTACTGAGGGTCACCCGACGCTTGGACAAACCATATCCCAGGTCATCCATCATCAGATTCATGGAATCCATGACATTATCGAAGTTGAGCAGGGGCTCGCCCATGCCCATCATCACCACATTGGTAATGGCGCGATCACTCCTGGCCGGCACATTGTTAAAGGACTTCGCCGCCAGCCACACCTGGCCGATAATTTCAGCCACGGTCAGGTCAGAGTTAAAGCCTTGTTTACCGGTAGAGCAGAAACTGCAATCCAGCGCACAGCCCGCCTGGGAAGAGACACAGAGCGTGCCTCGCTTGCCGTCCGGAATATACACGGTCTCGACACAACTGCCGCTGGCCACACGCACGACCCACTTGCGCGTACCATCCGCAGAAAAGTCGCAGGACACCACTTCCGGACCACGAATCTCAGCACAGACCTTGAGACGTTCTCTCAAGGCCTTGCTGACATTGCTCATCTCGTCGAAGTTATCGACCCCGAAATGATGGATCCACTTCATCACCTGCTGGGCGCGGAATTTTTTCTCACCAATACTGATGAAAAATTCCTCCAGTTTGGACTGGGTCAGACCCAACAGGTTAGTTTTTACAGTTTCAGCCGTCATTCAACAGGCGCTCCGGGGACAACAACAATCAAACCACTCAACGTGTGCGTGGGCAGATCTCTTCACCAGGGAAGAAATAGCTGACTTCTCGCTCCGCTGACACAGGAGAATCCGACCCATGGACGGCATTCTCATCAATCGTACTGGCGAAATCGGCACGGATAGTGCCGGGCGCCGCTTCTTTCGGGTTGGTCGCACCCATCAGTTCACGATGGGCCAAAACCGCATTTTCGCCTTCCAGGACAGACACCACGACCGGACCAGAGGTCATGAACGCAACCAGATCACCAAAGAAAGGGCGCTCCTTATGCTCGGCATAGAAGCCTTCCGCCTGCGTGCGACTCAGGTGCACCATCTTGGCACCGATGATCTTAAGCCCAGCCTTCTCAAAACGGCTGTAGATTTCGCCGATGACATTCTTGGCAACGGCGTCCGGCTTGATAATGGACAGTGTACGTTCAATAGCCATGGTAGGTTCTCCCGATTGACTTCCCGATGACAAAAAGCCAGACATCAGCCCGGCTTTTGGGTGTTATTCTTGTCAGCTGACAGCGCGGAAAATCCGCCACTATCCGCCACTTGGTCGCGCGATTCTAACCGAAGCATCCGGTATTTGCGAGCAAGCACACCCCAGCTCCGCCAACGGGAAGCCCTTCAGGAAGTTACTCCCAGGGGAAAAAGACCCAGGTATCCTGACTCACATCGGAGAGATAGGTATCAGCCAGATCCTTGCCGGCAGGCTTGGCATAGATAGCCGCCACATGGGCCTTAGGCAGCAGTTCGCGGACCATCCGGATGGTTTTACCGGTATCCACCAGGTCATCGATGACCAGCCAGCCTTCACCCTCATTCTCCAGCTCAACACCCTTGAGCAGGTTCAGCTCCCCCTGGGCCTTGCCGTCATAGCTGACAATGCAGACTGTCTCGACATGGACGATATCCAGCTCACGGGACAACACCGCCGCCGGCGCCAGACCACCACGGGTAATCGCCAGCAATCCTTTCCAGGGCTGCGCCTTCAGCTTTTCAGCCAGGGCTTTCGTATCAGCATGAAAGTCCGACCAGCTGATGTGCATTTCCTGATGATAACCGTGTTCACTCATTGCGGTAGACCCTTGTAACCACCAAAACCACAACAGCCGGACCGAGAACCAAGCACGCCCGAATGCCCGTGGCGAAAAAAACGGCGATTCTAGGGATTCAGGAGGAAGGAGTCCATGAGGAATGTCCGTCAGTTCAAATACTGATCCAAACAATAAAGAGGGGTAAACCTGACAACATAGAAGAGAAATATCAATAGCCAGACCCAACCTGAGCCTTACCAGCCTCAGGAAAACAACTAACAAAGAAAGTTATGCTGACAGCAAAAATTTTTCGCTGTCATTAAACAAGATACTCAAAAGATAATACTGAAAATATTGTCAACACTCTTCACGTATCACGATGACTGCACTACTGGCACTGCTATTTGTCTACTGGGTCGCCTACGAACTGACTCGCACCCCCTAACAGGCACATTCAGTCCAACACTTGCTTAATGTCTTCCTCGCTAAATACATCAGCGAGTACTCCTGACGACAAACTGCCCACTGAGCCAGCCCCTTCTTCTGACTCAGTCTCAGAACCAGAATGGGTTTGGATCATTAACTCACTACAATCAGGCTCCGGAAACACAACCTCAGGACAAACAAGCCCACATAATGCAGTAACATTAGTAACCTGTGACTGGTTACGGCGTAACGCATTAGCAACCTCAGTGAGCGTTGATTTATAGCTCTCAGCAGAATTTGCTACAGACTCTAACGTACAAACTAACTGCCCTGAAAAAGCCTCATGCTCTTCTCGTGAAACTTCATCCTTCTTCTTAATTGATCCAAATAGCTTTAAAGCACTAGTGGCTCCCGCCCAGAGCCCGCCTAGAGGCAAAATCTTTCTACAGTGCTCTAACGTTTCCACTCCGCCTTTAAGCTCAACCAATCCCTGGGACAAAGGCACACTCTGCATATCCCAAGCTTTATGCTTGATATCATCATGCAGATTTTCTCCATATTCACTACCTTGCCAACCTTTGCGAAGTAATGTATCTACAGACTGGACAATCGAATGCAAACTGGATAATCGATCATTAACCTTTTTATGCAAGCCACTAACCTCTGCTACAGAAGCAGCACTCTCCTTATCCAAAGCAATACCGATATCATATAGTGCTGCCCGTGCCGTTAGCGAAACCTTATTTTGCCTCTCATGTAATAAATGAATAATTGAAGGGCGTGCAGAAGGAAAAATCGCTAAAAGCAAAGATCTCAGACATTGTCTAACCACCTTATTCTTATCCTTATTATGAAATATCCCCTGAACATGAAAAGCGCTCTTAATCGATCGATCATATTTCTTGCTATTACGAACACCTATCAAGGCAGAACCTTCGCTCACAGGCACCAGATATCCGGAGCACTCTCCCTTAGCGGCACCTTCAACAAAATCAATCAACTTCCTATAGCAGTCAGGCGCCGTTCCAGAATCAGGAAATGAAATCATCAAAACACCTCAGAAATAAACAACAACAATTGATACCAGCTAAATCTCCGTCGTTTCAACAGTCTCATGCTGATTATCACTACTGCCCGATGATCCATCTTCCACTTCAACAACAACTTTATATGCGTGAAAATTCTTCTCAAACCCCTCAACAGTGTCACATAGAGAATGCATATCCCTCCTCAGCCCCTCCAACTTCGAGAATTCATCAACCATACCAGCCAATTTCATGCACAACTTATTATCTTTAACACCTCCCCGGGTACTTTCACAACTCCCTCTCACCTTACTAATCATTGCACTCAATTTATCATGCCCAGACAAAAGCTCCATCCGTTCTTTCAACATCTTTTCAAAACCTGCAAAAATTTCCCTATCTCGCTCGGGACATTTCTTTGCAAACCCCCCATCTCGAAGCTCCGTATAATATTTAGCAACGCGCTCTATCCTAGGAGAAATACGCTGCTCATAAAACTTCTCAATATCCATCAATTTAAACCCCATATCACCCGAACCCAAATAGCCTTGCATCCTATCAAAGGGGGCATCAACATAAGCAACTGCCATGCAGGCAGTAATATCGTATTTATTTTCGTCTTCATGTAAGAGATTGTTAATCGATGCTCTTGAAGCAGTTCCTTCAGGGAAAAACTTAACCAACAATTCCTTCAAATGTTTTCTAACGACTTCATTTTTTTTGTTATCCTTCTCAGATTCAGAAGACATACTTGCCGACGCATCACCCACTCCTGATTTTGAACGCGATAAACCCCGCCCCACTTTTTTTTTGGAAACTGCCCACACCTTATAAGTCCCGCCCGGCTCTTTATCCCCCAACAGGATCCGGCTACCTGGACTTGTCTCACAAGCTTCTACAGCAACCTGCCTGAAATCTTGCAACTCTTTAATATAACCTGAAATTTCGGCCTTTTTTGCACCATCCATACAACTCACCTATGACAACCTAAAACAAAGCACCATCTTTTTACATAACTTCAAAACTTACTAATAACAAGAATCAAAGCACCTAGAAAATTTATAAATCAATTACTGATGGACTGCTATCACTTCTAGCCTCCCGACCACTCCACGAACTATCACTCTCAAGCGATTCTTCCTTATGCATATCCCTATGTAATTTTTCAATTCTTTCAGAGAGCTCCGAAATCTGCTCAGCAACCTTATCGACCTCACCCTCAAATTCGGAAATACTCTCCCGCAATTCAAACGGCAACAAAAAATGATCACCTTTCAATATACGTTTCACCGTTTTCCCAAAAAATCTAGCATCAAATTTTTTAACAAATTCCTGCATACCTAAATATTTTCCTGATTACCACCTAACATAAGCCATTCTCCCGTCTAAACTTACGACACTGGTTTTCCTTGGGTTAGGAGACGTGTCATGGCCAGGAACAAAATCCAGTTTCAGAAAGGCATGAGCCTTGTGGAATT
>NZ_JAEVHF010000020.1 GCF_018263925.1 Kistimonas asteriae
ACTGTTATCGATTTAACCGGCGCTTTGATTTGAAGGCGATGGTATCAAGGCTGGGTTACATGGCTGCGCGAACCTGCCCCATGCCAGCAAGGCTTCTCAAGCTGGCTGAGCCACAGTGGTAATCAGGTTCTTTAATGGCATACTGGGTCGCTATCAAGTCACAGTACATGACGCTGTATCCTATATCTCAACCACACAAAACAAATACACTTTCGCGTTTTATTCTTTCAAACGAAAGCTTAATAATATAAATATCCGGCCACATACACCATCCAACTCGACCCTTGCCAACAAGCGCCCTCATCAAGACAGTACACTCGTAGCAAGCCCTAGCCAGGTAATAGATCCTAAGCAGACACGATACCCTTTATTTCTAACAGGCAATGATCCTAAACTCAGACTCTGCGGCCTCATTGATCGACACCAATGTCTGATAGATTCTTTTTCAAAAGCCAATGACATCGCCTTAGTGTACACAGGAGGTTTTGCCTGCCTGCGACACTGTATGGAAATGATCCAAAAATACCCTGAAAAAAATATACAACTGGTCGTTTCAGATAACAGCTATGACTGCCAACAGGCTTGGAAAGCATTAGCATGCTGCTTTCAACAGGCTGAAACAAAAAGTGCTTTTCTGAGAAATGTTGACAATATTCATTCTATTGATCCACGCAACCCTGGAAAAATCGCCCCTGAAGGCCGACTTGCCGCATCAATTTGTGATGATGACGATAGAACCGATCATCGATGGATAAGTGTCCCATCAAGGGATTATTATCATTTACCCACTGCCGAAAGAAAAACCACAAGGCTAGATCAGTATTATGAGCCCAAAAGCCAGACTGACTTTTTTAATGACATATTGAGAAATGATGCATGCTTTTTAAAGTTAAAAGCATTTATGGCCAACAACTTCCATTTTCACCCGGCAGACTGGAGCAAAGAAAATGCCATGCGTCCGATAAAAGAGCTTTTTGGCAAAAATTTTTCATACGTTGTAAACGCATCGAATATTGCTGCATGTTTAGATGAAACACTTGAGCATGAGAAAAGTACAAACAACCAATCGGCCATTAAAGCAGCACACGATTCAACAATCCAATTTAATCGTAATATTAACGATCTACGCCCGATACTCACCCTAAAAGTTGAACGAAGAGACCTAACATTTTCTGGTTCAGATACCACTATCGTATTTAATGGACCATTAATATTCAGCAAACCTCTCACCACAATACGCATTCAAGATAGATTATAATCTGTAGTGATATTTGCAAACGTGTGCCTTTATTCGCTGTTTAAACCACACAAATAGAGCAAGCAAAAAACATGATGGGTAAACGCAAGAAATTTTTCGCCATGTCATGACGAGACTCTGCCGCATGACAGAAAAATAGGCCAAAGCAGGTACCGATAGCGCCCCCTACCGGTACCTCTTGCAAGAAATATCAGCTCATCACGTGATGTCTACACCGCGGCAGACACAGCGGATTCATACATTGCTTAGTTAACATACACCTTGTCGTTGGTTTGCCCCCACTGAGTATAGATTTCAGGGAGGATCACATCCGCATGCTTCTCCCATTCTGAACTGAGAATGGCATCTTTGTTTTGTACACCAAACAAAACGACTTCATCGCCGGGTTTAACCCCTTCAATGTCCGTCACGTCAATCATGGTGGTGTTCATTGAGATCACACCCTTGACCTTGGCGCGCTGGCCATTGATCAGGACGTCAGCGTTATTCCCCATCTTGCGAGGATAAGAATCACTGTAACCCACCGGCAGGTTAGCCAATACCGAGTTACGGGTCAGTTTAACCGTGGAATCATAGCCAACCGTCGCATCCTTGGGAAAATCCATCAGCGACGCAACCTTGGTCTTGAACGAGAAGATGGGCAGGAATTCCGGGTTCGTTGGTTGGTCGCCGTACAACACACCGCCCGGTCGCACCATATCAAAGTGGGCTTCCGGTACGTTAAGCGTTACATAAGAGTTGGCTGCATGAAGGGTCACATCTTCACGCTTCAGACCCGCCTGCTTGATAATGTCCAACGCATCCTTTTCAAAGGCTTTAGCTTTGGTCAGTACATCCTGCCGGTCATAGCTTGGGAAGTGCGTCATAATACCCACAACCTCAATGCCCGGTACCTGTGCAATTTGAACAGCCTCTTCGATGCTGTCTGTACCATTACGGCTCATGCCGCCATGGTTAAGCGCCAGGTGCACTTTAATGGTTTTATTGTATTTTTTGGCAAGCGCTGCCAGCTGTCTAGCATGGTCAAGATCACCCACCAGTTCTTCGACATCTAACGCGATGGTTTTTTCAATTTCCGAAATCGGCGCAGAACGCACCCGAGCCAAGGCACCGGTAAACCCGTTTTCACGCACCACAAACAATTCAGAATTACTGGTAACACCAATACAAGGAATGTCATTTTCCAGGATGGTTGGCATTAAACCCGCAATACCATTGCCGTAGGCATCAGCCTTCATGATGGCGCAGATTTTGGTGTCAGACTGGATTTTTGCTTTAACGTCATCAATATTCTTCTGGAATTGTGTCAGGTTGATTTCCAACCAACTGTTCGATGACACAGCCGTCGCGGAATCTATTTTCTGAAGTGAGATATCAGGGGCGGCCTGTGCCTGCATTGAAAACAAGGCCGTAGCAATCGCTGCACATAAGAGGCTGTGTTTGAACATTGATCAAAATCCATTATTAAACATGATGCACGACAAAAGCAGCCAGATTATTAGTCCCGGGGCTACTTTTCAGAATCACCGATGCATAGCATTAAAGGTACGCCCCGCAGCAAACTCCGAGGCACCCAAACAGGACTCACCATGACACAACCCTGGTGTCGTTCGGTCAGGAATTTAACGTAGTAAGTTGCGGGTAATACGAGACGCGCTGATTCAACCACAACACGGCATATGCATAATTGATTTACATCACAAAAGGTACCTTGGTACCGGCATTGTTACCCATACCGATGTTACATAAGCCCAACGGGCTAAAGCATTCTGCGGACTATCTAATTATCTTCCCATGCAGCTCAATAAATAGACCATCCAGCAGCTGACCTTACTCAGTGGACTCTGCCGGAATTTCATCTCCTGCGCATTGAACCACGTTGACAATGGTGCTAACCCTCGTTGAACTGACAGGAGATGACCCTGTCATAACTGGATGTTACCATTCTCAAAATGACTCAAGCATGCTGCCAAACACCCACTTCCTTGATGAGATAACCGCGGTTGCTACAACTCATGAGATAATGCAACCAAGCCTCGAATACTTATATTGGCAGGTCACGCAAGCGGAGTCGGCAACTCACCTGGCTCTGGATACAACATCCTCAACACCTAAAAGATGGGTCAGTGACAGAGGGTTAATAGCGCAGGAGGAGGATGAACCTCACGAACTTTTAGTACCTTACGACCCAAACGTATTACTCCCGTTTCAAAGTCCGGCATCACATGCACCACTGGAACAATTATCTGCTGATGGTGTTTCAAGAACGCCTCCAGCAACATCTTCATCAAATCAATCTCATACCCAGACAGGCAGTGTTGACCCTACACCTTCATGTTCATACCCAGTGACTGATCAGACAGCCCCCCTTATTCAAAACACCAGTTCCAGCGATCAATCGAATGATTCAACCGAACATTCATCCAGTGTGGATAGCCATCCAGCCCCATCGAAAACCGATGTTGAAACAGATGAATTCACATGCAGGATCTGCGGTTTTGACGGGCGATCAAGGCGCCGCTATCGATACCATTTACTGCAGCGCCACAGTGTAGGCTTGGATTATAAGCCACAACTAAAAAAGCAATTGCGTTGCATCAATTGTCCTTTCACCACAGATCGAGTCGATACACTGCGTCGGCACAGCCGAATTCATATGACAAAAGAACAGCGTAAGCTATTCAATAAATATCATTGTCCTTTCTGTGATTATAAAAGTGACAGATCTGACCATCTAAAAAAACACGTTAAGACTCACAATAAATAGTCACTTTCTTATACCGAACTTGATCTGCGTCCATCCCGAAATGATGAATAGTTAATCAAATCATGTCTGTTGAGACTATCGATTAACGTTACTGCCAGTAGGACTGGGGTATTTTGATATCCATTTTATCATTAAACAGCAGTTCCCTCCTCGATTCGCAGCACGGTAAGCCTTTCTTCAAGGGACTCATACAAACTGTGCAAAGCACCTTTCACCATATCATAGGCTATATTTGCTCTATATTGTTGAGCAGAAAGGTCAAAGAATCTTCTGACACACCCCTCCGGGGATAAATAGTGATTATCCATTATTCGAGTCAGTATCTGCTGACACTCTAATTCACTTAATGGCTGCAGTTTCAAAAGCCTTATGGCCTGTAGAAATGACAGGTTACCCTCTTTGACGTTATGATGCAGGAATGGAGCAATTGATTTAGCACACCCAGAAACACCAAATACCATAGTACCAATAACTTCAATATTCGCAATCATCTTCACACTTGGACAGCTACTCTGACATTGAAAATAACATTCTGTAAACAATCCAATAAAACCATTTTTTAACCCACCTAAATAATGCCCAATCTCCCAACAGCTCGTTAAGTTAGCCACTGTGACATTACTACGCATACACTGACTGGCAAGATTCATTATCATCGTTTCTTTCTGGCTACCCGTTAAAGCATACGATTGAGGCAACTCTGTTAGGGGGGATACATTCGTTTTCGATGCAAGATCTATCCTAGTGCTATCCTTAGAACCCAAGGAGACATATTGCTTCCCCTTCACAAGACAGGCAGCTACAGTATTTGCCCCCTCTGTGATAACCAAACGCGAGTTTTCAATAAATGCTTCAAACAATAAGTCTGACAACGATGAAATACAGTCAAAAAACATTCCTTCCGGCACAGCTTTATTAATCAAAGATAATTCTTCATTGCTAAGCTCATTTAATACAAAAACAATCGTCTGTATATTTTTTTGTTTTTGCTCATTATAAAAAAAAGTTTCTCCAAGCGATTTCATAAAAACAGAAACCAATGAACACTTTGATGCTCTAAACATGTCATGACGAAGACCGTATATTACAAATAAGTTAACCGCTCCTTCACGAACCCGTTTTAGACAGTTAGTTAGCGGCGTAACTAATTCAGTGGATGAAATTTGACTTTGAATCTCATGTTTCAGAGCCTCAACATAATCACCACCAAACTTCAATTCAGCTATTTGCTCAAGAGTCGTTTGCCCACTAACAATCAATGCAGCATCACTCACATATCTACACGCTTCCCTTTTAACTTCACTGACATTTATTTCATAGTGCCCGAATTCAACTTTTTTAAAACGTTCGTCATTTCTATACCAGATTGCTCTATCTATAAGTGACCACTTGTAAGGAGTTAATGATAAATGACAACCTATGAGACCCGTCATAAGAAGACACTGAAACTGCTGGGGAGCTATCCCACTAAAAAAAAGAGTTATCTCATGATTCCAAAATTCGATTCTTGACTCCGCTGAGACTAACAAATCATACAAATGATACAATTTAATGTTATTCGCATATCCAGACAACGCACAATCAATAACGCCCTCCCTCTGTCCTTCACCAAACTTAATATCAGGTAACACAACCTCCATTTTTTTTCGCACATGCTCCTCCCAGTCAGAAGTTTCTTTCAGATTAAAATCTTCACTTATGACAATATTGTCTGCATCAGAATACTCCTCCTTAAACAGTATCTTTAAGGTTTCCTCGCAGCAAGGACAGGAGTAAACCATCATGACATCTCCTTCATAATGAGTCTCAGCCACCAAATTACGCATCATTCTTACAGAATGTATTTCATCACCAAAACTCAGAGGTGCACTACTAATACCAAGACCAATTCCTAATACTTTCTGCGAGTTCAGCAGTTCAACATATCGGTCTCTAACACTTTTATCACTAGCTCTCGAAAGATTGGCAACGGTTTGCAAGGGTGGCTCTACACAATACCCTTTCTGCGGTGATCGGCGTCGCCGTATCGCTGCCTGAACAGAAACATCATCACTGCTTTCACTTTCAGGGTTGGCTTCCCCCCCCTCATCACTGCCAGGTCTTATCCGAGTAAATGCAAGATGCCTAGATGGCTGATAACTAAAACTTCCAGATGCCGTTAACATTTTTCTCTCCCAAAAAATAATTCATTTTTATTTGTCCGAAGAGCAGCATAAAAATTCCCATCAAACCTAACAACTTTGGTTAGCAAATGATGGTTACATCCAAGACACTGTATTTTTTAAGAAATCGTACGTTAATTAGACCATGCGTTCATTTCGAAAAAATACCCCTTCGAGGTTATTGTATATGCGCTCATCGGAGCCAATACAAAATTTAACTTCTCCTGTTTTTATCTATTACTGACATGATTCATTGGTTCTAATTCTTGCAACAAAGCGCCTAACGCATATCGGAACTTTTATAAAAAATTATGTCAAGTGGTAGGACAAACCCAAAAAAAGGGATATTTTAAATGGATTCAACTCACATGCGTGTTAACTTGGGAAAGGAATCGAAATCAGAAAACCCACTCAAATCAGAACTTTCACGTAAACGTACAAACACGAGAGTCTGTGGGGTTTCACTTTGGTATATTCTTGCGACTGGGTTGGCGTCAGTCGGACTCTATTTTTCTATGCAACTTGCTCCACCCACATGGAAGCGTGATACCCCTATCAATAGTCGTAGCGTAGGTAAACTTCCAGCCAGTTCACCTATGCTATCAGCAAACTATACATTCTCAGTAGCTAACCAATGTCCACTGCTGGATTTGGCTCGGCTTGAGCAATCTATTCAAAAATGCCACTAGGCACAGTGCCTTGACACCGTTGAATATGCCGAGAATTTCAGAAAGCTAATCGCAGTATGGGATAGTGGAATTTTTGAAGAATGCAAATAAATTGATTGATTTGGATACAGACTTTTTTGTTAGACCCTCCCAACAGGATTTTAACTCAATTGATGCTTATGGGAATGGTAGAAAAACGCTTACTTGTTATCGTAGCAGATACAAAAAACAAAGACGATGAATATCCCTGGAGCGAATATAATCAAGCAGACTTTAAATATTAAACACGCCCCCAAAAAATCATCGTAAATGACATCCCCTAGAGATAAAATAACAATCGCTTAGTCTCTAAACCCTGAATCAAAAAATAATACTTTCCAACGATTATTAGAAATCATTGCGTTATTGACAACAACTATACTGGGTTATTTTATTTATTTTACAATATGTTCTAAAGTTTACACTGCATAATCATCAATGTGTTAAAGAGTGCTATTTAATCTCCACATATATAAACAAGGTGAATAATGGAGTGTGCAATGAACAATGGAAAAATCATTAACAGTACTAGCGACCCGTTAATTTACAGCTCATTAAATATAAAGTCAGATATTACAATTAACAGCTTGTCTTTAGTAGCTAAACCAAAAAAACTCACATCTGTTAGGGATAGAATATCTCCAACTAGCAACATGACTATCGGACAGCAGCAAGCAGACATAATGTCGCAAGCTTCAACCGTTCAAGGTATTAATAAGATTCTGACTGCAAGAGGGCTGGAGCAACTGGACAAGATCTAAAAAATGTAAAAATCACATGCAACACAAAAATACTGATTGCGTGAAAAAGGAATTACTCCCCTATGTATTCCCTTTAGGCTATTCAAACTGCAGGATTACTAGCATTAGATATAAGCACATTCCTGAAAAATCACAAAACTGGAAAAGCAACTTACCGCTAACAAAAAAAGACCCCAGCCACTGTAAACTGAATTAAGCTTACAAAAACTGGGGTGTCATATAACGGGAATTAGCTACCCATTATGCGTTTGGCGGAGTACCTTCACCGTTAGAAATAACGGCATCGATTTGCACCAGGGCATCCATAGGAATAGCGGAAACACCAATGGTGGTTCTTGCAGGAAGATCGCGCTTGAAGAAGGTTGTGTAAATTTCGTTTACAGCATCAACATCAGTGATATTTTTAACCTGAACATTGATTTTCACAACATCGTCCATCACGTGGCCGATGCTTTCTACAATGGCCTTGATGTTGGTCAGACATTGTCCAGCCTGCTCTTTTGCACCACCATCAACCAGCTTGCTGGTTTTAGGATCTACCGGTAATTGAGCGGCAATGTGGTTGTAATGAGAAAATGCAACGGTTTGTGTGTAGAGCGGGCTCTTGGGTGCATTATCTGTATTATTTGCTCTGATGACGATGCCGTGACGATCTTCCACTTCCTGCGGAGGAGTACCGTCTCCGTGAGACACAACTGCATCAATCTGTACCAGTGCATCCATTGGCAAACCGGAAGTTGCCACGGTGGAGCGTGCAGGCACATAGCCTACGGTTCTGGCGATAGCGGAGTCTGGGAAAAAGGTGGTGTAAACTTCGTTTACGGCGTCAATATCAGCGGCGTTTTTCAGGAAGATATTGATTTTAACGATATCGTCAAAAGGAACGTCAATACTTTCCAGAATGTTTTTGATGTTTCTCAGGCACTGGCCTGCTTGCTCTTTAACACCACCGGCAACCATTTTTCCGGTTTTAGGATCGACCGGTAATTGAGCGGAGATATTGTTGTAATGAGAAAATGCGACAGTTTGCGTAGAGACAGAACTAATAGGCGCATTTTCAGTATTTTTAGCCACTTTTACGAGATCGCAAGGTGCCTGTGAAGGTGTACCTTCACCGTTGGAAATAATGGCATCAATTTGTACCAGCGCACCTTCCAGAGGCAAAGCGGCAACTGCGAGAGTCGTCCGTGTAGGGAAATAGTTTTTGAAAAATGTTGCGTAAACTTCGTCTACAACGTCGACATCTGAAATGTTCTTGAGGAAGACATTGATTTTAACAACATCGTCCATTACATGGTCGATACTTTCAACAATGGCTTTAATATTTTCCAGGCACTGCATTGCCTGCTCTTTAACACCACCCGCTACAACGTCACCCGTTCTAGGGTCTACAGGTAATTGAGCTGAAATATTATTGTAATGAGAAAAAGCAACCGTTTGTGTAGAGACAGGACTGATAGGTGCATTTTCAGTATTTCTTGAAACCTTAATAATATCGCCACTCATATCACTATTTCTCCTAGTTGAAATTGCATAAACGCACAGAGACAACGCGTTGGCATTGTCTGGTTATGTAAGCGTCATCAGGTACCCCCCGGGCTACGCCTGGCGTCACAGAAAGCCTTTCCAGAGAGTCCATAGGGATGTATTCCACGAGCAGCGTATGCTTGGCATGGGAAAGATCGTGGGGTGTACTGGAACCCACACATCCAACAGGCACTACGTAAGGAAGGTATAGTCGTCAATTCGGCGGTAGACAGGTGCCCATTTTATCGGGGGAAGATCATACTCATACCTTATTACGTGAATTCAGTTTGAGCGAGCCTGAAACGGTTTAAGATACAAACATCTTAAGACGTAGTGTGTAGTGTATAGAATACAAATGTCGTACTTTCAAGTAATTGATCTGAAGCAGTAAAAATGGACATCCGACCCGGATGTTTTAGCCAAACCGATACGCTGGGACTCATACATCCCACTCCCTGGCTACTGGCGAAATACTGGTTTTCGCTGCCTGCGTCAAGGCTTTGGGGGTTGAAGCCCAGTGAATGATAGCCCGGAGACCTGCGTGCCACTGAACTATATTGAGAAACTGATTACCGCTGTCTAGAGTTGGAGATTCACGAGATCGTGGCAAATTTCTAACTTGACCAGACTAAATTTGCTGTCGATTGTGCCAGCGTGCTCAGCGTCTCGTAAACGTGTCAGCTACTGCGTTTGATGCCTGGCGACCCAGGAGATCAAGAGCCGCCATCATTCCAATATCTGAACAGTACAGGGCGAGCAATATGCATTCTTAACGTGCCCACGACCTGTTGATTCATGCTCTTTTCTGCGGGGGCTATCACTCACCGTTTGTTGTGACTTGCATATTCGTAATATTCTTTGAACTATGAACGCCCTACAGACAGCGATTTGAATAAAAATTTTTGATTATCATAGAAAAATTATCAAGCTAGCCAGCCATTCAAACAAGCGAACTGGAAGCAATCAGAAAACTGTTATAAAAGCCCTATAAAAACAGTCTGCACGTCTCTAAAAAGTACTGCACTCGGCTTGGTAACGCTCACTTTTTGACTGGAATGGCTTCGACAAACTCACTACCAAGCAGTTACTCTATGCCAAACGTTTATGCCACTAATAAAGAGGAAGAATAAGATGCAACCGGATAAGCCAGACCAGTTAAGCCTCGTTACCATTGCGCTGCACTGGCTAGTGGCACTCAGCATGATCGGCATGCTCGCTATCGGCGTCTATATGGTAGAAACGGAAACCTACAGCCTTTATTCATGGCATAAGTCATTCGGCGTTCTCATTACCTCGATTGTCATACTGAGAGTGCTCTGGCGCATAAAAAATGGGTGGCCGGTTCCTGTCAGTCAATACAAAGCCATTGAACAGAACCTTGCCAAGGCCATGCACTGGATACTCATTATTGGCACGGTGCTGATGCCCCTCTCCGGCGCGCTGATGTCTGCATTTGGCGGTAATGGTGTTGATCTGTTTGGGCTTGAGCTGGTGCCACGCAACCCTGACCCTGAAAACCCTGGCAAGGTGCTGGCACATAATGGTGATATTGCCGCCTTCTGCCATGCTATACACCATTGGTTGGGGTATGTCGTCATTGGTGCCGTGGTACTGCATATTACCGGCGCATTAAAACATCATGTTATCGACAAGGATGCCACATTGAAGCGAATGCTTGGTTCCCGAGCTTATAGCGAATGATGTAACAAGGGCTCTACCGGAAAATTTCCCAGGCGCCTGTTGGATTGACTGGGAAATTTGCCTGGTAGCAAGTGCGCCTAGCTTTGCGCCTTATCGTTGTTTTATTTTTTTACGCAGACAAAGATGGCATTGCCTGACCGCTTATCCCAAGGCAGGATTTTGTCGTAGTCGTGCTCAAACTGATACACGTCAAAGCATGAAGATAATAGCTGCTGCAGTTCACCGAAGCTTACCGCCACCATCGGGTGCTCATCGTGCCATAACTGCGTAACCTGCCGGTTACTTTTCTCAATACTGAGCTTCAGCGATTGTTTGTCACCACTCCCACAGTAATTCCATCCTGAGCTGAAAACAAAGTGGCTATCATCATGGTCCGCAGTATGCCTGACAACGAAATGGTTGTTTATCTTATTCTTTTCCACCGCATTGAAACAAAATACACCGCCCTGATTTAATGCGGTATATACACTGGCAATACAGGTTTTTAGCTTTTCAACACCATCACTGTAGTGAATCGAATAGAGAAAACAGGTAATTATATCTACGCGTTGTTCGACCTTGAACTCACACATATTCTGCAACAGAAAATGGGCTTCAGGGCAGCGTAACTGAGCCAGATCAAGCATTGGCTGATTGATATCAAGACCACGGCACTGGTAACCGTTATCAATAAAGTATCGAATATGGGGCCCTGTGCCACACGCAAGATCCAGATGATGGTTTCCCTTATTACCGAATAATTGATGCAACCTGTGTACGTAATCACTTTGTGCTTTGTAGTTAATGTCCGCGCACATCAAGTCGTAATAGCAAGACAGGTCAGTGTATAAAGCATTGGATGGGAGAGTAACCAAGCGGATTTACCTGGAAAATTTGGGGTGGCGCATACTATAACAATTGCTTTTATTTGCGAAGTCTATTCTTGCCTAAGGAAACTGCGAATAAGTCCCTTTTTCCCAAAACAGTACCAGTAATACCAAGGATTACCGAAGGTGAGGGTGGACTTATTCGCACCTTCCCTAGTCAACTAAAAAGCATAAATGATTATAAAACTAGCCAAATATAAACAAATAATAATCAGGATCCACATAACCTGTCCTGAACTATTTTTTCGGCTTCTGAACTTATCCTGTCCGGTGAGATCAATACCTGTGCCCAAAAAGCCAGACGGATTCGAGTAGTACGCCCTGATATCACGGCATCGCGCAATGTGTTTACCAGACTTATCTCTGCGGTAACGATCGCCTAACGGCAAGGATTATGCGTATCGCAACATTGGTCGATTTCAGCTCAGAAAGAGCGCAACTCACCCGACAGTACTTAATGCTGGCTATCAACGCCTGCTTCCCTGCAAGATTAATGGGGACAGCGGCTTTGTGCCTGTTACCGCTAGAGCCTTTCCATGGCATCTTCTTGAACGACCTGGCACCAAAAACGTCATTACTGCCCCATACCTTATCCATCACTATCTTCCCAACATCCTTCTTCAGGAAAACCGCCTTGAAACGTATATTACACCTACGCGAATAGGTATTTACCCTTGCCGCAGATCAATACTATTCCAGTTTTCATAGAGGATAATGCAGTCAGGGATGGCCATCTTTAGGGGCTGACAACAACAAAAACGTCAACAACAAGAATTGCCCCGAATCGGCCTGACACCCTGCGAAAGCAGGGTTTTCTTTATGTGTAAGGATGAAAGACCATGGGTAAACCGACACTCTGTCATATGGTTGCCTATCTCAAACGTATCGGTGTGATCTTGAGCCCTCTGAATAAAGAGGCCATTGAATCAGCCTACTATCGCAGTATCTACCAGGTGTTGCCACGGGAGCAGACATTGCAGGCCATCGCCCTGCAACCGCGGAAACACTACCACCGCCGTTAAGCGCGCTCCACTAACCGTTCCAGGGCAATCTCCCACTCATCACGCATCATGGCTGGGCATTGCCCGGATCGGTTTTCGCAAAAAACAAGATACTTACAAATGTGACCCGCGACTCTACTGCCTACCTGACTTCACCCATTTTCAATACGGTCAGTCTCCGATGCCGTGACTTTATTGAATAGCCATACACCGATAATCAAAGACTAAGAAACTGTTTGGTAAACACACTTTCCGCTCTAGGGAAGGTGCGAATAAGTTCACCCTCACCTTCGGTAATCCTTGGTGTGACTGGTACTGTTTTGGGGAAAAGGGACTTGTTCGCAGTTTCCCTAGACAACGCTCAACTGGGCATTCTTAGTCCAAAAGGCATCCAGCATTTCAATCAATGTATGCATGTTTTTCTTCAATTGTTCAACACAAGCTGCGTTAAGCGTTATTCTGGCGACAACTTCACCCTGTTCATTATTAATTTCACGTATAAACACACAGGGCTCTACTTCATCATCCAGTGCTTCCTCAAAGCCATTTAACTGATCAAGCAAGCGCTCAATGGCTATTCCCTTAGGGTTAAATTGAATCATGTTGTTATCGCCATTTCTAAGTGACAGCTCTATCATCATCTTTCTGGCTTTTGTTGACGCAACTTCCTCAGGTGGATTCGATGTTGATATTTTTCTCTTTTTTCCGATTCCGGACGATGAGGAGGCTTGTGGTTGCAAGGTAGCTTCAAGGGCAAGCTGCCCTTCCGTACTCCTTACACAACGACTGTCTGCTGACGTTCCAGCTATTTCGGCAGTAGCCTGTGTCATCGAATCCGTTGTACGTGCTCCCTGACCTTCAGTTATGGGGTGACTCATTATGCGAAATCCTTTCAATGTTGTTAAACACTTGAGTTTTACATTGTTTTCCCAAACGTTTGACTGACAATTTGGTAAGGATCACGGACAAACAACATAAGAAAACACACAATAAAGGGCCCCATTTTAGGGGCCTTTCAGATAGTCTGTCTTTCGAAAAAACACTATTCCGGCGTCAGCCATCGCACCAGCTGCTGGCTGACTTCCGCGCTATGCAGCAACGCCATATGATTCGTACTGTAGGCAATGAACTGCGACGCATCATCAAAGGCCAGGCATTGATCTTCCCTGTCACTCGTCCCTAGTGCACTGTGCAGAGGCACCAGGCCATCACCAATCAGGCGGTCCACCAACACACTCCGCCTGGCCGCTGTCGTGGCCGCCACGGAATGACAAGCCACCCCTTCCGGCAGCGACACCTCCTCTCGCGGGTCGTGGCTGCAGTGAAAACGGTCACGTCCTTCCCAGTCCTCATCGCGCACATGGCCGTGGCGCAGATCGGTGATGCCGGCACTGCGCAACCGGACAAGCCTGGCAAACGGCGCCGTGTAGGGCGTTATTCCCAGGATGGAATCCAGCCAATTGCCCGCCTTCTCGAGCGGCGCGCCATGGTGTGGCGTGCCAAGGAATACCATGTGTTTCAGGTGTTCCGGCCAGCGCATGGCAGCCTGCTGCCCATAGTAACAGGCACTACGAGTGACCAGCCCTCCCATGCTGTATCCGACGATGGTCAGTTCTTCAACCGGCTTAGGCCAGTGGGCGACCAGCTGCTCCAGCCTGGACGACAGTTCCCGACCATTGATTGAGGTATGTAAACCGGAGTTGTATCGCAGGTAGACCGGGGTATAACCCAGGGCGACCGCGAGGGCTTCTCCCTGATCGACGCCATCGATGCCAGTCGGCACACGCCACTGTTGATCATTCATGCACAGGCCGTGTACCAGCAGCAGTATCTTACCGGTGACGCCTGACTCCTGAGGCATCACCTGGTTCTCCAGCGTTGCCCCCTGATACCGCAGGCACATGGCACTGGCAAAGGGATGATGGCCGGCAACCAGCCGATCTCCCATCACACCATTCAATGCAGCCAGTACGGCATCCCGTTGAAACGTACCTTCCTGGGTGTCATCTGGCGTATCCAGATACGGGTCGAGCTTTGCCAGCGCGGCATCCACACTACCGCCGACCAGACGGGTGATACCGTAAACACTTTGGTAAACACCACCGGTCAGGCCACGGGTCTTATCCGACATGCTGCCACTGGGCGCGCCCAGTGTTCGCCAAACCGATTGATGCACACCTTCCACGATCCGGGTAACACCGGTTGTCGCCTCCGTGGCCAGACGGGCCAGCCCGCGCAGGTCGGACGCATAGAGGTGCTTACGGGGTTTTCCGGTAACCGGTATGGGCATGATTCGGATTCCATTGGCGAGATTGTGGCGACAGGCCTGTTGTCGCAATGTCCGCCATTAAATCATCGTGGCGGCAACATTGCATTGCTTTGCCCGGGAATAATGGGGAAAAAGAAACCCAAAACCTTCTTTTTCCCCCACAAGCCAAAGCATCTCTGGTCTCTGAACGTCCAGAGCCAGGAATCCCATGCTCACTGCTCATCAACGCCTGATTGAACCCGCCAGCACAACGCGATGAATCAGTTTTTATCAGCCAGCTTGCCATTAACGACGGATTGGTAAAGAAAGCCGCCCACATACAGGCAGACACTCAAGACCAACAGTACAAGCACACGCACCATTGAATTGGCGCCAGACAAGTCAAACAGTATGACCTTGAGAGCAGCGACAGTAAAAATAATCAGTGCTGACTTCCCAATGGTTTTATCTTTAACAATCAAGGCCAATAACAACAGTGCAACACCATACACAGCCCACACGGCAGACAAGTAGATATCCTCTTTTACCCATGCAACCAGGCAGGCAATAAAGCCCAGATGGCCAGCATAAAGCATTAGCGTAGCGTTACTCGCAAACTGTTCCCGTTTAGTCGCAAACCAGTACATGCCATACAGCAATGCAACATAAACAAACAGCGCAACGATCGGCATGGGCGTTTTCAGATCTGTATCCAGTACTACATCACGCAGCAGCAAGCCATAACCCAGTAAGAACAACCCACCGCAGGCTAACATCACAGGGACTGCAGCCTGCTGATTCCCCCGTAATCGGGAGATCAAAAGCACATAGATAAATGGCGTCGATAAAACTGACCAGGGCAGCCACATCCCCGGAATTTCAGAAAGGAAAACCGCATGCACAACAACCCATGAGCAGTAATAACTCACCAGTACCGCGCCCTGTGACAGAGACTCCTTACCCTGATAGAAACGGCTCGCACAATAATATAAAAACCAAACCAGTACGCCACTGCCCAAAGCGAAGTAATTCACCAGATCTGGAATATGCTTTGCAAGAATGGCGTATTCAATACCGTAGAAAATAAACAGCGCCAAACCATGAGCAAGTGTCGTATCTTTTTCTATAGGTGATTTGTGATATAACGAGAAAAGCACCGTGTTTCCAGCAAAAATGACAAACTGCACAAGCTGGTAGCCCGCTGCCAACTGCCATTGATGACCTCCTGCACCGCGCCAAATCAAATCAAATCCCAAAATGGCCAGATACATTGGCAGCAAATAAGTGATACGCCGTCCGTCAAGAAGAGAGCAATACGAGAACAATAAGCTCCAGGCACTGTAGTAAATCACCAGGTCCAATAATTGTGGATTATCAGAATGAATCAGAAAGGGGCTGGCATAAATACAGATCTCTGAAAAAATCAAATAAACACTATTATTAAAGCGGCGGCTGAGCCAGATACCCAGCAAGGTTGTCATCGCCACCAGCGCGGTTGCGGGGCCATGTGTATAAAACCCGTAATTCAAATGCACGACAAAAGTCGTTAGGTAAAGGACCACCAAACCTACTGCCGGCAGATAAGCGGCATACTGTTTATCCTTTTTATCAAAATAAAAACTGCCGACAATCAGTGCAATGCCGCTCAAATACGCAATGGCGATTTGACGAACGGGTGTTAACCAGCCGGTGTCATACACAAGCTTGAGAAAATACACCGCTGCCAAAATAAATGTGATACCCGCACACCAAGCCATGATTTTACTTGTGGCAAGCGAGTCGTCTGTTTTAGCGAGTTTGAGGTCGTAACCATAGTCTTCATACTGGACAGCGGTGGAGTCCGACTTATTCTGCCCCCGCCCTGTTGGTTCCGCATGCGATATTTTTTCCTGGGTAGATCCGGACTGGCTGGCAGGATATTGATCAAACAATCGCTTTTCTATATGTGCCAGGCGACTCTCTAGTTTTTGAATTCTTTGAGTCAGTTTATCAAGACCATCCATGTCGCTCTCCAACACTCATTTCTCAAACGAATTTTTATATAAAAATGAGCTTAACCAACTCTCTCTTCTAAAGCACGAACCTGTTCCCCCCCTTAAAACAGGACGCATTCCAAAATGGGCGAAGAGCGCTTTTTGCGTTTCCCTGCTGTCTTGTTAACGTCTTAGGATCGCCCTTTATATTGGCTGTTGATTACTTCAGGTCTTTGTAGTTCTTATACAGCCTGTTCATGATTTTCGTGCATCCCTTATCATCAAAATACCTTTTCATATCCTTATGGGTTTCCTTCGCCAGAAAGCCACCGATCAATAATCCCTGCCCCAGGGTTTTGATGGTGCTTGTCGTCTCTCCAGCTGCATTCATGGAGTCATACCAACCATAAGGCGTCTCTATTTGGGGAAAGGTTTTCCTGGCTTCTAAAGCCATCTCAATCGCCACGTCGGGATCGACCATATAGGCTAGCCCGATCGTTCTCGGCGTTGCAGCATCATACGGTGTGTTTTCTTTTTTAAGGGAAAGTGCCGGTACACCAAAATTGTAATACCCGCCATGGATTCCGGTACAGGCGCTTAACATGAAAGGTAGATTGTGTGCCTTCCTGAAATCGTTATGTGCTCTGACGAAGTTTTTAAAATAGCGAAAGGCATCGCCTGTAAATTTCTCCTGGTCCAGCCAGATCATGGGTACCGTTGGATAATACAGCGCGCCTGATCCACTCTGTAACGAAACAATCTCCTCGCCAGTTGTCAGTTGATAATCCGTGATATCCAGCACCAGGCGCGTAAAGGCGGTTTCCGGGATCGCCGCGTTTCCCAGGTCCTTCGTCAATAAAATACCTGCGATTACCCCAGGCATGGCCTCCTCAACGAAAGCGGTAGTATGCCGTTTGAACTTCTGAAGCTTGGTATCCCAACTTTTATGCATCAACCCTTCAGCCGGGTCATAGAATTTACTCCAACCTACCGCCTGCCTTTTCAGCAAATCACTGGCCAGCTGTGTAATCTCTTGCCTGACGGGATCCTCTGAATCGTTATAAGCGCCAATGATGGCCATTAACGTAAATACCAGCTTGGAATTGTTGGCGGTTGAAACCGTATCCGTGCCATTTTTAAAATCCTTTAGGATGTAGTGCCCCCCATGCAAAAGCCCCTCCCAGCCACTCAAGGTAAATAACGTACTCAGTACTTTCTTTATTCTTTCGTGGGCCTTGGTTGTGTATTCCCCACCCACCTTGGACATTTCCAGAAGTATTGTTAAATAGGTCGAGATATATGTTGTTTTCACATAGTCCCTTCGACCGATAATTTCCCCGGTTTCCCTGTCTACCTCGATATTCCCATAGGGGAAACCTGACACCGGTTCTACACCGACTCCATCCCTGAAGTAATTTAAATTATTGTCCAATACTGCCCTGATCTCCTGTGGAAAAACTCTATGCCTTACCTTCAGGTGGTCTATTCTGTCGACCGTTCCGGAAACATCGCCCAGGCCAGTATTCAAGAACCCTCTATCCTGAATCCATTTATCACTTGCTCCCCATGCAGCCGAGCACAATAACAGGCAGAAAGAAAAAACAATCCGCAAACTAATACCAGAAAACACATACAGAGACTTCATAATCAGTACCACGATGTTTCAGGAAGAAGGCTCTCCCTCAATATAACCGACGACTCAATGGTAACGTACGCATTCCACACGAAGTGAGCGCCAGCCATTGGACGACACATGCACAACAACTATAGTTCAGTGTTGAAATAGCCATTGGAATGTTCCCTCCCTCACTTCTGTCTGAATTCCGCAAAGTAAAAACGGATTCATCACGTCGGATATTTATAGTGATTTGCAAACAGCGCATGTTCTAAATCCAAACACTTCCACCTTAAAAAACTGTCCAATACTGAAAATCGCATCGTCGACAGAAATAGTGTCAGAAGCGTAGTTTTTGCTTGCTGCCAGCGTGGTTGCGCCTTACTCTCTCTCCTGCATGTGATCCGTAGCCTGCTATTACGCTTCCGGTCACAGTATGTCGGTTTACAGCTATATCGGTGACCGCGTACGGGAGTTAGCCTACCCTCTCAAGCTCCCTTGCAAAATGTGACGCTGAACGTTTTTATCCCTGACACACGTCTGGTGAATCTTCTCCCTCACCTATTAGAAAACGATGTCACTGAACCACCTTTACGACAAGGTACACGTAGATGCTTGATTCCTTTGTATCTATTTTCTTAGCCCTGTGGCATCAGGATTTTGTCGCCCTGCAGAACCCTGAAAGCATGGTCATGATCTATGTTTGCCTGACCTTTGTGATCTGGCTTGAGAGTGCCTTCCTGCCTGCCGCACCGCTGCCCTGTGACAGCGTGGTGATACTGGCCGGTACCCTTGGCGCCATGGGTGTGATTGATTTTAAGACCATTGTAGTTTTATTGATTCTGGCAGCTGCCATAGGCAGCTGGTTCGCCTACCTCCAGGGACGATGGCTGGATCACCTGCCACGCGTCAAAGGCTGGGTGCACAAGGTGCCTGCACACCGGATGCAAACCGTTGATAACTTGCTGAATCGCCATGGTGTGATTGCCCTGTTCGTTGCCCGGTTCATTCCCGTCGTTCGATCGCTGTTACCGTTAATGATGGGATTGCGGGTCAAGAACCAGAGTCGCTTTTTCCGTTTCGCCGGGCTCAGCGCGGCAGCCTGGGTGGTGCTTCTGACAGGTATCGGTTACACGCTGACACTCCTGCCCGAGAACATTGCCCGCATCACCACTATGGTGTTGATGATTGCGCCGTTTGCGACCCTGGGACTCGCCATCGTGAGTGTGGCCACAGGTTCGGTCATTCGTCGCTATAAGAAAGCGCCCCCACTGCCTGCGGTTGAATAAACCGTTGGTACAGGCTTCTGCAGTATCAAACTGCAGACGCCTGGCAGTCATTGACCGCTCATCAGGCATCGCTGATGCTAACCCCATAATTTCTGCCCAAGAACCTTAACCATAATACCCGGCGCCAGCAGCACCAGCGGGCTTTTCAAATAGGTAAAGACTTCAATAAACCGTTGATGTACCACCCTGTCCCTGCCTGCCAGCTTCATGAGCGCCTTGAGGTAACCATTGGTCATACCAAGACAAAGCGGGCGCTTTCCCCGGGTTTCCGGATAGATGAAATCAGGGCAGGCAGCCATGTGCCAGGGAACAGCCTTTCCCCTGGCTATCATTTTTTGTAACTGCATCATACTGGAGGCGGATAAGTCAGCAGTCGACTTTTCCAACACGCTTCGGAGTGCCTGCACATCTTTTAATGCCGCCGTTATCCCCTGTCCGTAGATCGGATTAAAACTGCATACGGCATCACCAATGACAACAAAATGGCCAGGCCATTGTTCCATACGGTCATAACGCCGCCAAAGACTCCCAGGGCACCGATAACTGCACGGTTCGCCTACCGGTATGGCTTGCTTGAGCACCCTGTAGATATCCGGCTGCGGCAGGGATTGGGCAAAGTCCAGATAGCCGTCCAGCGCCATAGGCGCCACTTCCCCACCACCTCCCACCAGGGTAGCCATCCACTCATTGCTCCCAATGGGATAGATCAACCCGCCCCGCCGGTCATTGGGAGGTTCCGCATAAATAGACAGAACCTTCCAATCCAGCGCATCGGACACTGCGGGAGGGAATCTGAAACGACGGGTGGTGTAGGCAACCTGGACACTGATCTCATCCTGCACGACACGGGCAATACCGGCGTTCTCCAGCCATCGAGGTGTGTGGGTGCCGCGCCCACTGGCATCAATCACCAGTTCGGCTGCCAGTTTATGGGTAATGTCAGCATTCTCACTGCCTGGCACCTTGTAGCAAACACCCGCAACGTGGTGCCCTGATGCAGACATGAACAGGCCTGTCACTCTCGCCGGACTTTCAATCCGGATATTGTCGACAGCCAGCACCGATTGACGCACCTGCCATTCAAACCGGGAGCGATAGCACCAGCCCATGTCGATACCGGAATGAAACCGGGTCTTCCACACACCGAACTGGAACCACTTCAGTTCACTGGCAGTATCTGCCGGGACAAGCCCAAAAGCTTCCAGATCAATCGACGGTAAATCAAGCAACTGTTTCAACAGTTCAACGCCGCTGGGCAGCAATACGTGAGCATGAGCCCCCTGCCCCACCCCTTTATGAAGACCGTTCTCGTCGTTCAGCGTGTCCTTTTCCAGCAGGATCACTTCCTCAAAAAAGGGCGCTATCGCTTTAGCCGCCACCAGCCCCGCCACACTACCGCCAATCACCACTGCCCGCTGCATACTGCCTGTCTCGATCAAACGGAAAAAGAATGTCGCCTGAATACCGGTGATCTGCTGCCAATAGCCCAGCTACCTGCGACAGATGACAGCGAATCAGTCTAAAAGTAGTTAACCTCGGGGGATTGCAGCGTTATTCTCATGGATTTCTGAAGACTGATAGCCCTATGTATTTTCATTCTCTCCCAGCGCCTTGATCTTCTCTTTCATCAATGTTGGCTACCCTTAGCCACAGCCTGCTGATGATTGCAGGGATATAACATCCGGGTTGCTAGTCATTGCCTGAGAAAGAAAGGTAAGCCATGTCCCATTGCTTTGTTTATGGTTTTATTCTGGATAGACAATCGAATGCTCAACCACTGACATCGGATCAAATCTGTCACTGGCATACAGGCGATGGTCTGCTTTGGGTACATTTGGACTATACGAACCGAGACGCTCAGGAATGGGTCAATAACAGTAACCTGCCCGATAATGCAAAATCATTATTACTTGCCAGGCGTACGCACACCGGCGCACACCGAACCCGGGATGGACTACTCCTCTCCCTGCGCGCGATCAACCTGAAAGCAAGCCCGAAAGAAGACGATATGACATCAGTTCGAGGCTACTTTACCCCACACAGCATTGTTACCGTCTCAAACCAGACGATAGCTGCCGTCAGCAGTATTGCGAAACATATTCAGGAGGGGTTTGGTCCCCAGACCACGGGGAGCTTTATCATCGCGCTCTGTGACCGACTGGCAAATCATAAAATCACCCTGATAGACCTGCTGGATGACAGTGTGACAGACCTTGAAGACAGGGTGCTGACCGAGCATGATCCGGCGCTGCACAATGATATTGCCGTGATCCGTCGGCAGGCTGTCTATATCCGGCGTTATGTTGCTCCTCAACGCGATGCCCTGATCAAACTGATGACCACGGAAACGCCCCTGCTCAGCCTGACTGACCGTCAGAAATTACACGACATCAAGGATAAGCTCACCCACGTCATTAATGACCTTGATGCCATCCGTGAACGCGCCAATGTCACCCAGGAAGAGCTGATGATTTTGCAGTCGGATGCCTTGAACCAGCGGGTCTATCTTCTCTCCCTGTTCACAACCATTTTCCTGCCGTTGAGTTTTCTGACCGGCCTTCTCGGCGTCAACCTGGCCGGTATCCCCGGCTCTCAGGACGAACGCGCCTTCTTTATTTTCTGCGCCGTGCTCTTCTTGCTGTTTCTTTTGCAACTCCTGTTTTTTTATCGCCGAAAATGGTTATGACGCTGGGCATTATCGCAGTGATGGCCTGGAGGACTCATAGTGTATGGTTTCCCCCTTACCTGCCCCTGAAAAAATCCTGCGCAATCTCACACCATGAATCCCATAACGCCAAAACCAAACAGGGACAAACCGGCAGACACCAACGCATAGGGCAACTGGGTACGTACATGATCAATGTGATCTGTCGCTGAGGCCATTGAAGCAACAATCGTGGTGTCACTGATAGGCGATGCATGGTCACCAAATACGCCCCCCGATAAGACTGCAGCGATGAACGGTGCAAGAGGCGCTGACACAGCCTGGGCCAGCGGAACAGCGATGGGCATCATAATCGCGAACGTGCCCCAGCTGGAGCCAACCGAAAACCCGATCATCGCAGAAAACAAGAACAACAGCGGTAGTAACAATGCCACTGGAAAATCATGCCCCATTTTTCCCGCAACGTACTGCCCCGTCTGCAACGCCTGAGTGGCATTCCCCAGTGCCAGCGCCAAAAGCAGGATTAGCGCCAGAGGCATCATGCCCGAAGCCCCTTTCATGAACACACTGGTCAGCTCAGTGAGCGATAATTGTCGGTTAAGTAACGCCAGAAGACAGGCTAACATGACGGCAGCCAGTGCTGCAGACAACACACTGGCAGAGCCGGAACCTTTCAGGAAATCCCCCTGCCCGGTGATCCACAGCCCCAGTGGCATCGCCACCAGCATGACCGCTACCGGCAACAGCATACTGATAGCACTGGGCTTCAGACTGGCGTTTTCCTCGAAGGTAAACAGGGATTGATCGATCAACGGTATCCTGCCCGGTGCAAGCACGCGCCCCCCCGCCGCTCTCTGCTCTGCCGCTTTCATCGCCCCCATGTTCCAATCAAACCGTATCACTCCGGCCGAGAGGATTAACGAAAAAATCGCATACAGGTTGAGCGGTATGGCGTATAACAAGACGCTAAGGGGATCCGCGACCCCCATATTGCCCAGCAGAACCAGATTGAATGCTCCCCAGCCATTGAGTGGAATCAGCATGCATACAGGCGCGGAGGTCGCATCGATGAGGTAAGCCAGTTTTTCCCGGGACAAGCGAAAACGATCAAACAGGGGGCGTGAAACAATGCCCGCTACCAGTATCGTTAAATTCGCCTCAATAAAAATGACTATACCAATAAACCAGGCCAACCATTGTGCTCGCCTGCGATTATTCGCCCAACGCCTTCTTTCCAGCCAGTTGATAAAACCGCACACGCCCCCTGTGGCTTCCAGGATAGCAATTAACCCGCCAATGACAAACGTATAGAAAATAACACGTGTATCATCCGGGGATTGAAAGACCTGTATGACTGCATCAAGGCTATGAGCCAGGCCGTTGAACAGTGCACCGTCCAGCAGGATCGTGTGACCAAACCAGATACCTGCAATCAGAGATAGATACACCTGCCGGCTTGTGATCGCCAAGGTAATAGACAATAGTGGCGGCAATACAGAACTCACGCCCAGATCAGCCATGTTTCTCTATCCTGAATTTATGAGGTAAGAAATATAGTGGATCTTGTTAACGAACGACTGAGTAAATCTTATTCAGCAGGCATGGCTTTCATTTCAATGTCGACATGAATTTTTTAACGATCGTAATGATTACAATTCCCCCTTCAATAACTCGTGCAAAGTCACAGGAAAAAGCAACAGGACTCTAATAATCATCCGCATTATTTTTTCTGATAGATCAAGAGCAGACCCACTGTATAAGTCGCTAACAAGATGGAGAACTCCCTGAAGAGCCGTTATGATGTGCTGAGATAACAATCAAAAACAAGGGCTATCCCATGCGCTCATTCAGGCAGGCATTGCTGGCCATCACGCTGCTTTCATTATTCATGTCACCGCTGGCATCTGCCAACTCGGAGATTTATCGCGTCGTTGAAAAAGATGGCTCTGTCGTTTATACCGATGAACCGGCACCTGATGCAGACGCCGAAGCCGTTGAGCTGAAACCGATACAGATTGTACCGACCCTGGCTCCCGCTAAATCCGGATCAACCGGAAAAGAAGAAGCAGCAACACCGAACTACGCAGCGTTAACCATCACGACACCGGAAGAAAAGGAAAACCTGCGTAACCCCACTGAAATCACCGTGAAAACCAATATCAGCCCCGAGCTGCTTAACGGACACTATATCCGCCTTATGCAGAATGGTAGAGAGGTTGGCCTCAGCAAGGATGGCACCTTCATCATCAAGGAACCCTACCGGGGTGAACATACCCTGACAGCGCAAGTCGTCGACAAGCGTAAAAAGGTATTACTCACCAGTACGCCCCGCACCATTTATGTCTATCGTCACTCAGCCCTGTTCAATCCCCAGCCCACGCCGCCTATTGCACCAGCGCCCTGAAGCCGGGCCAGACGTTAAACATAACTCTCAAACAAAACGCACCTTATTGGTGCGTTTTGCAATCTATGTCAAAATGGCATGCCCTAAAAAGTATCACACTGGCATACAACACAGGCACCAGGCGGGTAGTGCACAATATAATCCCGGTACTGGTTTGCTTCTTGCATTAATCGGGGGAGTGCAACATGCAACCGGATTATCCACAAGAATTATTACTGCCCATGTATCAGACATTACTGGAAAACCTGACCACAGCCGTACTGGCCTTTGATGCAGGATTGCAGCTCCAGTATATGAATACGGCTGCAGAAACCCTGATAGAAGCTAGCGACCGGCAACTGCATGGACTGCATATCGATGAACTGTTCCGCGAAGAACCACCCGCCACGGAACACCTTCAGCAGGTTCTGAGCAGCGCCACCAGCTATACCAAGCGAGAAGCCAAACTGCAGCTGCCCAATGGCAGTACCCTGACCGCCGATTACACGGTCACGCCGGTGACCGAGAATGGCCATACAACACTATTAATGGAACTCCAGCCACGGGACCGCCTGCTGCGGATCACCCGCGAGGAAACCATCAAGACCCGCCAGGAAACGGCCAAGATCCTCGTGCGTGGTCTGGCCCATGAAATCAAGAATCCGCTCGGCGGCATTCGTGGTGCCGCCCAGCTGCTTGCCCGGGAATTACCGGATGAATCCCTGAAGGATTATACCAACGTCATCATTGAAGAAGCGGATCGCCTGCGCAACCTGGTCGACCGCATGCTGGGGCCGATCAAACCGCCCCAGCTGGCTGAAGTGAATATCCACGAAGTGCTGGAACGGGTCTGCAGTCTGATTGATGCGGAAACCGGCGGCCACATGACCCTCACCCGCAACTATGACCCCAGCATTCCTCCCATCGCCGCCGATGCCGAGCAGCTGATTCAGGCCACCCTGAACATTGTGCGTAACGCCATGCAGGCCATCAGCCAGCATATGCCCCTTAGTGACGGCAACATTACGCTGAAGACCCGGATCATGCGGCAATTCACCATTGGCAATGTCCGTCACCGGCTTATTTGCCGTCTGGATATTATCGACAACGGCCCCGGCATTCTTTCCGACATGGTGGAAAACATGTTTTACCCCATGATCAGCGGCCGGGCTGACGGCACCGGTCTGGGACTCAGTATCGCCCAGTCCATTATCACCCGGCACAGTGGCGCCATTACCTGTGAAAGCGAACCCGGGAAAACCGTATTCTCCCTGTTCATCCCCTTTGAACAGCCAGACAGACAAGCAGATGCAGGAGCAGCACCATGAGCACAACCGGTAACGTCTGGATCATAGACGACGATCGTTCCATTCGGTGGGTGCTTGAGCGCGCCATGGCCCAGGAAGGGATTCAGACCAGCAGCTTCGAAACGGCGGATGCCGCACTGGCGGCCATTGCGAGTAGGCAGCCCGACGTCATCATCAGCGATGTCCGCATGCCCGGCACGGGGGGCCTTGATCTGCTCAAGCTGATCAAGGAGGAGCACCCTGCCCTGCCAGTCATCATCATGACCGCCCATTCCGATCTGGATAGCGCCGTTGCCTCCTACCAGGGCGGCGCCTTTGAATACCTGCCCAAACCGTTTGATGTCGACGAAGCGGTCACATTGATAAAACGTGCACTGTCTCATGTCCGTGAACAGGCGATTCAGTACCAGGGGCTGGAGCGAGCAGCGACGCCGGAAATCATTGGTGAAGCGCCTGCCATGCAGGAAGTGTTTCGCGCCATTGGCCGTCTGTCGCAGTCCAATATCACGGTATTAATTAACGGCGAATCGGGCACCGGTAAGGAACTGGTAGCCCATGCCCTGCATCGCCACAGCCCCCGTGCGGCCAATCCCTTTATTGCCCTGAACATGGCAGCCATTCCCAAGGATCTGATTGAATCCGAGCTTTTCGGTCATGAAAAAGGGGCTTTTACCGGCGCCAACCAGATGCGCCGCGGCCGGTTTGAACAGGCCAATGGCGGCACCCTGTTTCTGGATGAAATCGGCGACATGCCCGCCGAAACCCAAACCCGGCTCTTGCGGGTCCTGGCTGACGGCGAGTTCTACCGGGTAGGCGGCCATACGCCTGTGCAGGTGGATGTCCGAATTATCGCGGCCACCCACCAGAACCTGGAAAAACTGGTCGCCGCCGGCTCCTTCCGGGAAGATTTGTTTCATCGGTTGAACGTGATCCGGGTGCATCTGCCCCGGCTGGGTGACCGACGCGAAGATATTCCTCTGCTGACCCGCCATTTCCTGGACCGGGCCGCCCGTGAGCTGAGCGTTGAACCCAAGCTGCTCCGCTCTGAAACGGAAGCCTACATGAGCAGCCTGGACTGGCCGGGCAATGTCCGGCAACTGGAAAATACCTGTCGCTGGATTACCGTAATGGCCTCCAGCCGGGAAGTGCATGTCTCAGACCTGCCACCAGAACTCCTAGACCAGCAACGTTCATCCACAACGGGCAATAACTGGGAACAGGCATTGCGCAACTGGGCAGACCAGCAGCTCACTCGTGGAGAAAGCGGTCTGCTGGATCGTGCCGTACCCACGTTCGAGCGGATCATGATTGAAACGGCGCTGAAGCACACCTGCGGCAGACGCCGGGATGCTGCCCTCCTGCTGGGCTGGGGACGCAATACACTGACCCGAAAAATCAAGGAACTTGGGATGAACGACGAGGAAACGATGGATCAGGAAGAAGTACTGGAAGAGGCGGTATAGAGCAGAACAATAAACACAAAAAAGAACGTATAAAAAAACCGCTATTCGTTTAGCCAATAGCGGTTTTTTTTCAAGCGTTTTTCAGACCTTACTGGCGACGCTCACGGCCACCCTCACGACCGCCTTCACGGCGACGGTTGCCACCCTGGCCACCCCCACGACGCGGCGCACGCGGCTGTTCGCCACCACCGGGAACCTGTTCCATCTTCAGAGGACGACCACAAACCCGCACTTTCTGCAGGTGCTGCAGGACTTCACCCGGAATGCCTTCAGGCAGATCCACGGTACTGTAGTTATCAAACAGCTTGATGTGACCAATATAGCGGTTGTCGATCTCGGCTTCGTTGGCAATGGCGCCGACGATATTGCCCGGCATGACACCGTGTTCACGACCCACATCCAGGCGATAACGCTGCATGTTCACATTGGCAAATTCCCGAGAACGGCGCTCACCACGGTCACGACGCTCACGGCCACCATCACGGTCATCACGCTGACGAGGCTCACGGGTACGTACCGGCTCTTCCTTCAGCTGAAGGGGACGGTCTTTCTGTGCCAGGAACAGCAGGGCCGCTGCCAGATCAACCGTATCGACTTCGGTCTGGTGACGCATATCGGTCACAACACCCTTGAAGAAATCCAGCTGTTCACTATCCAGCGCTTCCTGAACCTGCTGCAGCATCTTGGAAACACGGCGCTCTGCCACCAGCTCACGGGTCGGCAGGGTCAGCTGCTGGATGGTCTGGCGGGTGGCGCGCTCAATGGAACGTAGCATACGGCGCTCGCGGTTAGCGACGAACAGAATCGCCTTACCCTTACGGCCTGCACGACCGGTACGGCCGATACGGTGAACGTAAGCTTCTGTATCGTAAGGAATATCGTAGTTAACAACGTGGCTGATCCGCTCAACGTCGAGGCCACGAGCCGCCACATCGGTAGCGACAACGATATCCAGCGAGCCTTCACGCAGTTTTTCAACGGTACGCTCACGCAGCGCCTGGGTCATGTCACCGTGCAGCGGCGCACTGGCATAACCACGGGCTTCCAGTTTTTCCGCCAGCTCAACACTGGAGGTCTTGGTGCGCACGAAGATAATCAGACCGTCGCTTTCTTCCGTTTCCAGAATACGGGTCAGTGCATCCAGTTTGTTCAGACCGCTGACCAGCCAGTAAGACTGCTCGATGGTGTCGACAGTCGTTGTTTTGGCCTTGATGCGGACTTCACGGGGATTTTTCAGGTGACGATGCGCGACCTTACGGATCACTTCCGGCATGGTGGCGGAAAACAGCGCGATCTGGCGCTCTTCCGGCGTATGCTCAAGAATCCATTCGATATCATCGATAAAGCCCATCTTCAGCATTTCATCGGCTTCATCCAGCACCAGGGCCTTCAGGGTGTCCAGATTCAGGGTGCCACGACGGATATGGTCCATCACACGGCCCGGGGTACCGACAACTATCTGGGCACCACGCTGCAATTGGCGCAGCTGCTGGCCCATGCTCTGGCCACCGTAGATAGGCAGCACATGGAACCCTTTCAGGTGACGGGCGTAAGACTGGAACGCTTCGGAAACCTGGATCGCCAGTTCGCGGGTTGGCGCCAGCACCAGCAGCTGGGTAGCCTTGCTGGACAGGTCAATGTTGTTAAGCAGCGGCAGCGCGAATGCGGCAGTTTTGCCGGTACCGGTCTGAGCCTGGCCCAGCAGGTCACAGCCATCCAGCAGCAGCGGAATGCTTTCTGCCTGGATCGGGGAGGGAGTTTCATAACCCAGTTCCTGCAAAGACTGCAGGATAGGCTCAGACAGTCCGAGCTCCCGGAACTGAGGAATGTTTTCTGACATGATAAATGCGCCTTTCTGGTCAATATAAGGTTTCCCTCACCGAAGGTGACGCAAACCTTAGCTGCACATGATAGTTAAGAATTCATGGCAAATGTGTTGGCGAGGTCGAATGCCTGACCCCGTCTGGATATACCCTGCTGCAGAGGCAACCTATATCCAGACAGACTCCGGATTCGTCACTCGAAAAGACCGGGGTGTTGCTACCGCAGTACGATAAAGCGGCGAATTGTAACGGATTCCCGCTCAGGTGGATACTGGGATTCCCGCAGGAGACGCGGGATGAATACCTGTTTTCGCCAGAATTCCGGCATTGTCAGCGGCTTTATTTCCGAAGTAATGATACACCCTCTCTCTTTATCAGATATGGGCGCTTAAACACCGGTTAGACGCGAAGGTAGAGCCTTTCCACTTGCCTATACTGAAATCAGAAATCAGTGAAGGCCAGTCGTAACATGGATGTTCGAGTAGTCGGGCTTCACCACTCGCACCGGGGTATACCGGTTGTCGCGTGTGCGCCCAGTCAACAGCAGTTCCGCCTTGGTGGTGTCGTCAGTCGCTTTTTATTGGCGCTGTTTCTGGCATCTGTCGCAAGCAATGTCTCCCTGTCCAAGGCAGCCAGCCAAGGATCAGTGGGCAAAACCTCCAGTGGTAGTTTTACCATTACCCTGGTTATACCGCCCAGGTTGACCGTACAGACCTTTGCCGTTGCCCCGGATTCCAGCGAACCGGAAACCGCACAGGCTTCTCCCACGGATGCCAGCACTGCCGGCAACAATACAAATACAGCGGTCACCGTACAAACCGCCAAACAGGTGTTATCCAACAATCAGGCGCTACAGGCTGCACAGTCTCGCGCGCAAGCCTCAGACACAACACCTGCACCCTCCAGCAACACAACAGAAACGGAAGCACTGCCTGAGGCGCCCGCAGAGATCATTCCCACCAACACCCTGCAGCAAAAACTGTGCATCCAGGGGAATGGTATGTCTCACTACTCCCTGCAGGCGAGCGGCAGCCGGAATGACAGCCGCATGGTCTTGAGTTCCGACGGCGGGAATGAAGTGCCCTACCAGGTGGTGTTAAACGACCGATCCAGTACTTCACCCATTAATCTTCAAACACCCAAGACGCTGCCGCTCAGCAATCAGAAAGACTGCAGCACCTCACCTGTCGTTTCTATCGACTTGAGCAACACGGCCAGGAACAACCTGCAGGACAGCCGCTACTATGGTGCTGCCCAGGTCACTGTAGCCGCCGAGTAATCCGTACTGCAGAATTTGCGCTGGATTCCTGTGCGGCGGCTACTTACAATCGCAGTAATACTGCTTCCGCTTTCTGGACAAAGCTAAAACTATGCGAAGGATTATTACCTCTCTGCTGGTCACACTGCTGTCGGTAACAGCATCGTCGCTGCACGCCAGTATGTCTCTGGATAAAATGATCGTTTACTTTGAGCCCGGACAGCCTCCCAGGCAAGACATCATGGTATCTAACCCGGACCCGGAAAACCTCTATCTTCAGACAGAAGTCTATAAGGTGGTTAATCCGGGAAGAGAGCATGAAGAGCGCATCCGGATTACGGATCCGGACAAATTGAAACTGCTGGCGACGCCTCATAAAGCCATTATCCCCCCGAATGGCCGTAAGACGGTACGACTGGTTAGCCTTGAAACACCCAACGCAAAAGAAGAAGTCTATAGGGTTACGTTCCGCCCTGTCGTCGGTGATGTTCAGGCCACACAGACAGCCATCAAACTGTTAATTGCCTATCAGGCACTGGTCTTCATTCGCCCCGCTAACCCGAAATATGACGTAGTGGCGAAATGGCAAGGCAATAAAATCGTCTTTACCAACAACGGCAATATGAATGCTGTATTAAGAAACGGAAAATTTTGTACCAGTAAAAAAGACGACAGCTGCAAACCTCTGTCAGAAGGCACCCGCCTCTATGCCGGACAGAGCTGGACACTGGAACTACCCGATTCCAAAGGATATGTCCGCTACGGTCTGTTTGACGGCCAGTTCGAGAAAACCAAAACATTCTCTCCGGGTAAAAACTGATACCTGACCCGTCTTCCCATGGTCCTGTCATTTCCGGAAATTCAACCGATGACAGGACTATACGATCAGTGCCTGCCTCGCCATCGAGGCAGCAACAATCACCAGAATCATCGCTGTTACCCGGTTCATCCACAGCCATGCGGTCCGGGAAGACAACAGGTGTGAAAGACGCCTGGCACCATAGCCAAAACCAAAAAACCAGATCCAGGACGACAGAATACAGCCCACCGTAAACGCCAGACGTTGATCATCCGGATACTGAGCCGCCATTGAACCAATCAGCACCACCACTTCAACAAGCGCCTGGGGATTAATGAAATATAATCCCATCAGCACCAACAGGGTCTTACGCAGGCTTCTGTCACCTTTACCACTGAGTATCAACTGCTCGGGTTCAGGATCACTGCGCAACGTCAGCCAAGCGTACCAGAGCAGAAAAGCGACCCCTGCCCAGAGGGCGCTTTTGAGTAGCCAGTCAACTTGGGAGATCAGGAGCCCCAGGCCGGCAGCCCCGACAAGAATAAGCAGTGTATCCGCCAGCGCACAGAAAAAAACGGTCGCCAGCAGGTGTTGTCGCAAAACACCCTGCCGCAAAACAAACGCATTAATCGCACCGATAGCCGCAATCATTCCGGCATTGACGACAAAACCGCGTGCAAACGGCATCAGCAATTCCATGACCTCTCCCTAGGGTCCCCTTAAACGCATAGTGTGTATTTTCAGGGCTGAAACATTATGACGGGCGCATCACGAATAGCAATGGAGCGGCTTTACACCGCTCCATCCAGCAAACGAAAACACTGAGCAGTGAATATTGCGATTACAGGCCACCCAACAGGGTGTATTTGATTTCCAGGTATTCATCGAGGCCGTACTTTGAGCCTTCCCGACCGATACCGGATTCTTTATACCCACCAAAGGGGGCAACTTCCGTTGACAGGATGCCTTCATTCACAGCGACCATGCCATACTCCAGCGCTTCAGCCACCCTGAAGACCCGACCAAGGTCGCGGGCATAGAAATAAGCCGCCAGTCCGTATTCCGTGTCGTTCGCCATGGCAACAACCTCCTCTTCACGACTGAAACGAAATACCGGCGCTACAGGACCAAAGATTTCTTCCCGGAAACACTGCATCTCCGTGCTGGCATCGGCAATAACTGTGGGCTCATAAAAGCTGCCGCCCAGAGAGTGACGCTGTCCGCCCACCAGTAATCGGCCCCCTTTTTCGACCGCATCTGCCACATGCTGCTCCACTTTAAGAACAGCGGCGTCATTGATCAGGGGTCCCTGCTGGCTCTCTTCGTTCACACCGGGCGCCACTTTCAACTGCTCTACCTGTGCAGCCAGCTTGTCGACAAAGGTGTCATAAATGCTGTCATGAACAAACACACGATTGGTGCACACACAGGTCTGCCCGGAATTACGGAACTTAGACACCATCAGCCCTTCAACGGCGCGATCAATATCAGCATCTTCAAAGACAATAAACGGCGCATTGCCTCCTAGCTCCATAGAAACCTTTTTGACGGTATCCACACACTGCTTCATCAACAGTTTGCCAATACCAGTCGACCCGGTGAACGACAACTTTCTTACAATAGGGCTGGCACACAGGGCCTGACCGACATCAGCAGGTCGCGCTGTGGTCACCACATTCAACACACCCGCCGGTACACCGGCACGCTCTGCGAGTTCCGCCAGTGCCAAGGCACACAACGGAGTCGCTTCTGCGGGCTTGATCACAATCGAACAACCCGCCGCCAGAGCCGGCGCCGCTTTCCGGGTGATCATGGCAATCGGGAAATTCCAGGGAGTAATGGCTGCCACAACGCCCACAGGCTCGCGGGTCACCAGTACTTTGCGTCCCGGAAGGTGTTCGGGCACCACGTCGCCATATGCACGCTTGCCTTCCTCGGCAAACCACTCCACGAATGAGGCGCCATAGAGCACTTCCCCGCAAGCTTCCGCAAGCGGCTTGCCCTGTTCGCTGGTCATCAACAGGGCCAGGTCTTCCTGGTGCTCAATGATCAATTCATACCAGCGGCGAAGAATCGCACTCCGGGCCTTGGCAGTCTGTTGTTTCCAGAGTTTCTGCGCGCGTTCCGCTGCCTGAATCGCTAGGTCTGTCTCTGCCGCCCCCAGGTCGGGTACGTTAGCCAGCAACTCGCCATCCGCCGGATTGGTGACGGGTAATGTAGCCTGGCTACTGACCCAGCCGCCATCAACATAAGCCTGGGAGCGTAAAAGATTCTGATCATTTAATTGCATGCCACACCCGCGTAATTCTTAAAATGCCCAAGAACAGACTTTCCCTGGACATCATCAACAGAAATGTAAAATATATCAAACACAGAGGGATATTTAACCGCAATGCTGACCTGCACTGCAATGGCATCCTGAAACACGCCGAATGGAATCAGGGTAGTAGACCACACGCTCGTAGGAAAAAGCTCACACAGGGAAGGGAGACTTTCCGGTTTTTCCTGTCACGGGTTCCCAGTAATCTGAAATCACAAGGATGTACCCCGGCGCAAGGATGCGCCACCAAGGATGGCTCAACGAATTCACGCATGCTCCCCCGCCCGCACCCCTGACTTTCCTGCCAGTCATGCACTGCGATCTCAATGCATCAATTCACAACACTTACTGGCAGCCTTCACCAGGCAGCATTAGCGTCTGGTCCGACAATACCGGCAAGAGCGAATACCCCGGACGAACCCAGGGCTTACTGATCCCCTGCTGCTCCAGCAAAGCGGCCAGAGATCCAGCGGCTTCCCGACTGCTGAAGCCTTTGCTGATCAGCACCAGCCAGGTGTCACCTTTCACCATCGTCGGAATAATCTCGGTTTCAACAGGCTGCAAACGGGCGGCAAGCGCTTTCAAGCCATCAACTTTTTGCGAAGCGGAAAACTGCAGGTAGAACTGATCGGCACTGTAGGCGGGCTGACAGTCTGGAGAGGTTTGTGGAATATCAGCAGCCGGTGCACTCATCACCTCGGCGGCCGCCAGGGTGGATGACTCAACCGGTGGCGGTAGATTGGAAGGTTCCGAGGGAGGTTCCATAGCCGGCTTATCTGCAGACTCGGCGGGAATGTTTTTTACCCATTCAGGCTCTGGCGGTGTCGGCTCCACCTCCGCGACTGGCGCAGGTTCATCTGTGGATGCCTGCGCAATCTCTGAAGCCTCATCATCCATGGCAACCTGTTCTGCGACGTCTGCCGTACCCTCTACGCTCTCTGGCTCTGGAGCAGGCACCTCATCATCCATGGAAGCCTGCGCATCCACAGACGACAGCGCCTCTTCCTGAGGAACATTCTCAGCCACAGTGATTTCTGCCGGTGCCGGATCATCAATCACAACAAACGTCTGCTGCAGGTCGTCCCGCTCCATTCGGGCGGTACCACTACAGTCCCAGACATTCGAATTAATTTCCCCTGAACAGCTGAACCCGGATTCAACTACCTCAAGCTTCTCTTTCGCACAACCGGACAACCCGACAAGAGTCACTACACCAACAACAGGTAATAATCCATTCCATGTCTTATTGTGACGCATTATTGGCCTTTGCCTTCCTTGTCACCCTGTTTAACTTCAGTCTAATCCGATAGTTGACACATGTTAAGTTATTCGCCTCTAAAGCCCACTGATAAAAGGCCTGAGAGCCCACTACAACACAGGATAACCCTCTGTTTTGACTATATTTACTACTAATACTGCCAACAAAATACTGTGTTAAAAAAAAGCTGTTTTATAACCGGGAATCAACATTCCCAAGTAAACAGCATGAATTGGTAGTATATGAAAACAAAAGAAATACCCGTAAATAGCGTTTCACTGACAGGGAAGTTGTCGTCATGTTGTGCTGTAAGCAGTCTACGGTTTCTATATCTATTCTATGGTGTTGTTTTGTCGTAACACCGTTCTCTTTCGCCATGGATAGCGAGCCTGAATTCTATTGCTCCCAGGATAAACCCTGCGGCAATGAGGCGACTGCATATCAGTCGCTGGCAAATAATCCTGCAGTGAAATACCTGGATCTTAAACAGCAGGAGTTTACTGAAGATATTCTTCTCAGTTTCCCATCACAGATTCCCTCCGTTCGCCAGGACGTCTTTGTCTACAGTCCACGCATTAATGTCTGGGCAGCCTACAACAGTACCGGACAACTGGTGGGTATGGGCCGTGCCTCCGGCGGTCAGGACTGGTGTGCAGATACAAACAGCCATTGTCGTACCCCGGATGGTGCATTCCGCATCTATCGCAAAGGGACATCCAAGTGTTATTCCAACACCTATCCCATCGGCGAAGGTGGTGCCCCAATGCCGTATTGCATGTTCTTCAGACAAGGTTATGCCATTCATGGCTCTGACCACGTACCCAACCGCCCTGCCAGCCACGGCTGCATCAGGGTAAGGGTGGATGCGGCAAAATGGTTACATCAGGAGTTTATTGATTACGGCAGTACGGTGGTTGTTCTTCCTTACTGACAGCATAACCACTGTCTACAGATACGCCGCGCGCGTGCTGGCAAACAACCACCTCGTATCAATACCAACTTACTGCGATATCCAGTTAATTTCCCTGGCAGTTTCCGGTCCGATCCTGACCGTTTTCAAACTCCGAGGAATGTCACTTTCACTGGCGCTCTTAGGAATGCGCCCCCCCATGAGTTCGGCATAACGCTGCGGATACAGCGGCGAACGCTCAGGCTCCGCGTAACCATGGGGGTGCATGGGTTGGCCGTTGGAAAAATCATACTTGTCGCTTGCGCCGACGGTATGCAGCATTTCATGGGCAATCACCACCTGGTTACTGCCTTTATATTGCCAATCACCATACGCATTAATTAAACCGATCAATCCTTTCTGCATACCGGCTGAATGGGCCAGCCGTGGCATGGTCTCAGGATCATGGTAGAGCACAAACAGTCGTATATTCGTAATGGCGTCAGACTTCGTCTGCTTCATTCTCCAGGCCCAGTAACGAAACTTCAGGGACCAGATAATGGCATCCAGCGTACTGGCAGTGGCCGGTGGGGAATCCGGGACCTCTTTCAACTGTCGTCCCAGGTTCACTTCTATGGGTTGATCCAGCGGCAGGTCGTAACCTGCCCCCTGCTCTGCAATGAAACTTTCAAGGCTGTCAAAGTCATCCACGGATAAACGATCAATATACTCCTGCACCTTATTATTACCGGCAGCGTTGATGGGGTAGATGGTCACCCACAACGGATCATTCCAGTCAGTTGTCCTGATCATGGTCTGCCATGTATTCAGCCCGATAAAAAAGAGCACAAGCAACAAGAGAAAGACGCGAATGGCTTTAAACATTATGGGTTCACATTCCTGTGGTTATCCTGCGTTGCATACCGGTAATGGAAGCACAACGGGGATCGTTTCGCACGCCGCGTGGACCGGTCAGCTCACGCCATCACTCCACTGAGCAGCCATTGCTGCGGCTCAACCGTGATATGCTGCCTGCCATTGCTGATGGAAACTGCACCATCCTGAATCATGCACTGTAACTGCATGGTTCTCTCAGCCATGTCTGCCAGCTCGTCAGTCGCAGACTCCGGCAGGTTAATGACTGTCAGGTTCTCAAACCGGGTCAGCTTGTTGCGTATCTGTTGCCACCAGATATCCGCGGTGCGTCCACCATAGCTGTAGATCCAGACAGACGCCGCGCGCCCACAGGCCTTACGAATACGTTTTTCATCCGGCAGACCAAGATCAATCCACACTTCTACTTCATCACTGAGTGACTTCTGCCATAAATCCGGCTCTGAGTCAGTACTCAGCCCTTTGGTAAAGCTCAGAGATTCACTGGCATGACAGGCATAGGCCAGCAGCCTGATCATCATCCGCGCATCCGTTTCCGACGGGTGCCGGGCAATCGTCAGGCTGTGATCCTGATAGTAATTGCGGTCAAGATCCGCAATATTCAGTGTCGCTTTGAAAATCGTGGCTTTAAGCGCCATAACGTGCCCATCATAGAATAACCAATACAATCGTCGATTGTACGCGTTTTCGATCCAAACCGGGATAACAAGATCAATTGAAAAATCAATGAGTTACCCCTTAAAAAAATAACTCAAAACAATAAAGATCTCTTTCTTTATATAAAAAGGCATTAAATAAACGAAATTGTCACTTCGACATTGGAATAATACCTAAAATTACTAAAGGGCATTAGCCTAGTAATCCACAACAAATAAAATGAACAATGGATTGTTTATATGCCTTCTATTTCTGCATTGATACGTAACAGTCGACATCCATATGGTGTCGGAACCCCAAAAAACTTTGATGATGCCCCTCATCGAGTGGCAATCGTTGACGCTGCCCCTGTCAAACAACATCCCGATAGCCAGTGTCCGCGAAAATCCATAAAAGATTTTAAACTCTCCCATACACCAGCCAAGAAAGACTTGACAGTTAAGGCAGTCAAGCACAATGACAAACTAAGAAAAACCAAAAATACCGGAGAGTTCATTAAGCACTTCCAAAAAATGACGCTATCAGGCTTTACGCCCGCCCCAAAAACCGTGGAAAAAAAATGCAACGAATTCATTGTCAGCGCTCCCTCCCGAAGGGAAATGATGGATTCTCTTCTGGCTTTACAACATCACGACCTGACACCTGATGAGACCGTACTACATAACACCTATTGTTCAATGACACAGGATGAAATTACCGACTCACTGCTGGGATCCGACGTTCACCTTGAGGCCCTTAAGCAATTACCAGGAGCCACTCTCGATGGTTTTGTTAATGACAGCAACAAGCTTCGAGACCTGGTTCTCGGGCTAAACAACACCGGCCAGGCCATTTCTTTCAATATCCGTATGGACTTACTTAAAAGTGATCAGCTAGCCCAATCGTTTGGGCTCGACAGTGCTCAGGCCAGATCGGAATTATCATCAAACATTCAGGCTAGCAAGGAAGATGCACAAGGCCTTAAAGAACAATCGCTGAAAGACAGCCGTACCAGCCGGGATACATTTGGCCTGGAGGCGCATGACATTGCAGAATCACTCATCAATAAGACCATGGGAGAGATACTGTCTGCTTTTGAGTATTCTGCCAAAGGCATCAAGGTACGCCAGCAAGCCCTCGACAAAATTCGTTACAACGTCGACATTGCAGTCCCGGCTATTAAAGCAGCTTCGCTGTTTGCCAACAGATTCGGTGATGAAGCACTCCTTAACCCCTTGGACGGACGCTCAACAGAAAACCTGAAAACCCTGATGAGTACGTCAACTGAACACGCTATGAGTCTTGCCAATCTGACAGAGGATAAACTTGCCACGATCACTCTCAGTGAGAAGACTGACATTACAGACAAACTCACAAAAATTAAAAACAAACTATCCCTCCAGTTCATTCGTCGTTATGTCGATCAATTCCCTTCTGCCAAGCGCTTGCTAAAAGCCTCTGACAGGAAGCTGCACCGACACCTTGACCAAATATCCTTACACTGCCGTACGCTGGAGAGTATTGATACCGCTCCCAAGGAAACCCTTCAGGGGCATCTGGACGAACTGTTGCAGTGCAGAGATGTCATCTGGGGCATATTGGATGATCGCGGAGAGTATTGTGTTTAAGCACTGCGAGGCTTCATAAAACGCTGATACAGAGGCTTATCATTTACGTAGCCATCCGTCCCCGTTCACGCATATACTCAGTCATCAGAATACGAATAATGGATAGATAGTAATGGCTTCGATCATCGCCATTGCAGGGCCTCCAGGCTGTGGGAAAAGCACGCTGAGCCGTGCCATTGCCACGCACCTGGATGCGAGCATTATTGACTATGACCATTACCAGACAGTCACGGACCATCCCGTTGAGTCGATCATTGAATGGCTCGACAAGGGGCTTGATTACAATGCATTGACTATCCCCGGCTTGAGTGAGGATCTGGCACGACTGAAGCACGGGCAGGTCGTTACGCCACCCAGTCAGCCATTCTCCGTTTCCTCCCGAAATATCATCCTGTTTGAAACACCGTTCGGTTATTGCCATGCCGAGTCAGCCCGACACATTGATCTTATGCTGTGGATTGATATCCCCCTGGATATCGCACTGGCGCGAAACATCCGCGCATTCACTGAGCACTTCACGCGTTCAAAGCACACGTCACCAGCGACTGACAATATTCACTGGCTGCAGGAATACATGGATAACTATATCAACAGTGTGCATGACCTGCTGACGAAACAAATCGAAAAAGTGCGTCCTCAGGCGGATTATATGATTGATGGCAAAAAAGATGTCGCGACCACCTGCCAGCAGGCACTCAAGATCATTCAGGGCTGGACACATAACAAAATAGCAAGGGAAGTACCCCTGCCATGACAACCGCTGTTGCTCCAACGTCCAATCATACCGGACATCATTACACCGACTACCTGCAGATTGACCGTTATCTGACGACCTTCATGGATCATCAGGCACTAAACAGTGCACTGCAGACCGGCCTCATTGACCTGCTGGACAGACAGACACAGATACAATTCCCCGAAGCCTGCGACTGCATTCGCAGCGATGCACTGGGTACAGAAACCTTACTGGCGTTACTGACAGCCAACCAGGTTATCGAGCAAGTGAATAATAACATTCAGCTCACCGAAGCATTCCGCCAGGCCCTGAAATTTCGTGACCTTCTGGAAGCCAAGATTGCCTTCAGTAATCTTGTGGCGCCGGATGTCATGAACAACTTCACGACACTGCTTCAGAATCCTGCTGAATTCATGGGGCAATCGCGGCTGTTTGAATTATTCGGTTACCACCGCTGCTTTGAAGTGACAGATGAGAATATCGCACTCACCCGCCGCTGGATGCATTTCACGTCCATGTATACCCGTTATGAGGCATCAGCCTGCCTGGCTCATCACGACTTTGGTCAGTACCGCCAGTTAATGGACATTGGCGGCAATAGCGGTGAGTTTTCCCGGCAGCTTTGCAGGCAACATCCGCGATTACTGGCAACGATTGTCGACCTGCCTGTGGTCTGTGAAGTAGGGATGCGACATGTAGCGGATACCCAGGAAACCAGCCGTATCCGTTTTTTCAAAGCCGATGCCTTGTCTGACCCATTACCGGGAAATATGGACATTGTCACCTTCAAATCCATCCTGCACGACTGGCCGACCGATGCCACTCAGCGCTTCCTCGAACAGGCTTACACGTCACTGAAACCTGGGGGAACAGTTCTGATATTCGAGCGTAGCCCTATCAGGATTAATCACCATCGTCTGCCTTATTCCATGCTACCTATGTTTCTGTTTTTTCGTTCTTTCAGAACATCAGACGACTACGTGTCTCAACTCCAAAACAACGGATTCAGTGATATCAGCATTCAACACATTGCCCTGGAAACCCCGTTCTTTTTAATAACCGCAAAGAAACAGTAAGCACATACTTACTCGGCTGTTGCCACGTTAAACGCTGCCCGGCATTTCAGGCCTGCAGGCAAACGTGCATCGGGGTTTGGTACTTCGACCCTGACACCATAGGTGCCACTGGCGGCATCAATCACCTTGTCAACAATCTTCACCGTGCCCTGATAGGCCTTATTGTCAGGGCCAACCACTATCTCGACCGGCATCCCCGGTTCAAGGGTGCCATACTTATCCGATCTCAGAACGATCTCAGCATGCAGTGGATTCAAGGCAACCAACTCAAGCACAGGCTCCGACCCAACGTATTCACCAATAGACACATGACGTTCAACGACAATAGCGTCAATGGGGCTGTAGATCTTACGCTGTTTGAGCCGTTCTTCCGCTTCACGGGTTGCGAGGTCCGCCAGTTCACGATCGGTCAGCAACTCATCACGTTCGTACTCTGACAATAACCCTTTTCGCAACAGATCCTGGTTGCGTTCCAGTTTCCGGATGGTGAATTCTGCCCGCGCCTTGACACTGTTCAATGCCGCACGTTCAAGCCCGCTTTCCAGTGCCAGCAGCAACTGCCCCTTTTCAACACTGCCTCCCCGCTCCGTATTCACCTGGCTGACAATGCCGGAAACTTGGCTACTGATTTGAATTTCACTGCTGGGCTCCAGCAAACAACTCAACTGGGTATCATCCAACTCTATCGCCATCAGGGGCATGGGCAGAATCAATAATAACGCCTTGATTATTTTTCTTGTCAGCACGGTAACACCTCACTATCAGGAACCGGTGAACGATAAACGTTCATCCTGTTTTTCATCTGCCTGGAACAGTTGCCGGCGAATAGAAGCATGCCGACGTTCAACCTGTTTCTGCGCCCATTTCAACCGGACCAACCCAATACGCCCGCCAAAGCGAGATAAAGCACCAGACGCTATCCACTTTTCAAGCGCAACAAACCCCTTTCCTTCCAGCAGACTATCGTCCCCCGAAACCAGTATCTCGAAACTACCAGGATCGCCCTGACGGGCACAGCGCCCGGCCAGCTGCCGGTCAATTCGGGAAGCATCGTGATATTCCGTTAGAATCACATGCAGCCCACCCGCCAGTTCCACCGCCGGGGCCAGCTTGATATCCGTGCCCCGTCCCGCCATCTGGGTGGCAACGGTTATCTGCCCAGGTAATCCAGCCAAGGCAACAATGTCTGCTTCATGGCTGTCATTGACAGCACTGAGTACCTGATGCGACAACCCGTTCTGCTGTAGCAAAGTGCTTAACTGTTCTGCCTCTGCCACACTGGCTACACCGACTAACACTGGACGACCCATGTCATGCATACACCGAATACTGGTCAGCACCGCATGCCATTTCTCATGACTGGACTGAAAATAGCGTGGTGATAAATACTGCCGACGACTGGATCGATGGGTGGGAATAGGCATCACTGGCAAGCCATAAACTGACCAGAGTTCCCCCGCGACCTCATGCGCCGTACCGGTCATACCGGCAAGATGGTGATATTGCCGGAAAAAACGCTGATAGGTTATCCGCGCCAGCGTATCCCGGACGGCGGTCAACTCACAGCCTTCCTTAATTTCTACCAGCTGGTGCAGCCCCTGCTCCCAGCTGCGATCCGCCATGATCCGCCCTGTATGCTCATCAATAATCTGCACCTTACCGTCACGCAGCAGATAATGTCGATCTTTTTCCAGCAGCAAACGAGCCGTTAGTGCCTTGTGAATGATATCTTCCCGCCGCACTTTACCCGACCAATAACTGCCCATATGTCGTGTATTCGCTTTCAGGCGCTCCTCGCCTTCAGCGGTTAGCTGGACAGTACGCTGCTTCCTATCCAACTGAAAATCCCGGTCAACCACCATATCTGAAGCCAGAGTCATAGCCTGAGACAGCACCTTTTGCTGTTCAGGGCTGGCGCCATTACCACCAGAGATCACCAACGGGCTACGCGCCTCATCCAACAGGACACTATCAGCCTCATCCACAATGGCAAAATGCAAGCCTCGCAGTAACAGTGACTCACCGATATCCTCTTTCCCCTTGAGTCTTTCACCGTGCAGGTGCAAGGGGCTGCGATTGTTTTTCAGAATCAACTGGTCACGGAGATAATCAAAGACAACGTCCTTGTTCGTGCAATACACAACATCACAGGCATAAGCCTTTCGCCTGTCGTCTTGCTGCATACCTTGAACGACACATCCGACACTCAGCCCCAAAGCCTCATACACAGGCAGCATCAGTTCAGCATCCCGACGCGCCAGATAATCATTCACGGTAATGACATGTACCGGGATACCCGCCAGTGCAGCAGCGGCGGCAGGCAGCGTGGCGGTCAGGGTTTTACCTTCACCGGTCTGCATTTCCGCCACACAGCCATCAACCAACGCCAACCCCGCCAACAACTGAGCATCAAAATGGTACATGCCCAGGGTTCTTCCAGCCGTTTCACGGATCAGGGCAAAAGCTTCTGACAACAAGGCGTCCGTAAGCCCATTTCGATGGAGTTTTTTAGCGATTTGATCATAGAAAGTCTTCATCTCAGCGTCACTGGCAGTACCGAGCGACGCTGAAAACCGATGAATCGCTTGAAGCAAATGACGATGAATCCATTTTCGGCCGGACAACCTCTGATGCCCCTGCCCTTTGACACCGTGATAAAGACGCTCAAGCATACCGGCTGGCTTGACCCGTTGCTCCGGACGCAGCAGGGTACTGGCCGGCCGCCTCTCCGGACGCCTAGACATCCAGCTGCCTCAGGAAAACCCGGCGAATATCACGGAACCAGCGATAGGCCAAGGGCTCCGGGTCGTGCCGAAACAACACATAAACCCGTTCATTCAGGCGAGCCTGTACACCGTCGGCCAGTGCGAGTTCCAGCTCAAAATAGCGGCCAAAGGATTGAATGCCACGTTCTTTGTCCGGGTTGGCGGCTATACGACCGCCACCATCCAGGGTCAGTATCTCGCTGGGTAGTTGTCGGGTAGCCGCTGGCTCAATACGCAACACCCGGGCTTCCCAGGACCGGCTCCGGTCCGAAACGAACCGGACTTCCACCTGTCGCGTCTGATTACGCACCAGCTCTATAGCCTCTTCCGGCACCATGACAGTGACAGGCAAGTCACCGTAGTTGATGACGTAACCCAACAGATCACCTCGCGCCAGGTAGCGGCCTTCCAGGGTACCGCCGTCAGGTGGGTAAAACTGTCCCGTCTGTGGACTATTGATGGCCATCATTGCCATCTGCTGTCGTTTATTGGCCAGTTCCTCCTGCCGAAACCGGGCCACCTCACGGTTTAAATCCGCCACTGTTCGATCGCCCACACTGGCCTGGTACTGTGCCTGCGCTTCACGATAATTGGCCTCCAGCACCTTTTCCTGTGCCGCAAGCTCGGCATCGGACAGCTGCATCAATAACTCCCCGGCTTCTACACGGCTGGACGGCTGCACCGCAAGTGTTTCCACAAATCCACTGACTCGGGCACGCACTCGCGCCTGCTCAGAGGGGGTCATGACCCCCTCTGTCAGGGTCGCATGGGGAAAGGGAATAAAGCCCAGCAGAATCACCACGCCCGCAAGCACGCCGGATGTTACCCCCCAAAGCCGAACAGAACGGGTTTCCAGGGCGCGGTCTGTTACCGCCTTTTTCAGCAGTTTTCCCAGTGGCATCACAACAGTCCCAAACAACAACCAGATTGCGAGAATGGTACCAATGACAAAGTATTCACCGGCAATAAACAGCGCGATCATCACCATGATAAAAAGCCGGTAGATGTACGACACTGTGACATAACCGGCCAGCCACGCCCCTTCCCTGCGACTGACGACCGGGGACTCCAGCTTATCCACACCCAACACATAGCGTTTTACCAGATAGCCGACATACTGATTGCCACGCGTCGCCAGGTTAGGTATCTCCAACCAGTCCGACAGGACATAGTAAGCATCAAATCGAAGCAGCGGGTTTCCGTTGAAAAGCAGCGTCGATACACCGGCAATCAGCATGGTGTTGAACGCAATGGCGCGGACGGCGCCGGGCTCCACCAGCGTCCAGACAATCATGGCGATTGCCGCAATGAACGCCTCCACCAGAATACCGGCCGCTCCCGTCAGCATTCGCTGGTATTTGCTGTGAAACGCCGAGGCCGCCGAGGCATCCACATAAGGCACTGGAAAGAACACCAGCAACATGATGCCGATTTCATGCACTTCTCCACCCCAGCGCTTGACCGTATAGGCATGCCCCAGCTCATGAATGGTTTTGACAAAGGGATAAATCAGCGCAATCAGCAGGACATTTTCCAGTGACAATATACGGTCACTCACGTTATTAGTCAGCGCATCCCAGTGCAGGCCGGCCAGCACCAGCCCTGTCACAACAACCGCTAACCAGAAAATCATGCCCCAGACGCTGATCAGCGGACGTACCCAACCCTGGGTTTTACTCAGGAACCTCTCGGGATCGACCAGCGGAATCCTGATCGCCAACGGTGACTTGACCTTTTGCAGCAAACGTTTGCGCTCTATGCTGCGAAAACGCTCATGCAGTAAATCGATATCAGGCACGTTGTCCGAATGGAGAAGGTTGGCTTGAAACAACCGTGACACCAGGTCAATCACTTCATCCTGGGAAGGCATCGCATCGCCGAGTTGCCGGCATGCCTGCTCCCAGATAGCCTGCAGTGTACGACGACCATCCATCAGTCCGATGATATGCCAGGCTTCCGGGGTAAAACGATGAAATTGTCCTGTGGCGTGATCCTGCAATACAAACCAGACATTGCCGCGGTAGATATGCCGATGCACATCCGCATGACGACGCAGCCGCACCGTCATACCCGCCACACGGTACCAGGCCTGGCTGAACAGCGAGGCAGACATCAGGCCCACCACATCCAGAGTTTGAGACGAATCCAGGCAATAAGATCTCGGGTCCAGATATTGACCAGTCGGTCTTCACCCAGGTAAACCTTGCCAATGCCTTCCATGCCGGGACGAAGCTGCACCTCTCCGTCCTGCAGGCGGGCTTCAACAATGAACCAGGTTGCGCCATCTTCCGACAGTGTTTTTGGCGTGATCTTGTCAACGACAAAGGTATAAGGTTCATCCGGCAGGGCCGAGAGATGCAGTGTACCGGTCTGCCCCAGTACAACATCTGCAATCCGGCTTTCCGGCACCTTCAAGTCAACTCGGTAAGCGTCGAGTGGTGACACCTCGAACAACACTTCACCTTTGCCAACCGGTCCACCGAGGCGCTGACTGAGGTCGCCACTGATCACCAGTCCATCAAAAGGCGCTGTTTGACGGGAACGTTCAATCTGGCTTTCCACCAGGTTCAACTGGGCACGGGCCTGATCAAGCTGTGCGGCAATAATATTGACCCGGGCACGGTCATGCTCTGCGGTAGCCTCCTGGTACTGCCGGGAGAGTTTATTCTGATGGCTGCGCCAGCGCAGTTTTTCCAGCTGCAGGTCTCGATCATCCAAAGCGACCAGCAGCTCACCTTCCTGCACCTCATCACCAGCACGAACGGTTGTGTCCCGAACATACCCATCATAGGGCGCTACTACCACACGCTGCAGTACTGTGGTTAAGGCCGCTTCTGTTGAAAGACGGTTGTCACCGGTGGCAAAAGCCAGAAACAGTAAACAGACGACAGAGACGAAAGTCGCAAGTTTTCGTCCCAGATAACCAGGACCCAATAAACGACTCAGCTGCTCTTTTCCGGATTCCAAAGCCTTACGCCATAACGGTCGGTCATTCAGCCGTTTTTCTTCCAGTGCTGTGGCTGCCAGCGCCGTAGCACTTTCACAATAAATTGCCTCAGCATTTGAGAACGGCTTGTCTTCTGAGCGTTGAAGCGTGATAGCCCCCACGCACTGACCATCATGATAGAGCGGTACCGTTAAGATTGACTCGCCCTGATGCTGCTTTGCCAGAGACTGGTGAGCAATGACAATGAGGCCATCCGTGCTCTCAACGGGTAGTGAGACCATACGTCCCTGGTCTACCGCTTCTTCCATTGCTGACTCAATACAGCGTACCAGGTTCATACGCTTGGTAAACTGGGCACTGTGGGACAGGTGGCAAACCGTCACAGAACCGTTGCGCACAAACCCCAGACTGACCAGATCGCACTGCATGACCACCGACAACTCAGACACCAGTCGCATGGCTGCGGCATCAAAGTGTGGCTCTGCCAGCACCTTGGTTAACAAATCAACGGCTGTAGACAGACGCTGCTGTTCATCGTGTTTCGTATCAAGGGTTTCCCGAAGCAGTGACAGTTCAACCCAACTGATACCCCATTGCAGCTGCTGCATGGCCGCCTGAAGGACACTGTCACGACGACCATCAAGTATGAGCACCGCCACGCCCTCCAGCGAGGTTTTCACCATTACCGGATGGGCAATCGCCAGCAACGGCTCACCAACATCACGGTCGTTTAAATGGGTAACCAGCGGCGCCTGGTCTTCAATAACCTGTTCAATCAGTTCCGAAACAATTTCAATTTCTGGCATGACGCCGGGCCAGATCGCCACAGGCTGGAAAATGCCGTGTTCAGGGGATTTGATAGCAAGGAGTCCGGCATGAATACCGGTTATCTGTTCACACTGGCGGGTCAGCCACTGCAGATAGAAGGCTTCCCCCTGTAAACCTGACAGGGTTTGTCCTGCTTGGGAGCCGGTCGATTGCCCGGCCTGTTTGTTTTTTATTATTTGCATTAACAGACACCGTCAGGCAACTGCTGCCTGTAAAGCACCGGAAAGACACAGGGCTGACGTTGTCAGCCCTGTCGCCCAATGCATTACAACATACCTTAAAGCGAAACGTTATCCCAGCGCATAAAGCGTTTCGCCCGTTGCCGCTTCTGCAGATCGCTGACGGCAGACTGGTTAAATTTCGCATCAGCCTTACCCTTGCGACGTGCCAGTGCTGCGGTTCCCCAGGCCAGCGAAGCAGCTGCCATCGGTCCGGTAGCGGCAAGGTCACCTTCTTTGCCACTCTTCTCCGGCACAGTCGCTTCTGCACGATTCAGGCTATCCAGCTGCGGATTGACTTCAACTTCTGTATCCACTGCAGCCGAGTCTTCTACCGGCGCCCCCTCCTGCACAGCAGGTTCTGCACAAGGGATCACATTCCCGTTTTCATCCGTACCCGATTCACACTGTGCCGGTTCTGCGCTCTCTCCGTCACCCGCAGCTGTCGGCTCGGATGGCAGCAGGAAGTCTATACCTGCAGACCGGGCACTGGAGCGGTTATTATCCGAGATATGAGCCACCAGGTTCTCAAGGAAGTCCTGAGCATTCGCAGCATTCCCCCGCATTGGTGTGGCAATACCCAGTGCATTGATAGGCCGCAGGTTCAGGAAACTGTGGGTATTGATCGCAGTCACCTTGGTATAGAGCGATTTTTCTGTGACCCGTAGAAGATCCAGTCCACCTTGCGCCAGCGTAACGATCACCGTCGCCTGTTCTGCATTCCCGTTTTCAGCAAAGGTCATCCGGGCATATTCACCCACCATGATGTCTTCTGACAGGTTTCCGTAGAACAGATCACTGCCGAAGCCGCCGATCATGCGATCCAGGCCCTCACCCCCCTTCAGGGTGTCATCGCCGCCGGTGAAGAAGTCGATGGTTTCAAGAATCAGGCTCTGGCTGGTGCGCGTCACTTTTGCACCATCACCAACAATGAGGTCATCGCCGTCATTGCCTTCCATCACATCATTATCGACACCACCAAACAGAACATCCCGGTCAGAACCACCAATCAACAGGTCATCGTCGCCCAGCACCGTACTGCCGGTTGCACCTTCTACATAACGACCAGCCGCATCACTGTCGACATAACCATCATCACCGATCATGACCGTTTCACCGCTGGCGTTCTCGATAGTATCCGCACCGACACCGCCCAGTGCCTGATCCTCACCGTCGCCCAACGAAATGTCATCATTGCCACCGGTTGAGCCAATGGTATCCAGGGTTTCTACACGGGTACGGACACCTTCCGTAAAGGTCACCCGTCCGTTATCGCCCACAACCGTGTCATTACCAGCGCCCGCTGTAACAGTATCGCCGGCAAAGCCCGCCAGAATAACGTTGTCACCATCACCAGCCCGAATGGTATCAATACCGCCAAGAGCAAAGTCGGTGGTTTCGGCCTCCGTAATCAATCCTCTCGCGTCATAGCGAACAACGCCGTTGTCGCCGAGAATATGATCATCACCATTACCCGTCACAACCTCATCATTACCCATGCCGGCAATAATCGTATTGTTACCGTCTGACAGCGTGATGGTGTCGTCAGAACCCTGTGATGGCAGCGTGCTGATCGCCTCACGGAGAATATCCGTGCTATCCCACGTCATCTGGCCATGGTCACCGATCACCTGATCGATACCGCTGCCGGCATTGATCAGGTCGGCACCGGTGCCGCCAATCACGCGGTTGAAACCATCACCCACGACAATGGTGTCATCGCCACCTGTCGTATCATCAAGATCCGTACTCACCAGTGTAATCAGGTGACCATTGGTAAACAGGGCTGAACCATTGTCACCAATCACGATGTCATCATCACCTGCTGTGGTGACTTCATCACCCCCCTGTCCGGCAATCACCACGTTATCGCCTGTCGACAAGCCAATAACATCGTTACCCCCCTGATCATTCAGAGTACTGGTAGCAGATTGGAGAATGTCAGTAAGGTCATAAAGCAGAATACCGTGATCACCGAGGACATGATCTACGCCAGTTCCAGCGGTGATCGTATCTGTACCGGTGCCACCAATCACGCGGTTGAAGCCGTCTCCGACGTTGAGGGTGTCATCGCCACCGGTTGTATCATCCAAATCTGTACTAGTCAGCGTGATCAGGTGACCATCGGTGAACTGGGCAGAGCCGTTGTCACCGATCACGATGTCATCACCGCCGGTGGTGATCACTTCATCATTACCCTGGCCGGCTATCACCACATTACTGCCGTTGGATAACGTGATCACATCACGCGCGCCCTGATCAATCAGTGCACTCTCGGCGGACTGCAGGATATCGGCTACATCGTAGGTCAACGTACCATGGTCACCGAGGGCATGATCTACACCCGTGCCAGCGGTGATCGTATCTGTACCGGTGCCACCAATCACCCGGTTGAAGCCGTCACCCAGATCCAGAGTGTCATCCCCCCCCGTTGTATCATCCAGATCTGTGCTGGTCAGCGTGATCAGATGGCCATCAATGAACTGGGCTGAGCCGTTGTCACCGATCACGATGTCATCACCACCAGTGGTGATCACTTCATCGTTACCCTGACCTGCGATAACCACATTATTGCCACTGGAAAGGTTGATCACATCACGAGCGCCCTGATCATGGAGACTGCTCACAGCAGACTGCAGGATATCGGTTACATCGTAGGTCAACGTACCATGGTCACCGAGCACATGGTCTACACCCGTGCCACCAGTGATGGTATCTGTGCCGGTACCACCAAGAACTCGGTTGAAGCCGTCACCCAGATCAAGGGTGTCATCACCGCCAGTCATGTCATCAAGATCTGTGCTGGTAAGTGTGATCAGGTGGCCATCAGTGAACTGGGCAGAGCCGTTGTCACCGATCACGATGTCATCACCACCGGTCGTGGTCACTTCATCATTACCCTGCCCTGCTATCACTACATTGCTGCCGCTGGACAGAGCAATCACATCACGAGAGCCCTGATTATGGAGGCTGCTCACTGCAGACTGCAGGATATCGGTTACATCGTAGGTCAACGTACCATGGTCACCGAGCACATGGTCTTCACCCGTGCCACCAGTGATGGTATCTGTGCCGGTACCACCAATCACGCGGTTGAAGCCGTCGCCAAGGTTCAGAGTGTCATCACCGCCAGTCATGTCATCAAGATCTGTGCTGGTCAGTGTGATCAGGTGACCATCGGTGAACTGGGCAGAGCCGTTGTCACCTATCACGATGTCATCACCAGCAGTGGTGATCACTTCATCGTTACCCTGACCTGCGATAACCACATTATTGCCACTGGAAAGGTTGATCACATCACGAGTGCCCTGATTATGGAGGCTGCTCACAGCAGACTGCAGGATATCGGCTACATCGTAGGTCAACGTACCATGGTCACCGAGGACATGGTCTACACCCGTGCCACCAGTGATAGTGTCTGTTCCGGTACCACCAATCACGCGGTTGAAGCCGTCGCCAAGGTTCAGAGTGTCATCACCACCAGTCATGTCATCAAGATCAGTGCTGGTCAGTGTGATCAGGTGACCATCGGTGAACTGGGCAGAGCCGTTGTCACCGATCACGATGTCATCACCGCCGGTGGTGGTCACTTCATCATTACCCTGACCTGCGATAACCACATTATTGCCACTGGAAAGGTTGATCACATCACGAGCCCCCTGATCATTAAGGCTGCTCATTGCGGACTGCAGGGTATCGGTTATGTCGTAAACCATTGATCCGTGGTCACCGATCACATGATCCATACCGACACCCGTGGTGATGGTATCAGTACCTGCACCGCCTATGACCCGATTAAAGCCATCACCGGCATTCAGTTGATCATTGTCACCTGTCGTATCATCAGCATCTGTGGACTCAAGCGTAATCAGGTGACCATCCGTAAAGGTGGCTGTCGCATTATCACCGGCAAGAATGTCATTGCCGGAACCGGCGGTGACATCATCCTGACCAAAGCCTGCAATCACCAGGTTATTACCATCCCCTGCACGAATCGTATCGTTACCACCATTCTGAAGACGGAGAGAAGCAACACTGATGATCTGGCCAGCCGCCAGCGTGATGACACCATGATCACCAAGAATCAGGTCATCATCCGTATCCAGCAGTCCCAGCGGGCTGCCATCTTCATTCGCACCGTACAGCTCATCGCCGCCGACACCACCCAGCAACCAGTCATTACCCGCATTCCCCTGCAGAGTATCGATACCGCCATGATCAACGGTGCGGTTCTGAACCAGATCAATAGTAATCAAGTCGCCATCCACATTGCGATCGACTTCACCATTATCACCGATCAGGATATCGTCTCCGGCATTACCGGCCACCTTGTCCGAACCAGTACCCGCAAGGAGCATGTCATTGTCATCACCGCCCAGCAGGGTATCGTCACCGCCCTGAGCTTCTACCGTGGTCTCAATATGCGACACATTACCGGTTGTCATCAGGCGCAGTTGTTCCGGTGAACCATCACGGATCTGGGTGATGATGCCGTGATCACCAAAGAGAATGTCATCACCGATGCCGCCATCAATGGTGTCATTACCCACAGCAAGATCATCCGCATTGGCGCCATCGTTAACAGGATCGGCGACCGTCACCACTGTCAGCACTTCGGTTGCCAGGCTCAGGCGCTGGGATAGATCAATATTGAAACCGGAATCACCGTAGAGGTGGTCATTGCCACCCAATCCATAGAGGTGGTCATCACCGGAACCACCGGCAATCTGATCATTCCCCTGTGAGCCATAGAGGGTGTCATCACCCGCACCACCATAGATCACAACGCCACTCAACGCGCCAGACGCGTCAATAACATCGTTACCGGCATTGCCATAACCAACCACCGGATCCAGTCCAGCACCTCTCAGCGAAGCATACCGGCTACCATCTTGGCTGGTATCACCAAAGATAATCAGTGGAACGTTATTGGTGTTAGTACCCGTCACAGTAATGGTGTCACCGCCCATCCCGGTATCACCGGACGAAGGATCGACAACCTCCCGATTGCCTCCCCCATGAGCAGTCATTACTGGGTTCTGCCGTTGAACAGTGGCAGTTACGGTTTCATCCGTCAGCTGCTCACCGCTGGCCAGTGACACCTGGCTACCATCCAGCGAAATAGAGGCAATGGTATAGCGACCGTCATTGCCAACCGTATCGGCAACCACAATGGTATCGCCGGCACGGAAGCCCTGGTCAAACCAACTGCTACTATCCTGCAAGGTGATATAACTGACACCCAGCCCCACATTGTGGGAGAACACCATGGCCGCACTGATACTGGTCGCTGTAACGTCAACAGCCAGCGTGTCGTTACCGGAGCCCATAACAACTTCGACCACTTCCATGCCGTAGTACGTCATGCCACCCGCAATGGTTCGATCCGGGGCACCATTTTCACCGGCAACCACAATGGCCGTGTCATCCATATTCAGACCGGTCAGTGATGACGCCGTCAATTGTCCATTGTCATCAGTGTCACTGGCATCATTGAATACCGTCATGGTATCCGTCTGAATGGTTTCATCTGTGATCGAGGGAATGTCTTTGGCAGACGTCGCCTGTTCACTGGGCAGCACAACCGGCGTCTTGAGCGACCGATCCGCCATGGTCGAGCCGCCTTCAAGAATCAATGAACCCTGAATAGCACTGGTCAGACCTTCTGAGCCCACGATGAAATTATCGCTGCCCAAGCCGCCGATCAGTGTCGTGATGACACCTTCACGAGTACTTTCAATAATGAAGGTGTCATTGCCTTCCAACGCATCCACATCGACCGACTCCACACCGTCGTAACTGATATACAGTCCCGCACCGATAATAGAATCTCGGGTCACAGTGAAGGTGTCGTCAGCTTCTGTACCGATCGCTGTCAGCGTGTCGAAACCACTGCCACCGTCAATACTGAGCGGGGCATTGACGTTGTAATCAATGGTATCATCGTCATCACCACCATTGAGGTCAATATCGTCGTCAGCAACAAAGGCACGCACAACGAACTCATCGTTGCCTTTTTCACCCTTCATGAACAACTTGGCCTTGTTGCTGTAAACGGTGAAACTGTCGCCATCATCACCACCCAGCAGGGTCAGCTCTTCGCTGTTGCCATAACTCAGGTAGCCTCGGGTCACTGCCGTTCCGGCGACCTCATCACCGGCAGCCGTGACAGGCGCTTCACCAAAGATCTGGCCCACCTGGAAGGTATCCCGGCCACTGCCACCGTCAATGGTCATCAGTGCACTGGTGTCATCCAGGAAGAAACTGTCACTGCCTTCGCCGCCATTGATCAGCACACCACCGGTCAGGTCATTTAGGCTGTCATCGTAATTGATCCGCTCAACAGGATCGACAAAGGTATTGGTATCAACTTCACCGTGCAGACGGGCGATGAAGTTATTCCGAATCAGGAACACATCATCTTTATCTGCGCTAGTGTCACCAGCGAAGCCCCGGCCGTGGATAGTCAGGTTATCCACACCGTCTGCCGCATCACCGCTGTCATGCACATCAACTACATAATCCGTCAGAGTGACACCGTCAGCATCGGTGTCGGTCATTGTGATGATGTACTGATCACCGCCGCCCTGACCATCCAGGGAAAGCATGTCACTCCGCGAATGCAGTTCGTTAACGGTCAGCGTATCGCCACCTGTACCACCGGTGACGTAGGTATCACCGGCCAGCAGGCTGACATCAATCAGGATACTGTCACCGTCACTACCGCCGTCGACATCAATGCGTGTCGAGCCCGTCAGGCTTCCCAGCAGCTGGATATCATCACTGCCAGCTGCACCAGAAATACTCAGGATACCCGCCGTCGTAATGACGCCATCCAGCAGGATATTGTCACTACCAGCTTCACCTTCGATGGTGATATTAGCGCCACTTAGTGTGCCCTGGTTATGGATCGTGGTACCGGCAGCATCGAGATTCTCGTAATCCCCCTGCAGCAGAAGGTCACCGATGGCACTGACCGTAGCACCCGCTTCAACAATCAGGTTGTCACCGGCACGCAAGGTCACAGTGCCTGCAGTCGACTGGATCGTGACGCCGGTTTTGACGGTCAGGTGATCCTCTTCACCCGCTACATCATTGTTGTCTTCACCGGCATAGAGCAGGATGTCGTCGTCAGTGATAATGGACTTCTCAACCGTGATCGGACTATGAGCCTCAATGTTCACGGTGCCAGTCGCAACTATGCCATTTTCCTGATCAAGTCCACCGATAATCAGGTGACCGGTATTGGTAATCCAGACATTACCGCTGGTCGAACGTCCTTCCATGTAGCCGACAGTCGTCTGGAGCCGCTTGCCTGAGGCACCGATATCGCCTTCAGCAAAGAGCCTTGTTTTACCGGAAGTCACGTTCGATGCATTGACATCCGCATTACCATTCAGGATGTTGTCACGGCCGAGGATAAAGGCCGTGTAATCCGCCCCTGTCCCAATGGTGTTAATGGAGAGGTCACCAGCCGTTTCGATCAGGTAGGTATTGAGTGCACTGCTGGTCGTCACCGTGCCGGCCGAACGGTAGGCGCTGTTGATATCCAGGTCATTGCCGGAGATACCAATCGCATCATTCTCAGACGTCAGGGTAATACTGTTACCAATGACATCCGCTTCCGGCAAGCCGGTCACGACATCACCACTGGCATCCTCGGTATCTTTGATTGCCAGGTGCGCACGCAGATCCACATTACCGCCATCCGCGAGCACTTCACGGATATTCATGTTGCCCAGCACTTCATGGACATAGACATCCGCGCCTGCCGCAATCGTCAGGGTAGCGTCCGTAGCCAGGTCAGTTTCCAGATAATCTCCATCTTCACCAACACCGGCTGACGCCGTGAGACTGAGTTCCGTGGCAGCACTGATATTGGCGAAATCATGATCAAGGCCATCGACAATCGCACCACTTTCCGCCGTGAGATAGATACCACCGGACTGCGCATAGAGGGTACCAACATTGATATCGTCAGTTCGCTCTGTGAGGTAAATATCACCGCTGACACGGGCGGTGAAAATGGCATCGGCCGCCAGGTTGATGTAAATCCGGTCGGAGGCTGAACCGATGGAACCATCCGCCGCTTCAAGAATCACATCATTACTGGTGACATTGGTCACACTGTTACCACCAGCGTTGATAATCGATTTCCCGGTCTTGATCCGAACCGTGTCACCGGCTGACACCGTGTTGAGCTTCATATCCAGTTCAGAGCCAAGGAACACATCGCCACTGGCTGTCGCAGAAATAGAACCCAGCGCATCGACATCCACATCATCACGCAGATCGATGCGAATACCGGTTATGGATGCACCATCCACGGTCGGATCCACAATAATTTCCGCCAGTGTGATGTTGGCGCGGTACTCAGTGGATAACTGGTCATCGCCAGACAGCGTTATCGTATTGGCAGTGACAGAATCAATGGTAAAGAACTGCCCATTCTCATTGGCGTTGTCGGCCGTGCCAAAGACCTGGATGGTCATGCCTGCCTGGAAGCCTTCAGTCAGCCAGTTGCCACCATCAGTACGGACAATGGTGTCAGCACTGCTGCCGTTATTCAGGAAGTTCACCTTGGCCGACGCAATATCACCCGCCAGATAAGCGACATCCGTCCGCTCAGCCGCGGCCAAAGCGACACGTTCATCATCGGTGAGTGAGACCGAAGGCCCACTGAGGTCAATCACCTGGGAACCAGTAGCAGAACCCACACTACCAGAAGCTACGATCATCACCGTGCCAGCAGCGCTGATATTGGCAGCCTCAACAGAGGTCTGCGTATCGGTGATGGGTTCGATCAATCCGGCACTGAACAGGTTCAACAATTCATCTTCGGTCCAGACCTTGATACTCGCAGTCAGGCTGTCCCGTTCAGCATCCGACACCGTATAGGTAAAGCTGTCATTGTAGCTGTCACCATAACCGCCAAACTGGCTATGCAGGCTGTGATATTCCTCGGTTCGCTTGTTAACCAGTGTCTGGATTTCACCATCTGTCCAACCGGCATTGGTGTAATACGTCTGTTCATCGGACGACAGAGAGACCACAAAATTCTCATCATAGGCAGACGAATCAGCCTGCATGCCACGGTATTGCCAGTAAGTCTCGTATTCCTGTTCACGGTTGCTGGCATAATCGATCAAGGTCTGATCGATCTTGTTCTGGGCACCGGTACCGTCGGTCAGTTGCAGATCACTCCAGACGCCATTGAGCAGTTCGTCGTACGTTCGGTCATCACGTACGGCACTGTCATTGGCATCCTTGAGGCTGCCACTTGCCACATTGATATACACATCACCGCTGGCGGACGTGGCGCCTTTCAGTCGCAAATCACCACTGGTTTCCTTGATATAAATATCGGTCTTGGCATCAACTGTCACATAGTGGGACAGACTGTTGCCGGAATTGAGTGCCAGTGCACGACTACTGCTGTTACCAACAGAGCCTTCCTCGGCTACCAGCGCCACGGTGCCGCCCTGCACGGAGCCGTTGTACCAGCTGTTTGAGGTCTTCTGTGCAACCGTAATATTTTCCTTGGCGACCAATCTTACGGTCTCGCCGGAGCCGGCCTGAACACTGTCAATTGCCAGGTCACCACTGCCTGCCTCAATATGCACGACACCGCCGGCGGTCGCTTTCAGGCTGGCATAAGCATCATCCGCCAGATTGACGGTCAGCGCGCCGGAATCCACCATGTCGCCATTACCATCGACAACCACCTGCCCGATATCACCGCTGGCAGACAACACCACACGTTTACCGGTGATATAGGAATCTTCGCTGGTCTGACGGATATCCCCTTTCGACGTAATCGTTGTCGTACCAGAACTGTTCAGGATACTGCCATCAATGAGAATATCCGCGCCGGCCACTGTAGAGGTCAGAGAAACACTGCCAGCGTCATACCCAATGAAGTTAATGTTGACGCCATAGTCAGCCTTGACCGTATGTGTGTGTGTGGTCGTCGTGAACTCTTCCTTCACATACTTGGTGTAGTAGGTCTTCTTGCCGTACCAGGTACTGGTCGTCCAGCGATCTTCGATATAGTTCTTGGTCTTGGAGGCATCGACCTGGGGATCACTGACATAGGTGTAGGCATCGTTTGCCTTACCTGCATCGAGGAAGAAATATGGCCCTTCGTCAGTCAGGGTTGGGCCTTCCAATCGCTCGGTCGTATCCCAGTAATCATCACTGGGATCCTTGGCAAAGGCATCAATACCCAGCCAGCCACTCTTCTTCTCGGTTTTGTAATACCGGGTAGCATCCAGCACATCCACCGACCAGCCATAACGCCAGCCGGACTTGATGGAATAAGTGTCGCTGTCACTGCCAGACACATCGGACTTGCCATCTTCCTTAATGGTGACGCCATTCTCATCCTTGGTATAGATGGTGACGTGGGGATTATCACTGGTGCCCTTGGCCTTGTCCTTGATGACCAGGGTTCCTTCACCCCGCTGGGAGGCATCCAGGCTGTGCACCACGACATCGTAGGCAGTATTGTTGGTTACCGAGATCTTGCCATAACCACCCAGCACCCGAATCTCGCCGGCACCGGTATTGAGCATATGGCCTTCCAGCTCAATGTAACCACCACTGACACGGATTTCCTGGACTTCAATCTTGCCGGTTGTCGTATTGTAATAAACGGTATAGTCATCCGTTGACGCCGTTGTCAGCTTGACCAGACCACTGGCCGACCGGCTGAGATTGGATATTTCGTTGGCTGTCGCCGTGCCAAGCGTCAGGCTGTAATCCGGCTTACCACTCTGCATGACACCGTTCAGGTTCAGGTATTCCGCACTGATGACAATACGGTCACCATAGAGGCTGACACCCGTCGGCGTCTTGGTCAGCTCAGCGACAACCGCTGCATCAGAAGAAGACTGCTGTCCGTTATTGGTCAGAGAATCCAGCTTGGAGTAGGTTTCTCCACCCACGCTGTAATCGGTCAGGCCACTGATGTAGACGCTCTTACCAACCACGTTCATGTTTTCCGCACGCACCTGGGCTTCAAAGGTCACCTTCCCATCAGGGTTGCTGACCGTCAGGTTACCCTGCGGATTTTCAACATTACCGGTGATGGTAATATCTGGCGTTGGAATGCCCGCATTAGCCGGATCACTCTCATCAAAGGTATTAGCGATCGTAATAAACGGCGGATTTTCACTACCCCCTGCGGTTACCGTGGAGAAGCTGGCGGAACCCGCCGTAACCCCTTCATCGGCCTGGTTATACGTTTCAATCTCGCTATTGCTGGCGACTTCAACACCGTTCAGGAACAGTCCACCGTTGGAATCCGGAATCGAAATCCCCTTGATTTCCAGGAACGCGGCCGTGTTGTTGGTGATCTCAACGCTGGCATCACCCGGCGCATCAAAGACACCGGTTCCTTCCAGCACATCGGAACGCACATCAATGGTTCCCGCCTGAGCCCAGATCGGGTCAACCTCTACAACAAGAACATCCTGTTTGTTATAACCGGACAAACCATTTTCATCCGTACTCCACAGGCCCTGGGCTTCCAGTTCATTAGTGATACGAGTCACTTCAGACTCGTAGAACGCCTTAAGATTGGCATTGGTATCCTTGTACTGGTTCAGCTGCTTCTGCGCATATTGCAGTTCCTGAACCAGCTCAGAATCCAGCTGATCCGTGACGGTACGGAAGGTCACGCCGTCAGTCTGGGTACTACTGGTTACCTGGCCATTCACAATGGCATCGAGTACCAGTTCCTGTTTGCGATCAATACCCGTACGGACGGTGCCGTCAACATCGACGGTGGCATGAGCCTCGGTTTCAATTGTTCCGTCGTACAGTTCAGAGCCACCGCTGATCGCCTTGGCCACCTCGCTGGTCCAGTTCACGCCCTTGGCCTTGGCTGCCATATCGGCAAAGCCCAGACGTTCGGCATGCAGCTTGGCATCGCGAGCTGTTTCCAGAACCGCGCCTGCGGCGACGGTAATGGTATTGTTCTGGATCAGCTTCGCCGTCGCATCCAGGCTGTTAATAGGGATAGCACTGCCGGCAAAATTATCTGTACGGGCTTCCAGCTTGTACTGATCACGATTGAAGCTGGTGTCTGTGCCTGTTGAGATATTGAGGTTGCCGTCAGTGGTCAGGTAACTGTTCGCGGCAAATGTCACCTTGTTTTCAGGGCGTACTTCTACCGTCGTGTCCGCCACGGCAACCGTACCACCACCGTAGGTTTCCACGTTGACCTTGCCGACGGCCTCACCGGTACCACGGGCAGAGATCTGGACATCACCAACACTGCTCAGCTGTGCGCTGTTACCAACAGACACTTCAGCGATATTGGTATCGGTCTTGATCTCCATTGTCGAACCGGCGCCTGATACCGCACCACCGGAGATCAGGGTGACTTTGTCGTTCAGGATGAAGTCATTGAGGGAATCCAGCGTCATGTCACCAGCATCCGATGCACCATCTTCTACGGTCAGTGACGCACGATCACCAATAACCACACGGGTGGTCATATTGACGTTGGTAAAGCTGTCCGCACCAGCGGCACTGGCGACACCGCCAGTGGTTCCCTTGATATTGTCACCGGATACACCGTTCTTGCGCAGTTTGGTGATCGCATCCATGTCAATATCGGTTGCCTTGACCACAGCATCGGCACCGATGCCAGCGGTCACATTAGCCGTTACATCATGATCTGCCTTGGCGCCTGTTGCTCCCAGAATACCGCCAGAACCGACAGTGATTTTGCTGTCAAAGGTGGCATTCTGCTCCGCCTTGATGACCAGTGTGCCAGCCCCACGTTGTGTCAGGTCGATATCCTTGCCGCTGGCACCTTCACGAATTTCTGCAGTGACGGTGCTCTTGTTGACAGTAATGGCTTCAGTACCGGAACCCCCGGCAAGGCCACCAGCCCCTGCGGTACCTTCTGCATAGTTATCATCATTACCTACAGCGGTGATCTGGAGTGTGGAACCTGTCAGATCAACCCCATCGCCCAGGAAAGCTAGCGTTGTCGTATTTGACTTGGCTTTGGCCGAACTGCCACCCGCTGCGAGCAGACCGCCAGAGTAGCTGTCAGCCTCGGCTTTCTGCTTGGTATTGTTGGTTGCTGAAAGTGTCGTCGCGCCGGTAATTGCCAGGGTTGCGCCATCTGCAACAAAGCTCTTTACGGTGCTGTTGTTATTGATGGTTGAAAGAGTCGCATCGACCCCAATCAAGGCACCGGCAACACCCAGAGAGTAAGACTTCGCGGAATAACTGTTATCAGGTACTTTGGTTTCTGCCGTCAGTGACAAACTGGCTGCAGTAATGCTGATACTGCCTTTCGCGTCATCATCAGGATCACCCAGGGCTGCAATCACCGTGGGTTCAATGGTGATATCCGTCAGTGAGACGCCGACAGCAAGGCCACCCGCATTAACACCGTGCACTGTTACGTCCGCTTTCGGTGTTGCCGCAGCCTGTATATCCACCGTATTGGTGACGGTGACAGCAGCGTTATTACCAATAAAGGCCTTCACGCTCGGATCGATCCGAACCCTGGCATCATTGCCTGAACCTGCACCGATACCGGCTGCAACCGACCAGATATTTTCAGTGACCGTCGCGTTTGATGTTGCCGTAATCAGGACATCACCGACTGAATCACTTCCCTGCCCAACCTGGGCATAATTACCCAGATAAGCCAACGTAGAACCACCGATATCAACATCACCAGCTGCAGCACCCGCGGCTGCGGCACCCGCCGTTACGCCTTTGGCCTCAACGTCATAATTGCGGGAAGCTTCTGCGGTAATGATCAGGTCATCAGCCTTGGTAATCCGTGCTCCGTTTGACGACGATGAACCATGGTCAACAAACGCCCGCTGCGTTGCCGTGTCGTTGATAACGCTGACCTGGGCACCCAGACCTACCGTACCCGCGGAGCCGCCATAGGCGTAGACATCCACGTCCTCGGCAGTAAAGACAGCCTTTATCTTGATATCATCGGTCGCCGATATATCCGTGTTGTTATCGATATAAGCGGTTGTCGCACCCGAAAGATTCAGTACACCGACAGAACCACCGGCACTCAGACCGACGCCCCCGATCGCTGCACCACCGGCAATCTGTTCAATATCCGCCGTGTCCGTCGCCTTCACCAGGATATCTGCTGAAGCACCGTTGCTGCCTGCCGTGACCTGTGCACCGTCACCGATATATGCTGTCGTGTCAGAAACGGAGGGGTCTTCGCCTACTGTGACAGTAAAGAGACTGCTACTGGCAACACCATCCGCTCTCTGCGCCGTATCATCCGATCCCAGCCCGTTGGCATTGCCATCATTGAATGCAGCATCAATCTTTTCCTGTGCCGGCGTCGCCTGTTCATTGCCGGTCGTATCAAGACCGGTACCAACACTGATAACCGAGACTGCCCCACTGATACCAAAGGTCGCACCACCGGCAAACGCCATGACCATCGAATCAATGGTTCGGTTGGCTTCCGCCTCAACGGTCACATCCCCCTCAGCGGTCACCACACTGTTTGCACCGATATGCGCATCCACAGCGTTTTTAACCGTGACGACATCAATGGAAGCACCGATGCCACCGCCACCCAGTGCACCAGCGCCAATATCGTTATCAAATGTCGTGTTACTTGTTGCCTTAACCTTGGTATGTAACCCAGACGTGACACTGGCATTCGTTGCCGCGCCACTATTGGGCACATAGGCGCCAATCCATGCTCCGGTGTTTGAGTGGGTTTCAACAACAGAGACAGAACCCCCAAGCCCCGTACCGCCTACCGCGAGCGTACCAACCAGTACCGAGACATTTTCTGTCGCATCACTATTCACCTGGACACTGTCGTCAGCAACGAGGGTCGCCCCTTCGATATAGGCGCGGGTATTACCATCCAGCAGACCTACTGCAACAGAACCGCCGGCACCGACAATACCGCCGCCGATGGCACCGTCATACAGCTCCAGCTCAACACGACTGTTGGCGTCAACAGAAACACCCGCATCACTGGTCACCTTGGCCAGGCGAATAAACGCATCCGTATCAGACGTACTCTTCACACCAGACGCCGCACCGGCCACACCGGCATAAAAACCAACCCCAACGCCGGCACTGGCAGAGAGAATCTTTTCACGACTCAGGGCAGAGACGTCGAGGCCTTCACCGGTGTAGATATGATCTTCATCGGTCGCGACATCATCATCGGCGACATAGGCCTGTGTGGTGTTATCCACAATATCAGTATCAATAGAAGCACCAACACCTGCTGCACCGCCACCAAAGGCAAGCGCACCACCGCCACTACTGATATCGGTGTGCTGATGCGCACGAACCTTGACCTGCTTACCCCGGTTACTACTGTTATTGACGGAAGAATCACTGATATAGGCGCGTGTCGTATTGGTGACCTTATTGACGATCACATTGGCGCCGATACCCACCTGTCCTGCAAGCCCAAGACTCACCGCAACCACATCGATTTCTTCATCATTGGTGGCAATAACGGCCAGACCATTGAGGTTTTCAGTACTTTCAGTACCTGCAGAATCATCTGCCCACTGTTTGATACTCAGCGAACTGCCAGCCCCTTTTGCGACAACCGTTGCATCACCACTGATATAGGCCTGGGTATCGTTATCCAGCTGGTTAACAACCACGGTGCCGCCAACACCGACCGTACCGGAACCACTGAGTGTACCGGCATACGATGTGATGGTGTCGTCAGATTCCGCCTGAACCAGGATGTTGTCGTCGGTAGTGACTGTGCCGCCGTTGATATACGCCCGCACATCATTGTGAATCAGGTTGCTGGATGCGGATCCCGCCACACTGGCCGTACCAGAACCGGAAATACCTGCCGATAGTGTCGAAATCGTCGCATCAGAGGTTGCCACAATGCGGATATTGCCGGCATTGCCCGCCGTTACGATAACGCTGGAACTATCGACATAAGACTTAACCGTATTGTCGATCTCGTTATAGGCGACAGCCGCACCAATGGCGACAGTCCCGGAGCCACTGATCTGGGCAGAACCTGAACGGATATCGGACGTGTCAGAAGCCAAGACATCAATGTCACCGGTAGCAGTGACTGAAGCATTGCCACTGATATGAGCATCGACGGTTTTACGAATCCAGTTCAGAGAGAAGGAGCCCGCACCGGCAAAGGTGCCAGAACCGGAAATAGACACACTGAACGTATTAATGTCAGCATCAGAGGTCGCATCCACGGTCACGGTATCAGCAATGACGGTGGCGTTATCAATGTAGGCCCTGATGATGTTGGCCGTATCATAATCGCCCGGATCATCCGGGTTACCACCCACATAGTTGTAACCCACGGCCGCACCAATCGCAGCGGTTCCTGCACCACTGCCACCACCGGCCAGCGAGTTCAGTGTCGCCTGATCAGAAGCTGATACTTTCACGGCACCACTGCTGGCCTGTGCCTTGGCACTGTCAGCAATACGTGCTTCAACGCTGTTGCGGATCCAGTTCAACGACAGTGAGGCAGCACCACCAACGGTACCGGCACCCGAGCCACTGATAGTGAATGACCAGATCTGGGCATCCAGTATCGGATCATCGCTGGAATCCTGATCACCATCATCGGCCAGTGCTACAGACGGCAACTGATCTGTATTAAGGACTTTTGCAGCAACCTTGATATCACCTGTTGTCGCTGTGGCTTCAGTACCACTGCCTTCTATCCGTGCCTGGAGATCACTGCGCATATCGTTGGTAGCAGAAGCAATAGCCGCCGCCCCCGTACTGGCACCGGAAGCACCACCAGCGACAATCACCATGATCGGTGTTGTCGTTGCACGAACATTGATATCGGTATAGGCCGTGACCTTGGCACCGCCCTGTATAGAGGCATTCACCAGGTTACGCATGAAGTTAATCGAAATAGAGCCCGCTATCGCGACATTGTTGGCACCTGCGGCGCCCACTGTGACGTTGACAATACTGGCTGCCGAGTCGGCATAGACATTAACGGCGCCCTGACTGGAATCCACCGTCGCATTCCCGCCAATGTAGGCGCGGATGATGCCTGTATTGATAGCATCCCTATTCTCCGCCACATCACGGGTCGGATCACCAGGATCACCACCAATGTAGTTGTAGGCGATCGCGGCCCCTAAAGCCCCACTGCCAGAGGAACCGGCTGCCCCAATAGCGATGGAAATCAGGTCGGCATCATCCTCCGCTGCGACTGTCACATCGCCGGATGCATCAACATCCGCGTCGTTGATGTACGCCTCTACGGTGTTATTCAGCCAGTTCAGGGAAATGGCGGCGCCAGCGGCAAAGGTATTCGCGTAAGCACCAGCAATGGTGACATTAATAATCTGTGCACCGAAGTCGGTATCTGAAGGCAGCTCAGAGGTATCAACCCCGAGGCCTGCCAGATCAACGTCAGAACCGGATGGCGAGAAGCCTGCAAGAACATTCACACCGGCACCGGTTGACTCAACCTTTGCGCCATCAATGGACGCCTGAATCGTATTGCTGACTTCCGTGGTTGAAACAGAGGCTCCAATCGCAGTGCCACTGCCGGAGTAGGCACCCGCGCCGGCAATAACAACCATTGTCGTTGAATCAGCCGCAGCCACGCTGACGGCACCACTGGCCTCAACATCAGTGGCTACTGTTGCGTCGGCATCATCCTTGATACGCGCCTGTATGGTATTGGTCACTTCGTTAACTGAAACAGAGCCACCGGCCGCAAAGTTCTGTCCGCCAGCGCCGCCCACAGCGACACTGACAAGGATGCTTTCAGCGGATGCCAGAACATCCAGCGTTGAGGTATTGGAGACCACTTTTGAGCTGTTGATTTCAGCCAGGATGGTGTTATCAATCAGGTTGACGCCGATAGCGGCTCCCACTGCCCCCTGCTGAGAGGAGTACGCAAGACCACCGGACAGATTAACGCTGGTCGTTGTATCGGATGCAGAAACCAGAACAGCGCCGTCTACGGCAATATCACTGTCGCCGGTGATAGTGGCAGTAATGTCATTATTGGTGTATGTGGCCGCCAGGCTACCGGCAACAGCCAGCTTCTCAGCGCCCGAGCCCCCTACAACCAGGGTGCCCAATACGGAATTTTCTTCGGCCTTAACACTCAAGCCGCCACTGGTGCGCAAGGTTGAGCCAGACACCTTCGCCGTCACCGTGTTATCGATAAAGTTGAAGCCCAGGGCAAAACCCAGCCCCAGCGACTTGCCCTTGGCAAAGCCACCGGCAAAGGAATAAATCGACGACGCATCATCGGCGAGCAGGCTGACATTACCGGTCGAGTCTGCCGTAGTTGTGGTATTGAGCAGTTTGGACTCGACCGTATTGTTGATGAAGTTCATCGACAGGGTGCCAGCAGCCCCCAAGCCGGTCGTGCTTTGTCCGCCGGCAGTCCCCACGGACCCCGTAATAGAAACGACCAGCCCTGTTGACTGTGCTTTGACAGTAACATCACCACCGTGTTTCAGGTTACTGAGGCCATCGATAACCGATTCCGTGGTATTTTGAATTTGTGTGAATGCGACAGCGGAGCCGACGCCTGTCTTGCCACCAAAACCGCCGGAACCGGCAATCAGGATAATCTGGGTATGATCATCAGCATTCAGGTTGATCGTGCCGTCGATGACGGTGTCACCGGAGATAGAAGACAAACCGGTCTTGGTCGTAAAGGTGGTTCTTGTCACGGCAACGGAGCCTGCGATGGCCGTCCCACTACGGCCGGTAGCACCGGCAATACTGGCAGTCAGGGAGGTCACCCAGCCGTTACGGGTTGCATCAAAATCAAGCAAGTCAGCCAGCAGCGAATCTGCACTGACAACCGACGCATTAACAGTACCGGTGACAAAACTGAAGGATGCAGAACCAGCAATCCCTCTAGCAGTACCACCATTGTCATCCTTCACATAGGTCATGGCGCCAGAGATCGAACCATAGATGCTCAGGTCACTGGCTTTGATGGTCAGGTCACCGACATCAATGTCATAGGCATTGCGAATGTACGCTTCCGCATTGTCATCACCGATGTTAATGGTGACAGAGCCGGAGATTCCCATGCCGGTCTGACCAGGCTTGGCGGCTTCTTTCGCGTCTGCCTCCGCCGTCCAGCGGCTGCTCATGTCCGCAATGCCATCCTGGTAGCTCTGGCTCTGGTTCATTTTCATCAATTCCGGACTGGTCGTGGTGGAACCATCGGAATTGCTTAAACCATTGCTGCTGGAAGAATCGGAACTGCCACCGTTGCCATTACTGGAGGTATCCGTCGGGATGCTGTCACTGTCAGCCGCAGGGCTTTTGGACACCTTGGAACCAGCCAGCGCCAGGCTGGCTGCCACCCCGTCATTCTGCGCAAACAGTTTGACGTCACCTGTGGCGGTAAAGCCACCACTGCCATAGCGCGCATCATCACCATAACGGCTACCAATCAGCGCCTCTGTTTCACGCTCAATCACGTTGACGGCTACCGAGGCGCCAACACCGGTGGTTTCAGAGGTCGCCACCGCTCCTGCCACTGTGAAGATGTAAGCCGTATCATTCGCTTCAATCAGTACGGCATTGCCATCATTGTCCGCAGAACCATTGCCAATGGTGACATTGGCACCGTCATCCACCTGGGCAATGGTTGAGTTCAGTACGACGGTGGCCAGCATGGCGCCGTTAAAGGCCATGTTATCAGCCTGGCCGCCAGACGCGCCTAACGTGACTGACAGCGTCTCGTTATCCGCATCGACTTTCAGGCTGTCCGCATACAACGTGACGCCGTCTTCTATCTTCGCCGTGACATCATTGACATAGGCATAACCCAGCAGAGCAACCCCAACGGCATCACCATCATCCGCAGACTTGGAACCATAGCCACCGGCTGTCGCTTTCGGTTTCCAGCCACTGTAGCTTTTATCGTCGCTCTCCGGTTTATCCGTATCACCCGTCACACCAAACGGCGTAAAGTTACCGCCAAGATTGACCATCTGAGCAACACTGACTGCGGATACGGTCACATCCTGGTTACTGGCTGCATCCTGATAGGTGGAGTCCTGGTTGATGGAAGCCCCTTCCTTGATGGTGGCATCCGCACTCTGATTCATGACCAGTACGGCTACAGAACCGGCGGCCGCTTTCTTCTGACCTTCTGCCCGCGAGGCTGTCCAGGAATCAATCAGGTGGTCATCCAGCCCCAGGTTACTGTCAAGATAACTGGCTGCTGTCGTAATAAATTCGCCGATCTTGTTCTGGACCGGATCAAGCATCAGCCACCGTGTGTCATCCTCAAAATCTTGATTATTGAGGTCTACGTTATACTCTGCGACATTGCTCAGGAATTCGTACTGAATCGTTTTTCCAGTACTGTCTTTACTTTCCACCAGCGTACCCTCTGTGAGGGTCGCACCGGTGTCGGTGTCCTTGTAATCAGACTTCCCAGTATCTTCGAGCAGAGGGGCAATCAGGTTCGCGCCCCAAAGACTGGTGGGATCAATTTGATTGCGCGTTTCTGCATTGACTGTCAGCTTTCCAGCCGCATCAACCACCGCATCGTTATTGATATAGGCTTTTGACTTGCTGTCGTAGTAGCCCATAGCGATAGCCGCGGAAAACCCTTTTTCCGTGGTAAACCGGGAGTCATCGCCCGTTGCTGCACCGTAGTCGATCGCCTTGGAGTCTGACGTCAGGCTCGGGCGTGACTCAAGCACAGCCTGAACGGTGATATTGCCACCGGCTTTTACAGTCTGCTTGTTGGCCGCATCCACCACACCGTCGCCGATACGCGCAACCACTTCGTTGTTATCAACATGTACGGCGATCGCCGCCGCAATATCGTATGCATCGCCTTTGGTTTTGGGTTCAGAGGTGGCATTCCACCATTTGTCGAACGCGCTGGATTTGGACGACAAAAATTTTGTCGTGGCATCTTTGACAGGATCAGACAGACGACTTTTCTGCGATTTGGCAGCATCGGTCAGGAAATCGCCCTTGGAGTCTGTCCCAACACCGGCAAATGCCTTAATGCCCGGACTGGTCGGTGGAGACAGGAATAATGAGCCTAATCCGATAATGTTATCTGAAATAGCCCCCAGGCTATTGTTGGCGCCAATGCCCGAATCGGCACCGTTATCATCGAGGATGTGATCATCCATGCTGGCGTCAACGGTGATATCACCTGCGACGGTGACGGTGCCATCCAGGTAAGCATTGGTATGGCTTTCATCAACGGCAATCGCCAGTGCTATACCCAGTTTGCCTTTTACACCGGCAATGGAACGGGCCACTGTCGTATTGATTTCGGAGGTATTGCTGGAGACATTCAGGTTACCGCCAACGGTCATGACAGAGCCATCTTTCACATTGGCTTCTGCCGTTGACTGGATCACACTAACAGCAACTGAGCCTGCCATTTTGGACAGCTTGGTCGGGTTCGCCTCAACATCCATGGCATTTTTGGCATCGGCATGGATGTAAACATCCCCGGCCGCATTCACATTACCGTTGATGTTGACCCGTGATTCATTCTCAATAATGCCGACGGAAGCCGCAAAGCCCCAGGAATAAGGCTTGGCACTGGCCTGCGCCAGAGACGAGGAAACAATCGTGACATTACCGGTATTCTGACTGGTATCCGGAGAAGCTTCTGCAGTGATCTGCGCGAATGAGCCAATCTCAATCTTGGCCGTGGACACCGCACGGGATACCGCCCCTAACAGGGCCAACCCTTCACTGAACTCAATGGCAAACTCGGCAACCGAGAGGGCATTCTCAGCAAACCAGTTATTGTTATTGGAGTTGCTCGCTGCCAGGTAATTCTGGCTGTTAACCACTGCGCCGACCGACACATTGCCGCCCTTCAACGTGGTCTGCGTATTACCGATACCGGCCGTTTCACCAATAAACACCTTGGCTTTCAGATTGTCATAGTTGTACCAGCCAGACGTCCAGGGCAATAACCGCGATTCAGCCAGTACCGTAATATCCCCGTGAACCGCATTGCTGACATTGGTTGACGCCAGTGCGATTAACTGCGCACCTTCATCAATGGTAATTTCTTTGCCCTTGATGGTGATATCGCCCGCCGCTGTCGCATGGCTGGTATCAATTGTATAACCCTTGATCTTGACAGTACCGGCGGCAATCTTGATGTTCATGCCATCAACAGAAATATTGCCGTCAATGGTCGCTGTATTACCCGCGTTCACGGTATAGGTCGCGCTATCCTTTCCGGTAAAGCTGACCCATTCAAAATCTTCCTGGGTAATGGATGAGTCCATTCCCTCAACGATGATTTCGTTATCGGTACCACCACCAATATTGACATTGACCTTGTCAGTTCCTGCCACCAGTCCAGAGATATCGATATAAAACTGATCATTGTCGTTGGCAGAACCCACCAGTGAATCCACACCACCGCCGGTACGCAGTATCACGCCACCTAATGTGAAGCCACTCGCATTCAGTGAGTTAACAGACGCACCACCGGATAGGTCTGCCCGTTCAATACCATCCAGTGTATCGGTTTCAGTGCTACCAATAGCCAGTGTCGCATTATCCAGATCGGCCGGATCTGTTGCATCGTCGCTGGTGATATCTGCCAACACCATATCGGCATCGCGCACTTCGACCAGCCAGTCTTCACCGGCGCCACCGGTGATGGTGTCATTACCCTCGCCACCCGTGAAATAGTCATTACCGATACCGCCAATCAGGGTATCGGCACCAGCTGCACCATCGAGTTTTACATAGCCGGATACGATGTCGTCGCCAGAAAGGCTTCCAGCAGTACCAGTCTTTGCAAGCCCCAGGACTGTTGCCGCCAGTGAACCACCGACCGCGGCAACGGTCAGGTCACCAACGCCAACTGTGGTATCTGTCAGATCAATGCCGGTTTGTGTCGCATTCAGCGAAGCGGTCAGATTGCCGGACGTATCCGCTTCCGCAATGAGATCAAGCACGTCCTGAATGGTTTCTGCATACGACAGGTTGACGTTAACTACCGTGACATCGCGCAGGGTAATGGAGAAGTCCGTGCCATCGACCGTGCCAAGGCCGGACTGGTTATCAAGGTATTGCAGCAGGGTTTCCGCACCCAGCCCGGTGAAGCCGGAGGCATCAATCGTGTTATCACCCGCACCGCCGGTTAATTCGGCAATTTCAACTTGGGACAGGGTATCCGTCGTGCTGCCGTGCACAAGGCTCACATTGGTGAGCGTCATATTTGCGTCGAAGGTTTCTACCAGCGTATCAATGCCTTCACCACCATCAATGACATCAGCACCCCCAAAGCCCGTTAAGGTATCGGCATCATCCTGACCATACAGTTCGTCATCTCCACCGGCGCCAATCAGGGTATCCATCCCTTCTCCGCCGTAAAGCTTGACGCTGCCGGAGAATCCGGATGCATCCAGCAGGTTGCCGCTGGCACCGCCGGTCAGCTCAGCTTTCTCAATCTCACTGAGTGTATCCAGACTTTGAACGCCATCCACACTGCTGACGCCTGCACTGCCCCCGACGTTAAAATCACCATTAACGGTCATTTCGCTGACATTAATGGCAGCCAGATTGTTCGTAAACGTCACAACCCATGCGCCGGCGGAACCGGTCACCGCGACATCTTCATAACCGATATTATCGAGCTGGCGGAGTGCAAACGCGACATCATCAACGTCCGCATCGAACGCCAGGTTTTCTGTCGTTTGACCATCAAACGTCAGCGTGAATGAGCCACTGGTCACGCTCGTCAAGGTGATGGTCTGAACCTCGTTATTGGACTGTCCAGCCTGCGTTGTTTGTACTGCAGCGGAACCACTGGAAAAGCTGCCGGTGACAACCAATGGTTCAATATCCTGAGAACCAAACTCACCAATAAACTGAATCTGCCAGGCGCCGGGGCCGCCGGTGACCTGAATATTTTCTTCATGGAATCCGGTCAGCAGGCTGAGAATATCTGCCAGTTCCTCGGTCGAGGCATCGTGGGCGATAGCTTCGGATTCTTCTCCGCGGAAGGAGACGGTGAACGTGCCATCACTGACACCGGTCAGAACAATGGTCTGGATTTCATCAACTCCTGCCGCTGCATCCAGGCTGGAATCGGTGAGAATGTAGCGGGTATCTCCGCTTTCAATCAGCGTATCGGTGCCACCATTGCCATCGATACTGTCGGCGCCAGTGCCCCCGCTTAGTAGATCATCATTATCCGAACCGACCAGCGTGTCACGACCCGCGCCACCGGATAACGTAACGCCGCCCAAGGTAAAGCCAGACGCATCCAGGGTGTTATCACTCAGGCCACCGGTCAGATCGGCACTTTCTATACGAACAAGCGTGTCTATTTCAGTCGACGTATCGGCATACGTAACCGTCAGTTGGGATTCAAAATCCACCGCAGAGACATCCACCAGGGTGAAATCGACATCCTGCTGTTCCCACAGTGTATCGGTGCCCGCACCACCGTCGATGGCATCGGCTCCGGTACCACCGGTCAGGGTGTCATTGCCAGCTGTACCAGTTAAGGTGTCATTGCCACCGGCACCATCCAGGGTAACGCCACCCAATGTAAAGGCTGAAGCATCCAGCGTATTGTCACTGTCACCGCCGGTCAGCGCTGCAGACTCAAAGCCTGAAAGCGTATCCTCATCGACGCCGTCAATCGTAAGAACAGTGTCTTTTAGTACAAAGTCTGCGTCACGACGTTCACTGACGGTGTCCGTTCCTTCTCCACCACTCAGGGTATCCAGACCTAAACCGCCGCCAAGGGTATCGTTACCCTTGCCACCGACAATAGTGTTGTCATTCGCGTTACCGGCCAACGTATCGTCATAATCGGAACCGGTGATATCACCAAAGCCACTGACGCCTTCAAAACCGGTCGCAATACCAGCATCCAGGTCGACCGTCACACCGGTGCTGTATCCGGAAAAATCCAGCACATCGTCAGAGTCAGCAGACAGGGCTTCAATACCGGTCAGAGAGATACCGGCCAGATCGAGTGAATTACTGCCGGTTATGACCCAGTTATTTTTGCCATCAATGGTGGCGCTGAGCGTGTCATCCCCATTACCACCGGTGATAGCATCAATACCACTGAAGGTCAGGTCACCGGCCGTACCACTGTTGTTTCCGGTCAGCGTCCATGTGGTATCGCTTTCTGCACCCTCCAGGGTGTCACTGCCACTGCCCGCATTAAACGTAATCAGCAGCGTATCATCGCTAAGTGCGGTAATACTTTTATCCAGTGTCAGAGTGTCATCACCATCGGTACCCGTGATCGTGATGTGATTGCTGCTGTCCAGCGTCGCTTCATAAAGGACTGGCGCACCATCCGCGCCGTTATCCACCAATTGCAGGACGGAGGTGTTGTCCTGCTCAATGACCCTGAGCACCAGGTCATTGGCATCGTTGCCCATATCGTGGCTGAGCTCATTGGTCTGCACCGCCATGGCCATGGGGTCGGCAGAAAAGAGCAGCCTTGGCTCCAGGCTCTCAAAGGTAAACCGATGCTGCGCAGACGCACTCTTACGGCGAACCGGCTTTTTCCTGCGGGAGGGCTCTGCCCCGGGCATTTCCCGGCTCAGCAGGCTTTTTCCCAGCGACAGGACGCTGTTCTTCAACCGTGACAGAGGATGAAGGGCGGTTGTCGTCGGAAATGGATATGCCATGGTCTGCGCTTCCGTATTTGTCCGTTTTTATATCCGGTGTCTGGAGTCTGTCCTTACTGCAACACCGTGACGGCCTTGATCGGTACTACCACTCAGTAGTGCGTCTACAGCCTTTATTCTCATAGCCCCGACACGTCAGCGAGCGGCCGGAGCCGCTCACCATTCTGGGGCAAAAATACGCACCTTCATGGTGCGCTTTTCTCTTACTGCAATGTCACTTCTTCTTCCGGCGCAGCGGCTTCTTCCTTAGATGCCGCTGGCTCTGATGCTTCAGCACCCGCCACTTTCTCCAGCATGCTGGTGAAGTTGCGCATGGACTGGAGATGGATATAGATCAGTTCCAGTGCATCGGTCTTCGCCAGATCCGCCAGCTGTTCACCGGTCAGAGACTTCAGTTTTTCACGGTTAACCGCCATGAAGCCGGTCAGGGTCAGCTTCTCGCCATCCGGCTGGGTAAACTGGGCGCCCATCGGTTCCAGCAGATCCAGCTCTTTCAGCTTGCTGCAGAAGTTCCGGGTACGATTAAAGTGCACCTGGTACTCCTTCAGGAAGGCCAACACATTGTCGAGGTATTGGGTCTTCTCACCTTCCGCATCAAACAGCCGCTCGCCAACACCCTCCTGATTACAGCCAGTGTAGGTCTCATCAATGCAAAGGGTGAAGTTAGCGCCATCATCCGAGCTGGAGAAAACAAACGGATAGCGGCGCAGGAAGGCTGGCACGTAACGGGAAGTCATTTGACCTTCGTCGTTCAGATACAGGTTTTCCTGCTCCCTGACACCCAGAATCACCACCGGCATAATCTGATCATCATTCCCCGTAAAAACGACGGCCATTTCACTGGCAGCATTGGGGAATTCCACAGCCATCAGGGGCACCGAGTTTACATCCCTGGCAAACTCAAAGTCAGTCACCTGCTTGATCGCCCAGTCACGATGACGCTGGCTGGAGACCGGCTGGACCTGGCTGTAAATCAGTAATTGCTTTGCCATGTTTTTTATACCTCTTTCCTGCTCTTTCCCTGTGGGGCGTTCCATTGTCGTCAAACCATTGCGTCGATCAGCTGCACAGGCGCAAGACCTGTGACGGCACAACCGGCTGCAATAACTGTTCTTCCCATCCGTATTTACGGACATACGCGGTATTCAGACCAAGGCATTGCTCAGACTGACACTGGTCACGATACGCACACTGGTGAAAACCATTGCGCATGAATTCCGTCCAGAAAGCCGGATCGATATGCAGTTCCGGCTGATCGTTCATCAATACATCCACCAGTTCACCCAGCAGACATTCGGGGAAATTCTTGACTTCTACCACCCGGCCCAATGCCTTGGCTCTGATGACGGCTTCACGAAGAAAAGGCAGCACCGTGTTGTGAGGTACCAGTAAATCCTTTTCATCAGTTTCCTGCATTGGCCAATAGGACCAGAATTCCATTTGCTCGAGTCGCTTGAGATGCGCAAGCCTTTCCACCAGATCGGGTAATAGTTGATAACTGCTGGCGGTAACTACCGTGTTTGTCAGCAGTGAAACCCCTTCAATCGCATCCAGATACTCCAGCCCCTGCATCATGCGATCGAAAGCGCCCTGGACACCGGTAATATGGTCATGACTCCAGGCATCGGAGCCGGCGACACTGACAAAGTATTCATCCACACCCGCGTCCAGCAGACGGTCACAGTAACTTTTCTGGTGCAGGTGCATACCGTGCGTCTGAATCCGGACATGCTGAAAACCTGCTGCTTTGGCCTGGCTGGCCAATTCAGGCAGATCTCGACGAAGGGTAATTTCAGAACCGGTCAGGATCAGCCCTTTCCACTGCTGATGTTCACGGTTATGGGCAAGAATCTCATTGAAGCGTTCAAGGGTTTGCGGGACGAGACGATCCATGGTGCCCTCGATCATGCAATGCTCGCACTTGAGATTGCACCGGAACTCCATGGTGACAGAGACGTAGTCGTTATTGTTAAATCGTCCCATACTCACGTCAGAACACCCCGTAGTATGCGCTTTTGGTGATGTTTATCGTGCCTTCAACCATCGTATAGTCAAAGCCCACATCAAACAACAAGTGTTCCAAACGATCACGGTTCTTTTCAACATACGCGACATGCGCTGCCGGAAAATGGGTTTTCCTGAGGAAAAACAGCAGCTGGTCAACGGTTACCCGGGAAAAATATATACCTTCACATAGTCGCTTGTTGGCGACGACAATCGTCTGGCAATCCACCAGCTCAGGCCAGAGCACGTCATCAGGATTGAGTGAATCCAGGCTAAGATGCGCAGAACAGGCCATCTTAGCCAAAATGTCATCCTGCTCGTTCCTTGCATCAAAAAAACTGTAGAGATTATCAAAGATCAAACCGTCAGCCGTCAGCGAGTAACTCAACCCCGAAGAGACATTGCTACCAGCATTGCCCATATAAATATTGATTGAATCCAGCGAACGCAGGTTGTGTCCTGTTTCAGGTTCAAGATTCAGGGAAAACATAAAATACGGACTGTTTTCATTGACGGCCAGATCGCAGGACAACCAGGGCGACAACACATCAATCAGCCGTGACGCCGAGACCCGTCGCTGCAGACGCTCATAATCGTAAAAATAGAGTTCCCAACTAAATCCTTTTTCTGACTGCTTGATACCCCAAACCGTCTGAAAATCGCCAACCGCGTCACGAATCGCCTGACAAATATCGACCAGTTGCTCTGCGCCTGCCTGTTGAAACGATGCATGGAGCAAATTGATCGAACGGAGCTTACCCGACTGGCTGCAACGGGGCTCATAAGGCCAGAGACAATAATCCAGACAGGGATCATTCGATTCGGCCCATTCAATCTCAGGCCGGCTAACGGTACAGGTTCGATCCAGGGCAACTGACATACTAACGCCCCTCTATACCGAAGTAGACAGTGGCAAATGGTCGTCCATCACGGGCAATGCCGCTGGAAAGATGACCGAGTGGCTGTCCTGTATTGTTATCCAACCAGCGTGCGACTTTCCCTGGTTCAATCCGGAAAGCTTCAGCCAGTTGTTCCAGCAAATGACGAATATCGCCCAGGATCATGTCCGTGTCATACAGATTGATATCAAAGGATTTGCGTGGATTGCCCGGCTCATTCACTTCCAGGCACATCAATTCTTCTGCAGGCAGTCGCTCTGCAGTCAACATCAGAACCTGCTGAAGAAAAGACGATAACACCTGATAGTGTTCATCAGCACTTGTGGAAACTTCATCGATCCAGTGTCCCAGCTCACTTTCAGGGTTTAACCAGTACTGTGTGATTGCATGGCGCTGCGGCTTTTCGACATTCCACTTCAACGCTTTATGCACGAGCAATGGTGACTTGATTTGACCGGTTTCCATCGCGGCCCGAACCGTCGAGGCAAACTCCACATACAATTTGCACAGTCTTGCGTCAGCTTCCGCCTCAAAGCCAAGGTGGACAATATCCGCCTCCGGCAGCAACGCTAAAACAGATGCGAGCACATCGGCCGGTGCATTCAACTGCTGACAGAGGGTTTCCAACTTGTGCTCCGGGCGCTTCCCCAGGGACGCCTTATGCACGGTCATCAGGAATCGGTCATCCAGCATCTGACTTTCACAAAACTTTACCGAACGCTCAAAGCCATAGGGGGCTCCAAGCGCCTCAGCAAAGGTCGCCAGTATTGCCGATTCCGGATACTGCATCAGTCAGCCTGTCCAGCTACAGCCAGAGTCGTAGTACGGCTGTAGGCAGAGAGATGGGCTGAGCCCGACTGAGCATCCGCCAGCAGGCCATTCACCTGCGTCAGATCCGCTTCGGACAAAACGCCTACGGAGCGCTTGAGCCGCAATGTATTCAGGATGTAACCATAACGCGCCCTGGCGTACTCACTCCGGGCAAAGAACAGGTCCCGCTCAGCATCCAGAACAGACAAACTGGTCGTCAGACCTGAAGAGAAACCCACGCGCTTGGCCTCAACCGCCAACTCATAGGACTCAACCGACTTGGCCAACGATTCGACCTTGGCAATATCGGTGAGAATGCCGTCATAGGATGACAGCGTCTGACGTTTGATCGCACGCTGCTCAAGCTCAAGCTCCTGCATCGTCCGACTGAGCAGATCGGTTGCCGCACGAACCCTGGACGACACCAGGCCACCCGAGTAGATCGGAATATTCAATGAAACGGTCGCAGCCGTGGTCGTTACTTCACTACCGCCACCATAGAGTGAACCCTGGGTATCGTTATTGTTGTAACTGATATCAAGATCCAGCGTGGGATAATGGCCACCTTTAAGGCTTTTCACTTCTTCTCGGGCAGCTTCTACAGCATTCGTCCGAATCTTCAGCTCCGGGTTATATTCCAGCGCAGTACTGAGCCATTCATCGGGACTCGCAGGCTCTGGCGATGCCATCGGAACCGACGCTTTCAACAACGCCAGCGATGCGGGTGTATTCCCGGTCAACTCACTGACCATTTCAAGACTGTCTTTCAGGCGCGTACGAATTTCCAGTGCACGGGCTTTCGTCTGCAGGTAGCGGGCCTGGGCATCCAGAAAATCCGTCTCACGAGCCAAGCCGTCTTTGCGTTTGGCCTCGATCAGCTCGAAATGCTGCTTGACGGCTTTTTCTTCCGCCGCGATATACGTGTTTTCTTCATGGACGGCGAGCGCGGCAAAATAGGCTTCAGCAGTTCTTAAAAGAAGATCCTGCTCAAGCGCCGCCAACTCACCTTGGTATCGCTCACTTAGAGCTTCCGCCTGACGCAGTCTCGCCCAGTTGCTGTAGCTATAAATGGACTGTGAGATGGAGAGAGTATAATCATCGATCGGATAACTAGTAGAGCCAAAACCAAAGACATCGTTATCCGAGCTTTTGATATCCTGCTTGTTTTCCGTGCGGAACATGTTAAACGATACAGTAGGCAAGAGGCTCGAACGTGCCTGAATGTAACCTTCCACATCCGCACTGAACTGGTGGATACCCGCGAGGTAGATCGGATCATTACTCTGCGCCTGCTGGTAGATATCCGACAGGTCTTCAGCCTGGGCGACCCCGGCACCTGCCAGCAACAGACCCGCAACCCGAATCGCCCGTGTGGTTTTTCGCCATCTGGCATTGTTCATTGTGCCAATCACTCCCTTTGCCGGCGGCAAAATCATTTTTATTTTATGTGACACTGTTATCAATTTTTGATAATTCTACGCGCTATTGATTTTAAGGCGCAAATCTAATTGCCTTAACCCTATACAAAGAAAGGTTAAATAACACGCTGATACTCTTAACGTTTTTATTCCTGAACAAGCATTCAATTAAATCGTTCTATTTCTGCACTCTATTGATGCAGTTTGGCAGAATAATGTGACATCGTGATGAATCAATGGCCGAATAATTCTAAGTTTGATTGACTTCCATCATTAGACGTCTATTACCGTTTATTTAACGAGTTTATTTCCCTGTAAATACCTGACGCTGGCAATACCCCGATATCCCATTACATGACAACGTACATTTCGCGCTTTGGCTCCCTCGCTCACTGGTTTAGAATGCGCGGTTTTTATTCGCCATCATTACCGTGAAGGATCCTGCCGATCCGGTGGCTGCTTAGTACAAGAGAGGCTGTTTTTCATGTCCACAGAATCCCCGAAGGTCGGTTTCGTCAGCCTGGGCTGCCCAAAAGCTCTGGTCGACTCTGAACGCATCCTGACCCAACTGAAGCTGGACGGCTATGACGTCGTCAACAGCTACGAAGGCGCCGACGTGGTGGTGGTCAACACCTGTGGATTCATTGATGACGCCAAGCAGGAGTCTCTGGATGCCATCGGCGAAGCCATCAAGGAAAACGGCAAGGTTATTGTCACCGGCTGCATGGGCAAGGATGAAAACAGCATCCGCTCTGTGCATCCGGGCGTACTCAGTGTCACCGGCCCGCACGCCTATGAAGACGTCGTCGGCGCCGTGCATGAGTGGGTACCCCCATCAAAAGAACACAATCCTTTTGTTGATCTGGTACCGCCTCAGGGCATCAAGCTGACACCACGTCACTATGCTTACCTGAAAATATCCGAAGGCTGTAACCACAGCTGCAGTTTTTGCATTATTCCGGACCTGCGCGGCAAACTCGTCAGCCGTCCTTCCGGCGATGTATTGGAAGAAGCCGAGCGCCTGGTCGATGCTGGCACCCGGGAGCTGCTGGTCGTTTCCCAGGACACCAGCGCCTACGGCGTTGACCTGAAGTACCGCACCCACTTCTGGCAAGGGCAACCGGTCAAGACCCGACTGAAAGAACTGGCCACCGAGCTGGGTCGCCTTGGCGCCTGGGTACGCCTGCATTATGTCTACCCTTATCCGAATGTGGATGACCTGATCCCGCTGATGGCAGAAGGCCTTGTACTGCCTTATCTGGACATTCCGCTGCAGCACGCCAGCCAGCAGACACTCAAAGCCATGAAGCGCCCGGCCCATACCGAGAATACACTGGCTCGTATCCAGAACTGGCGGAAAATTTGTCCGGAAATCGCCCTGCGCTCCAGCTTTATCGTGGGCTTCCCCGGCGAAACCGAAGACGACTTCCAGCAACTGCTTAACTTCCTGGAAGACGCGCGACTGGAACGCGTCGGATGCTTCAAGTATTCCGCTGTGGATGGTGCCCGCGCCAATGCACTGCCCGGCGCAGTGCCGGAAGAAGTCAAAGAAGAACGCTGGGAACGCCTGATGGAAGTCCAGCAACGCATCAGCGCCGAAAAGTTGCAGGAAAAAGTCGGGCGCCAGATGCAGGTACTGGTTGATGGCACCAATGAAGACGGCGATGTCTTTGGTCGCACGTATGCCGATGCGCCGGATATTGATGGTGTTGTCTGGCTGGAGAACGGTCAGGGCCTGCAGCCCGGCGACCTGACGGATGTGGAAATCTTTGAGGCCGATGAGTATGACCTTTACGCCCGTCCGGCTCCAAGAGACGAATAATACTCAACGCCGAAAATACTGAACCTTTCCTACCGGGATTCCCGCTCAAGCGTGAATCCCTACCCCTAAAAAAACGTCAATGGTTATCTATCTTTTTAAGACGACCCAGTTATGAGCAGCATATTACTTATGACTGCAAACTATTGTCAGAAGCCATGCCCTTCCTCATATACTGAATAATGAACATGGAGGGAACCATTAATGACAATAAAAGACCATCCGCATCCGGGCTTGATTTTGTCCAGATTCCTCGCTCGACGTTATATCACCGTAGGCGATCTCTGTACCCAGATGGACATCCAGTCCAATCATATTGAAAGCGTATTACATGGGCGAAGGCGAATGGGCGCCCTGTTTGCTCACCGGCTCTGCCAGGTGATCGGTGGAAAACCTCAGATCTGGATGAGACTGCAAAAACGTTACGACAAGACCCGGCCAAACCCTTTACCCTGATTATTTACATTCATAAAGGTGGCCTTCCAGCCACCTTTTTGCCTCGCTAACCTATTTCCCTTTGTTATAACAAAAAACACTAACAATTAAGCCAAAGGTATTAGTTACCCTCTGGAACCCTCATGTTAATTTGATAACAACCAAAATAAAAACAACATAAATGAGGAACCCAATGAAGGTATTTAAACGTTTATCTAATTATTTCAAACACAAGCCATCATGTACGGCAAAGCCCAGCCGTTATACTAAAAGTAAAACGGGCTGCCGTTATTGCCAGCAGGCAGGTGTTATTCAATATACGTATTGGCCGGTAGCAACCCAAACCGTCTCGTGCCGTACCCTTTCAATGTATCCAGCTGTCCCGGCATCTCCAACATGCTACGTATCGCCAGGCGCCAGTGTCATTTTTAGCAATGGACAATGGGTTCACAATCAATCGAGCCGCCCCGTCTATGCCACACAGGTTATGCCCTATACCAGCTATGCAAGACCAGCATCGCCCCCTATGCGCAGGCAACCTGATCGAACACCCCGGTCAATACCAAAGCCACCGCCGCCACCTTTAACCACAAGTGAATCCAGCCACTCTCTCAGGCCAACTCGTGGCCACAGAATCATGCCACCAGCGACTCGCCTGGATGCGATAACCTTGCCAACGCTGTCAAAAGAAGAGCAGGATTTCATCGATATACTGAATGATTATGTGGCCTTTCATAATGCCAAAGACGGAAAAACCGGCAACCATCATCCTCTCAAACATATTGAGAAACCAACCAGAAAAAATGATGATCAAATCGTTCAGTTTATTGCACAAATAAAACAGGCGCTCCTGCATTACAAAACGACGATACAATCCACCGGGCTCAATAGTTACGCTTATGATTCACTATGCAGACAGTTAATCAACAAGTATCGATAACTTCATTTAATTGAATGACAACCTGTTAATAAAAAATGGTAGATGACCACTGTCATTTAATCTCAAAGAATAAAAAACCTCAGCAATCAAACCATTCAACCGGCTTGATCACTGAGGCATTTTGACAACAACCTGTCAATCAACAGGCTTTACTTATCACTCCTGATAACTCTCCACCGGCGGGCAGCTGCACATCAGGTGACGATCACCATAGACGTTATCGACACGGTTGACCGACGGCCAGAACTTGCTGCGTGCAACACTCGGTACCGGATAAGCCGCTTCTTCACGGGTGTAGGGGCGATCCCACTCGTTATCCAGAATATCCGCCAGTGTGTGCGGCGCTCTCACCAGCATGTTGTTTTCAGCATCCAGCTCGCCGTTTTCCACCCGGGCGATCTCGTGACGGATCTGCGCCATGGCTTCGATGAAACGATCCAGCTCGGCCCTGGATTCACTTTCCGTCGGCTCGATCATCAGCGTACCCGCGACCGGGAAGCTCATGGTCGGTGCATGGAAACCGAAATCCATCAGACGCTTGGCGATATCTTCCTCGGTGATGCCACTGGCGGCCTTGAGTGGACGGATATCGATGATGCACTCATGCGCCACACGACCGTTGCGGCCGGTGTACAAAACCGGATAGTACTCGGCCAGTTTCTTCGCCAGGTAGTTGGCATTCATCAGGGCAACAGCGGTGGACTTGCGGATACCTTCGCTGCCCATCATGCGGATATACGCCCACGGAATCGGCAGGATGGACACAGAGCCCCAGGGCGCGGCGCTGATCGCTGTGCTTTCCGGGTTGGGGCCGTCCAGCTTGACGACGCTGTGGTTGGCAACAAACGGAATCAGGTGTTTCTTGATACCGATCGGTCCCATACCCGGGCCACCGCCACCGTGCGGAATGCACAGGGTCTTGTGCAGGTTCCAGTGAGACACATCCGCACCGATTTCCGCCGGCTTGGATACACCGACCTGGCCATTCATGTTGGCGCCATCCATGTACACCTGACCACCGTTGGCGTGGATGATGTCACAGATTTCCCGGATACCTTCCTCGTACACACCGTGGGTGGACGGATAGGTGATCATCAGCGCAGCCAGCTGATCCTTCATGTCTTCGGCTTTCTGCTTGAGATCAGCCACGTCAACGTTGCCATTCTCATCACACGCCGTAACCACAACCTTCATACCCGCCATCGCCGCAGATGCAGGGTTGGTACCGTGCGCAGAAGCAGGAATCAGGCAGACATTACGGTGTCCTTCGCCACGGCTCTCAAGGTAATTGCGGATTGCCATCAGGCCCGCATATTCACCCTGGGCACCGGAGTTCGGCTGCATGCTCACCGCATCAAAACCCGTGATGATCTTCAGATAATCTTCCAGTTCACGAATCATCTGGCGGGTGCCTTCCGATTGGGCGACGGGAACAAATGGGTGCATACGCCCCAGCTCAGGCCAGGTCACCGGCAGCATTTCGGTGGTGGCGTTAAGCTTCATGGTGCAGGAACCCAGCGGAATCATGGAATGATTCAGGGCCAGGTCGCGGTCTTCCAGACGCTTGATGTAGCGCAGCATCTCGGTTTCAGAGTGGTAGCTGTTGAAGACCGGGTGGGTCAGGATGGCATCATCACGCACCAGCTCCGCAGGAATAGAAGCAGTCCCTTTTGATGTGATCTGGCTATCCAGCGTATCAACGCTCAGGCCATGGCCATCACCCAGCACGATATCCCACAGGCAGACGATATCGTCACGGGTGGTGCACTCATCCAGGCTGATACTGACGCGGTTGTCATCAAAGACCCGCAGGTTAACCTGACGGGCGTCGGCACGCGCCAGAACGGCCGCTTTGTCTTTCACTTGCAGGGTGATGGTGTCAAACCAGGTGTCGTTCTGCAGGGTGACGCCCTTGGTTTTTAGACCGGCTGCAAGAATATCCGTCAGCCGGTGAATACGGCTCGCAATATTCTTCAGCCCTTCCGGACCATGGTAAACCGCGTAGAAGGACGCCATATTGGCCAGCAGCACCTGGGCAGTACAGATGTTACTGGTCGCTTTCTCACGACGGATGTGTTGCTCACGGGTCTGCATGGCGAGGCGGTAGCCCTTGTTGCCACGCTGGTCGATGGACACACCAATCACACGACCCGGCAGGGAACGCTTGTGCTTTTCACTGGTTGCGAAGAAAGCCGCATGGGGACCACCGTAACCCAAGGGAACACCGAAGCGCTGGGCGCTGCCCAGTACCGCATCAGCCCCCAGTGAACCGGGTGATTTCAACAGAATCAGGCTCATGATGTCGGCTACCACAGAGACAATGCATTTTTGTCCCTGCAGTTCAGCAATCAGGCTCTGGGGATTACCGATCTGGCCATAGGTGTCGGAGTAAGCAATCAGCGCACCAAAGCTGTCGTGATTCACGGCATCGGCAGCAGGCCCGACCATCACGTCCACATCAAAGCCCTTGGCACGGGTTTTCACCACGTCAATGGTTTGCGGATGGCAGTTTTCATCGATATAGAACAGGTTGCTCTTCTTGTTCTTCGACACACGGCGGGCCAAGCCGAGCGCTTCACCGGCCGCCGTACCTTCATCCAGCAGTGAGGCGCTGGCCAAATCCAGACCGGTCAGGTCCATGGTCAGCTGCTGGAAATTGACCAGCGCTTCCAGACGGCCCTGGGCAATTTCCGGCTGATAAGGCGTGTAAGCGGTATACCAGCCCGGATTCTCGAAGACATTACGAAGGATGACGGTCGGCGTCAGCGTATCGTGGTAGCCCATGCCGATGAAGCTGCGATACAGCTTGTTCTTCGCCAGCATCGCTTTTAGATAGGCCAGGGTTTCCGTTTCCGTATGGGCTTCTCCCACAGCGGGCGGCTCGGCCTGCAGAATGCTGCCGGGTATCGTGTTGTCGAGCAGCTCCTCCAGGGAACCCAGGCCGAGCTCGGCCAGCATTTCCACCGTTTCCTGTTCACCTGGACCGATATGACGACGGATAAATTCGTTCTTGTTTTCCAGATCCTTCAGGGACACATGTTCAGCAGTCATTCGCACATTCCAGCCAATAAACCAATGCCATAAATAACAAAGCCCCGACAGTCGTCGAGGCTTTGCATCCCTACCAGTCAATCACTACCATCGCTGATACCGGCCTGCAGCTGCCCTGTGGGCAGACCATCTCTGTCACCGATACTCAACCACCCATCCAACAAACGGGCAGACAGCGCAGGACAGCAAACCGGATTACACATGGTGGCGTACCAGCCTCTTACTCTTCAGACTCACACAGTTCTTTGTAAGCATCCGCATCCATCAGCTCAGACAGCTCGCCTTCGTCTGCCGGCTTCATGCGGAAGAACCAGCCTTCGCCATAAGGCTCGGAATTGACCAGTTCCGGGGCTTCGTCCAGCGCTTCGTTCACCGCTACGACTTCACCTGACAGCGGCGCATACAGGTCAGACGCCGCCTTCACGGACTCAACCACGCCGGATTCATCGCCCGCGCCCACCGTGGAGCCCACTTCCGGCAATTCAACAAACACCACGTCACCGAGCGATGCCTGGGCATGATCGGTTACACCGATGGTGACGGTGCCATCCTCTTCCATGCGGATCCATTCATGCGATGAGACATAGCGCAGTTCAGAAGGAATGCTGCTCATTAATCCAATCCTCTAGCTTTACGTTACCTGACAGAATTCGAGTCACTCAGGTGTCAGTCGAATACTTTCTTACCGTTACGAACAAAACCGGCCTTGATCACCCGGACCGGCAGGGATTTACCACGGACATCCACCACCGCTTCACTGCCGGTGCCGGCGGGCACCCGCGCCATGGCGATGGCATGACCCAGGGTGGGCGAGAAGGTACCGCTGGTGATCACCCCTTCCCCTAAACCTTCCACAATCACTTTCTGACCGGGACGCAGTACACCGCGTTGCTCCAACACCAGACCAACCAGGCGGTCATACTGGCCGTCAGCCTTGATGGCTTCCAGAGCAGAGCGGCCGATAAAATCGCGATCCGCCGGTTCCCAGGCGACACACCAGCCCATATTAGCAGACAGTGGATTGATGCTTTCATCCATGTCAGAACCGTACAGATTCATGCCCGCTTCAAGGCGCAGGGTATCTCGGGCGCCGAGGCCGGCCGGACGCACACCGGCTTCCAGCAATGCTTTCCAGAAGGATTCGGCTTCTTTCTCCGGCACCACGATTTCCAGTCCGTCTTCACCGGTATAACCGGTTCTGGCAATAAACCAGCCTTCGACTTCCTTACCCTGGAATACTTTCAGTTCACGGATCACCTCAGCCTTGGCCGCAGATACCGACAAGGCGGCCTTTTCGCGGGCATTGGGGCCCTGAACGGCGATCATGGCCATTTCCGGACGTTCTTCCAGTGAGACTTCAAAACGAGCCGCCTGTTTGGTCATCCATTCGAGATCTTTTTCACGGGTTGCGCAGTTGACGACAACGCGGTACCAGTCGCCCATGCCATAGACGATCAGGTCATCAATCACCCCACCTTCGGAGTTGAGCATGCCGCTGTAGAGGGCCTTGCCGGGGGTAGTGAGTTTGTCGACATCATTGGCGAGAAGGGTGCGGAGGAAATCCCGGGCATCCTGACCCGAAATATCAATGACCGTCATATGGGAAACATCGAACATGCCGGCGTCCTGACGCACGGCGTGGTGCTCTTCAACCTGAGAGCCGTAATGGAGAGGCATATCCCAGCCGCCGAAATCCACGAGTTTACCGCCGGCCTGCTGATGCGCTTCGTACAGCGCCGTCTTCTTGCCCATGTGCTTGTCGTCCCGATAATAGTGACAGGAAAGCCCTTGTCGGAAAGGGCTGTCGTTCTGCTAGCAACCGTAGTGGGACTGGCATTCTAACCAGATGACCCATAGGGAACAACCGCACAGATCAACGAAATCTGGAAGAATATTTTCTGATTATACCTACATAGATCAATGCTTTTTCCCGCGAACACTCCATTCAACACTGGAAAACCGCTCTGGTGTGAGTATACAGAGCATATGTATCACAGAGACGTTCAGAGACTCTCAAATTCCTTCTGGCTTTTGTTTTTTTTCTCTGGAGACAAGAAAGTTTCACCCGATCTCACTCGTTTCGGCTTTCTCGTTGAGCGTTCCAATTCTCCAGCATTCAAATCTATTGGTAATGATTGATATTCTCCTGATGACACAGAATGATCTGCCCGACGTTTTCTTTTCCCTTTAGCCTGACTGCTCTCCCCTGCAATATTAGAATCATCAGCACTGATAGACCTTTGGACCTGAAATGAAGGAGATCTCAATAGAGGTTGTGCGATTAAAGCTGCACCCTTATGGGCTTCTTTTCCTTCAGCCTGTTGTTTTTCTTCTGATCGCATACTTTTGTCTGCAAAGAAAGGCTGCCTCGGGTAGTTATCATCATGATAGGTAGGTAATGAACGAAACTCTGGCTCTTCCACTTCTAAGAATTCATGAGCAGTACTACTTTCAGACATTAACGGTGAAATAGATTCTGGCTCAACTCTGACATTTGGTAATTCATCATCAGTTCTTATTGACCATTCAGCAATCTTTGGCTGTTGCTCAGAGCGAGCCATTAAATCACTCCCGGATGTACTGGAAATATCCGATGTCTTTGCAGTGGATGTAGACGCCCATTGTCCAGACTGACTCAGCAAGCGGCTAAAAGCAGAAGCCTCTGATTCACCAAAAGTGCTTTGCTCCGACTCTCCCAGCAACCTTGCCCCTGGCCTGACGCTCTCTCCTGAACCCAGATCCAACTTTGAAAAATTGTCTGAAAACACCACAGGTTCAGGAGACATTTGTCTTTGAGCCCCCATTTCACTTTGATTCCACATAACGGCTTCTAACTCTTGTAAAATGTCGTCTTCCTCAGTATCTGAATTTGACAAAGCACTGGAATCTGATGGTTGACGCCATGATTGGATCGATGACTGTAGACCACTCTCGACAACCCGCACATTCTCTGTGAGCGATGTCTCAGCTGGATGCCTTCTCCTCGTTGTAGCCGTCCCAGCAGCTAATAAAGGTGATGGATCGGAAACCACCTTTGGTGAATCTGCTGTACTTGTCGGTACTGTTTGATCGTTATTCCCGGAGCGACTCTTTTGACCACCTGAGGGACTGAATTGACTGGCTTCCACTGGTTTACCTACCTTTCCTTTACAACTTGATTAATTTGACACTAATAGATTCAGAATCTCTCAATTTCAGTCAGATTTTGTTGTTCAACAGTATCTGGCGTAGCTGTCTCTTTCGGGATAGAGGTCGCCATAATGGGTTTTGGCTGTACTGCATTAGCTTTTACTGAATTCTTCTCATTCGACGAGGCTTTCCCATTTGTCTCTATCGATTCAAGGTCAATATCATCTTCAGAAGAAAAACGTAAACATTTTGCAACTGGCTTTTTTCCTCCATTATTTTCTGCTGCGTCTTCACTGTTAGAGGAGGAACTACTTAATACCCGCTTTCTATTCATACGTGGAGCAGCTGAAAAATCCATATCTGCATGTTGATCCAGAGCGTTTGATAGTTGAGCTATATCGCTATTACCTGCTTGACTACACGCCCTTCCCATCCTATCAAATACCTGAGCAGGCTCATCTTGTTCGGTTTGCTGGATTCGCCCTGATAACGGCGAGGCCTCCCTACTAATCCCTTCCACAATCACCTCACTGGCTCTGTTCACATTAAGTGTTGTCATCTCTGACTATACTGTTTCGTGCGTCTATTCCACTCGGCATTTGAGAGGTGAGACATGCAGCAGCAATCATTTGACGACATCCTGAAATCCATTCCTCTGA
>NZ_JAEVHF010000021.1 GCF_018263925.1 Kistimonas asteriae
ACTGTTATCGATTTAACCGGCGCTTTGATTTGAAGGCGATGGTATCAAGGCTGGGTTACATGGCTGCGCGAACCTGCCCCATGCCAGCAAGGCTTCTCAAGCTGGCTGAGCCACAGTGGTAATCAGGTATATTTATCTCAGTCTTGTCATGAGGTGTATCCAGCGTGTGATCATAGCGTTTGACGCTGGTGTAATGTGGCTGCAGACTCGCTTTCTCGTGATCCGGAAGTCTTATCGATAACACATCGAAAGATATGTATCTGAAGGAATTTTGTGACAGAGGGATCTTGTACTTTTCATGTTGCTGTTCATTTTATCAGCTAGCGGTCGTGTAAGTAGGTTCTTAATTATCTACGACCTTTAATCCCCTTGATACTGAATTTTTTCACTCTATCATCCACGTTCTGTGGGCGATAATAATTAGATTGCTTTTGCACAGCTACTTATTCATGAGGATTTTTGAACTTTAGAAAGTCTTTGAAATTTGTGGGTGCATCTAAAGTTTGATGCTGTGGATCTTCCCAGTTAGGCACTGTTAATTGATCTATCATACTATCCACCGATACATGGTATCCCATGGTGTATCTTATGACACTTCGACATTGATGAGATAATAACTGTGACATCGGAAAAGCATTGGTTTGAGGTGGGTTGGAAAGTATATTGACGATGCCTTCATTAGTGAATTCGATCGATTCATCGAAAGATTCGCCGTTCAACTCATTGTTTGATTCTAAGATATCTAGCAGTGTTTGATTTTTTTTATCGACATAATTGGTTCTTGCTCCAGCTTTTACCAGTGCTTTGATAATTTCTTCCTGCTTTTTCGCTTGTTGAAAATATTCATCTCTGATAGTTAGACTCATTGCTGAAGCAGCCTTTCTCTGATTACCCGTTAAATTAGAGACAGCTGCGTGTAATGGTGTATCTTCGTCTTCCGTTCCTTCGTTTCCGGTCAGGTTTACATGTGCATCTCGATCAATAAGCATGCAGGCACATTCTGTCATTCCCATAGAAACAGCAAAATGTAATGCTGTATCTCCACGATCTGCACGAATATTTATATTGGTGTTGTGATCAAGAAGTATACAGGCAATATCTGTAAGCCCATCACGCGCCGCAATATGTAAAGCTGCAATGCCTGTATGATCTTGAGCATCAACATCGGCACCTCTTTCAAGAAAATCTTTAACTGATTGATTGCATCCTTCTTTAGTTGCAATCATTAATGGCGTGGTATCTTGATAATCCATTGTATTTACATTATCCCCTGTCTTACAAACAAGGTAATGAATGATCTTTATTAAATGGCCTTCAATAGCTAATTGAAGCGGAGTGACACCTGTGTCGTTTTCCCTTGTTATATCTGCTCCTGATCTGACAAGAAGATCAACAAAATTAAGTTTTCTTGTTCTAACGGCAGTATGTAAAGCTGTTTCTCTTTCGCTCCCGGATTTATTTACATCAGCACTATAGTGTATTAGTAATCTAGCCATCGTAAAATGTCCGTACTTAATGGCAATCTGTAAAGGCGTGTTTTTTTCACGTCCTGTCTTGTTTAAATCAGCACCATGCTGAATCAGTAACTCAGCAATTTCAAGGTTATCAGTGCTGGCAGCATGGTATAGTGGTGTATGGTTGCCGAATATGAGTACGTTTACATCGGCGCCGTGTTCAATGAGCGCTTTTGCAAGTCTTGTATTATTTAATAAAAGAGCAATGTCCAGAGGCCTAAGCTCCTTATATTGATCACTGTCAGTGATTCGTTTGATATCTCTCCATTGTTCCCATTTCGTTATTTGTTCTGTAAAGCCTGTTTCTTCTCCGGGTAGTCCCCCATGGACTCTTACTGCTTCCTCTGTAGCAAAATGTATTTGATTATTTATGTAGACGCCTCTTTTGATGAGATCAATTAGCGTGTTCGTGTATTCAAACGAATTTATTTTAGCTATGTCATAATAAAATATATTATCTTCGTGAGATTCACCGACTAGCCTGTCATGAAGCTCTTGTGTATTAATCTGAGCTGTTGGGGTTGTTGCCCAGTGATATGCCGATCTACATAGCTGAGGCGCCTTATAATACGCGGAGATGATGTAATGGGAGGCTACGCGATCACAATATAATATTGCTTGAATAAGTCGTGTATCAGGTGTTCTTGGTTTGCTGGATTCTACTGGTGTGACAGATGCTACTGTAATGGTTGGGTTTACTGCCGTTATTGATCCAGCAGGTGCTAGAGGTGTTTTTGGCACTCCGATTGTTAGCAATGCCTGGGGTTGGATTGGTGTTAATAGCATATAAAACATCCTTGTTTTTGATACATATGGTGACTTTAAGATCGCTAGTTTAAATAGAAGTTCCTTAAATCCATATTTCAGGTACAACGCTGTGTGTCTAGATAGCTCGATAGTGCCTACAGAACCTTGTGGCCGGTAGTCATACTTGAATGATGGAGGCTGATTTGTCTTGTCTATATAACTCAATTGTTAGTTTGGCTAACGGCAGATGCTTCAGCTCCATGGGCGGATCAGCGACGATAGTGCCTCAACCTGTTTTGTATACGGAGCCTGGTCATCATTGGGTGCTTTTCTGTCGCAAATCCGCCTGTTTCAGGTATAAGATCAAGTGTTTCTAGCCAACCAGTGTAGCGTTAGCGCTATGTCTCGCTGGTGTGCTCAATACGGCAGTCTTACTGGCAGATTTATTGATTTGCTCGCCCTGAAGATTTCCTTTTTTTCTCATCCGCTCTGTAACAGAATCATGATCGAAAACAGGTCAGCAAAAAGAGTCGCAGCGATGTTGAAATCTTTATCAATGGTTGCTTTGGTGGGTCTCGTGGTCAGCGGATGCGCCACTGTCGGGCAGCAAGTGTGTGAGAAACCACGTCCTGAAGTGTGTACTTTTCAATATGATCCTGTCTGTGCACAGACAAAGACAAGGCAGCAGAGATCAGAAAGCAATGCCTGTTCCGCCTGTTCTAATCCTGACGTTGTCAGCTATAAGATGGGTGAGTGTCCGTTGCCGTAATGGCGTTTCCGGGTAATGTGAGCGGCGTTTGCTGTTGGTGGGTGAGGCTAACGCAGGAGTTGTACTGTGAAGGTTATCTTTATACATGGTAATGGCGGTTGTACGGCGGATATGCACTGGTATCCGCAGGTGGCTGAGTCCTTTGTGCAGCAAGGCATAGAGGTGGTACGAACGACCTTTCCTGACAATGACATTGCCCACCAGTCAATCTGGTTGCCGTTTCTTCGTAATGACCTGCAGGCCGGTGAGGACACTATTCTCATTGGGCATTCGTCCGGCGCCATCGCGGCGATGCGCTTTGCAGAACAGTTTCCCATCATCGGCTCGGTCATCGTTGCCGCGTACCATACGGATCTTGGCATGGAGGATGAGCGGGAAGGCGGCTGGTTTGATACGCCGTGGGACTGGGAATCCATTCGCCGGAATCAGCAGTGGATCATCCAATATGCGTCTGTCGATGATCCGTTTATCCCTATCGCTGAAGCCCGCCATGTTCATGAGCAGTTGCAGACGGAATATTACGAATATACTGATCAGAATCATTTTGGTGGCGGCGGCAAGCGTAAAACCCGGTTCCCGGAACTGGCGAATGCAGTGCTGGAGAAATGGGGTATTCAGTAATGTTGTCTGAATTGCTGCTTCAATAAGGGGGGTATCTGTTCCTGACAGCCGTATCAGCAGGGTGAATTACGCATTGGTTCTGCAGGAAGCACTGGTTTATAGTGCGCGGCACAATAAGACCGCTTCACTTGCTTAACGACCAGGATCCTCATCATCATGCCGCTTTCCCAACCCCTGTTACCTGACTACGACGTCATTATTATCGGTGCAGGCGCGGCAGGACTGATGTGTGCGCTGACAGCCGGGCAGCGGGGGCGTAAGGTACTGATCCTCGATCACGCCAATAAGATTGGCAAGAAGATCCTGATCTCCGGTGGTGGTCGCTGTAACTTCACCAATCTCTATGCCGAGCCGGCGAATTACCTGTCTGAAAATCGGCACTTCTGCATTTCCGCCCTGCGACGCTATACCCAATGGGATTTTCAGTCGCTGGTGGATAAGTATGGTATTGCCTGGCACGAGAAAACCCTTGGCCAGTTATTCTGCGATAACCGGTCCAGTGATATTGTGAATCTGCTGGTGTCAGAATGCCGGGATGCGGGTGTCACTATCCGGTTAAAAACGCACGTCGAGACCATTAAGCCTGTTGCTGATCATGAGACACAGCGTTATTGCATCGATAGCTCTATCGGACAGTTCCATTGTCAGTCCCTGGTGATTGCGACGGGTGGTTTGTCGTTTCCCACCATGGGTGCCACAGGCTTGGGATACGACATTGCCCACCAGTTTGAACACCCGTTGGTACCGCGCCGTCCTGGACTGGTGCCGTTTACCATGCCGGCAGCCTGGTTGCGTCGGTTTGGTGAACTGGCGGGTGTCAGTGCTGAAGTGGTGGCAAGCTGTGGCAATCAATCCTTCAGGGAAAAACTGCTGTTTACCCACCGGGGCGTCAGTGGGCCTGCGATTCTGCAGATTTCATCTTACTGGAAAGAGGGTGAGACCGTCTCGATCAACTGGTTGCCAGGGGTTGATATAGAGTCCTGGTTGCGCACCCAGCAGCAGGAACGCCCGAAAGCGGAGACCCGAACGGTGTTATCCGAATACCTGACCCGTCGTCTGGCGCTGATTCTCTGTGAAAATGGCAACCTGCGTCGTTTGACCGACAAGGGGCATAAACCGATGAATCAGTACAGTGATGAAGAACTGAAGGCGCTGGCCGCCAGCCTGGAAAACTGGTCGTTAACGCCCTCTGGCACGGAAGGCTATAAGAAGGCGGAAGTGACCCTTGGCGGTGTAGCGACTGATGATGTTTCCTCCAAGACACTGGAAAGTCAGCGGCAGCCGGGCCTGTTTTTTGTTGGAGAAGTACTGGATGTGACAGGTCACCTGGGCGGTTTCAATTTTCAATGGGCCTGGGCATCCGGACATTGTGCCGGGCAGTATGTATAACCCAGCGTGCTAAACGTCACCTGATGCGTATTCTACCGGCGTCCACAAATCGTTTGTCCATTGAACCGATGATGTTTCCGGAGACGGGCTTATGAGCGGCAGCCTGCTCGGTTACCTGCATACTTTTGAATGTGCTTCCCGCCACCTGAGTTTTACCCTGGCGGCGGAAGAACTCTGTCTGACGCCTAGTGCCGTCAGCCATCGAATCAAAAAGCTTGAAAAGCAATTGGGGTTTGACCTGTTCAGGCGCTATCCCCGGCGGTTGCAATTGAGTAATGAAGGTGAGCGACTCTACCGGGTCTTGTCGGGTTCCTTGCAGGATATTCAGGGTGAAATCCAGCAGATCCGAAACAATGAACTCAGTGGTGCACTGATCATCTTTGCCCGGCCCAGTATCACTCAGTGTTGGCTGGCGCCCCGGTTGCCGGACTTTCATGCTGAATACCCTGCTATCACCCTTGATATCCGCACCGGCAATGAAGATATTGATTTCCGCGTCCAGCCGGTGGATGTCGCACTGTATTACACCGGGGATGATTATCCGGGACTGCACCGTACCTGGATCATGGAAGAGTCATTGTTTCCCGTCTGTACGCCTGAGTATGCGGCGCGTTATCAGCTGTTGGAAAACCCGCAAAACCTCAGAGACTGCCTGTTGCTCCATGATGCAAGAGCGTGGCCCCACGCGGCGCATGACTCTGAATGGGCGTTGTGGGCAAAAGCCAGCGGTTTCGGTGATATCAGCGAGATACCGGGTTTCACCTTTGATTGTTCAGACCTTGCCGTGACAACCGCACTGAATGCTGGTGGCATCGCGATGGGAAGACGACAGTTGGTACAAAAACGGCTGGATCGCGGTGAGCTGGTGGCGCCGTTTGGTGGAATGCAGGTGAAATCTCCGCACCAGTATTATGCGCTGTCGCAACCGTGGCGGATTAATGAACCAAAAATCAGGGCGTTCACGGAATGGTTGTTAAAGCAGGTCAGGGAAATCGAGCACCCTGGTTATTAAGACATACACCTGGTAATCAGTAGCATGTCTTTTGATATACGATTTAACGTCAGGTCGTGGAGGTTGTTACTGGTATTTGGCGTACTGGTTACACATCATTATACCTTTAATGGAATTTCGTGTTGTTGTCAGGGTCAATATGAATAATGGCAATACTTACGAACGGTAATGCGAATTATGATCAGGCAAACATTAGCGTCCTTCTTGCAATGCGTGCCGCAAGAAGAATATGAGTTCTCAGACCCTGCATGCACTATCAGATCATTCAGCTTTACATCTACCGTAACCTTGCAACTCAATTATACGTCTACCGAAGGCCTGCAACTTAATGTATCTCCTGCCAGCATCCATTACTTTGAACGCAAAATTAGAGTTGTTAAACAAACTAGAGCAATTGAAATTAATGATTACGTTAATAACCATGGGCAAACGTTACTGTATGAGGTGATACGTTCTAGTCAGCTACGGGAGTATGAAAATCTGATGAATGGTCTCGCTGCTGAACGTTTTAATTTTAACATTAACAGAATTGATAATAATGGTGATTCCATACTACATGTGGCTGCCATAGACAGGGATGTTCCACCTATCTTTATCCGTTTGTTGATCAAAGATGGTGCCTACATGGAACAGCCGAATAGGAAAGGGTTTACGTCATTGGCGTGTGCCATTACATCGAATAATTTTGCTGCTGCCAGGGCGTTGATTGATGCAGGAGCGGATACAAAATGCGTTACACGTAATAAAAAATATACACTTTTGCATCTGGCAGCCCTGAGTGGCTCCTGTCAGGCTGTACAGTTTGTAATGACTGCATGCCGTATACCCATTGATGAGAGGGATGAGGAGGGGCAGACTGCATTGAGTAGAGCGGCTGGACACAGTGACGGGAAGATAGTCCGCACATTGCTTGGGTTTGGTGCCGCTGTAAATGCAAGGAGCAAAGGGCTTGCTACACCGTTGCTTTTTGCGAGTTCTAATCAAAAATCCAATACATTGAATACCTTTGAGGCACTACTGTCAGCTGGCGCTGACACAGATAATGTAATATACAATGCAGAATTTTCCCCACTAGGTAACGTAGTAACAGCAGTTTTCCCGGAGGCTGTTCAATTGCTACTGCAATATGGCGCCGATATCAATGTAAAGGATGGCATGAACTATACACCATTGCATAGCGCGTTGGAGATATTAGGGAATTCTGAAGATAGAACGCGTCATGGAAGACGACTTATAGAAAACCTAATCTTGTTGTTGGAGGCGGATGCGAGTATTGATATACCTGGTGGCCAGAACATGCAGACAGTACGACAACAGCTTCCAATGCTGGTAGAAAATCTGCAGGGACAAGGGATAGCCGTAGATATGATGGAGGAAATCAAGAGCCTGTTAAATTACACAAAAGAACTACCCTTTCCCCTTAAAAGCCTATGTCGAATTTTTATACGTGGCCATATCAAAGCAAAGCGTAGAGATGACCAGACATTCAAATATATAACTGAAAAACTTCCTTTACCCGGTGAGATTGTTTCTTTTATTCAATGTCAGCCAACAATTATGAAGACCACAGACCTGTGATACCTTTCAACCTTATCAGAAAATACAGTGACAGCCCGATTTTTATAAGAGTGTTATCTTTTTAGTCATACATCTTTTATTTTTCTGCGATGCAGCCGCGTCACCGATGACTGTTATTATGTATTTCTGTTACCTGTCTTGTCGATAACAGTACGTTCACCACCTTGAAGCTTTAACGGTAACAAACTGTGAAACACTCTGCTTGGATACTCACGAAAACCTGAATATAGTTGTGCACTGTATTAACTCATAAGCCTGTTCTTTAGTATTGTTTGTTAAAGCAACAATATATATCTGGAATTGGAACTTATTGCCGGTACGATGTTCTTATAAGTGAGGAGTAAGCTATACATTTCTTATGATTTAATCATTTTTTGATTTGTATGGAACTCCTTCTAATAGCTGTTTTATATTGATAAATTTTTATCAAAAGGAGAATTTTATGCAATCACGTCCCCTTCCTCCCTCATACCATCAGTCTCAGAGTCAAGGTGATTTTGATCAAAATGTACAAGCTAAAGTCGAGGAAGAATGCCGTCTAGGAGTAAAGACTATCAATGAAGTATTAGAAAAATACCAAGATTGTCGGATTCAAACAAATATCTTGCGTCGAGTCGTTACCCTGCATAATCAGAAGTTTAGGGACCACCCTGAGTATCAAGTAATGCCCTTAGGAGTATCTACTGCACCAGAGCAACCGGCACCTTTTCAGCCACAACCTGCGTATCCGCAGCAACCAATAGTAGCATCTGCACCTTACCCTGCAGGGCCGCAGGCGGCATATGCTGTAAGTCCTCAGCCAGTTTTGGCAGCAGCTAAGCCAGAGAGTCCTGTTATTAAATTTTTAACTGAAAAGCATGACGCTATAGTTTTATTATCTTACTCAAGTATTACTACTATAACAGACTCATTAAGGAACAACGGGATAATAACTACTGATGAAGCAGATAAAGCTGTTAATGAAAACAAATCCATAAGCAAAGATAAGGCTAGAGCATTGCTTTCATTGCTACGTAGTAAACTTGAAGCATGCGCATCGCTTACCGGACAATTTGAAATTTACAAGGTTTTTAAAGAATCACTGTCAAAACATTGCAGTCCATATGGCATAAGAAATTTAAATATGCCGGAATTTTCAATAACAGAAAGTCGCCCTGATGTGAGTTTGCAACAAAGATTTAAACAAATGCCTTATTCTGTTGAGGAAGAGGGTAGTGAGAAAGGTTGGAAGGAATAAGTTACCGTTGATAGCTGATAAGCGGATCAATCAGGTTTCGGTCCACTTTTTAATCATGCTGAGTCTCTATTACTGAGTATCACGCTTAATCGAGCTATGATCCTTTATGGTATATGACGGCATGAAAAGATCTCAGCAGTATACCAGCAAGTTTATTGCCTAATCCTATGCGATAGACTGGATTCAAATTCAGAGTAAAGGGTGACAATGGAAGTCGCCGACATTGTTCATTGACGTATGTAATCTCCGTAAATGATTAAATGCCTATGATGATCGGGAATAAATGACATCATAACGAGTTAAATTTTTTATTGAATTTCTAAGGAGGATTTTCCTCATGAATGGGAAACCGATTACCACTCCAGTAACGACAACCACAACTGATACAGTAACGACTTCAACAGCAGGTGCGCAAAATGGAGCAGCAGTCGGCACTTCTACATCGACTGGCGCTGGTGGTCGTGTTATATCCACTTCTTATGATCTACAAGCCTTAAATCGGTTAGTACAGGAAGTCAAAGTTGAATGGGGAATAACTGATGATGATCTTGAGAGGGAGATAGATACATCAGGGGCTCATACTCGACTTTTGCAGCATTTTGTATCGATTAACCATGTAGAGGGTGTTGAGGCTCTATTACCATGTATGTGCATAGATAAACCAGATGGTGTTAATGAGGTGTTTGGAGATGCTCAGCGCACAGTATTACATATAGCTGCCGAAAAAGGTTTTGCTTCCATCGTCAAAGCATTAATAGATGCCGGTGCTCAACAGAATATAGCTGATTGTTTAGGTCTTACCCCATTGAGGTGTGCAATCAGAGAAGGGCATTTTTCTGTTGTTAAGGTGTTGGTAGAAGGCGGGTACTTTATCAGTGATGCGCAAATAAAAGACCACAAACTAATATGGGAAGCTGTATTCTGCCAGCATCGTAAGCCTGAAATTCTCGAATGTTTACTAAAACAGCCCCATGTAAATATTAATCAGGCTGATAGTGAAGGGCGCACTATTTTTCATGAAATTGCGGAGATGGATAGTGATGTAGATGAAATGTCTGATCTGTTAATCGGGGCTGGTGCTTCTTGTAATATTGGTGACAATGAAGGAAAGCGACCATTACATCGTGCTACTACGTATGATAACCCATTAACAACAGAGGTGCTGTTGAAAGCAGGAGCAGATGTTAATGTGAAAGATAAACAACAGCAAACCCCCCTGCATAAGGCCGTTATGAAACCGTACATATCTAATGTGGCGCTGCTGCTTGCTGCTGGGGCTGACGTAAATGCACAAGATAAAAAGAGACTGACCCCTTTGCATCTTCTCAGTAAAAATATCTTGGACTCCAATGGAGCGTTATGGCGATCAATGCTGTCTCGGTCTGCACCTATGATCACTGAGTTGCTGTTGGAAAATGGTGCCAATCTGGAGCTAAAGGATAACATAGGGCGTACAGCATTACATTTGCATGTATGTACCAGTGCTCAAACCACCTCCTTACTGCTTCAATATGGCGCTGATATGGATGTATTGGATTTTGGGCAACATACGCCGTTGTATAATGCCTTAATTAAGAACGCCAACAGCACCACTGCAAGAGATATTGCTAAGTCATCGAGGGAAGCTTTTTCTTTGCTGCTAGAGGCTGGTGCAAATATCGATATTAAAGTCATGGCATTTAATGGAAATGAAGACACCGTTCGAGGTTTATTTAGTAGCCCCCAAACCAGAGACAGTATTTCAACGAATTTTACGGATGTGACATTAAAGCGAATTATGGAACATGTGGAGCTGAATCAACTCAACTTTATGAAGGTGTGTCGCCCTGCTATCAGGCGTCTACTCATAAAGTGCTCGGGTGGAAATGCCGCAGAATTCAAAGCCCGATGCAAAGCGCTTCCACTGCCTCAGGATTTAATCCGATTTATCCAATACCTGCCCGTAGAGCCTCAGGCTTCTACGAGTTCAGGACTAACGCACTACATGAGGGAGGCATGGCAGACTGTTGTCAGCACAACAGGGTGGGTATGGCAGGCTGTAACCAATATAGTTACAGCCCGCAGGATCAGTTAAATTAGTTAGCTATCTCGGTAGATAGATAATCACGTCCCTTGCGAATGTAATTGCGCATTTCTTCCATCGGCACCATGTTACCGCCGGTGGCCCAGGCGATATGGGTGGCATTGTTCAGCTGTTCTTCACTGAACGCCATGCGGGCCTTGTAGCCTTCTTCTTCGCTCAGAACGCGTGCGATACCGGGTACACCCGCCAGGGCAGACGGCTCCAGACGAATATTCTCGTGACGGTTCATCAGGGCCAGCAGGCAGTACATTTCCTCGTCGGTCACGGTGAAGTAACCATCCAGCAAGCGCTCCATGGCTTTGCCAACGAAACCGGAAGCACGGCCTACGGCGAGACCATCCGCGGCGGTGATGTTGTCGATACCGAAATCCTGAACGGAGATTTCGTCATGCAGACCGGTATAAACACCCAGCATCATGCAGGGAGAGTGGGTCGGCTCGGCAAAGATGCAGTGCACGTTATCACCGAATGCCATTTTCAGGCCGAACGCCACACCACCTGGGCCACCGCCAACGCCGCAGGGCAGGTAGACGAACAGGGGGTGGTCTTTATCCACCACAACTTCCATCTCATCCAGCTGTTTTCTCAGGCGTTCTGCAGCAACCGCATAACCGAGGAACAGGTTGGTGGAGTTTTCGTCATCGACGAAATAGCAGGTCGGATCGGATTCTGCCTGACGACGGCCTTCTTCAACGGCAATGCTGTAGTCGGATTCATATTCCACCACCTCAACGCCGTGGGCGCGCAGCATATCCTTCTTCCACTGGCGGGCATCGGCAGACATATGCACAGACGCCTTGAAGCCCAGACGGGCGCTCATGATACCGATGGAAAGCCCCAGGTTGCCGGTAGAGCCGACAGCAACAGAATACTGGCTGAAGAACTGGCGGAATTCATCAGTGGTCAGCTTGGCGTAATCGTCCTGCTCGGTCAGCAGACCGGCATTGATGGCCAGGGTTTCCGCGTGCTTGAGCACTTCATAAATGCCACCGCGGGCCTTGATGGATCCAGAGATGGGCAGCTGGCTATCGAGTTTCAGCAGCAGCTGGCCGGGCAGCTTAACGCTGTAGCGGTTTTCAATGACAGAATGCATTGCGGGTACCGCGCGTACCGGTGACTCAATGATACCGTTGGAGAATTCTGTCTCCGGGAACATGGTCTGGATAAACGGTGCAAAGCGGTCCAGGCGCGCGCTGGCGTCGTTGATATCGTCCTGATTCAGGCCCACGTAAGGCAGGGCTTCTTCCAGCGTCGTGACACCGGGGTTGAACCACTGGGTTTCCTTCAGTTCAACCATGTCCTGGATAAGCGGATGTTCGTTGATCCATTGCTCGGTGGTCTTGGTCATACTATGCCTCGTTAACCGGTTCGGTCTTCAGTTCAGTAACAGTAAAACGTTGTCGTTTGATTCAGTGCATTCAGGGGCGTCAGATCAGCACCAGCTTCAGCAGCCAGGTGGCGGCCAGGGCTGTCAGCGACAGGATGACACTGGTCTTCGGAATCAGTTTGAAGGCGGTCTCTGTCTTCATGCCGGAGCAGGAGGACACCATCCAGAAGTAGTTATCGTTGCCGTGGACGATCATGCTGGCGCCAGCGCCAAGGGCCAGCATCGCGATGATGGCGCCTTCCGGTGAGCCCAGGCCCAGTACGCCCAGCATCGGGCCGATCATGCTTGCGCCGGTCAGCAGGGTAATGCTGGCGGAGCCGATGGCGGTACGTAGTACCACGCCGATGATAAAGGGGGCCAGCAGACCGATGTTGAAACCGGCCAGCAGGCTGGTCATCACATCCTGCAGGGGCGAGGCTTTCAGCAGGCCGCCGAAACCGCCGCCGACAGCGACAATCAGGGTGATCTGGCCGGCGGTTTTCAGGGCATCGCCGAACACGCCGTCATAAGTTGCCACCTGCTTGTCTTCAGGCTTGACCCGACGGTAGGTACGAACGGCCAGCAGCAAACCAATCAGCAGGGCAACGGCCGGTTGGCCCAGAATCGTCAGACCTTCCCAAACGACGCCTTCTGTTGGCATCAGCATGCCGTAGAAGGTTTTGGTCATCATCAGCGCAAGGGGCAGCAGGATTGGCAGAAAGGCTTCCGTGGCTGATGGGCCGGATGCGTTTTCATCACTCAGCAGGGACAGGGTGTCTTCATCGACAAAATATTCATAGCGGGAATCCCGGCCAAAACGACGGGCCAGGAAGCAGCTCATGGCAATCACCGGGATCGACACCAGCATGGACAGCATGATCGCCATGCCCATATCCACACCGAGAACACCGGCAGCGGCCATGGGGCCGGCGGTAGGCGGAATCAGCTGGTTGGTGGTCAGCATGGCGAAGCTCAGGGAGAGCGCCATGGTCGCCATGCTGGTTTGGGACAGCGCACTCAGCTTGCGGGCCAGTGGCGCCAGGATCACGTAGGCGGCATCACAGAAGACAGCCAGTGACACGAAATAACCGGTCAGTGCCATACCCAGGTCGGCGTTACGGGTGCCGGTGCGCTTGAGGATAGCGCGTGCCATGGCTTCGGCACCGCCACAGTTCTGCAGCAGCATGCCGGTGATGGTGCCGATGGCGATGATCAGGCCCACGCTGGCAACGGTATCCCCCAGACCATCGAAAAAGGCGGTAAACACCTGATCCGGGTTCATACCCGAGAACAGGGAGAAAATAATGGCGGCGGCAATCAGGGCAAAGAATGGATGAATTTTTTTGAACGCGGCGGCAAATACCAGCACTGCAATACTGATAACCAGCCCGACCGGCATAATAGCCAGTGGCATAAAGGTCACTCCTGTTACCAATGCCACTCCGGCATCGGTGGTGAGATAGGTAGGTTCTTGGGAGGGCAATCTAAGGAAAGGTGTGTACAGTGACAATCGATATATTTGCAGCCCATGGATGAAAATAATTCATTCATGAGTCATGGTTGCAGACGGATGACCCGCGTTCAAATCCGCGTGAGCCTTAAACTATCGAAAGTCAGTGTGAGCATCAGTCATACTGACGCTCTGGTTATTCGAAGTCAGTGATATGCCACATGGTTGTTATTGAGAGCTGTAAGGATATCCTCTACTGTCATGAGGATATTTTTTAGTAGCTGTTTATTTAAGGAGGTTATGCAGCAGTGATCCGGTTTTTGAAACAGGGACGTAGCAGTCAACCACCTGCATATTCTGCTTCACCTAAAACATCCCAGCACATTTTCAGAAAGGTTCGTTTTGCTCATTCCGAGAGCGTGACAGGGGGGGGTGATTCATCCCGCGATTCCCGCAGAACCTTACGAGGTAGAGCAAATAGTATTGGAGCCTGCTTTACATCCTGTATTTCTTGTAAACCATGCCAACCTAAGGAGCCTGCTGGATCAAACTTTGAAGAGGATGCGAGCGAATCGGTATTGTGTCTTAAGGCTGAAGAGAGGCAAACTGAACCAGTTGATATAGAGCTACCCACAGGGAAAGGCGAGGCTGTATCAGAAGAACAGGAAAGACATGAAGTCTCAATAACCGCACAAGTTGAACGCCATCTTGAATCGATTGGAATACAAACAGAGGCTATACATGAGGATGGTTGTACATCTGACCGGTTATGCCACAGATTCCAGCAAGCTGAACGTAATGTGGCAGATACAGGCGTTCAGGCGGGAGCTGAACTAATAACTGCAGAAAAATATATACAAACAGAGAGTAAAGAGCCAACAGAGCCACCCTCCATAAAAACATCTATTGACTCGACAGAGAAATTGAAGACGCTAAGAGATCTAAGAGAGTCGGGAATGTTAGGAGAGTTAGAAAAGTTAGAGCTAAAAAAGCTTGAAAAGCTGGACAATCTAAAAAGGCTAAAAGATGAGTCTGCGTCTTTATTAGGGGGACGGTTTATTTTAATTGAGGATGAAGTCTGTATAGAGTCAGATGTGGAGATGTTAAGAAAGAAACGTGATTTCTGTGGGGAAGTCTTGGCATATGAACAAGGAGAATTAATAAAATATTTAAAACGTGATGCTAAAGATGCAAGTGATGATTTAATTGAGGACAGAAAAAAACAGTTGCGTACTTTTTATAAGGAAGCCCCAGGTAGGGTTGCTAATTTAGAGGCTGATCTAATAACAAACAAAGAAAGCTTAAAGAGGAATGATCAGGCGTTTAAGCGTCTCTATCATCAGTTGGCAAGTGGTGATTTAGAGCCGTTGTTAGAGGATATTGAAGCGGAAAACGAACAGTCTCAACCACAGGCTGTTGCCCCCTCTACGGGCAGAAACGAGACAGGCATTGCTGAATCACCTGACAGGTCTGGTTTGCCGCAAGAGGGAGCGACAGTATCGACGGCACAACCTGTGGCAGCATCATCTACAGATGTGCCGGACAACAGGAAAAAGCGAAAGGAGTTAGAGCAACTTTCAAATGAAATTGAACCGTTGGAAAGTGCAATAGCCGCCATACAAAAGGAACTTGATAAAATGTATCAAGATAAAATGCTAAGTATAACAACGTATGATGCTTACGATGAAGCATCAATGCTCACCAGTATTATTGAAGATGAACACATTGATGTAGAAACTTCCCATAAGAGGCAATGCCTGAGAAGACAACTAATTATGAAAAGTAAAGAACTAACGAAATTGCGCGAACGGCGTGCAGCTCTCAAGAGTATTCCAATAAGTGAGAAAAAGATGCTGCAAGAAAAAAATCGGAAGGTCACGTTTGATGTAACAGTCACTTCTCCAGTTACAACGGTAGTAGCTGAAACAGTAACAGAGAGCACGCAAACAGAGGGTTGTAAACAAGAAGAAAAAAACACTCAGACAGAAGAGGAGACAAAAAAAGAGCAGCAGCGTATGGAAAAACAAACATCAACCACGAGTCTGGTGATTGCAGCCAGCACCGTAGTCGATATACCAGGTCATGAGACTTCTGCTGCAAAAGGGGAAGTAGCAGGTCGCTCAAAAAGTATGTCTTCAACCGATGACGTTGGTCCATCAGGCGCAAGCACGAGTGTAATAGTCCAACCTCATAACATAGAGGATATAAGCGCGGGTCAGAGCCTGATCGCGATTGAGGTTGATACTGTGTGGGAACAGAAGGCAGCCGCATACGAAGCTGGTTATCTCGCTTCTCTCGGAACGCTGGAGGAAGGTCATCAGTACTCATTCAATTTACCTATGGATGAAAAACAAGAATAAGATCAGGACAGTATTAAAGCGCTTTTTGAGTAGATGAATCATCACAAGTATTATGATCGTAAATCGTTAGCTCAATACTGACGAGCGTTGCGTTTTCTCTGAGCCAAGCACTGCCAGTAACTCCGTTGTATGAACATATCACCTCTGTTACTGTCCAAACATTTGTTATTAATAGAGATTCAGAATGCAAGAACCTGAACCGTTTAATGTTTAGCTAAGCGAGGATTAACTGAATGGAGGTAAGAGAGACCAGAACACCTTCTCCTGTTCAACAGGAGCAACAACCATCCGCCACCGAACAGGCAGAAGCGCGATTTGCCCAGATGAGCGTACAGGAAGCCGAAACTTCTGGCCACCAAGCGGCAGTGAGATCTTCCGGTGCAAGACCGAAAGGTTCTCGATCTACCAGCCGAAAGGTGACGCAGCCTCAGGAAACACTATTGGTAGATGAAAAATCAAAAATCGCTAATCAAATAAAAAAGGCTATATCAAAGGGAGGGTTAAAATTATTTCAGGAAATTTTTAAAGAAAATAATCTGTCTCCTAACACAGCGGTGAAGTCTCCGGCAACACATGCACTTACTAGACGTATCTACTTAGCAGATGGTAGCGTAGAGAAAAGAACTATAGAGCACCCAATAGTTATTTTAGAATATATCATATTGAGGGTTGAGCCTAATAATCCTGATGAAATAAAAAATGCTGAAGCTATCGCCTGTTGGTTGATAGGTCATGGAAATATTAATTTGCACCCTGATCCTAGTTCAACACAGAGTTTGTTTCATTTAGCATTAAGTTCAAAGCTGCCAAAAACTGCCTGGAAGCTAATGCAGACAAGTGAATTTGATTATGAGTTTGTCGATCATTCAGGTTGTAAAACGATAGAATATCTCTATAACCACTATAAGGAAGAATGTGGATTGGCGATGATAGAGGCATTAATTGCCAAAGACGTAGATGTAACTCCAATCATAACAGAAAGTGTTAAAAGGGTGATTGCCCGAACGGTAGGTATAACTAAGGGAGAGCTAGGTGAGCTAGGTGTATTTTTAAATGCAGTAAATGAGATAGTTTCACTTTTAAAATCTAAAAACGCTGATTTTAGCCGTTATGTTTATAGACTGGCGAAGCCTGATTACAAGCTTGATGGGCCGATGGAATTACAACAGACGAAGGTTGATGTAAATGCAGTGCATGCATCTACAGGTCAAACGGCACTGATGTATGCTGCAAAAGATGGGGATTTGGTGGCATTGCAAACCCTTTTAGGCTGGTATGCAAACCCCGATATTCGCAATATAAAAGGGGAAAACGCGCTCATGCTGGCTGCTACAGGTGGCCATTTGGAATTGGTCACATGTTTAAGAAAGTGTTTTGTTGATATCAATACTCAAGATGGGACGGGTCAAACTGCACTCATGATGGCCGCTGCAGGAGGGCATTACAAAACGGTCGAGCAGTTATTAGTGTATCGCAGTGATGTCAAGATTCAAGATAAAGAGGGTAAAACAGCACTGGTATATGGGTGTGAAAGTAAAAGCATGCCAACGGTTATGCACCTGGTAAAAAAAGGTGCAATTATTAATCCACAAGATACCCCAATAGAAAAAAGCCCTTTATGGGTTGCCTGCTCTGTGGATGAAAACGATTTGGTCATCCGATATTTGCTGGCTAACGCCGAATTTGAAGTAGAGCCTCTGGTTCGCTATGCATTGGAACAAGCGTGTTTGACATCAAGCCGGTTAATGACAGAGCTTGTTGCTAAAGGGGCTGTTACCATTAATTGGTTGCTGGAGTACTATGATTTTGATAAAAAACTACTAATACACTACGCAATGAAGCAACGTTGTTCTACTTCAGAACAGCTAATGAAAGGCCTGATTGCTAAAGGCGGGGTAGTTGATCTCCCTGATAGATTGGCCAGATATGCAGGTCATCCCAGTAAAAATAAATATTCTTTCATGTTAGAGTGTGGTGCTGATATTAATCAGCGAAATGATAGAGGTCGTACAGCACTGATGCTTGCTGCAACTCATGGTTTGAGCACAGCTGTTGAGTATCTTCTTTATCGGAAACCGGATGTTAATATTCAATCTACTCTTGATGAGTCCGCTTTGATTTTGGTATGTAAATTCAAGCAGGAAATCCCAATGCTTGATAAGATTTTTATTGTGAAAAAGTTAATAGATGTCGGGGCAGATAAGTCTATCAAAGATAAGCATGGCAAGACTGCTTTAGATTATGCCAAAGAAAATAGTTTAGAAGAGCTTGTTAGATTACTAGATGAGAATCAAGAGACTCAGGCGAGTTCTTCTATGGAGGACGTTGATTGAAACAGCCTCAAACGCTATATCGTAAATATATGAATACTCATCCGTGGTAATTGAGATTTATCCAGGCCGCTGTTCAGACGTCATACAGGCATTTCATTGAGCATGAGAGATTCATCGATGTATGCCGCGGTATTGAGTGTACCTTTTGGAAAACTGAAACATACAGGTTGACCGCGCGTCGATTCGAAAAAGTAGCTTACAATAACAAAGGAAGGTTGGTTGCATCAGTCCTACTGTTGTTGTGGCTTGTGTGATGCATTAAAAATAATAGATATGGATTGATAGCCCTGCAGATGGTACCTGAATGAAATATAATGAACAGTTACTCTCCGTTCGTAATTATCGGGTGATAATGGTCTCCCTGCTGGTGTTGATGCTCTCTGGGTGCGTTCCCAGCTGCTCATATCATTCACCGGCTTATCTTGAGAAAAAAGCGGTTCTATCCGACAGCGACCTCGAAATAACGACCTTACTCTATAAAGAGAAACATGGGCCCAATGAGTTATTCATCAAGGATGTGTCATCAGGCGATGTTGTTCAGATAACCAGCCAGAAACAGAGGATTTCTGATTTTATTTACAACAAACACCGGCATGTCATTTATTTTGCCCGGTCTGACCGGGATGCAGATAGTAATCCTCTGGAATGGATCGGAAGGCGTATAGCGATTAATTCGCCCGGAAGGTTTTCAGGTTTCAGGGTTTACGCCATTGATTTGAAGACCCAGCCTTATCAGGCCGTCGAGATTCCTTCCCGTTACAACGGCTTTGCATCCCTGCGGTTTTTGAAATCAGGTCACAAAAATGGTGTTTACCGCTTTAAGGAAATCTATGATGACCTGTATGACATTCTGCCTGACCAGACGATAAAAAAAGTCAGGCGTATCGATGAGTTATACCCGCCTTCCCACAAGACGGCGAGCGAGTTTGAGGAGGGCACCTATATCATCGTGAATGCAGCCACTCAAACCTGTCTGGCGAAGGACGCTTATAAGAGTGCCACGGCAGATTTTGCCGAAATTCATGCCTGTGCTGAGAATGACAACCGGCAGCACTGGCACTTTGAAAAAGTCGACAATCGTTTTTACAGGCTGGTGAATCGCGCCAATCAGCGGTGTTTGGCTGCGAATGAATGGCCAATGGTTTATCTCTGGCCCTGTGAGGACAAGGGCTATGTCGAGCCACCTGAGAGCGATGTGTGTGCTTTCAGTTGCAAGAAAAAAGAGAGCCTGCACTGGAGTGTTGAACCTGTTGATGATGCCTACCGGATAATTGATGTTTTTGATGCGAGATGTTTACAGCAGGAAGAGGGAAAACTAACCAATTGGAAGAGAGAATGTTCTGGTACAGCAGGCTTGTGGAAAATAAAAAAGATAACACCAGAGCAATGATGATGATTGTTAGGTTTTTATCGTCAATACAGCGCGCGGATACTTCTAACGTATAGTGCAAAATTGGGGTGATCTGTTGAACGAGCAGATCACCCTCTGGTTATTCTGCCGTAGCACTACTGACCAATAGCGAAGGTCTCAGCAGGCCGAACCCATCGAAACCTGCCTTCAGGCTCAATATCAGGGTCAGTACTGTAGAAATCACCGTGCTGACGGCGATCCCCGCCATGATCATGACCTGATAGGCGACGGCAGTTATAGGATCCGTTCCCCCGAGAATCTGGCCGGTCATCATACCGGGCAGGTAGACAATGCCCAGGGTGGCCGTGGTGGCAATCATTGGGTTCAGCGCCGCTTTCAGCGCTTCACGGACAAAGGGTAAAGCTGCTTCCCACTGACTGGCGCCCAGCAGCAGGTCATTCATGTAACGGTCATACTGGCTGTCGATGGACTGATAGAAACGCTCCAGTGTAAGGATATTGGCCGTGAGGCAGTTACCCAGCAGCATGCCGGCCAGCGGCACCAGGTAGCGGGCGTCATACCAGGGCGTTGGTTTGACCAGCAGAAGCATGGCAGCCAGCACGATGGATGCTGCTACCAGCAGGGCGGTGAACGAGGCCGTAAACAGATGTCGTCTTGATAAACCTGCCTGTTTCACAATCAGGCTGCTGGCGACGATTAGCATGACCAGCAGCCAGCCCAGGTTTATCCACAGGTGGTTAAAGCGGAACAGAAACTCCAGGTACAGGGCTATCAGTCCCAGCTGAAACGTCATCCGTAACAGGCTGACTGAAAATTTCCGGAGGGTGTCACCCAGCTTCAACTGCCAGAGTATGGCAAACGGAATGATTAGCAGGCCGTAAAAGGCAATCAGCTGGGTGAGCGGAATCGTGGCGGCGTTATTCATGCTCAGTCACCATGGAAGAAGCGTTTGTGGCCCGTTGAGCCGTGTCGTCGAGTAACGTGCCATCCTTGACCGTGAGGCTCCGCGAGCATTGCTGAATCCAATCGGCATCATGGGAGGCGGAGATAACGGTATAGCGGCCAGACAGCAATATCTCCCTGACGGTCTGACTGGCTTCAGGGTCTAGTGCAGAGGTAGGTTCATCCGCTACCAGGATACGGCGCCCGGTCATCAGTGCGCGAATAATGGCGATACGTTGCCGCTGTCCGCCCGACAGTCGGGAGCAGGGCTGTTGAAGTAAGGTTTCATCCAGCGCGAGTTGTTGGAACCAGTCCAGCAGCGTTGTTCGGCAAAAGCACTTTGTTCGAAAACTGCGCCAGCTGAACGGCTGCTGCAAACAGTGGAGAACCGACCCATTGCCCAGGTCAGGTTGCTGCGGGATATAGGCAATAGCCGTTCGAACCCTGTCGATGGTCTGAGCCGTTATGGATTCTCCCTCCAGAAGGTACACGCCGTCTGACCACGGGTAGCCACCGAGCAGGGTTTTCAGCAAGGTACTTTTGCCGCCGCCAGAAGGGCCGCGAAACACCAGGGTTTCGCCAGGCTGGACGGTCAGTGAGATGTCATGCAGCAGTCGTTTATCCGGTGGGCCAACCGAAAGCTTCTGTAGCTGGATTGTGGCAACCGATTGCGCCATGTATGATTCCAAATTATCAATTTGCGATATCGAAATACGATATTAGAAAAGACCATGAAAGAAAAGATCCTTCGTAAGCTGTTTTTGGGTTTTATCCAGATTCACATCCTGCGGCATGCCAGTCAGGAACCCTTCTTTGGCGCCTGGCTGATGGAGCACCTGCAGGACCACGGTTACAAGATCAGTCCCGGCACGCTGTATCCGTTGCTGCACAAAATGGAAGACGACGGATTGATCGTAAAAGAAACCCGGGTGACGGAGGGGCGCCAGCGCAAGTTCTACGCCATCACAGAACTGGGTATGGAAGTATTGGAAGAAGCCAACAGCAAGATTGGCGAACTCGCCCGGAAGCTGAATGATTGATCCGCCCGTGTGGGTGGCTGGTCATCGCGACCTGAAACAGGGTAAGGTTCACCTCACGCGCTGCCGGAAATAACAAGGAATCATAAGGTGTCCGTTCAAATACAGGCAGAAGAACAACGGTATAACCGCCAGCAGATACGGGATCTGGCCACGGAGCTGCTGATCAATGTCGGTGTACGTGAACAGTTCCCGACGCCGCTGGAAGAGATTATCCATTACCTCGGTTACACCATCGAAGAGTTCGAGCCGGATGAGGACACGGATCGGGTCTCTGGGGCCGTCAATCACCGTCAGCAGACCATCTACATCAATCACCAGGATGCACCGCGTCGTCAGATGTTTACCCTGGCCCATGAAATCGGCCATATTTTTCTGCACCGTGAGTTGGAAGGCAGCCATGTTGATTACCGCGATGGCGCCATCACGCCCCGTGAGCAGGAAGCCAATCATTTTGCTGCAGAACTGTTGATGCCGGAGAACCATTTCCGACACACCTGGATGACGTGGGAAGGGGAGCCTGAGCTGGTGGCGGCGACCTATGGGGTCAGTGCTGAAGCCGTGCGGGTGCGGGCAGATATTCTCAAGCTGACATAACAGGCTTGTCAGGGATGAAACAATAATAAAAAAAGAGGTAGTCGACGTGGCGAACGATGAAGCCTTGCTGGAGCGCATCGCCTCCCGGAGCCAGAAGCGACCGGAACGTTTCGGTACGGTTAGCGAGCAGGCATTGCGGGAAACCAACCATCAGCTGCTGCTGGAGCGCATGCAGGAGATTCGCGCCCGCCGGAAGCATCGCAAGCAGTTCGACAGTAAGACGTTTACCCTGCTCCGTATTCAAGTGGTTTTCCTGGCCGGCATTATTCTTCTGCAGGGGTTCAAACCGTATGGGTTTCATCTGGATGAGTGGGTATTCGGCATTTTCGTTAATGGCAGTTTGATCTATACGTACGCCATCATTCGCTACATTGCTTCTGACTTGTTTAATGGTCGACATGACCTCCTAAAATAATTTATTCCGCCTTTTAAGGTGGAATGTTGCTAAGGAAGACCCACATTTCAGGTTGCAAATAGCAGGTTAATACTGGGAACATTGTTCCCAGTTGACAAATAATGGGTTTTAGATGAGCTATCGCCTTGTTATGGTATTTATATCTATACCGCTAACACAATCTTGACCCAAAGTATTCAGTATTGGCGGTATGCATGGCCTACTTTCATTTTCTTTCATTTGATCTATGTCTACCCATATGGGTCTGCCATTCCACAAGTTACTGCAAAAAACATAGCCGCCTGAAAATAATCCATCAGCAGTCCATGTTATGGTTAATATAAGAGGGCAGCACAAACACAGGACGGGTGTCATACAGATTTTTTGAGCTGGAGAAAGTACTTCCGAATCAATACTTCTACAAGGCATTGATAATAGCCCAACACAGAATCCACAAACAACGCCATAAATAGCACCAATCGCAGTACCAATAATAAACAATGGAATTGTTAAAAGTATTTTTGCAATGAATAGGCAATAATCTTTCGCAGAAAGATTACCCTCAAAACCATTTTCTTCAGAGCTATCGGATGTAGAACTATCGTCTGATGAAGTTTCTCTACATAATAATATTCTTTTAGGCGTATTTGATGCTGATAATGGAATTTTTCTGGATGAGGTAGAGAGGTCATCAGATCTTGTATCAAGTAGCTTAGAACCCTGTGGTATGGTGTTTAAAATTCCATGTGTGCTATCCATATTAAGTCTTCCGAAGTATGTAACGGAAATATAATGTATTTTTTACTTAATTACATATCAATAACAATATGCTTATTAACTCTAATAAATCTCTTGTATTATGTTAGGTATTTAATGGGTGAAAGTAAGTTGTGTGTTGATATAAGTATGTGGAAATTAAAAGAATAGATTTTACCTAACGCGATATTGCGAAATCATGAAGCGACATGTTACCCATAGATGTTGATGTCGCTTCAAGCTTATTGATTACTCCATTGCCCGCAACTGCAGATCCAGGGCTGCGCCGGAAATATGGATCTCCAAGGCACAGACAACCAGTGATGCCAGCAGGAACAGCAGGCAAAGTCCGAAAACCACCATTGCTGCAGCTTCCATATTCAGGAACAGCAGGAACATATCCACCACACACAGGATAAAGCTGATGATGCCGAGCTGCTGCATTTGCTTGATGTAGTTCATCCGTACACGCAGGTTGTCGATCTGTCCCGACAGGGACTTGCGCTGCGGGTTTTCTCTGAACGACTGGTGCAGGCTGCGAACCAGCGCTGCCAGCGACAGGTATTTGTTGGTATAGGCAAGAAACAGCAACGATATTGCAGGGAAAAACAGGGCGGGGGTAGTAAGCGTCAGTTCCACGGTAATTGCCTGGGCTGGATGGTACACCGATTGCAGGATCACTCTGCAGCCGGTGCGTAATTTACCATGGAATCATGATGGGCATCACTAACAGAAATGTGCGTGATGCCCGATGCTCAGGTTAGAGGCCGACAGGGAGTTCAACCGGCACATCATTGATGCTGAAAATGCCTTCCTCCAGGCGGAACATCAGCTTTCGCTCTTCCACCCAGGGTTTGCGAACCTCTTCCATCGCAGTCAGGCAGAGTTGTTTACGCGCTATGTCCACTTCCGTGTCACAGGCCATCATCAGGAAATCGCCGGAAATGGCCATTTCCTGGCACATGCTGGCCATTCGCTTAGCGTGACTGGGCGGGTTGCCGTCGGCCATGGCAGCGGCGCTGCCAAAGTGTTCACACCCCCAGCTGATCATGGAATCCGTTGCTGAGAAAGAGACAGTACTGTTGATGGCGTTCAAGGCCTGCTGGCTCATGGCCTGACTGTCCGCTTCTGTGACAGGGGGCTCGTTCAGGTATTTTGTCAGCAGGTCACCGGTATGCTGGTTGCCCTGCACGCTGAAGCCCAGGGACACACTGCCTTGCACGGTATCCAGATCAATACTGTCGATAGCGAAACGCGGCAGATGCCGGGTGAACTCGACAGCAACCGCCAGCAATTCATCACGCCCTTGCTCGGCTTCCAGTGAGTCCATGGACTGGCCAATACTGAGGAGTTTTTGCAGGGCCGGTACACTGAGGTTCTCGGCAGAGAGCTGAATCGCCAGGCTGTTGATAAACTCCTTGCCTGACGGAATGGGCGCCACGGGGATCACCACGGCGCCGGTTTCCAGCCGGGCGGTGGATGACAGCAGGTCGTTTTCCACCTGCTCATGGCTGCTGATTTTCAGGTCGGCGATTGAAAGCAGGGTCTGGACACCCATGGGCGTGACACCCGTGACGGTCAGTTCCGGTACGGTCATCAGCCACTGGTTGAAACCGTTCTCAAGCGTGAGAATCCCCTCAGAGAAATTGATACCGCCCACCTGTTCGCCACGCTCAATCATTTTCCAGTCAGCCGGTGTCAGGCTGAGGGTGGTGCCATTGCCATCCTGCATGTCACTGTCGTAAGTTGCTTGTGTGCCGGCAATCTGTAGTTGCAGATCACTCTCCGGATCCAGCGGAATACTGTATTCACCAGCTTCAACCGTCACCCGGGTTCGTCCGCCCCAGCCCTGGATGAATGTGAGTTTGCCGGGAACATCCAGCTCCATGGGCTCCTGAGTCATGGCGTAATGCAGATCCAGTGATGCCGTAGCCATATTAGGCAATGACAGAAGGGTGCCATGGTGGATGGTACCCTCAAGCGTAATACTTTCCCCGTTGAGTTCGCGCAGATCCTTACCTTCCAGGCGGGCCGTCAGCTGGGTTTCGGTATAACCCTTGTTCAATTCCAGCTGGCTGACGGTGTAGTGATTGGTATCGGCAATCGCCTGAATCTGGCGGCTGATCTGCCCGTTGATCAGCTGTCCGCTGATGGCGGGTAACAGTAGGGCGGTGGCGCCGATGACACCGGCAACCAGACCCAGTGACAAGATGCGTTTTTTTCTCTGGCTCATTGGTAATCGTTTTCCCTGAGCATGAATGAAGTCCTGAAGCACAACGGCCGGTCACGGAGGTGGAACGGTTTTCAGGTGTTGTGTTATGAATCATACACAGGAAGCCGTATAGCCTTCCACTTGTGACAGTGTATTCACCGTCACATCGCACGGCTTAGCTTTTAGTCTGTACCTGTACAAACCATGATTTCGCATCCATCGGGGGGAGCGATTCAATGACCAGCCTTTGACTCCTGTAGTCTGCTCGAAAGGGGGGAGTGGTTGAGCCGGCCTGTTGCGACAGCGTGGAATAAGTCGTTGCACTGAGAATCTGGTTTTGGTTTCTACAGGCATCCCTATATTGGAATGCCTGTAGATCAAGGTTGAAAAGACCCGAGCTGTGAAAGGTATATTAACTGAAATAAATCAGTAAATTACATTAAGTTAGCTATTCTACTTTGATTTACTGATTTGTGCTGCAGGACAGCTTTTAGCTGTTCGATTTGTTCAGGCTTTATAAGCCCCATGAGTATTTCATTTTTCTCCAGATCTGTCAGTTCTTTGATCTTGAGCGTTTCTTTCAGTTCTTTTTTATCAAGTTTTTTGATTTCCTCTAGGGATAACAAATCTGATGTTAAAAGGGTGTCGTAGGTTGTTATACCGGTTTCTACAAGTGCTTTGTGAAGAGCAGGTGTATGCTTGAGTTCACTAAGAATGGTCGATTCGTTTTTAACGACATTTGATAGCTGTACATTCGTGCGCCAATTTTGGTTTAGTTGAGGATTGTAAAATGTTCTGTCGGTATATACCTCTGGAACTACATCAGTTAATACTTGAAGTACTTTTCGACAAAATGCCTTTCTTTCAGGGTCAGACGTTTTATTTAAAAGAGATGCTTTAAGATCCGCTATTAGAAGTGCATCATCCGGTAGATGAGTAGTAGTCTTACTAAGAGTTGGTGAAGCCATGCTATAAACCTCCATGTTGATCAAATGATAGATAAAAAATCTATCCAAAAACCAGCTAGCCAGTGTGAACCAGGCTGCAAAGCCAAAAGGTAACTAGATTGTTAGAGGTGCTATCCAGAATACTAAACAACTAGTTAGCTTTTAAGACAGGGTTGGATATTAATAGTTCATTGACAAAAGTGAAAAGTTTTGGAAGCGTTTAGAGTGAATGCCTATGATGATTTCTAAGTTGTTCCTGTAATCATTTATTATGTGGAGAATGTTTTTTTGTTTGAGTCAGTTATTACGTTATTTCTGACTACTTAATGAGTTTTGAAAAGCTAAAGCTCGTCAAAGAGGAGGGATAGATTTAAAGTAAATCTCCTGCAGGAAGTTTTAGTTGCCTTACTGCAATTAGGATGGGTTTGCCCCCAAGATTCATGGCATCTTCTGATGCCGAATATTAAGCTTGGCTTAGAGAAAAATAAAAAACACTTCAGGATGCAGGTAAACCATGCTTTCATTTCGGACAGGCAAGCATACCCAGCAATTAACCACCCTTGATCCGGTGAAGGACCATCATGAGATGGTACGGATCATGGCAGAGCATGAGTTTCCCCTGGATACATTGATAGCCGGCGAACTGGCCCAGTTGAAAACCTTTGGTATTCCCGGCATTGCCCGTTTACTGCACCAAACCGGGCGTTATGAGAAAGAAAGCACGAAACGCCTGGATGATACCAAGGCCATTCTGCGGGAAATCATGCAGCCGGGGCCTGATAGCCCGGCTGGCAGGGAGATGGCGGCGCATCTCAACCAGATTCATGGTTTTTACAAGATTCCCAACGATGAATTTCTCTACACCCTTTCGCTGTTTATTTTTGAAACGGTACGCTGGAATGCGACTTTTGGTTGGCGAACCATGACCCATAACGAAAAAGAAGCGCTATACAGGGAGTTTTATGGTCTTGGCGAGGCGATGAATATACAGGATATTCCGTCCTCGTATGAGGCGTTTGAGCAATGGAAGATAGCGTATGAACAGATGCATCAGGCCTATACACCGGAAGCCGGGAAAGTCACAGCCGGTATATTAGGAGGGCTTGCGGCCTTGTTGCCCGCCATGTTCAGGCCGTTTACCCAAACACTGGTGGCCACGCTGATTAATGATCAACAATTGCTTGAGGCTCTGGGGCTGAAAGCACCGACGGTATGGCAGCAGCGCAGCATTATTGGCCTGATGAAAACCAGGGCATGGTTAGGCCGTTATTGTCACCTCTGGGAAAAGCGGTCTTTTGCTGATAGCCGAATTGTTAACCACTATATCCACTACCCGGATGGATACCAGCGGATGCGCCTTGGTCCCAAAGTGCTGGTTGATCGGATTTATGCCCGTAAGCCACTGGAGCCAACAAATTAAAGCGCCGCATTCACGGCGCTTTGTCCACCCTTAAGGTGTGACCACTTCCTGCTCAACAATCATATCCAGGATCCAGCGCTTGCTGGAAGCATCAGCCGGCGGATTGGGGACATCGAACTCCTTGATACGCAGGCGATAGGCAATGCCGGGCTCCGGTGCAAACCCTTCGATGGTGCCGTAATAGAGTGTCCAGGGCTGGTTCTTGTCTTCGCGAATCTGCAGGCATTGCATTGGCGCCACACCCACGCAGGGGGCTTTTTCCGGTGCAACGTAAACGAAGCGGGTTGTCCCGTCTTCCATGGACGGTTGTTTGGTGAAGGTATAGCTGTCATCCCCTGAGGACAGGGTTAGCTGGTCATCGTGTTGCTCAACGACAGGTTTGCTGGCCAGTAGCTGCTTAAGGGCCTCTTCCCGCTTGGCGTTTTTGCCATGACACATCATCAGGGTAGTGGCCATATTGTCGACCACCAGATGATCACCCTCCATCTGGGCCTTGCCCATCATCCGATTACAGCCGGCATAGGCCGAGATGCGATCTTTCTGGATATCCAGTGTCATGGCCTTGGTGCCGGCCACTGGCGTGCTTTCCTGCCAGCGGCCTTCCGGCAGACTGCTACAGGCGGTTAATGTGGTGACAATGGCGGCGGTGAGGCCAAGGCGCGTCATGTTCATTCGGTGCTCCCGAAAGTGAGTATTAATATGTCAATTGTCGTTTATAGTGTAGTGGTTAGTGTAAACGACATCAGTCGTAACAACCGAAATCTCTGATTTATTTTCCAATGGTAGAAATGTCTTTCGATGCCATTTTTTCCCCTTTTTTCCGGCCTTTTTCAATGGCGTTTATGACATCTTCCATATTAATAACCAGAGAGTGTTCCCGGCCGGTTCTGACCCTTTTTCGCCACTGGTTATCCTTGATGCTGTAGACCGCATTCAGTTCATTCATGGACCAGGGGATCTGGTGGCTGGCCAGGGTGGTGGTGAAGAAGGTGGCAAATGCGTCGATTTCCTGTTGATCAAGCGAGGCGTTGGCGTTGTCCCAGGGCATCCAGGCACCCAGCCAGGTTGGAATGCCTGTGGACTGCTGGAAATGCCGCGCTGTTGACACGGCATCCAGTAAAATACGACGCTCTTCTGGCGAACCGTCACCGTGCCAGTCTTTGCTGCCCCCTTGCTGGTTTGGGCCAGAGGCATAACGATGCCATTCGGCCAGTATGTGCGCCCTGCTAAACAGGTCACTTTCCAACTTTTTGAGTCCTTTCTCGGTCTTTAGGGGAGAGGTAAGGATGAGATTTCTGGTGGCGTTGTTATCACCGGTGGACCGTATGGCGGTTATCGCCTGGCGCATCCATTCATTGGAGAGCGATGGATCAACGCGCAGGCCGCCAAACCCCTGGATTCCAATCTCGGTCATCAGGTTAAATCCTAATGTTTGGGGGAAATCCCTGAAATGCCTGGCAACCGCTGACCACCAGGCGACATAGTTTTCACAATCCTGTGCGCTGGCACGGCTTTCCGCTTCGTGATGAATCCATGACAGGATGGGCGTTATGCCATGGTTATTGGCAATAGTGATGACACGCTCCAGCTCCGTCAGGAAGCGCTCCATAGTGGCTTTATCCAGGTGTTGTGTGGGTTCAGTGCCTGTGTCCGTGATGACGTCGGCAAACCCGTAGATATCCGCCCTGGCTCTTAAACGGAGATTACTGAAGCCGGCTTTGCGAAGATCAATCATGGTTTGAATAAGATGGCTGTCGGGCAGTTCTGACGTCTCGGGAGGTTCTGTTTTGAACCAGCTGGTAGCAAAGCCTGTTCCTATCATCTGCTGATAGCTGAGTGCTGGAATGGGTTTGTCCTGACCATAAAGGGAGTTGGTCAGGATCATTCCCACGGTTAAAATGACCATCGACAGCCAGCGAAGGGGCGATGGTCGCAGCAATGCATCTGTGGTTGAGGAGATCATAGTGGCCTGGCGAGGTTGCAGAAGGGAGGTGTTGTCGGTGACGCCCCAAATGTAGGCAATTCTATCTAATATTCAAACATGGACGCCTATATTGAGAGGTTCTGTAAATAGAATGAGTGCAGACACCAAAGGAGGTTGCCGGTCAGCTAGTAACGCTTGGCACTACTGAACGATTCGTCTTAATGGTCAAAAAACCAGGCTACTTGGCTGATGTTTTGGTGGATTGTAGCCTTTTCTACTGAGTCAAATTCCGCTGTGATCAGTGATACACTGATCACAGCGAGTAAGGATCATTGCTGTTGAGTGCATCAAAGTGGTCCAACAGGCGTTAATGGCTCCATATCCAAATAGCCACGTCTGGGTTGGTAAGAGTCGAGATTCAAACAGCTTTTACCTTGCTCATCGATAATCACAACATGCTGGTAAGAACCCTCGGAAAAATGCTCTGGCCACTCTTTTTTCATCAGGGCATGCATCAATGTCAGGATATTGAGGTCAATGGTTTTGATCTTTTCCTTGATCATTTTAACTTGCTCAAGCAGACGAGTGGATTCCTCGTACCTCTCTTCTCCTGCCAATTGGGAAGCATGTTCAGTGATGGCAAGACTGACTGATCGATACATATCATTGAGCCGCGAAAGAATAATCATGGTTTTATGCAACTCACTGTTGGGATTGAAAGGTATCTTGACCGTCTTTGCCGTCGCGGTCATTCCTTCCTGGCCCTCCACATCAGCCAGGTCATCTATCTCTTCCATTTCTTCAACATGGCGTTCATCGGTTCCTGTTTTTGGGTCAGGTATATGTGTTGCATCTGTCATACGATGTGTTTGATTGAGTGCGACGAACGATGAAGGGTAATTAGGGAGAAAGTACTTCACCGGTATATCAGGTAGGCCTTGTTTCATGGTAGCGGCGACGGTTGGAGACAGGCATTGTTCCAGCACGCTTTTTCCTTCGCCATTCAATAGGTATCTTTTACTGTACTTAAAGAACTTCTGGCATTCTTCGCTCGCCTCTGGTTCGAATTGAGGGGCAGTTTCTGCCAACGCTACACTGTGTTTTTTGGCTAAACCTAATTGTTGTTTGACACTGCACTGGGATAAAAGGTCCTGTAAGGGTTGCTCCTTCATACTCTCAATGTAAGTGATCGTTTCAGCTGAAATTGTGCGGGTAAGCCTCTGTAGTGGCTTCATCCATTTCATTCGTACAGAGGTATTCTTCAGGCCACTCAATGTGAAAATAGTGGCCACACGAGTATGTTGCTCTGCGTTGGGAGTTTGAGTTGTGAATGCTTTATGTGAGAGGGAAGACGATGGAGTCGTTTCAGGGGCGCTCGTCTCAGGCTCACAGATTGGTTCCATTGAGGTTTCAGGTTGTGATGGAGTGGTATCTTTACCAGCAAGTATGACCTGCTCCATCCTGATTAGTGTGCTTTTTGTTGCGCGAGCACCAATAAAGTCTGTTAATGGTTGCTTAGCTGTAGAAAGAGTTGATCCTTGGGAGCTATGCGGTTCAACATCCGCTTTTGATACTTTGCCCTTATTGGGTGTTTTGACAGTTTTTGTGCGACTTTTTTTAAGACTTCGAGATGAATGACGGAAGCTATGCCTGACTCTATCCATGATGGATTTTCCTCAATTTCCTTTTGATACATATAAATAAGACTCTCCAATGCTGGTATTGGTTCAACCCGTGACGTTATTTATTGTTTTTTACTGTAGTGATTTGACTAATTAACTATTTCTTTTTGTTATGGTTTTTTGCTCTTTTATTGTTATGGGCGTTCTGGTCGTATTCAGTTTGCATAGGGCTAGCCTCTGAACTCAATTTCCACCAGATTTCTGTGGTTACTTGATGTCAGAGTAGTTGCCAGAGCGTATCAAATATCACCTGCTGGGCAGTGGCAATTTCGACAGAATCAATGACCGTCGCCACCGGGTAGTTCTCGGAAGCCAGCGAGATCATGGCGACTTTTGGGGGATAAATCGCGATATAGCTGGCATCCGGCTGGCCCTGAGTGCGGATCCACTTTCGTTCGGAAAACTCTGCATCTTCACCCCCTTCACCCAGGGCGATGACCTTAACGCTGATCTTCTGCCGTATACGTTGCGTCGTATAGTTGGGAAACGGACGGTACAGGTGCTGGCGCAGTGACTTGGAGGAAAAGACCGAATAGGTTTTCTCAGGCTGTGTGGCGACCGTCGCAAGGATATCTTTCAATACCAACTCAATGCCGTCATCGCCTTCATAAAAGCTGACATTACCACTGCTGAAATCGGGTTTCAGGTGGTGCAGGCCGGGAATAATGTCCGTTTTCAGCTGCTCAATGGTGTGTTTCAGGGCGTTTTGTTTTTCTTCCGCCAGCTGTAGCAGCCGTTCGGGATCTTCCGCACGGAATACCCGGCGCTTACCTTTCGGGAAATAACTGACAATACCCCGGGCGGCGAGGCGCTTCAGGGTTTCGTAGGTGGTGCCGCGGTTGACGCCGGTCTGCCCGGCAATGTCGCGGATAGAGGCCGGCCCCAGGCGGAACAGCGTCATGTAGATGCTGATCTCGCGGTCATCCAGATCAAGCTGTTTGAGGGTATCGAGATTCATTTGTCAAAAAATGTATGACAAAACCTATTGTCAGGAAGCTTAAACCGAATAATATGGCTTTAAGCTAGTATTACTGTCAATGAAACATTGACAGATTGATCGAATTTCTGGGGCCTGCCTGCGTGGCAGGCTCTTTGCTGTGGTACAGCGACTGTGTGTCCAGTGGTTTCCGGTAAATGTTGTCCGGGCGGGCTGGATGCCATCATCGGATTATGTGAATTGTCATGAAAATCGAAACCATTATTCTGGCCGCGGGCCAGGGCAGCCGGATGAAATCCGCCTTGCCAAAAGTGCTTCACCCGATTGCCGGCCGTCCCATGCTGGAGCATGTCATCCTGTCTGCCCAGGCACTGCAGGCGAAGCGGACGGATGCAGGCGGTGGTCTGCACGTGGTGATTGGCCACGGGGCGGACCAGGTTCGCGAGCGGCTGGACAATTATGCCGTCAACTGGGTGGAACAGACAGAACAGTTGGGCACCGGCCATGCTGTCATGCAGGCGGCGCCGGCCTGTGGTGAGGCGGATATTGTGCTGGTGTTGTACGGCGATGTGCCCCTGATCCAGTCCGCGACGTTGGAGTCCCTGGCCGCGGCGTGCAACGGTGAACGTCTGGCGCTGCTGACCATCAACTTGCCCAACCCCAGCGGCTATGGCCGGATCGTGCGGGATGCCACCGGCGCCATCCAGGCCATTGTGGAAGACAAGGATGCCTCGCCGGAGCAGCACGCCATCACCGAAATCAATACCGGTATTATGGCGATTCCGGGCAAGCACCTGAATACCTGGCTGGACAAGCTCTCCTGCGAGAACGCACAGGGTGAATATTACCTGACGGATATCGTGGCCATGGCGGTAGCCGGAGGTACTGCCGTGGTGCATGCCCAGCCACAAAGCGCGACAGAGGTTCAGGGTGTGAATAACCGTGCCCAGCAGGCTACGCTGGAGCGTCAGTTGCAGCGCCAGCAGGCGGAAAAACTGATGGCGGATGGTGTCACCCTGCTTGACCCGAGTCGTCTGGACATTCGCGGCACTCTTCAGGCAGGCAATGATGTTGTAATCGACATTAACTGTGTATTTGAAGGCGCTGTCGTGCTGGAAGATGGCGTGGAAATCGGCCCCGGTTGTGTAATCAGTAATGCAATGATCGGCGCGGGTACCCGTATCAAGGCTAACAGCATTGTTGAAGAGTCCGTGGTGGCATCTAATTGTGATATCGGGCCGTTTGCCCGTCTCCGCCCCGGCACCCATCTTGAGGATAGCGCCAAGGTCGGCAACTTTGTTGAAACCAAGAAGACGGTGATTGGCGCTGGTAGCAAAGTGAACCATCTGAGCTATGTTGGTGATGCAGACGTCGGCGCGGGCGTGAATGTCGGTGCGGGCACTATTACCTGCAATTACGACGGCGTGAACAAATTCCGCACGGTGATTGGTGATGGCGCCTTTATTGGTTCCAATTCCTCGCTGGTGGCGCCGGTCACTGTGGGTGAAGGCGCAACAGTCGGCGCCGGTTCCACCATTACCCGTGATATTCCGGGACAAAACCTGAGTGTGGCCCGGGGACGGCAGAAAAACATAGAGGGCTGGAAACGTCCGGAAAAAAAGGCCTGAAGGCCAACTAACCGATGGGCTGAAAGAAAACGACATATTTCTTCTTTCAGCCAAAAACGAATACTGTCGTTTAGAGTACAGGAACAGAATTATGTGCGGCATCGTGGGCGCAGTTGCGCAAAGGGACGTGGCTCAGATCCTCGTGGAAGGATTGAAGCGACTGGAATACCGGGGTTATGACTCTGCCGGTCTGGCGGTGATTGGTGCAGACGGCAACATTGCTCGCCTGCGTCGCCTGGGCAAGGTTCAGGCACTGGCAGACGCACTGGCCGAAGAACCGGCCAGTGGTGGAACCGGTATTGCTCACACTCGTTGGGCAACCCATGGTGCGCCCAGTGAGGCGAATGCCCATCCCCATATCTCCGGCGACAATATTGCGCTGGTGCACAACGGCATCATCGAAAACCATGAACTGCTGCGGCATTACCTGCAGGAGCAGGGTTATACCTTTGTGTCTCAAACCGATACCGAGGTGATTGCCCACCTGGTGCACCATGAGCAGAAACAGGGGCTTTCCCTGCTGGAAGCGCTGCAGAAAGCCGTGCATCAACTGGAAGGTGCCTACGGCACGGTCGTGATGGATCGGAATAATCCCGAGCGGCTGGTGGTGGCCCGTTCAGGTAGCCCGTTGGTTATTGGTGTGGGTATTGGCGAATACTTTGTGGCGTCTGACCAGCTGGCATTGTTGCCTGTCACGCATCGTTTCATCTTCCTGGAAGAAGGGGATGTCGCGGAAATTACCCGTGAAGGCGTCAGTATCTTCGACAGCGCCGGCCTGCCGGTCAAACGTGAAGTAGTGGACAGTGATCTGGACCACGAAGCCGGTGACAAGGGGCCATACCGCCACTTCATGCTGAAGGAAATCTTCGAGCAACCTGATGCGATTGCCAGCACGTTGGAAGATCGCATGACGGCAGATACGATCGTGCTTGAATCCTTCGGACACCGTGCAGTGGAAATTCTGCGCCGGGTACGTGCGGTACAGATCATTGCCTGTGGTACCAGCTATCATGCCGCAATGGTCGCCCGTTACTGGTTTGAAACCTATGGCATTGCCTGTCGGGTAGAGATCGCTTCAGAATTCCGTTATCGCAAGGCCTTTGTCCCTGACGACTGCCTGTTCCTGACCATTTCCCAGTCCGGCGAAACGGCGGATACCTTGGCAGCCTTGCGAATGGCTAAGGAACAGGGATTCATGAGCAGCATGACTATCTGCAATGTGCCCGGTTCTTCCCTGGTTCGTGAATCCGACATGGCGTTCATGACCCGTGCAGGCGCAGAGATTGGTGTCGCGTCCACCAAGGCGTTCACTACCCAGCTGACGGCACTGCTTATGCTGGTTACTGCCACAGCGCGGGCCACCGGTCGGATTGATGCCGAACAGGAAGCGGAAATTGTCCGAGAACTGCGTGAACTGCCCCACATGATCCGCAATGTGCTGACGCTGGATGACTCTATCCAACAGCTCTCAGAAGCCTTTGCGGACAAGCATCACAGCCTGTTCCTAGGGCGGGGCACCATGTACCCCATCGCCATGGAAGGGGCGCTGAAGCTGAAGGAAATTTCCTATATCCATGCAGAAGCCTATGCAGCCGGTGAACTCAAGCACGGGCCGCTGGCGCTGATCGACAGCGATATGCCGGTGGTTGTCGTCGCCCCTAACAACGAGCTGCTGGAAAAGCTGAAGTCCAATATGGAAGAGGTCCGCGCCCGCGGCGGCCAGTTGTATGTGTTTGCTGACCGTCATGCGCGGCTGGTGGCTGGTGACGGTATCCAGGTGATTCCGTTGGAGAAGGTGCACGATATCGTGGCGCCGATCCTGTACACCATACCGCTGCAGCTGTTGTCCTACTACGTGGCCATCATTAAAGGCACGGATGTGGACCAGCCGAGGAACCTAGCAAAGTCAGTAACCGTCGAATAAAAAACGGGGCGAAAGCCCCGTTTTTTATTTCCCTGTAAAAAACTCTGAGGATGGCGATTTTTCTAAAGGGTAAAGTTGTATAGAATAAAAAAGCATGTTTGTCGTGTGTTGTTAAATTCCAATTTTCTGACTGCAAATGTTACTCTATCTGTTTTATAGATTAGCGCGATATAGATTTAATCTCTTTGTCGACTATATACAATCTATGCATTAATTACTCAGGAATATTTATCAATAGCATTCATGCTGTTAAATGTTTGGTTTATCTCTATTACTCTGAAACTGTAAGTGATTAGTTTGATAAAACATCGAATGAAGCTGGTAGAAGTAATCTATATATAACAGAATAATTTTTAACGATTAGAGCTTACTTTTGAAAAGGTGGTCAGGGAATATATGGCAGTCTGTTTAACATCTGAAGCAAGGGATGATATAGAAACATTCAGGATATCAATATTTAGTGAGCTCCATATAAAAAACTGGGTTGCAATGAAGGCAGAGCACAGTGGGACATATGTTGTTTGCGTACCATATGATCGCCATTATATTGTGTCGATTACGGTAGAGTCATTAATAAAGTATGTTGATTCTATTGTTGTTACTTAGCGTTTAATGTTGCCCAGTTTAATAGATGGGAGAATGAAGCATATAAATGTCTATTGAACTTTTATGATTACAAAACATAAAAATATCTATGTGTCACATGTGTGATGTTATTTCTAATAGGAGGAAGTGTAATGGCTAGTTATAAAATCATGAAATTATCCAATAATGGAGAGGATTTTGGTTATCTTACTTATGGAAATGATATTTTCTACGGAGGAGGTAAAAAAGAAGATGCAGTCAAGCTTGAGCCAGTAAAGTATCCAAAGCTTGAGGGTGCTTACTATTACAAAGTGAAAGGTAGTAAGCGATATATGGATATTCGATCTAACGGGCAGAGGATTGAGGGTGTTGAGTACAATATTTCTCTATCCATGTCGACAATAGTTGCCTGGTTACATGATAGCAGTGGTGAACTGCAGTCAGTGGTCGGAGGAAAGGAAATGCCAAATAAAGTCAGCCGAAGCATGAAGGATCCTAAGAGTCAGGCGCTTTACGGTAATGCCAGGGGAACACACTGCAAGATTACTATTGAAGATGCCTGATAGATGCTGAATATAAAGAAACCTGCGGTTATTGTTTGTCCAGGTTTCTTTATAGATTTTTTGAAAACGTTATTTCTGAAAAATGGTGATATAAAATGATGCCTGATTGGATTGTATCAAATTTTGAGGATGATTCACTTAATGAGTCGTGGGTTTACTATAAGAATAAAAACTATGCAGAAATACATTTTAGTAGAAGTATTGATGAGCCGGTTCGCGATCATATGGCTACTGATGATAGAAAATTTTATTACTTTGGTCATACGAAAACATTCAATAGAGATGATGTTCCCAGTAATATAATTAACCGTTTAGTAAATGCGTGGGATGATTATTTTACTGTCAGATAACAAATGCCTTTATCTGATTTGGGCATATATTGAATGTTCGATACATTCTTAGAGTACGCGATAAGTGTAGAAGGTGTGATTATGGAATTTGTTAATGATACTAATATAAAAGCACGATTTGATTATTACGATGTTGACGGTATTCAACAGCAACTTACATTGCAACCATTTGATACGGTGTTAGTTAGTAATGTTGATCTTCCAGGCAATATTGCGGTAACACTTTTCGATAGTAATAACCAGCAGGCTTGGGCAACACTGCATGGGGTTCTTACGATTGATTCTATTGTTGCGGGTGTAATAGAAGGAAATAATGAAGAACCCAAGTTAGATATCATATAAATAATTTCTCGCACAGTCTTATGATAAAAGTTGGTGTTAGCTCTATTAGACATTATCTACAGTGTTGTCGCCATGATGCTACGGACACTAATGCTCATGAAGTTTAATTGAGTTGTTGTTTGTGTAATGTTCGCAATGAGCATTGTATTAAGTTTGTTCAAAGCGATTTTTGAAATATATGGTGTCGAATACAGGTTAAATATATCGCATGGTATAGAGTTGTCATTATGAATGGACTTGTTGGGATGTCCTTAATACAAATTAATAGAGGTGGATTGTATGACTATTACTGCAAATGAATTAAGAAAGCTATACGATGAAACCAAGGCTGATGCGCAGAAGCATGCGTTAGATGAGTGGATTATTTATGAATCGCAGTTCAAAAATCATGCAGAAATTAGGATGAAAAAAGCAATTGCTGCTATTAACTATATGGCAAAGCAAACGGATCATCTTACATATGATTGGACTAAAGACAGCGCGATATTGAGGGATCTACTGGTAAAGTGGACTGATTTGGCAATGACGAGCGCACCGACAAAACCAATTGAAGCCATACAGATGGTATTAGCTAAGATCTTTGATTGCATTAAACTGGCAAATACTAAAGAGGATCTAACGAGTGACAAACTAGCAGATAGTGTCGATGATATTATAAAAATGGGGGAGGATCAGCTGGATAAGCTGCTTAGTGCGATGAAAAACAAGCCCAATAAATGGAGTCCTTCATTTGAAGAGAAAATACTTGATTACGTCAGTAAAGATATACGTCATATGGTATATATAACGAGAGTTCATTCATAATTATAGTGCCGGCAGGCTAATAATAGTGAGTGGAAGTTTGTGTTTTGTTCTTTGACATATAATTATCAACACATATTAAAGTTCAATGTTTTATTGCTTAGTTGAAAGCAATAAACGTACTGGTTAAAGTATCTGGGAGGAAAAAATGGCTGTAAGTATTACATCTGACGCGCGTCACTGTATTAATAATCTTAAAATCGATCAAGGAAACGAAAATTATATAAAAAACTGGGTGGAGTCTAAAGTACAAGGAAAAGGCGTTTATGTAGTTGATGTTGCAGATGATAGAAAATACTTGGTAACTATTTCTGTCAATGGTGGCATGAAATATATTGATTTTATTGAGATTTATAAAAATTAATGGACTAGGAAAGGTTTAAGTTATGATTACAGATAAACAATTTGAAGCTGCGCTGGAGACAGTGCAAGTCTCGCTTTATGAGAAGGCAGAAACGCAGAAGGCTAAAGAATGGTATTCACCTGGAAAGACTTTATGGCAGCAGCATGTAGGTGCCACCGATAAAATGTCAAAAGCCTTCCATCAGCATGTGAAAGAACAATATTCAGCGGAGGAAGCTACTGAATACCAGAAAAAATATGAAGAGTTTTTAGGACACCATGCTAACGGTAATTATACTGATTGATAAGCCCTGTCTCAGGTAATTATAAATATCCCTTCTATACGGCGAGCCTGCACAGTCCTACTTATGCATATTGAGCAGATCCTGTAGGTTCGCAGTATTTCTTCTTTCCTTTTTGCCTGACTGTATCCTTCGAAAGAGAAAAACGCTTGTAATAAGGATGATGGTAATTTGTTTTTACATCAACAGACTTCTTTTTAGCGCTGCTATACCTTGAAATTATAAGTTGCCAACCTCAGGTGGCTTGTGACTTTATTTGGTTATCCTTTGAATGCTGGTTATTTTTTCAAGTAATGATGCTTTATGATTGAAATTTTGGCAGTGCTCTGCCAAGAATCGTGAAATTGTTTGTTACTACTAATATAACTTTCCAAGTTGAATAATATCATTAATACCTTTATTTGTTGAATAGCTGGTCAATATCTTGCTTCAAAAAATCAATAGCATGCATGCTGTTACGTTACTGGTCCTTTGCTTTTAGAATTATTAAAAAAAGGAAATAAATAATAATGAATAATAGCGAGATACAGCTGTCCAGTCCCAAGAGGGTTGGTGATATCTGTCGAATCATACGAGTGAGATCTAATAGAAGCCAAGAATCATTAGCGTTGGATGTAGGTGTTGCTGTCTCAACAATCGAACGAATTGAAAATGGAAAAGTAATTCCAAAATTCAGCTCGCTATTAAATATATTTAATAGCTTGGATTATGATTTGATTTTGAGGATTAAGAATGAATAGTAATATAACCAACTATATAGGGCTATTTAGTTTTCAGCCAAGTCATTGCTTGGATTTTATTAGCGAAAAAATCGGGGTTTTATCTGGGCTGCTGCATTTATATGCATGCCATTGCGGCAGTGTCTATTGATCTAAGAAGGTAGCTGTGCTCATGTCGAATAATACGCTGGATGATTTGGTTGATGGTATCACTAATGCGATGATCGGTGCCAGAGAGATTATGGAACGTCAACATATAAAGACGATCTCCCGCTATTTTGATCGTGATAATAAAAACAGGTTTGTTGCTAAAACAACCAAAGTCATGATTCCTAATACTGATGTTAATGACGCAACACTACAAGAAGTTGATTTACCCTTGTTCAGTATTGTACCTCTTAATTCTTTGCGCCTTGATAGTGTTGAAATTGAGTTTGAAGCCAGTCTTTCTGATGTTGGTAGTGAGAAAGAGGCTGGAGGAAAAAAACTTAAGATGGATGTGATGGGAGGTGGACTATTAGGTAATAAAAAGAAGAACTGCAAAGTAAAAGTAACAATTGTAAAAGATGACCCACCAGAAGGTTTGGTGCGTGTTAATAATCATGTTGTAAAAACTATTCCCTGATAACGAGGAAATATTCATGAGTGAAATCGCTAATAGTTTACGTGGACTGCCCCTTGAAGAGTTGATTGGTGGACCCCTGGCTGCTTCTTGTAAAGCACAATATGACCTTGCAAGTTGCATGGTAAACTTTATCCATGAGATTGGCTTTTCAAAAGACGGTGATGCGTCTAAAACCAAGTGCCTGGAATTTGATCTGGAGCGACCGGTTGATGATGGTACTGGTGAAATCAAATCACAAACTGTTTCAATCAAAGCTCCATTGCTGGGTTTGGTACCCATTCCTGCACTTTTGATTGAATCGGTTAACATTGATTTTTCAATGGAGGTTAATGCTTCAACTAGCAGTAAAAGTACAAACTCAGCCTCTGCTGAACTTGAAGCCAAAGCGAACTGGGGTTGGGGTAGTGCGAAGTTCACAGGCAAGGTGTCATCCCAACGGGAAAACACACGTTCTACAGATAATACAGCTAAATATGACATTAAGGTTGTTGCCAAGCAACAACCACCTCAAGAAGGAATGTCTAAGTTAATGGATCTATTGGCCAGTGCTGTTGAGCCTATTGCTATAAAACGGGCATCTGGCGATTAAAAGTAGTGCCCTTCATCTGATTTATCAGATAGAGGGGCGCTCTAGAAGTTTATTAATGAGAATAATGTAATGCCCAATACGTTAAGTTTTGAACAGCTACAAGCATTAACGAAAGATGATAAGGATGGAGCTTACGCTTACCAATGTGGAAGAAAAAAGGAAATAGGTGAAGGGATAGAAAAAAACTTACATGACGCGATTATTTTTTATACGAAAGCAGCCTGTAAGGGGAATGCTAACGCACAATTTGCATTAGGCGTTATTGCAGTAGCTAAAAATAGCCTGCAAGAAGCGATGCACTGGTGGGAAATGGCTGCCAAACAAGGCCATGAAACGGCTCAATATAATCTTATTATCTGCTATCTGGAAGGGCGAGGCGTTGAGCGGTCTATTGATTATGCGATCAAATTGATGACTGCGAGTACCCAAACAGGTAATTCTAAAGCAGAGTATCTTTTGGCGAGAGAGTATTACAATGGTAAAAATTTGCCGAGGAGTTTTGAATATGCAGCTAGTCACTTCCTAAATGCAGCAAAACGTGGCGTAACAAACGCAATGAACGACCTGAGTATGATGTATTCCATGGGGCAAGTAGGGGGAAAGTCTAATCCCGTAATTGCTTATGGTTTGGCTAAATCAGCATTCGATCATGGTTACAAAGGTGCTGAACGAACCATTAGGGCAATTGAAAATACATATACTTTAACCACGAAGGAAAAGGCGCATGGAGTTGAGCTCTCGAAATCAATGTTGAAGTTGAATACGCATTAATAAATTGCTATATCGATTTTAATTGCAAGAGTATTACTCATGGATGATAATAAGTTGGCTTTTTCAGAAGTGTACTCGTTGATGCCGCAGCTTTTTATTAGTTTTTTATTTGTCACAGCTTATTTCATTATTATAGGAGCAATTATTTATGTTGAAGCAAGTGACGAGCTAAATATGCAGAAAGGGGAAAACTCTTTCATGGATCAAATTGATATTCTTATCGGTGTTCTAACTGCTGGTGTAGGTCAAGTGTTAAATTTTTGGTTGAGTGTAAATGGGAATGGCAAATAAACGTGTCTTTTGAAAGAGACACGTTTATCTACAGTCGATGCTTAGTTTGTTCAGTTGTTGCTATAGATGATGTTTTATATAGACAAAGCATAAGCGAACAGGCCAGCTTGCCCTCCTGTATGAACAAACAGAATATTTTGATCTTTCTGGATCTTATTTTGCCCAATAAGATCCAGTAATCCCGCCATGGCCTTGCCGGTATAAACTGGATCCAGCAACAGCCCCTCTGTTTGGGCAAGCAGCTTTATGGCTTCCAGCGTTTTATCATTCGGCACGCCGTAGGAGGGATAGAAATAGCTATCCAGACATTGAATGGCGGTATCAGGCAGAGGCTCAAGATTGAGCAGTGGATAACATTCTTCCAGTACTGCTTTCACTTTCTGCTTTTGGCTTAGTTCATTGGTACTGACGTTAATTCCGATGACGGGAATATCTACCGCCGCCAGCGCAAGGCCTGCCAACAGTCCCGCCTGGGTGCCAGCACTGCCTGAACCCACCACAATCGCATCAAAATGCAGATTCATATCACAGGCCTGCTGGACGATTTCCAGCGCACAGGCCACATAACCCAGTGCACCGACCCCGTTGGAACCACCGACAGGGATGATATATGGCACTTCGCCTTGTTCTTTTAATGTCGCGGCACGGGCGACCATGTTGCGCATTAATGGCGCATCGGCTTCATGGTGATGGATCGTTGCGCCCAGCAGGTTGTCCAGCAGGATGTTGCCGTTGTCATGGTAGTTTTCTTCCGGTGTGCCCGGAACTTCTTCCAGAAACAGCTCACATGTCAGGCCCATCCGTGCCGCCGCCGCTGCGGTCTGGCGCGCATGGTTGGACTGGAGACCGCCAGCTGTCAGCAAAACGGTGGCGCCTTTAGCCTGTGCATCGCCCAGCAGGTATTCCAGCTTACGGGTTTTGTTGCCGCCGGTAGCCAGACCGGTGCAGTCGTCCCGCTTGATAAACAGGTGATAACCGCCGAGTTTTTCACCCAGCCGTGTCATCGGTTCGATGGGGGTAGGGAAGTGCCCCAGGGAAACCTTGGGAAATGCAGTCAGTGACATGGTGCTTCTCACGTTGGACGCCGTTAACAGCATAACGGACAGATACTTTCTTGAAAGATTAATACGTAAACAATGACGTTAATCGAAACCGGAATCCACCGCCTGATATGCATCAATATGCCATTCCGGATAACCGGTACATTGCAAGGTTCACAGGTTGCAGTACGAGTGTGCAGGTATGACCGCGGATTCAAAGATCAAGATCCGGCAGATTGAGGCGTTTCGCAGCTTCATGCTGTCCGGTTCGGTGACTGGGGCGGCGGAACTGCTTTGCATTTCCCAGCCAGCCGTCAGCCGGTTACTCTCAGACCTCGAATATCGTCTCGACTTTTCCCTTTTTATCCGCACCCACAACAAGATTGAAGCAACGCCGGAAGCTCATCTGTTTTACCGGGATGTGGAACGGGTCTTCGTCGGGATGAACAGCCTGGCCAAGGCGGCCGATGCTATTGCACGCAATAACAAGGGGCACTTGCGCCTGGGTGTGATGCCGATCTGTTCCGACAGTTTCCTGGTGGATGTCATTGCCGAGTTTTGTCAGCAACATCCGGATGTGGAAATCGAACTGGAATCAGCCCCCCGGGTGCAGCTGCTGGATATGGTGCGGGCTCGTCAGGTCGATAGCGCCATTGTCACGGATATTGACCCAACCGATACCGAATTCAACAGCCGACTGCTGTGCCGCAACCGGGCGGTGGTTGTTTTGCCGGAAGGGCACCCATTGGCAGAGAAAGCCTCATTAATGCCGACAGATCTGGCCCATGAACGGTTCATGACCCTGGGATATGGCAGTCCGTTTCGCACAAAGGTGGAAGAAGTGTTTCTTCGGCAACGGATTAAACGTCACATTGTGCTGGAAGCCCGGGAGCAGAACACCCTGTTCAAGTTGGTGAGAAAAGGTGTGGGTATCGCGGTGCTGGATCCGTTTATTGTCCACCAACGGGAAGGTGGCGTGGTGATTCGACCTTTCGAACCGGTCACGGAATGGGACTATTTTGTGGTTCAGGCCAAGGAAGTTGTGCAGCCGGTGGTGGTCGAGGCGTTCAATACCCTGCTGTTTGAACACCTGGCAGCCTGACGCTCACTGGTAATCCGGGGGAAGGGGGGATACTCTGTTGGCACAATAACAGTAATAAATAAAACAGGATGTCATGGCTGACGACTTATACCCCCTGCGTTACCTGCTGGTGACCCATATCACCAATTACCTGGAAAAAAGTAAGCAGACCGTTTCGGAATTCGCCGCCCGGCTGGGTTTCACGGATGCGCAACTGACTGATCTTATGGATATGGACCGTCCTTATGAGCTGGATCTCAGAACCATGTCCCGCGCGGCCACATTGATGGGTATGGTGGTGGAGATCAAGATCCGTCCGCAAACCAAGGAAACCGAAAAGCCGGTCAAGGAAACCGTGGTAGATACCATACCGGAACCCACCGGTGAAAAAGTTCTGCACTAATGCTGTGGATAAACATACGTTTCAGCAGATGGTTTCTTGTTAAAGAACGTTCAGGCTAATTGCCTGTTTTACCTGTCACCCTATTACTGGTGATGACAGGTAAAACGGTCAGATCATCCGAAAAACAAACGCTATTTTTCGGTTACTTACGCAGTGCAATCGCTTCAATTTCAACCAGCGCATCTTTCGGCAGGCGAGCGACTTCCACGCAGGAACGAGCCGGGAATGGCGCGTCATTCTCTTCAAAGAACGTCTGGTAAACCTCGTTTACGGTACCGAAGGTGTTCAGGTCTTTAACGAAGACCGTCATCTTGAAGATGTTTCGTACGGACAGACCGGATGCTTCGATAATTGCCTGCACGTTCTTCAGTGATTGCAGTGCCTGTGCGGCAACGTCTGCCGGCATTTCGCCGGTGGCCGGATCAATCGGCAGTTGGCCGGAGGTGAAGACCATGTTGCCCAGGTCAACGCCCTGCACATAAGGACCAATGGCGGCGGGGGCTTTTTCAGTAGCGATAGTATCGGACATCATTTTTACCTGTTATTTCGTGCTGGCGGCTTAAGGCACCGCCAGTGTGGATTCTATAGTGTTGGTTAAGACAGCTGGGGTTCGCTGACCATGACACGGGGTGCCTTGGGAGAACGCTTCCAGCCGGTAAAGATGGAGAACATCATTACGCCTAGCAGTGCCCAGGGATAGGGCGCCATAAAGCTGATGGCGGCGCTGGGAATGGCCAGTCCTGAAGAGATCGCAGCCGCTTCGATGGACGTGTACCAGACCATGACGGCGAGACACCAGGGCATCATGTAGAAGATAGAGCAGACTGCGGCACTCATCAGGTTCGCACGGCGTTCTGGTGAGATGCCATTCTGTTCACCCAGTGGACGCACCAGGGTCGGGCCAACCAGCAACTGGGAAGGCGCGTTGGCGCTGACGATCAGGGACGAGGCAGAGGCGGAGAAGAACATCAGCAGCTCGGTGCCACGGGCACTTTTGGAAACCCGTTTCATGATAAAGGCCAGGATGTTGTCCATCAGGCCGCTGTTCATGAAGACCTTGATAACCCCCAGAATCATGATGACGAACAGTACCGCACCAGTCACACCGGCAATGGCGTTCTCAATGATACCGTTCGTCAGGCCGCGCTGGGCAGGCACATGGAACAGGTCATGCAGTGAGAAAGAGCCGATACCGATACCCACGACAGCCGCCGTCACAATACCGTAGCTCAGGGCTTCGATCAGGTGACGGCCTGTCAGCGCAGAGCCAACCACCGCGGCGACCGCGAGCAGCATCAGCAGATTTTCGGGACGCAGGGTTGCTGTATCCAGGGAGGCAATGTCGCTGACACCGCTGCCACCGCCAAACGTGACCAGTGCCACCAGGGCAATGGCGCCAGCAGAGAGGGAGATCGGGAAACGTTCGCGAACCGTCTGGCCGAGATCGGCGTCTTGTGTTGTGCAGCCGACAATGGTGGTATCAGAAATCGGCGCGACGTTGTCACCGAATACGGCACCGGACAGCAGGGCAAGGGCGACAAACGCCGGATCGGCACCCAGGTAAACACCGGCAGGAAAAAGAATAGGGGCCAGTGCCAGGTTGGCGCCGTTGGAGGAACCGGTACCCATGGCAAACAGGGCGGTGGACGCAAAGACAATCACCAGGAACAGGCTGCCCTGAATACCGGTGGACATGCCAAACCAGAGAATGCCGTCGACCAGGCCGCCCGCTTTCATCAGGGCGCCGAGGACGGCGGCGAAGATCCAGGCGGTGATGACTACAACGCCGGTTTTGTCAGAGATACCGTCCAAAATGGACTGGCAGTAATCCCGCTTATTCTTGACTAACAGCAAACCGAAAATGATGGCCATGAAGCCCGGCGCCCAGGACGCTTTCGGGCCACCCATGCCGTTGAAGGTCAGCAACAGCATCAGGCCGATCATGGTGACCAGTGGAATGATTCCGCCGATCTTACCCACATAAAACTCAAGCTTATGAGACTGCGACATCGGAAATGCTCCGGTGCTTGGGGGACTCTGTCAGCCCCCCCCTACATGGGATGAAAGGATTACTTACCGGCAACCAGTTCCGGGTAGCCGAACAGGGCCGGGGTGCCGCCTGTGTGCAGGTAGAGAATGTTCTGATCCTTGGTGAACTCGCCTTCGCGGATCATGCGGATCATGCCGGCCATGCTCTTGGCGGTATAGGTGGGATCCAGCAGGATGCCTTCCTCACGGCCCAGCATGGCAATCGCTTCCTCAACCTCTTCAGTCAGCTGACCATAGCCGGGACCCAGCACCCAGTCGTCGCATTTGACCATATCGCCGGTCACTGCGTTTTCATCGATATCAAGTAACTGGAGAACTTTTCGGGTTTTGACCAGAACACGTTCATGCTGTGCGTACATGTCGCGACGAACGCAGAAGCCGTAAACCGGAATGTCCAGACCCAGGCCGATCACGCCACCCAGTACGCCGGCGTGCGTGTTGGCGGAACCGGTCGGAACCACAATGGCATCAATCTTCATACCGGTAGCGGTAGCCTGCAGAAGGGTTTCTTCAATGCACTCCACATAACCCAGTGCGCCCCACGGGGTCTTGCCTACTGCGCCCAGCGGAATAACAAACGGGTTATAGCCGTCTTTTTTCAGTTCTTCGGCGCGGTCGTACATGGCCTGGTCCGCACCGCCCTCGTCTTCTCCCACCGGGTAGTAGTGCAGCTTGGCGCCCATCAGCTTGTCCAGGAAAGGGTTGCCGCTGTTGTCGTATTCCGGCATCCGGCCGTCGACGCGGTGCTCCAGCTGGGCTTCCACATACCAGCCCATCTTGCGGGCGGCGGCGATGGTCTGGCGAACATGGTTGGACTGTACGGCGCCGGTGGTCAGCAGGGCGTCGCAGCCGTCAGCCTGCGCCTTGCCCACGTAGTACTCCAGCTGACGAACCTTGTTACCGCCCATGGCCAGACCGGTGGCGTCGTCACGCTTAATCCACAGTTTGGGTCCGTTCAGGTGCTTGGTCAGGTTCGGCATGAACTCCAGGGGCGTCGGCAGATGTGCCAGATTTGCCTTGGGGAACTTGTTGGTCAACATGGTCAATATCCTTTCGTGGTATTGGTATTCAGAGCAATCAGATGTTGATGAGCATGTTCAAACCGCTGCCCAGAAGAACCAGCAGGGTGATGTTTTTAAATAGGGTCGGGTTGATGAATTTGGCGATGTAATCCCCGAAAAAGGCGCCGACGAAAGCGGCCGGGATTAGCATCATGGACATCTTCATGGTGGCCGGCTCAATCCCGACGAAGGCGGCCTGCAGTATCAGAGCCACGCCGTAGGAGAAGGTGGAGCAGGTCACCACGGTGGCGCGAATCTGGTCTTTGTCGATCGGGCAGCGGGTCAGGTAGGCGATGACAGCCGGACCCGGCATGGCGAGCGCGCTGGCCATGATGCCGGAGGCAGTGCCGACACCGGCACAGTGGCGTGAGCCCATGGGATAAAAGCTGGAGGCGTAACCGCGGCGTGTCTTGATCAGTTCCAGGATGTTCTGGGCACTGACAAACAGAATCAATCCGGCAACGGAAATCTTAAGTGCTGTCAGGTCAAAGTAACTGAAGATGGCGATGCCGATGGGGTAACCGGCCGCACAGCCGATCATGATCTTCTTCACCAGCTCGCCGGGCGCCTGGGAGCGAATCTTGAGCCAGTGCAGCACGGACATGGCGAAGGTCACAATAATGACAATCTGTACGGCCGAGGTGGATTGCAGCAGGATAACAAACATGGTTACCCCAATCAGGCCGAAGCCAAAACCGGTGGCAGCCTGAAGTGTGGCCGCGAAAAACGTCGTCAGTAAAAGCAGGAACCAATCCATAATAATCGTCTATTGCCGTGTGTATTCGGTGTGTTGGCATTATTCGATTGAGGGGGGCTTGGCGGCAATTCACTAATTTTCGGGCGGGTATAACTGTTTGTTATGCCGCTTTTTAAAGGGTAGAAATCTCGCAGGTTTGAAGGTCAGGAAGAGGAACGAGAAATAAAGAGGGAACTTGAAGGGGAGGATGATGCCTCCCGTCTTAAATACGACAGAAGGCATTTAGTGGAGTATGGGCAGGGATTATTTTCGTTGTGCGATGGCTTCAATTTCCACCAGGGCATCCTTGGGCAGACGTGCCACTTCCACGCAGGAACGGGCAGGATAGCCAGCGTTGCTATCATCGAAGAACTTTTGGTAAACCTCGTTCACGGTAGCGAAGGTGTTCAAGTCTTTCACGAATACGGTCATCTTGACGATGTTGCTGACAGAGAGACCGGCCGCTTCAACAATGGCTTTCACGTTGTTGAGGGATTGCAGGGCCTGGGCTGCGACATCGGCAGGCATTTCACCGGTTGCAGGGTCAATGGGTAGCTGGCCGGATGTGAACACCATGGCGCCGGTATCTACAGCCTGAACGTAAGGGCCGATGGCAGCAGGTGCTGCTGTAGTGTTGATGGCTTCTGACATCCTCTTTCTCCTTTCAGAAACAGATGACGACAGCGGCGATTGAACCACTGCCGTATGAACGTGTGAGGTTGGTTTACTTAGCTGTCATGATCTTCAGGATCATGCGGTCGGTTTCCTTCATGCCCTGGTTGCCAAGCATGCCGAGGTTGGCGATGGTCTTTTCCACATCTTCCTCGATGATGCCTTCGTGGCGGGTGACCCGGATATTGTCCATGGCCAGCAGGGCGGCTTTCACCGCGGCATTGGCGGCAGTGGACACTTTCAGGGAGCAGCTGGTCTTGGCGCCGTCGCAGAAGATACCGGTGATATCGCCCACCATATTGAAGATGGCGCACTGGATCTGTTCCTGGTCACCGCCCAGCAGCCAGGTGATAGCCGCACTGGCGCCTGTGCCGGCAGTGGTGGCGCCGCACAGGGCGGACAGGGTATCCAGGTGGCTCTTGATATGGATGGCGGTCAGGTGGCTTAGAATCAGTGCGCGGGCCAAGGTTTCTTCGCTGGCATTGAGACGTTCGGCCACGGCAACCACCGGCATGGTGGCGGCGATGCCTTGGTTACCACTGCCAGAGTTACTCATGGCAGGCAGCATGACGCCGTCCATGCGGGCGTCGGAGGCAGCAGAAGAGCGCATCATCGCCAGCACGGCCAGGTCTTCTGACAGGTAGCCGCGGGTGATGTTTTTCTTCAGGGTCTTGCCGACTTTCAGGCCGTAGTCGCCTTCCAGGCCTTCGGCAGAAATGGACTTGTTCAGGCGGGCGGATTCCAGGATGAAACGAATCCGGTCGAACGGCGCCTGGGTGGCGAATTCATAGATATCAGCAACGGTGAGCTGAACCGGTGCGGCTGCTTCTTCAGTGGCAACAGTATCACTGCTCGCCTCGAAGACAGGCTTGCCGTTCAATTCTTTCAGAACTACCTGGGTGTGGTGATCCTTGATGATCACCCGGGCGCTGTCATCACCGGCGCTGACCTGCACTTCGGTGTAAAGAACGTTGGGCACGTCCTTGATGGCGACGGAAACATGGCCGGCTTCCACCATCTGCTTGGCCTTGCTGACGTGTTCGCTGGTGATGTCTTTCAGCACTTCCAGACCTGCGTCCGGGTCACCGCCGATAGCACCGACGGCCGCGGCGATCGGCAGGCCGACCATACCGGTACCCGGTACGCCCACGCCCATGCCGTTTTTCATCAGGTTGCCGCTGACCAGCACGGTGAGCTGTTCTGGAGTGCGGTTCAGCAGTTCCACGGCCAGTGCGGTGGCGTAGGCGGTGGAGATGGGTTCGGTACAGCCCAGGGAAGGTATGACTTTGTCATTGATGATGCGGATGTATTGTTCCCACTCAGTGCGCCACATAGTAAATTCCTCGTCAATCTGTCGGGCAGCCTCTGGGCTGCCCTTTGTTTTGTTCAGTCGTATGGTCGTGGTTGCTTTCGCTTAGCCGATAAAGGCCAGCAGCGGAGAGATCACCAGCAGTATGCCCACGACGATAATGATGTTGGTGGCCAGGCCGCGGTACTTGGCCAGGCGCGGAATCTTGTACACCAGGTAAGCCGGGATCAGACAGCCCACCAGGCCGAAGATCGGGCTGCACAGGGAGGTGAAGTACAGGATCGGTATATTCGTGATCACCGCTGCCCAGGAGATCAGGATGATAAAGGCAGTGACCCCTTTCTTGATGGTGCCCTGATTGATCTGGTCGTCGGTGTAGCGACGGCGCAGCGTGTTCATCACGATACCGGTGCAGGCTTCACGGAAGGCCAGGAAGATCGCCAGGAAGGAGGTCGCGACCGCGAAGATATTGATCATGATGCCGAGGCCGTTGGTCACGGAGCCGGACATGTATTGTGCAATGATCGCCAGTGAAGAGATGTTCTGGTTGAACGCATCCACCGCCTGCACCTGGCTGATGGTCAGGGTGAAGGAGATGGCATAGAAGAACACGATGCAGAACAGCAGGCCGAAGGCGACTTTCATTGCGCGCAGTGAGCGGAACCGGGCTTCTTCCATATTCTGGCTATGTTCCCGGAACGCGATGGTCATCGGACTAAGGGACTGGATAAACAGGATGGAGGTCAGCGTAAACGGCAACGTGATGATGGCGTTCTTGAACAGTTCCCCGGATGGTGGCACGGCGCTGACGTTGGACATGTCCCAGTGCGGTACCATGAAGGCGCCCAGCACCAGTACAGTCGCCAGAACAGACATGGCCATGAAACCGGAAATACGGAACAGGATCTTTTCGCTGTAGGACGCGATGAACACCATGCCGGCGATCAGGCACAGGCTGTACAGCGGATTCTCTGACAGCAGGGTTTCCGTCACACCAAAGGTACGCAGGTAAGAGGCGCTGTCGTTGGTGATGGCCAGGCTATAAACAAACACCCAGATCACCAGCATGATGAAATACAGGATGCCCAGCGCCATGCCCCAGTTCTTGCCCAGGTATTCGGTGATGATACTGGTGTAATCCTTACAGCTGTCGGACTCCGCCAGCGTGTTGATGAACAGCTTCTGGAACATGTACATGGCCGGATAACCAATCAGGGAAGACAGCAGGAATACCCAGATCCCCATCATGCCCACCTGTACCGGCAGGAACACAATACCGGCGCCGATGGCCATGCCGATACTCATCACAACCCAGCCCCAGTCGAGCTGGCCAAAGGCCACTTTCTGGCCAGCGTTTACCCCTGTCCCCGTCGCCGGAGCAGCTACAGCAGCATTAACAGTCATTACATTCACTCCCGGGCCGACTTCCGTTCCCCCGTCAGTCGGCGTTGGTCTTCAAAAGAGTAAACAAATGTTTTCGCGACAAACTTTTGTTGGTGGTGCGTATCCTAGGGATAACCGGTTCGGGGCTTATTGACGCTTATCAACAAAGACCATTGAATTGTGAAGGATATTCGGTGGGCGAGTGAAATCGTTTGGCTTGCCTGTTTGCGTCAGATACAAAAGTCGATAACGAAACTTTTAGAGAGACGATAATTTGTCAAAATGATGAAAAATAAGGTGTTTTTAAGAAATAAGTCAGTGTGTTTCAGAATCAGTCATTTCAGTGGCCTGGAAGGAATGTCATCGAGCGTGACTTGATGTTCAGAACGCATGGCCTAGGCTTGGTGCCTGATATGGTGAGGCGTGGTGATGGCAAAGGGCCTGTTCAACGAGCTGAAGAGAATCAGCATTGATGAAGAGCTGGCCGCGAAGGCTGGATCCGGACTATAACGCCAGCAAGAAAGATATTCTTGCCATGCAGGAAGCCATCATGCAGGTACAGATGAAAACGGATAACCGCTATCACGAATTGAATAATAAGATAGAGGCCGTTAAATCAGAGATGCACAGAGAATTTGCAGGTATTAGAACAGAAATGGCGGCGATAAGGACGGATATTGCCAGTATGAACCGCTAATGCCTGATTACCATCGGGGGCTGATCACCATGATCTTGGCGGTATTCTTGGTCAACTTCTATTTCCACCTCTGACGTTTTTTACCGATTTGACAAGCGCCCCCCCTGATTTTGAAGACATTTGTTGGGTGTGCCGGGAAATTGTCTGTTTCTAACGGCTGGACTCCCTGATTTTAAAATCAGGGAGTTGAATGGTGGGACGCTATCCATTACCCCGTAAAGAGGGTTTCACCGATCTCAAGGTACTGATGGATGGTGGCAGCAATCAGCCCTGTGCTGTCGCCTGCCTGATGCTGTGAATGTTGTAACTGAATAGTGAGAGGCCTGTCACCCTGTGCATCCAGTATCAGTGGTGTGGTGTCTGGCTGTATGAGGCAGACAGCCCCGCAGCCGCGGGCAAGGACAGTCTTTGCCGCAGCTATCATCGTCTCCTTTGTGACGGGTTCTGCAATCAACTCTTCCAGCTGTGGCAGGGTCAGCAATAGCAGTTTGATGCCCTGCAACTCGTATGGCAGTCGTCGTGTTTTAGACACAGAGGAGGGCGCCATGAATAAGTCGATATGTTCTTCTCGGCAGTGGCGAATAATGTAGCTGATGGCTTCTTCCGGTAAATCACTGTCCATGAAGACCAGGCGGGAGTTGGCAATATGGGGCCAGCGGCTTTTCAGGTGACCAAAGGTGACATGGTTGTAGATATCCATGTCATTCAGCGTCATGAGTCGTTTTCCGCCCCGTTCAATAATCCGGGTGCGGGAGCCGCTTTGCATTTGTTTCAGAATGATGCACTGATCTGCCTGAATACCGATTTTCCGGGCATCTTCCAGCAGCCAGTCGCCTTTGTAATCGTCGCCGACCCAGGCAATCAAGGATGTCTGGTTGCCCAGGTTAACAAGATGTTCAACAACCAGTCGCGCCATACCGTCGGCGGTATACGAGGTTCTGGCATTGGCGGTGTGCTCATTGTCCATCGCGCCAAAAATGGACAGGGTGCGGTTCAGGGTCAGTGCACCAATACCGGTAATGCGTTTTTGTACGGGGAGGACATAGGCGCGGCCAAGTATCTGCCCTTTGCGGGTTAACTGGGAAATGTAGCCTGCTACGGCAGAGCGGGACAGTTCCAGTTTTTCTGCCAGCTCTTTCTGGGAGATCGCCGGGTTTTGTTGGATGAGATCCAGGACGCGTTGTTCATTGCTTTTCATGGAGACGGCAGATTCCTGAATACAGCCGGAGGGTAGTCGTCAGTCGGGGCGTAACCTTAGCGGTTTCTGTTTTCAGGATAAAGCCTGAGTATGAATTTGGCAGGTTGTGGATAGAGACTGACAAACGACATTGGTAGTCTGCCAGTCTTTTGCAACCGAAATTAGCTGAAAAAGATTGGGGAGAACGAACTATTACCACCCCTGTTGGGAAAGATGTGATGACATATCTCTAATTGAGACAGCATTAATATCCTCGGCATCTATTTCATTAATGCTTTCGGCGCGAAGCAGAATCATACCGGTGTTACTGCTGTCTTGTATTGGACTGAACAATTGCAATTTTCCGTAAACATCTATGCGTTTATAAGGAATGGTATCTCGACTGTATAAAAGGATTTTAGGGGCGCCAGTAATACCTGTAATCGTGGGAGTGAATACATATTTATAATGGATATGTACGACGCCATCATCATACCATGGGCGCTCTGGGGCAGGTAAAGACTCTGGCCATGGCTCAACACTTCCTCTCATTAATACTGTTCTGTCACCCGTTTGTCTGATGATTGCTGACAGGAAATCATTAAATGACTCTAGACGTATAAGATCAGGATCCTTAGAAGCATAAACTGGGATACTGCTTATTAAAAAAAACAGACTTACGACATATAGCAAGCGTCTCATGTCTTTTATTCCTCAAAATAATTATACTTAAAACCGGGCAGTTTGCCCGGGAGAAAAGTATAGACAGTGATGGTAAATAAACGTCATAAAACGTTAGTTGATTATGGTTAGTCAGGAAATATGATTAACCCTAATGATTCCAGCAGGGACTGTTGTTGCCATTCTAGAATTTTCACGCCCTGTAGATTGACCTTACGAAGATCCAGACCATGCAGTTCTGTATTGCGTAGGTCTGCACTCGCTAAACTGAGCCCATGGCAATGTTCAAATGACATTGTCCCACCACAGAGGTTGGCTCCCTCAAGGTTGGCGTTGGTGAAGTTGACGCCAATCCAGCGATTGTTTGGTAGTTCACACTTATCCAGTACAACGCCCTCAAAGTCACTGTAGGCTAGGTTTGTATTGGTGATAGTGGCGAGTGCGATGGCTGTTTTCCGGCTCAGCATACGACTGAAAGAAGCTAGGCTGAAATCGCAGCCCTGGGCTCGGCAGTGATCAATTTCGATGCCATAAGCATCGGCTCGGCTGAATGAACAGAAGGACAGGTCACACTCGGTGAACTGTGCCTCTTTCAGGTTACAGAAACTGAAGTCACATCGCTGGTGCTCATCCCCATGGTAAAACGTGCAGTGCTCAAAGCGGCTGGCTGTCAGGTCAGCACTGCGAAACCGGCAATGTTCAAAATGACAATGGGTGGCGTGTAGCCCTTCCAGTTCCGCACCCGTAAAATCCACATTCCGGAACGTGCAGTGGCTCAGATTCAGGTCACTGGCACGGACGGATTGCCAGTGGATTCTGGACAGATCTTGGTGAGTGATACAGCAACCGGGTGTGATATCACCATGGAACGTTTGTGGAGGCTGAGAGTCCGCTACGGGTTCAACAACCTTTGTTTTTTGGTTTTTTATGCGTTCTCGTAACGTGTTAAGTCGTATTTCCAGCTCATTGTCATTCATGAGGCATTTATCTCATCGATTCATTGTGTGGTGGTCATGCCCTGCCACTAGCGCAATGAAAGGCAATGGTCGTATATGACCTGTCGGAACCAGCACTGTGCTGGATCTTTATGTTGCAGTCGATGCCAGGTCAACAGATAGTTCAGCTGCATGAAGGTGACACCTTCAGGCAATTCCAGTAACACCAGGTTGTGGCGACGGGCCAGAACCTTCGACATTTCCCGGGTGCCAATCATCAGGGCCTGGTTACTGGCGGCCACTTCAAGGCCCAGCTGGATATCGCTGGTTTCAAGGATGATCGTTCTGGCAAGTCCTTTACGCGCCAGCTCACGATCAAAACGCCCCATTTCAGAAAACTCGGCAATGTCGACCTTTACATGGGGTACTGAAAGTAATTCTGCCATGGTCAGAGCGGTTTGGCTGGCCAGCGGGTGATCATGGCTGACCATGCCGACGGGCGTTGCCGGACACAGTGTTCGCTGGTAAAGGTCAGGTCTATCCTGGGCGACAAAGTTGATCGCCAGATCCAACCGGCCGGAGGCCATGTCGCGAATGCTGTCGTTATTCCAGGGGTGCAGACCCAATCGAACCTGTGGGGCTACCCGGCGAAGCCAGGCCAGCAGATCCGGGATCAGTTGGACAGCGATGTGATCCATGGCGCTGAGGGTGAAGTGACGCTTGCATTGTGCCGGATCAAAGGCTGCCGGATGCACCAACAGTGAAAGTTGTTTTAACAGGGTGGCCAGGTCGCTCTGTAATGCCAGCGCGCGGGCGGTGGGCTGCAAACCATGGGGACGGCGGATGAAGAGTTCGTCCTGAAAATGCTCGCGCAGGCGTTGTAGTGAGCGGCTGATGGCGGACTGACTGAGATTCAGGTGTCTGGCCGCGCGGCTGACACTGCACTCTTGGAGCAGAACATGCAGGTGAACCAGCAGGTTCAGGTCATAGCGTCGGAGCTCTTCGATATCCATGGGGCGGCCAGCGGTACAGTGGGGCGCAAGTATAGGTAAATTTGTTTTTGTGCGTGATATGCATAAAACGCAAATCTGGTAGCTGGATAAATCAATAGGAAGCAAACCGCTATCTGGGTAGAGTGCCTGCATTTTGTAAGTATCCTGTCATCGGCAGCAAGACCGAACAGGAACACACCCACACATACCAAAGATAATTTCCTATATGTCACGCACCCCCCGTTTTACCCGTACATCGTTGTCCGTCGCGGTACTGGCGGCACTTCCCATGCTGGCCAATGCGGCCGGTTTCCAGGTGAATGAGCACAGTGCTGCAGGCCTGGGACGCGCCTTCGCCGGTGAAGCGGCGATTGCTGACGATGCCTCTGTGATTGCACGGAATGCCGCCGGCATGTCCCTGCTGGACAGCCAGATGTTTACGGCAGCTGTCAGCTACATCAAGCCGGAAGTGGATGTTGAGCTGGAAGGTCGTGGCACGGCGAAGAATGTCGCCGATGAAGCGGTTGTCCCAACGTTCTATTATGTCCGCCCTATCGATGAGCGTTGGACTGTGGGTATCGGTGGTTTCAGTAACTTCGGTCTGGCGACGCACTATGGCAATGCGTCCGGTATTACGCCGGCTGCGGATGAAACTGAGCTGACAACCTATAACCTGAATCCGTCCGTTGCCTACCGGGTGAATGATGACCTGAGCGTTGGGTTTGGTGTGAACTTTGTCTATGCGGATGCGACACTGACCTCTTCATCAGCGACACCGATTCCTGGCTTTCTGCCAAATGGTGGTGATATCTCAAAGCTGACAGGCGATGACTGGGGTTATGGTTGGAACGCCGGCATTCTCTGGCAGGCAACGGATGCGACCCGAGTTGGTTTGAGCTACCGCTCCGAGGTAAAACTGAAGCTGGAAGGCAAGGTATCCACTGATACGGTCATGCCCTGGAACAGCAAAGGATCTGTTGATCTCACTCTGCCTTCTATCGCTGAGTTGTCTGTGCATCATCAGCTCAATGACAAGCTTGCCGTTCACGCCAGCGCCGTACACACCGGCTGGTCCAGTTTTGATGAGCTGGCAACCGACCTTGATAATGGTCAGAACTTCCCAACGGTTAAGGAAGAGTGGAAAGAAAGCTGGCGCTATGCGGTGGGTATGACCTACCAGTACAACGACCAGTGGACATGGCGTACCGGTATTGCCAAAGATAACAGCCCGGTTCGTAACGAGCACCGGACGTTCCGAATCCCTGATGCTGACCGTATCTGGGTAAGCGTTGGTGGTAGCTACAAGCTTGATAAAGCGCAGAGCGTTGATTTCGGTTATGCCTATCTGCAGGGCAAGAAAGTTGATATCGATGAAGAATTCATGGGCAGCTCTATGAAGGCTGAAGTCAAAGCCGCAGACGTCCACATCCTGAGCCTGCAGTACAACTACCGCTTCTGATTGATCTGACAAAAAACGACAAAGAACGTGTATAACACTATACGAGCTTTGTCGTTTCTGACGCTATTGCGGTCTTTTCTTTGCTTTGGAGTCTGAAGCCTGCCGACTTGGCTTCCTTTTCTTAATGACTGGCTGTGAGGACTGTGGCTCTGCCGTTTGTAGTGCCACCAATCGTGTCGATCGTCGTTCTGCTTTCTGGAAGTCTCGAATATTAAGACCCGTCTTTGTAGGAGGCGCTGCTTCACTATCAGGAGGCGTTGTGTACATCGTCGTTGTGTCTATCGGCGAGGGTGATTCTGGTGAAACAGGTGCCTGTATGCTTTCAACGGAAGGTACCCACGTTGACGTTTCGACGGCGACATGAGGATCATCTCCAGTTTCTGGCTGTTCTGAATAACTGGATGCTTCTTTTTTTATTTCTTCAGCAGGGTGTGACACTGCTGTCTGGACCGGTGGTGATGAGATTTCAGGCGTGATGAGAATGTCTCCCCCAGGGCTTTCAGTTATCTGGGTGTGTTCTTGATCAATTATATAATCTGTATCGGCGAGAAATGGATGAGCGGATTCGAAGGTCGGCTCGGATGCGGATAAAATAAAATCCAAATCCAGCTCAGCCACAGCTCCTTCTGTTTCCGTAAAAACGATCGGTGCTGGTGGTGGCTCTAAGGATGCCAAGAATTGTTGTTGTTCTCTGATGTGTAGCTGCTCGTCGAGTAGTTGCTTTAGATCGGCATTGTCGGTTTGTGTGATGCATTCACTGATAATGGGAATGGACGTCTTGGCGGCAATCATCTTGAGAATGTCGCAGCTTTCAGGAAATGGTAGATCAATTGCCAGTTCAAGAGCGGTTTTATTATCCTGATCCGTCACGTTGGGGTCAGCACCGTGTTCTAATAAAAGACTGACTATGTCCGAATGGTATATATATGGCTGAAAGAGCGCTTTATGGAGAGCAGTTCTTTGGGTAACTTGACCATCCCTAAGTTGATAGGATTTTTTATTGATCTGGCTTCTTAATTCTTCTTGTGTGAATTTCTTTGATGCTTTGATGGCCTCTATTAATAATTTCAGGCATTCATAGTTGCTTACTCCACGTTTTTCATCTGTGATTGTCAATGCATGATGAAATGAGGTTGAGGAACTTTCAAGGCTAATATCAGCGCCAGCATGAATAAGCGGTTTAAATAAATCGGTTAAGCTTATCGCGGCAGCCCAATTTAACGCGGTATCATTGTCGGCATCGGTATGGTTTATTAACGTTTTTGCTATTTCAGGATATGTATCAGCAAATTGTGCCAGATGCACCATTGCTTTTTGAATAAAAGGGATTATGTTTTTTTTGAATTCTTTTAGGACTGGCGGATCCGTTGGGGCCACCAAATCATGATAATGAGCGATGGCATCAATCAATGGTGTTGATTCATCGCTTCCTGGCCGGAGATAGAAGGGCGTTGCTGGTGTTGGGACAGGAGGATCTGACAGAGGTCGCGCTGTAACCGCCGGTAAGCGCGAAGGCTCATCGCTTAATGCTGTAAAAGAAGGCCTGTCAGTATGCAGGGGCAGTCTTTCCTGTGCAGTGTAATATTGTGCGATAAAAGGGCTTATAGGAGGCATTTGCACTATGGTTGAACGTTGCTGTCTGAACCCCACGCTCACCGGTCCTGCAGTCTCAGATTCTCTGACAGCCGTTGCTGATGGTGCTCTTGAAGGATATCGTTGTACAGAAAGGTAAGGGCCGAATCGCGGTGGCTGTCGTTCAGGGGCATAGTAGGTAGAAAGTCCGATAACAGGATTAGGCGCAACGGGTTCTCTGACAGACGTTGTTAAAGCGTGTGGATCAGGGTCAACAGTGGCAGGCATGAATGCTCGAGCTGCCAAGCCAGATTGAAGATGTATACTGGCAGGAAATGATGAAGCAGTTGTCTGTTGTCTTAAAGGTGTTAACGTATCGGTTTGTTGCGGGGGTGTCCTTTCTATTTTCGGCCGTATAGGTTGGAAAAAAATTTGCGAGCGTGGCTGCAATAACGTTATCGCTGTTGACGTTGTTGCTTGTTTCTCATGCTCTCTATCACCAGGCGATAAAGTCTCTTCAGGTTTCAGAGGGATGGGCTCGATTGCTGTTGTACGGTGATGCGTGTGAGGCTTAGCAGTTGGTTTGTATATTTCAGCATATAAAGTACGTACTCTTTCCTTTATCGGATTATATTTGTGCGTTATTTTACTTAGGTAATGAGCAATCGTTGTCTGTTTTGTTTTAGTGATCAGGGCCTTTAAACAAATATCCCACTCTTCTTTTGGCAAATCCTCTGCTAGATATAACGGTATTTTTCCTTTTGTATTGATCAGGTTTGGGTCTGCACCATACTCTAATAATCGATGAATGACGTGGCCAATGCCGACTATGGGTGGGCTACATGTCATGGCTCTGTGCAGAATACCGTCGTATTGACTATCAGAGTCGCTGAATCTAGTGCTTTGCATTCTGTTCAGCTCAGCAGCAATATCAAACTGACAATGATGTTTCATGGCATGCAGATATTTTAAGGCGTTGGTAGCCAGGCTAACGCCGGGCAGTTTGTTGTATGTGTTGAAAAGCAGGAACAGAGAGCGTCTCTTCGTTTCAATGCCCGGGTTTGCCCCGAGCTTGAATAGTGGTTCGAATATATCAGCCATGCCGAAAGTTGAGGCATAAACCAGCGCTGTGTCACCCTCATCATCCGCTTGATTAACGACAACTTGTGCGGCAACCGGATTTTTTTGATGCAGTGTGAACAGATCCAGCATGGCGACATTGATGTTCTGCCTAATCGTGTCGATTCTTTGATGGGTTTTATCTTCAATATGCTCATAAAGCGCTCGTGTGAGAGGCGTTTCGCCGTTTATATCAGGTTGAAAGCGGCTATCTTCTTTTGACAGGATATGCCTATAGCGTTCAGATTCCAGGGTTGTGTCGCGAGGATAAGTGTTGACGAGAATGGGGATGGACGGATGGGTACGTTGAAGTGTTCTCCCTTGCGATACAGCGGTTACAGGAAGTAAAGGCTCTCCTGATGTGCCAATACTGGGAAGGCTGGCTTGACCGGTTTTTTCGGGTTGTTTCATAACTCTTCTGTCTTGATCTGTACTATTAACGTATTGGTTATAAGACCGAACAGGGCGAAAACAGTTTGTGACTTTCGGTTGGTTCCGGTAACCAACCGCTTAGTGTTTCTGATAGTCTGGGATAAGTTTTTGTGTGATTTATGTTTGTGCGGCCAGTCTATCGGACTCCCGCCATAAGGCACGCACATGATCAGGATACAGGCCTAAGAGGATTGGATTCATGAACAGAACGGTTGTCATCACCGGAGCAAACCGGGGAATCGGTCTTGAATTGACTCGCCATTACGTGGCACAGGGCGATCAGGTTATTTGTGTTTGCCGGCGTAGTTCTGCCGAACTGGAGTCGATTGCCCATCAGGTCATCAGTGGTATTGATGTGTCCGAGGCGGCCGATGTCTCACGTCTGGCCGATGAGATCGGTGATCAGACGATTGATATATTGATCAATAATGCCGGGATATTCACATCGGAATCACTTGAGAATATGGATTTTGGCGAGGTAAAGCGGCAGTTCAGCGTTAATACCCTGGCGCCGCTACGGATCACCTGGCAGCTGCTGGGTAACCTGACGTCAGGCAGCAAGGTGATCATGATCACTAGCCGGATGGGCTCCATGGGGGACAACAGTTCTGGGGGCTATTACGGTTACCGTGCCTCCAAGGCTGCGCTGAATGCTATCGGGGTATCCCTGGCCTATGACCTGGCGCCACAGGGGATTTCTGTTGCATTGCTGCATCCCGGTTTTGTTCAGACCCGCATGGTGAAATTTTCGGGCGATGTGACGCCGGAAGAGGCCGCTGCCGGGTTGGCTCAACGTATAGAGGAACTGACGTCTGAAACCAGCGGCTGTTTCCGCCACGCAAATGGTGATGCGTTGCCATGGTGACTATATATTCCGTTCAGCGAGAGTTCAGGTTGTACCTGATAGGATGAAACGGCAAATGCGACATGTCCCCCGACAGGCATTGTAAACCCCCTTCACGCCTCTGCCCGGAGGCGTTTTTTTTCATCTCATGGATTTGTGCGCTTTCAATATTGTTCGTGATAGGTTTGGCGTTGCTTCTTAAATAACAGATCTATATGCCTGTTTGTGCTTTAAGTCTATGGCATATTCGCTATTGTTTTTTTGTTGAGGGGGTATTATTTGATCTTTCTTCAACGCTGCTAATTATTTCGTCAAAACGGTCATTAACATACCGGTTCATTGATGAATTTATCAGTTTCAGCTGTGTCATTCCTTTATGCGTTATGGTCATTTCGTCAACGCTGGTCTCATTCCATAAGAGTAAGCATGCATTATAACCACCTAAAGAAAATCCAGTCACTGGAACACAGAACATAATTATTCCGATGTCCATTGTTGTTACTATCAAGCAGGCAAGCATTTGACAGGGGGATGTTATACAACATGTCTTCAAGGAATCCTCACAGCAGTGAGTGAAATATATACAGGCTACTTCTAATGACAGCACTAGAGCGCACACTATACCATGGATAGTGCCAAATACTGTGCCTGCCACAAAGACTGGTACAGTGGCCACAACCCTGCAAACGAAAAGACACAAGGCCTTGCAATCTCTGTTGTGATGTTCCGTCTGTGGTTGCTCGAGGTTCTGGGGAGTTGTTTTTTTAACAGGGAAACGGGTGGATTGGGCTGGGGGATTATTCTTTTGATGAGTCTGTTGCTTATCGGGTATTTTTCCTTCGGGGGATATCCACCGAATCTTACTGTGATCCATAATATTATAAACCTTTGAGTTAAGTGGTTAGGCTCAGTAATATACTGCATAGTGAATATTAATAAATATATTGTTTTATGCATGTTGACAGAAAAAGGCTTATGGAAGTTCGATAAATTGTATTGGTTTAGTATCAAGGTTGTTAATATTCTCATGAAAACAGTTGCTGGTTTTCTCTATGAGATGGTAGCTGGTTCAAGGCGTGCTCGTGATTATTATTCAAAAAATGATATGTAAATTATCACTCTTTAATTGTGTTATGAGTAACACTCACTATAACCATGTTGTTTTTGTTAACTGTGTATTGTCAGATGTACTCACACCATCAACATGTTTAACGATGCTGATTGTTGATTACTGGGTACAAGATATACGGCATTGTAATAGTTGATAGATTCTCGGATAGTTAGCCATTTCGCTGTTTGCCAAGGATCTTGCCATTTATGCATACCGTTGGTCGCATGATGCGTTTTCTCAACCTGCAGCTGCTCAGGCTGAGCTGGCTGGCGTTGATCGTCGTCTTGCTGGTGCACTTTTTCCTGTCCTGGGGGTTGCTGGCGCTGGCCGGTGAACATGCGCTGGTACAGCCGGATGTATTTTTTTACTTCTACCTGGTAACGGCCAGCACGGTTGGCTATGGAGATTTTTCCCCGGTGACCTTAACGGGACGTGTACTGGCGAGTATTCTGCTGGTGCCGGGGGGCGTGGTTCTGTTTGCTGGCTTTATCGGTAAGCTGACGTCGGTTGTTGTTAATTACTGGAGAAAAAACGTGAAGGGGAGAGCCGATTTCAGTGGGCAGCTGAAGGGACATATCGTGATTCTTGGCTGGCACCATGAGCGCACCCGGCGCATGCTGGAACTGATCTTCGGTGATCGTAAGCGCCAGAAGCGTGATGTGGTTCTGTGTGCAGCCGATGATATGGAAAACCCCATGCCGGGCCAGGTACATTTTGTCCGCTCCGAGAGTCTGACTTCCGAGGACTGCTTTACCCGTTCGGCGCTGCGTGATGCTGACCGTGTCATTATCTACGGCATGAATGATGACAATACACTAACTGTGTCGTTAGCTGTCACCGGTTATGGCACTCCGGCGCATGTGGTCAGCCACTTTGAGAGCCGTGAAATGGCGGATCTGCTGTCTGTGCATGCCCCCCAGGTGGAAACCCATGCCAATATCTCCATCGAGATGCTGGTGCGTTCTTCACAGGATCCCGGTTCTTCCCGTGTGCAGAACCAGTTGCTCAATACCCTCTCCGGACCGACCCAATACAGCATGACGGTGCCGCCGTCATTTGTTGCCTGTCGTTTCAGTACTTTGCTGCAGTGGTTTAAGCAGCAGCATGACGCGTTGCTCTTTGGGGTTGCCAATAGTGCGACAGGCGATGATCTGGTGTTGAACCCGGATGCAGACTACCCGGTAACACCGGGGCAGATTCTCTACTTCATGGCGGGGCAGCGGTTGCATGCCGGGGAAATTGACTGGAACCGTATTGTGGATGCGGGGGCGGAAATAGCCTAATCGGCCACAGGCCCTGGCGAAGTGGCAGTGAGGAAGGGGTGTGCTAACGCCGCTTCCGGCGTCGCCCGGGATTTCAGGGGGCGGGTCATGTTGCGAAACAGTTGGGCGGCCTCTGTACCGGCGCAGTGCTCTATGTGTCGGAATGCTGTTTTGACCTGTTTCAGCATCATCCGGTTTCTGTCATTCCTGCTCAGGGGGGTATGACTGTTGCTACGATTGAGCTGCTGACGGGGCACTAATTTTTTACCCAGCAGGAGCTCTACCATGACGCAGGCTGCTGACCATATATCCACATTGTGACTGCAACCTCCTGAGAGTGTTTCGGGCGGCATGTATTCAAACAGGACTTCCTCCTGCCGTATTCTCTGGACGGTAGCACGTCCAAAATCACAGATCTTGAGGCATTCGCCATCCCAAAGCAGGTTGTCTGGCGTAATGTCATAGTGCTGTATTGAGAGGCGCTGCATATAGGCGATACCGGAGATCAGTTGTCGCATCAGGCGGGCGACTTCCGGCGCGCTGAATGGTTTCTCGGTTTGAAGGATTGATCGCAGTGAAGGGCCTCCCAGATCCATGACCAGATAATGGCCATCATCTGTTGGGTAGACATAATGAAGGGAAATAACGTTTGGATGCCCGGGGTTACGCAACGCTTGCATGATGTTCTGTTCTTGTAACACTTCCGGGCACTTTTCGTGCGATGGCTCAGATGGAGCAATCACAGACTTGGCTGCAAGGTGGCGTCCAGTGAGGATGTCCTGAACTTCCCACACTGTACCGAACTGGCCTCGATCAATGGTTCTTATGAACTGGAAGCGATCCGTTGGTAGAGGCAGATCAGAGCCAGCGGAGGGTATGACGCTCTTTTTTACTGCGTTGTTATTGCCAATTGGGGCGGGCCTGAACAAGCTGCGTGGTATCGATAAAAGCGTATCGATGAAGGTGCGCGGTGATAGCATTTTCCGTGTGGTTTTCAGCATGAACAATCATGGTCTTGATGTCAGTCTTCTTATAATTCTAGATAGTGAAATTCAGGGGTTTTATAGCTATTTCAACAATCGTTCCGGCTTTTAATCGTAAACACCGCAGAGAGCGCCTGATCTGCTATCACTAAGTTAGCCAGAGGGTTTTCGGGTCGGTTCGGGTAGTCAACACGTATAGGAATAGCTGTTTTCCTGACCTATGATCGGGGCATATCGGGGGGAACCCGGTCTGATTACCCTGTCATCCAGGATGACTCAGGCCCAGAGGTTTCAGGATTCATTCGTTATTCAGGTTCCAGGAATGCAAAAAACAGAGAGATCCCGGATCGCCATCCTGACCACCGGCGGCACCATTGCCGGCGAAGGTCAGTCCCAGACCGGTGGTGCTTATACGTCGGCCAAGCTCGGTGTTCAGCAGCTGCTGGAGGCAGTGCCGGAGCTGCACGACGTGGCGGATATCACCGGCGAGGAAGTGGTTAGTATTGGCTCCCAGGATATGTCCGACGAGGTCTGGCTGACCCTGGCCAAACGGATTAACGCCGTGCTGGCTCAGGATGACATCGACGGCATCGTCATCACCCATGGCACCGACACCATGGAAGAGACCGCCTGGTTCCTTCACCTGACCGTACACTCGAACAAGCCGGTAGTGCTGACAGGCGCCATGCGTCCGGCGACTGCCCGCAGTGCGGATGGTCCCCTGAACCTGTATAACGCGGCCGTGACGGCGGCTTCACCGGAAGCGGTTGACCGGGGTGTGATGGTGGTCATGAATGACACCGTCTTTGGCGCACGCGATGTCACCAAGATGCACACCTCCGGTGTGGATACCTTCCAGGCGCCAAACTTCGGTCCCCTGGGCTATGTGCATGATGGCATTGTGACCTTCCAGCGTCGTCCTGAAATGCATCACACCGTGACGTCAGAGTTCGATGTATCCGGCCTCGACAAGCTGCCACAGGTGGGCATTGTTTTCGGATACTCCAACTGCTCCCCGCTGCCGGTCAACGCGTATGTTGGCGCCGGATACCAGGGTATCGTTCACGCCGGGCTGGGTAACGGCAACATTCACTGTGATGTGCTGGATGCCCTGGTCAACGCCAGCCGTGACGGCGTTCGAGTCGTGCGTTCTTCCCGTGCAAACAGTGGTTCCACCACGATGGCGGGTGAAGTCGATGATGAGCAGTACGGTTTTATTGCGTCATTGCACCTCAATCCCCAGAAAGCCCGGGTGCTGTTGCAACTGGCGCTGACCAAGACCACGGATCGGGATGCTATTCAGAACTATTTCCTGACCTACTGACGCCCTGATCACATCAAAACATTATCGCCGGGGAGCCATCGGTTAACCTGGCGGTAATGCAGGAATCACTCCACTTTTTGCTAACAATTTTCTACAATGCGTGGTAGCTGATCGGGTGCTGATCAGCATTTGGTTCACTGATCTTCGAGAAAGTCATGCCTACGTTCAAAGCGCGCGAAGTCAGCCGCATCGTCAATACCATTTACAAAGCGATCATCGAGCAACGCCTGCCGGCAGGCACCCGACTGGTGGAAACCCGGCTGGCTGAAACCCTGAATGCCAACCGTAACCATGTGCGTGATGCGCTGGTGGAGTTGTCATACCGTAATGTGGTGGTTATCCAGACCAACAAAGGGGCCTGCGTGGCTCAGCCAGGCAAGCAGGAAGCCCGCGAGGTATTTGACGCACGTCGTATTATTGAAATAGGCCTGGTGCGTCAGGCCATTGATCGTATCGACAGCAAGGGGCTCAAGCGGCTGGAAAAAATCAGCGCGAAAGAAGATGAAGCCATCCGCAAGGGTTCACGGCCGGACATGGTGCGTCTTTCCGGTGAATTTCACCTGGAAATTGCCCGTATTGCCGACAACGGCACCTTGCTTAAGCTGCTGGATGAGCTGGTGGCAAGAAGCTCACTCATCATTGGCCTGTATGAAGCCATTGCCGATGCCTCTTGCTCCGCAGACGATCACCATATGTTGATTCGCCTGATCAGTGAACGTCAGCATGATGCCGCCGCCGAGTTTATGGGGAGCCACCTGGACGAGATCCGTAACCGTCTCCATCTGGAAGAAAAACCATCCCAGAACCTGGATCTGGCCGAGATGCTGGCCGCCTGTTAACGCAGGTATACCTGTCCGCTGCCTGCTTTTACCGTTCGTTATCTTCCTCGTCTACCTACCCGTCCATTTGAAGCCTGACAGCCATTAAGGCTGGCAGGCTGCTTTGCGTTGCTTACCGTAAATTTACGCAGACCACGGTCATTGTTTTGATCTGCCTCAAGGTTTAGCCGCCATTCCGGCGTATAGTCGCTAACAAAAGCACGCAGAATTGTTAGCAATCTGGAGGGGCGCTACAGACTTCTGTGTGTATCAACGAAAATCAAAGTAGTGGAGAAGTGTCATGGGATACCCAGATGGTCTGTTAAAAAACCGCTCAGTGATCAAACACGGTGTGTATGCGGTCGTTGCCCCGGAAGGACGTGTCATCAATTCCATTCCCGGTTTTGACGGCTGTGCGCTGACCATTGTGGCTTCCCCAAAAATGGGCGCCAGCTTTGTGCAGTATGTCGGTACTGTGCAGCCCGATGGCGGTACCACTAAGCCCTTTGCCAGTGAAGAAATGATCGAAAGCTTTGTTTACTTCATGGATGGTGAGGGGTCCCTGAAAGTCAGCGTAGGCGACGAAGAACAGACCCTGACCCAGGGCGGCTATGCCTTCGCACCGGCTGACAAGGCGCTGTCATTCCAGAATATTGGTGATAAGCCGCTTCGCGTACTGCTCTATAAGCAGCGCTACATCCCCCTTGAAGGACAAAGTGCCCGCACCGTTTTTGGCAATGCCAACGATATCGAAGAAGTCTTTTACGATGACATGGAAAACGTGTTCATCCGCGATCTGCTGCCCATTGAAATGGGCTTCGACATGAACATGCACATTCTCAGCTTTGAACCTTCCGGCAGCCATCCGTTTGTTGAAACCCATGTCCAGGAGCACGGTGCCTACCTGCTTGAAGGTGAAGGTCTTTATCTGCTCGGCGAAGACTGGGTGCAGGTTCAGGCGGAAGACTTCATGTGGTTCGGACCCTTCACCCAGCAGGCGGTGTATGCCACAGGCCGTGGACGACTGACGTATATCTACTCCAAGGACTGTAACCGCGACGTAGACATCTGATTTCCCGCCCGGCGCCGGGGAGGAGCCGGCCGCCGGGCTGAAGCAAGTCCTGTAATACCAATAACGCCAAATTTATTCTGACCATTCAGGAGTTTTCATCATGGCCATTACTGCAGACTTCAAAGCCCGGGATATCCGTGACCACCTCGACGCCACCGGCATGAAAGGCCGCAATATCACGTTCCTTGATGATTTCAGCCGTGAGCAGATCACGCATCTGTTCAAGGCGGCGGAAATGCTGGAACCGTTCATGCGCACCGGTTTGAACCTGTTGGAAGGGAAAGCGCTGTACACCCTGTTCTTCCAGCCCTCCACACGTACCCGTTGCAGCCATGAAGATGCGATGATTCGTCTCGGCGGCAAGGTCATCACCGAAGCGGATCCGATGCACAACTCGTCCGCTGCCAAGAATGAAAGTTTATACGACAGTCTACGCGTAACATCCAAATACGCCGATGTCATCGTGATGCGTCATCCGGACGACGGTGAAGTGTTACCAACGCTGGAGCGTCTGGGCAGTGACTCTTCCCCGATTATTTCCGGTGGCTATGGCCATGTGACCCACCCGACTCAGGGTCTACTGGATAGCTATACCTGCTACCGCGCGTTTGATGGTAATTTTGATGACATGACCGTTGTGATTTCTTCACCGGACCTGTCCCGTGCCCGCTCTGGTCAGTCCTTTGCCCTGGCGCTGGCGAATATGGGTGCGAAGATTGTCTATACCGGCACCAGCGAACTGCGCACACCAGAAGTCATTCGTCGTAAATTGAACGCCATGGGCGCACGCTGGGAAGAGCACGTCGACCTGGATCGCAAGCAGCACGAAGAACTGTTCGCCGACGTAAAGGCTGACCTGGTTTACCTGCCCGGCTGCTCCGTGAAGAAAGACGACCCCAACCGTGAAGACTTCATGCGCAAGCTGAACAATCACTACATCTCGCTGGAGATGCTGGAAAACGTCAAGCGCAAGACCGGCAAGACCGTGGGTATCCACCATTCCCTGCCACGGAACCCGGGCGAGTTCGATGATGTGATCGATCAGACTGCCCACGAAGTTTACTTCAAGGCTATCGAGTTCTCTGTAGCGGTACGGATGGCGCTGTTGGCCTCTGTGGTGGGTGTGAATTAATCCAACCTGACCTGAAACGGGGAGGTCAAGAGCCTCCCCGTTGTCATTTTTTGCCATTGAAATGCCCATCTAACCCATCAATATCGTTGTTAGTATCCGTCGAGCTTTGATGAGGCATGCCGTGATTATTAGGGGGGAGTGAAACAATGCTGACCGTGTGGGGACGCCGTAATTCCGGCAATGTACAGAAGGTGATGTGGGCCATAGGGGAACTCAATCTGGCGTATCAACGTCGGGATGTTGGTGGTTCCTTCGGCCAGCTGGATACACCGGAATTCCGAACGATGAACCCCAACAGCAAGGTCCCGGTCATTCAGGATGATGGGCATTGTCTGTATGAGTCCAACACGGTGGTGCGTTATCTCTCCAGCGCATACGGCTATGGTGATTTGTTTCCCGATGATTTGAAGATTCGTTCCCAGGCCGATCTCTGGATGGACTGGCAGTTGAGTACCATTGATCGTCAGCTGGGTCCCCTGTTCATGGCAACGGTTAAAACCGAACCCTATGCCCGTGACCCTGACCAGATCAGTCATTTAGCCCGCCAGCTGGGTGAAAGCTTCCAGATTCTTAATCAGCATTTGGCGGATCATCCCTATGTGACGGGTGATCAGTTCACCATGGGGGATATTCCCCTGGGTGTGGCTGCATTCAGGTATTTCTACCTGGATATCCTGCGCCCTGATCTGCCCCATGTCGGCCGCTGGTATGACAACTTGTGCAATCGCCCGGCCTATCGTGAACACGTGATGATTCCCATCGGCCATACCCCGGAAGAGTGGCTGGCGCTGGAACAGGAAGGGGCGATATCGATTTGATGCTGTGTAAAAGCTGACGTTTGTCAGTGTCCCGTTAGTGTGAATTGCCCGTGCCGCCTGCACGGGTTTTTTTGTTGTGGAGTAAGTCCCATGGAGGGTTAGACCAACGTCGCAGTTAGTCATACTGACAATGGGGTTATGCATTCCCCTTTCATACCGTGATATCAATGGGGCTTGAACTCATTCACGGAGAATAACGACATGGCAGTAATCACGATCAACGCGAACCAGAAATTCATCGACCAGGTCAGCACATTGGCTAAAGAGGAAGGCGTCAGCAAAAGCGAACTGCTGCGCATGGCCCTGGAATGTTACAAGCTGCAGCAGCAGAAACGTCGGCTGCAGGTTCGTTTCAGTCACGAGGCATCCGCCATCGCCAAAATGAAAAAGAATGCGGCCAAAGTCGAAGCCATTGGCAATACCGGAGACGAAGCCCACACCAGCCATTAATCGCCTCTCTTATTTAAGGCGAATGGCTGGCCTGTGGATTATTGCCCTGTCGCAATGATGCGCGCGGCCGCTGTGGCCAGTACCTGGCAGCCGGCCACCAGGTCTTCCTGTTGGGTGTCCTCGGCAAAATTGTGACTGATGCCGCCGATACTGGGCACAAACAGCATGGCGCTGGGCATAATCTGGCCGAACATGTTGGCATCATGCAGGGCGGCGCTGGGCAGTTTCATCCAGCGTTGACCAAGGTGTTGTTCTGCCGCCTGAGTTAACTGTTCCTGCATCGCCTCGTTCATCAATACCGGCTCTGTTTCCGGCTGCCGCTCAATACGGATATCTACGCCGAGTTCTGGGGCCATTTGTGTTGCCAGATCCCGTACCGCCGTTTCCATCGATCCCAGTAAGTCCCTGCAGGTATCCCGGTATTGCAGCCGCATAAAGGCTTTGCCGGGAATCACGCTGGCAGAGCCGGGGTAGAACTGCACCCGGCCAACGGTCCAGACAGTGAATTCTGCCGCCATAGCGGCCAGTAGCGTATCCATCTGATGGGCAAAACGGAACAGGGCTTTGCCGGCATCCCGCCGCCTGTCCATTGGCGTGCTGCCGGCATGGTTTGCTTCACCCTGAAAGGTGATGTCCAGCGTTCGGCAACCAACGATACCTGTCACGATACCGACCTGTTTCCCGGCCAGTTCCAGCCGTGGACCCTGTTCAATGTGCGCTTCCAGATAACCGATGTAACGCGTCGGATCATAGTGCTCCGGCTGGCCATTCAGGCCGGCATCGGCCAGTGCCCGGGATAAGGGATGCCCATCATTGCGTGTGGCGGTTGAGAACACGGATTGATCCAGCTGGCCGAGGAAACCCTGGCTGCCCAGAAAACCATGATAAGTGTGTTCTTCGTCCGACCAGGATGCGATATCCAGCGCCAGGTGCCGGGTTTCCGGACATTCATCAAGCGCCCGGGCCACTTCCAGGGCGGCGATCACCCCATAGGCGCCGTCCAGCCAACCGCCTTCCGGTTGGGTATCGGTGTGCGAGCCCATCAGCAAGGCACGACCCGGTTTTCGGGCGTAGCCGATGACATTGCCAACGCCATCGATCTTCGACGTCAGGCCGGCCTCGCCCATTCGCGCCTGTAGCCATCGACGGGAAGCCATGTCAGCTTCAGAGAAGGATTGCCTGACCACGCCATTTCCCTGACCGCCGAACTGACGCAGGGTCTGAAGGTCGGCTAAAAAACGCTCGGGATTAATTGTTGGTACTGCCATGGTGATGGTCTTCCTGTCTCTAGTCTGAAGCGTCTTCAGTTTGTTGTTGGGGGCAATCGCGGCATAAAAAGTGGTTTACCGGTATGCCTTTATCCATTGCTAACAATGAGCTTGATCGTCTTAACACACTGTTTTTAGCGGGTTTGTTGCAATGTGCATGCTTTTGGTTTTGTTCCATCAATAGATTCTGGCAAGAAACAAGGCGGAAGTTTTTTGATCTGTCTCATGGTTTGCTGAGGATTTGCTCATCAGAATGCTAACAAAATAGTCATAACTTGTTAGCAGATTTGGGGCGTGTCGCAGAGTATGAAGGGCTGTAGACCTTCCTGTTCCACTGACGGGCTGAATCGAGCAATGCTGGATGTGTGAAAACGATGCGCTGACGTCATGGGTACGTAATGGGATACGCCTGACATGGGTTCCGCTGGATGCCGGAAGCGGAATGGAAATCCGAAACAACTGCCAGGAACGGTAGCGGTATCTGAACAAAACTAGCCGTTGACGGAGACAGCCATGCCGATCATTTCATCCACTGTTCCTGCTCAGAAAACGACAACGCCACAGAAAAAGCGTTTCGAGTTCCCGGATATTTACGTCATTTTGTTCAGCTTTATTGTCCTGGTCGCGTTTCTGACCTGGATTGTTCCGGCTGGTTCCTATGAACGACAAATGTTGCCGAATGGCCGGGAATCGGTTGTACCCGGTTCTTACCAGGTTATGGAGCAGACACCGGTCGGCATCATGGATGTGGTCACCGCCATTCCTGTGGGGTTACGAGAAGCGTCCAGCGTCGTGTTTCTGACCCTGCTGGTGGGGGGCGCCGTGGGGGTTATCCGTAAAACCGGTGTGATCAACATGGGCATCAATGCCATGATGCGGTTACTGGGCCGACGAACAGAATTGCTGATCCCGGTTCTGATGGGGATTTTCTCTCTGATCGCCGCTTTCATCGGGACACCCGAGCTGGGTATTGCCTATCTGCCCATTGTCTTGCCACTGATGCTGAAACTGGGGTATGACACCATCACGGCAACCGGGCTGGTTTTATGTGCCACAACACTGGGGTTTGCGTTCGGAATTACTCCGCCGGCGACCGTGGGCATTGGACATATGCTGGCGGATTTACCGATGTTCTCCGGCGCCTGGTACCGTACCATTTTTTATTTCCTGATTCAGTTTATGTGTGCCTGGTACATCATGCGCTATGCCGCACGGGTTAAGGCAAATCCGGCGTTTGGCAGCAATTTCGACGTAGATCAGGAACTGCGGCAAACATTGACGGCAGATAGCAGTGAAGAGACGTTTACCTCTCGTCAGCGTTTTGCAGGAATTGCGACCCTGGTCATGTTTGTGGGGGTAATCGCTTCCATTTTGAAGTTTGCATTAGGCTTTGATGAAATCTCCGGCCTGTTTGTGGTGATGGCAGTGATTACCTCATTGCTGGTGGGGTTCTCGCCCAACAAGATCTGTGCGAATTTCAATGAGTCGTTCCGGGAAATTCTGGTCGGCGCCATGATCTGCGGTATTGCCCGTGGCGTTTCAGTGATTCTGGAATCCGGGAATATCATGGATACCATTGTCTTTCACCTGGCGGAATGGGTGGGGCATCTGCCACAGGCGTTTACGGCTGTCGGCATGTTGTTTGTTCAGACAATGTTTAACTTTCTGGTTCCATCCGGCAGTGGCCAGTCGCTGATTACCCTCCCCATTCTGATTCCACTGGCTGACCTGGTCGGCTTGACCCGGCAGGTGGTGGTGCTTTCAACCCACTGGGGGGATGGCATCACGAATATTCTGTTCCCGACGTCTGGCTATTTCGTTGCCATCCTGGTGATTGGGCGGGTCAGCCTGGCGAAATGGATCAAGTTCTATTTCCCCTTGTTTCTCGGGATTCTGGCAACAGCCACGATTGGTCTGGTGATTGCCCAGATGATTGAGTTGGGTCCTTTCTGAAGGTAAGGAAGCTTGCGGGTTTCCTGGGAGCGGGAACCCGTCAGGCTATACGGTGGTGCGAAGATCTAATAGGCCTTCTGGTGCATTCAGTTTGGTTCTTCCTGTTTTTTTGAGAGGAGGATCCTCTACGCTTACCGCTTTGTTTGCCATTTCATGTGGACTGTTTCTGAAAGGGATCAAGGGATTTAGAAAGATATTTTGTAATTTTGCGATATCTTGCCCTAATTCCATACAGTCTTCATCGGTTGAACAATCAGTCAGTCTTGCATTGTTTCTGCTAATTCGAGAATCAATCTTGGAAAGTAATGAATTGATCCACTCATGTCTGGCTTGGTTAGGGTTTCTCAGCGCTTCTACTCTGTCGTACAGATTAATACCTAACATAACACCTTGATAAAAACTATATCCTAGTCCCGTTACAGCGCCAGCAACGATACATCCTGTTAACCAGAGCGGAGGCCATAGTAGGACGCATTCTGCGGCAGCACCGCCGGCGGAGCAACAGATCAGCCCACACACCAAGGCTGCAGGGAGCATAGTATAAAATATCAGTAGCCCGGTACTTGCGATAATACCGACGAGAATGCTAGCTGTTCCAGCTAGCAAGCCAACGGTTACCAGTGCTGTTAGTTCTGCTAACTGTATACAGCGCTCCCTGATTGGAACATCTGCAGCTTTTTTTGGCTCGGTCTGTACTTTGGCACTAGTTTGGAAGGGTTGTTTTGAAGACTTATCACTATTGACTGACGATCCGGGTGGTGAATGTACGCACTTTGCTGCTTCCACAATACTGACCTCCACTAAGTCCCACTTGTACAAATAGACGCTGCCAAAACAGAAAGGTTCCTTAGTAATCTGTCAGCGATGCATGTCGGTCTCCTTCTATTTACCGATGCCGCTTGAAAACGGTCTGATAATGCGTGGGTTTCTTTGACCTGTCTCAAGAACCGTGAATCTATCAGGCGTATATTTGCTAACAATTAAAAAGTTTATTGTTAGCAATGTGAGGGGCGTCCCATGTCTGAGTTAAAACCCAGGAAATCCTTCAAGATGCCGGACATCTACATTGTCCTGGCAGTTTTCATCCTTGTGATGGCCGCACTGACCTACATCATCCCTGCGGGTATGTATGAGCGGGAAACCGTGGAAACCGCCCATGGCGTCAAGGAGTTCGTGGTGGCGGACTCCTACCATCGGGTTGAGCAGAGTCCGGTCAGCTTCATGGATCTGGTGACCGCCGTACCGGATGGTCTCAAGCGGGCCGCCTCCATTGTGTTCCTGACCTTTATGGTGGGCGGCGGCATGGGCCTGATCAAGCGCGCTGGCCTGATCGACCTTGGCGTCCACAAGCTGGCCGACGGCGTTGGCGACAAGGCGATCATGATCATCCCGATTCTCATGTTGCTGTTCAGTACTTTGGGGGCATTTATCGGGGTGCCGGAACTCTCGCTGGCGTACCTCCCGATATTGTTACCACTGTTTTACCGGCTCGGTTATGACGGCATGACCGCCATGGCAGTCTCCTTGTTGGGACCCTGCATGGGTTTCACGTATGGTCTGACCATTCCCGGGTCGGTCGGCGTCGGGCAACAGATTGCCCAGCTGGAGATGTTCTCCGGTTCCGGATTCCGGGCTCTTGTGTTGCTGATCGTGGTAGTGGTGGCGGTGATCTACACCATGCGTTACGCCATGAAAGTGAAAGCGAATCCACACCTGAGCCTGAGCCGGGATTCTGATAGCGTCATGCGCCAGAAGCTGGCCGAGATGGAACCGGAAGGTGAAATTAACGCGACACGTCGTCAGGTTCTGGCCGGTTATGCCTGTTTCATCATGTTCCCGGTCGCCATTGCTGCGATCCTGATTAATAACCTGGGGTTTGAGGCGATAGGCGGTCTGTTCCTGTTCATCGGTCTGGCAGCGGCGGCGATTGCTGGCAAAGGCCCCCAGCAGATATGTGACGACCTGAACGCCAGTATGCGCGACATGATGGTTGCCGCCTTGCTGTGCGGTGTGGCCAGCGCCATCGCGGTGGTGATGGATCGTGGCGTAATCACCGACACCCTGGTGTATTACCTGGAATATGTCCTGCGCAATACACCGCCATCGTTGTCTGCAGTGGGCGTGTTCTGGACCCAGTCCCTGTTCAACTTCCTGGTGCCCGGTGCAACGGCGCTGACTGTCCTCACTATGCCGGTGTTGTCACCGCTGGCGTCGTTGCTGGATATTCCCCAACAGGTAATTGTTTCCGCCAACGCCTGGGGCGGCCAGCTGACCGATATCTTCTTCCCAACCTCCGGCTTCTTTGTCGCCACCCTGGTGCTGGCCAAGGTGGAATACGCGAAATGGATTCGCTTCTACTTCCCGCTGATGATGGTGCTTGGGGTGATCTCCAGTATTGCACTGGTGGTGCAGCAGAGCCTGGGTATAGGGCTTGGCCTCTGACGTCTGGTAGATAACCGGCGTCGTTCAGATGCCGGTTGTAAGCACGGTTGCTGTATAGGGGGATCTTGTTATGTCACTGCACACAGAATTAATGGATGTTGCTATTACCGGCGGCACCCTGGTGCTGGAATCCGGTTGTATAGAAGGCAATATTGCGATTAAAGAGGGACGTATTGCCGCTATCACGGCGCCAGATGTGGTTCTGCCGGCGAGTGAAACCATTGATGCCAGAAACCTGATGGTGTTTCCCGGTGTTGTTGATCCCCATGTGCATTTCAAGGAGCCAGGACCCGGGCATATCCGAGAAGATTTTCACAGTGGCACCTGTCAGGCGGCCGCCGGTGGTGTCACGACAACAGTGGAAATGCCCCTGAGTATTCCGTTAGTAACGACACGTGACGCCTTTTTGCTGAAACACGAGGTGGCCGGCAGCAAGGTCGTGACCGATTACGCACTCTGGGGACTGCTGCCAGCCGATGATCTGGATCGGATTGAAGAACTGGTGGATATCGGCTGCGTGGCGTTCAAGACGTTCTTATCCACAGATCCCGATGCGCCGAAACTGACCGACTACAAGTTGCTCGAAGCCATGAAAGTGATGAAACGTTTCAATCGCTTCATCGGTTTCCATGCAGAAAACCCGGCCATCATTGATGCCACGGCGGAAGCCATGGAAAAGGCGGGTATCAATGGTGGACTGGCACACCTGCAGTCCCGCCCGGACATTGCTGAGATGGAAGCGATATCGCGGATTGCTCTGTTTGCAGAAGAAACCGGCTGTGATGTGCATATCTGCCATCTCTCCAGTGGCCGTGCCCGGGACCTGATTCGTCATGCCCGCTCTCGTGGCGTCAGCATGACCGTGGAAACCCTGCCCAGTTACCTGGTGTTGGACGACAGTGACCTGGACCGCTGGGGTGTCTTTGCCAAATGTAATCCGCCCATTCGCAGCAGGGAAAATCAGGCGATGCTTTGGGACATGCTGATCAAGGGCGAGATCAACATGCTCGGCTCGGATCATTGTCCTTATACCGACGATGACCGTCTGAAGCATAACGGTAATATCTGGGCCGTTCCACCGGGGCTGCCGGGCATCGAGTTGATGCTGCCACTGATGCTGGATGCGGGTTTGCACCAGCGGGGGCTTCGCCCGGAAGTTCTGGCGCGTTTAATGAGCAGTGCACCGGCTCGCCGGTTTGGTCTGGGTCACCGTAAGGGGGCGCTACAGGTTGGATTAGATGCTGATATTGCGCTGGCTGACCCTGACCATGTCTGGACCTATGACGGGACACGTTCCGTGGGCAAGCAAAAGAGTGCTCTCACCCCCTGGGAAGGGCGTGAGATTCGGGGACTTGTGGTTCGAACACTGGTTCGGGGGCGTACCGTATTTTGTGACGGTGAAGTGACAGCTGAACCCGGTTCCGGCCAGTTGATCAAGCCCGTGTTCTGACAGGGCTTACAGAACAACCGTATAAAAGGGCAGGGCGGTCTTGGTCTGCGCTGTCCGTAAAAGACAGTGATAAGGAATCCGTTATGAGTCAGCAGGTAGACACAGTCATCAAACATGGTCGACTGGTATTGGAAACCGGTGTCGTTGATGGGGCGATAGCGCTGAAGGATGGCAAAATTGTTGCCATTACAACCAATGAATCAGCGCCAGACGCCTGTCGTGAAATTGATGCGAGTGGATTGGTGGTTATGCCGGGGATGGTGGATCCTCATGCCCACATCTGGGAGCCAACCCATTATCCGGAGCGGGAAGATTATCTCACCGGTACCCAGGCGGCTGCGGCGGGCGGGATCACCACGTTAATTGAAATGCCGCTTTCCGTACCACCGGTCACGAATCGGGAAGCTTTTGAATACAAACGCGAGATTGTTGAACCGAAGACAGTCGTTGATGTGGCGTTCTGGGGTGCACTGACCGAGAAATCCACAGGTCACTACGATGAATTGAACGACTGTGGATGTGTGGCTTATAAAGTCTTTATTCCTTATGCGAGTCCGGATTATCCACATACGCCGGATTACGCCCTACTGAAATCTATGGAAGAGATTAGTCGTTTTGGTGGTCTGGTCGGCGTGCATGCCGAGAATGCGGATATTCTGTTTAACCGTCAGAAAGAATTTGAAGAAAAGGGGATGTTCAATGGCGCGGCCCATGAACAGGCCCGGCCTGAAATTGCCGAAGTAGAGGCAGTTAGTCGTGTGATTCTGTTTGCAGAACACACCGGGTGTCGTTTGCACATTTGTCACTTATCCACAATCAAAGCGAGAGAGCTAATCAAACAGGCACGGGCAAGGGGCGTGGATGTAACCGTGGAAACCTGTCCACATTATCTCGTGCTGGATACGGTGGATCTTGAAAAACACGGTGGCTTTGCCAAGTGCAATCCGCCACTCCGGAGTCCGGAAAACCGTGAATTACTGTGGGAGATGCTCAAGGCCGGTGAGTTCGACATGATCGGTACCGACCACACGCCCTATACCGATGAAGACCGCCTGAAGCATGGTGACAATATCTGGAAAATGCCGCCGGGGATTGGCGGAATGGATCTGATGCTGCCGCTGATGCTGGATGAGGGTTATCACAAGCGTGGTGTCAGCCTGGAGCAACTGGCGAAGCTGATGGCGACACAGCCAGCCCGGCGGTTTGATCTGCCACACAAAGGCGCACTGAATCTGGGCAATGATGCGGATATTGTGCTGGTCGATCTGGATGCAGAGTGGACTTACACATGGGACAACTCCTATGCCAAGGCCAAATGTACCCACAGCCCGTATGAAGGGAAAACATTAAAAGGGAAAATTGTAGAAACGTTGGTGCGGGGTAACACGGTTTATCGCCATGGTGAAATATTAGCAAAACCGGGCAGCGGGCATTTAAACACTCGTAGAATCATATAGCGAGAAAGTCATCCGGGTCTCCCATGTCGGGAGACCCGGATGTTCATTATTCCTGTTCATGCAGTACAGGTTCTTCTTCACCCATAGCAGCATGGATCATTGTTCCGCTGTGTACTGAAGTATCAGAGCTTTCACTACTTGATTGAAGTCTTAGACGGGTAAATATTTGCTCTTCACTTTTCTCTCCGGTCATTAAGTCAATTAAGAATTTAGGGTAAAAAGTCTGATAGTTTTTATAATAACGATTTGCTTTATCTACCATTTCTCTATGATAAAAAGGGTGGATGGTTGGGAAATGCTCTCTAATAAGTGCCTCCGTAAAATGCGGTTTAGTAAAATAATCAATGATTTTGGTTATTCCTGTTTTGCTTTCCCTCTTACTTCTTATGGCACAACGAATACTTTGAAACAAATCTTGATGTATTGCGTCTATTTCACTGAATAAGTGGGTGAATTCTTGCTTTAATTGATTATCTTGGTTCATACAGAGTTCTTTGTATTTACCGTAAATGATCAGGACTATCTGGATGAGGCAATAGAGCCTTCCTGTTTCTTCTGCAAGACTTCTTGGGGTATCTTTCAGTTCGTTAAATGAGGGATTAACCTTGTCTATTAAGTGATATTTTAATCCCGATAATTTAAATTTTTTCTTACACCAAATGAGACAACCGTTATTATTGGCATCTAATTATTGGGAAAGTTGAGCATACAGGTCATGATAATGAGCATAAGTGGATTCTGCGGGTGGCAGTTGTTGCCTGAGAGGTGTGTCTTGGGGATATTGGCTGTATTGATGCCTTTCCAAAAGCCACCATTCTAAATGTATGACAGGAGGAGGGAGACGCAGGTGTTAAGCTTTGAGCTTGAGATATTGGGCTAGAAGGAGCTGTATGATAAGAGCTGCTGGTGTGTTCGGGGCTGTAAGTGGGAGTCTCCATTTTAATAATCCTGTTTATTCACTGAAAGAAGGATTTTATCGAGCTTAAGGGATTAGTTTCATAATTAACTGCTTAGTATTGCTAACAACTCATCGCTTAATATTTAACCTGAGTTTTTGTATTGATAATGGAGCTCATAGACATTGCATTTCAGTGAGTGTTTTCATTATTTATTCCTGGTTAACCACCAACACATCAACGACGCAGCAGTGACCATAATGACACCCTGCCAAAACGTTACGCTGAGTGTCACGTTAAGCAGTATGGCGGCAATCAGTGTGGAAAGCAGGGGGGTGAAATAGGACAGCACTGCCAGTAAAACCATGTTGCCGCCGATGATGCCGATATTCCACAGGGCATAACCCATCCCCATGGCGGTAGCTGCCAGCAGCAGGTCAACCACGGCACCCGTCGTAAAGACCAAGGTTGGCGCATCACTGATGAAGTAGGTTATCCACAACGCCGAGGCTGTCGCCATAAAAAACCACGTAATGGCATTATGGCCACCGGAAAGACGTTTGGTGACGTTGCAGTAAACTGCCCAGATAAAGGCGCCAATAAAGGCCATGGAATAGCTCAAAGGGTTGGTCGCTACATTGGCGGCAAGTCGGGTAAGGGATAGCCCTTCATCACCGCTGACCGTCCAGGCGACACCCAGGAATGCGAGAAGCAGCGCAGGATACAGCAAGAAACTCACTGGTTGCCGGTTGATGGTCACTGTGAGTAATACCGTCAGGCATGGCCACAGGTAATTGATCAACCCTATCTCAATGGCCTGCAGGCGATCATTAGCGAGCCCCAGTGCCAGCACCAGGAAGATCTCATAACTGACAAATAACGAACCACCCAGTAAGAGATATCGGATGCGGAATAACTTTGGGTGAGGCAAACCAATAAATACAGCCAGCAGGATGGAGCTAACGGTATAGATCATGGCCGCCCCGCCAACCGGCCCCAGCTGCTCGGTGACATTGCGCACAAAGGCGACGATGGTGCTCCAGAACAGAATGGCCAGACAGCCTGCCAGCGTGTATTTATGTGTTCCTGCCAAGGTTAGCCCTTTTTACATCGGGTGGTTAGTCAATCTACCGTGTAGGCAGACCGGTATGACTGTCAATAATGGCGTGATTGATGACAATATGATCAATCGCTGGCGCAAAGTGTAGTGGTCATTCCATAGGTGTTTCAAATGGGAAGAACTATCTATTTTTGTTAACAACCTTCTGCTCAGAGTAGCCTGTTGACGTGTAGTCCTGTTATGCGTTGAGACGATCTTATCGTTAAAGCGATGCCCGAACGCATCAGCATGATTCAAGATAGTATTTGCAGTGTAAATTGTTAGCAATCATGACGCTGTATTGATCTATCACAAGGTTTCCACCCCCGACATCGTGAATAGTGACGCCACTGCCATTATCGCTGAAGAGGACGTGGTAATGATCCTGTGTCGCCAGAGCTCACTGTATGACTGGTCATCACGCTAGTCTTTACCTCGCACGTCATGCAGTCGTTGCTGTCTGGTGGTATCCGGATAGGTCTGGTTAATACCAGCCTGCTGAACAGTTATTGTTCGGCCGTATCCGCGGGTATCAGAACCAGCAGCTGACGGCCGAACCTCGCAAGATTACAGAATCTGGCAATCCGAGGGGGAAAGCCATGTCATGTAACACCTTGTGCAATGATGCGTTACGACCGACAACAGATGTCCAGCGAAACCTGTCCTTCTGGGATTACACCCTGCTCTGGGCGGGCATGACTATCAATATCGGGGGATTTGCTGTCGGAGGTCAGCTCTATCCCGGTCTTAGCCCGGTGTCGATCATTCTGGCTGTTATTGTCGCTTATACCATTGTTTCGGCCCTGCTGGTGCTTAATGGCGATATGGGGCTGAAATACGGTGTGCCTTTTGTGATTTACCTGCGTGCCTGTTTTGGTATCAAGGGAGCCATTATTCCCAGTGTCATTCGTGCCATTCCCTGTTTTTTCTGGTTTGGTTTCCAGACCTGGATAGGGGCGCTTGCGGTACAGAAGCTGATGGCGATCTGGTTCGGTACGGATTTTACAGTCAACCTGTATTTGCTGATTGGCTTGTTTGCGATGCTGCAGGTCTGGAATGCTGTTGGTGGGCTCAAGTCGATGGCGCGGTTCGCCTGGCTGGCTATTCCGCTGATGGTGATTTTCTTTGCCAGTACCATCATGTGGCTGTTGAAAACCCATGATTCATCGATGGCCGACATTCTGTCAGCACCCGCCCACAATACGTACAGTTTTCCCTTTGCGGTGGCCGGTATTGCCGGGGTATGGATCACCATGGCATTGAACAGTTCTGACCTGGGCCGAATGATCCGTCGCCCGGCCGGGTTTGAAAAGAAACACTTCTGGCATCGGCAAAAGCTGACGATTGGCGGTCAGTTCCTTGGCTTGATCGTCATAGGTTCTCTCGTGATCATGGTTGGCATGGTCTCCGGTATATTGACCGGGGAGTGGAACCCTGTCGATGTCATCATCAAGACATTCCACGACACCAGCCCTGCCATTATGGCAGCCGCCTTACTGACTATTGTGTTTGCCCAGTGGTCTACCAATACGACAGCGAATCTTATGCCAGCAACGTATATTGTCATGGCGTTGCATCCAACATTAACCTTCCGGCGTGCGACCATTGTTTCGGCAGTGATCGGTTTGCTGATCTGTCCCTGGCTGTTTGCTGAACAGTTGATCCCCTTTCAGGTGGGCTGTTCCGTCCTGCTCGGTCCGATTATCGGTATCATGCTGGCGGATTATTACCTGGTCAGGCGACGTCAGATCGATATTGAGGCGCTGTACGATGAAGACAATCAGGCTGCGTGGCAGTTCCCGGCGCTGTTGACCCTGTTGGTCAGTGCAGGTGCAGGCCTGTTGACGGTGTTGCTGATACCTGAGCATGGTATCGGTTATTCATTTTATACCGCTTTTATTCTGAGCGTTGTCATGTACCCACTCATCATGCGGTACGAGCGCCAGGACAAAGGTCGCGTAAAACTACTCAATGCGCACTGACAGATAAAAAAAGGCGGCTATTAAAGCCGCCAATAAGGGTGATGAAACTGTTTTAGAAGCTGTAACGGATCTTCAGGTTGGCGCTGTCGTTTTTGTAACCTTTCATCTGGTTACGGATAACACCGAGATCCAGCCTGAAGTTTTGATCCAGAATCAGACTGAGCCCGAAGCTGAAACGCGCCCGTCCGCGGTTACGTTCAGGAGCCGTAATGAGAACCTGGTCAATACCCGTGGTGTAGATGGCCCTTTGTGAGGACGCATCCCGGCGGAAGTTGTGGTATCCCATGATACTGACAAACGGCACCAGCCGTGCCCTGCCATGGCCCAGGTTACCCGCCAGGTTGAAGCCAAGACCACCTTCCATTGAGCTTTGTGAATCCGGCTGGTACTGCGTGGTTGGATCAGTACAGGTGCCGGTACAGTCGCTGTCCCACTTTTCGGTATAACTGTCGAACGAGATCCGGTTGTAGTTCAGCTCAGCCAGTGGCGTCAGCGTCCAGTTGGGCGCCAGGCTGTAGACATTACCGACTAACAGGCGGGCATGGGCTGTGCTCGCATAGTACTTGCTTTCCAGGTGTCCTGTGCCGCCGCCAACGGTTGCCATCCGACGGGTTTCGTTACGGGCACGCCCAAAGGAAACACCGGCTTCCAGGAAAGCGGAATCAAACTTCCAGGAGCTGTACAGGGAACCCGTGAATGAGCGGATATCGTTACGCTCCTGGTTGGGCTTATCATCAATCCGGCTCTTGCTCATGGTCATCGCTGCACCGAACAGGGCGCCCGACATCAGGCCGTCGGTTTCCAGACCGGCCGTGAACGACTCACCGCTGGCATCAAAGCCTGACATGGTGTCAGTATCCCGACGCTCGGCGGAGAAGGCTTTGAAATTGGTCCAGAACCCGTTCCTGACCCGGTGACGGGTGTCGCCGAAAGCCAGCCCTTCATAGGACTGATATTTTGGGGACTCGTGGAAGTCATTGGCAGCCAGCAGTGTCGCAAAGTCCAGTCCGGCGACAGGTTCTGTGCCGGCAGCGGTTGGTTCAGTGGCATCAATGACCGTATCCACTTCAGACTTGGCTTCGGCGATTAGCTGTTCAGTATCGACTGCTGCCTGCTGTATGGCGATTGCCGGAGGTTCCGCGCTGACCGGTGTGGCTTCCGGCGTCTTGTCAGGCGCCTGTTTCACCATCTCACTGACAATCAGCGTGGCCTGGCGCAGCGCATTGAACTGCGCAATCGGTTGGTGGGTATCGACCGAGTCGGCACTGGGGGAAGATTGAACCACTTCCTGGGAAGCGGCAGATATATGACCGGGGTTATCAGCAATGATCTGTTTGACGATATCCCGACTCAGGCTGACACCCATGGGTGCAGCAGATACAACCGGGGCAAGCAGAACTGCCAGAATGGTTAACCGCGGCAGAACTCTCTGCGACAGCATGGCACTACTCCTTTAATGCACAGCGTTATCCTACAAATGAAACTTTCGTCCGAATGGAAAATATCTTTAATGCGGGAAAAGGAGATGATGATTTCAGTGCATTGCTTCATTTTACAGAACGGATCCTGACGGAAAGCGTCATTAAACCGGCAAACAGAGCGATTGAAGGATGCCCGTGACAGGCCGAATAATCAGATACATTGAGCCAGCACGGAACCACCATGCAGGACCTTCGTCAGAAAGCCATGGCCTGTTACCGACAGGGGCAGTTCGCCGATGCTGCGGGTTATTTCCAGCAGGTCATCCAGGCGTCGCCTGAGGATTCTCCGCCTATCAATGACCTGAAATACCTGTCCATGGCGCTTTATGCGTGTAACGACTATGTCACTGCTCTGGATATTACCCGCGTACTGCATCGCTACTTGCCGGATGACAGTGAAGTAGTTGTCAATCTTGGCACTCTGCAGTTCATGACAGGCGATGTGGAGGGGAGCCTGGACACATTGCAGCAGCTGACTCAGCGTGAACCTGGCAATGTGGTTGCGTTGGATAGTATGACCCATCTTGCCTATTCAACGAGGCATTATGACGCTGCCAAACATTATGGCCGGTTGTCGCTGGAGGCCAAGGATGCAGCAGTCTGCTCTCCGGATAAGCTGGCTGCTCTGGAAAACAGAGCAGGTATGAAGCCTGGTGCAGTAACGGAAGCATCCTCCGGAGATGGGCTACAAGTTATCAGTTATAGCCTCTGGGGAGATAATCCCGTTTATCTTCGCGGGGCGGTACGCAATGCCTATGCGGCATTGGTTATTTATCCGGGTTGGCAATGCCGTTTTTATTGCGGAGAAAGTGTGCCAACTGCCACGTTGCAGGCATTACAGGAGGCAGATGCCGAGCTGATAATGATGCCGGAAGACCAGGGCTTTTTTTATGGTCTTTTCTGGCGTTTCCTGGTGGCTGATGATCCGACAGTGTCGCGTTATATTATCCGTGATGTGGATTCGCCGCTGACGTTACAGGAGCGTTCGGCAGTTGACCAGTGGATAAGGTCCGGTAGGTCATTTCATTTAATAAGGGATTGGTACTCACACAGTGAATTGATACTGGCTGGTTTGTGGGGAGGCATAGGGGGGGCTTTACCTGAACTCCAGCCTCTGTTTAATGAGTACTACCAAGGCAATACTAAAGAAAGGACTATCGACCAGTTATTTCTTCGTGAAACTGTCTGGCCATATATTCGTACAAACCATGTTGTGCATGATGACTATTTTCGGTTTGGAAATACTGTTGAATTCCATGAAGAGAATATAAACGTTCCAGGCGTTCATATAGGGCAGAACTGGGATGCTTTTCTACAGACTACACACCGATAATGTTGCAACTGCTTTCAGTAATAACATTCAAGAGTCTTCCTGATTACCACTGTGGCTCAGCCAGCTTGAGAAGCCTTGCTGGCATGGGGCAGGTTCGCGCAGCCATGTAACCCAGCCTTGATACCATCGCCTTCAAATCAAAGCGCCGGTTAAATCGATAACAGT
>NZ_JAEVHF010000022.1 GCF_018263925.1 Kistimonas asteriae
ATAATTTGTTAAAGAACAGCTCGTTGAAGATGTCCAGGCTGCGTTCCGGAGAACCTTGCCCGCTTCAGCGAGGCCGCCATTCTACAGTGGCGGACTTCAGTGTCAAGCGCTTGTTTCGTCCGGTGAAACCGGAGAGCGAAGCTCGTTGACAGGCGGCGCATTCTACAGCGTTTCGGCCTTGTGTCAATCGCTCGTTTTATCCTGTGGACAATCCTGCGTTTGACGACCGGGTCGCTAAGAAGCTGACCGCAACAGGAGGTGAATTATAGGGAGATGATTCAACCACAATAAGTATGAACACGCAGAACGGTATTTAAAGCGGTACCTTAAAATGAAATAAAGCAACTTATTGGGCTGCTTTATTAAAGAGGGTGAAGAAGTTATTTGTCGTATGCTCCGCCAGTGCTTCAACAGAGACGCCTTTTAATTCAGCAATAAACTTACCCACTTCTGGTACATATTTTGGCTCATTGGATTTACCGCGAAAAGGGACTGGCGCCAGATAAGGGGAGTCCGTTTCAATCAAAATCCGATCCAGAGGGACTTTACGGGCAACCTCTCGTAGCTCATCGGCATTCTTGAACGTCACAATGCCTGAAAATGAAATATAGAAATTCATGTCCATGGCTTTTTTAGCCATATCCCAACTTTCCGTAAAGCAGTGCATTACCCCGGCAGATTCCGGAGAACCATGTACTGCAATCAAATTCAACGTATCTTCGCGGGCATCGCGGGTATGAACAATAATCGGCAACCGCTGCTCAGCCGCAGCAGTCAACTGCATGGCAAACCATTCCTGCTGCTGTTGCTTGTGATCTTTACTGTAGTAATAGTCCAGCCCTGTCTCCCCAATGGCCACAACCTTGGGGTGGTCAGACAACTGTTTTAATGTCTCAACGGACGGCACCTGACCATCCAAATCCAGTGGATGAACTCCTACAGAAGCCCAGACATTATCAAAACGGGTCATATCAAGCACAGATTGAAAGTGCTCAAGATCAATACAGACCGACAATATCCCACTGACCCCGTTAGCAAAGGCAGCCTCAACCGCTTTGCTGACATCACCTTCATAAGGGTCAAGTTTAAGACGATCAAGATGACAGTGTGAATCTATAAACATACCTGAACTACATCGTGGTGGTGGGGCGATCGGACGTTACTGAACCGGCCAGATACGCTTCTATCTTGGTTCGCGCCACCTCATTAGCTTCTGTGAATTGGACACCAATACCCGGGTTACGGTTCCCCTGGGAGCCCGGCGGTGTAATCCAGACCACCTTACCCGGCACAGGAATCTTCTCCGCCTCATCCATCAGCGAAAGGCGGAGGAAAACCTCGGCACCCATCGGATATTTTTTGTTGGTCGGAATAAACAGACCACCATTGACCAGGAACGGCATGTAAGACTCGTATAAAACCGCTTTATCCTTGATCGAAACCGACAGAATACTGCCTTTCGCCATACCTACCATAATTGCCCTCTCCCATGCCCCACATATCAAACGGTCAAATAGCGGAACACATGCATGATTATTCTTGTCATCCCTGTTTCATTGTAAGCTGCAACCAGCGAAATAGCACCGCTTCCATGAGCAGCTGGCGATTCAGGTTGACCTGCCCACTTAAACGGCTTTTCTGCTGCAATAACCAAACATGAAACGCCAACAACCGCTTGGCTCCAGCCTTTTTTGCAATATAAGACAGCATTTTAGCCATGGATTGAGAGCGGATACAGGCATCATCCGATGTCGATACATAACCGGCCATCTCCGCAGACCAACCTGCCAACCACTCCAGCACGATGACGGGCTCAAAATCCTGCCAGGCCAACGCAACCTCGACCGGCGCTACCTCTCCACGAGTTACGGCACCAAGATCTTTCTGCATTCTCGCGAGCTGTTTTTCCAGGCCATTCTCAAGGTAAGCACGCGCCCCAAGAGGACAGCCACCCGACAGCGTCAACAGATTTCGTGCCTGTTCAGCATCGTCACACAACGGCATCAGCCAATCCAGGGAAGCCTTCTCATCAGGCTTATCAAAGGCCAGTAACTGGCAGCGACTTCGGATTGTAGGAAGAATCGCGGATATCTGGTGACTGACCAGCATCAACAGCGTGTTATCCCCCGGCTCCTCAAGGCATTTCAGCAACGCATTAGCCGCATTGGTATTCATGCTTTCGGCAGGACTCAGCACCACCACCCGATAACCACCCTGTTGGGCCGTCTTGGCCGAAAATTCAATCAATGCGCGAATCTGATCAACCCGTATCCCCTTTCCAGGAGATTCCGGCTCAATCAACAGAAAATCAGGATGCGTTCCCGCCATGTTCAACTGACAGCTGCGGCAACGACCACAGGACTGACCATCCACCTTGTCCTGACAGAGAACGTATCGCCCAAATGCCTGGGCAAAATCAAGTTTGCCGATACCAGCAGCTCCCCGCATCAGGTAAGCGTGCGCAAGCCTTCCTTCAGCGAAGCGTTCTGTCATTTGCAGCCAATGAACATCCAGCCAGGCATAAGGCTCAAATAACGATTTACTCTCCGGCATAGGCTGACAACCTGTTCTGAAGAATCACACCGATATCTGCCTGTACGTCATCCAACCCTTGTGATGCATCGACGATGGCATACTGATGCTCAAACACTGCCGCTCTTTCCAGGTAGGCCGTACGCACACGCTCAAAAAATGACAGGGCCTCCTGCTCAAAACGATCCAGTTCTCCCCGCTGACTCACTCTCGCCATACCAGCAGCCACCGGTAGATCCAGCAAAATGGTCAGATCAGGCCGCAAACTTTCCTGCACCAAACTTTCCAGAGTGGCGATATGACGTTTATCCAGACCGCGTCCAGCTCCCTGATAGGCATAGGTTGCATCGGTAAACCGGTCACACAACACCACCTTGCCTGCCTGAAGTGCAGGAACAATCACCTGATCCAAGTGCTGGGCCCTTGCCGCGAACACCAACAGTAGTTCAGCCTTTTCCGCAATCGCCTCATCCGACTTGGCCAACAACAGCTCTCGGATGCGTTCCGCTAACGGCGTACCGCCCGGTTCACGGGTATGAACAAATTCAATGTTGTGCTTCGTCAGCCATTCCTTGATATACGCGATATTCGTCGTCTTACCGGCGCCTTCACCACCTTCAACGGTCATGAAAAGACCGGGGTATTGTCTCTCAGACATGTTTTCACCTTACTCCGTGGTGACCAGGGGCGAACTGCGATACCCCTTGCGTCGTATTAACTGGTACTTCCTGACCGCTGCATTATGCTCAGCCAGTGTTTTCGAAAACTTATGGGAGCCATCACCACGCGCCACAAAATAGAGTGCATCACCTGCTTGTGGATGCAACGCGGCACGAATCGATTCACGCCCCGCCAACGCGATGGGGGTAGGCGGCAACCCCTTGATTCTGTAGGTGTTATAAGGCGTATAGGCCCTCAAATGCTTTCGGGTCAGGTTCCCCTGGAATGCATCACCCAGGCCATAGATCACCGACGGATCCGTCTGCAAACGCATGCCCTTCTGTAAGCGACGGACAAAGACACCGGCAATCTGCCCTCGCTCTTCGGGAACACCGGTTTCACGCTCGATCAATGACGCCATGATCAACGCCTCATAGGGCGATTCGTAAGGCAGACCCGATGCTTTTCTGGCCCACTCTTTGGCCAGTACCTCCTGCATACGCAGGTAAGCGCGGCGCAATATGGAGGTATCGGTATCACCCGCCTCAAAATAATAGGTGTCAGGAAAGAACATGCCTTCAGCCGAGGCATCAGAAAACCCCAGTTTTTTGAGTATTTCCTGACCACTCAAACCAGCCAACTCAAACACGAGTTTTTTATTCTCTGACAGCATGCCCATATTTTCTGCCAGTGTTCGTCCTTCGATCAGCGTCGCACTGTGAAGTATGACCCTACCGGACGTCAGCAGTTCCAGCAAACCAGAAACCGTGGTTTCAGGCTTCACCAGATACTCACCCGCTCTCAGGCCCGTATCTTCACCGATCACCCGGGCATAGAGCCTGAAAACATCCGGCAGGCGCAAAATGCCCCGCTCTTCGAGCCGGCGACTGACTCTGCTGAACGATTCCCCGGCATTCACCACAAAGACCGTGCCATCATCCAGTGTATTCACCGGCTCTTCCAGATAGGCCTGCAACCAACGCCAGGAAAAAAGCAGCAACAAAGAGGCTGCCAACAGCATCAGCAGCACATAAAACAGGGGCTTTCGAGGCACTTTATTTTCAGACATTCAAAATCCCAGAAACGGCAGACTGCACATGCCGCGTAACAGGCCCAGGCGCCCACTGCAGATCGGCATAAGCAACAACAGGCCACACACCATTCACACTGTTACAGACAAACACTTCGGATGCCTTTTGCAACGCATCCAGCGAGATATCAGAAACCTGTGTTTTGATTCCGTATTGAGGCATATTATCCAGAATCCACTGCCTCATAACACCTGCCACGCCGGACATTTTCAAATCCGGCGTCCACAACCCCTCCGATGTTACCAGAAACAGGTTCGTCATCGTTCCTTCAATCAGGTTGCCATTCAGATCCTTTAAGAGACCTTCTGCATAACGCGGGTCATCCCACTCTGATCGCGCCACAACCTGCTCCAGGCGATTCAGATGCTTGAGACCGGCAGTCGATGGCTGCAGACCAAGCACCGTAGCGCAGGGATAGAGCGCGACCCCCTTTTGCCAATACGCAGCAGGGTATTCAGGGAGGACATGCCATGAAAGAATCAACCGGCTGCGACAACCTTTCGGGTTGTAGCCACGCCCACCACTCCCCCGGGTGACAATCATTTTGAGAATGCCCGTCGCTCGGTCAGCGAGAAAACGGGAAACGGTTTGTTGCCAAAACACAATATCAGCGTCTATCCCAAGCTGACGACAGGAGGTCTGCAAGCGATCCCAGTGATAGCCGTCCAGCATCATCTGGCCAGACACCACCTTCACCGTCTCAAAAACACCATCACCGTAAGCGAGCCCACGATCATCCGTCGGCAACACCGTACAAGGCTCACCATCAACCCACACATTTGCCTTGATCATTAACGATCCCCACACCAGTCATGACGGATTGATACCACAAATTGGCTGGAGTGTGGACCTGGCGCCTTTAAAACGCGCAGAAATACATCCCGGAAGGAAAAAGCCAGATACAGAAAAGCCGCACTCACAGAACTGCCAGTGCGGCTTTTTCAGAAATTCTTGCAGAATTACTGGTGGGAAACGACGTAGTCGATAGCTTCCTGCACGGTAGTAATCTTTTCTGCTTCCTCGTCAGGAATCTCAGTCTCGAACTCTTCCTCGAGCGCCATGACGAGTTCTACAGTGTCCAAAGAATCCGCGCCCAGATCTTCGACGAAGGACGCATCATTGGTCACTTCCTCTTCTTTCACGCCAAGTTGTTCGCAAACAATCTTTTTGACGCGCTCTTCAATGGTACTCATGCCTTGTTGTGCTCCTGTTAACATTCCATGCAGCCTCAGCTGCGAAAAGTAAGTGTATATAAACGATTGCGAGAATTTCAAGGCCGCTCAAAGAGTATTTATCGCAATCAGACCGACCACTGACCGCAGTGGCCGATATCATTTCGTGGGCATTAGCCCATATACATGCCACCGTTGACATGAATCGTTTCGCCTGTGATATAACCACCGGCGTCACCCGCAAGAAAAGCAACCACACCGGCGATTTCTTCCGGCTGCCCCAGACGCGCAAGCGGCACCTGGGTCAACAGCATGTCACGCTGCTCTTCAGGCAACGATCGTGTCATATCTGTATCAATAAATCCGGGCGCTACCGCATTTACTGTAACCTGACGGCTTCCCAGCTCGCGAGCCAGTGAACGGGAAAAACCCTCCAGCCCGGCCTTGGCCGCTGCGTAATTGGATTGACCTGCATTTCCCATGGAGCCGACGACCGAACTAATATTGATGATCCGGCCTTCACGGGCTTTGGTCATGCCACGCACACAGGCTTTACTGAGGCGATAAATGGAACCGAGATTGGTATTAATCACCGAATCCCATTCATCATCCTTCATTCGCATGAGGATGTTATCACGGGTAATGCCGGCATTATTAACCAAAATTACCGGGGCACCAAATTCCTCGGTGACGGATTTGACGACAGAAGTCACTGAATCACTGTTTGCCACATCAAGGCACAGACCACGTCCACGGATACCTGCCTCTGCAAGCGCCGCCGAAATCGCCTCTGCACCAGCATCAGTAGTGGCCGTACCAACAACAATGGCACCCTCAGCCCCCAGTCGCATGGCGATAGCACGACCAATTCCACGACTCGCGCCTGTCACCAGCGCCACCTTATCCGTTAAAGCCATATAAACCTCTTGGTCCCGAATTTATCCATGATCAGGAAGACAGTTCAGCATAAGCGGCAGCTGATTCAAGGGATGTGTATACCTGCGAGCGCTCAATCCGCTTACCCAGGCCTGCCAGCACATTACCCGGACCACACTCAAACAACCGTGAAACGCCAGAGTCTGCCATCAAACGAATGGTCTCAACCCAGCGCACTGGACTATAGAGCTGGCGAACCAGGTTCTCACGAATCTGCTCAACATCATCGACAACCTGCGCAGAGACATTTTGCACAACGGGAATACAGGGCGCATTGAACATCACAGCAGCCAGATCTTCCGACAACCGTTTTGCGGCAGGCTTCATCAGAGCACAATGGGAGGGCACGCTGACAGGTAAAGGCATAACCTTGCGGGCACCAGCGGCGGAAAACGCATCAACCGATTGCTCAACGGCGACTTTACTGCCGGCAACAACCACCTGACCGGGTGCATTGAAATTCACAGCTTCAAGGACTTCACCGGACTGCTCAGCCACCTCACTACAGACACGTACGACATCCTCATCCGCCAAACCCAGAACCGCAGCCATACCACCGGTACCAGCAGGCACGGCGTCCTGCATGTAACGGCCCCGGTTACGAACCAGCTTCAAACCATCAGCAAAGGAGATCACGCCAGCACAAACCAGCACGGAGTACTCACCCAAACTGTGCCCTGCCATCATGGCCGGCACACCTTCACGCTCCGCCCAGAGCCGCCACAATGCAACACTGGAAGCCAGCAAGGCAGGCTGTGTGTTTTCAGTCTGATTTAATGCTTCGGCCGGACCTTCAGCAATCATTTGCCCCAGGTCAAAATTAAGCACTTCAGACGCCTCAGAAAAGGTAGCGCGAATAATATCACTGCCGGCAGTCACTTCTGCCAACATCCCTACCTTTTGCGATCCCTGGCCGGGAAAAACCACTGCGAACTTGTCACTCATTATTGCTTACGCCACTCTGCCTCATGGACACCTGTCGAATTGGGCCATTATAAGGAATGATTTCCATCCAATCGTTAAAATATGTTGCGCAACCATTACCGGCTGGTAACAACAGACATAAAGTATGACTGAAGCGATCAGAAATAGGATTCAAGCTTGTCGTTGATGCGGTAGATGGCGTTGCGCTCAACCTCCATGACCGCCCTCTCCAGGGCATAGCCAAACTCACGCCGATCCGCGTCACCATGACTTTTCACGACGACACCCTGAAGCCCCAGAAAACTGGCGCCATTGAAACGACTGGGATCAATCTGCTGTACCATATGGCGAATAAACGGTAACGCCAGGTAGCGATAGAGCTTGCGCCAGCCGGTCAGACCGGTACCTTGCCGCATGACATGACTGATATAAGCAGATGCACCTTCTCCAGCCTTCAGGGCGACATTACCTGGAAAACCGTCACAGACAACCAGATCGACAGCACCACGAAAAATATCATGCCCTTCAACAAACCCCTGATAATTCAATCCAGGGTTTCCAAGAATCAACTCCTGCGCCAACCTGACCCGTTCATCACCCTTGATATCTTCCTGTCCGACATTCAACAGTCCAATTGTCGGCGCAGCAATACCCAACACCTCCGACAACATCAGCGAACCCAACACCGCAAACTGATACAGATGCTCTGAGTTGCAATCTACATTAGCACCTAAGTCCAGCATGAAGGTGTCGCGACCAATAGAGGGGATCTGGCCGATAATTGCCGGGCGATCAATCCCAGGATGCGTTTTGAGAAGGAAACGCCCCATCGCCATTAGCGCGCCGGTATTCCCGGCACTCACACAGGCCTGGGCAACACCCATTGACACCTGTTCCAGCGCACGCCACATGGAGGAATTCTGTTTTCTACGCAACGCCAGTGAGGGACGGTCATCCATGGTGACCACCTGGTCAGCATGAACCACGGTGATACGTGAGCGCAACTCAGCCGCGCTGCCCGTGAGAGAGTCTCGAATAAAGTGGCGGTCGCCAACAAGGATGAAGTGAAGACCAGGATGGAGGGACAAACAATCCAGCGCTGCAGCAATACGAAAGCGGGGACTTCTGTCCCCGCTCATCACATCCAGCGCAATCGTCTTTTGCTGGCTCAAGACGACTTATTCGTCGTTCTTGCCGGCAACGACCTTCTTGCCACGGTAGAAACCGTCTGCAGTCACGTGGTGACGACGATGGGTTTCGCCGCTGGCTGCATCAACGGACAGGGCGGAAGTGCCCAGTGCGTCGTGAGAACGACGCATGTCGCGCCGTGAACGGGTTTTGCGGTTCTGCTGAACTGCCATGAGTTAACTCTCCTGAATGGATTAATCGCCAGTCTTCAACTGTGCCAGCACACTGAACGGGTTAGGCTTTTCCTGCACTTCTTCAGCAACATCTTCGCCAAAATCGGGATCCGTACTGAAGACCTGCCCGGCATGACACTGTGTATTCTCGTGATAAGCCACCAGCGGAACACTTAGCAACAGCTCGTCTTCGACCAGCTGGCTCAGATCCGTGGTGTCATCCTCAAGAATCAACGGGTCAACATCCTTCGGCAAGGCTTTCGCCTGTTCTTCGGACCAGACAACCGCCAGATTAAGTCCAGTCCGAATTTTAACATTTACAACATCAAGGCACCGCTGACAGAGCATCGGCAACTCAGCCTCCAGCTCACCGGTAATCCTGGGACGACGACGGTCATCCAAGGAAAACGCCAGTGACAAAGCCACCTCTGCGTCCTCGCCAGCCAGCATATCCGCCAGCCGGTCAAGTTCACTGACCGCGATACGACCGGCAAGTTCCGTCTCAGTCTGAGCAAACTTGCGCGGTGTGATGTGTTTGGGTAACTGACCATTTAACATAAGCGCGCAATAATAGGGCCATGCTCAATGCCTGTCAAAGGGCTTCAAACGCTTTTGCGGAATATCATTAACCGCAGCCGCTCGCGCTCGATATAACTGAACGATACACTGACCATCTTCCGCAACCAACTTCCTACCGAATTATGCCGGCAACAGCACAACAACTTATTCTGGCCTCAGGCTCAATCTACCGACGCAGACTCCTTGAACGCCTGCAGATCCCTTTCTCATGGTGCGCCCCTGACATTTCTGAACTCAGGCAGTCAGATGAACCCCCTCACCTGATGGCCGAGCGCTTAAGCCTGAGCAAGGCAACCACCTGCAGCAACCAATACTCTGATGCATTGATTATCGGATCCGACCAGGTCGCCGTATTAAACGACCAGATACTGGGCAAACCCAAAACAGCCGAAAAAGCCTTTGAACAACTGAGCTTGTGCAGCGAGAAAACCGTACAATTCCTAACTGGACTGTGCCTTCTGGATTCTGCTACAGGCAAACATCAATCAACTGTCATCCCCTTCCACGTCACCTTCAGACAACTGAGCAGCGACGAAATCACACGCTATATAGAGAAGGATCAACCGCTGGATTGCGCAGGCAGCTTCAAGTGGGAATCACTGGGCATATCGCTATTTGAATCACTATCAGGTGACGATCCAACGGCACTGGAAGGACTGCCACTGATCACCCTGTCAAAAATGCTCAGAATCTATGGACTGCAACTTCCATAACACAGATCAAAGGCCAGCCACACTGGCTGGCCACATAGCTTAATTTTTAATAACGTTAGCGAACACTCAGACCATCCAGCCCCAACACATTGACCATCGTATGCATGACCCCCATGCCCAGTTGACGGGCAAACCGCTCAAATGGTGATAATTGCGGTGTAAAATCGACAATCATTTCTTCACCAATCAACTCCCGAGCCACGTAGCTTGAGCTGCCCAGACCATCAACAAGCCCCAAATCCTCCGCCTGCTCGCCTGACCAGATCAAACCAGAATACAGCAGCGGGTCATCACTCAGACGATCACCACGACCAAGCTTGACACTATCAATGAACTGCTGATGGATTGAGGCTACAGTTGTCTTAATATGCTCTGCTGCCACCGGATCTTCCGGCTGGAAAGGATCAGAAAAGCCTTTGAAGTCACCCGACTTATAAAACCGGCGGGTTACTCCCACTTTATCCATGACGCCATCCAGACCAAAACTAGCCATATAGGCACCAATCGAGCCTACAAGACTGGCCTTATCCGCATAAATTTCATCCGCTGCTGACGCGATGTAGTACGCACCCGATGCACCAATATCGACAATAACGGCATACACTTTGAGATCATCGCGATCGCCCTTCAAACGGCGAATCTCATCATAGATATAGCCTGATTGCACGGGACTCCCGCCAGGGCTATTAATACGCAGGATGACTCCCTTCACATTCGGATCATCAAATGCCTCCCGCAGACCACCGACAATATTATCTGCACCGGCCTGCTCACCCGAGGCAATCACGCCATCCACCTCAATCAGTGCCGTATAACCCTCTCCCTTACCCGCCGGAGCCGGCACGATGGAACGTGATGACATAAACAGACTACCCGCCACGGCAAACAACCACAACAGCGTCATCAACTTGAAGAAGACCCCCCAGCGACGGGCTCGCCGTTGCTCGACCAGCGCGCCTGACAAGAGCTTTTCAATCAAACGCCGATCCTCACCGGTCGACGCGCCGCCCCCCCACTCTTTATCCGACATATAGCTCCTCAAGTACCATCAACGATCAATCACACAATGCCGGAGCGAAAACAGCATTCCGCACCCGCACCCTTTCATCATTACAGCAGAGAATCTGAAATATCACTGACCCGCTCGGCGATACGTACCGGCGCATAGGATGCCAAACGCGATCGGTCATGCACACCCCAGGTGACAGCCAATCGATCAATTCCGGCACTTGCCGCCATTTCCATATCGTAGATGCTGTCACCGATCATCAGCACATCTTCTGGCTGACAACGCACTTCCGTCACCAGCTGGTGCAACATCATAGGATCCGGCTTAGAGCGTGTTTCGTCAGCACAGCGTGTTGCATGAAACAAACCGTCCATATCACGGACATCCAGCTCCCGGGCCAACCCTTTACGGGATTTACCCGTCGCCACCGCCAGCGAGTACCCTTTTCGCTGAAGCAAACTTAAAATATCCGGAATACCGGAAAAAAACGGGGAAGGCTCATGACTTCTACCCAAAAACTCATCGCGATAGGCATCACGAAACACATGGATGTCAGATTCGGGCAAATCAGGATATAACTGCCTGATTGCCTCAAACATACCCAAACCGATGATATTGCTGTATTCACTGTCCGACAGGAGCGGCAGGCGTACGTTTTGCGAAGCGTACCGAAGGCACTCAACAATACGCTCCGCTGAATCCACCAACGTGCCATCCCAGTCAAAGACAACCAACTTATAGGGCAGAACTTCCATCACACTCATCCCTGCATCACGGGTTTTTAGTCTTTTTTGATTCAAGCAAGATCATCAAGACTGCAGGGCAACTAGCCCCGCAGTTGTTGTAACCCTTCACACAATTCCTCAGGCAGAGGCGCCTCAAACACCATTTCGCGCTGATCAGGCAGCTGAACCTTTAATCGGGCAGCATGCAGAAACAGTCGACGAACACCCTGCTGCCTCATACTTTTATTGGTTTCATCATCACCATACTTTTCATCCCCGACGATCGGGCAACCAACATGCCTCGAGTGCACCCGGATCTGATGGGTTCGCCCTGTCTCAAGGCGCGCCTCAACCAATGTGCAACTGCCCAGCCGCTCAAGAACCTGAAAATGGGTTACGGAGGCTTTACCCTCAGGATGAACCACAACAATCCGCTCACCGGAACGCAGGGTATTCTTAAGCAATGGCGCCTTGACCGTCTGTCGCCTGGTCGGCCAACGACCTGATACCAGTAACTGGTATATTTTTTCAGTTTTGCCTGACTGCATCTGAACATGCAAATGCTTGAGCATGCTGCGCTTCTTCGCAATCAGGAGGCAGCCAGAAGTATCCCGATCCAGACGATGCACCAATTCAAGAAAACGACTTTCCGGACGCATAGCCCGCAACGCCTCAATCACCCCAAGCGACACACCACTACCGCCATGGACGGCCATACCGCTCGGCTTGTTGACCACCAGCAAAGCATCATCCTCATAAAGAATACTCTGCTCAATGGCGCCACTCATTCCGGCACTGGGCGATGGCGCCGGCGGCTTTTCGGCCATACGGACCGGCGGAATACGGACATTATCACCCGCTACCAAACGGTAATCGGCCGTAACACGCCCTTTATTGACCCGCACTTCACCCTTACGAATAATCCGGTATATACGCGTCTTCGGCACCCCTTTAAGGTGCAGCTTCAGGAAATTATCGAGTCGCTGCCCGGCCCGCTCGCTATCCACCTCAACGAAACGTACCCGGACATCAACTACTGGAGATATAGGCTGTTCATTACTCATGCGGCCATCTTACCAGCTTTCAGGTCATTTGCTGCACTCGGGAATTGCTGATATATTTCAGGTACCGGCCGTAGATCAGTACGTGATTGCGACGGAAAGTTATAAGCAATTGATTTAATACCCATTAATTGTCACAAGGACCACGGAGAATTTTCCCGTAGACGGTGTCCAAGTATGAGTGACAAGGGTAAAAAAGAGTCAGCAAGAACGGCATCATAACGTGCCGTGACTCTGACAAAAGTTAACTAGCGCTATCCTTTTCAGTCAGGCGCTCCTATTAAGATTTCAGAAGTCGGCACGCAGGCACTCATGCTTCGCTGACTGCAGCCGGGTTATCCACCCACCTGCAGAACGCACAAGATAAGACCTGTATGCCCATGTTGAGGCCAGAAAGGCCTGGCAAGCCGTTTCAGTATGGTGACCGTTACAACCATGGGCATCGCTGAAAAAACGCTTGCAGCGATATACAGCAACACAAGCAACAACAAGAATGAATAATAGGAGATACCGCGCTTGAAGAGGATGGCCGCCACATACTATCGGTAATTCATGAAAAGAATGCTTATCAATGCGACCCAGCAGGAAGAGCTGCGGGTTGCACTGGTCGATGGCCAGAGACTCTATGACCTGGACATCGAATCCGACGCCAGGGAACAGAAAAAAGCCAACATCTACAAGGGCAAAATCACCCGCATTGAGCCAAGCCTCGAAGCTGCGTTTGTCGACTTCGGTGCTGAACGCCACGGATTTCTCCCCTTAAAGGAAATCTCCCGCGAATATTTCAACAAAACCCAGTCCGGCCGCCCGAACATCAAGGATGTCATCAGGGAAGGTCAGGAAGTCGTCATTCAGGTTGATAAAGAGGAGCGTGGTAACAAAGGCGCTGCTCTGACCACCTTTATCAGCCTTGCCGGACGCTACCTGGTTCTGATGCCCAACAATCCTCGTGCAGGCGGGATTTCTCGTCGTATTGAAGGTGATGAACGCACTCAGCTCCGCGAAGCGCTCAGCCAGCTGGATATCCCTCAGGAAATGGGTGTTATCGTTCGTACTGCCGGCCTGGGCCGCGGCAGCGAAGAGCTTCAGTGGGATCTGGACTACCTTCTACAGCTCTGGAACTCCATCCAGGAAGCGGCATCCACCAATTCCGCCCCCTTCCTGATCTACCAGGAAAGCAACGTTATCATCCGGGCTATCCGCGACTACCTGCGCCAGGACATCGGCGAAGTACTGGTTGATAACCCCAAGGTTCACGCAGAAGCCCTGGACTTTATCCGCCAGGTTATGCCGCAGTACCAGAGCCGCATCAAACTCTATAAAGATACGGTACCGCTGTTCAACCGCTTCCAGATCGAAACCCAGATCGAGACGGCCTTCCAGCGTGAAGTCAATCTTCCCTCTGGCGGCTCCATCGTCATTGATCCCACCGAAGCACTGGTATCCATTGACATCAACTCCGCTCGGGCCACCCGCGGTGGTGACATTGAAGAGACTGCACTCAACACCAACCTTGAAGCCGCCGACGAGATCGCACGCCAGCTTCGGTTGCGGGATATCGGCGGACTGATTGTCATCGACTTCATTGACATGAACTCGAACAAGAGCCAGCGCGAAGTCGAAAACCGGATGAAAGACGCCCTCCAGATGGACCGCGCCCGCGTCCAGATTGGCCGTATTTCCCGTTTCGGCCTTCTGGAAATGTCCCGTCAGCGTCTGCGCCCCTCTCTGGGTGAAACCAGCGGCATCGTCTGCCCCCGCTGCCATGGCCAGGGCACCATTCGCGATATCAGCTCTCTCGCACTGTCCATCCTGAGACTGATGGAGGAAGAAGCACTCAAAGAGCGAACCTCTGAAATTCGTGCGCAAGTTCCCGTCAGCGTTGGCACGTTCCTGCTGAACGAAAAACGTGGCGTGATCAGTAAAATTGAGAAACGCAACGACGTACGTGTTCTGGTCATCCCAAACCCGAACCTGGAAACGCCACACTTTGAAGTCCAACGTCTCCGGGACGATCACGCTGCTGTTCAGGCAAAAGAGAACAGCTTCGAAATTACCACTGAGATTGATGAAGCGGCTGAAGAGCTTGTTCAGGAAAAACCTGCCATCAAAACCAGTGAGGCGGCTGTAAAAAATATCAGACCGGCACAACCTGCACCGGCGAAACCTGCCACCCAAGAGCAGATTGGATTGATCGGCTCTGTGTCCCGCTTCCTGTCTGGCCTGTTCAAGGGCGAAGAGCAGCCACAAAACAAGGCTGCGCCAGACTCCTCCAGAAGCCAGGAAAAGCCACAGCCTCGCAATAATGGCGCCAAACAACAAGACCAACGCCGCCAGAGCGACCGCAGTGATCGTCGCGATCAACGCAGTAGTCAGCAACCAGAGCAGGGGCGCCCTAACCAGCGTCAGCGCCGTGATTCACGCAATGCGGATCAAAAACGCGAGCGCGATACCGTCAAAGGCCCTAATCAGCGCCCCAAACAGGCGCCTAAGCAGGAACGTCCGGCTCAGGAAGAGAACAAACAAAGCAATCGCCCAACTCGCGAAGAACGCCAGCCTGAGCAGACTACGGGGTCAGATGAACGCCGCCGCCGTCCACGCAACCTGGCCAATCGTCGCAGAAGTAATCGCCCTTCTCAGCGCGATCGCCAGCAACAGGTCGAACAGGTCGAAAACAACACACAGGTTGCCCCTCCAACCGAGCCAGCATCAGCTGAAAAGCGTGTTTCGGAACAATCTCGTCCGAACGAACAGCAGCAGCAGCAGCAGCAGGGCAAGGCCCGCAAGGAACAGGATCGCAGCACAACTGCTCGCCCTGTAAACGAACAGGCAACGATCACTGAGACGCCTGCCGCACCCTCTGAGAGCAGAGCACCTCAGGCAATGGCAGTGGCAGTGGAAACCAGGGAAGCTTCTGGCACCACACAAAAAGCGCCTGTAACTCAAGCACCAGAAAAGCCTGAAACAGCGCCCCAACTCTCAGCGAAAACACCTGAGCAGCTACCGAAAGAAGCTGTACCAGAAGCCCCCAAAATGACGGGATTGGCTGAAGCCATCTCTGCGACTGCAAGGTCAGAGGGTCACCCCAAACCCACCGGGATTGAAGCAGCAACTGCTGCCACAAAGGGTGACTCCGGCCAGGCACAAAAGCCGACGCAGGCAACTGAGACTGTCGATATTCCCAAGCCTCGCTCTGAAAGACCTGCCAGAAAAGAGCGGAGAGAAAAGGAAGAAAGAACGGCACAACCAGTGCACGCCGCGCCCAAGGCATCCGATTCAGCACCCAAGCCTGAACCCAAGACCACTGGCGCTACAGCGGATGATACCGCCACACGCTCACGTCCTCAGACTGCCCAGCCTGTTAAGGCAGAGACTGCTGACAACCAAAACACCAGAGCTTCCGCCCCGATCTCTGAGCCCACTGCTGAGGTAAAAAGCACTCAAAAGCCTGAGAGCTCCACTACAACAGAGGCACCCAGGAAAAGACGCACCCGGGCACATAATGACCCACGGGAAATCAAGCGCAGACAGGCCGAACAACAGGTTAAGCCCCAAGAAGCAGTAAGCTCATCCACTGCGCAACCACAAGAGGAAACCTCTGAAGTCCAGCGTTAAAGGGCCACAATAAAAAAGGGAGTCTTTCGACTCCCTTTTTTATTAATGCCTACTCAATAGATCCTTGGCTCTATTTCAAGGGTCACAGAAAATCGCTCTTTAACTGCTACCCGAATTTCCTCAGCCAACAGCAAGACATCTTTCCCACAGGCATTACCGTGATTGACAAGCACCAGCGCCTGCTTATCATAAACACCCGCACCATCCTTCTTTAAGCATCCCTTAAAGCCACAGTGTTCAATCAGCCAACCCGCCGCAAGCTTCCAACCTTCTGACACCTTATAGGCGGGAATATCAGAAAATTTATCTTTTAGCGCAACCTTATGCTCCTCTGAGACCACTGGATTTTTGAAGAAACTTCCCGCATTTCCTATGACCTGTGGATCAGGTAATTTTTCCCTGCGGATAGCACAGACTGCACGACAGATATCCATACCTGTAGGTCGCTCTCCTTCACCTGCAAAGCCTTCAGCTTTCTCCTTTAGCGCGCCATAATCCAGTTCAGGCATCAACGTTGTGCTCAGCCTCAACGTCACCGAAGTTATTATCACTCGATCCATCAAGCCGTTTTTAAACACTGAATCCCGGTACCCAAAAGCACACTCTTCTGCAGACAATGTCGTGCTCTCACCCGTCTGCCGATCAACCGCTTCAAGACTGACAAAGCGATCTTTGATCTCTACACCATAAGCCCCGATGTTCTGCACAGGTGCAGCACCGACACAACCGGGTATTAGCGCCAGATTTTCCAAACCATAAAATTTTTGCTCCAGACTCCAGCAGACCAGCGAATGCCAGTGCTCACCAGCCCCCACTTTCAGTAGAACCGAGCCATTATGGCTTTCTTGAATCTCCCGTCCTTTCAGACGTATTAACAACACCAAGGCATCAAGAGATTCACCCAGAACAACATTGCTTCCTTCACCCAGTGGAATGACTGGCAGATGACGCTCTTTAGCAAATACCAGTGCTTCTTGAAGCGCTGCCAGAGACTCAACCCGCCCGAAATAACGAGCGACTGATTCGAGCCCCATGGTATTCATTGTTTTAAGACTGGCATACTCCTCAATTTTCAGATTCATGCCGCCCCTTCCAACGTTGGCTTCAATGAAGAAAGCAAGGCCAGTGATGCATCCTCTATAAGATCAAGCACCGCTTCAAAACCACCCTTTCCACCATAATAAGGGTCAGGCACTTCATCCTGCACACTTCCCTCATAGTCCAGAAACAGTCTCACCTTATCTTGAAAAGACACCGGACAGCAGCTCAACAAAGCCTGAAGATTGGCCTTATCCATAGCCAGAATAAGATCAAAACACTCAAAGTCTGCCGCTTCAACATGTCGAGATCTTATATGAGATAACCGGTAACCCCGGCGGGATGCCGCCTCAATTGCCCGACGGTCAGGTGGCTCACCCACATGACAGGCACTGGTTCCTGCAGAATCCACATCAATCTGCTCACTCAAGCCCGCTTGCGCCACCAAGTGCTCAAAGACACCCTGCGCCGTCGGTGACCGGCAAATATTGCCAAGACAAACAAATAAAATCCGCATCATGCAGAAACGCTCAAATCCCTTTCAACAATGAATCGTCTGACACGCTCCAGATCAGCACTGGTGTCAATCCCGGCCGGCGGCAACTCGGCCGCTTCAGCAACATGTATCGCACGGCCATGCCAAAGCACCCGCAACTGCTCGAGCTTTTCAAGGGCTTCCAGTGGTGAAACACCCCAGTCCACAAACGCATTCAGGAGATCAACACGATAGGCATAAATACCAATATGTCGCTGATACAAGGGACTGTCAGCAATCTCATCCGTCACACCATCCGCAAAACGGTCACGATCCCAGGGAATCACCGCACGACTGAAATAACGCGCCATACCACGGGTATCAGCCACCACTTTCACGACGGCTGGATTAAACAGATCATCCGCCGAGTTTATGCGATGGCTCAGCGTCGCCACCGAGGCTTCTGGGTTGTTGGCGAGATTATCCGCCACCTGATCAATGACCGCCGGTGGAATCAGAGGTTCATCCCCCTGGACATTCACCACGATGTCTTCAGGCCCAAACCCCTGCCGGGCAACCACCTCCTGCAAGCGATCGGTACCGGTCGGATGATCAGACCGGGTCATGACCACTTCCGCACCAAAACGGACGGCGGCACCACGGATACGCTCATCATCCGTGGCGATAATGACGTTATCCGCACGACTCTTGCAGGCCTGTTCATAGACATGCTGAATCATCGGCTTACCGGCAATATCCGCCAGCGGCTTGCCCGGCAGGCGACTTGAACCATAACGGGCCGGAATAATCACTGAATAGGACATCGCAGCTTACAGCCTCTCATCCGTTGTCAGGGTGCGAGCCTCTGACTCCAGCATAACGGGAATTTCATCCCGTACCGGATAAGCCAGCCCGCAGGGACGACAGATCAACTCCTTCTTGTCCTGATCGACCTTGATATCGCCCTTACACAGTGGGCAGACGAGAATTTCGAACAGTTTTTTATCCATTAGCAGAAACCGACTGAAAAGAGGATGGAAAGTCAGACAGCTTGGCAGACACCTGCTCCCAGAAGCTGTCTGGCAATTTAGCGTCAACGGCCAGGTACCACCAGTTATCATGGGCAAAACGGCGGCACTTGATGGCATCTTTGGCGGTCATTATAACGGGTTGCCCGCCAGCAAAGGCAAAATCCTCCGAACCATAGGCATGGTGATCGGGAAATGCTTGCTCCTTAACCGTAAACCCCAGCGATTTGAGAGATTCAAAAAAGCGGCCAGGATTACCTATACCAGCCACGGCATGGACGGGTTCATCGAGTTCACCCCAGTCTGATACTGGCATGGGCTTACCTGACTTCAGGTTTACCAGACGGGTAGGTACGAGCGTCATGATATTACAGGTTACTTCATCCACCTCAGCAACAGGCTTCCCGTTCGCAATGATGAAATCCACGGCTGCAAGGCGATCAGCCGGTTCACGCAAGGGGCCGGCAGGCAAGCAGCGACCATTACCCAGCCATCGAGCCCCATCCAGAACGACCATCTCGATATGACGAACAAGAGCATAGTGCTGAAGGCCATCATCACTGATGATCACATCGCACTCATGATGGGAGAGCAAATAACGGGCTGCGGATGGGCGATCCGGATCGATGACCACCGGTACGCCTGTCATTTCCGCCAGCATCACCGGCTCATCCCCCAGCCTGGCAGGATCACTATCGGGCAAGACCACGGCAGGGAAGGTATCAACCTTGGCCCCATATCCTCGGCTAATGATACCGGGACGATACCCTCGCCGCTGCAACGCTGACACAAGGGCGGCAACCAGTGGCGTCTTCCCCGTACCACCTACAGTGATATTACCCACAACGATAACCGGAACAGGCGGTTGCCAGAGGCTCTTTTGATTTAAGTGGTATTGGTGCTGTCGACGCCTGACCTGCCATTCCACCAGTTTCGATAATGGCAATAATGGCGTTAACAGCGGATTGAAATCAGGCTGGTACCACGCAGATACCAGCCTGTCGGAAAAACTGCTCACTGACTGGGCGGCTCCTGGGCCGTAATACTGAGATGGGAAAAGCCAAGATCACCGGCGGCCTCCATGGCCGTTACCACCGCCTGATGAGGCGTCATGGCGTCAGCCGTAATCACAAGCGGCAATTTGCTGTTACCCTGTGACGCCTGAATAAGCGCCTGCTTGAGGTTTTCCAGTCCATCACTGGCTAGCTTCTCACCGTTAACCGCAATATGACCGTTTTTGTCGATGCCGATCTCAATCTGCCGGGGGGGCTTCCTGACTTCTTCCCCGGTCGCTTCCGGTAAATCAATGGTTAACTGAGTTTCCCGGGTAAACGTGGTCGACACCATGAAAAAGATCAGCAGCAGGAACACAACATCAATCAAAGGCGTCAGGTTGACTGAAACCTCCTCATTTCGCTGGCGGCGAAACTTCATGACCGGGCACCTTCGGTGTAATCCACTTTCCGTTCGCCCTGAACCACTTCTACCAGACGGGTCGCTTCCTGCTCCATGACCACAACCAGCTCATCAACACGACGGGTAAAGAAACGGTGGAAAATGACCGCAGGAATCGCCACCGTCAAACCGGTTGCTGTCGTAATCAGGGCTTTCGAAATACCACCGGCCAGCACAGCCGCATTACCACTGCCCTGCAACATGATCACGGTGAAAACGTCAATCATGCCAATGACCGTGCCTAGCAGCCCCAGCAACGGTGCAACCGCAGCAATGGTGCCCAGGGTATTCAAATACTTTTCCAGCTCGTGAATGACCTTGCCGGCCGCTTCATCAATGCTTTCCTTCATGATTTCACGCCCGTACTTGGCGCTGCCAAGACCGGCGGCCAGGATCTCACCCAGCGGGGAATGCGTGCGTAACTGCGCCAGACGTCGACCATCCAGCTCATTACCCTTGATCCATTTCCAGACCTGAGCCAGAAGATTTCCGGGCGCGACCTTGGCGGCACGCAGAGTCCAGAAACGCTCAATCACGATCGCGGTTGCAATGATGGAGCACAGGATGATGGGAAGCATCAACCATCCGCCCGCTTTCAGCAGTTCAAACACGTTTATTATTCCCTTTACCAAATGAGAAAACTCTATCATAACCGGCGGATCAGGCACACCGGTACAGCGGCTCTACGACAGGGGTTTTCGTGACCAATATCCCGGTTTCTGCAACCGATGACAATAGGGTGGCGGTAACGACTCACCGCCCAACCGAAACACCTGCGTTCCCGTCAGTGGCGTTTCCAGAATCTCAGCTTCCACCAGCCCCAACCGCTCCCTGACACGCGGCGACGGATGCCCGAAGCGGTTTCGATAGCCCGCTGATATGCTGGCATAGGTCGGTTTTACCTGCGACAAAAAGGCATTACCACTGGACCCCGCACTGCCATGGTGAGCCACCACCAGCACCTGACTGGCCAGCTCGTCACCGTATCGGCTGACCAGCCGCTGCTCGGCCCGCGTGGAAATATCACCTGTCAACAAGACCGCATGCTTACCGGCCTGAATCTGCAACACACAGGAGCGATCATTACGGCTGTTCATATTCGCCCCCGTCGACAAAAAGCGAAACCGGACGCCATCCCAAAACCATTCCTCCTGATCATGACACAGGGAAACGGGCAACGGATAGTCATCCGCTTCGGACACATACACCTGTGAAAAAGGAAAAACGTCCAGCAGTGTATCCAGACCACCACGATGATCCCGGTCATTATGGGAAATGACAATCACATCCGGACGACTGACAGCAGGATGATGTCTCAAGTAAGGGATAATAACCGCTCCCGCCGCGGTGAACCGATCACTAAATCGATCTCCCGTGTCATACACGAGGCAGTGGTTGCGTGTACAGACTAACGTTGCCAGCCCCTGCCCTACATCAAAGACTGCCACCTCCGCCATTCCTTCTGATAAGGGATCATTAGCAGGCACCAGCCATGGCAGAAAACAAGCCAGCGCCAGCCAACGAACCCCCACCCCTGAATGGGTTAACAACAAAAACACGCCTGCCATCGCCAAGACCAGAGCCAGTCCGTTCGGAACACTCAGCGGCGGCAAATCAATCGCTAAGCCTTCAGACCATCTCAGTGCCGATATCCAGACATCCAGTATCACTCCAGCACCATCCACCAACAGCAGCCCCAACGAAGGTAAAACAAACGCCAGAACGACACCTGCAAACAGCAAAGGAACCACCAGCAACCCCACCAATGGGATGGATACCAGATTAACCAACGGTGAGAACGCACTGACCGGTTGCAGATTCAATGCCAGCAACGGTGCCAGCGCGACAAAGACCGTGACCTGAGGACGAACAAAACGATCACGTATGCGGTACGTTGACTGGGCACCAGAAAACACATACAACAATGCCGAAACGGCAATAAAGGAGTACCAGAAACCATTACTTATGAATGCCAATGGATCCAGCAGCACAACCACGGTCAACGCCACCAGCAGCAACGTAGAGGGTTTAATGTTGAGATCAAGGAGAATCCCACCCAGCGCAACCACCAACATCACCAGGGCCCGCTGCGCGGGGATGGAAAACCCGGCCATAAATGCATAAACAAGCGCAAAGGAAAGGCCAATCAACGCACCGACCTTTGGTAACGGCCTGGTCTCAAGAGGAATCACGCCCAACAGGGCAAGTACTCGAGCAAACCACCATCCAACCAGCGCCATAAGACCAATATGCAGCCCTGAGATTACCAGCAGATGTGTCGTTCCTGTCTGATTAAAGCTATCCCACAGTCGCGGCGAAATGTCGCGTTTATCCCCTAACAACAGCGCTTTGTAGATGGCCGCTCTGTCACCTGCATAATGGTTTTCAATGAACTGCGCCAGCTGCCACCGCCACCGATCTACCCGCATCCATCCGCCATCGCGCAAAAGCTGCGGATTATCATCCCGCACATAGCCGGTGGCGATCACCTGCTGTCGGAGCAGCCATCCTTCGTAATCCATCGCACCGGGGCTGGAAAAACCACTCGGCCGCTTCAACCTGACCGTCAGATGCCAGCGCTGTCCAGGCTTTACCTCAGGCGCCCCATGCCAGCTCAGCCGCACCCGCCCCTGATAAGGCTGCCCCTCAATCACAAGATCACGCATCAGCATGGAGGCATAGCCTTCGCGCCTCAGGGGTAATTCATCAATTTCAGCACTCAAATGGAGATTGATACCCTCCAGATCGACGGGTAAAAGGCGATCCATCAGGGTGTACCCATGCCATCCCCCGTACGCAAACCCGAACAGCACCATGGCCGGAAAAATAAATATACGGAACCTGAAGCCAGCTGCTACGGTCAAACTAAGGGCAACCAGAACCGTCAGGCATAACAACCACCTGGCAGGGAGTTCTGGCAAGAATAGAGTCAGGGAAAGACCCAGGACGAGGCATATTAGTGAAAGCCGCATTTGGTGTACTTAGTCAATTAAGCGCATAATTTTCCGGTTTTACGATATCCTTACTCTCGCAATTACGCGGTACCTGGGTCACAAGTATATCTGCATGCCAAAAAAACTGTTTCAACGCTTTATGCCAGACCCTTCCCGACTTCGGGATAGCCGGTCATTGAATTTCCTGGGCGAACATGTGTTCGATCCCAATCTATGGCACCTGAACCGCCGTTCCGCAGCCATGGCCTTTTTCGTGGGCGTTTTTTGTGCTTTTCTGCCTATTCCATTCCAGATGTTGCTGGCCGCTGTGATGGCGTTCATGCTGCGGTGTAACCTGCCGCTGTCGGTTGCGCTGGTCTGGATTACCAACCCGTTTACCATGCCGGTGATTTTCTACTTCACCTACAAGGTCGGTTGCTATATATTGCAGACCCCTGTCAGTCCTCTGGGCTTTGAAGCATCACTGGAGTGGCTGAAAAACGAATTATCACGAATCTGGCTTCCACTCTACCTGGGCTCGGTCATTACCGGACTGGTAGCAGGTGCAATCAGTTATGTCGGCATTCGCCTGTTCTGGCGCTGGCATATCATTCGCAGCTGGCGCGAACGCCGCAAAAAGCGCACACTCTTTCTGAACTGACACTGATGGCGGTAACGCCTCTTCGGCGATACCGCCATCACCGTTCGTCCTTTCACTCATTTACTACTGACACAGTCTGGCTGAAACATGAACAGAAACAACCGTTCATTCCAACGAAAAAAACAGAAACTACAAGGGCGGGGAAAACTGGAAACCATCTCCACCGACGGCCCCCACAGTGACTGGCTGGGCATGCCGGATTACTACATCCATACACTGACCGTAGACGGTGAAGATTATAAATACCTGACGGCGCAAGCCACACTGGAGGTCACACCCGGTGATCTGGTCTGCTTCCGCTACCAGGAAGCAGGCAAAGAGAAGCGTATCGACAAGCGCTCACTCGGCATTGCCATCGACCCCGCCACCTTCATGCAGCAACAAAACTGATAACCTGTCGACATCCGGATACTGTCTGATCACAGTCAGCCATCCGGATGTCGACAACGTTAACGTATCAAAGACCTGAGTCGCTTACCTGTTCGACCAACCCACCGTCCTGAAGTTGCCAGATACGATCCATTTTGGCCGCTAACGCCAAATCATGGGTGACGATAATGAAACTGGTCTGCAGTCGCTGACTGAGATCCATGATCAAATCCTGAACAACATCAGCGGTATGCTGATCCAGGTTACCGGTCGGCTCATCGAGCAGAACCAGATCAGGCTCCGTGACCAGCGCCCGCGCAATCGCCACCCGCTGGCGTTCACCGCCCGACAACTCACCAGGCTTATGATCTAAACGCGCACCCAGCCCCACCAACGTCAACAACTCCTCCGCTTTCTTTTCGGCCACAGGAACGGCCACATCGCGTCGCATCAACAGCGGCATGGCAACATTCTCCCGGGCGGTGAATTCAGGCAGCAAATGATGAAACTGATACACAAACCCGAGATGGCGGTTTCTCAGGGCGCTTTTCTCACGATCATTGAGCCCATTGAGCGAAACCCCACAGACACGCACCTCACCACGGCTCGCAATATCCAGCCCCGCCAGCAGATTCAGCAGAGTTGTCTTCCCGGAGCCAGAGCTCCCCACGATAGCGATGCGTTCACTGCGACCAACCGAAAAGCTGACATCCCGGATAACCTCCACATCGCCCGGCCCTTCACGGTATACCTTGCTCAGCTCCCGGCATTCCAGAACAACATCCTTACTCATAACGCAATGCCTCGGCAGGTTGGGTACGTGATGCACGCCACGCAGGATACAGGGTTGCAAGGAAGCTCAGCAGCAGGCTCGACATCGCAATACTGACAACATCCTGCCAAAGCAGCTCGGAAGGGAGATAGCTGATGAAATAGACATCAGGGCTCAGGAAATGAATGCCCAGCAAGGATTCAATCCAACCGACAATGCTGGCGACATTGAGCGCACCCAGAATACCGAGAACAACTCCCAGTCCGGTTCCTATCAAACCAATCACACACCCCTGCACCATGAAAATACGCATAATCATGCCAGGCGTTGCGCCAAACGTTCTCAAGATCGCAATATCAGACTGCTTGTCCGTCACAACCATTACCAGTGTTGCGACGATGTTGAATGCGGCTACCGCAATAATCAGCACCAGCAGCAGACCGATCATGGTTTTTTCCATCTGGATCGCCTGGAACAGACGACCATGGGTCTGGGTCCAGTCACGGACGTAATAACGCCCCGGTAAGGTCATGGCGGCCTCCCAGGCCAGGCGCGGCGCAGCAAACAGATCCGTTGTCTGCAGTCGCAATCCCTGCACGCCCTCACTGATGCGCATGAAGCGCGCGGCATCCTCAATATTGACATAGGCGAGACTGGCATCCAGATCCGCACCCACCGCGAACAATCCCGTAACCGTAAATCGCTTAAGACGCGGAAATACGCCGGCTGGATTAATAGAGGCTTCCGGAAGCACAACGGTGACCTTGTCACCAATCCCAGCCCCCAGCTGACGCGCAAGAATCTCACCCAGCACAATGCCAAATTCACCGGGCTTGAGATCGGTCAACTGACCACTTTCCATGTGCTCATCCAAAATGGAGACACGCTGCTCCAACTCGGGATCAATGCCATACAACATAACTCCCTTGACCTGCCCCTGATTGGTCAGCATGCCCTGAGCATCAATGAAGGGAGCCGCGGCTTCTATACCTGGCACCGCTTCCACTTTGGACTTGATGGATTGCCAGTCGGTCATGGTGCCATAGGCTGCGGTAATGGTTGCATGGGGCACCATGCCAAGAATGCGTTGACGCAATTCGCGGTCAAACCCATTCATGACCGACAGCACGATGATCAACACCATGACTCCCAGCACCAAGCCGGCCATGGACATGGCGGAAATAAAGGAAATAAAGTGATTGCGCCGTTTGGCCCCCGTATAACGAAGACCGATAAATACCGGCAAAGGTCTGAACATCAGGCGCTCCTGCAGCTGAAACCCTGCCCGGCGACAGGCCGGGCCAGACGATCGATCACCATTCAACGGCACAACAGAACCGGTAGATGAATGGCCACGTCAAAGGGATCAATTATGCCAGATAACGCACTGAAAGGACGATTGATTCATCCCTCCAACAACATAAACGCCTGGATGCCCGAGAGGCTGAGGTACTGGTACTTCAGCCCCATGAACAGTCACTTTCTGAAATCCAGAAGAAACAGGAAGCTACGGAATAACCTGACTCATGGACCTTCTACTTACTCATCTGATATCGCATGGATCTTGTGAATAGAAAGATCCGCGCCCTGGTACTCTTCCTCTTCTGACAGGCGTATCCCTATCAGCGCCTTGATCGCACCATAAACCACCAGGCCACCCACAAACGCAATGCCAATACCCGCCAGGGTACCAATCAGCTGCGCTGTCAGTGATACGCCACCTAAGCCACCCAGCGCCGTCGAACCAAAGATCCCTGCAGCAATGCCGCCCCATGCTCCACACAAGCCATGCAGTGGCCAGACACCCAATACATCATCAATCTTCCAACGATTCTGAGTAGCAGTGAACGTCCAGACAAACAACACACCCGCTACCGCGCCGACCACCAGAGAACCTGCCGGATGCATAATGTCCGAGCCGGCACAGACGGCTACCAGTCCAGCTAACGGGCCATTATGGATGAAGCCCGGATCGTTCTTACCTGCCAGCATCGCAGCCAGCGTGCCGCCGACCATCGCCATCAGCGAGTTTACGGCCACCAGCCCACTGATACTGTCGACAGTTTGGGCTGACATCACATTGAAACCAAACCAGCCGACGGCAAGAATCCATGCCCCCAGCGCCAGAAACGGAATATTCGAAGGTGCAAACGCGACCAGCTTGCCATTGCGATAACGTCCCTTTCTGTGTCCGAGCAATACCACTGCCGCCAGAGCTATCCAACCACCCACAGCATGCACCACCACAGAACCGGCAAAATCATGGAACGGGGCGCCGGCAAAATCTTCCAGCCATGCCTGGAAACCATAATTACCATTCCAGATCATCCCTTCAAACAAGGGATAAAGCAGGGAAACAATCAGGAAAGTTGCCAGCAATTGCGGGTAAAAGCGCGCCCGCTCGGCGATACCACCGGAAACGATGGCTGGAATTGCAGCAGCAAAGGTCATCAGAAAGAAAAACTTCACCAGCTCATAACCGTGGCTGGCCGTCAAGGTTGCCGCATCGGCCATGAAATCCATGCCATACGCCACCTGATAACCGATGAAAAAATAGGCCAGCGTGGAAACACCCAGATCTGTAATGATCTTGGATAGTGCATTGACCTGGTTCTTTTGGCGTACTGTTCCCACTTCCAGAAACGCGAACCCGGCATGCATAGCCAGCACCATGATTGCCCCAAGCAGGATAAACAGGGTATTGGTTCCCTGCATTAACGTTTCAACCGCACTCCCAACGTTATCCATCAACACACACCTCGTCACCCCTCCTTACTGTGCACCATATCGATTCATCGACAACAAAAACGCACCAGCAAAGATCATTTGTATTTATTATTTTCAGCCTCAACTTCTCAGCAGGTGAATCAAAAACCGCTAAAAGCCAGACCACGTACGTTCATCCATGAAACAACCACCAAAAAAGCTACATATCTGTGCAGACTTTCAATACATCGCACTGCTTCAATGCAATATAAATGCCACACAACAGGGCACAGAAATAAACGATTCTTAATAGGCAGGAAGCACTAAAAGCGAAGGCAATAGGATAAAAAATAAACAATCACAAGCCCGTAATCGACTCAGTGGTCTGTAAGCGGACTATGGGTTATCTGATTGCAAGGTACAGGGACGTACCGGGAGCGACTTCATGCAGGACTGCATGACGGAGCGGCAATCAGATAACCCATAGCCTGCGGTGCCCCTAAAGCCAAGTACACCGCATTGCCCAGGGAATAGCTTTACAATCGGTGCCGAATCATCCAGCACTGATGTATACGGCGATTACGCTCAAAGTCCTTATCGAGTGTTTCACCCGTAATATCCTTCACTTCAAACTCATCCGTCAGGCATGAGTCCAGTTTGAAGCGCCGGTAATTATTGGAGAAATAGAGCGTCCCACCATGCGCAAGTCGCTTCATTGCCAGACGCAATAAATCAACATGGTCACGCTGCACATCAAACACATCCGTCATGCGCTTGGAATTGGAGAATGTCGGCGGATCGATATACATCAGATCATACTGCCCTTTCGCATCCGCCAGCCAACGCATGCAGTCCGCCTGTTCCAGTTGATGACGATCACTAAACCCATTCAGCGACAGATTTTTACGTGCCCAATCAAGATATGTTTTGGAAAGGTCGACACTGGTAGTTGAACGTGCGCCACCCAACGCTGCATGGACGGTGGTTGCACCGGTGTAACAGAATAGATTCAGAAAACGTTTGTCAGCCGCTTCCCGGGCAATCCGCAGGCGTAACGGACGATGATCCAAAAAGAGGCCGGTATCCAGATAATCGTGCAGGTTGACCAGGAAACGACCATTGCCTTCTTTTACTTCAAAGAATTCATTCTTGTCGGCCTGACGTTCATATTGTTTCTTACCGGCCTGCTTTGCACGACTCTTGAGTGATATCGCTTTCGGTGGCACTGACAAGACTTCAGGCAGCGCAGACATAACATCCTGCAACCGCTCTGTCGCCTTGGCGTCATCAATCGTTGCCGGCGCCTTGTATTCCTGAACATGCACCTTGTCACCGTACAGATCGATAGCAACGGCATACTCCGGCATATCCGCATCATAGAGCCGATAACACTGGATATCCTGGCGCTTGGCCCACTTGCTCATCTGCTTGAGATTTTTACGCAGGCGGTTCGCAAACATCGAGGCTCCAGCGGTGAGAGGCGCAGACTGGACCGATGCCGTATCCGCAGTCGTTTTATCCCTGGCATCATAGCCGGCAAACCACTGTTCCTCATTAGCAAACATCAGTAGCTTACATTCCAACGCACCGTTATAGAGCGTGTACTGCTTGCGACTGCGAATGCCCATGCGACGCCCCAGTCCCGGATTCCCGGTAAAGACAGCGCCCTGCCAGTCTTTAAAGGTGGTTCTGAACTTTTCACCCAGATTTTGATAAAGATAAACAAGGCTTGCTTCATCACCCAGACGCTCACCATATGGCGGGTTGACCACAACCAGTCCTTCCGGACAATCCATGTGATGCAGGTTAGCCAGCTCAGCCTGCTCCAGACAAACACGTTTTGCCAAACCAGCACGTTGCGCGTTCGCCAATCCCTGCCGGACTATCCACTGGTCAGCCTCATAGCCCAGCAAGGTATTCTTCATGCTATCAAGGCCAGCCTGACGGCGTTCACGGGCATCACCCATCGCATCCCGCCAGATACTGGGAATGTGACCGGGCCAGCGATCAAAACCAAAACGGGTGCGCAACAGGCCTGGCGCAATATCAGCAGCAATCATCGCCCCTTCCAGCAGGAAGGTGCCGGAACCGCACATCGGATCGACCAAAGAGGCCCCGTCCCTGGCCAGTTCCCGCCAGCCGGCACGGTAAAGAATTGCGGATGCCAGATTCTCCTTCAAAGGCGCCTTGCCGACATCCTGCCGGTAGCCCCGCATATGAAGACTGTCGCCGGACAAGTCCACGCCCACCTGCACCTTTCCTTTATGCAGGCGGACATGAATGCGCAGATCCGGGGACTTCGTGGCAATCGACGGACGCTTGCCCGTACGCGCCATCAGCTGATCCACCACGGCGTCCTTAACCAGCAATGCACCAAAATGGGTGTTACGAATTTCCGGACTGCTACCGGTAAAGGTCACGGCAAGGGTTTTGCCAGGATCAATATGGTCATCCCAGTCAACGGTCTGAATACCGGCATAAATGACATCGCGATCACCGGCCGAAAAATGGGCAACCATCAACAGGATGCGGTTGGCCAACCGCGACCAGAGACACGCCTGGTAGGCAACGGCCAGAGAACTACTGAAATAACAGCCAGCAACCGTCTCCCTGACGCTGTCAGCACCAAAACCCGCCAGCTCCTCAGCCAGCAGTGATTCTATGCCCTTGGGGCAAGAGGCAAAAAATTCCGGGGAAGTACTCATCAGTACCTGCAGCACCCATTTAATTGATTCGGTGGAAATCCATCCTCCCGGCATCTGCAAGAGACAGGCTATATAAGGGGAGGATTAGTGAAAATGAAGTAATGGCGGCATTCTAGCCATGATCCCCCCTAAAAAATATGCGGAATTTTGACATTTATTCTGTTTTTCCCGGGAGGATCTTCTTGTGCCCAGGTCTTACCGCCTGTACTTTCCACACAATATCAACGACTTATATAACCATCCAGCATGTCTATATAAGTACTCACACTATCAAAACATTGACGCTATTCACAAAGATTCCTCGACAGTCAGGCCCACTTCCTATAGAAATAACCTTGTAGGGTTTCTGTATGACGGAAGAGCTTCCGTTTATGCCCTGATTTTTCACTGAAGCAGTACGCAGAAAAAGGAGCTTCAGCGGCAAGACCGACTCTTTCCCACCGATCTCGCGGTCAGGATGGCCCGGGATGTAGTCACCGAAACGGGAGGCAAGACCGACCATGAAAACACAAAAGAGGGACAAGACCGAAAGAGCCTACACGAAAGGTTATCAAAACGGGCTATCGGGACGGTCAAAAGAAATTTGTCCACATGACGAGCTGAACCAGAGACAGGCGTGGCTCTCCGGCTGGCGAGAGGGCTGGTCCGACCATGTAGACGGTTATATCGGCGTTTCCGGTATACAAACGAGCAATCAACATTACCTCTGAGTCGGCGTTGATCGCTCAGTATACGAAGTAAAGTGAAATCAGGGCCCTGTTAAGGGCCCTTGCTGTATCGGGTGACTGGATTTTCAGCGACAGGCTGCTACAGCTTCCGAGGCTTCCCTGATCAGGTCAGGACCGCGATAAATAAAGCCGCTGTAAATCTGCACCAGACTGGCACCCGCCTTGATCTTATCCGCAGCCGATTGTGCATCCATCACCCCACCCACACCTATAATGGGCAGTTTGTTATCCAGTGCTTCTGCCAGTACACGGATTTTCTGTGTGGAAAGATCGGTCAACGGCGCACCACTGAGACCACCATCTTCACTGGCATTCTTGCAACCCTGAACCGCTTCACGCTCCAGGGTAGTATTCGTCGAAATAACACCATCGATTTCATAAGCAACCAGCTGGGTAGCGATATCGCGGATTTCTTCATCCGTCATATCGGGCGCCAGTTTGATCGCCAGAGGCACGTACTTACCGTGCTCCTTGGCCAGTTTACCCTGCTCTTCTTTCAGAGCGCCCAAAAGCGACTTCAGCGTATCGCCGAATTGCAGCTGACGCAGCCCGGGTGTATTAGGCGAAGACAGGTTGACGGCCACATAACCGGAATAGGCATAAACCTTCCGCAGACAGGTCAGGTAATCGCTTTCCGCTTCTTCAACAGGCGTGACCTTGTTTTTACCGATATTCACCCCGATCACGCCCTGGTAACGGGTCTTCTTCAGGTTTTCTACCAGATGATCGACGCCTTTGTTGTTAAAACCCATCCGGTTGATGATCGCTTCCCGTTCGACAATCCGGAACAGGCGAGGCTTCGGGTTACCCGGCTGAGGCCGCGGGGTCACCGTACCGACCTCCACAAACCCAAACCCCAGTGAGCCAAAAGCATCAATGCATTCACCATCCTTATCCAGCCCTGCCGCCAGCCCGACCGGGTTATCAAAGATCAGCCCCATCACCTCCGTGGGAACAGATGGTACCGGTTTGAACAGGCACTTGAGCAGTCCGAGACGCTGGGACGCAGACAGCATGTCCATGGTCAGGTCATGGGCTGTTTCCGGGGAGAGTTGGAACAGAATTTTGCGGGCCAGCTGATACATCGAAACTCCTTGATACCGGGGCGGTGAAATCCGGGCGGATTATAACGGGACTACCATCAAAAACCAGTACAGAAAAGACGCTAAAACGCCCTCAAACTGTAACAAACCCTCTCCGCGGCCCCTTGCGCCATAAGGCCACTGACACCCTCTTCCAGAAACGCAACATTTCGAAACAGAAATCATTGAAACTCATCTCTGCAACACTGATCATGATCAATGTAACTCAACGGCCAGCACCTTAGTCTCACTGACCGGTACAACCCTGATCAACCCATAAACAAACCGCCCAATCATCGGGACAGTATATTCGATGGAACAACAATCCCAGCGACAGGCCATGCTTTTCGGCCTCAGCGCCGTCTTACTCTGGTCGACCGTTGCCACGGCGTTCAAGCTCAGTCTGGAATACCTGACACCGATCCAACTGGTACTGTTTGCCAGCCTGACCTCCATCGTTGCCTTGGGCGGCTGGGTGATAGCCAAAGATCAGGGGAAGATGCTGTTTCAAACCTTCAAACGTCGGCCAGTCTATTACCTGCTGATGGGGCTGCTGAACCCCTTCCTTTATTATGTGGTGCTATTCAAAGCCTACGACCTGCTGCCAGCACAGCAGGCACAACCCCTGAATTACACCTGGGCGCTGACGCTGACCATCCTCTCTGTCGTGATGCTGGGCCAGCGGCTGACACGCATTGATATTCTCGCCTGCTGCATGGGGTATATCGGCGCACTGATCATCGCCACCGGCGGGGACCTTCTGAGCCTGTCATTTGACAGCCCAACGGGTGTCGTATTGGCACTACTGAGTACCCTGCTCTGGGCGCTGTACTGGATCTACAATACTCGCAACACTGACAATCCGGTCATCGCCCTGCTCCTCTGCTTCCTGTGTGGCCTCCCCTTTATCCTTGCAGCGAATGTACTTATGGGTGACCTGAACTGGCACTGGAAAGGAATTGCCGGCGCGATCTATGTGGGTCTTTTCGAAATGGGTATCACCTTTGTGCTGTGGCTGACAGCGCTGAAAAAAGCCACCCATATCGCCCGGGTCAGCAACCTGATTTTTATTTCACCGTTTTTATCGCTGGTATTTATCGCATTTATTCTGGGAGAACCGATTCAACCGGCCACATTCGCCGGTTTGATTATTATTGTTTCAGCGGTTGTGATTCAGCAAAAACAAAAACCGGTTAATCAGGATGTTGAAACAATCACTACGGAATCTGCGGTATCCTCCGCAACGACCGATTAATAGCAGCAGGCGGCACAGATTAACACTATGCCGCCTATTGGCTCCCGACAACACCAGCTTTTACAAGACAACTGTCGCTATAACCACAACAATCTTTGCCACCGCATCCGTGTGAGCAGTCATGAAATGAGGAGATACTGTATGAGTTTGCCGTCCATTAAAAGTATCGATACCGCTACTGCCAACCTGGCGCAGCGCCTTACAGACATCCGCCAGTTCATGGCACACGAAAGTCTTGATGCGTTTATCATTCCTTGTACCGATCAGTTTCTTGGTGAGTACCTGGGACCAGATGTCCAGCGTCTACGCTGGCTGACCGGTTTTACCGGCGAAGCGGCCATCGCCATCGTCTTGCCGGAACGGGCTGCCATTTTCGTCGATGGCCGTTTCACCGTTCAGGTCCGACAGCAAGTACCATCGTCACTGTTTGAATACCACCATCTGATTGAAGAACCTCATCTCACCTGGCTGAACAATACGCTGCAGCCTGGCGACCGGATGGGGTTTGACGCCACACTGCATACCCATAACTGGTATCAGGAGGCCGTTACCACCTTCAGGGACAAGGAAATTCAGCTGGTCGAATTAACAGAGAACCCGATCGACAGATTGTGGCATGACAGACCCGCAGCCAGTGATGCGCCCGGCATACTGTTGGACGAAGCCTATACCGGCCGCAGCAGTGCGGATAAACGCCGGGTACTGTCTGAAATGCTGCAACAAAAAGGATTGGATGCACTCGTCATCACCCAGCCCGACGCCGTCAACTGGCTGTTCAATATCCGTGGTGGCGACGTTCCCTGCCTGCCTGTCGTCCTCAGCTACGCCATTGTTTACCAGGATGGCAGCGCTGACCTGTTTGCCCCCACCGGCAAGCTCGATGACTGCTTTTACCCACATGCCGGTGACGATGTCCGGCTGATGGACATCATCACCATCGAACATTCGCTGAAACAACTTGGTGAAGACGGTGCGGATGTCCAGCTGGATTATGAAAACAGCAATGCCTGGATTCCACTGACCCTGCTGCACTTCGGCGCTCAGGTCATACACGGTGATGATCCCTGCATGGCCATGAAGGCCATCAAGAACCGGATCGAAATTGAAGGCATGCGTCAGGCCCACCGGTATGCCGGGATTGCCACAACGAAATTCCTGGCCTGGCTGGATCGAGAAGTCGCAGCAGACACACAGACACTCGATGAAGGCGTACTCGCCGACAAGATTGAAGCGCTGCTTGGGGAACAGCCCGGCTACCATGGGTGCAGTTTTGAAACCATCTCCGCCGTTGGCCCCAACGCCGCCATGTGTCATTACAATCACGCCCTGACTACACCGCGCAAGCTGGGCAAGGACGGCCTGTACCTGATTGACAGTGGCGGCCAGTTCCCAGAAGGCACCACTGACATGACGCGCACCATCAAGGTCGGCAACGTCACTGACGAAATGCGCACCCGTTACACCCAGGTGCTGCAAGGACACATCCGGCTGGCTGCGACGCGGTTCCCGAAAGGTACCCGGGGCATACAGCTCGATACGATTGCCCGTCAGCCACTGTGGGAGGCGGGTTGTGACTATGACCACGGCACCGGCCATGGCGTGGGCCACTTCCTTGGCGTGCATGAAGCACCGCTGCGCATGTCCCCCCAGGAGGCAGAATCCCGCCTTGAAGCTGGCATGATGATTACCATCGAACCCGGCTACTACAAAGAAGATGCCTATGGCCTGCGGGTTGAAAACCTGTATGTGGTTAAGGCATCCGTACAAGCGGGTGATGTGCCCATGCTTGAAATGGAGTCACTCACTTTCGCCCCGATTGACTGCCGCTTAATAAAATTGGAGCTGTTAAGCGCGAATGAAATCCAGTGGCTGGATAATTACCACACTCAGGTACGGGATCTCATTGGCCCTCACCTTGATGCAGCAGAAATGGAATGGCTGACGCAAGTGACCCGCCCATTGGCGGAACAGCAGTAATCTATGAATAAAACAAAGCGGGAGACAGTGCATACTGACTCCCGCTTATCATGTTTAATCAAAAGACTTTATTGACCACAACTCTGGGATAAAACCGCTAATTCCTGGGCAGCCACCATGTACATGGCTAGCTCATCGTTGTTGCTACCGGCCTGTAGCTCACCCAGAATCCCCATCCAGCGATCCACCAGCGGTTGATTCTCACCGATCCAGTTATCCAGACGGGCCGGCAGGTCACCGGATGCCTGCTGCATCTTCAGAAGCGCAACGGTCAAGGAGCGCTGCTGGAAAGACAGCTCGTCCCGCACACTTTCACGGGCCAGGGACTGCCAGTGGTTGCCCACATCCAGCCGATTCAGCTCCTGATAGAACCAGTTCAGCTCCAACCGGTCTCCCACCGCAAAGAACATGGCGGCGACGCGTTCCAATGGCTGTCCTGTCTGTTCGGCAGCCTGGATAATCGACAGGAAACTGAACATGTGACGGAGGCCTGCAATCACCCGTGCCAGCGATTCAGGAACGCCCTGCTGAGTATATTCCAGGACACCTTCTTTCCAACGCTTGCGCATGGCGCCACTCAATAGCGTATCGTGCACTTTCATCAAGGTCTGGATGCGGGAACCGTAATAGTCCACAGCCTCACGAGCCGGACGCTCATGCACTTCAACACGCAGTAACCAGCGAGTCGCGCGACGGAGCAAACGCAGGAATTCCATCATCATGCGCTGCTGTAAAGAAGCATCCAGCTGATAATCCAGTTGTTCAATCTGCTGCCAGTAGTTTTCCATGCCAAAGATATCCCGGGCAATGACAAAGGCCCTGGCAATGGCGGCCGCATCCGATCCCGTCGACTGCTGCATGCGACTGATGAACGTGATACCCATGGTATTGATGATGCTGTTGGCGACTTGAGTCGCCACAATTTCACGCCGCAGGCGATGATTCTGGATGGCATCGCCAAACTGTTCCACCAGCGTGGCGGGGAACGCCGTTGTCACTGCCTGTGCCAGATAATCATCATCCGGCACACGGGAGTCCACCAGCTGTTCTTTCAGGTCAGCCTTGCTGTAGGAAATCAACACGGACAGTTCCGGGCGGGTCAAACCCGCATTGGCTGCCATCCGTTCATTCAGCCCTTCGTCATCAGGGAGGAATTCGATGGCACGATCCAGCTTACCCTGGGATTCCAGGTAATGAATAAAACGTTTGTACTCTTCCATCTTTTCCCGGGCTTCAAGATCAGCCAGGGAAATAGCCTGCGCCTGACGGTAGTTATTATCCAGCACCAGCTCCGATACCTCTTCGGTCATGGATTCCAGCAGCACATCCCTTTGTTTGCGGGTCATGTCACCACGAGCCACCACTTCATTCAGCAGTATCTTGATATTGACCTCATGATCCGAACAGTCGACCCCTCCAGCATTATCAATGAAGTCCGTATTCATTTTTCCGCCCTTGAGGGCGAAATCGACCCGGCCCAGCTGCGTCAGTCCGAGGTTACCCCCTTCACCGACGACCCGGCAATTCAGCTCATCACCGTTGATACGCAAGGTGTCATTGGCACGGTCACCCGCATCCGCATGGGATTCAACACTGGCTTTAACATAAGTGCCAATGCCACCATTCCAGACAAGGTCAATGGGAGCGCGCAGGATGTCACTGATCAATTCCGTCGGTGTCAGGCGCTTTGCACTGATGCCAAAGCAGGTCTGCATCTGCGGTGTTAGTTCGATGCTCTTGGCGCTGCGTGAAAAGACGCCACCACCTGCTGATATCAGCGACTTGTCGTAATCTTCCCAGCTGGAACGGGGCAGATCAAAAAGTCGTTTACGCTCCTGCCAGGAGGCCGCCGCATCAGGATTCGGATCCACAAAAATGTGCAGATGGTTGAATGCCGCCACCAATGCCAGTGACTGGGAGAGCAGCATACCGTTCCCGAAAACATCCCCGCTCATATCACCAATAGCCACGACACTGACCCGGTCTTGCTGGACGTTGATGCCCTGCTCCCGGAAATGCCGCTGCACTGAGACCCAGGCGCCCTTGGCCGTTATCCCCATTTTCTTATGGTCATAGCCAGCACTGCCGCCGGACGCGAAGGCATCGCCGAGCCAGAAACCATAACCTTCCGCAATACCGTTGGCGATATCGGAGAATGTCGCAGTTCCCTTGTCTGCGGCAACGACCAGATAGTAATCATCCTCATCATGGCGGACGACCCGATTGGGATAAACCACATTCCCATCCACCAGGTTATCCGTGACATCCAGCAAGGCCTGGATGAAAATCTTGTAGCAGGCAATCCCCTCCGCCATGATGGCGTCACGGTCACCGGAAGGCAGATGCTTGGGTACAAAACCGCCTTTGGCGCCGACGGGCACAATGACCGAGTTCTTCACTTGCTGCGCCTTGACCAGACCCAACACTTCCGTCCGGAAATCTTCCACCCGGTCTGACCAGCGCAGTCCGCCCCGCGCAACCTTTCCGCCTCTCAGGTGGACACCTTCAACCCGCGGAGAATACACAAAAATCTCAAACATCGGTGCGGGTTTGGGAATATCCGGAATGGCCTGAGGCGAGAACTTAAGCGCCATATAGTCCAGCGGTTCACCCTGAGCATCCAGGCAATAAAAGCTGGTGCGCAACGTGGCACAGATGACATCCAAAAACCGCCTTAATATGCGATCCTGACTCAGGACGCTGACATGCTCCAGTGCCTCAAAGATTGACTGACGAATCGATTCTTCGCGCGCATCTCGCTCAGACTGATCCAGTTCAAGATCAGGATCAAAGCGTGCTTTAAACAAATCGAGCAGCTGGCGGGTTATCGCAATATTGCTGTAAAGCGTTTCGGCGATGTAATGCTGACTGAAACCGAACCGAATCTGTTTCAGATAACGGGCATAGGCACGGAACATCATCACTTCACGCCATTCCATGCCGGCTGCCAGAACCAGTCGGTTAAACTGGTCATTTTCCGCCTGCCGGTACCACAGTTTACGGAAGGCTTCCTGAAACAAACTGGCTACTTTCTGAACATCAACGTCCTCAGATCCCTGAGATAAATCCAGGGAAAAGTCATGCAGCCATATCGAATCGCCCGTCGACTTGCGGATGGTATAAGGGTATTCCCCCACCACCTTAAGCCCCAGATTTTCCAGTATGGGAATCTGGTCAGCCAACGGTAAGGCTTCCCCAAAATGGAACACCTTGAAGTGCAGGCGATGATCCTGATCCATTGGCCGGTGAAAACTCATCGCCAGCGGGTTATCAGCATTTAATTTACGTATATGCTCAACATCAGCAACCGCCAGCAGAGGACTGAAGACTTCCTTGTAGCCTGCAGAAAACCCCTTGGCAAAATCATTGACCAGTCGATTTCCCAGTACTTCACCTCGGGCTTCCAGCACCGCTTCCTTAAACTCATCTTCCCAGGTACTGGCTGCACGAATGATTTCGTCCGTGATCACCTGCTGGTTAATCTGGGCTTCACCGGCGGGTGCCAGACGTAAGACAAAATGCACCCGCGCCAGCGTAGATTCAGAGAAATAGGTCGTGAATTCGCTGTCCATAGCATTGAGTCGCCGACAGAGGATCTCTTCCATGCGATGCCGGAGTGCCGTGCTATAGACTTCCCTTGGCACAAACACCAGCACTGAGCAGAATAACCCGTTGCGATCCTTGCGGATAAACACCCGAATCCGATTACGTTCCTGAATCTTGAGGATACCGATCGCGGTATGAAACAGCTGCTTCAACGGCATCTGGAACAGTTCTTCGCGGGGCAACACCTCAAGGATCTGAGCCAGTTCCTTACCATGGTGCGTGCTGGGATCCAGCCCTGAACGCGCCGTGATAGCCGCCATTTTCCGGCGCAGCACAGGAATACGCCATGGACTTTCCTTGTAAACCGGCGATGTATAAAGCCCCATGATCCGGCTCTCACCGGTCACATTCCCCTTCTCATCAAAACGCTTGATGATGACAAAATCCGGGTAAGCGGGTCGATGCACACTGGAACGAAAAGCCGCCTTGCCAAAGGAAAGCACGGTCTTATCCGTGAAGAAATCCCTGTCGATATACGGTTCAGCAGTATCGCTGGTGTTCTCATCCGTACGACGCGGGCGCAGCAAACCAATACGTGATTCCATAGGCTTACGGATCCGGCGCTGACCATCCTCGTTGCGAACTTCCACTTCCTCATAAGCCAGGAAGGTAAACTTGTTATCCAGCAACCAGGTCAGATAGGCGACAGTTTCACTGATTTCTTCGTTTTGCGGCATCGCTGACAACTCGTCCACCAGCGTCTTGACCTTGGCACAGATGGGCCGGTAACCGCTGACCGCCAGTTTCACATCCGTTAACACGGCTTCCATATCCACCCTGAGCGCATCCAGCTCTTCAGCGCTTTCCAGGCGATCAACCTCGATATAGACAAACGCCTCACGCCGTGCCGCGCCATTATCGTGATTGATGGTGCTGGTTGGCTCCAGGTGCACCAGCTCGTGCTGCTCGTCGCGGGTGATCAGAGCCACGCCATTACGAATATGATGAATCGTTGAGCCCCGCTCATTCAGGCGCATGCGCAGAGAATCCACAATGAAGGGCATATCCGGATGCACCAGCTGAACAATGGTATGTGTTGAATGCCAGCCATGGTGCTCATGATCCGGATTGAAGACATCCACCCGCGGTGCCTTGAAATCATGCGACTGGAGAAAACGCCAGAAAGCCAGCGTACAGCCGGAAAGATCCCGTTGACGGTATGACTTCAGGTCATCCATTGACGTGATATTAAAGAAAATGTCCAGAAAGGCCGTAAAACTTGAAGAATGCTCACTGGCAACAGTGCTGGACAACTCCTTGCCCAGTGCAGCAACAAACTCCTGTTTATTATCGGCGTACAGATGGCTCATACAACTCAATCCCTGATCAGTGGCACGCTACAGAAAATTATATAGCCTGCAACAATGGCCAGCGGTTTTTGCGGGACTTATGTACACTAAATGGAACTTTTCCGTCATTCTGTTGTCAGAATTGGCTAAGACTTGAAAATCATGTCCGCGGAACACATTAAAAAGGTATTCCGTGCTTCAACCATCTACAGGCACCATTTACAGGAAAACCCATGTCGATGTCGCCCTTCACAGCCCTGAACCAACTTCACGACTACCTCAGCAAGGTCATTATCGGCCAGGAGCATCTGCTGGAACGCCTGCTCATCGCCTTGCTCGCCGATGGCCACCTGCTGGTCGAAGGCGCGCCAGGCCTTGCCAAGACCAAGGCGATCAAAGATCTGGCCCGCGGGCTTGAAGCTGAATTCCAGCGCATCCAGTTCACGCCAGACCTGCTACCCGCTGACATCACCGGCACAGAGATCTACCGCCCGGAAGACGGCAGTTTCCGGTTCCAGCAGGGGCCGGTCTTCAACAACCTGGTTCTGGCGGATGAGATCAACCGGGCGCCCGCCAAGGTGCAGTCCGCCCTGCTGGAAGCCATGGCGGAGCAGCAGGTCAGTGTCGGCGGTACGACGCACAAGCTGCCAGACCTGTTCATGGTCATGGCCACCCAAAACCCGATTGAGCAGGAAGGCACCTACCCACTGCCGGAAGCCCAGCTCGACCGGTTCCTGATGCATGTGCGGATCAGCTATCCAGACATGGCGTCAGAAAAACTCATTCTGCAGCTGGCCCGTGGCGAAGCCCTGCACCAGGATATCCAGCCTCCCGCCCATATCGCCCAGGAAACCATTTTTGCGGCTCGCCGGGCGGTGCTTGAACTGCATATGGATCCGGCGGTTGAGGACTACATCGTCCAGCTCATTGATGCCACCCGGCGCCCCGGCGCCTACCAGGAAGAGCTGGGCAGCTGGCTCGACTACGGTGCCTCACCCCGTGGCACCATTGCCTTAGACCGCTGTGCCCGTGCCCATGCGTGGCTGAATGGCAGGGATTTCGTCAGTCCGGACAATGTGCAGGCCATCGCCCATGATGTGCTGCGCCACCGGATCATCCCCAGCTATGAAGCCGAGGCCGAGGGCGTCACCACCGACCATATCATCGACCAGCTACTGGCCCGAGTTGCCGTATCCTGAGCGGAGGACGCTTGATGAGCGGCGCTTACACCAGCCTTGAGGAACTGGCCCGACTGCATGTTTCCGCCCGCCGGCTGCCCAGCCTGCGGCAGGGGACGGCACAGGCCCAGCAAAGTGGCGGCCATGCCTCCCGCCTGCGCGGCCGGGGCATGGATTTTGATGAATTCCGAAGCTACCAGCCGGGCGATGATATCCGCACCATTGACTGGCGAGTCACCGCACGGTCCGGGAAACCGCACACTAAGGTGTTTCGTGAAGAGCGGGAAAAACCGGTTTTCTTCCTGTTGGATCAGGGGCAATCCTTGTTCTTTGGCAGCCAGCTGAATTTCAAATCCGTGACCGCAGCAGAAACCCTCGCCTTACTGGCCTGGCAGGCGCTGCATCGTGGTGACCGGGTGGGTGGTTTTCTCTATAACGATACCGAACACCATGAATTCAAACCGCGCCGGGACAAGAAAGCCGTACTGCGATTGCTGCAGCAGGCGACAGACATGAATCACGCCTTAAACCTGAAGCCGGTTACCAGCACGGCTGAGGAAAACACGCTGGTACACGCCCTGCGGCAGACCCGCCGAATCGTGAAGCCCGGCTCCTTGATTGTGATAATCAGTGATTTTCAGTCCCTGGATGATCGTTACCAGCGGCAACTCTCGCTGCTTCACCGGCACAGTGAGGTGCTTGCTATCCAGGTTCAGGATCCCATGGAATCCAACCTGCCACGGGATGGTCTGTATACCATTACCGACGGCGCCCGAAGCCGCCAGCTGGATACCCGTTCAACCCAGAATCGAACCCAGTATGCCCAGGAAGCCACATTCCGGCAGGAACATCTACAGAACACGATGAACCGATTGCATATCCCTCTCCTCTCGCTGAATGCGGCGTTACCGACAGACAAGCAACTATTCGCTGTTCTGCAGGGTACGCCGACACCCCGTCGACGTCAGACGGAGGATACCCGGTGAATCCAACGGATCCCCTGCAGCAGGCGCTGAAGGCACTCCATCCAAACCATCTGCCCGATCCGGTGACCTGGTGGCCACCAGCTCCCGGATGGTGGCTGGCAGCGTTCATTCTTCTGACCGGAGTCGGAATAACCGCCTTCCTACTGTACCGCCACTATGCCCGTAACCGGTATCGCCGGGCGGCTTTACAGGAAAGCCGGCATATCGCCGCAACCCGGGAACACAGCGAAGACAACCATGCGCTGGTCAGCAGTCTCAACCAGCTACTCAAACGGGTAGCGCTGTCAGCCTGGCCACGGGAAACCGTTGCCGCCCTGCATGGCAATGAGTGGCTCGCTTTTCTTGATAAGACGTCTCGTTCGAATGATTTCACAACAGGGCCGGGACAGGTCTTTGGCGATGAACGTTTTGCCCCCGGTGAGTCCACACTGAATCAGACTGAGATTGAACAACTTCAGCGTTTAGTCGAACGCTGGATAAGGAAACACCATGTTTGAGTTGTACTGGCCCTGGATATGGCTGCTATTGCCACTGCCATTGCTGGTGTATCGGTTTACACCTCCTGCAGACGAGCAGCATCAGGCCGCGCTTCAGGTTCCGTTTTACCAGCAGATTGAGCAGGCGCTCCCGGGCGACAGTCCGGCCCATCTCACCCGTAACCTGTGGCGGAAAGGCTTGCTGATCGCCACCTGGTTATTGCTGTTGCTGGCTGCCAGCCAGCCACGTTGGGTAGGCGACCCTGTCAGCCTGCCAGTCACGGGCAGAGACGTGATGATGGCCGTGGATCTCTCCGGCAGTATGGAAATTCAGGATCTTGAACTGCAGGGTGAATCAGTAACACGGCTGGATGTTATCAAACATGTGGTCAGCGATTTCGTGATGCAACGCAAGGGGGATCGTCTGGGCCTGATCCTGTTCGGCACGAATGCTTACCTGCAGACACCCCTGACCTTTGATCTGAAAACTGTCCAGACGTTGCTGAATGAAGCCACCATTGGTATTGCCGGTGAAAAGACCGCGATCGGTGACGCCATCGGCCTGGCGGTACGCCATCTGCGCAAGCGGCCCGAAGACCAGCGTATCCTGATCCTGCTGACCGATGGCGCCAATACGGCAGGCGAGGTGTCACCGGATCAGGCTGCTGAGCTGGCGAAAGAGGAAAAAGTTCGCATCTACACCATCGGTGTCGGCGCCGATGAAATGATCCAGCCCGGCATCTTTGGTTCCAGCTTTGGCGCCAGACGCGTCAATCCCTCTGCGGACCTGGATGAAAACATGCTAACCAAAATCGCAGACCAGACCGGTGGTCGCTACTTCCGGGCGAGAAATACGGAAGAGCTGCAACAGATTTACGGTCTATTGAACCAACTGGAACCCGTTGAACAGAGCAAGGAGACGTTCCGTCCCGTGCAATCGCTCTATTACTGGCCTCTGGCCGCTGCACTGCTCTGCAGTTTTGCGCTGGCGCTGTCCTTCCTCCTGCCCACCATTCGCAGGAGGATACGCTGAATGGACGCGCTGATAACGACACTGACGCAGTTTCACTTTATCCGGCCGCTCTGGTTACTGATGCTGATACCGGCAGCAATAACCGGCTACCTTCTCTGGAAACGCCAATCGCAATCAGGTAGCTGGCAGAAGGTTATCCCCCAGGAACTTTTACGCCACCTGATGCCTGTCAAACCCGTTGGCACCAGCCGCTGGCCATTGATCGGCCTGACACTCGCCTGGATGATTGCGTCAATCGCCCTGGCCGGGCCCACCTGGCGACAAATCTCAACCCCAGTTGAAAAAAGCCTGGCGCCCCTGGTGCTGATCGTGGATTTGTCACGCTCGATGCTGGCGGCAGATACCCAGCCGGACCGATTGACCCGAACCCGACACAAACTGCTGGATATCCTGAAACAACGCAAGGAAGGGCTAACGTCACTGGTCGCCTATGCCGGTGACGCCTATACCGTGGCGCCTCTGACCGATGATAACGGGACACTGGCAAATTTGGTGAAAGCACTGTCGCCTGACATCATGCCGGTGCCCGGCAGTAACCCGGCCAGCGGCATTCAGCAGGCCCTTGACCTGCTCGCCCAGGGCGCTGGGGAATCTGGCTCGCTGCTGTTATTAACGGATGGTATGTCAGCCGCAGATATCGCTAAAGTGAACAAGGTGCTGACGGGGACGAATCATACACTGAACATTATCGGTGTCGGCACTGCTACCGGTGCGCCTGTTCCTGATGCTTACGGTGGTTTCGTTCGCGACACCAAGGGTGCCATCGTCATGAGTCGGCTGGACGCCTCACAACTGCAGACACTGGCAAAACAACACCGTGGCCAATACCGCACCATGAGCATTAACGACAGCGATATCAATGCCCTGCTCCCCAAAACCAACACATTCAGTAAAACTGTTGCCGTGGATCGCCAGTTTGATCGCTGGCACGACGAAGGATTCTGGCTGGTGCTCTTATTACTACCGGTAGTCGCACTGGCTTTCCGACGCGGATGGATACTGCCAATCATTCTTGCCACAACGCTGATCCAACCGGATACCAGCTATGCAGATGTCTGGACCAACCTGTGGGAAACACCGGACCAACAGGCAACCAAATTACTTCAGGAAGGTAAGGCAGAAGAAGCGGCAGATCAGTTCAAGGATCCGCACTGGCAGTCCGAAGCCCAGTATCAGGCTAAAGACTACGAAACAGCCGCTAAGGGATTTGCGGACTGGGACAGTGCCGATGGTTTTTACAACCAGGGTAACGCACTGGCTCGTGCCGGAAAGCTACAGGAATCTCTCGCCGCCTATGAAAAAGCGCTGAAACTGTCACCCGATATGGCCGATGCCAAGAGCAATGCTGAACTGGTAAAGAAACTACTCGAACAACAGCAACAGCAACAGCAACAGCAACAGCAACAGCAACAGCAACAGCAACAGCAACAGCAACAGCAACAGCAACAGCAACAGCAACAGCAACAGCAACAGCAACAGCAACCAGATCAGGGTGACGATCAGGAAACCTCCAGTAAACAAACTGGAAACCAGAAGGGCAATCAAAAACAGGATGAACAGGAACGTTCTGATTCATCGCAGGATGAGTCAGCCAATGACGATAAAGACGCGTCAAATCAGGAAAATTCCTCAGACCAGCAGCAAAAACCCAGGCAAGACGAGCAATCTTCTGAGCAGGAACAAGCTGCCCAATCTCCGACTCAACCTGAACAACAGAATGACCAGCCTCGTGATGATCAGCAGCCCTATGCGACGGATCAAGTACAAGAGCACACCCAGTCTCGTCAGGAAGTCGAAAACTGGTTGAGACGCATACCCGACGATCCCGGCGGTCTGCTGCGCCGGAAGTTCGAACAGCAGCAACAGCAACGCCAACCCGCTCCCCGGGGAGAACAAACATGGTAAGGAAGACTTTCATCACACCCCTGCTGTCCCTCCTGATGGCAGCCATTATGATGCTTTCGGCCACACCGGCACTGGCAACGTTCACAGCCAGTGTCGACCGGACCGTCATCACCCAGAACGAAACGCTGGATCTGACCCTCCGGGTAGACAGCCAGTCGTTCCGCAGCCAGCCTGACACGTCACCGCTGAAAAAGGATTTTGATATCCTCGGCAACCGGCGCAGCAGCCAGTTCCAGATGATCAACGGCAAAACCGAATCCTGGACAGACTGGATTATCACGCTTGCCCCTAAGCGAGCTGGTGCTATCACAATTCCAGCGCTGTCCTATGATGGCGAAATCTCTGCGCCAATCCATATCGATGTCCGCCATGGCAATACGGCCGCTGGCAACACCAATACCGTTTCCCCGGTCTTCATGCAGACGTCGTTAAGCCTTCAGGAACTGTATATTCAACAGCAAACCGTGCTGACTCTGAAAATCTATTACAACACCCAGTTAGTCGGCGACAGCAGCCTGACGCCGCTGGAAGTGAATGGCGCGATTGTTCAGCAACTGGGCGAAGTCAAAAAATACGAAGAACTCGTCAATGGCCGTCGCCACGGGGTGTTTGAAGTGCAATATGCCATCAACCCCCAGGAAAGCGGTACGCTGACAATCCCGTCGCTCAGTTTCACCTCCAGCATTGCTGCCGGCAGTGATCCTTACAATAACTTCTTCTCGATGCAACGGGCGAGACCGGTGCGCGCCCAGTCGGCAGATATCACGCTGGATGTCAAACCAGTGCCTAAAGATTACCCCGCCAATACGCCCTGGCTTCCGGCCAGCAACCTGCGCCTGACCCAGAAATGGAGCAGTAACCCGGATGACCTTAAAGCGGGCGACTCGGTTACCCGAACCCTCATGATTGAAGCAAAAGGCCTTACCGCCGCCCAGCTTCCACCGGTGACGCAGCCTGCCGTGTCTGGCCTGAAAACCTATCCGGACCAAGCGCAAAATGAAGACCTTTCCGGCCCTGATGGCATTACCGGAAAACGTACGGAAGCCACAGCACTGGTTCCTACACATGCTGGCACAATGACACTGCCAGCAATCCACTACACCTGGTTCAATACCACTACAGGCAAGGTTGAACAGGCGAGATTGCCGGCAACAACCATTACCGTTTCACCCGGTAATACACTGGCAACCCCCACTCAGCCAGCACCTGCAACGACCACTACCGTTTTACCGGATAGCACATCACCGCAGACAAACATCCCTCTCGATTTAGGGGCTTCCATCACCAAACAGACTTCCGCCCTGCCCTGGATAATCGCAACGGCTGTTTTTGCGCTGCTTTGGCTGGTAACGCTGGGCTTGTACATCAGAAGTAAAAAGGGTTTGATCAATGATGGGGTTGATCACAGCCACTCACCGATGACATCAGAACATCTTAGCGAAAAAGCCGCATTCCAGCAGCTGCAACAGGCCTGCCAGAGCAACGACCTGTTACAGATCAAGCAGCGATTTATTATTTGGGCTGGCTGCTTCAACAACCTCGACAACCTTTACAGCCTGTCTGCGGCGGCAAATACCTTTCATCATCAGGAATTAAACGATCTATTGAACAGCCTTGAGCAGTCGCTCTACTCTGGTAAACCAGAGAATGCATTCGACAGTGCGCGATTACAGGCGATAGTGTCCAATTTGCGTAAAACATCCGCACACCAAAAGCACCATTCAAAGGATAGTGCTCTCTCACCTATCAATCCCTGACATTGCCTGTGTTATCCGGATTATGAAGCCACATTTCATAATCCGGATGTTTGTCTATCTAATCGCACACACTCACAAGCACCCTGTGTGCGAAACAGTTAATAACAGAAATAGCACTGCAAAGACCATACACTTATAGTTAGATGACGCCTGCCACAACACGGCCGCTGTTCCTGATTGATAGCAACAAGTAAAAGGAGACGCACCATGGCACAGATTGCATTCATCGGACTGGGGAACATGGGAGCCCCCATGGCGATTAACCTGATCAAATCAGGTCATCAACTCACGGTCTTTGACCTTAACCCCGATGCGGTAAAAACCCTGTCCGACCACGGCGCCACGGCGGCAAAACAGGCGACCGACACCGTCAAAGGCGCGGATGTTGTGATCAGTATGCTACCTGCCGGTAAGCATGTTGAAAGCCTGTATCTTGGTGAAACCGCGCTGCTTGATGCGATCAGCACTGACGCACTGATCATTGATTCCAGCACCATTGATGCAGAAACTGCCAAAAAAGTCGCCGCTGCAGCCTCTGCACAGAATAAAGCCTTTATTGATGCCCCCGTATCTGGCGGAACCGCCGGTGCGGCACAGGGTACCCTGTCATTTATGATCGGTGGTGAAAAATCCCATTACGAGCGAGCTCTTCCCATCCTGAAAGCCATGGGCAGCAACCTGTTCCATGCCGGGCAAGCCGGATGCGGCCAGGTTGCAAAAATGTGCAATAACATGCTGCTGGCCATCCAAATGACCGGTACCGCTGAAGCGCTGGCACTGGCGATCCGCAATGGACTCTCCCCGGAAACTGTCTCTGAAATCATGTTGAAAAGTTCTGGGAGAAACTGGTCACTTGAAGTCTACAACCCGGTACCCGGCATCATGGACAATGCACCGGCCTCCAGAGAGTACCAGGGCGGCTTCATGGTCGACCTGATGCTGAAAGATCTGAAGCTGGCACTGGATGCCGCAGCAAGCTCCGGTTCATCAGCCCCCATGGGCAGCTTGGCGCGCAGCCTCTACAACCTCCATGCCAATCAAACCGACCATAATGGACAGTTGGATTTTTCCAGTATCTTCCGCCTTTACAGTAAAGAATTCTCATAATCACACAACTAGAAACTCTGTCGTGTATTGACTATTTACGCTGCTGTCACAACAGCAGCGCATGACTTGGCTGAACACTGATCCCCTGCACTCGATAAGAACAAAAACTGAGGTACTGTTATGAACGACAATCCGTTCGATCTGAGCGGCAAAATCGCCTTGGTTACCGGCGCCAGCCGCGGTATCGGCGAAGCCATTGCCCGACTACTGGCACGTTATAATGCCCATGTCATTGTCACCAGCCGAAAACTGGAAGGCTGTGAAGCCGTCAGCCAAAGCATTCTCGATGAAGGAGGCGCTGCTGAACCGATGGCCTGCCATATCGGAGACACGGATGCCATCCGCCAGACCGTCAGCGCTATCGTAGAAAAACACGGCCGGATCGACATCCTGATCAACAACGCGGCGGCCAACCCCTATTTCGGTGCCATTCTTGATACACCGACCGATGCCTTGCAGAAGACCATTGACGTCAATATTCAAGGCTATTTCATGATGTCTGCGGAAGTTGGCAAGATAATGCGCAGCCAGGGCGGTGGCAGCATTGTGAATGTCGCCTCTGTGAATGGCGTAACACCTGGTCCCTTCCAGGGGATCTACTCCATTTCCAAGGCAGCTGTCATTGCTATGACGAAAGCCTTTGCCCGTGAATGTGCGCCGATGAACATTCGCGTAAACGCACTGCTTCCCGGGCTGACGGATACCAGGTTTGCATCGGCGCTTACCCGCAATGACGCCATGCTCAAACAAATCCTGCCCAAAATTCCCATGAACCGGGCTGCTCAACCGGAGGAAATGGCGGGAACGGTGCTCTATCTGGTGTCTGATGCCGCCAGCTATACAACAGGCACCTGTATAAATGTCGATGGCGGCTATTTGACAACGTGACTTCCCATTAAGAAGGAGTCTGCTGAACTCCTTCTTACACGCTAATCAGTGATTCCCTAACCCAGTTATTACTATTTTGAATCATGTCAATTTGGAAATTGATTTGACACAATACGTACTGACACGATCTATACACCTAACTCCTAAATCCTTACAGTCTCGCTACAACGTTATTCGATCAATGTATAAAGACGTCCAGGGATTAATTGAACACATGAATAAAGTTGTAGCCCTTGTTCTCAGCATGTCATTTCTTTCCGGCTGCGCGACCGGCCTGAATAGTTATCAGGAACATGAAATGCGCTATTACCATGCGAATGGCATGTCTGTTGAAGAAAAGAATCCAACAACCGCTGCTGCGCTGGGCTTCCTTCCGGGTGGCGGATCTTTTTATACCCGCGAACCGGGGCTCGGCGTACTGAATCTTCTGACCTGGCCGCTCTCCATCTTCTGGGATCCGATTAGTGGGTATAATGGTGCATCGGCCATTAACTATTACGCGACCAAGGCAAACATCAAGCGCCTCAAAAACAAAGACCTCCGTCGCCTGGAAGAAAAGCTGCAAACCAAAACCATCAGCATGGAACAATATATGCTGGAGAAGCGTCGCATTGATGACCAATATGATTTTGACGTGTAATCACATTGCATTAAAACGCTAATAAGAAACGTGCGACCTCAACCGTCGCATGTTTCTTTAAGAATTATTCAGACTTGGCAGTCATGCGTTAATTGTTGCTGTTATAGACAGGAACACCACCAATCCAGGTCTGCTCCACCGTTAATTGATGTAAACGACTCGCATTGTCTAACGGGTTATCTGATAACACCACAAAATCAGCATACTTGCCCGCTTCCAGCGATCCCCGGTTGTCCTCCTGAAACACCTGCCAGGCCGCATCAATCGTGATAGCTCGCAGAGCCTGCATGACACTAATCCGCTCTTCCAGGCCTAACACCTGCCCCCCGCTGGTTTCACGTTGAACCGCTGACCATGCCAGCAACAAGGGTTGAATTGGCACGACCGGGGTATCCAGATGGATACTGTAGCGAACACCATAGTCAGCCGCAGACTTCAGAGGACTGATGCGCGCAGCCCTTTCTTCGCCAAGAAAGAGTGCATTGTGACGGTCTCCCCAATAGTAGACATGCGCCGGAAAAAAGCTCGGGGTTACACCCAGCGATTGCATTGTCTCCAGCTGGTCAGAACGACTCATTTGCGCGTGAACAATAACATGACGGGCATCGGGACGAGGTGACTGTTTCTGCGCGGCTTCCACCGCCGAGAGAACGTTATCAATCGCCGCATCTCCATTCGCGTGCAACGCCAGTTGCCACCCCTTGCCATGCCACTCGGAGACGACTGCGCGGAGCTTATCCGCCTTCATCACAGGATCACCGCGATAGTCTGCATTCCGTTCAGAAGGCGTCTTGTGATAGGGCGCCGAGAGATAGCCTGTATATCCCTGGATCGAGCCGTCTGTTGTCAGTTTTAACGCCCCTACTGACAACTTACCCGAGTCATGCCGCGCAATATCACCAGAATCTATCGCACTGGCGAGATCAAGGTCCGGCCAGACAATCACCCGCTGAGGTATAACTCCGAGACGTGACAGCAGGTTCAAGGGACGATAAAAGGACTCCGTCGCCTTCCCACTCTGTACGGTGGTGACGCCCTGACTCACATAGTCATCAACGGATGTCCGTACAATCTTGAGATTATGGAAAGCGGAAAAATCAAAGGCCATATCCCGCACAGGATCATGGGCCGTTTCGAGTAGCAGACCAGTCAGCTCACCCGCTGCATTTCGGACAATTTCACCACCTTCAGGATCAACCGTATCCTGATTGATACCCACGACAGCCTGTGCACGGGAGTTGATGACCGCCATATGCGCTGATACGTGAAGCACAAAGACGGGGTGTTCAGTGGAGACCGTATCCAGCTCTTCTCGCGTCATGAAGCGATGCTCGGCCACCAGCGAATCATCAAACCCATAACCAATCACCCATTCACCCGGCGGGGTATCACGGGCTCGCTCTCGCAGACGTTCCAGTACATCGCCGATCGTCAATACCGTGCCAACAGGCGGACTGGTGACATCCTCAGCAACGGCTTTCAAGCCACTGCCGGGGAAATGACCATGGGCCTCAATAAAGCCTGGTGTCACCGTTTTTCCCTGCAGGTCAATGATATCTGCCTGATCGCTAGCTTGCTGCAATATGGCCTCTTTAGTGCCGGTTGCAACAATACGCTCACCTTCGATGCGAATAGCCTCAACCACGGTATTACTATCATCCATGGTTAATATATGACCGTTAATGAAGACCTGCTCCCCTGCAGGCACTGGATTGAGATACAACCAGAGGCTGCTTGCCGCAAGCGCCAGTAACGCCGCCAGCCCTCCCAGTACCGATAACAACCACACCATCAGACGACGTCTCTGCATTCCAGCCATAACTTCTACCTTATTATTTTTTGCCTGCAGGAAAACACGCCGCCTGAGTGTAACGATGCCATACCTCATTCAGCAAGAGAGGGCACACGGATCCCCTTACATGGCAACGTCAGAGCATTGCATAAGGCCTTCCTGTCATACGTCTGTGTTTTGATCAGCTATAGAAAATCTTAAATAGTACTAACGTGCATTCTTCACTGTTCGACACACCACCTCGGTTGGCAACCCCACCCACGCCTGTACCGGGTACGTCCGCCAACCAGCCAACACAATGACAAGAACAATAACACTGGAGAGAAACAGCCATGTTTCGCATTCGTTGCTGGCAGTTTGCCTTTGTACCTCGCTTTTTATTGCCGGTTGTAAATACAAGCCGGACAACCCTCGCTACATCACCGATGATCAGGGTCGCGCCCTGATACTCCATGATCTCAACACCAGCTCAAGTGCCAAGAGGCACCCGGAGAGAATGCCCTGGATCAGTCAGCCGGATGTCGAGCGTGAAGCCCGTGACTGGGGCTTTAACTTTGTCCGCTTCCTGATTTTCTGGGATGCTATTGAGCCGCAACCCGGCGTCTATGACGAAGCCTACCTGGATAAGGTGGCTGAACGGGTCAAGTGGTATGAGGATCAGGGTATGTATGTCCTGATGGATATGCATCAGGATCTTTACGCATACCCGTTTGGCGGCGACGGCGCACCGCCCTGGGCCACCATCACTGATGGTCTGCCGGCGGAACCCCAATCCCGCTGATGGATCACTTACCTTCAACCGGGTGTAAGCCGCGCCTTTGATCATTTCTGGCAAAATGATTATGGCTTGCAGGATCACTATGCAGATATGTGGACGCACGTAGCCAAACGTTTCAAAGATACGCCCAACGTTATCGGCTATGACCTGATGAATGAGCCCTATGGCGGCACCTATGTCTGGCCCGGGTTTGAAACCTTTCAGCTGCAACCCTTCTATGAGCGGGTCATCAACCGTATCCGTACCGCTGACCAGGATACCTGGCTTTTCATTGAGCCACAGGCGCTGTGGCATTAACTTTGGTGTCGCTTCGACACTGGGTGTCCTTGATGATCCCCGCGAAGGTGAAGAACGACTGGTATATGCCCCCACTTTTACCCGCCCTTTCTTCATGAAGGCGGCGCGTACAGTGACGTGGACAAGTGGTCGTTTGAACCTTGGGGACGGGAGCGTGTCAACGAGCTGAACAAGATGAATATGCCCATTGTGGTCGGTGAATTTGGTATGGGCGCCAATCAGCCGGGTGCCGGTGATTTTATTGATGATGTCACCCTGATGGCTGACTACATGGGCTCAGGCTGGGCCTACTGGTCGAATGACCGTGGCGGCTGGTCGCCTACCGACGGTTCTGACAATGAAACGATCGTCGCCGAGCATTTGACCCGAACCTACCCCAGGGCCATTGCTGGCCAGCCGGTTGACTACTACTTCGAGGCCAAAAGTAAGGCATTCCGCCGGGTTTACGATGAGAAACCCGGTGTAACGGGACCCATCGAAATCTACATTCCGGCCAGCCGTTACTACCAGGATGGCTGGGAACTCTCGGTATCTGATCCCGACGGCAGCTGGCGCAGCGAGTGGGACAGTGAACGGGAAATCCTGAAGTTATGGCTGGATCCCGGTCAGTCCCGTCATGAAGTTCGGATCTCGTCCAAATACAAGAATCTTTACATGAACTATCTGGGCAAATGTATCGACGTCAACCACAGTGGCACCGAGAACGGCACCAATGTCCATCTCTGGAACTGTAACGGCAGCGACGCCCAAGGCTGGGTGATGGATGATGACGGCGCACTGCACAGCAAGGTTGATCCCCGTATGTGCCTGGATGTGTCCGGCGCCCTCCAGCATGAGGGTAATAATATCCAGCTATGGGAATGTAATGGTACCAATGCTCAACGCTGGACTCTGGACTCTGGACACCAACAACGGCGTACTCCGAAGTGCACTGAATCCGGGGAAATGCCTGGATGTCAAAGGTGCAGCCTCACGTAATGGTGCTAATGTGCATCTCTGGATGCTGCCATGGTGATGAGGCGCAGCAGGTCTTGATGAAGGCAGCGCAGCCAGCCATCTACAAACCCCTGAAGAGTGGCGAACGCTGCATGGATATAGCCGGTGCTAACATGGCCAATGGCAGTAATGTCCTGTTGTGGGACTGCCACGATGGTGACAATCAACAATGGCGCTATGAGCCGCTGACAGGCCTGATCATAGCCAGAAGGATCCCGGATATTGCCTTGATAACCGGGGCATGGCCTATGATGGCGGTGAAATCTCAATCTGGCGCTGCACGGATTCCGACAACCTGCGCTTTGACTGGTATGGCAACACACTCCGTAACCGCCATGCCAGCAATATTGCCGTGACGGCAAACAGCCATGAAAATGGTGCAGATATCCGTCAAGCTACATTTGACAATAGTGATATACAAAAATGGCGGTAGTACAGAGGCTTTAAGCAGTACATTTATCATTGAGGGAGAGGCTCTCTTACAGAGCCTTCCCTTTTTTCATAAGGATTGATTATAAATTCAAAGATACATAGGCAATTCAATACTTAGAAAGCATTAATTATCATTAAGAACACCTCATCATTTCTCTGCCGCATGAAAGGGATCAGGCCCCTGCTAGAGACCTTGAAGATATAGCAAAAAAGTCCTTTCCAGAGCCGCTAAAAGTCTCAAGCGCAGTACAGCGACATCTATAATTTCACGAAAGCTGCATTGTTTATCGGATAGGCAAAAATCAGCACACCATGTTAAATGCATGGGGCCATAGATAACACTAAACGTTATAAAAAGGATGTTGACGTTGATCTACAGAGGCCTTTCTTTCAAGGGTGTAATTCTTCTGGCAGGGCTTTTTATGCCTGCCATGTCGGTCGCTCAATATCCCGTCTGGATGGAATCCGAGTATGTTCGTGATGCGTTTTACAGGGTCGCTTTCTTCAATGAGTTTAATGAGGGGAAAGAGCGCCGCTTGCTGAAATGGACATCTCCATTGCATATTCATATTTTCAGCGCGATAGGCGACCCTGAACTCCATGAAAAAATGATTCAAGAACAGATGAATATCCTGACTGAGCATACCCAGTTACCGATGTACATTGAGCCTGAACGTGAACATGCCAACGTACTGATCTACTTCATGAACCAGACGGAGTTCTATCGGGCCATAAATACAGACAAAAACCCTCACTTAAGTCACAGCCTATGCACGTTCAACATTCTGGCTGACCGTAATGGACAAATCGTCAAGGCATGGATTCTCATCCCTGAAGATCTCGCCCGCTCGTACGGAAGATTGCAGTCCTGTGTCATCGAAGAAATGACACAGATCATGGGCCTGACTAACGATGTTGATGACTTATATCCCAGTATTTTCAACGACAGTAGCATCTTTCAGCAACTCACCCCTCTCGACAAATACCTCCTGCACATTCTCTATGACGAGCGCCTCCAGCCGGGTGTTAACTGGAATGACGTTCTCGATATAATTTATCGGGTCATACATACGCAAATTGATGATCCTCATAACCATACAGAAAAGACGCTGTATCTACATACACAACAATAAGTATCTTTTCCCGCCTTGATTTAGTTTGCTTACCCCAAACATTCCACCTCAAAGCTGCCTTTCAAAGGAATATCAGACAAGGTATTGCTCCATGGGAGAACTAGCGTTATTGTGTTACTAGGAAGCAATAATAATGAGACAGGGATATGGAATATTTAACCGGAACGATCAAGTGGTTCAACAACGCTAAAGGCATTGGTTTTATTGAGCCTGTTGCAGCCTCCGAGAACGAAGATATTTTCGTTCACTACAGCGTTATCATTATGGATGGCTTTAAGTCACTCAAAGCGGGTGAATCAGTTCGCTTTCTTATTGGTAAGGGTGGAAAAGGCTACATGGCAACAGAAGTCATTCCAGAAAGCGTATGGCCAAACCGAAATAAGCCTGAAGCCGTTATCGTTCGCGAAACAAGAGAAGAGACATCTGACACCGAGGCTGGCTAACGCCAGCCTTGCTCAATAGAAGTCTCTATCAGATGATAGAACGAGGCTAGCTTATGGAAAACCACAAGCTTGCAGACCAATTACTCATTCCCCCATAGGGACCATCTGTGGGAGACTATTACATACAACAACCAACGTGTATTATTTTCCCATTCCACGCATTATTAATTAAACACTACAAGACACATAAATCCTTCAACATCAACAGGGGTACCCTTACATACAAGAACAAAAAATAACGACTCCAGAAAATAAAAGATGACCAAGCAACCACACTAACCAAACCCCAAGTTATAATAACCATCCAAAAGAAACCAAAACTCCAGACACACCAAAAGCCATATAAAAACGATACTCACCTCTAAGACGTAACCCAAACATATAAAAATGACTATAAATACCGAATTTAGCTATTAAATTCGCATATAGCACAATTACTTTTAATAACTTACCCCCCAATATAACACTAAAAAATCCTGCCACCATAAAAACAACACCTCACACCTTTACCCTAGACAAAACGAGACATTAGCCTAGCCACACCGTCGCAGTTGCAAAATATAGTTGAACGTCCTATTTTTTATTCTCACCAACTCCCTATCTGCTGGAGGAGAAAAGTAAGTAGCGCAAAATCTAAAAGCCATAGAGCAGAACCATTTTTAAGTACTATTGTTTCACTTTTTGGGAAGGTGAGGCGGGAGTATTTGTTTTGACTTTTAGCGAACTGGTACTATGTTATCAGAGGCTCTGTGAACGACGGCTTCACATGAGCTACATGCGCATGTTAACTCTAGCGACTTTAGCCGGGACATCTGTCCCGGCTTTTTTATGCTCTGTGGATGACTCAGTAATTGCCAGTACTGCTTCTTGTCAGCCTAACGGGCTTCGCGCCACCATTTTCTTCAAGCCGGTTAGGAATACACTGAACGCGCCCTCCCTGTGCCAGAAAATGCGCAATCTGCTGTTCAAGCATACGGCGCAAGTTCGCTTTCTCAACATCCATTCCGAAAAATTCTGTGACAAAACCTTCTGAAACATTCATGGTAACACTCCCTAATCACAGCCTGCCGCAAGACCTCCACTGAGCGTCCACCTCAGTTGCTCACAGCATGGTGGTAAATGAAAGCATGGTTCGGTACACCATAACGCCTGACACCCATGCTTCGTCCTTTTGCACTTACAACTAATTCATTGTTCATGCCAAAAACGTTTCATTTCAAAAAAAAGTAAAGAACACCATGAAACAGGGGGCTACCAGCAATTCAAACAAACGTTTAAATTATTTATTTTTACAATCCACCCCAATTGATTTGTTTCCTGCTCACACGGAGCGTTACTGTATAGGAAGGCTAAGTAACAGAAACGTTTAGCCCCTCAAGATAATAGAACTAAAGTACCAATAAATCATATAACTCTCGTGCCGATAGAACGACTTCACTCCAAAAATATGACCAAAATATAAGAAGCGAAAACAAGACTCATTCCTGAACAATGTTTTATTTCCACAAAAGACGTCAGCCTTATTATTTCAGGCTAAATTTCATTTATTGAACATATAGCCAACCTTGCGAAACTCACTATATCTTTCTCACTACATCGCAATAGACAACACCTAAAGTTCAATATGGACTCGGGATGTAACCGTTGTCGCTTTTTCAATTGCCTCCTGGCAATTATCACCCAAAGCCAGTCCGACACCCATGCGCCTCAGACCATCCACCTCAGGCTTTCCAAATAATCGCAGGTCCGTATCGACCTGACTTAATGCATCCGTCAGATGGCCAAACCGAATATCTGAAGATCTCCCCTCAACTAACAGGGCAGACGATGCCGAAGGCCCAAACTGCCGAATATTCGGGATAGGCAACCCAAGAAAAGCACGCGCATGCAATTCAAACTCGGAATAATTCTGCGATATCAAGGTCACCAGCCCAGTATCATGGGGACGGGGTGATACTTCACTGAAAATGATGTCATCCCCACACACAAACAACTCCACACCAAACAGTCCCCAGCCTCCCAGGGCGTCGGTAATCGTTTGTGCGACGCTTTGCGACAGCTTCAATGCTGCAGCCGACATCACCTGCGGCTGCCATGATTCCCGATAGTCTCCCCCTTCCTGGCGATGCCCTATGGGTTGGCAGAAACTGGTGCCATCACGATGCCTGACGGTCAACAGCGTAATCTCAAAATCGAAATCCACAAATCCTTCAACAATGACACGCCCTTTCCCGGCCCGGCCGCCTTCCTGCGCATAATCCCAGGCTTGCAGACAGTCATCAGGGTGCCTGACAAGGCTTTGCCCTTTACCCGATGAGCTCATGATGGGCTTGACCACGCAGGGCATACCGATGGCTTCAATCGCCGTTTGAAAATCATCCCAATTATCAGCAAAACGATATGGGGATGTTTTAAGGTGGAGTGTCTCTGCGGCCAGACGACGTATATCCTCCCGGTTCATGGTCAGCTGGGCGGCACGTGCTGTGGGTACAACTTTATAGCCCTCTTGCTCCAGCGCAACCAACGTATCGGTGGCAATTGCCTCAATCTCCGGTACGATAAAATCCGGTTTTTCAGCCTCGATCACCGCACGCAACTTTTCGCCATCCAGCATGGACAACACATGACTGCGATCAGCTACCTGCATGGCGGGCGCATTGGCATAACGATCCAACGCCACGACCTCCACCCCCAGCCTCTGCAGTGCAATAGCAACCTCCTTTCCGAGTTCACCCGAACCACAGAGCAATACTTTGGTTGCAGAAGAACTGAAAGGGGTTCCCAAGGTCGTCATGGCTGCATCCGAGTGGCTATCAAATAGCCAACCAGTGTAACGCAATTCTACACAGAGTATAAAAATTCGGCTTTATACTACCGTTCACAACCGTTAGCGCGGCAAACATCACATGCAACCTGTCGTCAATTAACACGGGTTAGGTATACCATTGCCACCCACTGAACAAATCAGGCATTTGTTGAATGAAAAACCTGGATCAATTAAGACATGAATTACGTCAATTTGCAGCAGACAGAGATTGGGATCAGTTCCATTCCCCTAAAAACCTGGCAATGGCCCTAAGTGTGGAATCCGCTGAATTACTGGAACACTTCCAGTGGCTAACAGAAACGCAGTCCAGCGAATTATCCGGAGCCAAGTTGGCAGACGTTGCCAAAGAACTGGCGGATATCCAGATCTATCTCGTTCGTCTCGCAGACAAGCTGAATATCGACCTGATGCAATCTGTCTCTGAGAAATTCGCAGAGAACTGCAAAAAATATCCAGCGGACCTCGTTCGCGGGCAAAGTAAAAAATACAACGAATACCCGCCTCATGTGATTGAGCAGACGGCAGCTGACTTAAAATAGCGGTAATTGCTCATCCCACAGCTGAGTGAAGCTCTCTCCCACAAAGGGCAAAACGGCCTCAGCAACCGGTTTGAGCTGCTTGTCGATATAATGTTGGTAATCAATGGGACTGACTCGATGCTCTATCGCCTCGGGCCCATTCACAGTAATGATATAACTGATCCAGCCTTTGTTCTGATAGCGCAGCGTCTTGCCCGCAGCACGGTTGCATTCATCGGCCTGCCGCGCTGCCCTGACGTGGGGAGGGCTGCTTCTGACATACTGACTGAGAGGACGACGAAGACGCTTCCTGTAGACCAGCTCACTATCCCGTTCACCGGCCAGTGTTTCCCTGACCGTCTCCTTGACCAAATCAGCAGGCGATTGATCCGCAAACACCCGCTCAAACAGCTGAACCTGAAACTGCCTGGCCAGCGGGGTCCAGTCTGAACGGACAGACTCCAGCCCCTTAAAGACCAGCTGCTCTCCGTCAGGCGTCCACTTCAATCCCGCATAACGTTTTTTGCTGCCCGTTTCCGCACCGCGAATAGTCGGCATCAGAAAACGGATATAATGGGTTTCGAATTCCAGTTCAAGGTAGCTGTCCAGCTGGAGCTCTTCCTGCAAGACATCATGCCAGCGCTGATTAATATCCATCACCAACGCTTTACCAATGCAGCCAGCTTCTTCCGGACTGAAATTGTCAGCTAGCCGGACAAACAGGGAGTCCGTATCCCCATAAATCACCTGGTACCCCTCTGCTTCAATCCAGCCGGCGGTTTGCTGCATGATGGCATGCCCTCGAAGTGTAATGGAACTGGCCAGACGCGTATCGTAAAACCGGCACCCACCGGAGCCGAGTACCCCGTAAAATGAATTCATCAATATCTTGATAGCCTGTGAACGGGCCCCGTCCTGCTGTTGCTTCGCTTCATCCCGCTGCAGCCAGAGTGAGGTAATAATCGCCGGCAGAAAATGGCGCTCACGGGAAAAGACTGCCCCACGGAAACCGGGAATCGCCTGCTCCGGTAGCTTGAGACCTTCAACCAGCCCCAGTGGGTCAATCTTGAATGTGCGAATAATCGAGGGATAAAGGCTCTTGAAATCCAACACCAAAACGTTGTTGTACAACCCGGGTCTGGAATCCATCACATAGCCACCGGGACTGGCCAGGCCGCCCCCCTCGGGAAGATTCGGCGCCACATAACCGGCACGGTGCAATCTTGGCAGGTACAAGTGGGTGAAGGCAGCGACAGAACCGCCCAGGCGATCCAGCTCCAGCCCCGTCAATTGGCTACGCAGTCTCAGGAAATCCAGCAACCGGGTCTGGTGAAAAATAGCCAGGACGAGCCTGCAGTCCTCCAGGTTATAGCGGGCAAGCTTGTGCTTATCATGGTGAAAATCATGGGTAATCGCCGCCAGCCGGTTATCAACATCCTCTGTTGCCTTCCCCCGGCCCAGGAGGCTTTGTGACACGGTTTCAAGGGTGAAGTCGACAAACTGGTAGGTGGCGGACTTTAGCGCATCAATGCCGTCGATCACTACGCGCCCGGGCACGGTGACAAAACCCACACCTGACTCACCCCGACGTTCGCGCCAGCTGGCAGGTTGCCGCCCTCTTCCCAAGCACAGCCGGAAACCATGGGTTCGGGCCCGTTCCAGCAATAGCCGACAGTCAAAATTAACCACATTCCAGCCAATAAGAATATCCGGATCCAGTCGCTCGATTTCCTCCTCAAGCAATTTCAATAATGATCGTTCATTCTCGACCCAGAGAATAGTTCCTTCTAGAAGACCCGGACTTTCTCCCAAGGCTGAGGGCCCGATCATCAGCACCCGTTCGACAGCCTCACCGGCAAGCCCGACCGAATAAAGCTCCCCATCCGCAGAGCACTCAATATCCAGAGAAAGCACGGAAAAGGCAGGATTCACCTCTGCAGGACGCACTTTGACATCATGGTATTCGGTATAACCACGTTGCCTGACCGCCCGTCCTGTGAACACAATGCCTCCCGTAATGAAACGTTCCATCAGGTAACGCTCATGCAGCCGAATATCTGCTTCCAGCAGTGTCACGCCGAGTTGTCGAAGCCTGTCCTGCGCCTTGAATCCAGCTTCAAGCGTCGGCGTATAAACCGCTCGTACGGGCTCATGATGAAAGGTTTCCAACGCTACTGGCCGGCAGTCATGGGTGATACCGGCCTTCGAAAGACACTCAGACAGTCTGGTGTCATCCTCATCCCTGATGAAAAACACGGGGCGCTCCCCCGTGACAATGAGCTTTGCTATCCCTGAATCCGTCGTCACCCAGAGATGAATCTCCGTCATACCGGCGTGATCGAGGCTATGGCGTCCGAGAAGAAACCCCTCATGAACAGGGGCGTGGGTCTTGCGATTCAAGGGAGCGATTCCCTGCCATCCAAAGCCTCATGATACCGTGCGGACATCAGGAAGGTCACACCTATTCAGCACTATCGCTATACAGGCCTTTTTATGAACTAAAATCGTCAGCGGCAGTCAAATGGAAGCGCAGGCCATCCTTCATGCTAAACGGTATTCATTACACACGCTTTCAGGCCTTATCTATGAAATACGGTAATCTGGCAATCCAACTCTTTTATTCCGGCAGTTTGCTGCTTCTCACAACATTCGCCATGGCAAACACGTCCGATGACGAGATTGATGCCTGTGTCGTCAGGGAGGTTCCGATCAACATCATCGACACCTATGATTTCTTTTATCAAACCCCGAATAAGACGCTGCAAGTCATCCGTGATCCTGATACGCTCCATGCGTTTTCTGATAATGCCAGAATGGTTGGAAGGATTGATTTCAATACACAGCTAGCACTTTATGCTCATATGGGGGTACAGCCTTCAGGCGGTTACTACATGACGATTACAGCCGTTGAGGACAAATGCCATTACCTGGAAGTCAGGGTAGAAAACCAGCAGCCGGGCGCTGGATGCGTGACCACGCAGGCTCTCACATACCCCCATCAACTGGTCACTATACCCAAACCAAGCGGGCCGAAACCCGTACTTTTCAAGGAAGTATTCAGCAAAGAAAGCTGCTTATAACCATCTGTTTTAAATAGTCAAGACAACATAAGCAGACTCCAACCACAATCGTCCCAGGCCTGACACTCTGCGACTATTGGCTAATTGAAAAATGCCCGATTATTACCCGCCTTCAGCAGGAAGGCCCTGCAGGTTGATCAGGGTGAAAAAACAGAATTATTTCAGGAACTTTTCCCCAAAATACCTTTCTTACGTAATAGACACCCGATTCAAATAACGTCGTATTTATTATGTAAGGAGTAGCTTGGTTATGGATAAAGGTAACAGCAGTGATTTCGACATGAAGGATTTCTTTGAGAAACAGAAAGCCGCTGCCGCAAATAATCAATTCAACCAGACTAAAGATCTGGGCACAAAAAAAGAATTTACACCGCCAGGTAATATGCCAGCGAAGGATTCTGCATCAACGGATAACAAGGATTCCAATGGCAACGATATGCCCTTTGAAATCGACAAAGAGACTGAAGCACAGATTCTGGAAATCGTTAATTCCTTTATCAGTCTGGCGAACAAGCATGCCGAAGGCCGTAAGCTGCCTATCAATATCATCAGCGACGCCTTCCTCTATGCGGCGGCCCGTTACAACGCCTTCCTGGTAGCTTCCGCTGACCAGAAGAGCATTGCAACCAACCAGAAGGAGTATGTGGAAGCGTTCATGGAGCAATACAAGGCCATGCTTAAAGACCACTTCGAATTCTACAAAAAGAACCCGCTCTGATCGGATCAGGGTTCCGGCCACCTGCCGGAACCCTGCCCTCTTCACCACTCGCTTTTCTAACCGCCACATTTCCAGACCACCCGCGCATAATCGCTCGCATAGCCATTATTAGATCAGGCTTTAAGAACCAGAGCCCCCAGCACAATCGCCAATCCGACCAGCCAGTAGACAGGCCAGCATCTGACCCTCAGTAGGTAAAACCCAATCAGCGCCATGGCAAATTCCAGCGACGTATGAACCGCCGAGACAAAGACCGGGGAATACATCGCCGCCACCAGCAACCCCACCACCGAAGCATTGATGCCACTGATAGCCCCCGCGACTCTCGCCCTACCGGCAACCGCCTGCCACGCATGTAGCATGCCGATTACCAGAAGAAAACCCGGTAGAAAGATCGCGACGGTGGCAAGCACAGCCCCCAACACCGGCATCGTATCGGATGCGAAATACCCCAGATAGGCAGACAAGGTAAACATGGGACCCGGGATCGCCTGTGCCGCAGCATAACCGGTCAGAAAGGTATCTGTACTGATCAGGTCTTTCGTCGTGTTCTGCAACAGAGGCAGAACAACATGGCCGCCACCAAACACCATACTGCCCGCCTGATAGAAGTCACTGAACAATGTCAGTAACGGACCTTCACCCGCCACCAGCGGCAGCAACAGCAGCAGACCGCCAAACAGCACCAATGGCCAGACTTTTATCCGGCAGTTTTCATGTTTGTCTGTTGGTGCGGGCAACCATCGCCAGCCAATACCTGCAGCCAACACCAATACCGCCATCTGGGCCAGCACGCCTGGGACAATCAGCAGAATCGCCGCACTGAACACGCAGAGCGCCACTGTCAACGAGCGTTGGCAGAAACTCCGGTACATCTGAATGATGGCATCCGCTACCACGACCACGGCCAGCAGTTTCAGGCCAGCAATCACCCCCTGGTACCAGCTGGCGTCAAAAAACGCATGACTGCTCATGGCGACTGCCAACAGAATGGCGAAAGACGGCAGGGTGAACCCGACAAAAGCCGCACAACCGCCGAGCAGGCCGGCCCGTCGGTAGCCAATGGCAAAACCGACCTGACTGGACCCAGGGCCCGGCAGAAACTGACTCAAAGCCACCAGCTGGGAATACTGCTCATCACTCAGCCATTGCAGCCTCTCCACAAAGGCATGACGAAAATAACCGATATGCGCCGCCGGACCGCCAAAGCTGGTCCACCCCAGCAGAAAAAACTGCCAGAAAATTTCCAGTGTTTTGATCACAGATTGAGTTACCACTAACGGAGAAGAACCTGGAACCTGATCTCTGCACAGGCGGTGCAGGCAGGTACGTTATGTCTGTTGCTGGAGCCTATTATTATTAGCGGTTTATTTCAATTTCATGACAGGGAAGCCCCCTTACTCACTGGCAACAAAAACACCTGAAACGTCAACAAAATGTCAGTCTTCTGAGACAAATAAAGCCGCGCAAACACTATGCTTTAAGAATAGAAGGCGCTGCTCATATCAGCCCAAACCGAACCAATCGTTATATGCCCAAGGGATATTGATTGCCGCCAGTCATCAGGCAATCGCCGTATGCTGTTCGAAGGAATTTGGCATGAATAAGTATGGAATGCTTGCCGCATTAATCAGTATTGTCGTTTTCTTGCAATTACTGCCATCCGTAAGAAACAAGCAACATTGCGACTCCGGCTACCAGGCCGACACCACAGCCTACCATTTTAACGCTGACGGCACTGTACGCCATCGAACCACAGGGCTGGTCTGGGAACGGTGCCTGGTCGGGCAAACACTCAATAATGCCGGTACACCAGACAAGTTCACCGATGACTACTGCGAAGGAAAACCCAGCAAGCTCAGCTGGTTTGACATGCAGCAACGAATGAAGCGCAATCCAGGTGCCCGACTGCCCAGTATCACGGAACTGAAAACGACGATGATTGCCGAGTGTAAAACGCCCGCCGTAAACCTGACTATTTTCCCTGGCACACCACACAAAGGGTTGTTGATGTCAGCGGATGAGAAAACCCAGAAAAAAGACAAAACAGCCCGGTATTTTTATGCCATCTCCCTTTACTCTTCCTCCATGCAACTTTTTCAGAAAAACAGTCGAGCCTATGCGCGATTCATCAGAGAGCAGGTTCTCACAAAAAACGATAAGAAAAAGCTGATCAAACAATCACTACCCAAAGAAAAAACTGAGGCCCTCCCAGCCAATAATCAGCAACAGGAAACAGATCAGTGATCAAAAAGAGCAGCGTTTGTGCTGTCGCCGGCCTGATAACACTGTCCAGTTCACTGGCAGCCAAAGAACGGACCTGTGAAACCAGTTACACGCCCGAACACGAATACTACCGGTTTTCTACAGATGGCACGGTGACCGATACACGAACCAGTTTGACCTGGCAGCGCTGCCTTGTCGGTCAAACCCATAACGATGCAGGTACACCTGACAACTTTACCGATGATCACTGCGACGGAACGCCCACCCAATTCAACTGGAATAGAGGCGTCAAGCATACCCATGCACTCCAGGGTTACAGACTGCCAACCTATCAGGAGCTGGAAACCCTGGTCGTTAAAGCCTGTAAAACACCTGCCATTGATTTAGTGGTATTTCCCGATACCCCTTTTAAAGGGTTACAGATGACATCAGAAGACTATCGCTACGAAAAACATGACAGTGCACTTTATTACATCAGCTCGTCGCTATACTCCGGCACCAAGCAATACATGCACAAAAATATCCAGGGCTACCTACGACTGATCAAAGAGTAATTCAGAGAATGCTGTTTTTGCAGGGATGACATGATGGCCGCTTATCTTATTCGCATTATTAATCCGCAGAACCCTGTCTGGCACCAATGGGGATTTGATCCTGCGACCCTGCCAGAATCACCCATCGTGATGGCGGAGGACGAGTTCAGTGCACGCTGTGAGGCACTCAATCTGTTCGAGCCGAATGATTACCCCGTCACATTTTCAGAGTTACCGGAAGATCATCCCCTACTGATTCCAACACATACTGAGTGTGTCGATATTTCCCAACCCCCAAAATAAAAAACAGGCAACAGTTGCCTGTCACCTGCCTGAACGTGTCATATGGATGCCTGATCAGCTGCGCAGACCATAGACCTTTACTTCTGCACTCTTGTAACCACCCATGGCTGTCCGGTAATTAAGCTCAATCTTGTTAATGACCCGGTCACCATCAATCAGTCGCAACGGTACGGTTTGGCGTCCTTTTTCCAGACGCTTTCTGATATAAAAATTCTGGTGGCCGCCATTACCAAAAACGACCTTGATCTTTTCCAGACGGATAGGTGCGTCTTCAACACGGAGGAAAATCTTGTCAAACTTTCCCTTAAAGCCACTGACATGAATCGTATCGGTCTCGCTGTTGAATGACACACGGCGTTCGCCGAGTTTTTTCCAGTCATCCGCGAGGGCTCCGACACTGATAACACTCATAAGAGCAAGCGCCAAAAGCTTTTTCATGGTGATCCTTATCTGTATAAATAAACAGGTGTGCTTTTGGCCGAATCATAATCAAATATCGAGCGCCTGAATAATCAGTATGCGCCGATGATGCTCCGTGGAATACAGCTATACGAACACCCAAAAATACGAAGGCAACCTGATCACCCGGTGAGAGCTTTTCACACGAATAACGGTATAAATGCGCTTGCCTTGCCATGCTTACATAGTACTGACGTCCGTTACCAACGGTTTCCATCCGTGACAGCCTTGTTCTCCAAACTGTCACAAATGCCACTTACGATAGCACCATCATTTGTAAGCCAATGGCCTGAGGGCTGCATCAAACGGGGACACGGAAAACTTGGCATATCCCCTGCTAATTTTTTACGGATGATAACCACTTGCTGTCTGTCAATAATTTCCTCTCAGGGAGAACGGAAAATTGGCAGGCAAGGACGGCCAACCTTAAGGACGGGTTAAAGCACAACAGGTTCCTTAGCAGGCCAGATACCCTGTGGAAACAGGGCTTTGTTTTCCCGGAGGAAGTGACGCCATGGGTAAACCGACACTGAGCCATATGTTCGCCTATCTCAAGCGAATCGGTGTCAAGCTGAAACCGCTCACGAAAGAAGGCATTGAGTCGGAGTATTTCCGACGTATCTACCAGGTACATTCCAGGGATGAAGTACTGCAGGCCATTCCCGTTAAGTCCAGCAACGCGACACGCCGTTCACGCTAAACGCGTCAGTAAGCCACGCCCGCCCGCGTGGCTTACCTGTATCTTGCTCTCAGAGCACACACTTACACTTGTATTTAACGACCCCAATGTTGACTGTCATGACAAAACATCATGGCTCAACGAGTTTGAAACAAGGGTTGCTCCACCTGCTTTTCAGACCAGAAATTGATGTTGAACTGAGCATCATCACTTAATTCAACGCGATGCCAATACTGGGGCGGGCTGGTTGCAAACTCCCCCGCCCTGATGACCACCGTGATTTCAGGCTCGGTTGCCGCTTCATCTGCAAAACCATAGTAGGTCACAGTACCTTCCATAACACAGATCTGACCAAAAACGCCTGCAGCCGTATTGTGGTGGGACAACAATGCCGCAGGCACATTCGCTTTGGTAAAGAAAGGGGTAGATCGTTGAATAGTCCAGTTCACAGGAATGCGTAAATGACTCATGACAGTTCCTCCTGCTGAGATTGGATTGCGCTATCTGCAATGATTAATCGGGAAAATACGTGACGCTGAATACAGATACAACGTTCACAGCTAAAGGAAGTGAGTATAGGAATGTCAGAGCACCCAGAGAATCAACACTCACTTAGCTTGTAGAAGTCGCGATCTGATCTGACAAGCGATCCAGAAGATCGATGGTATGGACATGAGGCTTCCCGATACCATGACGCCGATCAGGAAGCCGAGAAGCATCGAATAACGCTAGCTCAGTTTATCCTGGCCGGCCCTATGCATCTTGAACTCGACTTCCGACACCAATTTTTCGGCATCGACCTCGGAAATCACCCCCTCATGTGACAGGGCTGTCAGGCTATTTCGCTGTTTGTTCAACAGAATACGAAGGGCTGTATGCGTTTCAATTTTCGCGACAATCTCCGGAGAGAGGGACTTGATATTATCAAGCGCCTCTTCGCCCAGTTGAATATTGCGCTCCATATCACTTAGTGCGGCATCCCTGTCTTTTTCCGACATGGATAAACTTTTCGCCAGTGCAATCGTCTGACGGTTGGCCGCCAGCAAACCACGAGCACTTTCATACACCAAGACCTGCTTCATGTAACGGTATTGCGTGGCATAGCGTCGAATTAATGGAACAGAAGCCATGTATTCAACCCACTTCGGCACCACCCAGCTTTTTTCCAGATAGGGGCGAGGTGCTATTTTGGGTTCCCCATCCAGCGCCTGCTCAATAGCCGTTACCAGCAAAGTGGTCGCCTTCTTGCTCAGCAAACCTTGGGAAAACTGATTCCAGTAATATTGGCGTTCCGTTTCCAGCAGTTTTCTCAGGTATTCTGTGCCGGTTTCCTCTTCCTTACCCTGCTGAGCCAAGGTTTCATCACTGGGCTTCAAGTCGGACAATTTGGACTCCACCTTCTCCCAGTTCACCATCTGCATCGACGGGTCTGACTTCAACGTCCCCTTGAGTGACTCGACGTCCTGATGAATCGCAGATTTTACTTTCTCCAGCGTCTTCTGCTTGGCTTTAGGTAGCTTATCCAACCCAAGCTTTGCCATGACAATCCGCATCGTACCCCCGTTAATGACGATGGTCAGAACAACAACGCCCGCCGTTAAAAACAGTATTTGATTTCGGATATCCAACGGCAGGGAGTCATTAGCTGCCACCATGAGCGCCAGCGCCATGGAGACGGCACCTCTTAACCCACCCCACGTTAAAACAATGGCCTTTTCTTTGTTGATGCCAACCCCCAGGCGAGAGAGAAACGGCATCAACCCCAACACCGCCAACGATCGGATAATCAGTACGCCGAGGAATATCACAAAGAGATAGCCCCAGGAATCCAGGGAAGCGTCGGTCACCCGTGTCGCGACCACCAGTCCAACAAGAATGAAAATCAAGGTATTGAACAGATACGCCAGCGTCTGCCAGAAATGATGCAGGTGATGAATCACCTCCGGAGAAAAACAGGTTCTCCCTGGGCCTGCATAAATCAGCGCCAGGGTCACTACCGCCACGATACCGGACGCATGGAAGACATGCTCAGCGACATAGAACACCAGATAAGGCGTCACCAGGGTCAGGGTGATTTCTATCAGGCTGTCATTAAACACCCGGTTAATAAATATCAGGCTGACTGCGCCGACCAGGCACCCCAGGATGATGCCAAGAAACACCACCCTGAAAAATTCAAAAACAACCGTCGGCATGTGCATTTCTGCGTTCAACTGCGTCGCCAGAGTCAAAAACAGCGAGAAAAGTACGATAGCAGTACCATCATTGATCAGTGACTCCCCTTCGATCAGCGTCTGCAACCGGGCACGGGAGCACATCTCTTTGAGCAGGGCCACCACCGCCACAGGGTCTGTCGCGCTGACAATCGCCCCGAACATCAAAGCCACCGGAAAACTCCACTCCCAAGGGAGTAACCACATCACCATAAAGGCCGTCATACAGGTACAGATAACCAGACCAGGTACCGCCAAAAGAGCTATCTGGGAAAACATACGTTTGAACAGATGCACTTCAAGTGCAAAGGCCGATTCAAATACCAATGCGGGGAGAAAGATAAACAGTATGAGGTTAGGATCCAGTGCCGCGCCAAGGCGAATCGATAAATTGATTTCTTCTATCGGCTCCTTGATATAGCCCGCCTGTGACATCAAGCCAAGCAATAAGCCAAAAACCAGCAACGCCACAGAGTAAGGGATGGCTGTATTCTTCAACAGAGCCCGAACTGTGACTCCGACCAGAATAGACAGCACTACGAAGACCAGGATAAGAAGGGTCGTTTCCATGACATTTATCTATATACTGTTTTACTTCACATTAGGTCACTGCGCTATATTTGCAAACTTTCGTGAACTGAGTCTGTACAGTGCACAAACCCCGTCACCAAGCCCCCAATAATCACACACTTCAAATGAATTAACACAGTCTCGCCGCGCTCAGCTAAGCCCTATATTGGTAGCCGGAGTCCATTTTGAATGACGTACGAGCAGTAACCGTCATGAATGACAGCTACCGATATTCACAGTGCTGGCAGGTATAATACTATTTGATCGCGTCAGGATGCAGTTTCTGGAGACAGGAACGCCAGTAGCCTTCAGCACATTGGCAAACAGGAAGTGAGGGGCTGCTGCGCCATCCCTATGCAGAAGGGTCAGCCTGCCCAGAAAGTCGTTCTGACAGAAAAAAGTTTGCCGGCTAAGGCGCCAGATGAATGGGTGGGATCGTTTTCCGCTCAGTGACTTGATCAGAAGAAGCCGTTTTTGTTGGCCCAAACATACCCCATCAAGCAAAAACAGTGAACGTAAAAAAGGGCGACACCTGAAGGTGTCGCCCTTTCTTTTCCACTCTACCCCGAAGGGTCAGTGACAAGTTGTCGCTTAGATAACTTCGATATCTTCAGCCTGAGGACCCTTCTGGCCCTGAGTCACGGTGAAGCGTACCTGCTGGCCTTCAGCCAGGGAACGGAAGCCATCGCTCTTGATCTGACGGAAATGGGCAAACACGTCAGGACCGTTTTCCTGAGCGATGAAACCAAAACCTTTCTCGTCGTTGAACCACTTAACAGTACCGGTAGTAGTAGACATTAATGTCATCCTTATTCGTTCATATTAATAGTGCCTTGCAGCAAGGCGGTTGAGCTAAGAGTAACGCTATTAGTTATGAAGAGCTGGACGAGCTATACCACCCGTAACACATAATCTTGGCATAAAAAATAAAACTCACTTTTAACACTCACCATGTTACAGCAACACTCTGCCGCAAGTCATACGTACTATAACTCAGAAAATACCGCACATCGCTACTCCGATGCCCGTTTATGCGTAAAAATTCTTTTCTTCACCAATTTTGGTGATTTTTTGTACATTTCTGACTGATTAAAGCCTCTAAACCAAGCACTCTGAGACCATCGCTTCGGAAACTACACAGCCACTTGATATATGTACAGAATCCATCGTTCTCATCCAATCTCCAAGATGAGGCCTTTGCAGAGAACAGAGATCAGGAAAGTCCAAATATCAGCTATTCTGCAAGGGGAATGGAGGTGCACTCAGTGAGGAAGAGAAGCGATCGTACCTCATTGAAAGCAGTTCCAACATGCAAAAAGGCTCGAAACTGTGAAGTTTCAAGCCTTTTGTTGTGTAGCGGTGGGCGGGCAGCAAGCAACCATTTATTCTCTAGACTTGAGTTCGTGTCAGTTGTGATGATCGGGCTATGTGGGCAAGAGCCTCCGCTCTCAATTTTCCGTCTCACAGATTATCAGGCTAGAACATTTGGCCCTTTATCCTTCACCAGACTCAACAGCTTAAGAGATGGCCTGTTTGGTCGTTTCTGATCACTTTCCCACTTCTGTACTGTCGATGGACTGACATTCAGAAATGCTGCACACACTGACTGGCAGACATTGCATTTCAGCCACAAACGCCTGATCTTCTGTGGGGCAAGCTCTTTCACTGGCGTCAAACATAAGGCATCGAACTCGTGCATGGTAGTGGCATCCATACCCTGCATCATATAAGCCTTGGGCGGTCTCATGGACTGCATGAGATAATTCACTCATACGGGATCTCCACTAATTCGCCGGTCTCCAGTGCCTTTCTCAGGGTATGTTCTGTATACCCCAAAAACTCACGAGCAAGCAGCTTGATGGCCCACTCCTCTTTTTGATCAATATTGGCCTGTTTATTCTTGGAAAATCCAAAGATGAAAAAGACACACTCACCCATCCCGAAAGCCAGAAGCCTTCTGGTTGCAACATATGGTCGATCAGTCGTAAACCGCGGATACAAAAAAGGGCGACACCCGAAGGTATCGCCCTTTCTTTTTCACTTCTACCCCGAAGGGTCAGTGACAATCTGTCGCTTAGATAACTTCGATATCTTCAGCCTGAGGACCTTTCTGGCCCTGAGTCACGTTGAAGCGTACCTGCTGGCCTTCAGCCAGGGAACGGAAGCCATCGCTCTTGATCTGACGGAAATGGGCAAACACGTCAGGACCATTTTCCTGAGCGATGAAACCAAAACCTTTCTCGTCGTTGAACCACTTAACAGTACCGGTAGTAGTAGACATTAATGTCATCCTTATTCGTTCATAATAATAGTGCCTTGCAGCAAGGCGGTTGAGCTAAGAGTTACGCTATTAGTTATGAAGAGCCGGACGAGCGATACCACCCGTAACAAACAATCTTGGCATAAAAAATAAAACTCACTTTTAACACTCACCATGTTACAGCAACAATCTGCCGCAAGTCATAGGTACTATAACCCAGAAAATACCGCACATCGCTATGCTGATAACCTTTAGTTCGTAAAAATTCATTTTTCAATCCGAACTGGTGGTTTTTTGTACATTTTGGTTATTTAAACCCAACAAATTACCCGTTTTGACAAGGGCATTTCGGAAATCACGTAACCTACTGATATCCAGGTAGAAATCAAAAGTAGCGACTTTGCAGAGAGCAGGAAGAGCCAAAAATCAGCTATTCTGTTAGAAATATGGGGAACCGGCTAGGACAAAGGGCTGCCGTAACTTGTTGAAAGCAGAGCCAAAAAACAAAAAGGCCCGAAGCTGTAGAAGCTTCGAGCCTTTTATTGTGTGGCGGAGGGACAGGGATTCGAACCCTGGGTGGGCTATTAACCCACGCCGGTTTTCAAGACCGGTGCTTTCAACCGCTCAGCCATCCCTCCGGCAGAGCCCTGTGTGCTCAGGACGACGGCAATAATACTGAAATATTCTTTAGAGTCAACGGCCTGTCTCTTGAATTCGTCCTATTCGACGGTATCCTTATGAATAGAACATAAGCAATAGTGATAACTCAGGGAGTTTTATCATGAACGAGCATCCTACGAATTACGCACAGCGGGAGGTGGGCGTCAGTACGAGCATGAACAGTGTTCTAAGGAACACCTACATGCTTCTGGGCGCCACCCTCCTGTTCAGTGCCATGACCGCCGGTGTCGCCATGGCGCTGGAAATCAGCCGCATGACGGCGCTGGTCCTCAGCCTGGTGGGCTTCGGCCTGCTGTTTGTGGTTCAAAAAACGGCGGATTCAGCCAAAGGGCTGGTAGCAGTTTTTGCCTTCACGGGCGTTCTGGGCGCAGCACTTGGCCCCATGCTGAATCACTATCTGTCACTGGCCAATGGTCCATCATTGATCTTCCAGGCCCTGGCAGGTACTGCGCTGGTCTTTTTCGCGCTGTCCGGATATGTCCTCACAACACGTAAGGACTTTTCCTTTATGGGCGGCTTCCTGATGGTGGGCCTGGTTGTCGCCATCATCGCCGGTATTGCTTTGATGTTCTTCCATGCACCAGCCGCGCAACTGGCACTGTCTGCTGCTATTGTTCTGCTGATGTCGGGTTTGATCCTGTTTGATACCAGCCGGATCATTCACGGCGGAGAGACCAACTACATCCGTGCAACCGTGTCTCTGTACCTGAACATCTACAACCTGTTCACCGCCCTCCTGCACCTGCTGGGTGCCAGCGATGATTAATTGACCTTTACCGTCAATCGAAAGCCCTGCTCATGCAGGGCTTTTTTGTAAATACATGAAACGTAGCGCGCTATGATAGAATCCTCCTCGCTCCAACGAGTGGAAAGGTAAAAGCCGTTTCCACTGCCCTATCACGACTCTGGATACAGGGAATGCAATACACACTGGCCATCTATGGCGCCCCCTACTCTAGCCAGGCCTGTCAGACCGCACTGAACTTTGCCCGTGCCGCCATACACCGTGGCCATTCCATATACCGGGTATTTTTCTACCAGGATGGGGTACATACTGCGTCCACACTTGCTGTGCCGCCCCAGGATGAATCACACCTTTACGCCGAATGGGAAGCTCTGGCAAAAGACCACAGCATTGACATGGTCATATGCATCTCCGCAGCTCTGCGCCGTGGCGTTTTGGATGAGGCGGAAAGTGAGCGTTACGAAAAGCCACATGCCAACATGTCGCCTGCATTTACAGTATCCGGTTTAGGGCAACTGATTGATGGCGCAATCCACGGTGATCGTCTGATGACGTTTGGAGCCTGACATGCCCAAGATCTGCATTATCAGCACACGTCCACCCTATGCCTCAACGGCCGCTAAAGATGCCTTGGACACGGCGCTCGTCTCCGCATCTTATGACCAGGAAACCAGCCTGCTCTTTCTTGGAGACGGGATTTATCAGCTGATTAAAGGGCAACAGCCCGAAGGCTTACCACAGAAAAACCCGGGCGCCATGCTACAGGCATTAGAGATGTACGGGATCGAAAACGTACTTGTGAGCCGGGAAGATATGCGTGATCGAGGTCTGCAGGAAAGCGACCTCACGATCCCCGCCCAACTTCTGGAGCGTAACGCTATCGGGGGTTGGCTTGCCCAACAGGATCGAGTCTTTAATTTTTAATGTGAATTGCCAGTCGACAGCCACAATGACAACCCTGCACACAATCAACAAACCCTCACAGAGCAGTCCTGCGCTGAGTTATGCGCAGTCTGCACTACTACCTGGGGATACGCTGTTGTTTATAGAAGATGGTGTCTTTTCGTTAATCGAAAACAGCCAGTCATGCGACATCATCAAGACGCTACACGATCAGCATGCCATAACCGCACTGTTACCGGACGTGCGGGCTCGAGGGCTAAACAACCGCCTGCCTGAATGGGTCACACTGGTAGACTATGACAGGTTTGTCGAACTAACAGAAACCCATGCAAAAACCCTGAGCTGGACCTGATTGAAGTGATGAACACCCTAATCGTCAACAAAAATGTTATCCCATTAGATAAAGAGGGTTATCTGAAAAATCTCAGCGACTGGAGTCCTGAGGTTGCGGAAGCGCTGGCTCAAGCGGCCGGCATAACGCTAACCCCTGCACATTGGGAAGTCCTGAATGCCATTCAGGGTTTCTATCAAACCTATGACCTTTCGCCTAGCCAGCGCCCCTTTGTCAAACACATCGCCAATACACTGGGCGCTGAAAAGGGACGCAGTATTTACCTGATGAAGCTGTTTTCGGAAAGTCCTGCTAAAATGGCAGCCCGTATTGCAGGACTACCCCGTCCATCAAACTGTTTCTAAAAGCTGTGGTAAAGCAACTCCATTGACCCTATAAAAAGCCCCATTCCCGGGGCTACTCATTGTAAGAAATTGAGATATAAGAACGATACCATTAAATAAAACAGCTAAAACAGCTAAAACAGCTAAAACAGCTAAAACAGCTAAAACAGCTAAAACAGCTAAAACAGCTAAAACAGCTAAAACAGCTAAAACAGCTAAAACAGCTAAAACACATCTAATAGTTTCAGCCTAAGTTTTTAACAACAAAAATTCCGAAACAGTTTTATTAACAAAAACCCAAGATAACCATTCTTGTCATATGATCTCATATAAAAAACAAGATAATGAAAAATATTTTTCATGAAGAAAATCAAGTATGTTACCTAGACTAACAGCACCGCCATATTATCATCATCGCTTGAATGAGGACTATTACAGCAAGCCACCACCACCCGATGAAAAAATACCAGAGAACTTTAAAAAAAACATAACACGGCTTGATGAATTAGGACATCCATTCCAAGAACTATCCAAAGGTTTAATCTATGATTATGTCTCATATGTTTTTTGTCAACTTATAAATAGTCAGGATTCAGAAAGGCGCCCAATTCTTGATGGAGGATATGCTTTACATTATTATCTCACAAATCCTTTAAAAGATGTTTTTGCTCAATACACTATCAAACATAGTGCAGCAAGCTGTATCCCCGTCCCCTGCAGAACAGATATTGACCTGTTAGATCGTTTTTACTCTTCGTTCGGAGAAAATTCCGAAGAAGCTTTCATGACTGATCTAGCAGATTGTATCCGTTATGGAATGGGAAGCCATAGTGAAGCAATAGCGGCTTTTTGTTCTGACGCTGTAGACATTCAAGAATATGAAAGTTATCAAGAAGCTTCAAAAAGAAAAGAAAGAGTGATAATAAAAAGACATTTAAAATCAAGGTCACTGAGCATCTGCATGTCTCATCCTTTGCTTACAACCCCTCAAGGTACTTCTCCCCTTTCAACAGTGAATCATATTATCCGTGTAGATCTAAATTTTGCATCAAACCACCTTAAACCCTATCATAGCCAACCTGTAAAAATAGGACGACATCCGACCTTCATGCCTGTAAGGGTTTTAGATGATATTCTTTTTAATCATTGCCACACATTAATTTATAGTTATCCAGGTGACGAAGTCAGAAATAAATTCATCGAGCGTATCACCGTATTCCATAACCTTATAAAAAGAGACCCAAAAATAAATTTGGAAAAACGCACTATAAACTTGATAGATTGGACTATGAAATTATTACAATCAGGCACAAGACCAGATGAAACAATCCTTTCAATAGAGGAAACATCACGCAGCTTTAACTATGAAACAGTGGCAGGATTTAAACATTCGGCCACGATAGCTGAGCATGAAGTGGCTCAAAGGTCAGCTGAATCAGAAACCGTTCAAATACAGGAAGCTTCTCGAAAAAAAGAAACCAGATATGATTTAGAAGAAAAAACCACCTTGGTTATGGCTCATAAAAAAGAGGCTCTTTTTGAACTAGAAGCCCTTCATGAGATACCTCCTCTCCCTGAACAGGTGACTGTAGAAGCTACCATACACGAGCCTGTAAAACCCACAGTGAGTGAAGCAGTATCAGTGAAGCTGGAAGAGCTAACTCCATTAATAGTTAAAGCCACCGATGAAGTCGCCATAGCATGTAAACTCGATGTTGCACCAGAAACACCTGCTCCAACGCCAGTAAGTCAGCTTACTCCGAGCATTTCACCCGTAGCTTCTGAGACAACTCAGATTTCGGATAGTGATCTCTCACTTGATGTTCCTGGACAAGAAAGTGACAAAAAGCAAAAAACACAAAAAACAGCAATGTCAAAGTATCAGTTAAAGAAACAGAGACAGCGTAAGACAGGAAAACGACGTGATACCAAGCCCCAAATAAAAAAAACATCTCTTATCAAAGCACCTGAGACAGAAAGCATACCAAGCAGAGACAGAGCTGAAGCCCAGTTACTGGTTGATTCAGGGACAACAGCTGATCTTATCCAAAAGCCACCAATGATGACTATGACACCGGAGTCAAAATCTGACACGGACCATCAGGTTGAGCTGTTAGCAAAAAAAGATACAACCACGAAAACAAGTGAACAACTGAAAAGTGTGACAAGTGAACCAGAGGCAACTCCTTTTACTGCTGCAAGACCAAAAAAAATGATACAACACGAAAAAGATCCTCAAAAGTTATTAGAGCTAATTGATAAAACCGCCAATAACATACAGTCGTTTGGCTCTGTTCACATTAAGTGTTGTTTTACCCAATGAATAGAAATCTGATCTAAAAAGCCTTCTTCTGAGAAGATATGGGTCTTTAAATATCGCTTCCAAGCTAGGTAACGAGAGAGATATTTTGTTG
>NZ_JAEVHF010000023.1 GCF_018263925.1 Kistimonas asteriae
AAGAGCCGTCCAAGACCAGGACGTTGATAGGCTGGGTGTGTAAGCGTTGTGAGGCGTTGAGCTAACCAGTACTAATGACTCGTGCGGCTTGACCATATAACGCCAAAGCGATTTGAACGCCAACGACCCAGATCGTTGAGAGTGTGTAGCACAGTAAATTAATCAGATTCCGGAGAGCATGAAACGTTAACAAACCAGTAAACGTATCATGATCTCGACCAGTTTTGTCTGGCGACCATAGAGTATTGGCCCCACCTGATCCCATCCCGAACTCAGCAGTGAAACGATACATCGCCGATGGTAGTGTGGGGTCTCCCCATGTGAGAGTAGGTCATCGCCAGGCTTTAATTGAGAAAACCCTGATCAGGTAACTGGTCAGGGTTTTTGCTTTGTACTTTTGAAAAAATAATCACTATTGGACTGAATGCATCAGGATATCGAGGTATCCCCCTGTATCGCCTCCAGCCCAGCACTCAACATCACTACCCTGGCAGGATGGAATATGGGTTTTGCACAGCTGGCTGGGGGCAGAATCTTGTACGCTGATATCTTTGTGTAAATAACCTGCGGGATGGAAAATACGCCCCAAATATCGTCCCTGCATAGAGATAAACCCCTTCACATGAATATTGCCACCAACAGGATAAGAGGGGGCATCATCATTATGTGAATAACAAGCAATAAACCCATTATCTTGGTGAGATAGGGTAACAACGGGCATAATTTGTTCGCGTTCGGGAATATAGCTGTAATGTATCTGATTATCTTCCAGAGCATAGCTTAGAGTGCTTGAGATTAAGGCAGAAAAGACAATTAAAACACTTCCTGTTTTTATTAATTTCATTCAATAAACTCCTTCAATTATTCATTTAATACAATATGAAGCTATTCTCATCTGGTGATAGGCCAAGAGAATCTTCATAGATATAGATTGCTGCAAATGGCGGGAGTTGCATGTGTTTATCCATTGTGAGTGATTCTGACTATTTGCTTATCAATTCTTCCCGCTTAATAAACTATTAAGTGGTTTTATTTCAGAAGTACATCGCAATCATAGGCTATTTTTCTACATTGCAGAGCGAACGATGACCTAAACGCAGGCCGAATAGCAAGAGAGTGCTTTAATGACATTTCCTGTCTCAATGAGTTCGTGGTTCGTTGTGGCTATGTTTATTATCGCGACGCTGTATGTCGCTGCACGGCATGCTAAGCGTAGTTGTTCATTTGATGAATTTGCCCTGTCGAAAGGTTTTTTTGGTGCATTCCCCTTAATGACCAGTATTGCTGCAACGGCCATAGGGAGTGGGTTTATTCTGGGGGTTGGTGAGAAGGTTTATTCACAGGGTTTTATTTATGCTCTCTGTCTTCTTGCCGGCCAACCTTTTCAGTTCATTCTTTTAGCTGCCATTGCTCCCAGGTTAAGGCGGTTTCAGCATTGTTTCAGTATTGGGGACATTCTTGAGCGTCGGTACGACAAGCGGGTTCGTTATGCCTGTGGCATCTTTTGGGTCTTATTCTGTGTCGGGATTATTACGGTACAGATGGCAGCTATTGGACGTGTAGCCGCGCTGATTTTACCGATACCAATCTGGCTCGGTAGCCTTGTCGGTGGCGCTATCATCATTGGCTATTGCTCGCTCTGTGGTATTCGGGGAGTGGTTTCAACGGATGTGATTCAGTTGTGTTTAATCTTATTGGGCATATTGTTCGTTATTACTGCCGGGATACATTATCTCGGCGGCTATGGTGCGTTTATTCACGAGTTAAACACGGAACAGATTATTGGCTTGGCTGATCTGGGCGTCGTGGGGGCATTGTCACTCTTCCTCAGCTTTGCGTTGGGCGATTTTATGATTCCCCCGATGGTTCAACGAGTCATGATGGCTCGGAGTCATTATCAGGCCGCTTTGGCGCTGTCATCTGCCTGTGTTGTTGTGGTGCTTATTGCTGCCGGCGCAGGTTTTTTAGGGCTGCTCGCATCGGTTGTGAATCCTGATGCTTCTGTCCAGTCTGCCATTAATGAACTGTTGCTGATGATTCTCCCCGGCAGTCTTGTCAGTGTTGCGATTTGTGCCATTCTGGCAGCCATTATGTCGTCCGCAGACAGCTACCTGAATACAGCCGCCATCGCCGCTGTCAGGGATGCATTACCGATATTCCTCAAACGAGCGCTGAGTGAGCAGCAACAGCTGTTTATTATGCGCCTGGCTGTGGTTGTGATTGGTGGGGTCGCGATGGTGTTCAGCCTGTATAAAGGCGATCTGTTGAGTATCTTGCTGTATGCCTTCAATTTCTGGGGGCCAACAGTGGTTGTGCCGTTGTTGGGTGCACTGTTTTATCAAAAATTGCCGCCCAGACTCTTTTTCGTACCGGCATCTATTGGCTTGTTAACGGCATTGAGCTGGGATTACTTTACTTTAGCGGATCAGTTTTACCTGAGTGGTTTAATTGCCGGTATGCTGGCCTGCGGCGTGGTGTATAGCATCATGCTGGTGATTATCATGCGATGCTCCCCCTGCTTGCTAATACCCATGCAGGGGGAGTCTTAAGATTAGAATTGTGGCAGCCAGGGTTTTTGTGCTTCAAATAATTCTTCAAACAGGCTGTCGATCTGTTCAAGGGTGCAAAGGGCGGCGGTCAGCGGATCCAGTGCCAGAGCATGCTTGGCTGCCTGCTTATCGCCTTTGAGGGCGGCTTCTACGATTAGCTCCTGAACATTGATATTCGTTTTGTTCAGGGCCGCACATTGCGTGGGGAGTGTGCCGATAGTTTCCGGATGCAGACCTTTGCTATCGACATGTATGGGCACTTCGACCACACAGTTAGCGGGCAGGTTATCAATTAGCAGACCATTACTCTGCTGGTTAGCCACATTGCCGTTAATGCGCGTGGGAGTATCGGTCAGCATGGCGTGAATCAGTTTGGCGCCATTGAGCATGTTCTCTTCAATTCTGAATGGCTGTTCGCCGGCCAGCTGTCGGTTGATCTCTTCGTTGGCCAGGGTATGTACTTCCTGCTCCAGGGCAAGCAGATTCCAGCGTCTTGGCAAAAACTGGTTGATCATGGCCTCATTCTTACGAAAGTACGGCACATAGTCGGTCATGTGCCAGTGGTTTTCTGTGCTCCAGTAGCCGAAGTGCTTCAGTATTTCACAGCGAGGGGCGTCGTTTTTATAGACGGCAGGGTTATCCGGTAATTGGTGGATCAATGGGTAGAGGTCTTCGCCTTTATGGCGGAACTCAAGCATCCAGGTCATATGGTTGATGCCACCGAATCGATATTCAATCGCTTCAGGGACATCTTGATACATTAATGCCTGCCATAATTCGGGCGTATGCGGGTGATCCACCCAGGGGCCGACACCAAGATACCCTGCCAGCTGGGAGGCGGTATAGCGCACACCGTAACAGAGGCCGATGCTGCGAATAGACGACGCTTGGCTGGCTGCCCAGGTTAATGGTGCCAGCGGATTGGAATAATTAATAAAGAGCGCCTGCGGGCAGACCTCTTCCATGTCTTGGAGAATAGACAGTAGGGGCGGTATCTGACGAAGGCCACGGAAAATCCCGCCAGCACCCAGCGTATCTCCCACTTCCTGGCTGATGCCGTAGCGTTTGGGGATTTCCATATCCAGCTTCCAGGGCTCGAGGCCGCCGACCTGGATGGCATTGATCACGAAGTCAGCATTACGCAACGCATCTTTCTGGTTTACCGTCATGCTCAGAGTGACGGGGACGCTGGCCTGCTCAATCATCAACCCAACCAGCCGGAAACTACGCTCCAGTACCTGTTCGTTGATGTCTTCCAGAACCACTTCTGTCGGTGGCAGGTCTTTATAAGCAAACAGAGCAGACAACAACTGACGCGTAAACATGGTGCTGCCGGCACCGATAATCGTGATCTTTTTCATAGCCTCCCCGCAAAAAAACATCTAGCGACGGTGGGTCTTCATCAGGAAGGCATAGATTGAGACCGAAACAACAATAATCAGACCGTAAACCATGCGCGTCCAGAACCCTGAAAGTCCGACGGCAATGATACCGGATTCGATCATGCCGATGACTATGGCACCGATCAATGTTCCGAACAATGTGCCGGTTCCGCCGAAGACTGAGGTGCCGCCGATAAAGATCGAGGCAAAGACCAGCAGCAGGTAGCCCTCGCCCTGGGTCGGCCACCAGTTGGCCATTTCCAGGCACACCATAACGCCTACCAGGGCGCTGGTCAGTCCCATCAGGGTAAACAGCAGGATACGGGTGCGATCCGTCGGGATACCCATCATTTTGGCGGTATTAATGTCATCCCCGATAAAACGAACATTGTCGCCAAAGGTGTGCCGCTGCAACATGAGCCAGGCGAAGACGGTCAACATCAGACACCAGATTGCCTGCATGGGCAACCAGCCAAACAGACGGCCAACCAGCAGGTCATGTAGCCAGGTGGAACGGACATCAATCAGACTGATAGCGATGCCGTCAGCAAGCACTGTCGTCAATCCATACCAGAAAAACTGGGTGCCGATCGTGGCGATGATTGAGGGGACGCCGAGTCGGACAATCAGTAGGCCGTTAACCAGTCCGGCCATACTCCCGCCAAGCAGTGCCGCGGCCAGAGCAGCGAGGCTGCTGCCCGTAGCCGTAAACACGATGGCAAAGAGATAGCCTGAAAAGGCCATGATGGCCGGGAAGGACATGTCCATTTCACCGGACACAATCAGGAATGTCAGTGCAAGCGCCAGTATGGCCGGGAACGGGATACTGGTCATGAAAGAGGTGTAAATACGCAGAGAACCAAAAGTGGCCGGGCTTAACACCAGAAATGTTGCCCAGAGCACCAGCAGAAGACCCAGGGTGCCCATCTGGAAACGGTATTGGCGCAGTAACAGGGTCATGACGGAGCTCCATTCCGTTGCAGGGTGTTTTCCCGGGCAATATTGATCAAGGTGGTGCTGAGTTCTTCCAGGCTGATGGCATTGCGGGCGTGTTCAGCCACAATCCTGCCGCGGTCAACAAAGACAAACCGGTCTGCTACGTCGTAGACATGGGCCATGTTGTGGCAGATCAGTATGCAGGAGCGGCCGGTGGCCCGTATACGACGGATGAAGTCCAGCACCTTGCCCACTTCATGCAGGGAGAGGGCGTTGGTGGGTTCATCAAGAATGATGATCTCGGCATCAAAATGCATGGCGCGACCGATGGCCAGACCCTGTCGTTCACCACCGGAAAGAATGCTGACATCTGAATCCGGCGTAATGCCTATTCCGCGCAGGCCTATGTCCTGCAGGAGTCGCTGGGTAATCAGTTTTTCTTCCTGGACACGGATGAAACCGAACTTGTTGCGCAGATGGCGCCCGACAAACAGGTTCCGCCACAGTGGCTGTTTTTCGCCGAGAGAACGCTCTTGATAGACCGTTTCGACACCGAGCTTACGGGCCATTGCGACGTTATAACGGGAGAAATCAATCGCCTGGTCGCCGATCTTGAGGGTGCCACTGTCAGGCTGATGCAGGCCTGCCAGTATCTTGATCAGGGTCGATTTACCTGCGCCGTTGTCGCCAACAATGGCGACGACTTCACCGGGATTCAGGTCGAAATCGATATCTTGCAGTGCATGTACGCCATTGAACCATTTGTTCATGCCGCGCATTTCCAGGCGTTTGGTCATCCGGAAAACGTCTCTTTATCCAGGGGGGCAGGCCAGGCGCGCAGCCAGCCTGCGCGCCTGTGAGTATTAACGGAGGCCTTTCTTGGCCAGTGGGGCAATCAGGTCGATATTGTCGCGGCTGATAAAGCCACCGCCGGTATTGATATTCAGGCCTGAGAATCCATAGCGTTTGGTCAGGACAATCTGTAGAACGGGCAGGTAGCCCTGCAGGAAAGGTTGTCCATCACCCACAAGGTCAACGTAACCGCTCTGGATGGCGGCGGCAGTGGCGGGAGAGAGGCTGAAGCCGGCGGCGAAAATTTCATCCGGACCGACACCGGCGGAACGCAGCAGGTTTTCCAACTGGCCTGTCAGTGAGCCATGGTCAATCAGAATCATTTGAGTATCAGGGTTACGGGATAGATACGCGGTCATCAGAGGCATGCCCAGTGTGGGATCTTTATCCAGCTCGGCGCTGATCTCCATGTAATCCACCTGCAGACCGGCGTCTTCCAGGGCTTCAATCATGCCGACGGTAGAGAGTCCGCGGTTGGGCTTACTCTTGAGTCCCCAGACAAGGGCGCGCTCACCGGCTTTCATAGGGTGGCGGCGCAGAGCTTCCTGAGCCAGTAATGTGCCACGGCTTTTGTTGTCAACACCGGCGTAGCCAAAGCCTTCTGATTGGTGCTCTGCCATCAGGCGTGGCAGCTCGGTATCGCTGCTGGTGACGATGATGCCGCTGTCTTGCGCTTCATCAATCAGTGCTTCATAGGCGTCATCGCCGGGATGACCCATGACCACCAAACCATCGGGTTTTGATGCGATAGCACGGTTGGTGTTTTCGATCATCTTCTGTGGGCTCCAATCGGAGTACAGGAACCGGATATCACAGCCGAGATCCTCACAGGCCTGCTGGGCGCCATTCTGTACAATCGTATTGTAAGCGCCACCCACGGGGCCGCCGGTATCAAACCAGATACTGACGTTTTCCCCGCTGCGGGTAGCCGCCAGGGAAACACTGGTGTTGAGGGATGTAAGTGTGACGAGAGTCAGGGCCAGGAGTGTTCGAATTCGCATTGTTTGCCTCTGAGTCGGTGGTGATGTGGTGTGACTGGCGTTTGTAACCGCCTTATAGGTGTAGAGGCCGGTATCCTACTGGGCAGGTTTTGTCTGGGGTATCAGCAGTATCCGCATGTCGCTCCGGTTAAGCTTGGCGCTAGCTATGGTATTTTTCCGTTTTGTTGATCGGCGTTATTTTCGGAAGCGTAGTCCGTGTTTTATGTAATCAAAGATATTGAGAGGTATATCGGATATCTAAATAACTGTTCTGGGGGGCATAACTTCATTGTTATTAATGATTTTGATGTTTTTTCCAGAAAGCGAGAATGGTTTTTTGTGAGTGTAAGTGATGAATGGGTTGATGGGGGTTGGTTGGGAAAGCTCATTATAGGAAGAGTCATTTTTTAATATATCGCTCTCTTTTATCATGGAAATCTGATCCAGATTTTTTACCTATGACTTGCTTTCAGACGTCCCGTCCTTTGATGCGGTTTTACTGATCCCATGAATCTAAACTTACTTAGCTGTGCTCAAATATTGCACTTACTGTTGATGCTGCAGTCCTTTCGAGTATTGTTTTGAATATTGCAAGAGTAGGGTAATGCCGCCAATGCGTTGATTGCGAATACAGATCACAGATAGAACCGGTATATTGCTGTCGTTTTATCTGTAGGTTCTATGGCAAAGATTGATGTTGTTTGTGCCCATTGTGATGGTACCAAAGCTGTTGTGAGAAACGGTAAAGTGCCCTCAGGTCTGCAACGTTACCTCTGTCGTGACTGTAAGCACAGCTTTCAGATCGAGTTCATCTACAACGCGAATCAGTCAGGAACCCATGAGCGGATTATCGACATGGCAATGAATGGTGCAGGGGTAAGAGACACGGGGCGAGTACTCAATATCAGTCCAAACACCGTATCCCGCCATTTAAAAAACTCTCTCCCCAACAAGTAACAAGCCATACCTTCGAGAAGGCCAGGGTAGAGCTACTCTGTGAGATGGATGAGCAGTGGTCTTTTGTAGGAAACAAGCAGAATCAGCGGTGGCTGTTCTATGCTTGGGAGCCACGCTTCAAACGGGTCATAGCCCATGCATTTGGGCGAAGGGCTGAGTCTACACTCCAATCACTGCTAAGACTCCTTGAACCCTATAGTTTCAGCTTTTACTGTACTGATAACTGGAGTCCTTACACCTGCCGGAGAATCGTCATGTTATTGGTAAGTTGTTCACGCAAAAAATTGAGAGAAACAATCTGACGTTACGTACACGTTTAAAAAGACTGGCTCGCAAAACGATTTGCTTTTCCCGCTCAGAGGAGCTTCACGATAAAGTCATTGGTGAGTTTATCTCTCGCACTCACTATCAACGTGTTTGAGGCATTACCAAGAGTAGATGAATACTGACTTGGCAGATAATGTCACTTGAATTGGTTGCGACATACCCTGTGGTTTTGTCTGTTTATCCTTTCTGCGTCGTTAGCTGATATGGGGGATGTGTTGCACGCATACTGATTATGCGAAGGCATAAAAGCGGTTTTGGTCTCCCCATTTTTTTGTCACAATATCCTGAGGATATGGATGCATATGACAAAAGAAGAGTGAAACATGCCAAAACTGCTGATGCGATTTCTGACCGTCCTGCTGCTGATACCCTTGCTTGCTCAGGCAGGCGAAAAGTTTGAGGAGGGAAAGCACTATATCCGCCTCAGTCAGCCTATTCCCACCAGTGACCCGGCCAAGGTAGAGGTCATGGAGGCGTTCTGGTACGGCTGCCCTCATTGCTACCAGCTGGAACCCTATATTGAGCCCTGGGCCAGAACACTGGCTGATGATGTGAACTTCCGTAAAGTACCCGCGCTTTTTGGCAAGGAATGGAAAGTGCATGGACAATTGTATTATACCGTCCAGACGTTAGGGCTTGACGCCAATAAGGTGGATGCCGCCATTTTTCATAGCATTCACCAGGAAAATCGACGCCTGAACCAGCCGGATTCCATGGCAAAATTCCTCAAGCTTTATGACGTGTCCGAAGAGCAGTTCACCAAAGCCTACAATTCTTTTGGGGTACGTAATCAGTTACGGCAGGCGGATTCCCTGATTCGTGGTGCACAGCTTACGGGCGTCCCTGCGCTGGTTGTGAATGGCAAATACCGTATTTCTGCCCGGGAAGCTGGCGGCGCCAAGGCCATGTTGGAAGTAGCTGATTTCCTGATCAAGAAAGAGCGTGAGGCGCTGAAGCCCAAGGGGTAATTCAGCACCTGCTGGTGAGTCAGGCAAAGGCTGGGCTCACCCTTCGATAAGCTGCTCTACCGCCGTTTTGACATCCTTGGGGATGGCACGCATACGGGGCCATGAGAGCTTATGGTTCCCGTCATCATCCTCATCCATATGGGCCGTTTTGGCGCCACCGGTCTGTCGGTCGAGTACTCGTATGCTGAATTCCGGGGTTTGGCCGTCCGGTGTGTTGTCATCCAGCTTCAGGTAAACCGCCCAGGATTTATCCTCTGACTCCCACTGGGGTTGTTCGAGCACCTGCAGGTGCTGAATGCTCTCGTTCAACTCTTCAAGCGCCTGACGCAGAGTCGCTGTTTCTTCCTGCTCACGTTTCAGTTTGCTTTTGAGCTGGGCTATGTCGTTCTGTTTGCTGCGGTTATCCTCCTGAAGGCGTTTGATCTGGGTTTTCAGACGCTTTGGGTTATCCGCTTGAAGGATTTTGAATTCGCGAATCAGCTGGCGATTCTCTTCCCTGAGTTTGATGAGCTCACTGGCATCGGCCTGTTGTCCGGGGGCTGACGGTTCGCTCTGGCTAATCGATGTCATGGTTCTCTCCCGAAAAAAGCCCGGAATTTTACCAAGATGTCTGAGCAATGCGTGTCAGGGAAAAACACAGTGGTTTTTTTGTGACACGTCATTTACAGGGCTGTGAATGTTCAGCCGTGGTCAGGCATAGTATGATCCTTCACCATGGCCGCGATCATTTTTCATCTGGAAACGTGACTGAGTATAGATCGTCGGAAGGCGGCTTGTCTGACGTATCGATGTTTGTACCAGGTAGGCCGCCCTAGACTAACAATAATGAGATGGTTGTTCTGGAATGAATCTGTATCTACGCTTTTTGACCCTCATCCTGCGAATTATTTTCTTTCGTCGTTCACATACCAGAAAACCCCTGGAAACCAGTATTCAGTCGTTTACCGTCTGCCCGCATGATTGCGATATCAACCTGCATTTGACCAATGCTCGCTATTTCAGCTTTATGGATCTGGGCAGAACCCTTCATATGGCGGAGTCCGGTTTGCTGAGGTTGACCCTGCAGAATCGGTGGAAACTAATCGCCAGTGCTCAGGAAATCGCTTACTTTCGTGAGTTGCCGCCGTTCCACCGGTTTCAGTTGCAGACAACATTGTTGGGATGGGACAACAAATATTGCTATTTCGAGCAGCGTTTTGAAAGAAGTGGACGACTGTATTCGCTTGGGCATTCCCGGGTGGCTATTGTCGGTTCCGGCAAGGTACTTGACCCTGGGCAGGTGATGCGCACGCTGGATCCCGATTGCCAGATGGGTGAATTGCCTGATCAGATCAAGGCATGGAAGCAAATGTTGTCGGTCAAACGTCAGGCATTATTCCGGGATTAATCAAGTCATTTTGTGGTGGGAGGCTTCGTAATACCCCCTATATAGAGTCGGCTCACTATCTGCATTGCAAGCGTACAGGCGCTTAAGTAGCCCCTTCAATTTGCTAAATTGAAGGGGAGTGGTGAGTATTTCAGTTGTCAAATCAGTAGATAGAAGACCGGTTAATAACGAACCATCATCAAAGGATTGGTGTTTATGAAGTTATTGATAGTGATGGTTCTTGTCACCGTTGCCGTTGTCGTTTTTTACAATAACGATCAGCCTGAAATCATTACTTATGATGGAATGGTCGGTGTGAATGTCTTTGAGGTGAGTGAGACTGACAACCATTTTCAATATGAACTGGAAGAAGATTTCCTGACCCTCGATGCGGTCGCCGCAATGACGGGGAAGAATAGCGGTATCAGGGAAGGTGGTGCTTTATTGACAGTTCACTTATTGAGTCACCAGGCGGCAGATAAGTTTGCAGAAACGTATGGCCAGTCTGGGCATTGCCCTGCGCCTTTCTTTAATCAGCATGCAGACCAAAAGATCCTGATAGCGGCGAGTCCCGCTGTTGAAGCAAAAATTAGAGCCTGGGATTTACCAGATTACCAGCTGAGCAGTACGTGGGAAAACTTCACAGTGCGCGGGCAGTGCATAAAACGGTTGAAACAGGGCAAGCTTGATGGCGAGGAAGTGCAAATTCACGAGTCTTTTTTCAGCAACTGTCGTTTTATACTGGTGAATGAGCTGGAACACTCTCCTCATTAATCCATGAGGTGATTGCTTTTACATGGGAAGAGTACACTCTTCCCATGTTCGTTATTGCTTGTCAGGCGACGTCGTTTTCCAGCATTTGAGCCTGCCCGATCTTGATCTTGCGAGGCTTCATGGCTTCTGGAATTTCCCGCACGAGATCAATGTGCAATAAACCGTTTTCCAGGTTGGCGCCGGTTATTCTGACATGGTCGGCCAGCTGGAAGCGGCGTTCAAAATTACGCTCGGCGATGCCTTGGTAGAGGTATTTGTTATCAGACTTTTCACTTTCTTTCTTGCCTTTGACCAACAGAACATTTTCCCGGCTTTCGATGTCCAGTTCGTCGTCTGTGAACCCGGCGACAGCCATGGTGATGCGGTAGTCGTTCTCGCCCAGTAGTTCGATATTGTAGGGGGGATAACCGTTCTGATTGCCGGATGTATTCAGGTTTTCCAGCAGGCTGGCAATACGGTCGAAACCAATGGCGGAGCGGTACAGGGGGGACAGGTCAAAATCCAGAGTACGCATAGTGATATCCTCATAATGAGCAATATATGACAAATGTCGCCTTCCTTTCAGGACAGGCGTTAACAGCAGTTCTCTCTTGAGCAACCGCTGTTACTCTATATGAGGGCACACCCAATGCTTTCAAGTCAGGAAGATAAAAAATATCAGCTTTCTGGATTGTCGCTGTGAAGCGCGAGTTCCATATCCATCATCCGGTCACCATCAAAAATATAGCGGCCTGTGAATGACTGGTTTGAGAGCATCACGGGTATCCAGTACTGGTCGTCTTCCCACATTTCGTCGTAGGGGATGGCATCCAGGTCTGCCCATAAGGGTTCGGCTTCTTCGGTTTCTGTGATGACGCCGTCATAGTCGGTTGCTGTGAAAACATGCACGTGTATGGAATAACCATCGATGAACTGAAAGCAGTTATCGCCGTGGTAGCGGATATTCTTTGGTGTGATACACAGCTCTTCCTGCATTTCCCGAATAGCGCAGGCTTCAATGGTTTCTCCAGCTTCCAGCTTGCCGCCCGGGCCATTGATCTTGCCGGCACCCAGCCCCCGCTTTTTTCGAATCAGCAGGATCCGTCCTTCCTGAATGACAAACAGCAGGGTAGCAGGATCGGCTGCCTGCCAATTCTGCCAGTCGATGTCACAGACCCTGTGGGGAATGGTGGTGGTTTCCATGGTGCCTTGCCCGCCAGTTAAAAGTCGCCACTATAGCGGGCAAAGTCAGAGAATCATAATGGGTGGGAAGTACTTCTTTCAGGGTATGGGTACAGTTCCGCCAAGCTGATGGATTGTCCGTTGACAGTCACTTGTCGGGCATGGTGCCGTTTGAGCTGGCGGGGTTCCCTGACGCCGCAGGCATTGGCAATCAGCTCCACATCATGCACCAGGTTGTTGTGGTAATGGGCGACACGGGTGGCCTTGTCTTCGGGTACCAGGCCGCGCTGCAGTTTTGGGTCATGGGTGGTAATACCCGTCGGGCAGCTATTGCTGTTGCACTGCATGGCCTGTATGCATCCCAGTGCCATCATGAAGCCGCGGGCTGATACCACGAAATCAGCGCCCATGCACAGCGCCCAGGCGATATCCGACGGGTTGATCAGCTTGCCAGAGGCGATAACCCTTATGCGTTCCCGTAAACCGTGCTGTATCAGGGTATTGGTCACTTCAGGCAGGCTTTCTCGCAGTGGTAAGCCGACATCGTCCATCAGGGCCATGGGAGCAGCTCCAGTGCCGCCATCGGCACTGTCGATGGTCATGAAGTCAGGGGCTGATTCAATACCGCGTTGATGAATGGTCTTGCATAATATTTTGAGCCACTGGGTATCGCCTAACGCAAACTTGATACCGACGGGTTTGCCGGTAATAGAGCGGACATGGTGAATCATATCCAGCAGTTCTGTACATGAATGAACTTCTGGATGGCGGTTGGGGCTGATGGAGTCCTGACCGACAGGAATCAGACGAATCGAAGCAATCTCTTCCGAGACCTTGTTTCCCGGCAGAATGCCACCTTTTCCCGGTTTGGCGCCCTGACTGAGTTTAATTTCAAACATTCTGACCCGGGCGTGTGACGCAATATCACTTAATCGTTCATCATCCAGTTTGCCTTGTTCATCACGGACACCATACTTGGCGGTACCGATTTGAAAGACTAGGTCACAGTTGCCTTCCAGGTGATAGGGTGAAAGTCCGCCTTCACCGGTATTTAACCAACAATGGGATTGTTTGGCACCAAGCGATAATGCGGTGACGGCAGGGGCGGAAAGGGCGCCAAAGCTCATGCCGGAAATATTGAACAGGGATTTGGGACGATACGGTTTACGGCAGTTTGGACCGATCAGCACAACCGACGCTTCGTGAGCTTCCTGGGTCAGGGGCGGAAAAGGGTTGTTCAGGAACATGACGCTGCCGGGTTCCCGTATTGTTTTGGTGGAGCCGAAGGCAACGGTTCGGTCGATATTTTTGGCTGCTCGATAAACCCAGGCACGTTGAGCGCGATTAAAGGGCATTTCTTCCCGGTCGCCGGCAAAGAAATATTGCCGGAAGAATTCGCCCAGATGTTCAAACAGGTAGCGGAAACGTCCCAGCACCGGGTAGTTTCTTCGAATCGTATGCTCTGTCTGGTTCTTGTCTATGAAATAGGCAATGGCAATGGCAACGATTCCTGCACCCAACGCCAGAATGAGCAACGAAGCAATGACCTGCAATATTGTTGATAACGCAGAGGCATATTCATGATTCAGCAGTTCCATGCTTTTCAGCTCCACTATCCTGTGAGTGATTATGTGAACAGTATAGAAGGATTATATGGAGAAAGTGCTTTGGGTAATTTTGAGGTCAGTTGGGTCTAACCCACTGACCTCGCGCTCTTACAGTGTGCTTATTTGTTCAATCGTGATGCTGTCCTCATTTTTCTCTGTCTGCAAAAGAATGTCATAACCTTCAAGTTTCACGGAGACAGAATGCATCTCGGCGATAACTTCAGCCGTATTGGCCAGGGCCTTGAAACTAACAGGCTTGTCGCTCTGCAATTCACCACTTTTGTATTTTGCTTTTATTAAGTCCATTGACTGAATGTAGATGTCAATGAACAGCTCAAAGCTATGCTGGAAACTCCCTCCAGCCTCAAAGAGATTGACAAATACTGCTGGCAAGTAGGTGGGAGTTTTTGGCGGATAACCGACAAGTTTGTCTGTGTATATCTCTCTGAGCGTTTTTTGTTGGTTTGTACTGAGTCTGTTATAGGCATCATGGAGCTGATCTGCTTGATCAGGGGTGTGAATTCTTAGCAATGAAGCCAGACCACCATAGACCATAAGGTCGTTAACAGGAATATTGGGTAAGTTTAAGGCTCTGGCCCGATAAGTAAGATAATTTTTTAATAGTTCCCGTGCGATAACGGCACGAGGTTGCCATTTCAACTGATTAAACAGTGAGTTAGTCAGCAAGTGCCATTGCATAATGGTGTTCTGCGCTTCAGCTTTATTCAGGTAGTAACTGCCTTCCGGGATTGTCGGATTCACCCAGAATCCGCTGATATCAATCAGCCAGACCATAAACCAGAAATTGAATGTGTCTCGCGATAACGCAGGATTAGCCTGTTTTTGCTGGAGACCATCTATCAGGCGGTAAAACATCGTTCTACTGCCTTCTGCATAAAGCATGTGCCGAAAATGGCTGTCAGGTAGAAATGCAGCAAGAAGTAGTGCCCGCTGCTCCGCGGGCAGTGTATCCAGCAGTGGATAGATGGTTGTGTCATGGTTGGCTGTGGCCCACAATAACTCCATGCCATCCTGGGGTACGGAACCTAAGCCTTTGCTGTCCCATACTTGTTGTGCTCGATCATGGGCAAAACGTGTGCGAGCAACAGCACTAATAATGGTTACCGCTCTTAGCGTGGCATAACGATCCTCAGAGAGAGCCCTGGGGTTGAACCAGCGAGACAGGACATCAAACGTTTGTCGGTCCAGTACAGGTCTATCATAGTTATCCTCCCTTTGTGGTTTAGTGAAATATTGATAGCTTGCTTCACTGCCCTCACGTAATAAGGCCAGATTATGCAATCGGTTCAGTAAGCGAATGACCTCTTTTTCAAGCGGATAATAGCCAGCAGAGGGTACGTTGTCAGGTGAACGATGTTCCGTCTTTTCCAGCCAGAGTATTTGACTGAATTCTTGAGAACTGAGTTCCAGCGTTATTCCAAAGTGTTGTTCAATATAGTCCTGAAGCGTTTGTTCCTGTAAAGGCGAGGTATGACCTATCGGCATGAACAGGAAGCCTATCAGGCAAGTAAAAATAACGGACCATCTGCGTTCTGTTTGCATAGGGAGTCGCTGCTCTGGTTTTTGGCCTCTTCATGAGGCGCAGGTGGATCAATCACGCAACCACCCTGACGAGATATGTATTTATCTATGGAGGCTATCCCTTAAGCGCTATCAGGGGATGCGTCGGGGCGGAAGTAAGGTATAGACGTTGATAACTCTCTGTTCCAGCCGCTACTGAAACGGCTGGTCAAGAAAGGAATGAACGGTAGGAAATGATCGGTGAAATTGCTGGTTTCGGTTCCAGTCATGGCTGAGGCCGATAATCTGGGTGATGCCAGCACGTATGGCGGCAGTAATACCGGCATCGGTGTCTTCAAAGACGAGAGCCTCAGCGGGGGAGAGGTGCATCTGCTGGCAGGCCATGCGGTAGCTGTCCGGGGCGGGCTTGGGGTTGAGAATATCATCACCGCAGACCAGGGTCTGAAAGCAATCCATCAGGTTGAAACGCTTTAACACAGCTTCGACGATAATGCGTGATTCACTGGTCACGAGGGCAAGAGGATGCCCGTGTTCGTGCAGGCGATGCACAAAGTCTTCCGCACCGGTTGTCATGGCAACTTGGGTGTGCAATAGCGTCTGGTAATGATCATGGAAGTATTCGGCAAGAATGCCCTGGCGAGCCTGAATGCCCGCGCGCACCATCAGCTGCTCTTCTACTGTGCGCCATGGATGCCCCAATAGCTCGGCATACCAGCGGTCGCGCCAGGTGCCGCCAGCATGTTCAACCGCATAACCCAGCGCTTCGGCTTTCAGGGGTTCGCTGTTGACCAGGGTGCCGTCAAAATCAAACAGGACGGCTGAGAAATCCTTTTCTATATACCGCATTGTCCGTCTTGTGTCCGGTGCGGCCTGGAAACACCTGAAAGGTCTGTGCTGTCAGGAGTTTGACCGCTTATTAATCACTGGTACAGGTGCATGTAGACCTGTTCACTTTCCTGACCGTCGGGGGTTTTGACTGAAATATTCAGCGTATGGCCGGAATTGATATTCAGCCGGGCGATGCCGTCACGGGTGGTTTCACCCTCCGCAATCGTCAGGCCGTTTTCGCTTCTGACGATAATATGGGCCTTATGGATCTTCCGCCCCTGATAGGCTACGGAGACGATAAGCTGGTCGAAGGTACTGGCTGACTTGACGACCAGTTCATCAGCAATGACGCTGCTGGTGAGAGCTGTCATCAGCAGCATGGATACAATCTGGCGCATTGACAAACCTCCCTGCACAGCAATGCGTTTATTACCAGTTTAGGTGCTGGCACAGGGAGGTTTTTGGCAGATGGGTTAAAGAATTATTGAGGAATGTGAAAGGGGGCAGAATGCGTGCCAGATCGTCGAAAAAACGACGATCTGGAGGTTGGCCACGATCAATAGAGTGATGGTTCGCCGGGCGGGCGTGTTTTGAAGCGCCGATGCTGCCACAGATACTGCTCAGGATGCTGCCGGATACGCTCTTCAATCAACTGATTGATACGGGTGGTATCGGCTACATTGTCCTCGCTGGGGAAGTTCTCCAGGGGCTGTGAGAAGCGCAGTACGTACTGGTTGTTCTCATCCAGGTAATAGCTGGCCATGATCACCCGGGCATTGCTCAGGCGGGCAAAGTCGGAGACGCTGGGGATTGTTGCGGCTGTCTGCCCGAAAAAGGGAACAAACAGGCTGCGCTTCTTGCCCATGTCCTGGTCCGGCAGGATGATGCCCATTTCGCCCTTGCTCATGAAGTGCAGGAGGTCTTTGACCTGTTTCCTGGGGATATAGCGTCCCTTGTAGGGGTAGCTCTGCCGGCGGACATTGCTGATGTATTCATAGAGTGGATTATCATGCACCCGGTACATCAGATTGAACGGCAGGTATTCTGCGGCAATCCGGCAGACCATCTCGACACAGCTCATATGCATGCAGCAGAACAGGATACCCTGCCCCTTGTCGATATGACGGCGGATATTCTCCAGGCCTTCCACCCGGCTGATCCGGCGGATCCGGCGGCTGCTGGAAAACCAGGCAACGCCGGGCTCCAGCAGGGCAACGCCGATGGCTTCGAAGTTGCGCACCAGCAGGGCTTCCCTTTCCGCTTCCGAGAGTTCCGGGAAACAGAGTTCCAGGTTCCGGCGGGTCACCTTGACCCGGCTGCCGCCAATTTTCAGGAGCAGGCGACCGATCTTTCGGCCGATTTTCACAATCCAGGCTATGGGCAGGCGGCCGATCAGCCACAGGGTGCTGATCAACAGCCAGAGCCCCCAGTAACGGGGATGCAGAAAAGCGCCCTGGAAACGGTAAGCTTTGGTGTACATCCGCTCTTCGTAGGGGATGTCGTCAGGAATGGTGGGGTTCAATGTTCGCCTCAAAGAGCATCATGACATTCTGGGGCGCGAGTATACCGTAATGTCGTGGCGGCTTCCTTGCCTGATGCTTTTCGGTTTGTTAACGGATGTAAGAGAGGCATCACAGTGGTTATTTGTATGTGAAGCCTGGGATCGTATCGCTGCGTAATCCAGGCTGATGTGACTCCCATATCGTGTTGATAAAAAAATCTAATCACACAGGGCGTTGACCGGGTGGTTCGCTTGCTATGATACTGTATATATGAACAGTATTTATTCAGGTGAGCACCACTGGCCACGGATGATCGCGCTGGTGGACATGAATGCCTTCTTTGCTTCCATTGAGCAACTGGATCGTCCGGAGTGGCGGGGGCGCCCGCTGGGTGTCACCAACGGACGCACCGGAACCTGCATCATCACGGCTTCTTACGAAGCCCGCGCCTACGGTATCGGGACCGGGATGCGCGTGCGGGAAGCCCGTGCGCTGGCGCCTGATTTCATCCAGGTGCCCGCACGGCCGTATCGCTATGCCCAGGTGTCATCCAGCATTATGGCGGCGCTGGAATCGATAACGCCGGATATCGAAATTTTCTCTGTCGATGAAGCATTTCTTGATCTGACCGCCTGCCAGAAACTGTATCGTTGTCCGGTTGAAGTTGTTGCCAGAAAGATCAAGCACTGTGTTTTCGAAGCATCCGGGCTACTTTGCTCGGTTGGGGTCAGTGGGGATAAAACCACCGCCAAATGGGCGGCCAAGCAGCAGAAGCCCAATGGTTTGACGATCGTTGAGCCCTGGCAGGCGGCTGAGCGGCTGGCGTCTGTTCCGGTCACGGAATTGTGTGGTATCAGTACAGGGATTGGTCGCTTTCTGGCGCAACATGGCGTTTACCTGTGTGGCGATATGAAGCAGATTCCTATCAGTGTGCTGGCCGGGCGCTTCGGTAACCTGGGGCGCCGGATCTGGCTGATGGCGCAGGGACTGGATCCGGAGCCATTGCGCCGGGAGGTCAAACCACCCAAGACCATCGGTCATGGCAAGGTCATGCCGCCGGATACCCGGGATCGCCAGGAAGTGGATCGTTACCTGATGCATATGTGCGAAAAGGTGGCGACCCGGCTGCGTCGACACCAGCTCCAGGCCGGCGTGTTCAGTTTTGGCTTGAATACCCGGCGTGGCTGGGTGTCGCGGAAACTGAAAACTGTACACCCCACCGCTGACAGCGACCCGCTGATCGCCCTGGCCCGCTTTTTTCTGGAGCACTGGTGGGATGGTGTCGGCGTGCATCAGGTGCATGTGGCGGCGCTGGATCCCCATCCGCAGGCCAGCCAGGGCGAACTGTTTGCCCCGGATCATGCCCGGCGAGACCAGGTGCTGACGGTGATGGATGCCGTGAACCAGCGTTACGGAGAGTTTGCGCTCTGCCGGGCGCCGCTGGTGAAACGGTCCGATATGCCCAATGTGATTGCCCCGTCCTGGAAGCCTTCAGGACACCGCAATACCCTGGAACCCTGAGGAGCCGGCTGTCATGCCGATCGGTGTGATTTATCGTTTTGACCAGAAGGAATGCGCCTGCCGCTTTTGTCTGCCGGGAGCTCGGTTACCGGTGTTGACCCGGGATGGCGAGATGCAGTTGCTGCTCTGGGGCCGGCGGCGGCTGGATGCCTGCCATGGCGACTTTCCTTTTGGTGGCTGGGCACGGCTCCACAATATCCAGGGAGGGCGCTGGAACCGGTTCAGTCCGGTACCGGTCAAGATTCCGGCGCAGGCGTTTTTTGAACAGGATGTCAGCGGGCAGGAGCATCGCTTTCCTGTCACAGAGGGGCAGTATCTGCAGGGGCTGGTCAGCCGGATCGGACGCGAACAACGAGTGTATGTCGTCACCCTGGAGACCAGCCTGGATGATATGTGTTTTGAACGCTGGCCCCGGCTGGTGGCATCGGTAACATGATGCGTCAGGGCATTTGCGATGATTGAATCCTTAACACTTCCATTGTGTTTTGGGTGGTTTGCCGGGCTATGATCTCCGCGGATTCCGGACGCAACAGGCAGAGTTCATCCAGAGTCAGAGGCAGGTATTCCGGGGAGTTTCTCTGTCCCTTGAAGGCTGCCGGCGCCATATCCGGTGCGTCGGTTTCCAGTACCAGGCTGGTCAATGGCAGCGTGGCGGCCAGATGACGGAGTTTGGTTGCGCGGGGATAGGTGATGGCGCCGCCAAACCCCAGCTTAAAGCCCATCTCAATAAAACGGTTCGCTTGTTGCTCACTGCCTGACCAGGCATGGACGATCCCGCCTTCCTGAAAATGGAGTTCCCGGAGGATTTTCAGTATTTGATCATGGGATTTTCGGGCATGCAGGATAATGGGCAGCTTGTGGGCTTTGGCAATCTTCACCTGCGCCCGGAACAGGGATTCCTGCTGGTCTCTGTCCAGATGGTCAAGATAGAAGTCTATACCTATCTCGCCGACTGCCATAAGGTGTTTCGGGTTCAGACAAAGCTGTTGTTCAAGGGCTTCCAAGTGAGATGCGTTATGCTCTTCAAGAAAATAGGGGTGTAACCCCAAGGCGAAATAAAGCGAAATAGGGCTTTTTGCTGCTGCTAAGTCGATAATTAATTGCCAGCGAGTGGCTGTAGTGCTTGGTATGCAGAGGGCGAGGATTCTTTTTTGGGCACAGTCATCCATAATGATTTGGCGGTCAGAGTCAAAATTCTTGAAGTCGAAATGGCAGTGGCTGTCAAAAAGCATAGAGTTAATTGTTGATTCAATTAAATGTCACAATATTTTATTTGAAATAAGATGTTATTTCAAAATGAAATAACTGTATTTTTTTTATTTTTGAAAGTGATGTTCTTGTTAGGTTGTGTCGATTTTTTATGAACTTAATGCGCTAATCTGAATATAAGTTGATTAAGAAAAAAACTTTTCATTGGAGAGTGATCATGGGCAAGGTTTCATCGACAGGAGCAGGGACAGGTGCTGCTTCGGGTTTGCATAAAATTAATACCTCCGCTGGCAAATCAAAAGTACAAAAAGCCAGAGTGGGTAACATGAAACTATCTGTTGCTAAGGTCAAGGCGAAAAAAAGTCACTTTTCAGGTGTGAAAAAGCTGTTTGGGAAAATACAGCAAAAGCTTAGTAAAAGAAGTGTCCAGTTTGTGGAAGTGGATGTTACCCAAAGCCGTAAAGGTAAAAGTGGTGGAGCCTTGTTTGAGCATAAAACGGCCGATGCTTTGCAGACGAGAAACCAGCATGTGGGTGATTATAAGGGTGTCCGTGATAAGCTTGAGGCTGCAATGGGAACTGCTTCAGGCGCTGTATCTAGAAGTGAAGCAACAGAGAGCCTGCAGCCAGTTTTATCGAATATACGCTCAAATTTTGAAGTGCTGCAATTTCAGCCTGAGGTATTAACAGCGGTTGATGCATTGATAGAAAAACTGCAAGAGCAAAAAGGTAGTGATGAAACACTACAAAGCCGTGTACAAAGTGAGGTACAAGAGCATAAAGTGTCTCTGGAAGAAAAAGAAAGTCTCGTAAAGGGTGATACGAGTGCTGTTGGTCAAGCGATGAGAACTGATCGTGATGATCTCGTTCGTGCAGAAGTTGATAAATTTGTTCAGGAAAAACTAGAAAAGAGAGCGACCGCTAAAACCGGGCGAACAGCGAAAAGAGGGCAGCTGGCAACCGATAGAGCAGCGTATGGCAAAGCAATAGAAGAATGGAAGCAGAAACTCGAAACGCACTCCCTCAAAAAATCTGAGGAATCTAAAGAGCTTAAAGATTTGAGATCAGACTTGAAGAAAGGGAAGAAGCTCTTCGAGAGTATAGAGGCTGCAGAGAGACTCGGTAAAAGAAGGCGTGCGAAAACGGCTAATGCTAATCCTAATCCTGAAGGGAAAATGCAGAGTCTAATGAATAATCTGGAAGCGGCAGGTGGTGATGTTCGTAGTATTAAACAAGATGCTAAGGATGATAAAGTCATATTGAAACGTGCGAAAGCCGAAGCAAAAAGATTAATGGGCGAAGCGGAAAAACAAATTGCGAAGAAGGAAAGGCAGTTACTCAAGCTTGAAGCTCAGGCTGCGAAAATGGAGCTTCAGTTTGCTGGTGAAAAAATTGTAACGGCTGTTGAAATAAAGAAAATGCAGTTCGATATGGAAAAAGTGACTGCCGCGTATGATAAACAAATGGATGAGCAGTTAAGTACGTTACAAAAAGTTATGCCTAATCTAAAAGTGCCTAAGACCACATCACGTAAGGTCATGGCGAAGGAAAGTAAGGCGGCGCATCAGGCAAAACATGGTGAAGCGGGTAGTACAGACTTATATGCCCAGGTTAAGAAGCGTAGTGATGATGATTCTATATCAGAAGTCTCTAGCCTGGAGATGGATGACAGAATGGATGACTTTGTAGACTACGATGAAACAGAACCTTTGCTGCCAGGAGATAATGATGTTTCATCGATGGATGGGGTACGAACAACAGAACAAGGTCTCGGAAGAATTAGTAGCGATTTATACGCATATTTCCAAGACAACAAAGCAGATATCCAATCGGCACAACAAGCACCGGAACAAGAGAAGAAGGCGTATAATGATCAATTGATAGATGTTTTGACAGGTTGGTTGGCTGATGAAGGTTTGTATGTGAGTGACAGCCAAGTGAAGCAAACTGCCAGAAATCTTATCGCTAATGGGGGCACGTCAGAGTCTATAATCGAGTCAATCATTCAATATGGGCTTAAAAACGGATAAGTAATAATAAAAATACTGTGTGCTTTCGTCAGGGAAAAGTTTGGGTGTATTTGCTGAGCTTTTCCCTGCTTTCGTTGTGAGTTTTGCTACGGTTTTGTTTCACCTTGCTCTTTGTTTAAAAGAGTATCCTGCTGATGTGCCCACTGCCTATGAGTGATCAACCTGAGGTAAATGGATCACTTTGAATCTCGGTTAGGTTGCCTATAATTGCTGCTTTATCTTATCAGCCGGTGATATGAGGGCGTATGGGAAAGCGGTTGTTGTTGGCAGGATTGATCCTGATAGCCATTGCTTTGTTGCTGAACCTGCCAGGTATTTTAAGGCAGATACATGGAGAGCAGGTTATTAGTCAGTATGACTGTTTGGACAGAGAGCGAGAGTGCCTCGGTGCCAGTACGTCTGTTGGCCAGATAGCGCTCAGCATTGAGCCCGTTAGTCTGCCAGCAATGCAGCCTCTATCATTAACCGTCAATGTGTCAGATAGGCGTGTGGAATCCGTCAAACTGCAATTTATTGGCCGGGATATGAATATGGGTTTGCAGCCCGTTACCTTAATCCGGAATGCTGATAATAAAGACCTTTGGCAGGGCGAAGGTGTCATCAGTTTGTGTACAGTGGATGCCGATATGGTATGGCTGGCACGAGTGACTGTCATGGCGTCCGGTAAGCCATATGTTGTGGAGTTTGTATTAGGACCGGCAACACATTAATCATCTTTTGGGGGACAGCTGCGATCATACCTCCTAAAATACCAGACGTTTTCATAATTCATAAATGTAAGGTGGTGCGGATGAATCCAGCATCATCAGGTGGTGGTGAGAAAGGATGTCAGACGTATGAAAGGTATGGCGCAGAGGTTGTCAGTCATTATGCGACCAGTGGGAAGCGGTCGGCGTTATGGTGTTTTACATGCCCTCATGGGATTCATTGGGCTGTTGGTTGCCGGTACAACGCTGGCTGCCGATGTGACGGTGTCTGACGCCCGTATCCGGGCAATGCCGCCTATCTCCAAGAATACAGCCGCCTACGTCGTCATCAAGAACAATAGCCCGCAGGCGATTGATCTGGTGGCTGCCGATGTGCTGGATAAGCAGGGTCGACCGATTGCAGATAAGGTAGAACTCCACACCACGCGCATGGAAAACGGGCTGATGAAGATGGAGCATCTGGCCGGTATTCGTATTGAGGCAGGCAAGCAGGCCCGTCTGGCGCCGGGTGGCAACCACATCATGATCATGGGACTGCATCAGGCATTGACGATAGGTGAAGATCTGATGCTCAGCCTGTCATTCTCGGATGGTGAACGGGTCAAGGTGACTGCGCCGGTCATGAAAGTGCTGACGGATGTCAAACCCCAGCCTGTGATGGATCATCATCAGACGTTGATGGTGACAGAACCCCGGGTCAGGGCCATGCCGCCAGGCAGCAAAAATACTGCAGCCTATTTGACGATCAAGAACAGCGGCCAGAAGGATGTGGAGCTGGTGCGTATTGATACGCCAGTGGCGGATTTTGCAGAACTCCATCTCAGTAAAATGGAAGATGGTGTTATGAAGATGGAGCACATGGCTGAGCCCCGTATTCCGGCTGGTAAGAAACTGAAACTCCAGCCCGGTGGTCGCCATATTATGCTGATGGGTTTGAAAAAAGACCTGGTGACCGGTGAAAAAGTGCCGCTCGAACTGCATTTCAGTAATGGCACGGTGCTGAATGTACTGGCGCCAGTGCAAAAACTGGTCTCCGGGGCTGGGAATTTTTCTTCTTGAACCCGCACGTTTTGAGTCTGTTTACCTGATGGCCATTTGTTTGTCTGCGAATGGCTTTCAGGCGTCGTCAGCAACAAATTATCTCCTGTTGGTAAATGTCCTTATACCGGCCACTATGACGGCTGTGTAGGGTGACGGCGTGAGCGGACGTCACCTTATTCTTTGAATAACAAACTGTCAGTGCGTCGCAAGAAATTGCTGTTTCCTGCCATGTGATGACGGGACATGACTGTCTCGCCCTCCTCTTTTATTAACAACATCAAAACCACTGTTCCGGGCTGACAGGTACTCCGGATGTATCGGGCTGTCTGCCATAAGGTTATGGATAATTCAGAATGACGGAAACTCTGACCACTGCAAATCCAATATTTTCCCGCAGGAAACCCGGCGTGTTGGGCGGCGCACTCATTGTGGCTGGCAGCACCGTGGGAGCAGGCATGTTTTCACTGCCTGTTGTCACCAGCGGCATGTGGTTTGGCTGGTCATTGTTACTATTGCTTGGCGTCTGGTTCTGCATGTACAGCGGCGGAATGTACCTGCTGGAAACCAATCTCTGTTACCGGCCATCCGACAGCTTTGATACGCTGGCGGGGGATACCCTGGGGCGTACCGGGCGGATTCTGAATGGTTTATCCGTGGCCTTTGTGTTGTACATCCTGACCTATGCCTATGTGTCCGGTGGCAGTTCCGTGGTTAGCCATAGCCTGGGTATGCTGACAGGCATTGAGTTAAATGCCAGCTTCTCGGCATTGTTGTTTGCGACGGTACTGGGTGTTTTTGTGGTGGCAGGTGCCGGTGCTGTGGATCGCATTACCACAATCATGCTGGGTGGGATGGCGCTGACATTTCTGGGTTTTTGCCACGGACTGCTCAGCTCGGCAGACAGCCGGACACTGTTCCCAGGTTTACCGATGACTGAAACGATGCCCTACATCGCTGGGGCGATTCCGTTTCTGATGGTGAGTTTCGGTTTTCAAAACTGTATTCCCAGTCTGGTGAAATATTTCGGTAAGGAACCGGTTGCGCTGCGCCGTGCGGCGATTATCGGCACCCTCATTACCCTGATGTTTTACCTGGTATGGCAGGTCAGTGTTCTGGGTAACCTGGAGCGTGACGCCTTTCCTGCGGTACTGGCTGCGGGAGGGAACATTGGTCACTTGATTGGTGCCCTGGAGCAGAGCGGCGTCAGCCTGGGATTATCCCTGCTGCTGCAGCTGTTTTCTCATCTGGCGGTAGCGACATCTTTCATTGGCGTAGCGTTGGGGCTGTTTGACTATATTGCGGACCTGTTCGGCTTTGCCAACGACTTGCGTGGACGGCTGATTACCGGGCTGATGACCCTGGCGCCGCCGACGGTGTTTGCCATTGTCGCTCCCAACGGTTTTCTGGCAGCGATTGGCTATGCCGGTATCTGTGCAACCGTCTTTGCCTTGATTGTTCCGGTGTTGATGACTGCGGTCTGTCGTTCCCGGGGCATGAATGGCGGTTATCGAGTACCGGGTGGAACGCCGCGTATGGTGCTGGTTCTGCTTTTTGCGCTGGTGGTATTGGTCTGCCAGTTAATGAATATGGCAGGGTGGTTGCCTTCGTTTAGCGGCTAAGTCGACAAGACGTGTTATTGCCTCGATGATAGGCAAACGACATTCGTGGCAGTAAAAGAAAAACGGCTTTCTTCCTGGTGAGAAGAAAGCCGTTTTTTTATTTTTCGATAATGCGTTTTAACTGAATATGGCCTGAATGATGTAGAAGAACAGAATCGCCAGCAGTGCGCCGGCTGGCAGGGTGATAATCCAGGACATGAAGATGGTGCTGATGACCCGGAGGTTCAGCGCACCAATCCCTCTGGCGAGCCCAACGCCGAGAACTGCACCGACCAGGGTGTGTGTGGTGGAAATGGGCAGGCCGGTGCCTGACGCCAGTACGACGGTACTGGCTGCCGATAACTCTGCCGCAAAGCCACGGCTGGGTGTCAGCTCGGTAATATGCTTGCCGATGGTGGCCATGACGCGGTAGCCATAGGTAGCCAGCCCCGTGATGATGCCGATACCGCCCAGTAGCAGTATCCAGCCCGGCATGGCGGATTTGGCAACGATTTCACCGCCCGACATGACAACACTGGCCACAGCCGCCAGCGGACCGACCGCGTTAGCCACGTCATTGGAGCCATGGGCAAAGGCCATGGAGCAGGCCGTAAAGATCATCATGACGCCAAAGACTTTTTCCACACTGGAGAAATGGAAGGCTTTGTCGGCTTTGTGGTCTTCCTTAATGCGGCTGATGGCCAGCTTACCGATGATCATGACCACCAGACCAATAATGACCGATACCATGAAACTTTCCATGTCCGTCAGTTCCAGACCGATATGTTTCAGGCCCTTGGTAAAGGTCACCATGGCCATCATGAAACCGACCAGGAACATATAAATGGGGACGTAGCGCTTGGCATTCCGAAAGGGATTATCAGTATCCAGAATCAACTTCTGGATACTGCTGAACACCATAAAGGCCAGTACACCCGATAACACCGGTGAAACGACCCAGCTGGCAACAATAGAGCTGACTTTGCCCCAGTTGACGGCATCCACCGATATACCGACAGCGGCAAAGCCGACAATGGCGCCAACAATCGAGTGTGTGGTGGAGACTGGCCAGCCAAAGTGCGTGGCGACCAGCAGCCATGTGCCGGCTGCCAATAGCGCGGCCAGCATGCCGTACACCAATAGCTCCGGGTTGGACACCAGCTCCGGCATGGTGGGGTCAATGATCCCTTTACGGATAGTCGCGGTGACCGAGCCTCCGGCAAGGTAGGCCCCGGCAAATTCCAGTACGATGGCGATAAAGATAGCCTGCTTGACCGTCAGTGCCTTGGAGCCAACGGATGTGCCCATGGCGTTGGCCACGTCATTGGCGCCGACGCCCCAGGCCATGAAGAAGCCAAATACACAGGCCATGATCAGCAGGATCGTGCCGTATTCTGCAATGATTGACATACTGCGTTTCCAGAAAGTAACTGAGCAGGGAAGTTATTTGGCCAGTAGCAGCTGCAGGTAGCTGCCCACTCGTGAGGCGCGATCCGCCAGATCGCCTACCCAGTCGATGATCTTGTACATGAACATGACATCCACCGGCGGTAGTGATTTTTCCAGCGCGAACAACACCCGGCGAATCTGAACCTGCAGATCATCGGTCTCGCTTTCAAGGTTGTCCAGTTCTTCAATCATCTCCTCGACCATATCGGCTTCTCGTCCCCGGAAACCCGTTTCAAGTAGCTCGTCGAGTTCGTTCATCGCTTTGAGGGCCTGGGCGGAGGTCTGGATCGACCGGTTCAGGTAATGGCCCAGGGCTTCATGGAGTTCGTTCGGAAAACGCATCTGGCGACCCAGCACCAGGCCAGCGATATCTTTTGCGCGGTTGGCCACTTTGTCCTGCACGGTCACGATTTCCAGCAGGTCGGTTCTGGGAACCGGGAGAAACAGACTTTTGGGTAATGACAGACGCACCTGTTTTTTGATCTGGTCAGCTTTTTCTTCCAGATCCACGATGCGCTGCTGATAATGCTCCGCCTGCTCCCAATCCTCTTTCAGTACGGCTTCAAAAAAGGGTTGCAGATCGGAGGCGCACTCATGCACCAGACTGATGTGTTTCTGAATGGGGCCGATGGGGGAGCGGCCAAATACACTGGATAACAGGTTGCTTGGGGGCATACGCCGGTTACCTGAGTCGATGTGAAAGCCCGGTAGTATAACGCTCTTCGAAATAGGTGGAAATCCGTAGATGGTTAGCCTGTCTGACAATTTGCATGATTTTATCTATGGAGTGAGCGCGCTAGAATAGACGGTCCCTATCTCGGGAATAGCCTGTCAGAAACGCGTATGTCCAAAGAAACCGAACTCAAGCTGCTGATTGCCCCTGAGGCACACAGTCAATTACTGTCTGACTCCCTGCTGAATGGTACCCCCTGTGCGGATCAGTGTACGTTTCAGCTGCAGAACACCTATTTCGATACGCCCGATCAACGGCTGCACCAGGCCCGGGTGGCGCTCCGTATCCGCGAAAAGCAGGGGCGCTTTATCCAGACCCTGAAAACCCGGGGACAAAGTCGCAATGGGCTGAGCCAGCGAGGGGAGTGGGAGTGGTCCCTGGCGACGGATCAGCTGGATGTGGCAGTACTCAATGGGGTCTGGCCTGACACCTTGGCGGATGTTGATCAGTCGGCGCTGAAGCCCGTTTTTACAACAGACTTTCAACGTACGGCCTTCACGCTGAACTGGGCGGGTGAACACCGGGCCTGTGTTGAGCTGGCGCTGGACCTGGGAGAAATCCGGGCTGGACGACAGCGTGAAGTGATCTCTGAGGTGGAGATTGAATTGATTTCCGGTGTCGAAGCCGCACTGCATGAAATCGCTGACCAGTTACGTCTTTCTGTCTCACTGGAGCCGTCTGATGTCAGCAAAGCTGAGCGTGGCTACAGGTTGATCAATAATCAGACATCCACCTAATAAAGCATTGCTGTCGTTTATTTTGTTAGTGTCTCCTTCATGTAGTGCCGGCAACAGATTGGCTGCTAGTATGAACGGTAGGGCACAACGCATTAGGTGCTGTTAAACACTGGGTGGCAATGTCAGGGAACGGGCGCAGGGATGATGCAGAGATATCACGATGGCAGACGGATACTGCTGGGATTTTTGCTGGTTTTTTCCACCGCCGTGGTGGCTGAGGAGCGTCCGGAAAAAAGTCATGCGGCTTATACTGCAGACTGGGAATGCCGGGCGTTTAGTGGCGGAGACTGGTTGTGTCGCACCGATTCGAACGGCGATTTTCGTGTGCCGCTGGATGCGATCGCACCGATGCGCTCTTCCATTCCTAAGACACTGAGCGCGTTACAACAGTCGGCGCAGCCGGCAAAGCAGCATCCTGGATTCCCCCAATTTTCTGAACAGCGAACAGGCTCCTCTCGGTCTGTGCTTTCCCTATCACCTGACGCTCGTCGTTTGATTGTCATGTTACAGCGTGAAGAAGCGTTCACGATCCTTTGGTATGCAGGTTCTGATCGCGCGGAGGCCGACAGAATGCGGGATGCCATTGGTCGTGTCGATGACGCGATATTGCTGGTGACAGATAGCCGCGAAGGTAAAGAATACGTGATCGTTTCGGGTTTGTTTTCCGATCAGGCATCAGCCCGCCGTGACCTTAGCAAGTTGTCCCAGAAAGGCCGCCTGGCTTTTCTGCAGCCATCCCCCCTGCAAGTGGGTGTTTTGAGCCGCCGCCCGCTCTCTTTGCCTGACTGATCGGCCTGTCACGAATCATTGCCTGGATGTTAGTATGCAGGCAGGCAACGCATCATGTGATGGCGGCTGAATCATCGTGGAATAAAGAGTGATAACAGCATCCGCGAGCGCCATCCAATAATAAGCATCTGGTACTCCAATCATGGAAGCAGCAAACAAGATCCCTGCGCGAAAAGTGGCGAGCACAGACAAAGAGGCGTCATTGAAGGCCACCATAAAAAAAGAGGTGGCGTCGAAATCGGAGGATGAGCCACGGGACAGCCGGGAACTGGACCTGGCCACCATAGTGACGCAACTCTGCACATCTGGGTTGCTGGATCAGGCACAGAAACGGGAGGTTCTGGATCGGCGGCGCAATGCAGAGCAGGCTCGATTGCACCCGGTGGAGTATCTTGCAGAGCTGGAGCTCGAGGATCAACGGCATTCGGGCCAGGCGCTGGATATTGATACCATGATGCGCTGGTTGGCTGTCCAGGCCAATCAGCCCTACTATCCGATTGATCCCTTGAAAATTGATCCTGCCGCAATCACGCCTGTGATGTCGGCCGCTTTTGCGCAGCGCCATCAGATTCTGGCCGTTGAGGTCAGTGATGACACGTTGGTGATTGCCAGTGCCCAGCCATTCCATACCGGCTGGGAGGATACGGTTCGGCATACCAACCGGAAAAAAATCCGGCGTGTGATCAGCAGTCCTGCAGATATACGACGTTACTCCGCTGAGTTTTACAGTCTGGCTGATTCTGTCAGCCGGGCATCGAAAAATGGCCATGGCAATGGCGCCACGCCAGCCTCTTTTGAGCAATTGCTTGAGCTGGGCAATATCCGCAACCCTGAAGCCAATGACCAGCATGTGATCAGGGTGGTGGACTGGCTGTTGCAATATGCGTTTGACCAGCGTGCCAGTGACATCCATATAGAACCACGAAAAGAACAGAGTAATATCCGGTTCAGGATCGATGGCATTCTGCATCAGGTTTATGACCTGCCTTCAGATATCGTCTCTGCGGTGACCAACCGTTTCAAGATACTGGGTCGAATGGACGTGGCAGAAAAGCGTAAGCCGCAGGATGGCCGGATCAAAACCAAGGGGCGGGACGGCAGTGAAGTAGAGCTGCGACTGTCTACCCTGCCAACGGTGTTTGGCGAAAAGCTGGTCATGCGGATCTTTGACCCGGACGTACTGCTCAAGAATTTCCGTTCATTGGGGTTTTCCCGGGACGATGAAAAACGCTGGCATAAAATGGTTCGTCAGCCCAATGGCATTATCCTGGTCACTGGGCCTACCGGTTCGGGCAAGACAACAACGCTGTATTCAACGCTGCGGGAACTGGCGACACCTGAAGTGAATGTCTGCACTATCGAAGATCCCATCGAAATGGTCGAGCCCCGGTTTAACCAGATGCAGGTTCAACATGGCATAGGGTTGAATTTTGCCAGTGGGGTACGGGCACTGTTACGGCAGGATCCGGATATCGTCATGGTCGGTGAGATCCGTGACCTGGAAACCGCAGAAATGGCGATCCAGGCGGCACTGACCGGACACCTTGTTTTGTCTACGTTACACACCAATGATGCACCGTCTGCGATTACCCGGTTGTTGGAGCTTGGAGTGCCTGGATACCTGATTCGCTCGACGGTTCTGGGGGTGATGGCGCAGCGCTTGGTCAGAACGCTGTGTCCGGATTGTAAGCAGACAGCCGCTGTGGACAAGCAGGGGTGGCGGGAGTTGACACATCCCTTCAAGGCGCCTGTTCCTGATAGCTGTAGTGTGCCTGTGGGCTGTCTGAAATGCCGTAATACGGGCTACCGTGGCCGCGCAGGCTTGTATGAAATCATGCTGTTGAGTAATGGACTCAATGAGAAGGTGGATGCTGGCTGCGATATTGATGCCATACGACGGCAGGCTATTGTTGAGGGAATGCGAACCCTGAGAATCAGTGGTGCACACAAAGTTGCCGCTGGTTTGACCACCATTGAAGAAATTATGCGGGTAACACCCGCCGGTGGCCGTTTTAATTAAGAAGACTTTGTTCTATTAAATGGTTTTTCATTTCTTTTAATAATGCCCTTTTCTATCTGGAAAGGGGTGTTATCAGTCACTTCCACACCTGCCTGATACCTGTACGCCATTAGTTGTAGAGACCTATGTATAAAGGTCAGATTGTCTGTAAGGCGGTAGTCTTATGTGATCAATGATCTCAGGGAGTAGGATATGGCGCAGCCGGGTTCACTGAATGTTCATCAAAATGCAGGCAATGCAGGTGTTGCTGGAAGGCCACTACAGGAGGCTCGGGAACTTGCGCTTTGGCACAGGGTGTTGAGAGTTGTGGTGCCAGTATTATCCGTCACCAGTATGCTGGTGGGGGTGCTTGTATGTATTGCCATGCCTCTCGTTGGTGGCGTTGTTGCTGGTATTGGCGCTGTAAGCCTTGGTTGCTATGTTGCTGGAAAATGTATTTATGACCGCCTGATACGTGAGGTTCCGCCTACACAAACACTCCATGGCAATCATGGAAGTCTACGATCCGAAGCTTCAGAAGCGACTCCTTTATTAGCTGACACTGAATCTGTGCACCGTGTGGATATTGAAGATGCAAACCCCTCTTCCCTCAGCTCGCGGACAGAAGACAGCGTTCTTATTCCGGAACAGCCTGACGATGATCGAGAGGCTGGAGATTCCCGGGAATTGGTTCCTGTCCATCTTCAGATTCATGGGGGGGAAGGCAATCTTGTAATTGTGGAACCTGAGAGTGTAGCCGGAGAGTTTCAATCTCAAATCCCGTGTACTGATATAGAAGCGGCCCTTTATAGTAACGATGCAGTACCTGGCTGTAGTCATTGGCAAGATGGTACCCCTATGGCGTTACAGGGACCTGATGACTTGGACAGTGATACAAATGAAAGCATCGGTGAGGAGTGGGAAGATATAGAGGTATATGATTACGATTACGATTATGAACCTTTCACTAGCCTTGATAATTACAGGCAAAGCTTGGTCAAACGGTCATATGATTCACGACAGGATGAGTATCTTAAACCTGTGTCCACGCGGCCCGATTTGGCAAGGGATGAAGATGAATACCTTGAGCCAGTCTCAAAAGGGCAGGGGGGAGTAGCACCTGAGCGGTCTTTTGATAGCTTATCAACGCAGTATACAGATTATGCATCAATCGATTTTGACCAATTAAGCCCTGAGGAATGTGTTAGTAAAGCAGACTCCCTGCTGGAGATTGTTAATGCTCTAATCGTTGATATCCCAACCAAAATGGTGCCATTTGCAGATTATCAGAGAGCAGATGAATTGCTTGATGAAGTTACAGCTGAATTTGATCGCTTAAAAACAAGTTTTAGAAATCCTGAAGATGGCTTGGCTAAAAAAATGATGGAAATAAAGAAACATCTTGATGGGCTAAGATGTCATGTTCGTGATGCCAGGGGAAATGATTATCGTCACCATGAAAATTATGAAAAACTCATTAAGCGGTTTTATGAGGTTGCAAAAATAACACTGAAAGATAATGAGGAACATCTTAATAATCTTGAGGAAAAATATAAATGCTATAAAGAGCTTTCAGGTGTGGCAGAAAATGGGTTTGTGCTTGATACAACCGCTTATGTCATGCGATTTGAAGAGGTTGTGCAGGGTCTTATTAAAAATGCTGGCCTGAATGAAAAGTATGAAGAAGAATTAATTAGAAGATTGTCAGATGATACTGTGGCTTTTACGGTTCAGCAGACCCTCCTGGATAAAATGGGAGAGTGGAGAACCGTCGAACATGTTTACACACCTGCTCATCAGGTTCGTTTTCAATTGATGGATGAGTCAGAAGACGACCCAAAAGACGGCGTGGATCCCTTTGAAGAGAGCTATGAAAGAAAGGGTTCACCGTCACTGTATCGAAATACCAAACATGCCGTTAGTATGTATCACTACAAAATGAAAGTTGATGGTGAAGTGGTAGAGCAATACACTCGCGTCGGTACACCCTATGCCTCTAAAGAGCTTGCTGGTGAAAATGTTGAGCGTGTCACCCGAAAGCGACTGAGAGAGATTGTGGTCAACATACTTGTTAATGAAATGGCTGATGAGTTGGACAAAGCTATCAAGGATGGCAGTTGTGTAGTCAATCTCAAGGCGTGTTATTTAAATTTGATGAGTCCTGACAGAATTAGGGGAATGTTGGGGGCATTGCCTTTACCTAAAAAAGTAAAAGAAGTGCTGGATGATGAAGCCAAGTGGGTTAAATACCTGGCAGATGAATACATAGGTCATCTCGATAAAATCCTGGATGAAGGAGAGATTACTGTTAAGACTGCAAAGGGTGAAATACATAGAGTCAAGCTCAACCTGAAAGCAGTTATGTTTATATTGCCTTGTAATCAGCTAGCGCTGAATGGATTCTGGAGTTGCGTCGGTAAGACATGGAAAATTGTCAAGCAAGTGAATCTTAGGGCATTGAGTGCGCTTAAGCAAAAAGGGGGGATTGTTGATGAGACGTACGAGGAAATCAAAAAGAAAGATCCTGATAATGCTGGTGCCTGGAAGAAAAAAATAGATAAAATGATTGATGAGATATACAAGAAGATAGAAAAGGCAGGAAGTAAAGCCTCTATTGATGATATTGCACGGCTTCAAGAGGATATTGATGAGATTCTTGAAAAGCTGGGTATGCATAAATTTACCGGATGTAAGAGTAACAAGGATAGAACCAGTATCATGATGGCGAAAAAACAGGCATCTCATTTTGATCAGAGAATGTGTAAGAACTTCATGTTGCATGGCGGACATCTGCAGATACAAATTAATAATACAGGGGTGCCTGGAGGAAAGTATGACCGTTACATGCTGGAGGGTAATAAAGATATCTCTCATGCTGTCGCAAGGACGAAGAAAATACACCGAAAAAGCAAGAAACGAAAAGGGGTGCTCGCATTTAATGTTCGCAATCCGTTAAAAAAATACAATCCTAAAAAAATAACCTCCGGTAAGAAAGGGGGAGAACCTGAAAGTCATAATTCAATAGTGCCGCCAGTTCCGAAAAGACCCTCCGGCGGGCTTGTCCCGGGTGGTATGATTAGCGCTTTGCAGATCGATGGAGGTCTATCTAGTGATGATGGAGGTTCAGGCGTTGCTGAGCAGCCAGTATATGAAGATATTGATGAGTTAAGATCTAAGCATGAAGTTGTGGTGAAACTCCCTGAAAAGAAAAAAGTAAGGTGGGGGCTGCGCCGGCGATAGTATGCTTTTGAAAATAGAATGAAATGTTGAGGAGATATCCCTGTGGTATTTAGCTGATACCAAGTTGCCTTTATTTGATGCTATCTATAAGGAGGTTATTAATAGTAAAAAGCTGGTTAACATCGATCCCAGTGATAAACAGAGTAAGCAGCATTCCTTGCCGCTAATCTGGTCTTGTGGCTGGCTCATTACGATACTCCCTGTAAGCCTACACAACATATAGCGAGATTATTGACTGACAAAAATCTCGCTATAGGCTTGATAGGTCGCCAGTACCAGTAGCGGCATCACAACCAGCAAACCGAGTCCCAATGGCAACATGCCAATGATTGAGAGCAGAATCGCGAGTACGCCGAAGAGAATCAGTGGCAAAATGTTTTTTATGCAAGCCATGAGGCTCAACTTCAGCGCTTCAGGTATGGGAAGGTGATTGACCGCAATCAGCATTGGCGCAAAATAGAATGCCATTCCCGCTAAGATCATTACGGCTACAGTGATACCAATACCCATCATATAGTTATCACCTGCCATAGCGAAGGCGGCAAAACCGACAGCTGCCACAATAATGCCGTAGAGGATGTTCAGGATGCCTACAGCCATCATGTTGGGCTTGAGATCTTCTTTGACCGCTGCAAAAGAGAGTTCTTCGTCATGAGAAACCCGATAAGCGGCCAGCATTAGGAAAGCGTACATGATGCCAGAGAAGATGGAGGATATGAGGCTTCCAATAACCGGGATGATCTGAAGTATGATGGAAACAATGCCCCACAGAAAGGTGCATCCTACCCAGAACATCGGTGCATTCTTGAACAGACTGAAGCCATCGGAGAGCCAGGAAAAAGCAGACGTGATTGAACTGCTCTCAATGCTTAGCGTGCCAGTGGTAGGGTTTTCTCCGCCCTGGGCATCGTCCTCATAGAAAACGACAGATGACTCGCTGCTGTTTTCGGTGTTGGCGCTGGAGGAGGCACCTCCTGCAGCAGCACTGACGACCTTCTGTAAGGGTTGCCCCTCTTCGTCGATTATCATCGACTCCATGCCAATACCATGGAGTTTCTGGCGATACTGCTCTGCTTCCGGAAGACTGAGACCTTTGCGAATCAGCACAGGAGATGCCGCTGAAAAGATATTTTTCAGGACTTTTTTGTCTGTCAGGTTGAATAGCTCACTGAAGTCCTTCTGGACCGCTTTTGCCTTGAAACCGGGGCGAAGCTTACCGGTGACGCAAACAGAGAACTCCATGTGCTTACCCCATATACTGCTTTATGGACTGCGATGGCAACAGACAAACGATTAGGATTTGTTATGGTTATCTGTCGTTCCATTTCCTGATGGTTCCCTATTAATTTTAGAAATTATCGTATAGGGAAACGCTGCGAATCATGACATTTTTAAAGTAAAAATAACAGCCGTTATGTCAGCGTGTTTTATGGGGATTGTAAAGCCCTGTCAGGGGTGAAGACCGACAAAAAGTGCCAGATATTTGGCATCAGTCACATTATTGGGATGCAACGAAGATGGGGGAGTCCCCCATCATTTTCAGTGCCGTTGCGAAGACGCTCAGTGCAGTACCTGATTCAGGAATTGTCGTGTACGGGCGTCATTCGGGTTATCCAGCACCTGTGATGGGGGGCCGGACTCTATGATTCGGCCTTCGTCAATGAATATCACCCTGTCCGCCACTTCACGGGCAAACGGTATCTCGTGGGTGACAATGATCATGCTCTGATTATCTGCCGCCAGACGCTTCATCAGGTGCAGGATTTCTCCAACCCGTTCGGGATCCAGTGCAGAGGTGGGTTCGTCAAACAGCAGCAGCTCCGGCTCGAGCGCCATGGCCCGGCCAATGCCGATACGTTGCTGTTGGCCACCGGAGAGTGAGGATGGCCAGGCATTCTGGAAATCTTCCATGCCGACCTGTTTCAGGATTGTCAGTCCTTTTTCCCGTGCAGCTGCCGGTGAAAGCCTTTTGACCACTAGCAGGGCTTCGGTGATGTTTTCCAGCGCTGTCTTGTTGCGAAACAGGGCGTAGTTTTGAAACACAAACGCTGTCTTGCGACGAAGTGCCAGAGTAGCGGATTTTGTGGCTTTGGCAGCATTGAATGTAACGTCATCCAGTGTGATAACACCCGAATCCGGTATTTCCAGCAGGTTAAGGCAACGCAAAAAAGTTGATTTTCCACTGCCTGACGGGCCCAGTATAACGACGATCTCACCCTGTTCCACCTGCAGATTAATCCCTGCCAGAATTGTTTTTTCCGCAAAGGATTTACGCAGGTCGCTGACTTCCAGTAATGCCATCAATACGCCTCATTCATCCGTTGTTCTGCCATTTTCTGGAGTGCGGTAAACAGCAGCACCAGCAGCCAGTACACCAGGGCGAGCACCAGGTAGCTCTCAAAGAAACGGAAACTGGATGCCGCTTCCATCTGGGCTTTTGCCATGATCTCCGCCACGCCGAGAGTGAACGCGAGAGAGGTGCTTTTCAGCAGATCAATAAAGCTGTTCATTAGACCTGGAATGGCAATGCGGGCTGCCTGGGGTAACACAATACGGCGCATGCCCTGTAAAGGTGTCATGCCCGTGCTGAGCGCTGCTTCCAGCTGACTCTTGTCAACACTGAGAATCGCCGCTCGAATGGTTTCTGCCATGTAGGCGGAAAAGTGCAGGCTTAAGCCAATCACTGCGGCCTGGAAGGCTGTCATGCTTTTCAGGGCCGGGAACAGTTGGGGCAGACCGTAGTACAGCAGAAACAGCTGTACCAGCAGTGGCGTACCCCGGAAGAAGGAAATAAACAGTTCGCTGAGTGCGGTCAGCCCCTTGGGGCGGAACGTCAGCACCAGTGCCAGCACCACGGCAATCGTGAGCGCTATGATCAGTGAGCTGGATGCCATCCAGAGGGTGACATCCAGGTATTTCAGAAGGATCGGGGCAAGACCCAGGGCGTAATCAAAATCAAAGCTGCTCATAGTACTGGCGCTGGTTTCCTCGTGTTATGAACGGGTGGTGATATCGCTACCGAACCACTTGATGGAAATATCAGCCAGGGTGCCGTCGGCCCGCATGCTGGCAATCGTTTTATCCACCTTGCTGCGAAGGGTATCAGCTTCCGGTGTTTTCAAAAACGGCATGGCATTTTCGATGGTTTCGAATGGCGTACCCGCAAGTTTCAGTGGCAGACCTGATTTCTTGATCAGCTCAGCTGCAGATAGACGATCCATGACGAAGGCATCAATTCTACCCAGTGCGACTTCCTGTTCAATACCAGTGTCGTAAGTGATGATATCGATTGCCTGTTCGTCACCGAACAGGTTCACCGCCTGTTGACGGATCAGGGTTTCATAGTTGGAACCCAGGTTGACGGCGACTTTTTTGCCCTTAAGATCTTCGAGACCGGCGATGGTATTGTCATCGCTGTTGATAGTCAGCTGAGCGCCATCAATGACGTAGGGCTGGGTGAATCCGTACTGTTCCCGTCGTGCATCGGTGACGGTGATCTGGTTGGAAATCGTATCGACTTTTCCCGTTTCAAGCATGCCGAACAGGCCGGAGAAGGGGGCAGTGATAAATTCTACCGGTTGACCCAGGCGCGTGCCGATTTCATTCCAGACATCCACTTCGAAGCCTTGGAGCTGATCCTGGGAAACAAAGGTAAACGGGTAATAACCACCGGACATTCCCACACGGATAGGTGCACTGGCGTTCTCACTGGTCTTGGATGTCGCTGCAGCAGAGCTGTTGGTCTCCTGTGGGTTGCAGCCTGCCAGCGCCAGGGAAAAAAGGGCTGCAAAACCGGCTGCAAAGAAGCGGTTACGCTTGTTCACTGTTTGTCACTCCAGTCTGTAAGAGAGGTTGTCGTCGCTTGGAGACGTTCTTATGGGGTGCGACTCGAAAACAGGATGTCGCTTGAAGGGCAGTTGTTGACCGTGGTCGTTGCTGCAGAAATCCGTTGTGTGTTGTTTTTCTTGAAGGGCAATACCATTTACCCACAATTCCGACCTTACCGGAATCTATTGATAAGTAAAAATATTAATAAATTAAAAACTAATTACTTTTTGTTATATATGAGGAAGAAGGTCTGGGTGCATCAAGCACCCAGGTAAGCTCGCTGAACATCGTCGTTAATGAGCAGGTTGTGGCCTGAGTCTTCCATCACGATCCGGCCATTTTCCAGCACATAGCCCCGGTCCGCCAGTCGCAGGGCCTGGTTGGCATTCTGTTCCACCAGGAAGATGGTCATGCCCTCATCGCGTAGTTTTTCAATGATTTCAAAAATCTGCTGGATAACGATGGGGGCAAGTCCCAGGGACGGCTCATCCAGGAACAGCAGCCGGGGTTTGCTCATCAGAGCACGTCCAATGGCCAGCATCTGCTGTTCACCACCGGACATGGTGCCACCCCGCTGGTGATAGCGTTCCTTCAAGCGTGGAAAGAGTTCCAATACATGCTCGAGTATGGCATCGAAGTCGTCTTTCTCAGTAAAAAAACCGCCCATGTGCAGGTTTTCTTCAACCGTTAGCCGGGAAAATATACGACGACCTTCAGGCACAACGGCAATGTCACTGCGCATGATCTCGGCGGTGGTACAGTCCGTAATATCCTCGTCTTCAAAGAATATACGTCCCTGGTTGGCCTTGGGGTCACCGCAGATGGTCATCAGCAGGGTGGTCTTGCCAGCGCCATTGGCACCGATCAGGGTGACGATTTCTCCCCGGTTAACCTGGATGGATACATTGTCCAGCGCCTGGATCTTGCCATAGCAGGTGGTGACATTCTCAACGCGCAGCATCAGGCTTCTCCCAGGTAAGCTTTAATGACATCAGGGTGGTTGCGCACTTCGTCCGGTGTGCCACTGGCCAGTGGGGCGCCTTGATTGATGACGTATATCCGGTCGGAAATACCCATGACCAGTTTCATGTCGTGTTCGATCAGCATGACAGATACTTTGTGCTGATCCCGCAGTTCCATGATGAGGTGATCCAGCTCCTCCGTTTCCCTGGGGTTCAGACCGGCTGCCGGTTCATCCAGCATCAGCAGGCTGGGGTTGGTCACCATGCAGCGGGCAATTTCCAGACGACGCTGCTGGCCATACGCGAGGTTGCCGGCATTGCGATTGGCCAGATCCAACAGGTTTACGCGTTCAAGCCACCAGGCGGCCTTTTCCATCGCGTCCTGTTCTGCACGACGATAGCCGGGTGTTTTGAACAGGCCTGCCAGCAGGCTGGTATTCAGATGCCGGTGTTGGGCAACCATCAGGTTTTCAATCGCGGTCATATTGCGGAACAGGCGAACATGCTGAAATGTCCGCACGATGCCTTTACGGGAAATCTTGAACCCCGGCAGTTGGTGAATGGCTTCGCCATTAAAGTGAATCGTACCGGCTGTTGGTTTGTAAAAGCCGGTCAGACAATTAAAAACCGTCGTTTTTCCCGCGCCGTTTGGGCCGATGATCGAGACAATTTCTCCCTGACTGACGGACAGGGAGACACGGTCAACGGCCCGCAGACCACCAAATTGCATGGTCAGGTCTGAGGCTTTCAGCAGGGTGTGTTGTGCCATGACTCATACTCCTCAGACTGCGTCGGCATGACCGGTCGTTGCCGGTGCACTATCCGTTGATGATGTTTTTTTGCGCTTGAGTGCGGTATGGGGCCGTTTCATAGGCAACAACCCCTGGGGGCGCCAGGCCATCATCAGAATCATCAGCAGACCAAACATCAACATGCGGTATTCATTAAATTCCCGGGCCAGTTCCGGCAGGATGGTCATCACAATGGCGGCCAGGATAATGCCGATCTGGGAGCCCATGCCGCCCAGTACCACGATGGCAAGGATGATGGCGGACTCAATGAAGGTAAACGACTCAGGACTTATGAATCCCTGGCGGGCCGCAAAGAAAGTGCCAGCAAACCCTGCAAAGGCAGCGCCAATGGTAAAGGCTGAGAGCTTGACCGCTGTTTTGTTCAGGCCGAGGGACTGACAGGCAATATCATCTTCACGCAATGCTTCCCACGCACGACCGATAGGCATGCGCAGAAGTCGGTTGATGACCCATACCGTGATCAATACCAGCAGTAATGCCAGCAGGTAAAGGAAGATGACTTTGTAACCACTGCTGTAGTCGATACCAAAGAATTCATGGAAGGGAACATTACCTTCTTCCTTGGCGCGGCGGCTGAACTCAAGACCAAACAGAGTAGGTTTCGGGATCTGACTGATGCCGTTCGGGCCGCCGGTGATTGTCGTCCAGTTGTTCAGAAGTATCCGGATGATTTCACCAAAGCCCAGTGTCACGATGGCGAGGTAATCCCCCCGTAACCGCAGGACCGGGAAGCCGAGTACAAAACCGAACAGCGCAGCCATGGCGCCGCCGATCAGCAGACAGCTCCAGAAGTCCAGGCCAAAGTACTGGTTCAGCAGTGCATAGCTATAGGCGCCAACGGCGTAAAAGCCGACATAGCCAAGGTCCAGCAGACCGGCAAGGCCGACGACAATGTTCAGTCCCAGTCCCAGCATGACGTAAATCAGTGTCAGGGTCGCCAGGTCCACACTGCCCCGGGAGGCAAAGAAGGGCCATATCATCAGTCCGGCCACCAGGAAGCACAGCAATGTGCGTTTCAGGTTGGTGTGGCCACTGAGATCGGGCTTCAAACGACTAACGTCTGGCAGTTGTGAGCGAGCGCCCTGCCAAAGTCCCGCAATGGGACTACGAAACAGTTGGAACAGAAACACAAAGATGGCGCCTGCAAGAATCGTATGGATTACCGTGTCCGGTGCACCGATGACTCTGAGTACCGTACCATCCTGCTCTAACCGAAGGCCGACCATGAAGCCTGTGAGCAGCAACAGAACGCCAGAAGCGATCAAGGCATTGAAAAAACTGGTTCGGTTCATACCTTTTCTACCTCCGGCTTGCCGAGAATCCCGGTGGGACGGAATAACAGGATTAATATCAGCAGGCTGAATGCGACAACATCCTTGTACTCAGATGAAAAATATCCGGCGGTATAGGCTTCGGCCAGCCCCAGGATAAGCCCGCCCAGCATGGCGCCGGGGATACTGCCAATGCCTCCCAGTACGGCAGCCGTAAAGGCTTTGAGTCCAGCAAGAAAGCCAATGTAAGGATTGATGACGCCGTAGTAGAGGCCAAGGAGGACACCGGCAACGGCCGCAAGGGCGGCACCGATAGTAAACGTCAGTGCGATAATGGTGTTGGTGTTGATGCCCAGCAGGTTAGCCATGCCCAGGTCTTCGGCGCAGGCGCGGCAGGCACGGCCCAGTCGGGAGCGTGAGATGAAAAAGGTCAGGGCCGCCATGGAGAGCAAGGTGACCAGGAATATTACCAGCTGCATCCAGGACAGGGTGGCATGAAAGCCGTCTTCCGGTCCGATGATCCAGCCACCGGTGATCAGGCTGGGCATGGCAATGTCCCTTGATCCCTGCGCCAGCCGGACGTAGTTCTGCAGAAAAATGGACATACCAATGGCGGAAATCAAAGGAATCAGACGATTAGTGCCGCGCAGTGGCCGGTAAGCGACACGCTCAATGGAAAACCCGTAAATACTGGTGATAACGATACTGATGAAAAAGGCGGCGACCAGCAACAACGTGATGCTGTCGATACCCAACATGGTGAGAATGGCCAGAACGATAAATGCCACGTAACTGCCTATCATATAGACTTCACCGTGGGCGAAATTGATCATTCCGATAATGCCGTAAACCATCGTGTAGCCGATGGCAATGAGTGCGTAGGCGCTGCCGAGCGTCAGGCCGTTCAGCGTCTGCTGCAGGAAATAGTAGGCTGCTTCAGGCATAAGTACTGCTTATTCTTGTGGATAGCGGGTTGAAGCATCCGGAACGCCTGTTGTGCATGCCGGATGCTGCGCCTGGGGGCTTCATCGCAAGGGAAGAAGCCCGCTCAAGGTTTTTGAGAGTCCGTTATTCTGTGACTGCAGTCTTGGTACCGTCGGCATGCCAACTGTAGACGACGAAGTTGAAGTCCTGCAGGTCACCTTTGTCATCGAAGCTGAGGGTGCCGGTAGGTGTGTTGAAGCTGTTGTCGCGCAGGGCCTTGGCAACGGCTTCCGGCGCTTCACTCTCCGCCAGTTTCATACCATCTACCATAACCTGTACTGCTGCGTAGGCCGGGAATACGAAGGGACCGCTGGGGTCTTCATTTTTGGCGCTGATAAAATCGACCAGAGCCTTGTTTTTAGGATCCTGGTCAAAGCTCTTGGGCAGCGTTACGAGCAGACCTTCAGAGGCTTCACCGGCAATGCCAGAGATGTCCTTGTTACCGACACCTTCAGGGCCCATGAATTGCGCCTTGAGACCTTTTTCAGCACCCTGACGCAGGATCAGTCCCAGCTCCGGGTGATAACCGCCGTAGTAGACGAAATCAACATCCTCTTTCTTGAGCTTGGCGACCAGGGCGGAGAAGTCCTTGTCACCGGGCGTGACACCTTCAAACATGACAACGTTGATGCCGGCGGCTTTCAGATTGTCGCGAACAGAGGTCGCCAGGCCTTCACCGTACTGTTGCTTGTCATGGATAACTGCAACGCGCTCAGGCTTAATGCTATCGGTGATGTATCGCGCAGCCGTCGGACCCTGCATGCTGTCCAGGCCGATGGTGCGGAAGATCATCTGGTAGCCGCGTGTGGTAATGTCCGGGCTGGTGGAAGCCGCGGTAATCATCAGGATGCCTTCGTCTTCATAGATATCAGACGCTGGCTGGGTAGAAGATGAGCAAAGGTGTCCTACGACAAAGCGGATATCGTCGTTCACAATCTTGTTGGCAACAGCAACGGCCTGTTTTGGATCACAGGCGTCATCATAAACAACACTTTCCAGCATTTTGCCGTTGATGCCACCGGCAAGGTTGATCTGCTCAATCGCTGCCTTGGCACCAGTGAACTGCATGTCGCCATATTGAGCGACAGGGCCGGTGACAGGGCCGGCGAGGGCAATTTTCAGGGTGTCTTCAGCCTGCGCTGCAGAACAGGTCAGGGCGATTGCCGCCGTCAGGCCAGCGAGTTTTCGGGTTATGCTCTGTTTCATTGTTATGCCCGTTATTGTTGTACTTTATCGTTCGTCTTGTTGTGTTGTGCACGATCCCGGTGCGTCGGTGTTCTGTATACCGTAAAATTGGCTGAAATGACAGTATTTGTACGTAATCCGAGTTGGGGCTGCGATCATTATTGTACCGCTGTCCTGAAGGAAAGTTAGCTCTGGCTAGGTAAGCTGTTATATTGGAGCCTGATTGCTAAACGAGTAGGCATTTTTATCACTTATCCCGTATTTTTGATAAAAATGCCTTGAAAAACAGTTTGTTGCTATTATGCGTCGTGAAGTTTATGAGTTAAAGATTCATCACTGCTTGAGCTACTCTCGTATTGAAATGTAGGGCGCCACCACGATTTGTGATGTTCTGTTTGCCCATGAGAAGTTCCAGGTTGAGTTTGGCTTGACAGTAAGTCCGGATTCCTGCTTCCAAATAGGAATGTAGATTTAGTTCTGATGTGTCTGTCTCCAATAGGGATACCTGTCTGTGCACAGACATCCATATCAATCGCGGTAAATTCTGTTTTTTTATCAGCTGATTTTGGTTGGGTTATAATTACAGATTCAATGGATTCACCTGTGGTATGTCGTGTAGCTTGAGGCGAGGATACCGTTGTGTATTCCATCTCAAGTGCTTCATATTCATATGCGGTTGGTGTTTCTTTAGAGAATGTAACACGAGTCTTACCTAACTCTATTCTCTCTTGATGATCTTGCGTTTTAGGACAGCATTCATAGGGAGGGTGGCAGCACGTACAGCATTCAGGCCATTGCTCTGGCTGTATTTCATATTTCTCCAGACTTTTGCAAAACTTTGAACAGCATTCACCGCAGAGTGGCTCGCAGCATTTGTCCAGCAGTGCCGTACAAGAACACTCCATGCATTGGATTGCCAGGTCGCAGCATTGACCGCAGGCGGCGCCACAGCCGGAGGCGCAAGCCGAGAGTGCTTTCTCGCAAGGGCTGCATAAGCGTTGACAGGGTGCAAAGTGTTGAGCGATTTGTCCTTCCGGGATTTTATCGCAACGTTTTTTTATGAGCCATCCGATTAATGCAAGCAGTGCGAAACCTGAAGCAAACCCTAATAGCATTAGTGGGCCTTTCCAGTTGGCTCCTGAGATTCCTGTTGTTTCTGTTGTGCCGGGAGCAGCAGAGGATGTCTCTTGGGCATCGCACGCCTGGAGCAAGTATGAGAAAACAAACATTGCGCCAAAAGTAATGAAAATGGATCTGTCTGTAATTGTTGCTTCTGATGATTGATTCGCAACTTGCATATTGGGAGGTATATGGTTTTTTGTAGTCTGTACTCTATTAATTGTTTTGTTAGGCTCACTATTATGGGCTTTTGGCACTTGTTGCGTGTTAGTGGGGGAGGCTGGTCTTAACATATTCACTACTCCTGACAATGTTAGTCTTTAAATACATTTGAAAGATAAGGCTTTTAATGGATTCTCATGGTGATTAGATAGCGTTTCTTCGAAAGCTAGAAGTTCGAGTCTTAATGTCAGGTGAAGTTCTTTTAAAATAATAACATTTTAGTTTTGTTAGTCTTGATTATCTTACGGTTCAGAATGTACAACTAATGCATCAAAAAATGTCAGGTTTGGCGATATGGGTACGTTTGGTTGGCTCTGAAGGCTAGTAAAATGAGTATTACCCCTGCCTATTTGGCCAGGGGCGTAGACTTGGAAAAACGATCAGTTCAGTTTTTTAACGCCATCGGACGTTCCAAGTAACAGCAGATTTGCCGGGCGCATGGCGAAGAGACCGTTTGTAACAACGCCAGTAATCTGATTGATAGCCTGCTCCATCTCAACGGGGTTAAGAATGTTCATATTCCAGACATCCAGGATAATGTTGCCGTTATCGGTAACAACCCCTTCCCGGTAAACCGGGTCGCCACCCAGTTTGACCAGTTCCCGGCCAACATGGCTGCGGGCCATGGGAATAACTTCCACCGGCAGGGGGAAAGCTCCCAACACATCAACCAGTTTGCTTTCATCGGCGATGCAGATGAACTCTCTGGCAACCGCCGCCACAATCTTTTCCCGTGTCAGTGCTGCGCCACCGCCCTTGATCAGGTGCAGATGTTCGTTGGCTTCGTCGGCACCATCAATATAAAAGCGGAGCTCACTGACCGTGTTCAGGTCATAGACCGGAATGCCATGGGACTTGAGGCGCTCAGCAGAGGCTTCAGAGCTGGCAACAGCACCATCAAAGCGGTCTTTCACCTCGGCCAGTGCATCAATAAAACAGTTAGCTGTGGAGCCTGTGCCAATGCCGAGAATCATGTCGCTCTCAAGATGGGGCAGAATATGGTCCAGCGCCGCGCGGGCGACGGCCTGCTTGAGTTCGTCCTGGGTCATGACGGTTCCTGTGGTCGGGAGAATTTGCGCGGATTATAGGGGATACGCTGCGGTCTGTCCCGATCTGTCAATGCCGTACATTCAGGAGGCTGATTGGCGATAGCTGTCTTTGTAAGCCTGGTTGAGGCGCTCTGTCAGGTGCTCACCTGCTGTCGTAGGCGGGTATAGCGGAGATTCATCAGGAAACAGGTCGCGTGCATCAATGACTGTGTCTTGGGCCGGACCGCAGAAATAAACCATGGAATAACGTTCTGGCCAGATATCTGCATCAGGGTCAGCCACGACCCGGTGTGGAGTTGCCATTAGACGGTGATTGCTCCAGCGGGCCAGCAGGTCATCCACGTGCACCAGCAGGGTCTCTGGTTTGGGTGGAACAGACAGCCATTGACCGGAAGGAGAGCGAACCTGAAAACCGGGTGCATCATCCAGGAGGATTAGCAGTGACAGAGTGTCATAATCCGTGTGTTCGGATAAGCGGATATTGCCGCTACGTTCCGAAGGTTTCAGTGGCGGATAATGATTCAGCCTGAGCGTGCTGTGACTCCTTTCTGGTAAGTGGCGATTGACAAGAAATCCGGGAGTCATGGCGAGTGCCTGCTCGAGCAGGGAGAGAATCGTCAGGCTGGCATCCTCGGCCAGGTTGCGAAAATATGTCATCTCAGATTTGAATCCTGACTCTATAAGCGCAGCTGGCCAGTTTTGTGTGTCGTGGCCGGTTACGGCAAATGATTCCTTGAAGTCAGCGCCAGCAGTATCGTCGCCGTCAAAATAGCGCTCTGAACCCATGCGTTCATAACCGCGCTTAATATCAGGAGAGCCGAATCGAAAGGTATTTTTGTCTCTGTCTGAGAAATCGTTAAAAAAGGTGTGAGCCAGACTAAGTAACCTTTTCTGGTTGGCACTGGTGGCAATGGCCAAGCCGGAAAAGTAGGCGATTCCCGCAGAGGTATAAGTCTTTAATAGCTTATGTGCTGCATTGGGGGAATTTACGTCTATGAGAGGAATGGTTTGCATGCAAATTCAAGACAATAATTGATCAGACGAGCTTATTCTAGACGTTTTCAGTTAGCTTGTAGTCCCTGTGCTCCTGCGCAAATGTAATCTTTTGTTTTTCTGCCTACAGCTCGCTTTTCCCTGACAGGTTATCTGAAAAAATATTAGATAAGATGTATATGTCTTATTGATTGGGCACTTTTCAACCCTGATCAGGGGGAGATTTTGCATAGTCCACTACTTTTCCGTAGTCGGCTGCGATTTTGTTAAGATCTAGCATGTTCAAATCGTCTGGCGTCATAACCCCCATGGTTCTCAGTTTTTTTAGAACTTCACTTGATGATAACCCTTCCAACTCTTCGATTGATCGATTTTTGGTTTCGAGTGCTGTAGTTATCATTTCAAATAGTGGTAATTCGTGACTTGTGGGGTGATAGGGCGTATGTGGTTTATTTGTGCTACGTGATGATGGATGCTGTGTTGAAGAAGGAGTCTTCATCAAAGAGGAGGCTTGTGTTGATGTAGTCTCTCTTTCTTTAATTTTTTTGCCAATTCTATCGGATAGGGGATAGCTATCGTTTTTCTTGATGAATTGCTGAGCTTCTGTAATGGAAAGTTGTTTCCCGAAAATACAGTGGAATAGAGCCCTAGCTCTAGATTCCCCATTTCTCATTGTGTAGCTGATAGCATCACTAAGAAAAAGCCTGACTCCACCTTTGTTGTTGATAATTGGCATTGGAGTGTTCCTTTGTTTTAAAGGTTTTAATTAAAGTTAAGCCTGATTTTTAATACTTTTATCTATTTGTTTTTATGTTTTTGTAATAACTGAATGCTGGTTATTACCTTTTTTAGAGGATGTGATGGCACCCTTGGAGAGAGTGAATCAGCGTATCAAACTCCTATTTGGGCTACTTGTTTTTTTAGAGAACGTTTGGGTAGCTTGTGACGAGAGGTTTCCCCTGTATCCTGGCCATTAAATTCCTTACAATGCAGGCACAATCAGAAGTACAAGAAGCGAAGCCATGCCGGATCAGTACATAAAAAAAATCCTCGAAGCCAGGGTCTACGATGTGGCGGTGGAAACCCCGATTGACCCTGCCCCGTTCCTGTCAGAGCGGCTTAATAACACGGTGCTGATCAAGCGCGAAGACCTGCAGCCGGTCTTTTCCTTCAAGATTCGTGGTGCCTATAACAAGGTTTCCCAGCTAACCGAGGATGAGAAAGCCCGTGGCGTCATTGCCGCTTCAGCGGGCAACCATGCCCAGGGACTGGCGCTGGCCGCGAAACAACTGGGGATCAAGGCTGTGATTGTCATGCCCCAGACGACGCCGGATATCAAGGTACGGGCGGTTCGGGCCCGTGGCGCTGAAGTGATTCTCCACGGCGATGCGTTTGATCAGGCGTTGACGCACTCCATGGCGTTGGTGCGTGAACACGGATACACCTATATCCACCCGTACGATGATGTTGACACAATCGCCGGGCAGGGGACTGTCGGGATGGAGATTCTGCGTCAGCATCCGGAGCCGCTGGATGCGATCTTTGTTCCGGTAGGCGGCGGGGGTTTGATTGCCGGTGTGGCAGCTTACGTCAAGTATGTCCGGCCGGATGTCCGTATCATCGGGGTTGAGTATGAGGAGTCTGCCTGCCTCAAGGCAGCACTGGAGGCTGGTGAACGTGTGGTGTTGTCACAAGTTGGTATCTTTGCCGATGGGGTGGCGGTTTCACAGATTGGCGAGGAAACATTCCGCATTTGCCAGACTTGTGTGGATGACGTGATCACCGTCAGTGCCGATGAGGTTTGTGCTGCGATCAAGGATATCTTTGATGATACGCGATCCGTCGCAGAACCGGCGGGTGCCGTCAGTTTGGCGGGCCTGAAGAAGTACGTGGAACAGACAAGCGTCCGTGGTCAGACACTACTGGCGATCGACAGTGGTGCCAATATCAACTTTGATCGGCTGCGCTACGTATCTGAGCGTGCGGAGCTGGGAGAAAAGCGTGAGGCGATTCTGGCGGTTACCATCCCTGAGCGTCCCGGCAGTTTCAAGACGTTCTGTGATGCAATCGGGCGTCGCAATATCACGGAATTCAATTACCGTTACCATAACGACAGTGATGCTGTGATTTTCGTTGGTGTTCAGGTGAATCCTGAGATGGAAACCCGGCAGGCGCTGGTCGAGAGTTTGATAGAAGCTGGTTATCCCGTTCAGGATCTGACCGATAACGAAATGGCCAAACTGCATACCCGGCATATGGTCGGCGGCCACTGTCCTTCAGTGACCAACGAAGTGGTTTATCGATTTGAATTTCCTGAGCGCCCGGGTGCGCTTCTGCGTTTTCTGGAGCGGCTGGGGACTCGCTGGAATATTTCTCTCTTTCATTACCGTAACCATGGTGCGGCTTATGGGCGGGTTGTGGTTGGCATGCAGGTGCCGGAGAGTGAGCGTGCACTGGTGCCGGAATGCCTTGAGGAAATTGGTTACCATTTCTGGGAAGAAACGGACAACCCCGCTTATCAGCAGTTCCTCGGTTAGTCAGTCAGTGGAGTCACATGGCGGACTTTAGTCCGCCATGCTTATTAAGAAAAAATATCCTCTTGTTGTCATTGGGTAATACTGTTGGTCCATATTGGTTTCAATGGTTGAGGCACTATGGCTTTCCCTATAAAAAGTGTACTGTCGTATTAAAATAAACAGCGTGTTCAGCATAAGATAGAAAGAGGCGCCCTTTACGGAAGGGCTGCTGTTATGCGTGACAAAGGATAACGAACTATCTTGCGGCCAGTATGTTGTATGGCTGAAATCGGCGTGAATGGATTCCCCGAGCATGGCAAAAAAAGAGACAACATCGACGGTCGACAGTAACCCGCATGGTTGGTTCTGGCAGGTCGTCGTACCTTACTGGCGTGTTTATCGTGATGTGATGGCGGCCAGTTTCCTGGTCAATCTGCTGGCGCTGGTTTCCCCCTTATTTGTCATGAATGTCTACGACAGGATCGTGCCCAACCAGGCGTTTGAAACCCTGTGGATGCTGGCGACCGGTGTACTCATTGCGTTTCTGTTTGAGAGTGTGATTCGTTTCATTCGTATCCGGTATATTGATTTGGCGGGGCGGCAGATTGATCTCACATTATCGTCCCGCTTGATTGATCGATTGTTGGGGTTGAAGTTGAGTGCCCGCCCTAACAGTGCGGGTTATTTGATGAATCGGCTGGCAGAATTTGACGGCATTCGTACGTTTATTACCTCCGCCACCGTGATGGCCTTTATTGATTTACCCTTTGTCGCCCTGTTTCTCGGGTTGGTTTTGTGGCTGGGCGGCTGGCTGGTAACGATACCGTTACTTTGTATTAGTGTCTCTTTGGGGATTGCCTGGGTATTGAACCGGCCTATGCAGCGCGTGATCGCGCAGCAGCAGGATGTGTCCGCACAGCGTCAGAATTTCCTGATGGAGTGTTTACTGGGATTGGTGTCGGTGAAATCCTGCAATGTCGAACGTCAGCATCAACAGCACTGGAGTGGGTTGAACCAGAAGGTGGCTGATGCGTCTCTGAGAATAAGACAGTTACAAACGATTTCCACACAAACGGCAACGTTCCTGTTGCAGTTGAATACCCTTGTCATGGTTATTGCCGGTGTTTACCTGATCAGTGCCGGGAATCTGTCCATGGGTGGCTTAATTGCGATGATGATGATTTCCGGCCGTTGTGCGGCACCCGTTTCTCAAGTCATCGGCTTATTGAATCAGTATGAAAAAGCCATTCAGGCACTGACGCATACGGGGGAAGTGATGAAGCTTCCCCAGGAATACCCGGCAGATCGTAAGCTGTTACGACCAGCATCATTTAGAGGTGTCTGGCATATTAATAATCTGTCGTTTGCTTATCCTGGCACTCCCGATTTGTTGCGCGATATTACGCTGAAAATCCCTGCGGGAGCTCGGGTGGCCATTCTTGGCAGGATGGGGTCAGGAAAAAGTACTTTGCTGCAGTTGTTGATGGGGCTGTGGGAACCCTCGAAAGGCCATGTAGTGGTCGACGGCATCGATATTCGACAGCTGGATCCGGCCTGGTTTCGTCAGCAGGTAGGATATGTCGGGCAACAGGCTGATCTGTTTAATGGCACGTTACGTGACAATATTACCATGCACCGGCCTGGCATTAGGGATAGTGACATTCTGGAAGCCCTGGAAAAAGTTGGCTTGATTACGATGGTGCAATCTGGCAGGGGCGGGTTGGATTTTCAGGTGGGTGAAGGTGGACGTCATCTGTCAGGCGGTCAGGCGCATGCCGTGGGGCTGGCCAGGGCGCTGGTGACGCGACCCAGGGCCTTGATACTTGATGAGCCGACCGGGGCAATGGATACGCAGGCTGAAGCACGTTTTCGCAAAGTGTTGATGCAGTTGGATGGAATAACCCTGTTCCTGGTTACCCATAAGGTCACTTTGCTGGATGTCATGGAGCGCATCATTGTGCTGGAGGAAGGTAAGCTCCGGGTGAACGACGATGCGCAGGCGATTCTATCGGGTCAGGTGAAAGCGACAGCTGAAGCAGTGGAGAGCCTCTGATATGCAGCAATTGCCTTCAGGTCAGTCTTCTGACAATCAGGACCCGTTGTCGCATTGGCAGGAAGTCAGTCAGGCCGACGTGCAGCTGATAACGCGTGGGAGTCGGCCACTGTTAATGAGTATTGGGCTGTTCATCATCTGTTTTATTGTCTGGGCGGCCTGGTGTGAAGTGGATGAGGTGACCCGTGGAGAGGGTAAGGTCATTCCGTCCAGTCAGGTGCAGGACGTTCAGAATATGGAAGGCGGTATTATTGAGAAAATACTGGTGAAGGAGGGCGATCTGGTTGAACAGGGGCAGGTACTCATGCTTATGGATGACACCCGTTTTTCGGCCAGCCACCAGGGACAGTTGGCCAATCAGTATGCTCTTATGGCGCGCAAGGTTAGGTTGCAGGCAGAAGTGGAAGGCAGCCGCCCTGTAATGCCGGTACCGCTAAAGGTGCAGGTGCCTGAATTGGCGGAAAGCGAACTGGAACTGTACCAGTTTAGACGTCAGGAACTTGCAAGTACTCTGGGTATTTATCAGCAACAATTGATCCAGCAGGAAAAGCAGCAGTCGGAAACCCGTGCCGAGATCGCCATGTTACAGCAGCGGCATGCGTCATTGGATGAAGAGCTGAAGTTATCCCAGGACTTGGCAAAAGAGGGGGCGGTCTCCCGTGTGGAGGTTTTGCGACTGAAGCGGCAAGTCAGTGATACGCGTGGTGAGCAACGCATTGCGGAAGAAAACTTTTCCCGTATCCTGGCGGCACAGGCCGAAACGCAACAGCGTATTCGTGAAGCAGAACTCGCTTTTACTAACAAGGCGCGTATGGAGCTTAACGAAACCCTCGCGCTGCTGCATGAACTATTTGCCAAGGAAGCCGCGGCCAGTGACCAGGTTGAACGTACCCAGGTTCGTGCGCCGATGAAGGGTGTGGTCAAACAGATACTGGTCAATACAGAAGGTGGTGTCGTTCAACCCGGCATGACAATGATGGAGCTGATTCCGGTTGATGACACCCTTGAAGTTGAGGTCAAAATCAGGCCGCGGGATATTGCTTTCCTCCATCCAGGCCAAAAAGCAACCATCCGTTTTACCGCTTACGATTTTACGGTTCATGGTGGTATTGATGGCGTTCTGACACATCTCAGTGCGGATACCATTATTGATGAAAACACTGAGCACTATTACTTGGCGCGCATAAAAACTGATCAGAACGCTCTGGGAAATGCAGACAATAGCAAGCCTTTAATTGCAGGAATGGTTGCGACGGTGGATATTCTGACCGGTAAGAAAACCTTGATAACCTACCTGCTCAAGCCGGTATTACGTGCTAAACAACTGGCATTCACTGAGCGCTAACCTGTAGCGCTTCATGTTGTTTGCTTTTTTAACCGGTAATCATTCACGCGTGTTTCCGGCAGGTGCCAGGTGGCAATGATGCCAATCACGGCGCTGCCGAGCATCATCACCAGAAAACCGAAGGGCTTTCCATCAACGCTGAGTATTTCCAGAATATAAGGTGTGCTGCCGGCAATCAGGCAGATGCTGATGTTCATGGAGACGGCGAGGCCAGTATAGCGGACGTTAGTGTTGAACAGGTTGGCCAAGGTGACCAGGCCATTGCCGCAGGCGAGTGCAGTCGGCAGTAACGTCAGCAGTCCAACCTGCAGTAACAGATGGTCTGACAGCAGGCTATATACCGGCCAGGCGACAATCAGATACAGAATATTGCTGAGAAGAAGAGCCAGGCGTCGGTTGATTCCACGATCGGATAGCCAGCCAAAAAACAGGGTCAGCATTGCTGTTACCAGCAGGATGGCGGTCATGGTCTCATACACGACACTTTGATCCATACCCAGATGTCGGGTGGCGTAAGGTACCATGAAGGTGTACATCGATAGCATGGTAGCTGAAGCGAAGTTCATCCCCATGGCTATGGCCAGTGTTTTGCTCTGGGTTTGAAAAAGCGTCAGTAGTGGTATACGAACCACCTGTTTTGCGGCAATCAGTTGATGAAAAAACGGTGTTTCGGACAGGCTTCGGCGCATAATATAGCCACTGACTCCCAGGATGCTGCCAGCGATAAAAGGGAGTCGCCAGCCCCAGTTGTACAGTTCTTCTTCGGTCAATAGTGCGTGGGTCAGCATGCCGATGGTTGAAGCCAGCATGACGCCCAGCAGGCCACAGGCGCCAATCGCCGAAGTGATCAGCCCTTTCAGATGGGCAGGAACATGTTCTGCAGCGAAGACAACGGCGCCAGGAAACTCGCCACCGACTGAAATGCCCTGCAATGATCGTAGAAGCACCAGAAGGACGGTTGCCAGATAACCGATCGTCGCATAGGTTGGTAATAATCCCATGCCCAATGTGGCAAAGGTCATGATCAGAATGGATATTCGAAATAGCCGTTTACGCCCGATCCGGTCGCCAAAATGGCTGAAGGCAATGCCGCCCAGAGGGCGGATAAAATAGCCGGCAGTGTGTATGGCAATAATCCAGAGAAAGCCTGCCTGGTCGGCTTCGGGCAAAAAGAGCTTGGCCAGATCGTTGGCAAACAGCAGCACGAGGGTGAAATCAAAATATTCCAGCATGGCGCCGAGGCAAGTGACCAGAATCAATTTATTGAGCATGTGTCTGGATTTCCACAGTATCCGAATCTGAGAGGGTTCGTGTGAGGTGGGTCTTTAAATCAACGACAAGCTTAGGAAACTGTGCCAAAAATGCGTTTTTATTTTTCAGCTTTTGGAAGAGCGGTAATTTGCGCAATTATTTCGGTGATAGCCTGATAACCATCACCGAAATGAAACCTTCAGATCAGCGAATTAATACAAACGCTTTTTGCTGGTGAGACTGTAAACGTTGTCGAGGTTCTGATAGACAATGGTTTCCCACTGGTGACCGTTGTCCATTTCAAGCACCATGGCGTAGTTCATGCCGGCAACTACTTGCTGCCGGGCTGAGAGTACATTTTGCAGTTGACCGTCATGGATAGCACTGGCGGCAAAATAGGCGGCATTCATCACTTGCTCATCAATGCTGGTTGGCGACCAGCCCCCCAGCATTTGCTCTGTGTAAGTCTCCGAGTTGCTCGGTTGTTCTTGAGCGTGGGTAAGCTGAAATCCGGTCAGGCTGATGGCGAGAGTAAAGACTAGCAGGGTAATTGATTTGGACATGACAGAATCCTGAAAAACAATAATGGAGAGTAAATACAGCCTTGCTGCGATCTGTGCACAGAGCATGTTAGAACGGAATGGGTTGTCTGGGAAAAACTGAGACTGTTATTGCGAGTGAATAGGTACAATGATGGTCCACTTGCTACTTTAATTGGACAAACCTTGCAACACGTCACAGTATGCGTTGCGATGTCTCTCTATGATCTGCACTGTTTTAAGTGGATGGCTCTATTTTGTGCATATCCGGTGTTGAATTGACGTTGGCCTGATATTCCGGAGTGATGTGAACATGTTTCAATGGCGTAAGCTTGACCCTGTTGCAGCGATTATTTTTCTGTTTGCCATTGGTGTGGTAACCACTGCGACTGCCCAGATGCTGGGTTGAATATCAGTTGGTTGTATAAAATTGTTGGTCGCTGGCAATGCCGGCGAGCGGTATATCCCAGCTGTTAATCGGCAACTGATCAACTCGCTGGCACTCATGGGCAAGCCCGATCAGTTGTGGTGCCCTGATGCATCCGGGGGTATTAATGAAGGCAAACGTCCTGTCATAAAATCCCCCGCCCATACCCATGCGATGACCTTTCCGGTCAAACCCGGTAAGCGGCAACAAGACGAGATCCAGCGACCAGGCCGGAGCAGCTTGATAGAAGCGTGCATCGGGTTCTGGAATACCGAACCGGTTTTTTTTCATGCGGGTGGTAGGTGTCCAAGGCAAAAACTGTAGCCAGCCGGACTTCAGTGGGTGCAGTACGGGTAGAAAGCACTGCTTACCCTGCTGCCATGCCTTATGGGCAATCTCTTTTGGATCGATCTCACCATCGTTGGTCAGATAAAGTGCGATACGTTGACTTCTCAGGTAGCAGTGCTGTCTACACAGGATTTTCTTAAGATGCTGACTGGCTTGGTGTTGTTCTGAAGGGGACAATCGACGCCGACGTTCCCGCAGGATCTGCCGGAGTTGTTTTTTCTGGAGCAACTGCTGTTGTGGCGTCATTCCCTGGCTGGCAATCCGTTTATTCTGAAATGATTTCAATCGGCAAGAAAAGGTCGTGCGAATAAAACAAGACTCCCCAGTGCTGACGCTGTCAGTATAGCCCTTGAAGCCATGCTTCAAGGTGGAGGCTGCTGGGATACGTTGGGCTTTTCACTGCAAGGTGAACCTGCACGCTGGTATCCACGAGGAGCCCCCAGGATGGTATTTATCGCCTCAGGGACAGTTCATGACTGGCGATCAGACCAGGGAGTCTTGTGAAGGATTATATCGGCAGGCAGGCGGGTGTTACCAGCCCTTTATTAGTTCGAATCGCAATCAGAGTTCGAGCTGGTTATGCTCGAGCAGGGCGTCATCCAATCGTTCCACCAGTATCTGGATGTGGCGCTGGGTATCTTCCTTGAGCGCATTGGCTTCCCGGCTGCTGATGAGCATGTCATGGGCAATATTCAGGGCTGCCATGACGGCAATACGCTCAAGGCCGATGACCTTACCCGAAGCCCGGATTTCTCGCATCTTGCTGTCGAGGTAGCGGGCCGCAGAAGTCAGGGCTTCCTGCTCTTCGGGCGGACAGCTGATCCGGTAATCCTTGTCCAGGATGTTGACTGTGGTGGTGAGCTGTTCGTTGCTCATATCATGTTTCCTGCTCAAGCGCCCGTAACCGGCCGATCATTGCTTCGACCTTGGTCCGTGCCATCTCGTTTCTTTCAATCAGTTGTGCGCGTTCCTGCTTCCAGGCGTGCTCGCCGGCTCGCAGGATACGGTTCTCCTGACGCAGGTGATTGCAGAGTACGATGAGTTCATCGACTTTTCTGCTCAACATCGACAGTTCTTTGGGTTCCATGGGCCGTCAGACAATCTTTGGATTATCAATGTTTTACTATATCCTTTTGGTGTTGAGGGGAACAAGAGACCGACCCCCTGATTCCGGTCAAAATGACCATTATTTTTTCTGCCTGATGAATCTCGCTCCCCCAGACGCCTTGCGGTACACTCGGGGCAATCTTGAATTGGCGGACATTCTCCCATGATTACTGATGCTTCAGGTCCTGCGCCGGTCAGTTTTGATCGGCTGAGCAACCTGTTCCTTGAACTGCAATCTTATCAGTCGCCTTCGGAACTGCACGGTTTGCTCTGCGGGCAATATTGCGCGGGACAACGTCCGGCTCATGGTGCCTGGCTGGCTACAGCCGCCGAGCATATGGCGGTCACCCAGACGCTGGACGCGGCCACTAAGGCCGTTTTGTTACAACTCTACGACGATACGCTGGGCAAGTTACAATCCGAAGATTACTCCTTTCAGCCACTGCTGCCCGATGACGATGAAGCCCTTGGTCAGCGTACCCAGGCGCTTGGACAGTGGTGTCAGGGATTTCTTGGCGGTTATGGATTGAGTGGCCGCAGCGAAGGCGACCTGTCAGAAGAAGTGGCCAGCATCCTGACGGATTTTGCCAGTATCGCCCAGGTCCAGTTTGACGATCTGGATGATTCCGAAGCGTCAGAAAAGGATTTTCTGGAGGTCAGTGAATACCTGCGTATGGCCACACTGATGTTGTTTGGCGAGAGTGAAGATGCCGAGGCTGAAGCGGGTCAATCTACAGGTTCTCTCCACTGATCTCATTGCCTAATAAGGGCTGGGTGCAGCCTCCCAGAATATCAACCGGATCGGACACTATGAAAAAACTGGCGATGACAGAATATGGCAAGCGACGCCAACAGCTGATGCAGCAGATAGGTGCAGACGGTGTTGCAATATTGCCGGCAGCGTCGGAAAAGATCCGCAACCGTGACTCCGAGTATCTTTACCGGCAAGACAGCGATTTCTATTACCTGACGGGATTCAATGAGCCGGAAGCGGTACTGGTGCTGATGCCGGGACGTGAAGGGGGGGAGAGCCTGCTCTTTTGTCGTGATCGTGATCCCCTGATGGAAACCTGGCATGGCCGCCGGGCCGGTCAGAAAGGAGCCGTTCAGCAGTATGGTCTGGATCAGGCCTTTTCCATCAGTGAACTGGATCAGGTCATGCCGAGCTTGTTGGATGGCCGGCAGACGATCTATTACACACTGGGTGTGCTGCCTGAATTTGATGGTCAACTCAATGGCTGGGTTAATAATATCAAAGCCCGTGAACGACGGGGTGCCGTTGCGCCATCGGTAGTGTCAGGCCTGGATGTGCTGGTGCATGAGATGCGTCTGCTCAAGTCAGACGCAGAACTTGAAATTATGCGTGAGGCCTGTGCCATCAGTGCCGGCGCCCATCGGCGGGCCATGACGATGTGTCGCCCGGGGTTGTACGAATATCAGCTGGAAGCCGAATTGCAGCATGAATTTATTCATCATGGCGCCCGTGTACCGGCTTACAACTCGATCGTGGGCAGTGGCAAGAACGCCTGCATTCTGCACTATACCGAGAATGACCGGCTGATGTGTGATGGCGATCTGGTGCTGATTGATGCCGGCTGCGAACTCGACAATTATGCCGCTGACATTACCCGGACGTTTCCGGTTAATGGCACATTTTCACCGGAGCAGCGGGCACTGTATTCCCTGGTGCTGAAAGCCCAGGAACAGGCGATAGCAGTGATTCGTCCGGGCAATCCCTGGATGGCCTTTCACGACGCAGCGGTGCGTACGCTGACCGAAGGGCTGGTTGATCTGGGAATAGTGTCAGGTGATGTGGATCAGCTGATCAAAGATGAAGCCTATCGGCCCTTTTATATGCATGGTACAGGGCATTGGCTGGGTATGGATGTCCATGATGTTGGCAATCACAAGATCGATGGCCAGTGGCGCCTGTTTGAGCCGGGTATGGTGTTGACCGTTGAACCTGGCCTCTATATCGCGCCGGATAATGCAGACGTTGAGGAAAAATGGCGTGGCATCGGTATCCGCATTGAAGACAATATTCTGGTGACTGCAGAGGGTTGTGAGATCCTGACATCTGGTGCTGAAAAGGATCCTGATGCTATTGAAGCCCTGATGAAGGCGCAGGATTGGTCCTGATGCACCGAGTCCATCGGCCAGAATACATCGAATCAGTTCAGAGATAACCATGGAAAGCAGTACACATTATGATGTGGTGATTATCGGAGGCGGCATGGTCGGCGCCAGCCTGGCCCTGTCGCTCCGGCAATCGGTGCCGAACCCGGATTTCCGGATTGCCGTGTTTGAAGCGGTGCCGTTACGTCCTGAACAGCTGGATTTTCAGCCCAGCTACGATGGCCGATCCTCGGCGTTGTCCTGGGGAACCCGGGAAATTTATGACGCCATGGGCATCTGGCCATCGCTGGCTGAACGCGTGGAGCCGATTCGCCATATTCATGTGTCTGACCGTGGCCACTTTGGTATGACACGCCTGAATGCAACCGATTACGAGGTGCCAGCGCTGGGCTATGTGGTGGATAACCAGTGGCTTGGTAAAGTGCTGTTGGAGCAGATACAGAAAACCGAAGGTATCGAGTTCCTCTGCCCTGCCGAGGTGCGTCATCTGCAGCCAACCCCGGAGGGCGCGACGCTGGAAGTGAGCAGGGAAGGGCAAACGTACCCGGTATCCGCAACCCTGATTGTGCTGGCCGATGGCGGACGCTCCTCTCTGGCTCGCGATATGGGGCTGGAACAATCAGTCAGCCACTATCATCAGACCGCCATTATCACGAGTATCACACCGGACCAGCATCATGGTCAGGTCGCTTACGAGCGTTTTACGGACGAAGGACCGATGGCATTGCTGCCACTCCCTGGAGGTCAATGTGCGCTGGTTTGGACCATGTCCGATGAATTAGCCCGAGAACGACTTGAGCTGACCGATGATGACTTTTTGAATGAATTACAGGATCGTTTCGGTTATCGGGTGGGCCGTTTTCGCTCGGTGGGACAGCGCTTCAGTTACCCGCTGGCGTTGAAACTGGCAACCGAACAAGTGCGTCCTGGGCTGGTGGTGTTGGGTAATGCCGCCCACAGTCTGCATCCGGTGGCTGGGCAGGGTTTCAACCTGGCATTACGTGATGCAATTGCCTTGTCGGAGACTATTACCAGTGCTCTGAAGAGTGGCGCCGGTATTGGTGAACTGGCGACATTGCAGGCGTATCTGGCCCGACAGAAACAGGATCAATTCCAGACTATTCATTTCAGTGACTATGTCGTCAAGTTGTTCAGTGATCAGTCTCTACTGTCTGGAAAATGGCTGCAGGGTGCACGAAATGTGGGCCTTGTGGCGCTGGATCTTTGTGGGCCGCTGAAAGGGTGGTTTGCGAGACAGGCCATGGGGCTGGGAGGGCGTCCATGAGTCAGTCTTCTTCTCCTGACAGTCAATCCTTTGATATCGCGGTGATTGGTGGGGGTATTAATGGTCTGGCGATGGCCATGGCGTTGTCAGGCTTACCGTTACGTATTGCGCTTGTGGATGCAGGCCCTCTTGCATCAGACATGGAAACCATATCGGGACAGTATGATCCGCGGGTGTGCGCACTGACTGAATCGTCCCGGCAGTTGCTGGATGAAGTGGGCGCCTGGGCATTGATGCGTAATGCCCGCGTCTCACCGTATACTGGCATGACCGTCTGGGATGCAGACGGCACCGGAAATATCCACTTTACTGCCGGCGAGGCGGGTTTGGACACGCTGGGGCATATTGTCGAAAACCGTGTCACAACGAGTGCATTACTGCAGCGTTTGAGTGAGACCGATGTCACCCTGCTGGGGCATACGGAAATTGCTTCGCTCTGTCAGACTGACGATGGCGTGCAATTAAACACTCAGTCCGGTGATCACCTGCAGAGTCGACTGGTGATCGCAGCGGATGGCGCGCACTCCCCGATTCGGCGAATGGCCGGTATCCCGACCCGTGAATGGGATTACCAGCATCACGCAATCGTCACGACGGTGCAGACTGAGCAGTATCATCAGGATACCGCGTGGCAGATCTTTCTGCCGTCAGGCCCATTGGCCTTCCTTCCCCTGCCCAGTGATGGCGATACCCATTATTGCTCCATTGTCTGGTCGCTGGTGCCCGAACAGGCCCAACAGATGATGACGCTGACGGATGACGCATTTTGCCGGAAGCTGGGCACTGCGTTTGAACACCGACTGGGCCAGGTGTTATCAACCGACAAGCGGTATTGCGTGCCGCTTCGGCAACGGCATGCCAGGCAGTATTACCGGGGACGGATCGTCGTGATGGGGGATGCTGCCCATACCATCCATCCACTGGCGGGGCAGGGCGTGAACCTCGGATTGCTGGACGCCCGGCAGTTGTCCGGAGAGATACACCGAGCCTGTGAGCGCGGTGGCGATTATGCGGATGCTTTATTGCTGGCACGCTATCAGCGCCATCGTGAACCGCATAACCTGGCGGTGATGGGTATCATGCAGGGATTCCAGCAGCTGTTTGGCAGTGATCATCTGTTGTTACGCTGGATGCGCAATACCGGTCTTTCGCTGACGAACCAGATCCCTTTCCTGAAAGAGCAGATCATTCGGCAGGTTATGAATCCCTGATGAAGTAGCAAGGCCGCTTAACTTGCTACCTCGAAATGGATTGGATTTCAACGGTGGCCGTTTGGTTGCGTGATCACATCCGTCAGTATTCCTGTCAATCTTGCGCAATGTCGTTCTGCTGCCTTTTGAATATCGACTATAGTAGGCCGACCATGCGTATTCATACCGGAGGTAATGGCAATATGGCCCGATCGTCACTGGTGGCCTTGTCCTGTTCAGCATTGCTGATGATCCTGTTGCAGGGCTGCGGGAATAATGAAGATGAACAGGCGTCTGTGCCAGAAGAGCCGGTGGTTGAGCGTGAAGTGGTTGAAGTGATAGTGGAAAAGCCTGTGCCGGAAAAAAAACCGGATTGCAGTAATGCAAGTGCTTTGACAGCATGCTCCCGCGCTTGGTGCCAGGGTCTAGATGTCTGGAAGCGCAGCACGGTATTTGCCAAGGATGACAATCAGAAACGCGATGCTTTCATTAATGCCTATGGGTTTGGTCAGCAAGATGCGGCTATGGCTGCTAATCCACAATCTTATTCCGGGCAGCCCGTTGTTCAGGCCGGTTATCGTGCAGGTTATCAGGCGGTGGTTGAGGCGCAGGGATTGGTCAGCTATTCCTGTGATGACGAATCGGACAATGAATACCTGGATCGCTGGTGTGAAGCGTCTGCTGCTTATAAGAGCAGTGGTTTAGGGACTTCGAATAATGCCATTCTGCGTGGTCGTTATGTCGATGGCTATATGTCAGGCCGAGCGATTGCACTGACGATTCCCACGGCGATGGACGTCATGTTCAGCGGTGAGACGAAAGCGGGTTCCAGGCAGGCGATTACCGAACCTTCTGCCATGAAAAGCAAAGCAGAACGGGCGTTTTACCAAGGCTTTGATGAAGGGCACAGAACGATGGTCGCTCTGATCCAGGAATCTATCAATCAGGTGATGCAGCAGATGCCTCAGGGTATGGAAGCTATGCCCTCCATGCCGGGTATGGAAAGCATGATGCCAATCGAACCGTCTAAACCTACGCAATGATACTTTAGCGAGTAAACAATTTACCTGTCTTTTCCCAATCTAACTCCCATGGATAAGTCGTACAGTCAGGCCATGGGAGCTTGTTCAAGACGTTATAAGGGCTAGTCATTATTGACAGCCAACATATTGTTGTTGAGGTTACAAATGATAATGATTAACATTGCGCCACAATGCAGCAGTAGATGAACGATAAGGTGATTGCAATGGGACTGGGGTTGAAAAAAACATTGACGGCGGCATTGCTCGCGTCAACCACACTGTTTGCAGGTCTCTCTGCATCGGTGGCTTCAGCGGCTGATGATGAGCTGGTGGTTTACTCTTCACGTAATGAAGAACTGATCAAGCCTCTGTTTGATCTTTACACCAAGAAGACCGGTGTAAAGATCCGCTATATCACTGATAAAGATGCCCCCCTGATCGCCCGCCTTGAAGCTGAAGGCAAGACCACCCCGGCGGATATGCTGATTACTGTGGATGCCGGTAACCTCTGGCAAGCCAAAGAGAAGGGCATTCTGCAGCCCTATACCTCCGAAACACTGCAAAAAAATATTCCTGCCCATCTGCGGGATCCAGATAACAACTGGTATGGCATGTCTGTCCGTGCCCGCACCATGGTGTATGCCAGCGACCGGATAAAACCGGAACAGCTCTCTTCCTATGAAGACCTGGCGGACCCTAAGTGGGAAGGCCGACTGTGCCTTCGAACCGCAAAGAAAGTGTACAACCAGTCACTGGTCGCCACCATGATCGACCGTCTGGGGGAACCCGGCAGTGAAAAAGTGGTGAAGGGATGGGTGCATAACCTGGCCATGCCAGTCTTTTCCAATGACACCAAGGCTATGGAAGCGGTTGCGAGCGGTATCTGTGATGTCACCATCGTGAATACCTACTACTTTGGTCGTCTGCTGAAGCAGAAGCCGGATACCAATCTGAAACTTTTCTGGGCTAACCAGGGCGGTAGCGGTGTGCATGTGAACGTTTCAGGCGCAGGCATCACCCGTTATGCCAAGCATCCGGAAGCGGCGGCGAAACTGCTGGAGTGGATGAGTACGCCGGAAGCCCAGAGCATCCTGGCGGACAGCAATATGGAATACCCTGCTAATGCCGATGTTCAGCCTTCTTCGGAAGTGGCTGCCTGGGGGAACTTCAAGCAGGATAACTTGAATGTGGAAACCGCCGGCCGGTTGCAGACTGAGGCCATCCAGCTGATGGATCGGGCTAAGTACAACTGATGTTTTCCTCCGGGACCTTCGCGCTTCCGGATCCTGAGCGCTCGCCCATCCGGGGCGGGCGTTCTGCATTTCGGGGTGTTTTGCACCGCTGGCTGGGTTGGCGTCTCGTGGCGCTGGCGATTGCTGGTGGCGTGGCGATCCCGGTTGTTGTGCTGTTATTGAGCTGGAGTCATGTCCAGGTCGATATCTGGCAGCACCTGATAGAGACACAACTGGCCCGTCTGCTGGGGAATACAGCGATGCTGGTCGTGGGCGTCGGCGTGGGGGTCACGGTGCTCGGCGTAGCGCTGGCGGCACTGGTGACACTGTGTGACTTCCCGGGGCGTAAGTGGCTGGACTGGGCGCTGATACTGCCTTTTGCCATTCCCGCTTATGTGTTGGCGTTCGTCTATCTGGGGGTATTTGATTTCAGCGGCCCCCTGCAGAGTTGGCTTCGAGCGGTGGTGCCTGGCTTTACCTGGGTTGATATCCGTGGGGCTGGCGGGATGATCACCACGCTGGTGCTGGTTTTTTACCCCTATGTTTATATGCTTGCCCGTACTGCGTTTTTACGGCAGGGGCGCAGTACACTGGAAGCTGCACGACTGCTGGGATTATCGCCCTTGCAGGCCTTCTTTCGTGTGACGCTGCCGATGGCGCGTCCGGCCATTGCCGGTGGTGTTGCGCTTGCCCTGATGGAAACCATGGCGGATTTTGGTGCGGTGTCAGTGTTTAACTATGACACCCTGACAACCGCGATCTATAAGACCTGGTACGGTTTTTTTAATCTGCAGGCCGCTGCGCAGCTCGCTTCTCTCCTGTTATTGCTGATTTTCCTGCTGCTGTCTGCAGAGCGCTGGAGTCGCGGGCGTGCTCGTTATACCTGTCATGAGCGTCAACAACCACTTTCAAGAACCCGGCTGACCGGTGCCAAGGCCTGGCTGGCAAGTAGTGTGTGTTTGATGGTTTTTTCACTTGCCTTCGTTATTCCCGTAGTCCAGTTGCTTTACTGGATTACCACCAACGCACTGCAGGATCTGAATGCACGTTACCTGGAGTTAGCGTTCAATACGTTGTTACTGGCCGCATCTGCAGCGGGCATCACGGTTGTGCTGGCTCTTTTACTTGTCTTTGCCGGCAGAATGCAGCCTGATGGATGCGTGTTGCGTTCAGTCAGAGTCGCAACAACCGGTTATGCACTACCCGGCTCGGTGTTGGCTGTAGGGGTGATGACCGCATTCAGCTGGCTGGATCATGGCCTTGTCGCAACATTGCAGGAAAGCCTTGGCTTACCGGTACAGCAGGTATTTCTTGGCAGCTGGATGGCATTGGTGCTGGCTTATTGTATCCGTTTCCTGGCGGTCGCATTTGAACCGCTGTCCGGCAGTATCGCCCAGATACGCCCAGCCTTGCAGGAAGCAGCTAAAACACTGGGTGCCGATTCTTTTACGGTGATTCGCCGTGTCTACCTGCCTATGCTGGCGCCCGGTGTGTTGACGGCAGCCCTGCTGGTCTTTGTGGATGTTCTGAAAGAAATGCCAGCCACGCTGCTTATGCGTCCATTTGGCTGGGATACCCTCGCTGTTCGTATCCATGAGATGACCTCGGAAGGCCATTGGGAGCGCGCCGCACTGCCTGCTCTGACCTTGGTCATTGCGGGTTTTCTGCCTGTCGTTCTGTTAATGCGTCGTTCTGCTGCTCATTAGGCCTCTCCTCTGGCCTATCAAGTAACGGCTTATGCTATGCCTGTCATCGTAGTACATTGAGGCTAGTGAGTGGTCACGGCGGCTTTACTTTTTCCTGAATGAGAATCTAGATTGATAATAGTTAATGGCCTTTTAGGCTGACTCTTGTCTCATGGAGGAGGCAACACTGTTGTGAAGCAGAATAATAATCCAGCAAAAGGCTATAGCCTTGTTGAAATCATCTTTGCGGTGTTGATTGCAGCCGTGATTCTTGCGTATGCCTTGTACGCCTATCAGGATTTCACTTATAAGGCGAAAATTCAGGAAGCGGCACGCCTGGCTTATGAAATCAGGCAGGGCGTTGATGCTCATGTCACGTCAAAGCGTGAATTTCCCCAGCCGATCAATAGAACCTACGCCAATATGGAGTATGTTGAGCGAGCTGAAACGCAACAAGATAGCGCTGATACCTATCGTGTTAACGTTTATTTTAAACGAGACGCTTTTCCAAGCAGCTCGTCACAAAAGGTGTTTACGCTCTATGGCAATCTGGTTGATACCCAGATGGAATGGAACGAGTGTGATGATGCCTGTGTTAAGAATCCTGTGGATATTCCTCCGGCGATGCCTGTTCCACCTCCATCTAATCGTGGGATTGTCACTACCCCCGGTGGTCCAACAACGCCTTCAATTGACGTGATCAAAGCCTATGGCAAGACCAAAGTGGTGATCAAGTTCAAGGGTGGGAATGAGCACGATGGAGCCATAAGAGCCAATGTCAGGGCGACTAAGCAAGGGGAACAAGTCAACAAGTATGGTGCGAAGCAATACTACGGACTCGAAAACTATGTCATGGAAGGGGGGGAGTACCCTTTCGATCTGATAACGGCTGAGCTTGAGCAATTTGATAAGAATAAAGGAGCATGGGTAAAGATCTGGTCTCAAAGCGTGGATCCTGCCCCTAGAGGCCGTGATGTAGAGTATGAGTTTTTTGAAACAATACCGACCAAATGGAAGCCGGATCCGAAGACCCCTGACTGGGCCAAGCCTGAGATCAAGTATCCAGGTGATAACTGGAATGGTGAAGGTAACCCGAATCCTGGTGGCGGTGACTTTATGCCCAAGCCTCCAAAGCCAATTTATGACTGGGGCACAACCCATATTAATACACTTAATGAAGCGGGTTATGTGGGTAAATCGATTTTCACGATTCATTACCGAAGTGGAAAAACCAAGACTTATACACATGAACAGGCCATAGGCTCAGAACACGCGATAGTTGTACCCTCTTGGCGGGGGCATGAAAATCCGGTGGAAAAAATTGTTGTCCATGTGCAATGGATTGGGCCGAATTGTGGATTTCTTGATATGGGGTGGTGTTGGGAAGGTGTAGGTACAAAGGTTGTGCAGCCTGCAGGCCCAGACAGCGAGAAAAGAGTCTGTTTTAAATATTGGGGCACTGTGTTCAGTCGTGTCCTGGGTGGTGAGAGTACAAGTTGTGGCGGCAGACTTTGGGTCCGTTAAAACGGACGGAAGTGACATAAATAAGATCTAGTCCCTGATTTTTATCGTGATGCTGCCTGTGTATTTATACCGTTTTCATGACCATGATTATGGGGTGAGCGCAGTTTAATCACCAGCAGATTTGTCAGGGCGAGAAAAGTTCACAGGAAGGATGCATTAATGCCAGGCAATAAAGAGCTTGAGCCTGCAAGTCGTAGACTGCTATTGCTTCTGGTCGGGTTGTTACTTTTGATTGGCGCTGTTATCACGTTATATGTCGTATGGAAGGAGAATAATGCTATCCCTGCGACAGAATCTGATCCCACCTCTGACACAATACTACAAGGTCATCAAACGGCTTATAAAACATTGATGCCAGAGGTTGCAGTAAGAGAATCAGGCAATGCAGCTAGTCGGTTGTCAATGCAATATGGGCACGAGCCTGATAACACATTTTATAAACAACAGAATAAAGAGCCTGCTATAGAAAGATTGTTTGTCAACGATCTTGATAAGAGACAACTTGATCAACTGCTGGAAGAACGCATTATTGTTGCCCAAGGCTTAAGTGGTAATCCCGTTTCAGGCCGTACTTTTCCTTCCATAGAAACGTCAAAACTGGCACAGCTTGGGCGTGAACTTTTTTTCAGTAAAAGTCTCAGTGGCGACATGGATGTTGCCTGTGCCAGTTGTCATCACCCGTTGTTAGGGGGGAGCGATGCTTTATCGCTACCCGTTGGCGTGGGAGCCATGGATCCCGACAGGGTGGGGGCAGGGAGACGACATGATGGTAATCCTTTTGTGGATCCAGAAGCAGATGCAGGCCCCAATGTGGAGAGGAACTCCTCTACTACGTTTAATGTTGGGTTATATAAAAACTCGCTGTTTTTTGATGGCCGTGCCGAAGTGATTCAGTGGATAGATGGGCGTTACCATACCGCTGTTGAAGCTGTTGCGTCCGAGACTGACCGGTTAATCAAAACGCCCGATAGCCGCTTTGGTGGTCCAGATCCCCGTGCCGGTTCAGACCTTGTTGGCGCACAAAGTCGCTTTCCGGTAGTTGCGCTGAATGAAATGCGGGGGTTTTCTGACAACTATGTAGGCAGTAGTCATGATGTGCGCCATCAGCTGGAGCAGAGGCTTCAGGGAAAAACAAAAGAACTGGTGAATAACCGCTGGCCTGAGCTATTCCGGTGGGCCTTGGAGCAACCTGATGCCAGTGTTGAGTCGCTGATTACTTACAGCAATATTGCTGTGGCTTTAGCGGCTTATCAGCAGTCGCAGCTCTTTATCGAATCACCATGGAAAGCATGGCTGGAAGGGCGTGGAGGTCTGACTCCCGAAGCCAAAAAAGGCGCTGCGCTTTTTTATACACCACTCAACGAGGGTGGGGCTCAGTGCTATCAATGTCATCGTGGGGATTTCTTCACGGATGAGCGCTTTTACAACCTGTCTGTCCCTCAGTTTGGTCGCGGTAAGACGGTGAGAGGTAAGGATTTTGGACGATATGGTGTGACAAGGAATCCACTGGATATGTATTCCTTCCGGGTTCCCAGCTTGCTGAATATTACTGAAACGGCACCTTACGGGCATACCGGCGCTTTCATGACCCTGGAGGGCATCATTGAGCACCACATGATGCCACAACGTTCGCTGGCAGGCTTTGATTACACCTTGCAGCAGCTCCCACAGTTCAGAAAACTCCCCGTTGTTTATGAGACAGCAAAGGAAAATACCGACCATGTGTTCAGCGTCTATCAGCAGATGAATCATGAGAATGGAATAGCGCAGCGCTGGACCAACGATGCGGTGAGAAAAGAAGCAACAGGCTACCTGGTCGCCTTTCTTGAGAGTCTGACCGACCCTTGCATTACCAATGCCGACTGTATGAAACCCTGGATGCCGCAGGGGCCGGCGCCGGATCAAAACCGGTTGGAGCCGACGATTGGGGCGGAATTTGATAATGAGCGCGCATTGCCTGAATGGGTGAAGCCTGAGAAGTCAGGTCCTGTACCTAAGGCCAGTCTGGGGGCTGTGCCAGCGTTTACGCTTGATTGTGCCATCCAGCAATCCGGTGATCATGGGTTTGGTTTTGACGAAGTCAGTCTCGCTATTGGGCTGGATACTCATCGTCAACTCAGTACGCAAGCCCAGCACGGCAGTGGTGAATCCCGGCAGGATATTGCGTTTGAAATGTTAATGTTCACCGGTGGTATGGCGGTGGGTGATATCAATGGTGATTGTTTCACAGACCTGATTGTCGACCAGGGCGATCAGTCAGCCGGCAAAACATTTCTCAACCAGGGTGATGGTACGTTCAAGGCTGTGAATAAGGCATGGGGACTGCCGGCAGGCTATGATCTGACCGGCGCTGTTTTGGCTGATTTGAATGGTGATGGCTGGCTGGATCTTTTTACCGGCAACTTACAGGCTGATCATCCCAAGGTTTTGCTCAGTAATGGCAAGGATCAATGGTTACCGATAGGGCATGCCGGCTTCCGGGTCAGCAGAGCGACGCTCGGGGCGAACTTCGGTGATGTCGATGGCGATGGTGATCTGGATGCCTGGCTGGCGCACTGGGACGGTCTCAACCTGTTTGGGGCAGAAGAAGAACACTTATGGTTGAATGACGGCAATGGCGTGTTTACTGGCAGGGCGCGTGAGTTCGGGGTCGCAGGCCATATCAAGGAAAGGGACTTTACGTTTACCCCCAATTTTGCTGATCTGAACAATGATCACTGGCCAGACATGGCGCTCACCGCTGATTTCATGACCAGCCAGTACTTTATTAATCAACAGGGACAATCCTTTGAAAACACGACGGATAAACGTGTCATTCAGGACGATAACGGCATGGGGGCATCCATTGCCGATTTTGATAATGACGGGGATCTGGACTGGTTCGTGACCAGTGTCTATGTGCCGGGTGGTGTTTTAACGTCTGAAATGGAAGGGTTGCAGATCGGGGTTAAGGGGAACCGTCTGTATCGTAATGACACTGTGGCAAAGAAAAATGTCCGTTTTTCAGATATTACCGATCAGGCCGGCGTGGCAGATGGCGGCTGGGGCTGGGGTAGCTGTGCGGCAGACTTCAACAATGATGGCTGGCTGGATATTTTTCATGTGAATGGCTTTCATGTGGATTTGCGTGAAACCCGCAAGGATCTATTGTATTTGTTGGACATGCTAGGGCTTGAGGATTTTGAGCTGAAAAAGCCTTATTCGTCATTTGAAGACTTCCAGCAAAGTGTCTCAATGACATTCACTGGGCAGCAGTTGGCTGATCTTGAGGCCTTTTATTATTTGGCCACATTCCGGCAATTAACCCTTAAAAAGCTTAAAGCTTTCCGCAAGCAGTCATCACGACTGTTCATTAACCAGAAAGACGGCACATTCAAGGAAATGGCTGCGGCTTATGGTGTTAATGATACCGGCCAGGGGCGGGGTGTCAGCTGCTTTGATTATGACCGTGATGGTGATATCGATATCATCACAACCAATAACACGGGAAAAGTGGGATTTTATCGCAATACAATACACGGGAAACATAGCCAATCGACCAACTTTCTGACAGTTAAATTGCTGGGAAAGGCGCCTAATCAGCATGCTATTGGTGCGCGTATTTATTTGCAGAGTGCATCAGGTACACAAATGCGCGAGGTGCGCATAGAAAATAATTTCATGTCACAGAACCCCGTTGAAAGTCATTTTGGGTTGGGCGGTGATAAGCAGGTAATGGCGCTTCGCATTGTCTGGCCTGATGGGGAGGAAGAACGTATCACGAACCTGTCTGTCAATCAGATGCTGGTGGTTCGGCAGAAAGCTCAGGCGTCTCAATAAGTAAGACATGTGTTGGCAGCTTTACTTCTTGGTGTATCTCAATCTAGATTAATAATTATCCCAATCATAACGCGTTGAGTAGCAGTCTTATGTCTCATGGAGGGGGCAGGACTATCGTGAAAAAGAACAAGTTTCCAGCAAAAGGTTACAGCCTGATTGAAATGATGTTTGCTGTTTTGATCATTGCCGTGATCCTCGCCTATGCAATGTATGCTTATCGGGATTTTACCGATAAGGCCAAAGTTGAAGAGGCCGCCCGGTTGGCTTATGAGATGCGGCAGGGTATTGATACCCATGTTGCCAGCAAACGTAAGTTTCCTCCGTCGGTCTTCAGAACCTATGCGAACATGGAGTATGTCGAGAAAGCTGAGGCCATTCAGGATGGCGCTGATGCTTACAGGATTAATGTTTATTTTAAGAGTGATGCATTTCCCGGTAGCTCAAATCAGCAGGTCTTCACGTTGTACGGCAATCTTATCGGTACTGAGATGGACTGGGAAGAGTGTGGTAGGGAATGTGTTAAGAATGATGTTGATATTCCCCCAGTGCGGCCGGCTCCACCGCCTACGCCAGGACCTGGTTCGGATGGTATAGATGTCGCAGTGGCGCCGCCACCGCCACCACCGCCACCACCGCCGCCACCTCCACCGCCGCCACCGCCGCCGCCACCGCCGCCACCGCCGCCGCCACCGCCGCCGCCGCCACCGCCGCCGCCACCGCCGCCGCCACCGCCGCCACCGCCGCCGCCGCCGCCGCCACCGCCGCCGCCGCCGCCACCGCCGCCGCCGGACTATCAAAAGACATATACGCGCCTGTTTATGCCGCATGGAGTGTTGTACATTGGCAGGATGAAGGTGTATTACAAGGAGCGAGGTAGGAGCTGGAGGTACTATAAACAGACGGGTGAGTTATCTGTTTATGAAGCGCATAACGTCATTGTCCCGGGCGGGAAAAAAAGAAAGGATATCAGGGTTGATCTGTATGGATATGTTGGGGGCAGTGGCTGGGAAGCCGGTATCCTGAAATGGCGCAAAATAAAGGAATTTAAATTTAAAGGGTCAAGTCGTTACAGCAAGGTGAAGAAATGTTTCACTTTGCGTGGGCATGCTTACCGTAAACCTTATGGATACTGGGGTGAGGAGAAAGGGTGTAAATACGAGGGCTATGAGTCAGATGTTTTCCATAATTAATCGTTTGATGATTTTCTAGTGAGCTGATCTCAAGTCGATCACGGAGCTGGCAGCATGATAATTCTGCCAGCCCCAAATATTATGTAGGTTTGTTAATGGAATGACTGATCGACTGCAGAGACTCGTTGGCTTGTGTTTGTTCTCTATGGCTGTTGTTACGTGGGCTGAAGATATAGAGCATAGCCAATTAGAAATGGTCGATAGCCAGCGGCTTGAGCGGTTATCGGGCAGTCAAATGGACGCATACCTTAGAATGCGTTCTCGTTTTTCCAACGATCAATTAATGCGTAACCGCTCAATACTTCCCTCCATAGCGCATTCAAAGCTGGCTCAGCTTGGTCGTGAGTTGTTTTTCAGTAAGAGCCTGAGTGGCAATCAGGATGTAGCTTGTGCCAGCTGCCATGATCCGCGGCTGGGTGGCGCAGATGGCTTGTCACTTCCCGTAGGCGTGGGGGCAATTTCACCCGATATTGTCGGTCCAGGCCGCCGGCATGATGGGAATTACCATATTGATCCCGAAGCGAATGGGGGTCCCAATGTGGAGAGAAACTCACCGACGACCTTCAATATCGCGTTTTATGATCGAGCCATGTTTTATGACGGTCGTATTGAAGCCATAGAGCAGTATTTTGGCATGTACCGGCCTACGCAACAGCCAGCCCCGAATGGGCAGGGCGAAGTCATCAGGACACCAGACAGTCCTTTTGGAGGGAAGGATCCTGAATCAGGCGCAAACCTGACAGAAGCACAGGCACGTTTTCCTGTTGTAGCATTGAATGAAATGCGTGGTTTTTCTGCATCCATGGCAGGGGAGCATGGGGCGGTCAGGGATTACCTGGAAAGGCGTTTGCAGGGAAAAACCGGCGAGTTGAAAACCAACGAATGGCCTGCACGGTTTCGCTGGGCGTTTGATCAACCTGATGCGCCTGTGGAATCAATCATCCATTACAAAAATATTGCTACCGCATTGGCAGAATATCAGCGTTCCCAAGTGTTTATTGATTCGCCCTGGCGGCGCTGGCTATCCGGTGAGGGGGACATCAGTCAGGCAGCGAAACGGGGCGCAGCCCTGTTTTATACCCCGTTACAGGAAGGCGGCGCACAATGTTACCAGTGTCACCGCGGTGAATTTTTTACCGATGAACGGTATTACAATCTTGCCATGCCACAGTTCGGGCCGGGCAAAACCATTTACAACCGTGATCTTGGTCGTTACGGCGCAACCCGGCAGGTTCATGATATGTATGCCTTCCGGACGCCCAGCCTGCTCAATGTCTCCGAAACCGCACCTTATGGGCATACCGGTGCATTCCTGACACTCGAAGGCATCATCCGGCATCACCTGAACCCTGAAAATTCACTGAAAGAATACGATTTCAGTTTGCAACAATTACCGCAGTTTCACGGTCTTGCTGTGACCTATCCCGATGCAAAATCCAACACCTATGCGGCGTTGGAACACCAGAAAACACATGGTGATTATTTGTCGGAATCTGACAGGCAGGCTGCCAGGGGGTTGTCTGACGAATCCATCGGTTATCTGGTGGCATTTCTGGAAACGCTTACGGATCCATGCACTACAGACAGTGATTGCCTGAAGCCCTGGCTTCCCCAGGGAGAAGCCCCTGATAAAAATCGTCTGAATGCCCGGATTCCAGGGCGATTTGATAATGACCATTCACTACCTCCCATAACAGTGAATGCCAGGCATGATACCGGTGTACTGCCTGATTTGGGCGATATACAAACATGGCAAGTTGAGTGTGAGCTCAGTGAAACCGATGAGTACCAGCGCGGTTTTACCGATGTGACTCAGGCTGCGGGACTGACAACCCATCGCGAGATCAGCATACAGGCGCAAAAAGGGGGAGTGATTCACAACTACGGCGCAACCATTACCAAACTCATCATGAATGGTGGAGTGGCTGTCGGTGATATTAATGGCGATTGTCTGGCAGACCTGATTTTTGATCAGGGCGATCAGAAAGCCGCTGCTGTGATGATCAACCAGGGCAAGGGCTTCTATCAACAGCCTGAACATAATTGGGGGCTCAGCGGTGCTCATGATCTCACAGGGGCTGTGCTGGTGGACCTGAATGGCGATGGTTGGCTGGATCTGTTCACCGGTAGTATGGATGCAGAGGCGCCTGCCGTGTTCCTCAATAATGGTCGGGAACGGTTTCTGCCGGTCAGTCGTGCCGGTTTCAGGGTTGGGCGCTCAACAGTGGGCGCGGGCTTTGGGGATGTGGATGGTGATGGTGACCTGGATGCCTGGCTGGCGCACTGGGATGTCACTGTCGGTGCCGAAGAGGAACACCTCTGGCGTAATGATGGCCGTGGGCTGTTTACTGGCGTAGCCCGGGAGTATGGGGTTAACGGTCAGATAGGTGAACGGGATTTTGTCTTTACCCCCAATTTTGCCGATTTCAATAACGACCGATTGCCTGATCTGGCGCTGGCCAGTGATTTTCTGACCAGTCAGTATTTTATTAACCAATCCGGAAAGCGCCTGAAGAACCAGACGGATAAATCCGTCATTAGCGATGAAAACGGTATGGGGGCCGCAATTGCTGATTTTGACAATGACGGTGATCTTGACTGGTTTGTGACCAGTATTTATGTCCCTGACGGTAAGGGAGAAAGTGCTGAGGGCGGCCTGGGTTGGGGCTTTCAGGGTAATCGTCTTTATCAGAATGAAGGTGAAAAAGATGGCCGGTTGACCTTTAGTGATGCCACATCAACAGCAGGTGTCGCTGATGGCGGCTGGGGATGGGGGAGCTGTGCCGCCGATTTCAACAACGATGGTTGGCTGGATATTTTCCATGCCAATGGTTTCTCTATTGATTTGCGGGAAACCCGGCCGGATCTTCTTTATTTAATGGAACTGTTGAATCTTGATGATTTCGAGGTGGACGATCGCTATTCGACGTTTGAAGCCTTTGCCTCAAGCCTGACGGTTTCATTGCCTGAAAAACAACGGGCAGATCTTGAGGAATTCTATTACCTGTCCCTCTTTCGTAAAGCGTTTCTGGGCAAGGCGGGTGGTTTTCGGAATCAGCAGTCTCGGTTGTTTATCAATCAGCAGGATGGCACGTTCAGGGATATGGCCTCTGAATACGGGATAACAGACCAAAGGCAGGGGCGTGGGGTCAGTTGTCTTGACTATGACCGGGACGGTGATGTCGATCTTCTGGTGGTCAACAACACAGGCAGTGCCGTGTTATACAGGAATAACATACACGGTCAGGATAGCGATACCACACATTTCCTGACGGTTAAGTTACAGGGGTATGCGCCTAATCAGCATGGGATTGGTGCGAGGATTTATCTGTTTAGCGCATCAGGGCAACAGATGCGGGAGGTTCGGGTGGAAAATAACTATATGTCCCAGAATCCACTGGAGAGCCATTTTGGTCTGGGCAGAGATGAAAAGGTTAAACGCTTACGCGTTGTATGGCCTGATGGGACTGAGCAGGTGCTGGAGAATGTGCCTGCAGACCAGATACTGGTGATCCGACAACAATAAGGTCTAAGCATGGCGCTGGATAAAGCAAGGATTGCACTGATCGCCCTGTTGACAGGGGCGATAGCTGGCAGTGTGGTGACTCGCATTTTTATGCAGTCAGACAGCTTCAGGCTGCCTGAATTGCCTGAGGGATTTCTGGCGTTTGAAATCCCTTATGATAACCAGTTGACTGAAGCGCGCATTGCGCTGGGCAAGAAGCTTTTTTACGATCCGATTCTGAGTGCGGATTACTCCATGTCCTGCAGCTCCTGTCATGAACCCTCTCTGGCGTTCTCTGACCCTCGCCAGCTGCCGATTTCTACGGGGATCAATAATCACCCGGGCTTCCGAAATGCCCCAACGCTGACCAATGTGGCGTTTCACCCGGCGCTTTTCTGGGATGGTGGCGCCCATACGCTGGAAATCCAGGCGCAAAGTCCTATTGAAGACCCGGAAGAGATGGGGTTGAAGATTGAAGATGCCGCTAACCGCCTGAAAGCGGATGATCATTATGTACGTATGAGTCGTGAAGCCTACGATCGTGAGCCGGATCCCTCAGTGATTGTGAGGGCATTGTCCGCCTTTGAGCGGACGCTGATCAGTACCAACTCCCGTTATGATGATTTTTTTTACCGTGGCAACCGATCAGCATTAACTGAAGAAGAACAGAAAGGTTTCCAGTTATTTAATGGCAAGGCGGGATGCTACCAGTGTCATTATGGACAAAACCTGACACTGTATGGTTATTACAATATTGGTTTGCCCGGTGCTGTGGATGACCCAGACCCCGGCTTGATGCGTATCACCGGCGCTGCAGATGACCGCGGTAAATTCAGAACTCCCACGCTGCGTAATATCGCACTGACAGGACCTTATATGCATAACGGCAGTATGCAGACCTTGGAAGAAGTGGTTAGTCATTTTAACAATGGTGGCATTGATGTCAGCAATAAAACAGATTTGATGCAACCATTAGGGCTGACTGATGATGAACAACAGGCAATAGTGGCTTTTCTTAAAACGCTGACCGATGAATCGTTTATTGCTAATGAGGCCTTTAAGCCATAATTGATTTGTTACCGCTTGCTGTGTGTATCTTTCTGATTGGTATGATTGCTGTCTCCAACAGCATTGTTAATTAAAAGATGAACATGTTGTTAATTGGAGAGTCTGAGGTTTATGAAATTATATTAAAAATCTTTTTTCGTCTGGTTATTATATGTCATTGAATAAGTGAGGTGGGCTCTGTTCACATTAAGTGTTGTTTTACCCAATGAATAGAAATCTGATCTAAAAAGCCTTCTTCTGAGAAGATATGGGTCTTTAAATATCGCTTCCAAGCTAGGTAACGAGAGAGATATTTTGTTG
>NZ_JAEVHF010000024.1 GCF_018263925.1 Kistimonas asteriae
AATTCCACAAGGCTCATGCCTTTCTGAAACTGGATTTTGTTCCTGGCCATGACACGTCTCCTAACCCAAGGAAAACCAGTGTCGTAAGTTTAGACGGGAGAATGGCTTATGTTAGGTGGTAATCAGGTAAATATATTAAACAATTGTCATTGTTGATCACGAGCTAAAATCACCAATGTATAGCCTCATTGATTAAGCACTTCTAAACGTTGTGCGTTCAGGACAGAATTACTCTTCGCCAAGTATTTTCCTGATATCGTCTGGATGCCGATCAACACCTACGAGGATATAAAGAAGGCGTGCTACATCAATAATGGCCAAGACAAGTAACGCTCTATCCTCATACTCTGGTTCGACCTTATGGAAGAGATTGCGTATAACATCAGGTATAGACTGCTCACTTATAGAACCTGACCCAATCTCAGAAAGCAGGAAGACGGTTAATGACTTTATGCGAAACTGCCTGTCTACTGCATGATATACGACTGGATTATCCAGGTACTTTGAAACCTCTCTTGCTCGACATTCCTCGATATAACGGAAGCCATCTAAACCATCGGGTATAATGTTTTCCTTAATTTTCTGAAAAAGCAGGTTGGATATATCTTCAGGGTCAAGAGGCTTATCAGAAAGGCTGATACCTGTCTCAGGATCGCGAGATAACGATCGCTCAAACAGTCCTGTGCCTTGATCACTCTCCATTGTCATCCGATGATTAACCCTATCAGTCTTGCTCTCTGACACAAGAGCGCGAAGGCCTGCAGAGACCTTCGAAGACGTATCATCTTTAGAGGCGACATTGCCTCCTGACCTGTATTTCTGGAGTCTATCTTCATACCCTATAAGCGTGATATAGCTTTTTGCCACTTCCCGATTAATAACCTTTCGATTACTGAGCAACATCTTTTGAATGTCTGAACCTGAAGAGTGCATGGCTTCCATAAGCCTTTGTGATTCACGCTCATCCTTCATTGATAAATACTGCTCATAAGATACCGTCAGTCGCTTTACAGGGTGTGTAATGAAATAAAGAATACGCCCAAAAAAGTGGGCTTTTCGTTCTCCTGATAAAACCTGGTCGCCTTTCAAGCGAATAAGCGAGTCATCATTGATCGTTTTATCTGCCGCCAGTGCTTTTAACTGTCTTAGCGCACTTTCATCTAAAGAACCGGATCTTCCAACATCCATGAGCCATCCCTTGGTCATAGTGATTCTTAATTGTCATTTACCCAAGGCCAATTCCTACTGTGCCATGAACCTGATAATGACATTACTATATTAGCAATAATGAACATGCCCTGATGGTTCAGCGGAAACATCCTGTATCAGAAATAAAAAACCCGCCATCTGGCGGGTTTTTTATACGACAATTTAAATTTACTTCTTGCCAAGCTTCTTGCGGATCGCCTGCAGCGTACGCAGCTGAGCCGCCGCTTCCGCCAGCTGGGTCGCTGCACGGGAGTAGTCGAACTCGCCCTGCTGGTTGGCCAGCGCCTGCTCCGCCTGCTTCTGGGCTTCCAGGGCTGCTGCCTCGTCCATATCACTGGCGCGCATGGCGGTATCCGCCAGTACTTTCACCTGGCTCGGCTGTACTTCCAGAAAGCCGCCGGAGATGTAATAGACTTCCTCTTCCCCATCCTGTTTCAGGACACGGATCGGGCCGGGCTTGAGCGCCGTCAGCAATGGCGCGTGCCCCGGCGAGATGCCAAGATCACCCTCGGAACCGGTCGCAACAATCTGCTCTACCAGTCCTGAGAAAATCTCTTCTTCGGCACTAACGATGTCACAGTGCACGGTTATCGCCATATTCTGCCTCACAGACATTCCAGTTTAGGCCAGTTTCCTCAGGGGTACGGCACTGTTTAAACAGCACCGACCACCTGTCGATTTACCTGCTGATTACAGGGTCTTCGCTTTTTCGACGGCTTCGTCGATGGAACCCACCATGTAGAACGCCTGCTCCGGCAGGGCATCGTATTCACCCTCAAGGATGCCCTTGAAGCCACGAATCGTGTCTTTCAGGGAAACATACTTGCCCGGCGAACCGGTAAAGACTTCCGCCACGAAGAAGGCCTGGGACAGGAACCGCTCGATCTTACGAGCGCGGCTGACTGTCTGCTTGTCTTCCTCGGAGAGTTCGTCCATACCCAGGATGGCGATGATGTCCTTCAGTTCCTTGTAACGCTGAAGTACGGTCTGGACGCCACGAGCAACATCATAATGCTCCTGGCCAATGACCAGCGGATCCAGCTGACGGGAGGTAGAATCAAGCGGGTCGATCGCCGGGTAGATACCCTTGGCGGCGATGTCACGGCTCAGTACCACGGTCGCATCCAGGTGGGAGAAGGTGGTGGCCGGCGACGGGTCGGTCAAGTCATCGGCAGGCACGTAAACGGCCTGGATAGACGTGATGGAACCGGTCTTGGTCGACGTGATCCGCTCCTGCAGAACACCCATCTCTTCCGCCAGAGTCGGCTGGTAACCTACCGCAGACGGCATCCGGCCCAACAGTGCCGATACCTCGGTTCCCGCCAGGGTGTAACGGTAGATGTTGTCGATGAACAGCAGTACGTCACGGCCTTCGTCACGGAACTTCTCGGCCATGGTCAGGCCGGTCAACGCCACACGCAGACGGTTGCCAGGCGGCTCATTCATCTGACCATAAACCAGCGATACCTTGCCCAGTACGTCAGACTCCATCATCTCGTGATAGAAGTCGTTACCTTCCCGGGTCCGCTCACCCACACCGGCAAACACGGAGAAACCGGAGTGCTCGATGGCGATGTTACGGATCAGCTCCATCATGTTAACGGTCTTGCCCACGCCGGCGCCGCCGAACAGACCGACCTTACCGCCTTTCGCGAACGGGCAGACCAGGTCGATGACCTTGATGCCGGTTTCCAGCAGCTCATTGGTCGCTGCCTGATCCGCATAGCTGGGAGGCTCACGGTGAATGGCAGAACGCTCTTCCTCGCCGATGGGACCCTTTTCATCAATGGGGTTACCCAGCACGTCCATGATCCGGCCCAGGGTCTTGGTGCCCACGGGAACCTTGATCGGGTCTCCGGTGTTATTTACAGCCAGACCACGAGCCACACCTTCGGTGGAGCCCATGGCGATAGTACGGACCACCCCGTCGCCCAGCTGCTGCTGGACCTCGAGGGTCAGATCCTTGCCATCGACGGTCAGCGCGTCGTATACCTGGGGTACGTTTTCGCGCGGAAACTCTACGTCGATAACGGCGCCGATTATTTGTGCGATACGACCGCTACTCATAGATTGGTTCCTCACCCTGTAAAAATGTCTTGGCTACGGTCATACCGCAGCAGCGCCACTTACGATCTCGGAGATTTCCTGCGTAATCGCCGCCTGACGCGCCTTGTTGTAAACCAGTTGCAGTTCGTTGATCAGATCACCGGCGTTGTCGGTCGCGCTCTTCATCGCCACCATCCGGGCCGCCTGCTCACAGGCGTTGTTCTCAACCACGGCCTGATACACCTGGGACTCGATGTAGCGCACCAGGAGTCCTTCAAGCAGTGCCTTGGCATCCGGCTCGTAGATGTAGTCCCAGTGGTGCTGGAGTTCCGCGTCTTCATCCGGCTTCAACGGAAGCAGCTGAATGTTGATCGGCTTCTGGGTCATGGTGTTCACAAACCGGTTGTACACCACGAACAGCCGGTCAATACGGCCCTCGTCGTAAGCGTCCAGCATGACCTTGATACCGCCGATCAGGTCAGCAATGTTCGGCTCATCACCCAGTTGGCTGATGGCTGCGGAGACATTGCCGCCGAAACTGCGGAAGAAGGATGCGGCCTTGCTGCCGATCAGGCAAAGATCGATATCGATCTCCTGGTCGTGCCACTCCTTCATGGACTGCACGGTGGACTTGAACAGGTTGGTGTTCAGACCACCACAGAGTCCGCGATCACTGGCGACCACGATGAATCCGACCCGCTTCACATCACGTTCCAGCATGTAGGCGTGACGGTACTCCGGGTTGGCATTGGCCACATGGCCAACCACCTGGCGAATGCGATCCGCGTAGGGGCGGGAATGCTCCATACGCTGCTGCGCCTTGCGCATCTTGGACGCCGCCACCATCTCCATGGCACTGGTGATCTTTTGCGTGCTGTTAATGCTCGCAATTTGCGTGCGTATTTCTTTTGCGCCTGCCATATGCGTTCCTCAGCGTCGGGCTGCAGGCAAACCTGCAACCCTGCCGCTATTTACCAGGTCTGGGTGGCCTTGAACTTCTCGATAGCCTCTTTGATGCCGGCTTCGATCTCACCGTTGAAGTCTCCGGCTTCGTCCACAGTGGCCATCAGCGCTGCGTATTCCGCATTGACGAACGACAGCAGGGCGGCCTCAAATGCGCCGATCTTCTTCAGTTCGACATCATTCAGGTAGCCCTTGTCCGCGGCATACAGAACGATACCCATCTCCGCGACGGACATCGGTGCATACTGCTTCTGCTTCATCAGCTCGGTGACGCGCTGACCATGCTCCAGCTGCTTCCGGGTGGCATCATCCAGATCGGAGGCGAACTGGGCGAAAGCCGCCAGTTCACGGTACTGGGCCAGTGCCAGACGAATACCACCGCCCAGCTTCTTGATGATCTTGGTCTGCGCTGCACCACCAACACGCGATACCGAGATACCGGCGTTCATCGCAGGACGAATACCCGCGTTGAACAGGTCAGTTTCCAGGAAAATCTGGCCGTCGGTGATGGAGATAACGTTGGTCGGTACGAAGGCGGAAACGTCACCGGCCTGGGTTTCGATGATCGGCAGCGCCGTCAGGGAACCGGTCTGGCCTTTTACTTCACCATTGGTCAGCTTCTCAACGTGGTCGGCGTTAACACGCGCGGCACGCTCCAGCAGACGGGAGTGGAGGTAGAAAACGTCACCAGGATACGCTTCACGGCCCGGCGGACGACGCAGCAGCAGGGAGATCTGGCGGTAAGCCCAGGCCTGTTTGGTCAGGTCGTCATAAATGATCAGGGCGTCTTCACCGATATCCCGGAAATATTCACCCATGGAACAACCGGAGAACGGCGCCAGAAACTGCATCGAAGCCGGATCAGCGGCTGCAGCGGCCACGATGATGGTGTGATCCATCGCACCGTGCTCTTCCAGCTTACGCACCACGTTAGCGATAGAGGATTGCTTCTGACCAATCGCCACGTAAACACACTTAATGCCGGTGTTTTTCTGGTTGATGATGGCGTCGATAGCCAGCGCAGTCTTACCGGTCTGACGGTCACCGATAATCAGCTCACGCTGGCCACGGCCAACCGGCACCATGGCGTCGACCGCCTTGTAGCCAGTCTGAACCGGCTGGTCGACCGATTGACGGGCGATAACGCCGGGAGCCACTTTCTCTACCGGGGAAGAGAGCTCGGTGACAATCGGACCCTTGCCGTCAATGGGGTTACCCAGTGCATCGACCACCCGACCCAGCAGTTGCGGGCCTACCGGCACTTCAAGGATACGACCGGTACACTTGACGGTCTGCCCTTCGGCCAGGTGCTTGTAGCCACCCAGTACCACGGCGCCGACAGAGTCCTGCTCCAGGTTCAGGGCCATGCCGAAAACACCGCCCTGGAATTCAATCATCTCACCGTACATGACGTCGGCGAGACCATGGATACGTACGATACCGTCAGAAACGCTGACGATGGTGCCCTCGTTACGGGCTTCACTGGACACCTCAAGGCTGTCGATACGGCTCTTGATGATGTCGCTGATTTCAGATGGATTCAGTTGCTGCATGTCCTGCCTCTTAACCGTCAGCTTTTCTAAGCTAGGAATTCATCGCGTCAGCCAGCTTCGCCAGCCTGGCGCGGACACTGCCGTCTATAACCATGTCGTCCGCCCGGATAACCACGCCGCCGATCAGGCTGTCATCCACAGTCGTGCGCAACTTCACCTCGCGGCCAAGCCTGTTACGCAGTTTCTCCGCCAGACGATCCAGCTGTTCGGGCTTCAGCGCGAAAGCCGAAATGACTTCCACATCAGCAGTGCGCTCCTGCTCGGCCTTGAGCCGGTCAAAGAGGTCAGCAATCTGTGGCAGCAGGGTGATTCGCTTGTTGTCCGCCAGGGTACGAATGAAGTTCTGCCCCGTCTTATCCAGGCTGTCGCCGCACACACGGATAAACTCATCCGCCTGTTCACGGCTGGTCAGCACCGGCGAGGAAAGCACCCGGCGAATCTTGTCATTTTCACTTACGGCTGCGCTTGTCCGCAGCATGTCTGACCATGACTGCAGGGCGCTGTTTTCGCTGGCCACTTCATACGCCGCTTTTGCGTAAGGCCGGGCACAGGTGGTCAGTTCCATAACACGCCCCCCTGTCAGAGTTCAGCGACCAGCTGGTCAACCAGCTTGTCGTTTGCACCATTATCGATATGCGAACCCAGAATCTTCTCGGCGCCGGCTACTGCCAGAGTCGCCACTTCGGCACGCAGTACTTCACGGGCACGATTCACTTCCTGTTCGATATCTGCCTGGGCCGCTACTTTCAGGCGTTCGCCTTCGGAACGGGCCTGTTCTTTCGATTCATCGATCAGCTGTGTGGCACGCTTGGTAGCCTGCTCGATGATGGCCTGGGCCTGTTCCTTTGCTTCACGCAGGTTGTCGGTGGCCTTTTGCTGGGCCAGTTCGAGATCCTGGGATGCGCGGGTCGCAGCCTCCAGCCCTTCGGCTATCTTCTTCTGCCGTTCAGACAACGCCTGCATGATCGGCGGCCACACGTACTTCATGCAAAACCACACGAAGACGAGGAAGGCTATCGATTGGCCGATTATTGTCGCATTGAGATTCACGCCAATACCTCTCGCATCAGTTAATGTCCTGGTCGCTGAGTCGCTTCCGTGGCCCCGGAGAGCCGGGGCCGGCGCGCACTCACACAATCATTAACTGCAGCTTATTGCAGAACGGCAGCCGCCTGACCGATGAACGGGTTGGCGAAGGTGAAGAACAACGCGATACCAACACCGATCATGGTAACGGCGTCCAGCAGACCTGCCACGATGAACATTTTGACCTGCAGCATTGGCACCATCTCGGGCTGACGAGCAGCACCTTCGAGGAACTTGCCGCCCAGCAGACCGAAACCGATAGCGGTGCCCAGGGCGCCGAGGCCGATCAGCAGTGCAACTGCGATAGCGGTCATACCTACTACTAATGCCATTAGATTTTCTCCCGACTGTGTCGTTGTGTGTGAGTAAAGTTAGAACAACGGTTTTTAATTAAATCCCTGAGTGACCATGCAGGGCGCACCCCCTTCGCCCTGCTCTCCCATGGAGACGAATCAGTGATCCTCATGGGCCATGCTGAGATAAACAATCGTCAGCATCATGAAGATAAACGCCTGCAGCGTGATAACCAGAATATGGAATACCGCCCAGAGGAAATGCATGGGCAGCTGGAACCAGCCAACCAGTGCAATCAATATGAACAGCAGTTCACCGGCATACAGGTTACCGAACAGTCGCAGCGCCAGAGAGATGGGCTTGGCGATCAGGGTGACGGATTCCAGCAGGAAGTTCACCGGTATAAACAGTGCCTGTACCGCTTTGTTCGGGCTGTTGAACGGATGAAGCGTCAGCTCACCGATAAAGCCACTAAAGCCTTTCACCTTGATGGAATAGAAGATAATCAGGACGAACACGCTGAGAGAAAGCCCCAGGGTGATGTTCGGGTCAGTGGATGGCACGATCTTCATATACGGGATGCCAACCAGCATCGCCAGGCCCGGTATCCAGTCCACCGGCACCAGGTCCATGAGGTTCATCAGGAACACCCAGACAAATATGGTCAGCGCCAGCGGGGCGATCACCTTGCTCTTGCCGTGGAAGGTATCCTTCACGCTGCCGTCAACGAACTCAACAATGGTTTCCACCAGGTTCTGCAACCCGCCGGGAACACCGCTGGTTGCTTTCTTGGCAACGTAACGGAACAGGCCGATAAAAATCAGGCCGAGAAAGACCGACCAGAACAGGCTGTCCACATGAAACGCCCAGAAACCCATGGCCTGTGCTTCTTCAGCACCATGAGCGATCGTCCAGGTAGCCTCACTCAATGTGGTGCCGTCGTAGCGTTCAAAACCTGCGGGGAGCTGACCATACGTCAGGTTCTGCAGGTGATGAACGATGTATTCCGATGATGTTTGTCCACTACTCGCCATAATCGTGCTCTCGTCAACTAACCCTGCTTTTAAGAATGACCGGGGTAAACCAGTTTACCGCCTGTACTACCGCAAAAGCCCCCAGCAGCGCCAGCGGATGCAGGGGACGAACCCAGACAAACACCAGAGCAAAACCGCAAACGGTTAACAGGAATTTTCCGGCTTCACCTTTATAGAAACTGTTGACTATGCGCCGGGCGGAACGTGCGCCACCGTGAGCGAAAGCCTTGCGCACCAGCCAGGCATTGGGCAGCAGGCAGATCAGACCACCGAGCAGGGCTGACAGCGCCATCACCCGGTCAACCGCCAGCAGAGCCAGCACCAGTAACGCTGTCACTGCGGCCTGGGCGATAATCACCCGGTAAACCGGTGGCCGGGGCATGCCCACTGCACCTTTACCGCGCCTGGAACCTTGTCTGTACGTTGCCTGCATGAACAGTGAGAATCCCCACAGCCTGTTAATCGTGTATCACATCGTCGAATGTCTCGCTGGCGATGCTCTTACCGGCCGCTTCCCAGCATTATTATCTGTACACATCCCGGCCATTACAGTGCTTATTCCGTAATGACTCTAAGGCGGCTGCGATTATATGGGTATTAATACTTAGGTTCAACCACGTCCGCACCAGAACGGAGCGACCTGCCTGATCCTACCCGTCGCGACAGAAAAATCGTCTGGAATGCCGGTTTCCGGCAGATGCTTTCGCTTGCAATAACGTCCCACATGTCCGTGGAGATTCGGAGATTTTTTTACCGGTCATTGATACTGTCTTGACCTTAAAATCATTCCTCTGCAGCGAAGCAAATGTCATTTGCCCACCCTACAAAGTAGGCATAATGGATTTAGTTTTTGCGGCTTTTTACTGCCTAGCGTCATTAATGAGGGGACGCCAAAATAATACCAGCGCCGGTTTAGTCACGTGTCTCCCACTCAGGAGTGGTTATTTCCTGTAGTCATTGAGCGCATCACGATACTCAGTCTCATCGACTACCTTGATCCCGGCCTTCTTTAAAATAGCGGTAGTGGTGCCGTCGCCCTTTTTGAGCGACTCAAAATCTTGCGTAAATATCTTTCCGCAGCCACATGAGGGACTGTTGCTTTTTAATATGGCCAGACCAGCGCCGGAAGTCTCCGCTACTTTTAGCGTACGCTCTCCGCCTTTGAGATATTCGCTGGTTACATCGTTGCCTTCATGGGTTAGGACTTTGGCTTCCCCCTTTACAACGTCATGGCCATCCGCATCATCCTGCTCGCCGACTATCCTGGCTCTTGGCCTTGGCGTACTCAGACCACCCATCTCTTCAGGGCAAACCGGAATCAACTCAACCGACTCAAGGTCATTAATCAACTCATCATTCGTACACGCACAACCATCAAACCGGCATTTTTCACCCAGCAGGCACGCACTGACCAATATCTTTTTCTTGGACACGTTTTTCTCCAACAGGACTGGATAACACTGCGTCGATTAATTTATTGCTCAGTATAAAGCCGACTATTGGCTCTTGATGAATGATGACTGTCTTCCTGACGTTTTAGTCAGAAGAACAAACCGGTTAAGAAAGCGTTACTAACACTGTTAGCCCGGCATCCAAACCCAACACAACCGTTAAACCGTTTTTTGAACAGTATCTTTCCGCAAAAAAATCACTCTTGTCATAGTCAATATATTCAATATCCGGCTTGGGATTCCACGCGCTAACTTCAGGTTTCAAGCTGTCATGAACCCGCACCCTTGCCGAAAAGCAGGGCAAGTATATGGAATATCCCTGACCGATAAGAAATAGCGATCATTTAAATGACCTATCAATATCACTTATGAGCTTCAGGCAGCCGCGAAGCACCCGCCTGAAAATAAGGCCGGATCAACTTTGGCAGGCCTGAATGTAGTCAATAAAACGCTGCAGCATCCGTCCCCGGAACTTTTTCCTGTGGATAGCAATATAGAAGTAGCGCTCCAGCACCAGGTCGCTGACCGGCAACACCACCAGGTCACCGCGCCGCAGGTCGATATCCGCTGCCAGACGGGACAAACAAGCCACGCCAAGCCCTGCCCGCACGGCCTGCTTCAGTGCTTCCGACCGGTTCAGTGACATGCCGATCCTGGGAGAACCCAGTCGGCTGGCAATCAATTCATCAAACAGGGAACGGGTGCCCGAGCCTTCCTCACGAAGAATCCAGGGTTCATTTTCCAGATCCTGGAGCTGCAAATCCTCCCTGCCTGCCAGTGGATGATTAGCGCTAGCAATAATTAACAGCTCATCCTTACGCCACTCAATGGTTTCAATGTCGGGATGAAGACAGATGCCCTCCACAAAACCAATATCAATCTCAAAGCTCAGCAATCGCTCGGCGATGATGCCGGTGTTATCGATAGACAGGGAAATCTGAATCCCGGGAAAGTCCCGGTTGAAGTGGCCGATCAGAGAAGGCATCAGGTTATTGCCGATGGTTGAACTGGCGTTAACCTTCAGCATGCCTTCCAGGTAATCCGTCTTGCCGGTGAAATGCTGCTCAATCTCGGCCGACCGGGTCAGCACCTCGTTCGCCATGGGCAGCAGGACACGGCCCCGCTCATTCAGCACCATGCGATGCCCCTGCTGGCGGTCAAACAGAAAACCCAGCTGTTTTTCCAACTCGCCCAGCGCCATGCTGGCCGCCGGCTGGGAGATATGCAGGCGTTCTGCCGCAGCAGTGACGTTCCGGTTCAACGCTACAGCCCGGAAGATCTCAAGCTGTCGTAGGGTGATGTGCATGGTGGATTTGGCCGGTCAGGGGTTTGGGATCAAGCAAAAGGGCTCAGATAATATTCTACAGACAGAAACATTACCATAAACTCACCAACAAGAAGCTGAATGGTCATTCTCTAATACTTCCATTTGCAGCACCATTAATTTAAAGCATGAAATATTTTTAAAACATTATTTATAGAATAACAGGATCGAAATAACACTTTCGTTATTTATAGATCTAAGCCGGAGTTATATAGTAACTATTTTGCGGATTTGTATATGGATAGTCATACTGTCAGAGGCGGTCAACATTCTCTCACTCCAACCACAACGGAGAAGAAACCAAAAGAGCCAGTTCAAGCCATTGTAGCCAAACAGAAATCTAATGAGCTTCTATTCTTTCAAAATCAATTTAAAGCATTGGCAGGACGGAAGATTATAAATTCAGATCTTCATGAGGAAGAAAAGCTAATGCTTTATAAGTGGGTACAGATACCTCAGGATGATGAACTTCGCATGCACAGAAGTACCGCTGTTGTGTGGATGGATGAATGTTTCGAAAATCAGGGAATTGATAATAGTTTAGATCTTCAGGAACTCTGCCAAGTAGACCTACCCTTCTTCATAGAGCGAATGACTTGGTTAAGTTTTTTAAACCTTAGATCCTGTAGCCTGCTTCACTTTCCAGTTGCGCTATGCTCCCTGACAAATCTTATGGAGTTAAATCTTATCGACAATTTACTAAGGCGTTTACCTGATGAAATTATTCATCTTACTGAGGCAATTATCTACCTCAAAGGTAATCCTATCGATAAGAACTGGAAAAATTATGAAACAAAGAAAATCCGTGCACGAGAAGATGCACCCACACTGGATTTCGATGGAGAACCAAAAAATGTGTTATCACTGAGCGAAGATGAAGGCTCACAATCTCCTATCCCAAAAGAAGTAGAAACGACTGCATTCTCCGATGAACTTTATGAAAGTCCATTTTTAGGTGTTGCTTCAACTTCAAAAGAACATTTTGCAACATTTGTGCATTGTGTCTCCCACTTGGAAAATTTTATAAACGGGCAGCGATTAGACGACACATTTAAAACGCTATTAAGGTTAAGAAAACCAAGCACATTTGGAAAGATTGTTAACTTTATTGATCAACATAGAGATTTATTAACTAAAGAAAAATTGAAACCCACTCCTAGCTTCAATCTAGCATTTTTTAACCTAATTTATAAATGCTTTCAATTTTCGCCAGCTCTTGATAGCAGTTATCTGCACCCAATTCTAGAACCACAAAATTCAGTACACGAATTCATCATAACAATAGAAACGATTGAAAATAGCATGACCATTACCTGTATGCTTCAACAAGACCTTAATGTCTTTCAATTCATTAAAATTAAACACTCTGAAAAGAGATTGGAAAAACTTAAGCATTTAACTAAAACGTCAACTAAAGGAAAAATTAAATCGAACAAAGAAAAAAGCAAACTCGATATTTTATCTAAATTTCATTTTTATAAATTTCTATATGGAGGATTATTTGAATTACCACAAAACACTACTGATCATCTTTTTACAGAGTTTCCTCAATACTTACAGTCTGAACATGATTACATACTTAATGAGTTAACTGAAACAACAGTAACTATTAATGACATTATTAAATTAGATGAATGGGTAAGATGCCTATCATCCTGTTTAAAGTGTACTAATCAGGATTTTGACGAAAACGATGAAGAGAAAATTTACCAAAAAACTGAAGAGATACTTTCTGAATACCATAGGCTTTATTCAGCACGACATGTCTATTTGCCAGAACAAGAACCTCCTTCTAAAAGACCACGTTTATTCTGAATAACACTACACTCAGGGCAGGATGCTATACCTGCCCTGCTGCTTCTTTTATCAGCTTTGATTGATAGTTGTCATTGTCGGCTTATAAGCCGTTTCAATAATCTCAACCTGCTTGACATCAATGTCCGTCGGCTCTGTTCTGTGGTAATCCACTTCTCCGGAGATACGCACCGTCATTTCCGGGGTGACCGGCTCACGGATCGCGCCCCACTCATCACCGTCAATCTCGACACTGATCTCACCGGTAGAATCCCTGAACAGGTAATCTTCCCGGTTGACCTGGCGGACAATATGGCCTGTCAATACTACCGGTACTTCATCAGAGGCATTTTTGGCTTCTTCCACGGTCTTGATTGTTTCACTGCCCGGCCCTGCATACTGTGCCCACAGCGGGGTTGATGCGCCCAGAACCGCTACCAAGGCCATGCCACGAATCATCTGATGCTTCATTGTCTGTCTCATTGCTCTCCACCTCTGTCATTGTTGTTTTTGGAAGCCACTGCTTCCTGATCGCTGTTGAGACATAATGTACAGGAGGCTCAGTGAACAGAGAGTGGATGCATCATGAACATTTGTTAATAAAAAACGGCAGGGAATTACGCCTAGGCCACTTCACTCAATACGTAGCAAAATCCGAAAAACAAACGCATTCCCCACGCATCACTGACAATAAAAAAAGATTCAGCCCCAAAACCGCCACCCTATAAATAACATTGATACCCCTCCCAAGTTTTAATGATTTCCCGGTGATTCCGGACGTTCCTATACTCGCACCACTCCTCCCTGGATTGTTTCGTGGAACAGGTTTCCCCTTTATCAAACCTGCTCTGGTGAATATTTATTGTCTTCAATACGGGACACAATAGATATTCATTCATGGCGACCTGTTCCACGCTTTTTTCTTCAAACCGGATTGATTGCCATGAATACTATGTCTGATGCAAAACGCTGGATTGAACTGAAGCAGAACACTCACATCTTCACCGATATCATGAATGCCCGTAAGACGTTGAAGCGTTCGACCTCCTGGGATGACATGACCAAATTCTTCCGTGAAGCGGATAAGCACCTGAAAGACTGAGTATTAATACCTATCAACGCTCGACTCTCACCTTGATAGGTATCAAAAACCCGAAAGCCTGATGCTCTATCATGATGCGCCTAACGATCCAAGAGGGGCGCTTCATGAGTATAAGGCTGGTCAACCGCGCAGAAAAAGAAACCTATACCTTCTTTGACAAGCGCGTCGTGCAGCCTGAACCAGAACTCTATTACCGTAGCGATTTCTCGATACTTTTTATTGAGAAGGGTGAAGGCGTCATCCAGGTCAACGGCCAGACCAGCGAGTTTTCTGAACAGAATATCATCGTCATTGGACCCTATATTCCCCACCGTATTGTTTCCGCTCACGACAGCCTGATCACAGCCATTGTGTTCCGCATGAAAGCCATGGGGGAAGACTTCATCAACTGCTGCCAGCTCTCCCACATTCGCTCTTTTCTGGAACGCAGCAGTTACGGCCTGAAATACAGCGGCTCCGCCTGCAGGAAAGCCTTCCGGATTGCCGACCGGATTGAGAATACCTTTGGTTTCCGGGAAGTTATCAACCTGTTTGAAATCCTGGATATCCTGTCGCTGTCAGGCAATCACAAAATACTCACGAACGAGCCGGTTTCTACCCCGATTATCGACAAGAACAAGCAGATGATTGACCGGATCAAGCACTATATTGAGCAGCACTCACAGGATGTCATCTATGTTGAAGCGCTCGCCCAGCAGTTCAATATGGCGGAAAGCACGTTTATTCGCTTTTTCAAAAGTAATGCCGGTGTCTCATTCACCAAGTACCTGAACCGGGTACGAATTGATAAGGCCTGCCATCTGCTCACCACCTGCAGCGACACCATTGCCAGCATCAGCGCTACCGTGGGGTATTCCAGCCTGTCCAATTTTAACCGGCAGTTTCGCTGTATTATTGGGACAACGCCGCGGCAGTACCGATGTTCGCTCTGTGCATAGAACCCCGAATAACGCATTACAAACAGAAGCATATAGGCATAAAAACAACGAAAAATTGAACAACCATGTCGTGGTCATTCCAAAACAGGCAGGTGTACCGTGTTTGCATGAACAATAAGCAGTCGAAGGATGGTCACCATGCATCAGCTGTTTTTCACACAGACTGGCATGATGTTGAACACAGCAGGTTTCACCAGATCTGCCCTTACGACTGCCTGCTCGCCATTCCCCTCACTGATAACCAGAAAGTCATCATACGTTTTCCTCGGTACAACCCTGCACTCTGACTCTTATCAGGAGAAAGCCTATGTTTACCGGCTCGTGGACGCTTGACTGGTTCTTTGTACTGGCCGTCATCCAGATCGGCCTGCCTGTCCTGTTGTGGATAAAACGTGAGGCCGATGGCGTCAAGGGAATAGGAGAAGCCTGACCTGACAACCGTTTTAACTGCGTGAATCACACCCCAAAAACCTATCAAAAACAGTGATCACGACGCTCCTCGACAAATACCAATAATTGATCCGGTACTGACTGGCGGTTGGCTGTATGTGCCCGTCCCGTCATGGTATCCGAGAGGAGAGATCCTGTTATGCCCGAAATTAACTGGACGAACTGGCTGATCCTGATGGCATCGATCATGGTGCTGATCGGCATGGGTTACTACACCAACAAGAAAATCGTACACGGCTCCGACGGCGAAGGAGGCTTCCTGCTGGCAGGACGATCCCTTGGCCCCATCATCGGCGGCGGCACCATTGTCGCCACCGGCTTCAGCGGCTGGGGATTCATGGGCTCACCCGGCGCCGCCTATGCGTTCGGTACCACAGAACTGCTCGGTAACTTCTTCTTTGGTTTTTCTCTCGTCATCGGTGTGTTGTTCTTTGCCCGGTTTCTGTATCGCCGCGGCGTCAAAATGGGCGCACTGACCATTCCCGAATTTATTGCCAAAAACCATCCCGGCGATGAGCGCATGCAACGAATTCTGCAGGGAACGGCTTCCGTGATTACGGCTGTGTTGTTGAGCGTTTTTCTGGTCGGACAGATCAAGGCACTGGGAATGCTGGGCGGCAGCTGGCTCGGTATTCCGCTGGAATACGCCGCCGCACTCATGGTGCTGGTGATTGTCATCTACACCAGTATGGGCGGCCTGGCAGCTGTCGCCTGGACCGACACCTTTATGGTGATCTGCATGACCTTCTCGGCCATCTACATCTGCTTCCAGATGTTCACCGATATCAGCCTGTTCGAGATGATCGACCAGCTGCATGTCATTGACGCCAACCTGGTGAACCCGGCCACCGCCAATCCCTACGGCAGTGCCCCTTTCCAGATCTTCTACCTGCTGCCTTACACCATCCTGTTTGCCTGTGTGCTGCCTTACCAGTCCATTCGTCTGATGTCGTTCCGCCCGGATGTGAAGGCGCATCATGTTGCCATGGTGGTTGCCCCGATCGGCCTGATGCTGAGTATGATTCCGTTCGTCGGCCTCTACATGCGCATCAAGTTCCCGGAACTGGCCGTTGCGGATGAAGCCATGCCCATGTACCTCAAGCACTTCATGCCGCCGATAGCCTCTGGACTGATTACCCTGTTCATCCTGTTTGCTATGCAGTCCACCGCCAACTCTGTCCTTCTGGTGGTGTCATCCTCGCTCTCTCATGACCTGCGCAAGGCCATCAAGCCCGAATCAAAAATCTCCGACAAGCAGGCCATCACACTGAACCAGGCCACTGTGGTCATCATTGGCCTGATCACCATGGCCATGATGCTGTTTGCCCCACCCTTCATGCTGAACATGATCGCCATCATGGGTACCGGTACCTTAATGGCGTCGTTTGTCGGTCCGGTACTGGTCAGCGTGTTCTGGAAGGGCACAGCCAAAGGTGCGCTGGCCGCCATCATTTCCGGTTTCGGTATCAGCGCTGGTCTGCTGGTCTTCAGTGACCTGGGCTGGATTGAGCCGCCCATCTACGCCGCGGTCTGTTCCAGCATTATTTATGTCGTTGTCAGCCGTTTCACCCGGACGGATCCGGTAAGGAGCAAAGACACCGAAAGCGTCGCGCATCACCACAATGCCAGACCACTGGCGCATTAAACCCCAGTTTCCGGACGGACAGTCCGTCCGGTGCGTTATTGATTGATGTATTGGAGTCGGCTTTATGAAGCTTCAGATTGAGGATATTCATGTTCATCAACTGGCGTTCGGCTCTCCCGGACGGGTTGAAGAGGAAACGGTCTACATTGACCGGGAAGCGGTGCTCACGTTTATCCGGGAACTGGATACGCATATCACGGAAGTCCGGCTGGATATCGCCCAGCCCGGCGACAGCATCCGTATCATGCCGGTCAAGGATGTGATCGAGCCACGGGTGAAGATGGACGGCAAAGGTGTGATGTTCCCCGGCATCCACGCCGATGAAAACGAGATGGTCGGTGAAGGCGTCACCCGGGTGCTGAAAGGCATGGCGGTTGTCACCACGGGTAAAGTCGTGGGTTTTCAGGAAGGCGTAATCGACATGAGCGGCACGGGCGCGGATTACACCCCGTTCTCCAAAACCCGGAATCTGGTGATTACCTGCGAAATGGATGATGCCTGCACCGCCCACGAGAAAGAGGCCATCCTGCGCAAGGTCGGCCTGGAAACCGCCTTGCTGGTCGGCAAGTTGGCGCTGGAAGGCGTGCCAGATGAAGCCGCCGTTTATGAGTGCAAATCCCTCGCTGAACAGGTGCTGGAACATCCGGAACTGCCCCGGGTCGGCTACATCTATATGTTGCAAAGCCAAGGCCTGATGCATGACACCTACCTCTATGGTGTCGATGCTAAGAAGATCCTGCCCACCCTGCTCTCCCCCACGGAAGTGATGGATGGCGCGCTGATCAGCGGCAACTGTGTGGCGGCGTCCGATAAAGTCACCACCTACATGCACCAGAACAACCCGGTCATCCATCAACTGCTGAAACACCACGGCACCCGCTACAACTTCGTGGGCGCCATTGTCACCAATGAGAACGTCACCCTGCAGGACAAGGAGCGTTCCTCCGCCTTTACCTGCAAGCTGGCGCGTCAGCTGGGGCTGGACGCGGTCATCATCACCGAGGAAGGTTACGGCAACCCGGATACCGATCTGGTGATGAACTGCAGCCGCCTGGAAGACGCCGGTATTGAAACCGTCCTGATTACCGACGAATTCGCCGGTCGTGACGGTGAAAGCCAGGCCCTGGCGGATGCCACTGACAAAGCCGACGCACTGGTTTCCTGCGGCAACGGTAACCCCACCGTGGTTCTGCCCCCCATGGACACCATTCTCGGCCACCAGAACTGCGCTGACACTATCGTCGGCGGCTTCACCGGCAGTCTGCGGGAAGATGGCAGCATCTGCATGGAGATACAGGGCATCATCGGCGCCACCAGTGCGGTGGGATTCCACAACCTGGCAGCCCGCGAAGGCTGATCTTTCCGGAGAACATGCAATGAAAGTACTGCACTACATCAACCAGTTCTTCGGCCAGAAAGGCGGCGAAGAAATGGCCCATATCGGCATGGAAATGGTCGAGGGATCGGTAGGCCCCGGCGTCATGCTGGCCAAGCTACTGAAAGACAAAGCGGAACTGACCCATACCGTGATCTGCGGGGATTCCTGGTTCAATGAAAACCAGGCGGTTGCCTGCCAGGGTATTACCGAAATTCTGGAACAGCTGAAACCTGACCTCGTGATTGCCGGCCCAGCCTTTAACGCTGGCCGTTACGGCATGGCCTGCGGTGCCGTGGCAAAAACCGCGAAAGCGCTCGGTATTCCTACCGTGACCGGCATGTACCCGGAAAACCCCGGTTTTGACGTGTTCAAAACCTCGGTCTACTGCGTGGAAACCGGCAACAGTGCCGCCGCCATGCGTACCGCCCTGCCCGCCATGGCGGAACTGGCAAAGCAGTATATTGTGAACGGAGACTTCGGTTACCCGGAAGAAAGCGGCTACATGCCTCGCGGTGTACGGGTGAACTACTTTGCTGAACGCAACGGCGCCGAGCGGGCTGTGGATATATTGCTGGCCAAGCTGGAAAAACGCCCGTTTACCAGCGAATTCCAGATGCCGGTATACGACAAAGTGGCGCCACAACCGCCTGTTGTTGATTTGAGCAAGGCGACCATCGCGGTGATTTCATCCGGCGGAGTGATTCCGAAAGGTAACCCGGATCGGCTGGAATCCTCCAGCGCCTCCAAGTTTGGCGCCTATGATATTGCCGGCCTGGAACGCCTGGATGCGGAACACTGGGAATCCATCCACGGTGGTTATGACCCGGTCTACGCCAATGAAGACCCCAACCGAGTTACCCCGCTGGACGTGATGCGTGACCTGGAACGGGAAGGCAAGATCGGCAAACTGTACGACAAGATTTTTGTCACCGTCGGTACCGGTACGCCGGTCTCCAACTCGGAAGGTTTCGGGCGGGATATCGCCATGCTGCTGCAGAAGGCCGGAGTGACCGCCGCCATCCTGACCTCCACCTGAGGCACCTGCACGCGTTGCGGTGCAACGATCGTCAAGCAGATTGAAAAAGTCATGCCGGTAGCCCATATCGCCACGGTCACCCCGATATCCCAGACCGTCGGGGCCAACCGGATCATCAAGGCCAAGGCCATTCCTCATCCTCTCGGTGACCCGACCCTGTCACCAGTGGATGAAAAGACCATGCGTCGGAAGATGGTTGAGAAGGCGCTTGCTGCGCTGACTACGGAGATCGCGGAACAGACGCTATTCTAATGTATTGAAACTTTGTAACTCTGGGGAAGCATGTAGTAAATACACGCTTCCCCGTAATATTGTTTTTCTGCATTAATACTCATTCAAACAAATAATACAGGGTAAATAATATTCATCATAAATAACGCTAATAACAACACTACACCATTGAACACTTTGCATTAATTATACATGGCATCATGAAAACACCCTCTTGCCTATCAGAACCAAAACACTTTGTATTGTATGGTTATTTTTCATTATTTATTAAGGTGGATCTATTTGCCACACTCTACTTAACACGGTAACACTACCAGGGAACATAACCTGACGTGCATCTTCAAGTTTAGCTCTTATCAATGAGTTATGTTCTATCCCTTCATGATCGATTTCCGTCATATATCCGATTCCTTTTTCTTTCAAAAGAAAACTCAATTTTGCATGCTTATCATCCCCCCAAGCGAACTGGGCATTCGCAGCCCCAAGGCGAACAGGTTTTAACAACACTATTTCAGTACCAAATGTGTCTGGCTTTGTTGTCCATTCAGCATTGGCAGTCTCCGCCGAGAAAACCGTACATGATTTATCTGCTACAGATTTATCTAATGACACAGCGTCTGCTTTCAAATGTTGTCGGCTATAAAGATATTTTACATTTTCTTTAAAATACCCATTAGATTCATCGAATCTCACACTATCCATTTTTAGAGAAAAGCTTGTGCCATCACTCTCGGCTTTTAACTTGTCTGAAACATATCCTAATAGCTGCCTGGAATCTTCATTACACTCATGCATTTTATCTTGATCTTCTTTCTTAAATTCGTGATAGACAAACCTATTGTATAGTTCTTTATTTTGCACTTCGGACATAGCTTTAGAAAACTCAAGTAATTCCGATGCTTTCTTCGCTGTAAATACACATTCCACACCTTTCATTTCAAATTTTATATCTCTCTCTTCTACAGTATTCCATATGTTTTCACCATCCGGTGTTGTTGTTTGTTCGCTAAGGATAGGAGTTCCGTCATGTAAAAATTCGTGTGCCTCTTGAGTAAAAGAGCTCACCTTAATCTTAACATCAGCTTTAGAAGAAGAGTCATCCATCATCACAAGATCTAATCCAGAACACTCAACCGTTGAATCGAATCTCCTGTTGGCTTTTAGCGGTGCATCAGTCATTTCAGTTCTAAATCCCGCTTTCTCAATCGTACCTGCTATCGCTTTAGATAAGTGAAGCTGTGCTTGGTGACCCAAGCGTGAACACATACTCGTCGTAAAATTCAAACTATCTTTTAAAAATGCAATATCTGTCTCTGATTTTTTCTCATCTACCATAAGATAACTAAAAACTTCTCTGGTTATAAAAGCAGTCTGATTGCATAAATCACATACAAACTCTTGCAGATCTCCTAAAGCATTGATAGTTATTTTCTCAGAAGATCCCTGGAAAACCATAGTATCTTGATCTGCTCGACCATATTTCTGCTCGATGTCCAGCTTAAATTTCTGCAAAGATAATCTGGCATCATGCGACTTATCCACACCAGCAACCATTAATTCCAACTCACCGATTTTTATTTGATACAAACACTCATTGCCTTCATCTGTATCTAGCCCTAGTTTTTTAATCTGATTAAAGATACTGCCGGCAAAAAATGGAATAAAATCTAAATTCCCACCTATTTCAATGAATCTTGTTATTATTTCGGCTAACCAACCATTACATGAAAATTCAATATCATGAACCGATAAACAGGCAGTAACACTTTTACCCTCGTCATCAAATGAGGGTACCTTAACCTCCAGGATTAGGTCGCAGCCCAGTTTCATCTGTAACGTATCATCATAACTGAAGTGACACTTCTTTAAAATTACTGCAGCTGTTTGCAAATGCACCCTAATACCAGGGTGCATAATCAGTAATGGATCCAATGCTAATGATCGGTGCCTAAATTTTTCAAACGCTGTATTAAACGCTTCTAGTTTTCTTTTTTGTTCTTCAATAACTGAGTAAGGTGACTCTTCTGCCATCCTGAAAAATTTTACGGCTGCACACTTCAGTTTTTCAAGTGGTGTTGCTTTAAACGCCATAGTAGCTGCTTGAGTTGATTCATCACTTGCTGTAACAATCAATGCCTTATCCACTTTTTGTTGGGCATCTTTTAGCTTGTCTATTGTTTTACTCAACCCATGTTTTGCGAACAGGCTGCCTATACTAAGCCAAAAATTGAGGGCTTTTTTTACTATATTGCAGGTTGTTTTTATACAAGCCTCTTTTCTATGAGGAACACTATAATCCGTATCATCCAGCTTTTCGGAAACGAGTGGTGGGCCATCATAGGCATGAAATACCCCCTCCTTCTCTAAGCGAGAAAGTCCCAAGTCCATCGATAACTTCATTGCGCCTAAAAGAATAAAAAAGCTACTTTCATCCCCTTTAAGCTTTAACGATTCAAGCAGTCTCTTCAATTCAGGCTCATCGTCTAATCTATCCGAATCAGCAGCACCTTCTTCGGAAACTTTTGCCTCTGATTGAGCACTGACTCCGCCTTCTGCTCCCAGCATCAGAGGTTCAATAGTTTTTTCCTTATCTGTAGGATACAAACTCTCATGCTCACTCGCTGTTACAAGATGACTTGGTGCTATCTCATCTAGTCCCTTTGTGGACTCATCAAAGGCTTCTACTTTTCTGGGTTCTTTACTATAAGTATTGTCAGTAGGTCTGGATACAGACTCTCCATCAGATAAATCCATTTCACTTAAGTGAATTAAACCGACAGGTTTAGCTGTCCTCCCGTGAAAATCAGCTGTACCTTTCTCCTTCCCATTTTCATCACTTGAACCATCACTGACTTGCAATGAATAACTTTTTACTGCTCCCGAAAGTGATTCTGCTGACATAATAAAAACACCTGATTTCAGTAGATAATAAATAAATAGATATTACTTAATTCACCTAAAAATATGCGTAACAATCCTGTTAGTTTTTCTAACATATTTGAAGAATTTGGTTTTTTATAACTAAAAGAAATACAAATTTTGTGAAGTAAAACTAACATTAAGCTAATAAAAACCTGAGATTAACCAGGCAGGGTATTAAGCGGTTACTATGTGGCTTGAGACATAAAAGCCACATCAAAGTGCGGCATTACCAAATATATAAATCCAGCAAGTTTTATTAACGTCGTAAAAAATCACATTAACCTATCTGATACAATACAAGCGGCACTTACTTTTTATTATTAACGAATTGATCTCTATCCTGTTAGGGGTATCCGCAGAGATAAACACCCATTATTTCAAGCCTTTCAAGATCCGCACAAACAGCAGGATGATCTGCACCGCTTTACCCCAACCAACTAATACAGCTTCAGCAACAGATATGTAGATAGTACGAGTCTAAATATACATTTATCAAACTTATCTCCATTATCCAATGCTATATCTCCCATGCCCGACTTAACACACTAACTGAACCATTAAAAAGAAATCCAAATGTTTCTTCAAGCTTACCTCTTACCAATGGGTAGTGTTCTACGTCCTCTGCATTCGTCATATATTTCATTTTGTTTTCTTTCAAAACAACACTGAATTTTGTATGATTATCATCTCCCCAGTTGAAATCAGCATGAGCTACACCGACACGATCTGGTTTTAACAGAGCTACCTCAGTACCAAATGAATCTGGATTTGTTAACCAATCAGCATTGGCAGTTTCTGCAGTAAAAATCCTACATAGTCCTGTTTCGCCAGACTTTTCTAATTGTAAATCTTTTGAGTTAACTAATAGATGACAATACAAGTATATTGGATTCTCTTTAATATAACCTCTATATTCCCCAATATCCATACGATCTACTTTTAAAGAAAGCCTTGTATCATCACTCTCTCTTTTCAAATTATCCGTCATATACTCTAATAGCTTTATAGTACTTTCCTTACATGCATGAATTCTATCGATATCCTCATCTTTAAACTTCGGCAACATAAAGCGGTTGTATAATTTTTTATCTTTAACTAATAACATTGCAGTAGAAAAATCCAATACTCCCTGCAATTTCTTCACTGTAATAGTACCTTCTAGTCCCTGCAGACAAGATTGACTATTAGATTGCTGTACACTAGTCCATGTTTCTCCATCCGCTGTTGGCCGCTCACTATAAAAAGGAGTTACATTATGTAAATAGCATTCTGTAGCATTAATAAATGAGTCCGCTTTTATTTTAACATCTGGCTTAGAATCTCGAGCCTCCATCATCACAAGCTCTAAACCATTAATACTTAATGTAGAAGTATACGTTCTTTTTTCTTTTAAGTATGCGTATGTCCAATTACCTGTAAATGTTGCATCTTCAAAAGAAGCAGTCATTGATTTAGGTAAATGCTGATTCACTTGATAGCCCACGCGGGCGCATATATCAGTCGTAAACTTTAGTGTGTCTCGTATATCCTCATCATCTTTTTCTGTTTTTTTCTCATTACCAAGAGCATAAGTCGAAACTTCCTTTGCTATATAAGCAACCTGTACACACAAGTCGCATATAAACCCTCTCAGATCTCTTAAAGCCTCAACCCTTGTATTACCGACAGAGGCTTTACAAGTTGCAGTCTCCAGGCATTCTGGAGGAAATTTATGTTCCATTCCTATTTTCAGTTTTTCCAGATAGAGTTTTGCATTATGAGACTCATCCACACCATTAACCACTAAACCCAATCTTTCACATTTAACCTGATAAGAGCATTTATCACCTCGATCCAGATTGTCACCTAGCTTTCTTATCTGACTAAATATCCGAGAGGCAAATGTTGGTACGAAATCTATATCTCCTCCTAGCTCAACGAATCTTGTTATCAATTCAGCCAACCAGTCATTACAGTCAAATTCCGCATCATGAACAGATAAACTGGCACTAACGCCTTTCCCCTCTTCACCCAATGAAGGTATTTCAAACTCGAGGAATAGATCACAGATCAACTTCATCTGTAACGTTTCATCGTAACTGAATTGGCATGTTTTTAACGTTAACATTGTATTTTTTAAATGCCCCCTTATTCCAGGATGCATAACAAGCAATGGGTTCAATATTAATGATCGGTTTTCAACTTTCTCAAACGCTTTATTAAACTCTTCCAGTTTTCTTTTTTGTACTTCTATCACTAAATGAGGAGATTTCTCTGCCATTCTAAAAAAAGTAACGGCTTTCTGCTTTATTTTATCAAGTGTTGTTATTTTAAAAGCCATAGTGGCTGCTTGTACACTTTCATCTGTTGCTGTAACAATCAATGCTTGGTCTACTTTTTTTTGCTCCTCTTTTAGAATGTGAATTATTTTTATTAAATTATGTTTCTTAAACAGCGAGCCAATATCATGCCAAAAGTTGAGAGCCTTACCCGCTATATCACAACATGTTGCTATACAAGCCTCTTTTCGATGGGAAACACTATAGTCCGTATCATCTAGTTTTTGAGAAAATAATGGTGGCCCGACATAGTCATCGAACATCCCCTTCTTCTCTAGGGCGGATAATTTATGATCCATCCATATTCTCATTAACCCTAAAAGAATAAAAAAGCTATTCTCATTTCCTTCAAGCTTTAAGGACTCAAGTAGTCTTTTCAGTTCAGGTACGTCATCTAAAGCATCCTCACCAACACCTTCTTCAGAAACATTTTCCTCAGTTTTAACGTCTATTCCTCCTTCTGCCCCCGCTCCCATTGATTCAACCGTTGTTTTAGCTAGACTAGCTGAGCTTTTATGCTCGCTGATGTCTTCATCATACGCCAATGTCCTAACATCATCTCGATTAGTATCATCTATATCACTGCTGTGACTTCCATAAGCTTCAACTCTGCTGATTGTTTTTTCATAACCTTCTTCTAAAGACTTGCTTTTCGATTTATTACTGGCTAATTCCATGCTCCTCAGCTGTTTGGTGGGGTATACCTTTGACGTTTTTTTTCTCTGAAATTTACCAGCTTCACTCACGTCTTTTTCTTCGCCTGAGCTACTGCCAGAGCCTTGTGAATAACGTTTTGTCGCCCCTTGTAACGATTCTGTAGACATAATAAAAACACCTGATACTTTTAGATATTAAAAGTATCGATATTACTTATATTTATATAAAAATTGCGTAACAATCCTGTTTACCTTTCTAACAATCCTAAAATATATATTTTATAAAGTGAGTATCCAGAAGGTTTTACCCACTAAATATCAATAATATTAACGTGTGATAATCTATAACTCGCTTAAAGGAATACTTTTTATTTTTATTAAAAATACCTGTCAGCAGATTGTTAGAAATAATGATCGATTAAATCAACAATAGTGTTCATTTAGCATTGCTCTCTCATTTTTTACTAACATTCTGTCCCAAAATCTCACATTAAAACATCCGACACAATGCACGCGATATCTGCTTTTTTTGTAGTCACAAATATATCTCTCGCTTCCTTAATCATTCCAGGATTCCCACAAAGATAGATATCCATACTTTCCAGCGATTCAAATTCCTCACAGACGGCACTGATGACCTGTCCGACTTTGCCAGACCACTCAACGGATGCTGTTTCAACAACAGGCACATAGGTGAACTGTTTGTGGCGCTTAACCAAACCAGCCAACTCACTATCAAAATAAAGATGCGCCTGATAACGCCCTCCCCAATAAAGAAAGACCTCTCTGTCAGGGAAATGTACCAGGCTATATCGCAGAATACTTTGAATATAAGAAAACCCTGTGCCACCGGCGATCAATAACATCGGCCGGTCACTCTTCTCCCTAAGCCATGCACGACCATGAGGCGCATCAATACGAAGGCGCAGGCCTTGACGGTAACGGTTGTTTAGATATTCCAACACTTCATCAAGATAACGGCTCGGCTCGGCACCACCAACATGCAACTCCAATCGATTGGAGCCGTCATGAATACTGGCAATGGAGAAAGCCCGTCGTGTTGTCTCATCCATCAGTAAATAAAGGTATTGCCCGGGTTTATGATCAACCCTCTGTTCAGCCTGCAAGATCACTTGATATACCGCTGGCCCAACCTGTTTTATCGTTTCTACAGTACAGTACGTCATTATCTGTCCATATCATGGCCGGTAAGTAGTACCGGCCATCTTCCTGTTAGTGCTTCAGAATTCCCTTCACATCCACCCGTTTGCCGGAGGATTGAATGGTCTTGTCGATAGTGATTTCCAGCTGAGCCAGTTGTTCTGCCACAGGCTCGGTCAGCGTGATGTTTTCAATCACAAAGCAGCCGTGCTGCTCACAGCGTTTATCGAACATCTGATGTTCTCCGCCATGCCCGCCGATGCCATAGCTGTCGATCACAATAAAGGCTGGTGATTCCGTCAGAATCTGATCCAGTACTAGGCTATCCAGTACTGTGCGGGTTTTCGCATATATATCATTGCCATAGCCATTGCGTTCCAGATTCCCGGTATAAAGTACCAGCGCCTTGCCTGACAGACTTAACTGAGTAATGTTGTCTGCGGTGGGCATACCGCTACGGCAATCCAGCACGACGGTTTCTACACGATAAAAAGCCTCTTCAGGTTCACGGGTATAACAGTCAATATGGGTACCAATATGCCCCATGGCGCTGACAGCATCCGATTGACGTTTGGCCCACTGATAGGCCGGATGGTCTTCAGTGAGTTCAAGGGAAAGGGTGACAGGTTGCATGGTTTTCGTCCGCTCTATCGGTAATAAGGTTGATGCGGCACAGTGTAAGATGCGTTTTGAAGGCAGATTACAACCATCAGGACAAAAACTATCGCTAACAGGACAACCTTCGTCTTCTGATTATCCTTCACTATAAAAATCACATAACCAATTGATTTTAAGGCAAATGTTAACTTCAACCATATGACTGGTATGTTTTCTTATCCGTAAGAATCAATAAGTTAACAAGGTGAATGATGGGTTCAGGTATTCAAAAATACGGTAATAAAAGCCCTTTTCCTGGCACCACCACTAGCCATCACAACTCTGAGAAAGGCACTTTTAACCCGTTCAACGCCGTTTTTTCATAACCAAACGCACAGCCCAATCGAAAAAAAATACCTATCAAAGTCGACTCAGTATCGATTTTTGACCCAAATCAATGTTCATAGAATAAACAGCATTTTCTTGATATTCGTGAGCATTAAACAGGTAAGCCCTGGCAGTTTTTTTGTAGTTTACCGCCACCGAAAGCGTAGGATAGCACTCAACCCCGGCACGGATGGCAACATCAACACCGGGAAGCAAAAAACTGCCGGACAGTCGTTGCATGATAAATAACCGGCAGTCGTGAACAAAAGCGCAGCATGGATTTCATTTTTTATCGATTTTTATCGATTAAAAATACGGGAAAGTATTGCCCGAAGAATCCGGGCCATAAACGACACGGCTTCATTTTTTACCCGAGGGTAAACCGTCCAGCCGCGGGCTATGGCGACAGCGCACAGAGTGTTGATTTGTTCGGACAGTGAACCACTGCCCGATCCGATAAATGACGCTAGCTAATGTGTTAATTGAGGAGTATTTCCTGTGACTCAAGATACTATTGTCAGCTCCTGGAACGACTTTGACCCTCTGAAGCACGTGATTGTCGGCCGCGCCGACCACTGCTGTGTACCTCCTTCAGAACCCGCTGTAGACGACAAAGTTCCTGTAGACAGCAAGATGAAAGGCATGTGGGGTCCCCGTCCGCTGGAGACCGTTGAAGCCGCCAATGAACAGCTCGACGGCTTTGCCAAACTGCTCGAATCCCGTGGCGTCCGCGTTGACCGTCCTAGCCCTATCCAGTGGAACCAGTCCGTTCAGACCCCTGACTTCCAGACCTCCTCCATGTTCGGCTGCATGCCTCCCCGTGACGTTCTGTTGACTGTGGGTAAAGAAATTCTGTCTGCCCCCATGTCCTTCCGCTGCCGCTATTTTGAATACCTCGCTTACTGGCCGCTGATGGAGCAATACTTCCGCGAAGATCCCACCTTCCGCTGGGAACAGGCGCCTCGTCCCCGCCTGACCGATGAGTCCTACCGGCCGAACTACGGCATGGGCAAGCATGCTATGACCATCGAAGAGCGTCTGGAAAAAGTGGCCGCCAAGGAGTTCGTCACCACAGAAGTTGAGCCCATGTTCGACGCGGCTGACGTCATGCGGATGGGTAAAGACCTGTTCGTCCAGCACGGCCTGACCACCAACCGCACCGCAATGGAATGGCTGCAGCGCCACTTCCACGACCACCGTGTCCACGCCGTTAACTTCCCAGGCGACCCCTACCCGATCCACATCGACGCCACCTTCGTTCCACTGCGTCCCGGTCTGTGCATCAACAATCCTCATCGTAAGATGCCGGAAGAACAGCGCAAGATCTTCGCGAAGAACGACTGGGAAATCGTCGATGCAGCGATGCCTGCCCACGACAACCCACCACCGCTGTGCTACTCCAGCACCTGGCTGTCCATGAACTGCCTGGTACTGGATCACAATACCGTCTGCGTCGAAGCCAGCGAAGTCCACCAGATGGAACAGATGGACAAACTGGGTATGGAAGTCATTCCTGTGCCTCTGCGCGACGCCTACGCCTTCGGCGGCGGCATCCACTGCTGCACCGCGGACGTCTATCGCGAAGGGTCCTGCGAAGACTACTTCCCGGTTCAGGTGCCTGGCACCCAGATCCGTCCGGTCGAATAAGCAAGATAACAGGAAAGCGCTTCGGCGCTTTCCTGGTTTTGTTCAGGGGTTATTCAGTTTCAGGCAAGGATAATCAGCACCATTGCGCGGAGGATACTCACAATGTTCACCACTTCATGGACCGCTGCCAGTTTTGTTGTGCTCAACCTTGCGCTGTTAGGTTTTGTGACAGCTGTCTATTGCTACCGGGAAGCGAAAGGCGCCAAAGGTATTGCGGAACAGTGATCGCTGAGCCTCCAGCGTCAGCCATTTCCCACTGTTTTTCCTGCAACCTTCACGTCCGGACTTCCAGGCAGTTTTATCAAGAAATTTGATACCAGGGAGTTCACCGTGTCCACCACCAATACCAAAGCCCTGGGCTATACCACGATGCTGATATCAGCGACGCTGATGGGCTGCGTGGGACTCTTTGCCCGCCATATCAATACCTCCGGCGATGTGATTGCCTTTACCCGTTTCACCGTCGGCGCCATCGGCACCCTCGCCATTATTCTGGCCAGCGGAAAACTCATTTATCTCCGGGGTACACGACTTTCACCCGCGATTATCTGCGGCGGTGTCTCGCTGGGCCTCTGCCTGGCCGCGTATGTGTCGTCGACTCAACATACAACACTGGCCAATGCTGTTTTCCTCATCTATACCGGCCCGCTGTTTTCCAGCATTCTGGCCGCCATTTTCCTGAAAGAGAAAGTCGACAAGATCACCGGCTGTCTGCTGTTCCTGGTCTTCATCGGAACGCTGATGATCCTCGGTTTGATCAACTACGACGCCGCTACCGGCTTTACCATGAGCCTCAGTTTCAAGGCGGAGAACATGCTGGGTGATATGCTCGGGCTTGTCTCCGGTTTCGGTTATGGCCTCTATCTGTTCCTCAGCCGTTACCGCACAGACGTCTCCTCAGAAATCCGCTCTTTCTATAACTTCCTGTTTGGCGGACTGGGAATTGCCATTTACCTGATCCTCAACCCACCCTCGCTGGCAATGATGGATGGCAGCTCCTGGCTCTGGCTGATCGCCATGGCGTTCTTCACCGGCTTTGCCGCCCTGGGGCTGCTGGCCGTAGCCGCCCGCCACCTGAAAGCTGCCGAACTGGCTTGTGTTGCTTACTTTGAATGTGCGGTTGGCGCCGGTATCGGCATCCTGGTCTTCGGTGAAACCATGACCGCCTTCCAGGCCTTTGGTGGCGCCATGATCATTATTGGCGGTGTCGGCCAGGTGGTGGCCAGCACCGTGGTCGATCACTTCAGCAAACTCCGACAGCCAACCCCGGTTCCAGAAACAGTTCGACACACGCACTAACCGCTTTACAGGTTAACTGTTTCACGGCGCAGCACAGGGAGGTGCAGCGCCCTCCAAGAGAGAGGGTTCACTGATGACCTCGAACTGGATTAACTGGGTAGTATTAGGTATTTCCGTTTTTGTACTGGTGGCTCTAGGACTGATTTCCAGCCGCCGGGTCTGCAACAGCAAGGGAGAAGGTGGGTTTCTGTTGGCCGGGCGCAGTCTGGGGCCGGTCGTCGGCGCCGCCAGTATTGTCGCTACCGGTTACAGCGGCTGGGGCTTTATGGGCTCCCCCGGTGTCGCCTACAAATACGGCACCATCGAGATTCTGGGCAATTTTCTCTATGCCCCCGCCATGTGCCTTGCTGTCCTGTTCTTCGCCTCCTTCCTTTACCGTCGCGCCCTGAAGATGGGCAGCCTGACCATCCCTGAGTACATTGCCCGCAGCCACGCAGGCTCACCGGCCCTGACACGCTTTATCCACGGTTTTGCTGCACTGGCAACGGCACTGTTGCTGCTGATATTTCTGGTAGGCCAACTCCGGGCGATGGGCATGCTGGGTGCCAGCTGGCTCGGGATTTCCATGAACCATGCCATTGTGCTGATGATCGGGATCATCATCCTCTACACAACATTAGGGGGTATGGCAGCTGTAGCCTGGACGGATACCCTAATGGTGGCAGGCATGACCGCGGCGGCTGTATTTATCGCACACCGGATTTTCAGTGATGTCTCACCAACAGAATTACTAACACAACTGGAAGCCATTGAGCCGACACTGGTAGACCCGGAAACGGCGGCGCCTTACGGTGACTCGCGATTCCAGGTCTTCATGATTTTCCCCTACGCTTTCCTGTTCAGCGCCATTCTTCCCTATATGTCCATACGTTTTCTGGCGTTCCGGAAGGATGTAAAAATCCATCAGGTTGCACTGATCATGGCGCCGATCGCCTGCCTGCTCAGCCTGGTGCCCATCGTGGGGCTGTATGTGCGGATTCGCCATCCGGAACTGGGTAACGCCGATAACGCCATGCCCTACTTCCTGGCGAATTTTGTCTCGCCGGTGGCATCCGGCCTGATCACCCTGTTCATCATTTTTGCTATGAAATCCACGGCCAGTTCGGTGCTGCAGGTGTCCTCCTCCGCCCTTTCCCATGATCTGCGTGTCGCCCTTTGCCCGAACCGCCATCTCTCTCAAAAGCATGCCTTGCGGTTTAACCGCTTAATCCTGGCCTGTCTGGGCGGGGTCACACTGCTGATGACCCTCTATGCACCGCCAGTCATGCTGTCGCTGTTTGCGATTACCGCCACCGGCACACTGATGGCCACCCTGATCGGCCCAGTATTGATCAGCAGTTTCCTGCCCGGCAACGCTGCCGGCGCACTAGCCAGTATGGTCACCGGTTTCAGCCTGTCTGGCGGTCTGTTGCTGTTTACCAATACTGGCTGGGTGGAGGCGCCACTGGTTGGCTGCCTGGTGTCCAGCATTATCTATGTGGTGGTCAGCCGTTTGAACAGAATGGAAACCCTGTTGGTTGGAAAACCCCAGTTACTGACCCTGGCGGAATCCGGGTCTCACTGAAGTCGAGGAGCCGTTATCAGTCAATGCTGATAACACTTTTAACCCCGCTCTTGCGGGGTTTTTTTTCATCTATATCAATTTCACAACCCTTACGTTTGGCGAGTTCATGAAATATGTTCCCAAGAAACTTTCTCAACCGTCCGTAGATCACTTTCTGGCGCCTCTTCGGAATAAAAACCACATGATACTTACAATCCCAGCGAGTATGGGTCAGACTCTTGTAGTCTGGCATAGGTTAAATCTCTTGATTCCTGGCGGAACCTCGAGATTAGCTACTAACGCCTCGGTAAAACCTATGCGAGTCTCCCCGGCATAGCCGAGAGTTTACCTAGTGATTAATTATGCATAATTTCTTATTTTATTGGTTGCTTGTATTTCCAAAATAGATTTAAAGAATCATCTACCATTCAGCATTGTTTATTGTATTGACTTTCATGCCAAAAGAGTAACATGCCACAAGCGACACTTGATAAAACTATAAACAATATCGATAATGATGGTAGAGTAACCCATAGTTTTCCAACTATCCAATTTGTAAAGGCTCCAACAACACCTGCAACAAAATAAAAAAAACCATAAAAAAGCCCTTTATTTTTTTCATTAGATAGCTCTGATATCAGTGCCATAGCACATGGAAAACAAATTAAATTCCCCAAAATCATAATAAATGTTGTAAGTATTGCCATCCATAGCGATGCATTTTTACTTAGAAGAAGCAAAAAAGGCAAACCCATTAAAATAAGACCAATTCCAAGACTCTGATGACGTTTAAGATATCTTAGGCAAAGGGATGTAACCTTCATCTGCAAAAATAACGTAGTTAATGCCGACAAAGAAAAAACACTAAAAATAGCAAACTCGCCAAGCTGATATATAGATAAATAAAGAGGGATCACCAAATATAATTGATTAAAAACAATATAATAACCTGACATCAAAACAGTAAAAAACAAAAATCGCTTATTCTTGAAAACCAACGAAAAATCAAGACATTTAATGCAATTAATTCTCTTACAATATTTTCTTGGAAAAAATAGGATTTGAACAATAATAAGTATCAAAAAAATACAGGCGGCTACGATACATAGCAATGTGAAATCTATTAATATAAGAATATACCCTAATAAAGGACCTACAAGCATACCTAGGCCTTCAGCAAGAGAATGGCAAGCAAAACACCAATCATGCTGTCTCCCTTCAACTGTTATTTGAGAAACACAGGCATAAAATGCAGGTGTGAAAAAAGCAGCTGCTATACCACTCAAAAAAGCTGAAGCAATAAGCCAAGCCTCATTACTTGCAAAACCAAAGAGAAAAAAACCGATAACTCTAAGACAGCACCCATTAATAATTGTGGATCGATAATCATAACAATCTGCTAATATTCCACCCAGTAGAAAACACCCCTGTTGACTCAAATTTCTTACCCCAAGAACAACTCCTGCAAATGCAGCACTATACCCTAATGAGTTAGTTATATGATGACTAAGATATGGAATAACCATATAGAATGAAAGATTAAATCCAAAATTTATAAAGAGAAGAATAAAAAACAAAGAACAGTGACGCTTTTTCATTATCAAACAACTCAATCAAACCAAAAAATTAGAGCTGACTATTTCTTGATGCAATGATGATAGAATTTATTATATGATTAAAAGGATTTATCTCTAGAGATTTATTTATAAATCGGAGCTTATCTAAATTTACTTCAGGATAAAGTAATCGGCGCAAATCATATGAAGATCGAAACAATAACAATGTGTCTTGAGAACTATTTTCACTAACATTACATGCAATATTTAATTTTTCTTTTTTATTAATGCCATTTAAAGCTGCAAATATTATAACATCATAATTATCATAAGATTTATAAAACTCAGAATCAGAACAAATAATATTATCAACTCTTACATCCAGTTTTGAAAGTATTACTTCAGCATAAGAACAAGCTTCTTCAGATTTATCAAGAAGAGTACACGACAAGTTATAGAAAGATGAATATATAATCACACTTAAGGGCAGTGGACCAGCTCCAAGAAAAAGAATCTTCTCAGGTTTACTACCTAAAGAGGCTACCATAGCATGATATTCTAATCGGCATAGACTGTAATAATTTTCACTGTATGGAAATTTTTTTAAAAATTCTTTTGGGCAAGAAGAAAGCGCTATTTTTTCTGACCAATGAAGTTCAAGTAAATATTCTCCTTCTGCACATAACTTATGCAAGTCAAATATAATTGACTTAATATCACTATCATTAAGTATATTTTCAACAAGACTAGAGGAGTAGTTTTTTGTAACCAAAAAACAAAGCTCCTGAAATAATGTATTCACTTTCTGACATGGTTTAAGAGAATCTAGAAGAGATATTTTACGATATAAATTAATAATATTATCTTTCAACATAGTAAACTAGCTCAATTTCCGGTTATATTTCAAACAGGCTAATATCACATTCTCGAGATGAACTCTCCGATGACTTTGTCATATCGCTCCTTGAACGGGAGAAATAGATGATCTTTAGATTCAACCGCTCATTCCGTGTAGGTAGCGTCAGATGGTTTCTTTCAATACCCTGGGTAAACTCCTTACTGATTACTTTCTGATAGTTAGGCTCCCCAAGCATGGAACACAGTACTGGCTCCCTTTATTACCGACAAATGACCATTACTCGCCCATCTGACAGATCAACCGCCGTTCCTCCCCCTCCAAAGGTTGCTATTTCACATTCGGCGGCACCAGTTTTTTAGATGGCTAATGATAATAGTTGGACTGATTCCGAGTACCCGGTCCATATCCCTGACTCCCAAGCCATTCATCGCCATATCCTTTATACGTTCGTGAGTACCCGCTTTGTTAGCGTTATAGACGAAATCAAGCTGAAAGCTGCATTTACAGAGATAACGTTGCAGCCCAGAGTCTGCTTTACCGTTTTTCACGACACCATCCATACTTTCACAGTGCGGGCATACAACATCAATGACACCCATAATCCAAAATGCGCAGCATAACCATTACAAAGGACTGTTATATATACGTAATCAATAGATCTGATTCACAACCAAATTTCCAAAAGAAAATAACACCGTACAGCTTTAACAACCATCCTGTAAAAATCACGCTATAAAAAAGCCTACATCAATATAAAGTAGCTTTTTCTTAGTTATAAACATTAAGCATAACGCTAAATGTTAACGATTATCATTATCGATAAAGACTAGCAGATACCTCTGCTTTGGCAAATGACTATACATACTTTAAGCAAAAAACATCTAGAAGTTCTGATAGCTAAATGTTTCTCCATATACCCTTCTAACAGCCTACCTAAACCTGCAGTTATCCCCTCTGGCAAGGCTCCTAACATTAAACAAAATCTATCAACCCTATAATTTTAATTAATTTTAAACATCTAAGAGCTGGCCTTATATTTATCACAACGAAACGTTACTCACGAACGAACAAACCAAGGAACATGACCATGACTCAATCTCTGATCAACACCAAAATCAAGCCTTTCAAAGCCACTGCATTCCACAAAGGCGATTTCGTCGAAGTCACTGAACAAGATCTGATGGGCAAGTGGTCCATTGTCTTCTTCTACCCGGCTGACTTCACTTTTGTCTGCCCCACCGAGCTGGGCGACATGGCAGATCACTACGAGCAGCTGCAGGCCATGGGCGTTGAAGTGTACTCCGTGTCCACCGACACTCACTTCACCCACAAGGCATGGCACGACGCATCTGACACCATTAACAAGATCCGCTTCCCGATGATCGGCGATCCGACTGGCGTCATCAGCCGCAACTTCGGTGTGATGATCGAGGAAGAAGGTCTGGCCCTGCGCGGCAGCTTCCTGATCAACCCGGAAGGTGAGATCAAGGTCACTGAAGTCCACGATCTGGGCATCGGCCGCTCCGCCAAGGACATGGTCCGTAAGACTCAAGCAGCCCAGTACATCGCTGAGCACGACGGCGAAGTCTGCCCGGCAGCATGGCAACCCGGTGAAGACACCTTGGCGCCTTCTCTGGACCTGGTCGGCAAGATCTAAGTAAGAAAGCAGGAATCACTGGCTGTCGTCCTCTCCATCAGCGACAGTCGTGAGCCGCCCCGCCCCTGGCGGGGCGTTTTCTGAACGCTTTTGTTTGCAGTATTTCATAAAGGACGGAAGCAGCCATGCTGGACGCCAAGATCAAATCGCAGTTACAAAGTTATCTGCAAAACCTGAAAACCCCGGTAGAACTCGTGGCGTCGGTTGATGACAGCGCAAAATCCGGGGAACTGAGCCAACTGGTTCAGGAAATTGCCACGATGTCTCCACTAGTCACTGCGACTGAAAGCCGTGACAACAACGAACGCAAACCGTCCATGCTGGTTCGCTCCAAGGCCACCGGCACTGAAATCCGGTTTGCCGGCCTGCCCATGGGCCACGAATTCACCTCATTGGTACTGGCGCTGCTGCACAGCGGCGGTCATCCATTGAAACTGGATGAGGCGATGATCGAACAGGTCAAGGGCCTGTCCGGTGAATACCATTTCGAGACCTATGTCTCCCTGAGCTGCCAGAACTGCCCGGATGTGGTCCAGGCACTGAACATGATGGCAGCGATTAATCCCAAGATTACCAACGTCATGATCGACGGCGCCCTGTTCCAGGAAGAGGTCGACAGCCGCAAGATCATGGCCGTGCCCTCGGTTTACCTGAATGGTGAACTGTTTGCACAGGGTCGTATTGCCCTGGCGGAAATCCTGAACAAGGTGGACACCAAAGCCGCCGAACGTCAGGCGGAAGCCATCAGTGAGAAAGATCCCTTTGATGTACTCGTTGTCGGTGGTGGCCCTGCGGGTGCTTCTGCGGCAATTTATGCGGCCCGTAAAGGTATTCGCACCGGTATTGTGGCGGATCGCTTTGGCGGACAGGTCATGGATACTATGGCCATCGAGAACTTTATCTCCGTAAAAGCGACGGAAGGTCCGAAACTGGTTTCCGGCCTGGAAGAACACGTTCGCGATTACGATGTGGATATCATGAGCAGCCAGCGCGCCAGCAAGATCATTGGTGCAGAATCCGTTGGCGGCTTGATTGAAGTGGAACTGGAAAGCGGCGCCAAACTCAAGAGCCGTTCCCTGATCCTGGCTACCGGCGCCCGCTGGCGGGAAATGAATGTGCCGGGTGAGCAGGAATACCGTGGTCGTGGTGTTGCCTACTGCCCGCATTGTGATGGTCCACTGTTCAAAGGCAAGAAAGTCGCGGTGATCGGTGGCGGTAACTCCGGTATTGAAGCGGCAATCGACCTGGCTGGTATTGTTGAACACGTTACTGTGCTGGAATTCGCCGACACCCTACGCGCTGACGCAGTACTGCAGGATAAGGCACGCTCCATGGGCAATATCGACATCATCAAGGAAGCCCAGACCACTGAGGTTATCGGCAACGGCGAACAGGTAACTGGTCTGCGTTACACCGATCGCAAGACGGGTGAAAACAAAGAACTGGAGTTAGCCGGTATCTTTGTCCAGATCGGTCTAGTGCCTAACACCGAGTTCCTGAAAGGGGCTGTGGAGATGACACCTCTCGGTGAGATTATCACCGGCGCTCAAGGTGATACCTCCCTACCCGGCGTGTTTGCAGCAGGTGATGCGACTACCGTGCCTTACAAGCAGATCATCATTGCCATGGGCTGTGGTGCGACTGCAGCACTGGGTGCGTTTGATTACCTGATCAGAACACCTGATCTAGAAAACAAGGCATCATAAATAAAAAATACAGCCTGATTTCATAATCGGGCTGTATTTTTATTAATAATCTTATGAGCTATGAGCTCATGCTTGGACTTAATGGTGTAATGAAAACTTTTTCGATCTCGTAGCTTAATTCATTCAATACAACATCAAATAAATATCCGGATTTATCTAATGGTACAAAGAAAACCCCCAAATTTGGATCAAAAAATGTCAACATTTCAGATTCAACCTTAATCCCTAAAACATGGCCTTTATCATCTGCACCTATAATATGAACGAATGCTCTATCCGTTGTCCTCATATTTTTTACAAGTGTATCTATAGTTTGAGATATTTGAAATTCACCCTTTGAGTCCTTCAATAATTGAATTATATAGTGACTACTTCCTCTATTCAGAGTATTATCCTTATCCTTTAATTTAACTTCATCCTCTTTAATAACTGCAATCTTAACCCCTTCTATTTTTAACTCCCCTTCTACTGTATTTTTTAGTCCCAAATCCTCAAATGTATCCAATATAGTGAAAATAAATGCTTTACCAGCATGTTGTTGTTGATACTGAATTCCTCGATCAAAAAATTCAGTATTAAAATCATTACCCTTACCATCAAGCCATGCAGCAACCAAACCTCTACAAACAGAAGGCTTAATCCCTTGCTCTAAGGCTGCATCTTTTCTATATAAATAATTTAATGAAACCTGACTATAAGAAGGCCCTGTATTGCCACCTAGCTTTTTACATTCATCACTAAGCTTAGTTGTTCCACAAGCCGCACCTAGCTCTTCAAAATGTTCATTATATAGTCCCGAACGTGCTTCTCTTATAACGAATGTAACAAACCCTATTGGCATAAAAACAAGTGTTCGCTTAACCCATGATTCGATACCTAATGCTCTACAAAAACATCCTGTTGCAACACAGGCACCCAACAAATAAATAGGATCAGTTTTAAACAACGTAAACTTACTCAAGAAACCACGTTTTTTTTCATATTTACTAGGATCAAAAGATAAACTTCTTGCAAAGCTTTTATCAGGAGCTACAGACTCTCTCATAAGCACATCCTCTAACTTTTAAAAAAATTAGGGTAAACTTTATAAACATAAAAAATCACTAACATATTTTGTTATGAAAAAAGTAAATTAATACTATGAAAATTAAATTTCAATATTCCCTGCACTTTCTAGTCATTTTTATAAACTCAATATTTAATCATAAATCAGATCCGTTGATTACGTATATAATAATCCCCAGTAATGGTTATGCTGCGGATTTTGGATTACATCCTCATTAACGTTGTATGCACACACAATGAAAACATTGATGGAGTTGTTAAAAACGGTAAAGTGGAATCCGGCTTGCAACGTTATCTCTGCCGACACGAAAAATGCAAATTTCAACCAAAGTCATCGCCTAATTCTTCTCTAGAATAGGGTATTTGAAACATGACCAAAAAATGAATAACGGAACCTGTATACATTCTCTTTAGACAAGCTTTCGGTGTTGTGTGAATGGTAGATGCTGCCACTGTTAGAAGTATCTACCTGTCCCAACTCCCCACTCTTAACTTAAACAGGTTTATGGCTGATATTGTCCAGAGGTAATAAACTGTCCAAACGTCTCACACCAGATAATGACGGTGTTGTACTGGTTAGGGTCTATAGTTGGTGATAGTGGAATAATAAAATTATTAAACGTTTTGACATCGCCAATACGAACCATGTCTGCTTTGTGCTGGTTAAAAGCATCTTCCGTTTCTACATAAACCGGTGACAGATACAGCTTATAGTCAGGCCCAGGCGCCAGTTCTCCTGAAAAGCTGATTGAATCCTTATTGATACTGAACTGCCCCTCACCCCAGTGGAGCTTGTCGCTGTCTTTCCTATCCTTCGAAAACTGTCCCTGAAAACGCGTAGTTTTTTTACTGTCCTCAATGACGGCTACCGAAGGTGCTTCAGGTGCTATCAGGATAGGAAGAAGGTAAATGCCTGCAGCAAAACCCACAGTAAGACAAACACTATGAGAGAGTGTCAGTAACACTAGACGGGGGAGACGACTTTTCCGGTGACTCATGCTAAGACCTACACTAGGTTCATTATTGTAATATCGCTTATTTTAGAGCAGAAAACTTATAAGAGCATTTCAACATTCCATAAAGTCATAAACGGTTGCTAGCTGTATGTTTATTGGATGAAGTTCGTCAGGAACATACCTGACGGAAACCTTACCAAAGTCTTGGGATCTCGTGATAGCAGTTCTTCCTGGTGTAGTTTCAAACAGTTGGAAAAATGACACCTCTGTGATTATGGCATGGTGTGAATCAAGTACTGGAGACTGAAAACTGAAAATATTTTTTGGGGCCTGACGTTATACTCAGATCGTTCCCCATATGGCAGTGATATAAAAAAACACCTGAAATGCAGTGAGGAAATATCCTAGGATTATCAGTGTTATCGCGATACCCTTTTCGCGCTTGGTATCCATTTTCTTCCACCCCCATATACAGCTGCCTATCCCCAGAATAAGGGGCAGAACGCCAGCGAGCGCAATAAACGTCACTAATCCGGGGATAAACTGAGGGAAGATTATGGTGACACTCAAAGCCTGGTAAGCCAGTAACACCAAAAACGCAGGAAACAGCTTTCGTAATTTACGAAACACAATGCATCCAGCAATCAAACTATAGAGGATCGCAAAACCACCAAAAAAGAAGAAGGTGTAGAGGGATATAAACAGAATGCCAAGCGCTTTTTCCATTCTTGGCTAAGTCCTTTTTCATCCTTTTCAATGCGTAACCTTTCTTTCCTGAAAGGCTACTGATCAGGCGTTACTTGATATGTTCCAGCACGCCGTCCAGCTCATCCAGACTGTTGTAGCTGATCACCAGCTTACCCTTACCTTTGGCGGAGTGCTGAATGGCAACACGGGCACCGATACGCTGAGAAAGGTCTTCTTCGAGCGTTTTGATGTTGGGATCAACGCGTTTGATCTCAAATGCCGGAGATTCTTTCTGCTGCTGAAGGCGGCGAACGAGCGCTTCGGTCTGGCGGACAGAGAGGCTTTTCGCAACGACCGTCCGGGCGGCTTCCAGCTGGTCATTGCCCGTCAGGCCAAGCAACGCTTTGGCATGGCCCATCTCGATATCACCGTATTCCAGCATTTTCATGACATCCGTCTGGAGTGTCATCAGGCGTAACAGGTTGGTTACCGTCACCCGGGATTTACCCACAGCATCCGCCACTTCCTGCTGGGTAAGCTCAAACTCTTCTTTCAGGCGAGACAGTGCCAACGCTTCTTCGATAGGGTTCAGGTCTTCCCGCTGGATGTTCTCAATGAGCGCCATGGCAATGGCGGACTCATCGGAAACCTCACGGATAACGGCAGGAATACGATCCAGCCCGGCCAGCTGGGTAGCACGCCAGCGGCGTTCACCGGCAATGATCTCATAGCGGTTTTCGTCCACAGGGCGCACCACAATTGGCTGCATGACACCCTGGGCCTTGATGGAATTGGACAGTTCTTCAAGCGCTTCCGGACTCATGTCCCGACGGGGCTGATACTTGCCTCGCTGGATGAATTCCACCGGAATTTCACGCAGCATCTTGTCACGAACCGACTTAACTTCCGCAGATACCGGCTGTTCCGTCGTCTCCGGCTGCTGCAGCTCCCGGATCTCAGCCGCTACCTGAGCGCTCTGTAGCAGAGCACCCAGTCCTTTTCCCAAACCGCGTTTTTTCATTGCCATAGTCAAAGCTCTGCGGATACGGTCTGCCGGGGCTCGACAGCCGGTTGATTGGCCTCCTGCCGGCGAATCAACTCACCAGCCAGGGCAAGGTAAGCGATGGCGCCACGGGAATTCTTGTCGTACTTGAGCACGGGTAGTCCATAACTGGGCGCTTCCGCCAGCCGGACATTCCGGGGAATCACACTGCGGTAAACCTTCTCACCAAAATGCCCGATCAGCTGTTTGGACACCTCGGAGGTCAAACTGTTCCGCGGATCGTACATGGTCCGCAGAATGCCTTCGATGTGTAGCTTAGGGTTCATGGTCCGGGAAATACCGGAAATGGTTTCCAGCAGGGCCGTCAGACCTTCCAGGGCATAGTACTCACACTGCATGGGGATGATCACGCCGTCCGCCGCCACCATGGCGTTGACGGTCAGCATGTTCAGGGAAGGTGGGCAGTCGATCAGGATAAAATCGTATTCGCTGCGGACAGAGTCCAGCACGTTCTGCAGGCGGCGTTCCTTTTCCGGCACGTCCAGCAGCTCAACTTCAGCGGCGGTCAGGTCGGCATTGGCCGGCAGGATGGTGAAACCGGCGTCATCCGTTTCCTGGATCGCTTCGCCAATCTTACAATTGCCCACCAGAACATCGTAGATGGAATATTCCAGCTGGTGCTTGTCGATCCCGCTGCCCATGGTGGCGTTGCCCTGGGGATCGGTGTCCACCATCAGCACACGCCGACGGGTCGCCGCCAGCGATGCCGCCAGGTTGACACATGTGGTGGTCTTACCGACCCCACCTTTCTGATTGGTTACCGCAAGTATTTTGCTCACATTAAGAACCTGAACGTATAGAGCCGGAAAAAGTCTGTCCGTATCAGTTCCCGGAAAACCCTAGTATGACAAGATGACGCTCTCCATCACAACCGGGAACTGAGAGTTGGATGGATTTAACCAGCTGGACATCCGGTCTGACGGCCTGCAACTGCGCCAGTTCTTCGTCCGGATGAATGCCTTTCATCGCCAGCCAGCGACCGCCTTCGGCCAGCAGATGGCTGGTACCTGTCACCATATCCTCCAGCGAACTGAATGCGCGGGAGGTAATTTCATTAAAGCCGGTCTCTATCTGCCACTCTTCAACCCGTCGATTTTCGACCGTAACATTCTTCAGACCAAGGGCTGTTTTTGCCTGGGTCATGAAGCGGGTTTTCTTGCCATTGCAGTCCAGTACGCTGAACTGGCGCTCCGGGAACATAATGGCCAGTGGAATACCCGGCAAACCGGGGCCAGAACCAACATCCAGCAAACGCTCACCGCTGACGTGCGGCACCAACGTGAGACTATCAAGAATATGGCGGCTGACCATGGCGTTTTTGTCACGAATTGCAGTGAGGTTGTAGACCTGGTTCCACTTCGCCATCATCTCAACATACGTCGTCAGCTGGCCTAACTGCTGATCGGTGACTTTCAGCCCCATCGCATCGACGCCAACCGCGAGTAAACCCTCAATACCGTGCACTGTTACAACCCGTCTGCAAATTGATCAATTTTATGGCAAAGCCCTGGTTCCGGCTATAGGGGGTGCTACTCCATAAACGACAGAGTTCAAACATGGAGTCATTTTGATCATCAGACCATTGTGCAATTTTCTTAAATTGGTCTTATATGAAAAAGTAGGTGGTTAATAAATAGACTGAAAAACACGGGTATTTTCTAGTATTAAAAGTCAACTGACCAGTATTATTGGTTTCGAAAACTTCCTTTGAAACACTTATAGATCAATATTTAATCAAATCGCTTTTCGATAACACCTTTGATTGATAACCTTTAACTTAAACGACAAATATAGTTTATATTTTTCCTTACATTTATCTTTTCAAATCAAATTTTTTACGACCTGTTTAGAGGGATAAACAATCTCAGAAAAATTAATATTTTTAGTGAAAACCACTAAATATTCGGTGTTTTTGCAGATAATTCAAGGGCATTTAAGGCAGGATTCGTTTTATATTTTTATTGTAGTGATTGGCACTCACAGGTCTTTTGAAGAAGCAAAACAATAAAAAAGGGTGCAAATGCACCCTTTTTCTCATTAAGACAGCTGATTACGCCCGCTGTCTCTCATTGATGATCGACCGTTTTTTCAGGTAGATCAGCAACAGCGAGATCGCTGCAGGCGTGACCCCCTGGATACGACAGGCCTGCCCCAGTGTTTCCGGACGAATATCCTTCAGCTTGATCCGCACTTCGTTAGACAGACCTGAAATTACGTCATAATCGAAACCTTCCGGCAAACGGGTTTCTTCATGCCGGCGCAGACGATCGATTTCCTCGGTCTGGCGTTCGATATAGCCTTGATATTTTGTCTGGATCTCTACCTGCTCAGCGACCTGATGGTTTTCCACAGGCTCGCCATTCAGGGATGCCACATCGTCGTAAACCAGCTCAGGTCTTCTCAGCAGTTCCAGCAGGCTGTATTCACGCCCCACTGGTTTTTCCAGTTTCGCATTCACCTGTTCCGCTGCTGCGGTATTCGGATGGATGTAGGTTGTGGTCAAACGCGCCGTTTCTTTTGCAATCCCTTCCTGTTTTTCACAGAAAGTCTCCCAACGACGGTCATCCACCAAGCCAAGCTCACGGCCTTTTTCGGTCAGACGAAGGTCAGCGTTGTCTTCCCGCAGAATCAGACGGTACTCAGCACGGCTGGTGAACATGCGATAGGGTTCGGTGGTGCCGTTAGTGATCAGATCATCCACCATAACGCCGATATAAGCCTCGTCACGACGCGGACACCATGCATCCCTGCCCTGGGCCTTCAGTGCGGCGTTAAGGCCTGCCAGCAGCCCCTGAGCGCCTGCTTCTTCGTAACCGGTGGTGCCGTTGATCTGTCCGGCGAAGAACAAGCCATCGATATATTTGGTTTCCAACGAGCTGGTCAGATCACGGGGATCAAAGAAATCGTATTCGATCGCGTAACCCGGACGGCTGATATGTGCGTTTTCCATACCGTGGATAGAACGCACCAGTGCCAACTGCACATCAAACGGAAGACTTGTGGATATCCCGTTGGGATACAGCTCGTGTGTCGTCAGCCCTTCCGGCTCAATGAACACCTGATGGGAGTTTTTATCCGCAAAACGCTGGATTTTATCCTCAATCGACGGGCAGTAACGGGGACCAATCCCTTCAATCACACCGGTATACATCGGTGAACGATCCAGGCCACCACGGATGATGTCGTGGGTACGTTCATTGGTATGTGTGATGTAGCAACTGATCTGTTCAGGGTGATCCTCAACAGAGCCCATAAACGACATCACCGGCACCGGGGTATCACCCGGCTGCACCTGCATCACAGAGAAATCCACAGAACGCGCATCAATTCGTGGCGGCGTTCCGGTTTTCAGGCGTTCTACACGAAATGGCAGTTCACGCAGACGTTTGGCCAGACCAATCGAAGGCGGATCACCGGCACGACCACCGGAATAGTTTTCCAGTCCGATGTGGATAACTCCACCCAGAAAGGTGCCGGCGGTTAACACGACGGTATCAGAATAAAAATGTAGTCCCATCTGGGTGACGACACCGACCGCCTTATCCTGCTCAACAATCAGGTCTTCCACAGCCTGCTGGAACAGCCAGAGATTCTCCTGGTTTTCCAGGGTTTCCCGAATCGCGGCTTTATAAAGGATACGGTCAGCCTGCGCGCGGGTTGCACGGACGGCGGGGCCTTTACGGGAATTCAATACGCGGAACTGAATACCACCACGGTCGGTCGCCATGGCCATTGCGCCACCGAGGGCGTCAATTTCCTTCACCAGATGGCTTTTACCAATACCACCAATGGCCGGGTTACAGGACATCTGTCCCAGCGTTTCAATATTGTGGGTAACCAACAGGGTTTTTACACCCATGCGTGCGGCTGCCAGGGCCGCTTCTGTGCCGGCATGTCCGCCGCCAATAACAATTACGCCAAACCGTGCAGGAAATTCCACGCAGTTCGTCCCTCCTTAAAAAGGGTCTGATCAGTTCAAAGTCAGACAGCAAACCGTTGTTGGTTGTTTCAATTCCGTTTCGTCGGCCTGTGTTGCCGAGGTGTCTGGCTGCCTGAAGAAATCGCGCAAGTATACCGTCGGTTGATCAAAAAAAAACCGGTGTTTTCCTTTACTTAGGCGGTAACAGCCGTCATTACAGAAATAATAAATAATCAGTACTCAATTTAATCTCTTTCTTGTTAATGCTGTTATGTATAGTGTGGATAATTTCAGTGGAAAAGATAAAAATACCAATAATTATCAACAAGATAGCCGCTTAATAAGTCTGTTAACTTGAAGTAGGAAAGCTAAGGTTATGATGGGTTTAGGCTGTGTATAAGTGGCAAGTTACACACAGATGAATTTAAATCCAGAATTAATCCATAGATTATCCGAGTACTTTTCTGCCTACTTTTCAACAGGTTAGATAACAGGAAAATTGTGTGTTCTGACAGGTTCAGGAAGGATCAGGGGTGAGTTGCTACCTTGAAAATCCAGTAGCGGCAGAGAAGGAAACTGATGGCTGGCCAGCTGACCACAATCAGGAAAATACAGATCGCCGGGGGAAACGCCGTCCACTCAGTCAATATCAGCATGCCAATCGCGTTGTAGACAAAACCACATACCGCCAGCAACAGATAACGTGTAAAACGTTGCTGACCAGAGAAAAAGGTCACTCCCCGCCTATGACCAAACGTCCAGAATGAATTCCCCAGGTAAGACACCAGTGCACCAAACACAAACGCGCCAAGATTACCGACAATGGGCGATAGCAGCAGAATCTCTATGGCATACAACGCCGCCAGAAAATGCGTAGCGGCAGACAGGAGTCCCACAATCCCGTAACGAAAGACTTCCCGCCCTAAAATGATCAGTGACACCCACGGCTCCCTGCGTTGTCTGAAGTGGCTGTTCTATGGATCTTTCACTAGCATGAATCGATATAACTCGTTTTTTCAAGGGCTGACCGTGACATGGATGATACGTCTGCCGGTAGAAGCGTCGCTGCCAATTCCAATCACTTTGACGAACAGACTTTAAGACCTGATCCGGACAGCCTCTCGGTCATCATCCCGTTCTATAACGAAGCAGAATGCGTCGATCTGTTACTGGATACCCTGCTACCAGTTGTTCGGCCATTGTGTGATTCCATTGAAGTGATTTGTGTGGATGACGGCAGTTCTGACAAGACCGGTCCCTCTTTACTCAAGCGTTGCAGAGATATTCCAGAATTACGCGTCATACGTCTGAGCCGTAATTTCGGGCAGGATGCCGCCATTACCGCAGGACTGGCTCATTCCTCCGGCCAGGTTATTTGCATTATGGATGCGGATCTCCAGCACCCCCCGGCCTTATTGCCAACTATGATCAATGCTTGGCGAGAGGGTGCGGACATGGTCTGTATGATCCGCAAGCACCGGGATGATGAAACCCCCTTTGTTCGCTCAGCAAAATCCGTTTTTTACTGGATTATGCAGCGTATCTGCTCGTTTGAAATGGTGCAGAGTGCCGCACATTTTCGGCTGATGGATCGAAAAGCCTGTAACGCCTTGCTTCGTCTGACGGAAAGATCCCGCTACCAGGCAGGGCTTTACCAATGGATAGGCTTCCCTACAACCTACATGGAATACACCCCGGATCAACGCGCGGCAGGTTCTACCAAATGGCTTTTGCTTCCCATGCTTAACCGGGCATTACGGGGCATTATTTCATTTTCCAGCGCGCCATTAAGAATATGGAGTTTTACCGGCGCGACGATTGCCTGCATGGCGTTTCTCTATGGTTTTTATATTGTCGTGAAAACACTGATTTTTGGCATCGATTTCCCGGGTTTTGCGACATTAGCCACCCTGATACTTTTCTTCAGCGGTGTAATCCTGCTTTCCATCGGTATGATCGGTGAATACCTTGCCGGGCTTTTTGAGGAAGTGAAGCAAAGACCCCTCTACCTGATCTATGAAACCCGCGGTTTCGACCAGGACAACATTGATCGGACGTCGTGATGTCGCGGCTCGATGCCTTCGTTCTCAAGATTCAAAAACACTGGCCGTTCTTCCTTGGCTTTACAATTTCCCTGTTACTTCTGCTAACCGGCTTTGATGATTTCTGGCTCGGTGCTGATGATGGATATTACGCCCACAGTGCCGAGCGCTTTCTCAACGGAGAAACGCCCCACGTCGATTTTCATGAAATCCATCCCGGTTACATTCTCTGGGTGCATGCCGCGGCGATGAAGTTGTTTGGGATCACGACTCTATCACTACGCTTTCCGCTGCTTTTACTTTCCATTATTCAATGTGTGCTTGTCTGGCAGTTACTACGAGATGCCGGGCGATTACCCGCCATGATTGGGATGATCCTGGTGACATCTCTTGGTATGCCAGCGTGCGCGAATCCTACTGCCAATCTTTATGCCCTGTTTTTTGCCATCGCTACATTTCGTGTCGCCGCTGAAACAGATCTGTTCGATCGTCCTGGCAAACTGGTATTGCTTGGCCTGATGATTGGGTTGTGTGTCCTGTTCCGGCATCTATCCGGCATATTGCTCGGATGCGGGATGGTGACATGGCTGTTGAGTCATCCACAGGTACAACAAACTCAGACAGCGTCGAGTGCAAGTGGTCACTTTGGGAGGTTATGGCTATTTTTGGCTTTTCTCGGTGTTGCCGGATACAGCGTGAACCGGAGTGACCTGACGGGGCTCGGTTTGTTTGCCTTTCCGGCGCTGGTGATTGCACTGATTGCCAGCTGGAAGGCGAGACCCGATGCAAAAGCCATCTGGCGAATCCTCCTTCCGAGTGCCTTGGGACTGTTTATTGCCTTCCTGCCGCTGGCTGTTTACCTATCCATCAAGGGGATCTGGCAAGCCTGGTTACAGGATATTGTGATTCTGCCGTTGTCCTTGATCTCAATGTCTTTCTTTGAGGTCTGGCGATATTCAGACTTATTGATCACTGTCAGCGCTGCTATCAACCAAATCACCAATACCATCAGCACTATCAATTACTTGACGTGGATAGGTCTGGTATTACTACCCGGGATTGCAGGCTGGATTGTTGCTAAACGCTTTATCGCCCAATTTTCCCCAAACAATCAGCCCCAGGCGCTGCCGGCTTTTGTCGTCTGTGCGCCGTTTTATGGTCTGGCCAGCCTCCATTTTGAAATCCCGCTCTATTTGATCTGGTCAATTCCTCCTTTGCTATTAGCCGGTTTCTGGTTCTGGGGGAAACCTGGCAGATGGCAAAAAACCGGTTTTATCGGGTTAATGGTGATAACCATCGGGGCACAGACAACCGTGGCAGGAGCCCCGGTTTGGGAACGCTCCTTTGTGCAATTTGTGACAACTCAGCCGGGCGAGTTCCTGGCAGATTCTCAGCTGGCAGGACGCGCCAAAATCAATCTCACCACAGAAGAAACCGATTTCTACCAACGCTCATTGGCCCTGATTAACGAGAATACCGCACCGTCAGATGCCATTTTCAGTTTCCCGTCTCATCCTCAATGGTATTTCCTCTCAGGAAGAAAAAATCCCACAAAACATCTATTTGCCGGGGTTAGCGTTAATAGTGAATACTCACTACAAAATCTTGAAAAGCAGTTTATAGCGCACCCGCCAGCGATGGTCATTCACAAAACCCATGATAAATACGGGAATCCCTTCACTGAGCAGCTGAGACGTTGGCTTAATCAACGTTATCAGCTGATTCATTCCGAGAAGGGCTTTGATTTTCTGGTCGTAAAGGATCGGAACCCGTAAGTAGTCCCTGGCACCATTGTCGCACCTCCAATCTGGTCTATGCTTGCTGCTCGGCCAAAGGAGGCAGTATGAGTAAATCGCTGTACGAAGAACTCAAACGCGTTGGTATCGATGAAACACTGGCTTATGACGTGAGCCTTTCACTGGATCCGGATCATAATGCCAGTAAAAAAGATATTCTGATGTTGCAGGAAGCCATTCTTCAGGTTCAATTGACAACAGAGTCTCGCTATCACGAACTCAGACACGCGATCAGTGATGTCCGCTCAGACCTGCATAGGGAAATCGCTGGCGTCCGAACCGATATGGCCAGCCTAAGCCGCCAGTTCTGGATAACCTTTGGCGGCTTAATTACAACCATCATGAGTGTGTTTTTCGTGAACTGGTATTTCCACCAGTAAGCCGGTACTTACTTCCCGATACAGAACGACGAGAAAATCCGGCCGAGCAGATCATCACTGGAAAATTCACCGGTAATTTCTCCCAACGCTTTCTGAGCCTGACGCAGATCGTCTGCCAGCAGCTCTCCAGCGCCGTAGCCGCTTAATTGGGCTTTCCCCTTCTCCAGATACTCTTTAGCCTGCTCAAGGGCCTCTATGTGCCTTCTACGGGCGCTGAAGCCGCCTTCAAGCGTTCCGGTATACCCCATACAGGCTTTCAGGTGTTCGCGGAGGTGATCGACTCCATCTCCGGTCTGGGCACACAAATGGATCACGGTAACGCCGTTATGCACAGTCAAGCCGGCGATTTCAGAGGTCAGGTCAATCTTGTTGCGGATGATGGTGATCTTTTCACCTTTCGGTAACTTATCCACAAACTCTGGCCAGATTGTGTGCGGATCATTGGATTCGGTGGTACTGGCATCAACCATCAGCAGAACACGATCCGCCTGACCGATCTCCTGGAAAGCCCGTTCTACGCCAATCTGCTCGACGCGATCCTCGCTGTCGCGGAGACCAGCAGTATCGATAATGTGCAGCGGCATGCCGTCGATGTGGATATGTTCACGCAGAACATCCCGGGTGGTACCCGCTATATCGGTGACAATGGCGGTTTCTCGTCCAGCCAGTGCATTCAGAAGGCTGGATTTGCCCGCATTGGGGCGTCCGCCGATAACGACCGTCATCCCTTCCCGCATGATGGCCCCCTGCTGCGCTTCGCTGAAGACTTGATCCAGCTGAACCATCACTGTATTCAAATCATTCTGCACTTTGCCGTCTGACAGAAAATCGATCTCTTCTTCAGGGAAATCGATTGCCGCCTCCACATAGATACGCAGCTGAATCAGTGCTTCCACCAACGCCTGAACCCGGTTAGAAAAAGCCCCCTGCAGAGAACGTACCGCATTTCTGGCAGCCTGCTCTGAAGCACTATCGATAAGATCCGCGATGGCTTCCGCCTGGGCCAGATCCATCTTGTCGTTCAGGAATGCGCGCTCAGAAAACTCACCCGGACGTGCCATTCGCACACCAAGTTTTCCTATCCGGCGCAGCAACATATCCAGGATAACCTGGCCACCATGCCCCTGTAATTCCAGTACATCCTCGCCGGTGAACGAATTAGGTCCGGGGAAAAACAGTGCCAGTCCTTCATCGATCACTGAGCCATCTTCATCCTGAAAAGGAAGATAATGGGCGTGTCTTGGTTTTAATGTTTCAGGCAACAAAGCGGCCGCAACATCGCGGCAAAGCGGTCCTGAGACCCGGATAATACCGACACTGCCGCGTCCGGGAGCGGTAGCCTGAGCGGCAATAGTATCGGTGCTTGTCTGGAGTGCGTCGGAGTGGGTCATAGATGAGACGGGGAAATCGGAGCCAATAAAAAAGGCGTAGTCTAGTGACCACGCCTTTGGGGGTAAAGCAAATCCTGTTCAACGTCAGGCGTTGGGATCCGCCTCGATCTTGCGGGTGATGTACCACTGTTGGGAAATGGACAGCAGGTTATTCACAACCCAGTACAGGACCAGACCCGCCGGGAACCACAGGAAGAATACCGTGAAGATCACCGGCATCAACTTCATCACACGCGCCTGGACAGGATCCGGCGGCGTCGGACTCAGCAGCTGCTGAACAAACATGGAGGCACCCATGATCAGCGGCAGGATGAAGTAAGGATCCATCTGCGACAGGTCATGTATCCACAGGATGAACGGCGCCTGACGGATTTCCACAGATTCCAGCAGTACCCAGTACAGGGCAATGAAGACCGGCATCTGAACAAGAATCGGAAGACAGCCACCCATCGGGTTGACCTTCTCTTTCTTGTACAGCTCCATCATCGCCTGGGACATCTTCTGCCGATCATCGCCATACTGCTCCTTCAGCGACTGCAGCTTCGGCGACAGCTTACGCATCTTCGCCATGGAGCGGTAGCTGGCAGCAGACAGCGGGAAGAATAACGCTTTAACGATCACGGTCAGCGCGATAATGCTCCAGCCCCAGTTACCCAGGATGGAATGCAGGAACTGCAACAGTTCAAACAACGGCTTGGCGAACCACCAGAGGATACCGTAGTCGATGGTCAGGTTCAGGCCATCGGCCAGTGCACCCAGCACTTCCTGGTTTTTCGGGCCTACATACAGAATCGCACCCGCTTCACCCGTTTGACCCGGCTTCACTTCAATGGAAGGTTCTACAACACTGATAATGTTGTTGCCATTAACGACACGAGTCTGGTAAGTGTTCTGATGATCCTGTCCGGGCACCCAGGCAACGACGAAGTAATGCTGCAGAATCGCGGCATAACCACCTTCCACAGTTTCTTTAAACGGCTTGCTGGCGAAATCGTCAAAATCCACTTTCTGATACTGCTTTTCGTTACTGCGAACGGCAGCACCCAGATAGGTGTTAATTGTCGTTTTGCTGCTGAACTCGCTGCTCGGGTCTTTGGAATTGTCCCGCTTCAGCTGACCGTAAAAGTTACCACGCCAAGTCTGGTCAGACGTGTTGTGGATAAGATAATCGACAGATACCTGATATCCACCGCGATCAAACGTGTAACGCTTGGTGATATCTGCTTTGTCGGTCTTCAGGGTCAGGTCAACCTGCAGCGTGTCCTTGCCATCGTCCAGTTGATAGGACGTCTTGGCGGCGGTGAATACCGGATGACCCTGTCGGTCAGGACCATCGGTGCCGGTCAGGCCGCTCTGGGCAACAAACAGACGGTTCTGGTTGTTTTCCAGCAGAACAAACGGGTTATCCGGCTGGCTTTTCACCTTCGGATATTTCGGGAGCGAGACAGAGACAATATCTCCGCCACGTGTATCAATGGTGACGTTGAGCGTGTCGGTGGTTACGGTGATCAGCTGCGCACTGGCGGCAGAACCGTGATCCACAACAGTATCGCTTTCCAGCACCGGCGCATCGCTGCTGCCAGTGGCTGCTTGCGCGACCGGCGCCTCTCCCACCGAGACAACCTCAGTTGTACTCAGCTCGGGCGGCTTGTTGTAGTCCTGGTTCCATTGCAGCACCATCAGGTAACCGACAACAGCCAGGCCAACGATCAGAATAGTTCTCTGCAAATCCATGATTATCGGGCCATCGAATCGGTTTGGTTTTGTGCCTTGAGCGACGCAGTCGTTTTATCCACAGAAGGATCTTCACCACCACGGTACCCAGGGCTGTTTGTTAACGGCGTTGTCTTTGCAGCACATGCACACGCAGACAACGGGGATCGGGACTCCTCCGACACAGCATCATGCCCATCAGCCGAACAGTCCGGTACGGGATCATACCCCCCCGGATGCCAGGGATGACAGCGCAAAAGGCGTTTTATCGACAGGAAACTTCCGCCTAGAAGACCATGGTTTTCAATGGCCTCTTTCGCATAAGCGGAACAGGAGGGATAGAAACGGCAATTTCTGCCCAGCAAAGGACTGATCGCGTACTGGTATATGCGAAGAATCAACAGCACCAGTGACTTGACCGGGTTGACGGACATGGCCTGTTCTCCTTGCTGGCGGAGTGCCGGTCAGACCTGAGAAGCAACAGCCCCCTTAACCATGACTGGCGGGGGCTTTGACCTGACCCGGTGCGTTTCGGGAGGGAGACGGCTTCCGGGATTCAGACCGTTGCCTGATTCGCAACCATTGCTTCTCAAGCAGGTTCTGCAGTTGCCTGTTACTGAGTGTGTCCAGACCTTTCCGGGCCAGAACCACGATGTCCAGTTTTTCAAGACTGGTCTGGTTCAGGCGGAAAGTTTCCCGCATCATCCGCTTCACCCGGTTGCGGTTAACCGCATGACGGATATTTTTCTTGGCAATCACCAGACCCAACCGGGGGGTTTCCCGGGTGGTGCGGTGAGCCAGAATCAGCAGATGCTTATGGGATACCTTGATATCTGCAGTATCGAAGACCTGTTTAAACTCAGCGGCATTCAGCAGCCTGTGATCACGGCTGAAACTGAAACTCACGCTCAGGTCCTGGCTGCAGATCAGGCAGACAGGCGCTTGCGACCCTTGGCACGACGACGAGCGATAACCTGCTGGCCGCTCTTGGTAGCCATGCGAGCACGGAAACCGTGAGTACGCTTACGCTTCAGGACGCTGGGTTGAAATGTTCTTTTCATGGGTAACTCACCTACGCTGCAGTTGTACGGGGTACAACTAAAAATGACAGATAAAAGACGCGCAATTGTAGGGAATCAGATAAATAGCGTCAATTTAAAAGATGTATAAAAATCGACCAGCGTATTGCGGCATTCCTTATACGGCAATATTCCTGCCTCTATACCCTACACAGCATTTACTTATCCTCAGGCTGGGTTAACGCAATCGAGTGTTTTCAAAACCTTACGTCTTCAACAGGAGGACATGAATTTTTGATCGCATGTGTAAGGGTTAAATATTAGACAGTTGTCTTTTTTGATGATTTAAACCATATAAATATATAAAGAAAAATATAAAAAAATATATCTTATATATATTCTTTTATTCTTTAATGTTGTTTATATAGGGTACGCCTTTTTCTGTGGAAAACGTCAAAAAAACATTATTTATCAACAGGATAGATAATGACAAACCTTGTCCAAACTACTGCTCTTACGTTGTACGGTTACCGTGGAGCGATGTGTATAAAAATAGAGGGGGTTACACTGGTTGTGTATAAACAGCCATTTCAGCCACAGGTGATCCGCGCTACTTATACATTTTTCCCACAGAAATATTCACAGCCCTGTTAGTAACTCCCTGTTTTTAAAGTATTTATTTCTATTAATGTTAACTTATTGATAAATAAGGATATTTGCCGTTTTACCTCTATAAATACAGGGTTTTTACGGGTGTGGATAACATAGCCAACACACGATAAAATAAACTGTTTTCAACATCGGTTCTGAACCACTTTCTTCACTTTCAACCGGAGCGTCCTCGTGCCACTGGAGCTATGGCAGAAATGCATGGATATCCTTCAGGATGAACTGCCTTCCCAGCAGTTCAACACCTGGTTACGTCCACTGAAGGTCATGGCGGATCACGATGAACTGTGTCTGCTGGCCCCTAACCGCTTTGTGCTCGACTGGGTCAAGGATAAGTTCCTGCCTCGTATCGAGGAGGTGATGGATGAGCTGACGGATGGGAATCCGCCGGCGATCGCTCTGGGTGTGAGTAACCGGAAACCTTCTTTTAATATCCGTTCCCGCTCGACGGGATCGACGATATCCTCGCGCCAGACCGCCACTGAATCGCCTGTTGCCGCTGCAACGCAGTATGCATCTCCTTATTCCAGTAACCAGAAAAGCCTGGATCTGGTGGATGAGCGACCTCAGGCGGTGGCAGAACCGCAGTCGATTCAGCACGGCCGCAGGCCTGTTGAAGCTGAATCCCGTATGACGGAAACGGTTTCTGCGCAGGCAACCTCCACTCATCATGGTGCGGGTGCTTCTTCAGGCTCTCGTACTTTCGTGAATCCTTTAAAGCAATCACGGGCTGCTGTCAGTGATGTGATTGAGCAGGATGAGCCTGCCAGGCCTGCACCAGAGCCTCAGCAACCAGCGCCTGCTCGCCAGAAAGAGCGTCAGGTCGAGGTTGAGGGCAGCATTAAACACAATAGCTCCCTGAATACGACGTTTACCTTTGAAACGTTTGTCGAAGGCAAGTCTAACCAGCTGGCGCTGGCTGCCGCACGACAGGTGGCGGAAAACCCGGGAGCGGCCTATAACCCCTTGTTCCTTTACGGTGGCGTAGGCTTGGGTAAAACGCACTTGATGCACGCTGTGGGTAACTCGCTGGTTAAACAGAATCCAGACGCCAAGGTCATTTATCTGCATTCCGAGCGTTTTGTTGCGGATATGGTCAAAGCCCTGCAGTTGAATGCCATTAACGATTTCAAGCGGTACTACCGTTCTGTGGATGCATTGCTGATCGATGATATCCAGTTCTTTGCCGGCAAGGAGCGTTCCCAGGAAGAGTTCTTTCATACCTTTAATGCATTGCTGGAAGGCGGTCAGCAGATGATCCTGACCTGTGATCGTTATCCCAAGGAGATTGCGGGACTGGAAGAACGGTTGAAATCCCGTTTCGGTTGGGGGCTGACGGTTGCCGTTGAACCGCCGGAACTTGAAACCCGGGTGGCTATCCTGATGAAGAAAGCCGAGCAGGCCAATATTGAGCTGCCTCATGATTCGGCTTTCTTTATTGCCCAGCGGATCCGTTCTAACGTCCGTGAGTTGGAAGGTGCATTGAAGCGCGTTATTGCCAGTGCCCATTTCATGGGACGGCGTATCAATGTGGACCTGATCCGTGAATCGCTGAAGGACCTTCTGGCGCTTCAGGACAAACAGGTCAGTATCGATAATATCCAGCGTACGGTGGCTGAATATTACAAGATCAAGATGTCAGATATCCTGTCCAAGCGACGCAGCCGCTCTGTGGCGCGGCCGCGGCAGATCGCCATGGCGCTGTCCAAGGAACTGACCAACCACAGTCTTCCGGAAATTGGTGAAGCCTACGGCGGCCGCGACCATACCACGGTCCTGCATGCCTGCCGCAAGGTGAAGGAACTGATTGAAACTGATAACGAAATCGCTGAGGATTACAAGAATCTGCACCGGTCTTTGACCAGCTGATGACGGTATCTTCCAACGAGGATTACGAGAGAAGGAAACCATGAAACTCACCATTAACCGGGAAGCACTGCTAAAGCCGCTGCAGTTGGTCGCTGGTGTTGTGGAGCGCAGGCAAACCCTGCCGGTCCTGTCCAACGTTCTGCTGGTTGTCGAGGGGGATCAGCTCTCCCTGACCGGAACCGACCTTGAGGTTGAGCTGGTTGGCCGGGTCAAGCTGGAACAGCCTGCCGAGAGCGGCGAGATCACCGTTCCTGCACGGAAACTGATGGATATCTGCAAATCCCTGCCTGAGGATTGCGATATCGAGCTGAAGGTCGACGATCAGAAAGTGATTCTGCGTTCTGGCCGTTCACGTTTCACGCTGTCCACACTGCCTGCTAATGACTTCCCGAATATTGAGGAAGAAGCCGGCTCGTTTACCTTCTCCATTGCTCAATCCCGTCTGCGTCGCCTGATTGATCGCACCGGGTTTGCTATGGCACAGCAGGATGTCCGTTATTACCTCAACGGTATGCTGCTGGAAGTGAATAACCATATGCTGCGCTCTGTCGCTACTGATGGCCACCGTTTAGCCATGTGCTCTGTGGATGCGGATATCAGCCAGGATAACAAGCACCAGGTCATTGTGCCTCGCAAGGGGATTTTGGAGCTGGCACGTCTGCTGACGGAAGGTGATGAAGCGGTCAATATCACGGTTGGCGGCAACCATATTCGCGCCAACACCGGTGATTTCACCTTTACCTCCAAGCTGGTTGACGGGAAATTCCCGGATTACGAGCGGGTTCTGCCCCGTGGTGGTGACAAGATTGTTATCGGTGATCGACAGACCCTGCGCCAGGCATTTAACCGGACGGCCATTCTCTCCAACGAGAAATACCGTGGTATCCGGATGATGCTGAATGAAAACACCATGAAGATCATGGCGAATAACCCGGAGCAGGAAGAAGCGGAAGAAGAAGTCACCGTGAACTATCCGGGTGATGGTCTCGAGATCGGCTTCAATGTGAGCTATCTGCTGGATGTGCTTTCCGTCATTTCCGGCGATGCTGTCAAGCTGACCCTGTCTGATTCCAATAGCAGTGCGCTGATTGAAGAGACCGAGGGTGGTGATTCCGTCTATGTGGTCATGCCTATGCGTCTCTGAGCCATTGGCACTCTCCTGCTCCCCTTACGGAAAACGGATGCCCCTGTGGCATCCGTTTTCTGGTTTTAACCCGGTAAAAACAACGATATGACCATCAGGCGTCTCGCAATCACCGATGTCAGGAATCTCTCCACGGTTTCCCTGGAACCCTCCCCTGATATCAATATCTTTTACGGCAAGAATGGCAGTGGCAAGACCAGTATCCTTGAATCTATTTATCTGTTGGGTATGGCGCGCTCGTTTCGCTCCTCAAAATTAAAGCCTGTCATTCGTAATGGAGTTCAATCCTGTACCGTGTTTGGCGATGTCAGCCGTGAAACGCGCTCTGTCCCGGTGGGGGTTACCCGGACTCTGGACGGGGATTATCAGATTCGTGTTGCGGGTGAAAATGTTAACAATGTCTCAAGCTTGGCAGCTATTCTGCCCATACAGGTCATAAATCCTGACACTTTCCGCTTACTCGAAGGTTCGCCTAAGGAAAGAAGGCAATTTATTGACTGGGGTGTGTTCCACGTGGAACATCGGTTCCTTCCCTTGTGGCAGCGCTTACAGAAATGTTTGAGACAGCGGAATACCTTGCTTCGTCATGGTAAAATAGACTGTTCACAATTGGATATCTGGGATCAGGAGCTGATTACCGTAGCGAACCAGGTTGATGCGCTTCGGTCAGAGTATATTGAGAAGCTGCTTCCTGTCTTTGAGCAGGTCATGGCAAAGTTCTCGAATGTTCCTGGATTGAAGGTGAGCTATTACCGGGGGTGGGACAAGGATCTGAGCCTGGGTGATGTACTCAAGAAAAACCGGGATCGTGATATTAATTCCGGGTATACGCATGCAGGACCCCAGCGGGCTGACTTGAAGGTCAGGCTTGACCGAATGAGTGCTGCTGAGATTTTGTCTCGAGGGCAGCAGAAAATGGTGGTCTGCGCGCTGAAACTGTCGCAAGGATTACTGTTTTCAGAAATCAGTAATCGCCCCTGTACCTATCTGGTGGATGATTTGCCCTCAGAGTTGGATGCAGAACATAGGCAGTTACTGTGCGACACCCTGGAAGCCATGCATTGTCAGGTCTTTGTGACCAGCGTTGAGCGTGAAGGGTTGGCGCATCAATGGAACGAGAAAACCCAGGTGAAAATGTTCCACGTGGAACATGGTGCTGTAAGTAGCAATGATTAACTGCGGTGACGAGTGTTTTGTCTACCCTGTTCTGCCTTGGCTCAACCGATAGTTTGAGTAGGGCAGACAGCGCACTCGCCCCGGCGCGGAAGGTTATGGAGAGCAGACTGATGACTGAACAGACTTATGATGCATCGAATATCAAGGTCCTGAAGGGACTTGATGCGGTGCGTAAGCGCCCCGGGATGTATATCGGTGATACGGATGACGGCACCGGCCTGCATCACATGGTGTTTGAAATCGTGGATAACTCCATCGATGAGGCGCTGGCAGGACACTGTAGCCAGATTGATGTGGTGATCCATCCGGATGAATCCGTCTCTGTCCGCGATAATGGCCGGGGAATCCCGACGGATATCCATGAGGAGGAAGGTGTCTCTGCAGCCGAAGTTATCATGACGGTACTGCATGCCGGCGGTAAGTTCGACGATAACACCTATAAGGTTTCCGGTGGTCTACACGGTGTGGGTGTCTCTGTAGTTAACGCCCTTTCCAGCGAACTGCGGATGACCATCCGTCGAGCGGGTAATGTCCATCAGCAGATATTTAATGATGGAGTCCCAAGAGAACCCTTGAAAGTTATCGGTGACACGGATACCACCGGTACTGAGGTGACCTTCTGGGCCTCCCCTGAAACGTTCAGTAATATCAAATTCAGCTTCGATATTCTGGCCAAGCGTCTTCGTGAGCTGTCTTTCCTTAACTCAGGGGTTTGTATTGTCCTGAAGGATGAGAGAGATGGACGTGAAGAGACCTTTAAATATGAAGGTGGTCTAAAAGCGTTCGTTGAGTATCTAAATAACAAGAAAAACGCTATCAATAATGTCTTCCACTTTATTCGCGAACGTGATGATGGCGTCACGGTTGAAGTAGCCCTGCAGTGGAATGACAGCTTCCAGGAAAGCATTTTCTGCTTTACCAATAACATTCCCCAGCGCGACGGCGGAACGCATCTGGCAGGCTTCCGTGCAGCGCTGACACGGACTCTGAATACTTACATTGAAAAAGAAGGTCTGCTGAAAAAACAGAAGGTCAGCACTACCGGCGATGATAGCCGTGAAGGTTTGACCGCCATTGTTTCCGTCAAGGTACCGGATCCCAAGTTCTCATCCCAGACCAAGGACAAGCTGGTTTCATCGGAAGTTAAAACGGCCGTTGAACAGGAAATGGGTAACTCTTTCGGCGACTTCCTGCTGGAAAACCCTCAGGATGCCAAGATCGTGGTCAACAAGATGCTCGATGCTGCCCGCGCCCGTGAAGCCGCGCGGAAAGCCCGTGAGATGACGCGGCGGAAAGGTGTGCTGGATATTGCCGGTCTCCCAGGAAAACTGGCTGACTGCCAGGAAAAGGACCCTGCCCTTTCCGAACTCTACATTGTGGAGGGTGACTCTGCGGGCGGCTCTGCCAAGCAGGGGCGTGACCGTCGGACGCAGGCAATCCTGCCGCTGAAAGGCAAGATCCTGAACGTCGAGAAAGCCCGCTTCGACAAGATGCTCTCCTCCGTTGAGGTGGGTACGCTGATCACTGCATTGGGTTGTGGTATTGGTCGGGAAGAGTTTAATCCAGATAAGCTGCGTTACCATCAGATCATTATCATGACCGATGCCGACGTCGACGGTGCGCACATCCGTACGCTGCTGTTGACATTCTTCTTCCGTCAGATGCCTGAACTGATTGAGCGCGGGTATATCTACATTGCTCAGCCACCACTCTACAAGATCAAACGAGGCAAGCAGGAGCAGTATCTGAAGGACGAAAATGCCCTTCAGCAATACCTGACCACTGCTGCGATGGAAAACGCCAGTCTGCACGTCAATGAGAATGCGCCAGGTATCGGGGGTGAACAGCTTGAATCGCTGGTCAATGACTTCCGTAACGTTCAGGCAATCATTGATCGCCTGTCCCGCGTCTATCCTGCCGATGTGCTTCGTGATTTGATCTATTCACCCGAGCTGACTGAAGAAGCGCTGAAGCAGCAGGATCTTGTAGAAAACTGGGTACAAGCACTGAATGAGAAGCTGGCCAACAAGAAAGTCTCTGGCGTCAGCATCACGCTGTCTGCAGTCGAAAATCGCGAACTCAATATCTGGGTACCGGTAGCCAGTGTCGTTTCCCACGGGATTACCACCGAATACCGCTTCCAGACCGAGTTCTTCATCTCGAATGATTACCGCAATATCGTGAAGCTGGGTAATCAGCTCCAGGGCTTGCTGGAAGATGGCGCCCATTTCCGCAAGGGAGAGCGTGTTCAGCCTATTGATGATTTTGAGCAGGGCCTGAACTGGTTGATGCATGAATCCACCAAGCGTCACTACATCCAGCGCTATAAGGGTTTGGGTGAGATGAACCCGGAACAGCTCTGGGAAACGACAATGGATCCAGAGTCACGCCGCATGCTGCGTGTCACGATTGAGGATGCCATTGCTGCTGACCAGATATTCACAACGTTGATGGGCGATGTGGTTGAGCCGCGGCGGGACTTCATTGAAAGCAATGCGCTTAGGGTTGCCAACCTCGACGTATAATCCGGAAACTTCAAAAATACTGCGCAAAACACCGTCGCTGGCTGGCTGTTTTTGAAATTAAGCAAAAACAGTCAGTGACGGTTGCCGGGACAGATGCAATGAATGAATTACAGCAATATGTCAGACAGGAATTATCAGAAGCCGCCATGGTGCTGGATCAATTCCTGAACGATGACGCGAATCTGGAAAAAATTACCCGCGCCGCTGAACTGCTGGCGGAATCCTTCAAGACTGGCGGTAAAGTGCTCTCCTGCGGAAACGGTGGTTCACACTGTGATGCCATGCACTTTGCTGAGGAATTGACAGGGCGTTACCGTGAAAACCGCCCTGCTTACCCGGCTATTGCTATTTCCGATCCAAGCCATCTGTCCTGTGTCAGCAATGATTTTGGTTACGATTTTGTATTCAGCCGCTATGTAGAAGGCTTGGGACAATCGGGTGATGTATTACTGGGGATCAGTACCAGTGGTAACTCTGCCAATGTGCTGAAAGCGCTGGAAGCTGCACGACAGAAAGGTATGCGTACGATTATTCTTTCTGGCAAGGATGGCGGAAAAATGGCAGGTCTGGCGGATATTGAAATCCGTGTGCCACATTTTGGTTATGCCGATCGAATCCAGGAAATTCATATTAAGGTCATTCACATCCTGATGGGGCTTGTCGAGCAGCTGATGGGTGATAGTTAATTGACTGAATAATAAAAAGGCTGGTTTTGACCGGCCTTTTTAATGTCGAAAGAAAACGATTAATTATTTAATAATGATGATATTAACAGACTCGATAATTCAGGACTGTTTAATATCTTATACTGTTATGTATCTATAAAAGTATTCTTAAAAAATCGCATGGTTTTTAATTATGGATAATGAAAACCTTGGTCAAGATAAGCAAGATAAAGTCATATTGTCTGAAATAGACCAACTGATTAATCAGGGGGCAGACGTGTTTGCCCGTTATCAGGGGTTGCTTCAGGATATCAATATGACACCGGAAGACGTACAAAGGGATATTGAGAACCCTGATTTCCCAAAGTTTGCCATGGCTGAAACCATCGCCTGGAAAAATGAACTGGATGCTGATGTAAAACGAAAAATAAAAGAAGCGTCAAAAGAGGTCAAAAACGCTGGGCGTTCCGGAAAATCAGGTGGTAAAGGTGGTTCTGTCAAGAAGAGCGGTTTGATCTAAAGCATACAGGAATCTGGTTATGGCAATTGCGTTCAATCCTTCACAACCCCCTTCGATTGGCGGTATTGGCCAGGTCGGCGGTATTGGCGCCAAAGGCGGGATTGCACCGGGTTATAACGTACCGGGCATACAGATCAGCATCATGACCGGTGGTGTAGCGCATACACCCGGTATGATGGGGGCTATGCATGGGTTTGGTTCGCAATTTGCGGGTATGTCGAACTTCTATAACCAGATCCCCGGGCATGGTGCCGTGCCAGGCATTCGTCCTCCTTCCCAGTTCGGGGGACATCACGCTGTTGGTGGAGGCTCTGGAGCGGTGGGGTCAACATCTAGCACCCACGAAAAGGTAATAGAAAAGCAGGAAGAAAGAAGTGAAATAAGAGAGAAGAAAGATGCGTTGGAAGAAAAACTGGATGCATTAAGGGATAAAGCTAAAGAATATGAATCCAAATTAAAAGATAAAGATGTTGAGGTTATTGGTAAAAACAATAATATCGACATGACACAAAAAGAAAAAGAAAAGAATGAAGCCTTAAAAACAACGGAAGAATCGAAAAAAGCAGAATATCAAGAAAACAAAAAGAAGGCAGAAAAGAAATTACACGATAACCGTTTTCAGGGCTGGATGGTATTACCATGGAACTGGGGTAAAGATGCTTCTGCACGCTCTGCCAGGAATGCAGCTACTAAGGAAATTAATGCTAACAACGGTTATATCAAAAATACCAATAACAAGATCAGTGAGATCAATGACAAGATCGGCAAAAACAATAATGAATTAGCCTCACTGACGGGAGATAGGGATAAGCTGGTGCAGGAAAAGAATCAAATTCAGTCTCAGTATGACCCCATCAAGGCTGAGTTGGAGAAACTGGAAGACCAGCTGAAAAAACTGGAATACGAAGAAGACAAGTTGTCGGATGACATCAGAGATCTGAGAAACTAAGGAAAAGGTTGGTCAGCACATGAGCAATGATATCAGGGGCAACCAGGGCAACTCTGTCAATCAGTCCAGACCGGTGAGTAATCAGACGGCAGATTCCGCAGGTAATCAGGCTTCCAGTGGCGAGCAGAGCAGTATTCTTGATCAGAAGGTGCCTGAGTATGCCTCTGTATCAACGCTGGATAAATATGCGCCCAACCAGGATTTCAAGGAACCTCATATTACCCGTGCTCAGTTGGAGTTGCTGGAAGAGTTTGGTATTACCGACCTGAAAATGGAGCATCATCCACAGGCTGACGTCTACACCCTGACGCAGGATGAATGGGATCGCTTACATGAGACCATGACGCCGATCATGCAGCAGATGAAGAAAAAGGCCCAGCTGATGATCATTAATGCGAGAGAAACATTGAAAGGTCACGAAATCGCCATGGATTGTGCTGACCAGATCAGACGAAATGAAGATATATAGTGATATTCGGACGATGTCAGTCCAGTTCTTTGCATAAGTAAGCCCCTGACAAATACCGCCTAACAGGGGCTTTTGCGTTTCTTAATCCAGTGTTTTCTGATTTTCACTGACCCATTCATAAGCCTGCTTGCTCAGAACGGTTGTGGATTTATCCTCACTGGCAATGGGCGAACCGATTTTCACCGTGATAACGCCCGGTGTTTTTAGCCATTTTCCGTTTGGCCAGCAACGGCCGGCATTATGGACGACCGGAACCACGTTTACCTCGGCTTTCTTGGCGAGCATTGCCCCGCCCCGGCTGAATTTACCAAGGTTCGGCCAGTCCTGACGAGTGCCTTCAGGAAAAATCAGTACCGAGTTTCCTTCCTTCAGGAAATGGGTGCCTTGGTCGATCAGCTGATGCATGGCTGCGTTACGATCACTTCGGTTGATGGCGATAGGGCTCAGGAAGCGAAAGGCCCAGCCAAAAAAAGGAATATTCAGCAGTTCCTTCTTGATGACCGTGGACTGTGGACTGAAAACCGTCTGCAGGTAAAAAGTTTCCCATGTGGACTGATGATTGCTGAGAATTACGCAGCTGCGATCCGGAATATTCTCCTTTCCCTCAACCTGCCAGCGGATACCGCAGATGACTCTGACCAGTGCCAGCGCAACACTGCACCAGGTCACAACCGCATACCGGTGCCGGTATTTTCGAGGCACAAAATAAATGCTCAACAGTATCAGGCTTGGATAGAACAGCGTCCAGAGAATCAGCAAACAATAGAAGACAGCTGTCCTAAACCAGAGAAATGCACGGTAAAACATCAGACATCAGCTCCATTGAGCAGGTAATCGGCAAAGTCAGCGAGTGAGTCGACAATTTTCACGCCCACTAAGTCATCCTCACTGGCTTTTGCGAGGGTTCTTTCCCCTTTCCCGGTTTTGACCAGAACGGGTTGGCAGCCTGTGGCGCGGGCAACGTCTATATCTTTGCCGGTATCGCCGACAAACCATGCGCCCTCTGCCGACGTGTTCAGATTCGCTTCAATCTGACGAACCAGGCCGGGTTGTGGCTTACGGCAATCACAACCGTCTTCCGGTGTATGGGGGCAAAAGGCAATGGTATTAATTAAACCACTATGGTCGTTTATTAGGTGGTTCATCTTGTCATGCATGGCGGTCAGCTCCGCCAGGTCATAATAACCGCGTCCAATACCGGACTGATTGGTGGCAACCGCGATGCTATAACCGGCCTGGCTCAGCCGGGCGATGGCTTCGATACTGCCGGGAATGGGAATCCACTCGTCAACGGAACGGATATAATTGTCGGAATCTTCGTTGATGACGCCATCTCGATCGAGAATGACCAGTTTCATCGGCAAGGCTCCCCTTCCTTTCGGATGCAGGCTGAAACCTGTCTGTCATTTATGGCATAAGACCGGCTACCAGAGCCGGTCTTACTGAGTAAAACATCCACTGAAGGCATACCGTTCCCATTATCAGGCATGAAAACGGTATTGTGGCGGAAACCGGTGACAGTTTCCGTTGCCAATATCAGCTTTTCTGTAACAGAGAGATATCCGCTACATGGAGGAACTGGTCGCGCAGCTGACGCAGCAGTGCATAGCGGTTCAGGCGAACCTGTTGATCTTCCGCGTTAACCAGCACCGAGTCGAAGAAGTTATCCACGGTATCTTTCAGGGACGCCATGCGTTCCATAGCCGTGGAATACTTCCGCTCACTCAGCAGCGGCTGTACTTCCTCACGTTTTGCTGAGAGTGCAGATGCCAGCGCCTTCTCGGCTTCTTCTGTCAGCAGGGCTTCATCCACATTATCGGGAATCACCAGATCACCAGCCTTGGCCATGATGTTGGAGACCCGCTTGTTGGCTGCAGCCAGTGCGAGGGCTTCCGGCATACGGCTGAAGTTGTGGATCGCCTTCACCCGACGATCGAAATCGTAAGGCTGGGACGGCTTCAGTGCTTTGACTGACAGGAAGACTTCAACCGGGATCTTTTCGTCCTGATACCAGGCGCGGAAGCGCTCCAGCATGAAGTCCAGCACGGTTTCAGTCAGCGACTCACCCGCCGGCAGCTCTGTGCCCTGCTCCGCATAACCCTCGATCGCGACACCAATCAGGCTACGCAGGTCCAGGTTCAGTTTCTTCTCAACGATAATCCGCAGGATACCCAATGTGGCACGACGGAGTGCAAAGGGATCCTTGTTACCGGAAGGCGGCTGGTTGATGCCGAAGATACCGGTCAGCGTGTCCAGTTTGTCAGCGATGGCGACGGCACAGCCGGTCAGGCCGGTTGGCAGTTCATCACCGGCAAAGCGTGGCATGTATTGCTCGTTAAGGGCGTGGCAGACTTCTTCCGGCTCACCGTCATTGATGCCGTAGTATTGGCCCATGATGCCCTGAAGTTCCGGGAATTCCTGCACCATGTCAGACACCAGGTCAGACTTGCACAACTCACCGGCACGACGTGCCCAGTCACTGTTACCGTTTTCCTGAGACGCGATATAAGCCGCCAGTCGGGCGATACGTTCGGTCTTGGCGTACAGGGAACCCAGTTTGCTCTGGAATACCACCGGCTTCAGGGTTTCACGACGCTCTTCGAGGGTGGACTTGCGGTCGTTATCGTAGAAGAACTTGGCATCCGCCAGACGGGGGCGAATGACTTTCTCGTTACCCGCGATAACCTGGGCTGGATCCCGGCTCTCGATATTGGCGATGGTGATGAAGTAAGGCTTGAGGTTACCTTCACCGTCCACCACGTGGAAATACTTCTGATGCTCTTTCATGGAAGAGATCAGGGCTTCCTGCGGGACTTCCAGGAATTCATCATCAAAACGGCCAGCCAGCGCTACAGGCCACTCATTGAGTGCGGTAACCTCATCCAGCAGATCGTCGTCGATAACAGCTTCACAGCTCAGTTTACGGGCTTCCGCTTCCACCTGCTGGCGAATTGTGCTGCGACGGCCTTCAAAATCAGCAATGACATAACCATTGCGGGCCAGCAGACGCTGATAGTCGGCCGGATTTTCAATGGTGATTACGTCGTTGTGATGGAAACGGTGACCACGGGTTTCACGGCCAGCCGTCAGGCCGAGGATTTCACAATCCACGACTTCAGTACCCAGCAGCATGACCAGCCAGTGAACAGGACGAACAAACTCTACCCGGCTCGCGCCCCAGCGCATGCGCTTGGGAATAGGCAGTTCATCCAGGGAGGCTTTGACCATGGCAGGCAGCAGTTCTGTGGTCGCGCTGCCCTTCTCGGTGGAACGGAAAACCAGCCAGGCGCCCTTGTCGGTCTCTTCAGTCACGAGATCGCTGACGGTGACGCCACAGGATCGGGCAAAGCCTTCAGCGGCCTTGGTGGGGTTACCTTCAGTATCGTAAGCTGCCTGAACAGCCGGGCCTTTACGCTCGACGTCACGGTCAGGCTGAGCGGTTTCAAGCTCGCGCACCAGCAGCGCCAGACGGCGCGGCGCGGCGAAAACCTGATGGTTGCCATAAGCCAGTCCGGCTTTTTCGAGACGCTGGAGAATCCCTTGCGCAAAGGCGTTACCCAGCGTTTTCAGTGCTTTCGGGGGCAACTCTTCGGTGCCCAGCTCGACCAGAAAATCCTGTGTTGCCATTAGTTCTTCTCCTGCATGGTCATTACTTCACGCCTTATCGCAGGATCCGCCAGGGGGAATCCGAGTTTCTTGCGTGCATCGAAGTAGGCATGGGCAACGGCCCGGGCCAGGGTGCGAACACGCAGGATGTAACGCTGACGTTCGGTCACGGAGATTGCGTGGCGCGCGTCCAGCAGGTTGAAGGTGTGGGAAGCCTTCAGCGCAAATTCATACGCTGGCAGCGGCAGCCCCCGCTCAACCAAACGCTCGGACTCACGTTCAAAGTAGTCGAAATGTTCGAACAGGCTCTTGGTATCGGCCAGTTCGAAGTTGAAGGTGGACATCTCAACTTCGTTCTGAAGATAGACATCACCATAGGTGACATCGCCCTGTGGCCCGTGTGCCCAGACCAGGTCATAGACGCTGTCAACGCCCTGCAGGTACATGGCCAGACGCTCCAGACCATAGGTGATCTCGCCGGTGACGGGATAGCACTCAATACCACCGGCCTGCTGGAAGTAAGTGAACTGGGTCACTTCCATACCGTTCAGCCAGACTTCCCAGCCGAGGCCCCAGGCGCCCAGGGTCGGGGATTCCCAGTTGTCTTCCACGAAACGGATATCGTGAACAGAAGTATCAATACCCAGCTCTTTCAGGGAGCCCAGGTAGAGTTCCTGGAAGTTCTCGGGCGATGGCTTCATCACCACCTGGAACTGGTAGTAATGCTGGAGACGGTTCGGGTTTTCGCCGTAACGGCCGTCCGTCGGGCGGCGGCTGGGCTGCACATAGGCAGAGTTCCAGTTCTCCGGGCCGATAGCACGCAGGAAAGTCGCAGGATGGAAGGTGCCGGCGCCGACTTCCATATCCAGCGGTTGCATGATTACACAGCCTTCACGGGCCCAATAGTTTTGCAGGGCAAGGATCAGCCCCTGGAATGTGCTGGCGTCGGGCACGGTTTGTTGGGTCACAGTACCACCTCAGGGTTGGGGTTCCAGTCCGGCATGGCGGACATTGGTATAAACCGGAAAAATGGCGGAAATTATACCTTGTCCGGCCAGCACAAAAACAGGGCAGTCTCAGGATGAGTCTTTAGAGCCGCAGGTTTGTAGGAATAATCAGGCAAAATAATACAGCGGGTGTGGATAACATTGTTGGTAATTTATGTATTGACTGGGGGAAAGCTGCGAATTACCTGTGTTTGAGAGAACCATAACCGATGTGGACAAAACCGCTGACAAAACCTGAAAAAGCGTCAGCAGCGGTATGATGGGCTAATCGTTGCTGTTGCGCTGTCTGTTTTCGGGCGAAATGGAGCACTGCCCCCGGTCATAATTCGGTTCAACGTATTCATCAACAATCTTGCTGAGTTCATCCGCCCCACCGACATAATTGCCATCAATCCATATCTGGGGAACTGTTACTGGTGTTTTAGGCCCGATGATGGGTTTTACGCGTGCCAGCATTTCGTAGAGTGGGCGGGAGTCCTTGATGACATCGTGATACTGGTAAGGAATACCACGGCGATCGAGATGATCCTTGGCACGAACACAGTAAGGGCAGTTTTCCTTTCCGAACACCTGGTTGCCTTGAATGGGTGTATGGGTACTGTGATGCTCAATAACCGCCTGAGTCAGCAGGCCACGGTTCAGCGCCATTCCCTGGGAGATGACCTTGTCTTCCACCATGATGATCGGTGCATGCCAGCCGCCCTTGGTCAGAGGCTTCCACCACTCGGTGAGCCATTCCCGCTCATCCAGTTCCACGGGGATATCCGCCAGCTCATTGGTCATCGTGTCGCGAATGATGTTTTCTGTCAGCGCACACTCGCCACAGGGGATCTTGATCTTGAACGGACCCCAGGCGCCAGCCCACTTGAAGACGGTTATCTTGACCTTGTTCATTATTGGTAACCTTTATGAATATCAATATAACTATATAAGAATGAACTTTGTGCGACAGCGTTTTTCAAAAACATGACGTGAAAATATATTTTCAACAATCTGTATATACGAGAGGAGTAACACTATGGATCCACTACGTGCACAACCGATAGTAGTACCAGGTTTTGATGATGTTAACTTGAAAAACCAGCAAGGAAAAAACTGGATTAGGACTATTAGAAAAACTATTGCAGATTTATATATGCAAGAAGAAGATGATGGACAAATGCATCTTAACAGAAAATTAGCAGCTTTTACTCTCAGTACAGCGACAGCTGCTTGCACTACATTTGCTTGTTTATATAAAGGGGTTTCGCTCTATACCCAGTATTCGAATGATCCCGATTCTGTTTCACAAGAAGAGGTACAAGCTATTGCCTGGAGTTCGGCATTTTGTGTAGGTGGGCTTTTTATACAGCGGATATAAATTTACCTGATTACCACTGTGGCTCAGCCAGCTTGAGAAGCCTTGCTGGCATGGGGCAGGTTCGCGCAGCCATGTAACCCAGCCTTGATACCATCGCCTTCAAATCAAAGCGCCGGTTAAATCGATAACAGT
>NZ_JAEVHF010000025.1 GCF_018263925.1 Kistimonas asteriae
ACTGTTATCGATTTAACCGGCGCTTTGATTTGAAGGCGATGGTATCAAGGCTGGGTTACATGGCTGCGCGAACCTGCCCCATGCCAGCAAGGCTTCTCAAGCTGGCTGAGCCACAGTGGTAATCAGGAAATATTATATCGAGCTGCCGTTTAAGACAGCTCATCCTCGTCAATAACTTTCTGATCACGCTGTGGGGCAGCATCATCTGCACTGAGCAGACCAAAAGCAGCAAACATAAACCACCAGCAGAAACCGAAAAAAACCTGCCACTCCGGCAATAGCCCCACCTCAGCAAATGTGATTAGATAAGCCACCCTATTCGCACAACTGTTCAAAACCGAGCTACCGAGGCCCATGCTCCGCTGGTCAATATATGACCGAGCCACACCTTCGGGCGGTAGTGTGGGTGCGCTTTTTCCACATAGGATCTGTTACACAAACAGAGACCGCATAGCGAGTTCGCCCACGGCAAGATCATGAAACCTCTTGCCCCTTATACGGTGATATTTTTGACCCAAAGATACAATCAAGTACAGAACGTACTCTATCAAGTAAGTTTTGATAGCCGACCACACTTAGCAGGACGTCCGTGAAAATACCCAAACGCCTACAGCCCCTCGTTGATGATGGTTTAATCGATGCCGTTATCAGCCGACTCATGAGCGGCAAAGAAGCCGATGTATTCATTGTCCGCTGTGGTGACAATATTCGTTGCGCCAAAGTCTATAAAGATGCAATGAAACGCAGCTTTAAAAAAGCGGCACAATACCAGGAAGGGAAAAAAGTTCGCAGTGGCCGTAAAGCGCGAGCCATGGAAAAACATTCAAATTATGGCCGCCAGCAACAGGAAATCATTTGGCAGAGTGCCGAAGTGGATGCCTTAACCCTTTTAGCCAGTGTGGGTGTGCGCGTACCCGAAACGTTCTGTTGCGTTGATGGCGTACTATTAATGGAATTGGTCACCGATGCAGCGGGCGACGTTGCACCACGGCTCGGTGATGTTGCGTTGTCGGAAGAGCAGGCGATTCGAGATCACACCCTCATGATGCATTACATTATGCTCATGCTTTGTGCGGGTCTTGTGCACGGTGATCTATCAGAATTCAATGTACTGGTTGATGACCATGGTCCGGTGATTATCGACCTGCCACAGGCGGTTAATGCTGCCTCGAATAATAACGCGCAAGCCATGTTCGCCCGTGACGTCAACAATATGCGTCGCTATTATGGCGCATTTGCACCCGCCTTATTACACACGCAATACGCCAAGGAAATGTGGGCGCTGTTTGAAGAGGGTGACTTAACACCTGGCTCCACGCTCACTGGTGAGTTTGAAGATGACAGCAACAGCGCTGATGTAGATGCCTTGCTGGAAGAAATCGAAGCAGTGAAGCAAGAAGAGCAGGAACGACAAGCGTTCATCAATAACGCTAAGGAAGACGAATAAGTTTAAAAAAAGAAGGTGCTGAGCGATAAAAACAAAAGGGTCAGGCCTTGAAATCTGAATCATTTACCTAACCTGAATCACCATTCAAGCACTGGAAATACGTTCACACCCGACAAAATCTGCTACATATAGCCATTCAGGAAGCCACCTGATTCGGTTAAGTAAAATTTACATCTAGAAAATGGATACCTGTATTGAAAGTGAACCGCAATTAATGATCATCGAAACCAAAACCCTGCCCGCCACCGAGGCGACCTGCGAAAACTGCAAAGCCTGCTGTTGCCGCCTGGAAGTCATGCTGATTACCGATACCGGCGTACCCGACCGGTTTATTGAGAGGGATCAGTGGGGAGGTGAAACCATGGCGCGGTTAGCCGATGGCTGGTGTGCGGCCCTGGACCGAAACACCCTGCGCTGTACGATTTACGAGAAGCGACCCTTTATCTGCCGCGAATTTGAAATGGGAGACTACGAATGTCTTTCGGAACGCGCCGCCAATATGTAAATGGCATAGTACGGAGAGCTTCAAAGGCTCAGCGATAGAACGTGCATTCTCCTGTCAGGTCGAATGAACGTTTTCCACGAGGGCATCGCAAAACGATTCCCTCCAACGGCGGCCAGCCTCCAGTGGTACAACAGCACTTACCGGAAAAACCCCGATCGCTATACCGCCTCGACCTCCTCCAGGGCTTCCATTAGCACCTCTCTCACCTGTTTTTGTAGTGCCTGGCTTTTTTCTGTCGTCAAACTGGCTCGCCGAAGCTGTCGTTCAGCCTTGGCCAGCTGGGTCTTCAGGTCATCGACGTCCCGTTCAAGGGCACGCCGTTTGTCCCTCTCTTCACGCGCCCTGTCCCGCCACTTGATTGCCTGTTCTTTCCATCTTTCAGTCATTGGTTCACCCCGGTGCCTGATGGTGATCCTCACTTATTTTTCACAACAATGGCTCTGCGATTGCCTGCACAGGTTACTGCGAATAAGCGACGACTAACAGGGCTGAATGTGTCCATAAAGCGACATTGTTACCATATCCTTTCATCATACCCTATCGCATGAAACGACATTTGACGTTGAGAGCCGAAACGCTACCCCCAACGTCAGTGTCCATTTACCCGTTTTGCTTCAAGATCACAGACCGGTCTTAATGCGAGGCATACACGCTGGTCTTCCCATCTTTGGTATAACTGATGGTGTTATACGCATCCTTCCGATCCCCATACTCCATCCCCGGGGAGCCCATCGGCATACCGGGCACGGCCAGCCCGCGAATGGCCGGTTTTTCCGTCAGCATGCGCTTGATATCAGACGCTGGCACATGCCCTTCCACCGCGTAGCCACCGACAAACGCCGTATGGCAGGAACCCAGCCCGTAAGGCAGGTTGGCTTTCTCCTTGTACTGGGCAATATCCTGCACATTGTGGTTCATCACCTTGAAACCGTTGGCCTCCAGGTGGTCTGACCACTCCGTGCAGCAACCGCAGGTCGGCGTTTTGTACACCATCACCATGGGAAACGATTCCTCCGCGAAGCCGTTCATGGATGCCATGGTCAATACCGACCCTAACAGCAGTGATTTAACATTTTTCATTACATTCACTCCATTTTTTTCTAACCGGCAGCGCCTTACGACGCTGCATTGTACTTAACAAGTGATTCAGGCGTCTGCCTTAACGGCTGTCCGCCCATGCCACAGGAAATAGACGGCCGGCACCAGCACCAGCGTCACGATCAGTGAACTGGTGATACCACCGATCATCGGGCCGGCAATGCGCTGCATGATTTCCGCACCGGTGCCGTTATTCATCATCACTGGTACCAGACCAAACAGGATGGTGCAGACGGTCATCATGATCGGCCGCAACCGCAGCACAGCGCCGTCTATCACCGCATCACGAATGGCCGCCTGCGTCAGCGGCAGCCCCTGTTCCTGCCCCCGCAGACGGCAGTCGTCCAACGACTGGTTGAGATACACCAGCATCATGATGGCATTCCCCACCGTCACCCCCGCCAGGGCGATAAACCCGACACCGACCGCGACCGACAGGTTGTACCCCTGCAGCGCCATCAGCCAGATGCCGCCTATCAGAGCAAACGGCAGCGTACCGAGAATGGCAACCACCTCGAAGGCGCGCCGGAAAGTCAGGAAGAGGATCACCGTGATGAAAAACAGGGTGGCCGGAATAATGATGCCGAGTCGTTCATTGGCCCGCTCCATGTATTCATACTGACCGGTCCACTCCAGCGCATAACCAGCCGGCAGCGTCAGTTGCTCCCGTACCAGCGCCTGCGCCTCGCGCACCCAGGAACCCAGATCCCGCCCTTCGATATCCACCAGCACGCGTCCGGCAGGCCGGGCATTCTCGGAACGGATCGCACCGGGGCCATCCTCAATCACGATATCCGCCACATCCCCCAGGGCGATGCCCTGTCCGGACGGCGTAACGACCGGTAGGATTTCCAGTGCTTCCACCGAATCCCGGAAGCTTTGCGGATAGCGCAGGTTCACCGGGTAACGCGCCAGTCCCTCAACCGTGCTGGTGACATTCATGCCGCCAATGGCAGAGGTCGCCACCGCCTGGATATCACTAATATTCAAGCCAAAGCGCGCCGCCCGTACCCGGTCAATATCCACACGAATATAACGACCTCCCACCACCCGTTCCGCATAGACAGACAGTGTGCCGGGAACCACCGGCAGCAGCTGCTCCAATTCACGACCAATGCCGTCGATGCGCTTGAGGTCCGGCCCCGTCACCTGTATGCCGACCGGTGTCTTGATACCGGTGGAAAGCATGTCGATGCGCGTGCGGATCGGCATGACCCAGGCATTGCTCACACCGGGCAGTTTCACCCGCTGCTCCAGTTCCGCGCGCAGGCTTTCCGGGGTTACCCCGTCCCGCCATTCGCTGCGGGGCTTGAGCTGGACGACGGTTTCAATCATGGTCAGCGGTGAGGGGTCCGTCGCCGTTTCCGCACGACCGACCTTGCCGAACACTGTCTCCACTTCCGGGACGGTCTTGATCAGGCGGTCGGTCTGTTGCAGCAGCTCCCGGGCCTTGCCGACCGAGAGCCCGGCATAGGTGGTCGGCATGTACATCAGGTCGCCTTCGTCCAGGTCCGGCATGAATTCACTGCCCAGCTTGGTCGCCGGCCAGAGGCCGACCACCATCAGCACCAGTGCCGCAGCCACCAACCACCGGGCATGAGTCAGCGCCCCTTTAACCAGCGGGCGATAGGCCGCCATCATGACGCGGTTCACCGGATTACGCTGCTCTTCCATCACCTTGCCCCGCACCAGGTAGCCGATCAGCACCGGCACCAGGGTGATGGTCAGGCCCGCCGCCACCGCCATGGCGTAGGATTTGGTAAAGGCCAGCGGCGAGAACAACCGCCCTTCCTGCGCCTGCAGGCTGAACACCGGCATGAAACTGATCGCCTCGATCAGCAGCGAGAAGAACAGCGGCGGCCCCACTTCCAACGACGACTGTTGCACAATCGCCCAGCGGTTGGCTGCCGTGACCTTGACCCGCTGCAGATGCTTGTGGAAGTTCTCGATCATTACAATCGCGCCGTCCACCATGGAGCCAATCGCCACGGCAATGCCGCCCAGGGACATGATATTGGCGTTCAACCCCTGCAGGTACATGATCGAAAATGCACCCAGAATCCCCAGAGGCAGACTGATGACCACCACCAGCGACGAACGGAAATGCAACAGGAACAGGGCGCAGATCGCCACGACGATAACAATCTGGATCAACAGCGTATGGGTCAGGGTCGAGACCGCCTCCGAGACCAGCCTGGAACGGTCATAGGTTGTCACAATCTCTACGCCATCCGGCAGGCCCTGCTGCAACTCGGCCAGTTTCTCCCTGACGCCCTGAATCACCTCCCGGGCATTTTCGCCGTAACGCATGACGATGATGCCACCGACCACTTCCCCTTCGCCATTCAGGTCCGCAATCCCCCGGCGCATCTGCGGGCCTTGACGGACGTCGGCGACATCCCCCACGGTCAGCGGTGTGCCTTCGGCTGTCACGGTTAATGGCACTTGCCGTATATCGTCGACGCCCTGCAAATAGCCGGTAATTCGTACGATATATTCCGCCTCGGCCATCTCGATGGCAGACGCTCCAGCCTCACGATTCCCGTTCTCCAGCGCCTGGCGAAGCGTCTGCAAAGGGATGCCGTAAGCCCGTAGTTTGTCCGGGTCCGCCACCACCTGGTACTGCCTGACCATGCCACCCACCGTGGCCACTTCACTGACACCGGGTACCGACTGCAGCGGGTATTTCAGGTACCAGTCCTGCAGGCTGCGCAGCTGCGCCAAGTCATGCTGTCCGGTCCGGTCGACCAGGGCATAGTTGTACACCCAACCAACACCGGTGGCATCCGGCCCCAGCGCCGTGGTGGCCTCGGCCGGCAAACTCGACTGCACCTGGTTCAGGTATTCCAGCACCCGCGAGCGGGCCCAATACATATCCGTGCCATCCTCAAACAGGATGTAGACATAGGAGGTGCCAAACATGGAAGAACCCCGCACATCCACGGCACCGGGTACCGCCATCATCGCCGTGGTCAGTGGGTAGGTCACCTGGTCTTCCACCAGTTGCGGTGCCTGACCGGGGTAGTCTGTCTTGATAATCACCTGTACATCCGACAGGTCCGGTAAGGCGTCCACTGGCGTGTTCCGTGTCACCCAGACCCCGGCAAACAACAGCGCCAATGCCGCCAGCAACACCAGGAAACGATTTCCCAGTGATCCGCGAATAATCGCTCCGATCATGGTTATCTCCTCAGTGCCCCATCTGGCTGTGGTCCATCATTTCATGGTTCATCTCACCATGATTCATCTGACTGTGATCCATTACCTCATGGCTCATCTCGCCCTTTTCCATCGCCACGATCTGGTAACTACCTGCCGGTGTTTTTTCCATTTCAAAGCGTATAGCCTGCCCCTCATCAAATGCACTGATGCCAACCTCCGGCGACAGATCGAAGTCCATGGTCATGGCGGGCCAGCCCCATTCGGGTACCGGGTCATGGGTAATCGTGAGCACACCGTCTTTCTTTTGATCCAGCGTGCCCGCTGTCCAGACACGATCACGGGCTGAGGACTCATACCGGCTCAGGTCTGCCGTCACGCTGGATTCCGAATCCAGCAGGAACTGGGCCGAGGTAACAACCCGCTCGCCCTGGTGCAGGCCCCGCAGAATCTCAACCTGTCCACTGACAACCCGGCCACTGTCCACCCGGACAGAGCGGAACTGGCCATTACCCAGATCCTTGACCACCCGTTCCTGGTCACCGGTTCGGATCAACGCTTCACTGGGGATGGTCAGCGCCTCAAACGCGTCGGTCACAATACTGACCCGGGAGTACATGTTGGGTTTCAGTGCATCATCGGGATTATCAAACCGGAGTCGCACACGCAAGCTGCGGGTTTGTGGGTCCAGTTCCGGATAGACATAATCCACCGAGCCCTGCCACGTTTTACCCGGCAGGTAGTCCACGGTCATGGTCGCCGCCTGACCGGCCCGAATCAGCGGCGACTGACGTTCAAACACATCCGCCACTACCCAGATGGACGCCATACTGGCCAGTTCAACCAGCAGGCTGGATGGATTGATATAACCGCCCTCACGGATATTGAGCTGCGAAACATAGCCATCCTGTGGTGCATAAACCGATAACGCTCGTTCAATACGTCGGTTGCTGACGATGCGGCTGATGGTCTGTTCAGGCACATCCAGTGCGGCAAGCCGCTCGCGGGATGCCTTGATCAACCCGGTATTGCCGGAGCGAAGCGCCGACAGCAACTCCTCCTGGGCATTGACCAGCGCCGGTGAGTAAAGGTCAAACAGTTTGTCGCCCTTTCGCACATCATCGCCAACTGACGACAGCTGCAGGTTTTCCACCCAGCCCTGCACCCGGCTGTTGATCTGCAGCAGGCTGTCTTCGTTATAACCAATGCGCCCGACCGTACGGATCTGTGGCTCAAGGGTCTTCAGGCTCGCGGTTTCAGTGCGCACCCCAAGGTTGTTCTGAACCGCTGAAGAGATAGTCACTGTGCCTGGCGTAGTGTCTGCTGCACCCGCCTCCTCATAGACCGGTACCAGATCCATACCCATCGGGGATTGACCCGGCTGGTCGCGCCGGTAATTGGGATCCATCGGCGCCACCCAATAAAGTGGTTTTTTTTCCTGGGCATCCACTGCTATCGCGCCACTGTGCGGTGCCAAAACATACTGGGCCGCCATACCGGCGGAAAAGGCAACCGCCGACGCCAGACTGATCAATGTGATTGTCTTCATTACAGTTCCCTCTTCTCGTCGGACAGCGGCGGGTAGCCTGCTGACAGCAGATAATGCAGTCGCGCTTCACTCTGCCGGGTATCAGCCTGAAGCCGTTTATAAGCCAGGGTGAGATCCAACCGGGATTGATAGGCCTGTATCACGCTGGTGAAATCCGCGGTATCGGCCTGGTAGGCCTTAAGTGCTGCATCTGCCTGACGCGTAACGGTGGGTAAGAGCTGGGTCTTGTAGAGTGCAAGGCGATCTTTCAGCCCGTTATAGCGGGCGGCCTCTGCCTGCAACGTCCCCTGCAACTCTTGCAGTGTATTCAGGCGCGTGGCCGTACTGGCTTCACGCCGGTACTGGCTGGCGGACAGCAGGCGATCCTGACGAATGCCGGTGAACAGCGGGATATCCAGCATCACCATGGCGGAGAACCGGTCACGGTTATCGATCCCCATTCCCCCCATATCACCCTGTTCGCGACCATAGGTCAGCTCAACGCCCCACTGCGGCTTATAACTCTCCCTGGCCAGGGCGATATCCTGCTCGGACTGGTCAATGGCAAGGTCAGTCACCCGAACCAGTGGATGGGATAGCAGTGCCTGGTCCGTGATCGCGGGCAATGCTGGCAAGGTGGGCAATGTCTCACTGACAGACACCACCGGCTGCTGATTCAGCCAACGCGCCAACCGGGCGCGACTCTCATTGGCGCTTGCTGCGGCAGTGGCCATGCGATCATCCAGCCGCGACAGCACCACTTCCGCCTGCAGCACATCCTGCTGGGTTTTACGACCCTGGCTATACATGGACTCTGTGACCGTCACCAGGCTTTCAAACAGGTAACGATCCAGATGCAGCTGTTGTAATGACTGTTGCCAGTACCAGGCATCCAGCCAGGCCAGGCGGACATCCCGTACTACAGACAAACGACGATCGTCTGCCTGCAGGCTGGCGGCGGTCTCCTGCAACTCACCTTTACGGCGGAGGATGGTGGCGTTGTCGCCCCGGGGCAACATCTGCTCAAGTTTCAGCTCAAGCATGCCCTGGTCAAAGGGATCCAGGTTATCCCCCGGCAGGTTCATGGTGCCGATGGAAAGCTTGGGATCGGCCCAGCTCTCTGCGGCAACCGCCTGCTCGGAAAAGGCACGGGCCTGTGCCTGCAGGGCGCGGGTGCCGGCATCAGCCGACAGCGCCTGCTGTTCGGCAACCGTCAATGAAAGCGGGCTGGCAGACGCCGACAGCGCAAGGACCGACCACCACGCCAGCCAAAGCGGGTTACGGTTCGGGGTCGCCCAAAAGCGACGTAAGAAAAACATGGTGTTTCTCCGTTGAGGAGCTGTCACGCCAAACGGCCAGCCAGTATAAAAACGTCAACACAGGCGCAGGCTAACAACAGCTCATGGGCAATAACGGGTTTAAATCAGGGTTATTGCGTCAACGGACTATTCGAGGAAAGCGGCTTTCGCCAGATAGATATCGGGTAGGGAGGTTCGTATGTCCGGCTCGGTGAACACCTGCCAGTTACGGGTTTGCGGTACCGGGTCAAACACCTGCTCCACGACAGTAAACAACAGCATAAAGACCGGTTTCAGATCCGGTGCAGACACCTGCAGGGCTGGCGCATCACCTTCACAGTCAGGACAGACGACATCTGTCATGACCATTCTGGATACCGGGCTATCTGGCTGGCAACAGTCGTGTGCCATGCCATCCGAGGTATCCATCGCCATGACCATCGCGCTTTCCATGGGCGATGGGTGCATGGTTTTCCCCTCGGCAACACTCATCAGACAAAACTGCAGCACAGACAGCAGCATCGCAACCAAAAGGGCGATGCCGACAGGACGTCTATGATGGCGGTGCAGCGTTGTCAGTGTCATACGATCAGGAGTTAGAGTATTCCGGCTAATAGTGTGATTTCGGCGGAAACAAGTCAATCATAAGATCACGTCCATTAAACGGTTTCTGACGCTTTGTCCGAGGCTTGCTTGACCGGCGTTGTGGTACCGCTCGCCATAAACAACGTTGCAGCCGCATGAGGAGCGCTGGCGAAATAGGCATGATGGTAGGACGCCTGGATGCTGCCTTGTCGATAGACAGCTTCACCCTTGTCTGAGCCATACCGAGCCCGTTGCCGTCGGGTATAACGCCAGGGCGCCATGGACGTCGTCATGGTGGAATAATGGAAGCTGTGGCCACGCAGTTCCCCTTCGGGTAAATCCAAGGCTTCCATCCCAAGGTTAACCAGCCGTTCCTGCAACGTCGCGGAACCCGGTAACAGACCCGCCATCCCACCGGTTACACCGTGCCGGTCAGTCAAGGATTCCAGCAGGTAGAGCATACCGCCACATTCTGCGTACAGCGGTCGGCCAGCCGCGACATGCACGTCCAGATCCGCCACCAGCGCACGATTGTCTGACAGCGCAGCCATATGCAACTCGGGATAACCTCCGGGCAGCCAGACCGCATCACATTCCGGCAGACGATCCCCTGCCAGTGGCGAGAACATCTGTATCTCTGCGCCCAGCGCTTTCAGGGTGCGGAGATTCGCCGCGTAGATAAAGGCAAAGGCGTCATCCTGTGCGATCGCAATACGACAACCGTTTAGTAATGGCATAACACTGCCACGCGCCGGCAACGTAAACATCACTTCGGGGGGCAGTGCGCCGAAACCTCGGCTTTCCAGCAAGGCGGCCGCTTTATCCAGTTGCTGATCCAGGGTGGTTGCCAGCTCGCAGGCCTGGACAAGACCGAGATGACGTTCCGGCAGCACCATGGTGGGATCACGGGGAATGGAGCCGATCAGGGGAATATCCGCCGGCAAACTCTCGCGCAGTAACTCAACATGGTAATCGCCACCTACCTGACCAGCGATAACTCCCGCCAAAGGCGTATCCGGTTGATAATGCTTGAGCCCGTAAGCCAGCGCCCCAAAACTCTGGGCCATGGCGCTGGCGTTGATCACCGTCCAGATCGGCAGACCTAACTGGCGAGCCAGACCTGCCGGTGGCGAATCACCATCAAACAAGCCCATGGCAGCTTCAACAATCAAGACATCATGACTGGCTGCCGCTTCTGCCAGCATGTACCGGGTATAATCGTCCGTGGTCATCCAGGTATCGACGACATCAACCAGGTTGCCGCTGGCCTGTTCGTGGATCATGGGATCCAGGAAATCCGGCCCACATTTGAACACCTTTACGTTCAGGCCCTGGTTGCGATACAAGCGGGCCAGCGCAGCGGTAAACGTGGTTTTTCCCTGACCGGATGCCGGGCTGGCGATCATGACCGCCCGGCAGGCAAACGGGTCGATGTTGGCAGGTGTTGGGGAAGCGGTATGGTCGGTCATGGGCGTACGCCAGCGGTATCAGCATTAACAGGAAAGCCGCGAACAATACTCGAAAAGCCGGACCGATGTCCCGTGATATGCGTCAACCATAAGCACTTTGCCCGCGCTGCTCACGTTTATTCAATGGTAAGACAGGAAATCATAAAGCAATTTGATTGGCTTTCGCCTTGTCAACCGCCTGTTCCAGCTGTGCTGCCGGCAGGTCAAAATCGGCTTTTTTCTGCATTGCATGTTTCACATAACCGGCACTTTTTCGGGACAACACCATGATCTCGATGCGTCGATTACGCTGATCTTCTGGGTTAAAGCCCTGTAACGGTGCCTGATCCGCCATGCCGATAACCTGCAACACCTTATTTTCCGGCATGCCGCCAAACACCAGGGTACGACGTACCGTATCTGCCCGGTTAGCCGACAGCTTCCAGTTATCCATAGAGGATGCCGGCGACCAGGGTGTGGCATCGGTATGGCCAGAAATAATCAGTTTATTGGGGAGTGTTGACAGGATAGGCGCCATTTCCAGAAACAGGTCTTCATAGAGGTAAGTCAGATCCGACTTCCCGGCCAGAAACATGGGTTCGTTGTTAATCTCGGGAATCGTCAGAATCAGGCCATTAGGAATCCGTTCCACTTTATAGGACGAACGCATACCACCACGACCTTTTTGTGAGCCCACTTTGGAGAGTTCCGTTGCCACCCCATTCAATTCGTTAACGCCCGGTGCCGTATTACCCGCCAGTTCAAACCCTTCGTACCCTGTCGCCTTGGCCCGCACCGGCGTCGGAGCGCCCTGATGCACAGACGTCGCCCCTTCCATACGGATCGGGTTATCACTGGAAGGATGCTTGAACATACCCGGATTGGAAAAGTAGTCCGCGATCACCTCCTTTTGCAATCGGTTGGTCGCAGCCACCAGCCACAACACCAGGAACAGCGCCATCATGGCAATGGCAAAATCCGCAAACGCCACTTTCCAGGAACCCCCATGGTGGCCATCATGGGAGACACGCACCACCCGCTTGATAATCAGAGGATGCTCAGACACGGACGCTTACTCCCTGTTGCCTCTCAACCATCGCTCCAGCTCGAGAAACGTTGGCCGTAATTCGTCGTACAGCACCCGTCGTCCGGCATCGACAGCCAGGATCGGCGGGCGCCCCAGCTGGCAGGAGACCATTGCCGACTTCACACAATCAAACGCCAGGCACTCATTCTGCGCGGTATAGCTGACCGCACTCGCCAGTGGCCCCACAATGCCGTAACAGAGCAGAATCCCCAGGAAGGTACCCACCAGCGCCGCCGCCACATGGGCGCCAATTTCTCCGATCGGGCCATCCATGGACTGCATGGTGATGACAATCCCCATCACCGCCGCCACAATGCCGAACCCCGGACAGGCATCCGCTACCGACTGTAACGCATCGCCCGGCCGTTTCAGGTCAGCCTCAAGCGTGTGGATTTCCTGCTCCAGCAATCCTTCCAGCTCGTGCGGAGTGATATTGGTCATGCCGGTGATACGAAAGTTATCGGTAATGAAATGGAGCAGTCGTTTATGGGCAATAATGCGGGGAAACGCGGTAAATATCTCACTGTTCTCCGGATTTTCGATGTGATCCTCAATACCGGCTGCCCCCTTGGTGCGGAGCAGGTCAAACAGCTGGTATTCCAGCTGGAGCAACTCCATGAAAAAATCTTTTTCAAACCCGGCCTGCTTGACGATGACATAGTGCAGGTGGGTCGCCACCAGTTTCTGGACAGACGACGGATTCGCCACCATGAAAGCGCCGACAGCCGCCCCCACAATGATGACGATCTCCGCCGGCTGCCATAACGCCATCAGCTTGCCGTTGGCCATGGTAAAACCGCCGAAGACGCTGAGAATCAGTACCAGGAAACCCGCCAGTCTCAACATGATGTATCCTCCACCGGGTTCAACAGGATACGCAGTTTCAACAGGCACTGTTTGTGGATCTGGCTGACCCGGGCCTCAGTAATCCCCAGACCGGATGCAATTTCCTGCATGGTCAACTCCTGGCCATAGTACATTGACAACAGTTGTCGTTCTCGAACCACCAGTTGACTGACTGCCACCGTTACCTGCGCCTCCGTTTCCCGGCGAGACACCACACTTTCGCAGCCGGTGTCACTGGCTGGTTCATCAGGCTCCTGGGGCAACACCTCCAGCTGGCTCATGTGGATGTCATTGAGGCAGTGCTGGTAATCGGCCAGTGACATGCCCATGGCCTCGGCAATCTCCCGCTCCACCGGTAAGCGTCCGAGGGATTGCTCCAGCCTGACCATAACCTGGCTGATGTTGCCGGCCATTTTTCCAATCCCCCTGGGGCGCCAGTCCTGTCGACGGATTTCATCGATCATCGCCCCCCTGATCCTCGGCAGGGCGTAACCCCAAAAGGCGACACCGGTATCCGGCTGGTAACGCTGAAGCGCTTCCAGCAGGCCGGATAACCCGGCCTGCACCAGGTCATCCATCATGTCATCGGCCGGCAACCGGTCAGATACGTAACGCGCCTGTCGTTTAACGGCCGGCAACCACTGGGTAATCTGGTGCGCCTGCCGTGTACTCGACAACTGCGTCGTCTGATAACGTAATTGAGACCCTGGCTGTGTACCGTTCATTTACTGGATGACCATGCTGGTCAAAAACAGATCATCTACCCGCTGGCGGTGAAGATGCATTTTCGCCACCTCTCGCACCCGTTCCAGGGCGCCTTTACGTAAAACCTCCCGCTGGCCGGGATCGTCCATGGCCTCGTAGTACTGGGTGGAAAAATAATCACTGAGGGCATCGCGCAATACTGGGTGGTATTGCGCCAGTTCTGCCTGATATTTCTTGCTGGCCACCTGGATGGCCACCTCAAGCTGAAGGTAGTGAATCTCCTGCTCCTGGCTGCGCAGGTTAACCACGATATTATTGAGCGTAACAAAGTAGGGCAGGATGGACTGGTTTGTCTCTTCCGCGCGTTTTTCGTCTTCTGACAGAAAAAAAAATGCGGCACCACCGGCGACCAGCAACACCACCGCAGCGATACCCAGTACCCACTTACCTTTCATAGGCTTGCACCACTCCACACCGGCGGTTGGACATCAGGCAAACAGATCCACCAGCTGACTGGAAGCCTGCATCACCTGGACTGACGACAACGGCCCTTCACGTTCATTGCCATGCTTCGAGGGCTGGGACGAGCCCTGTGGGTCATGGGCGGGAGACTCTTCATTGCCAGTAAGGCCGGTTCCTGACCACGCCGTTTTTTCCACGCTGACCGCAACACTTCCCGGTGGAAACCGCCCTTCACCCCACCCGGGGTTTTCCAGCATCAGCCTGACACTGTCGCCATGTGCTGAGAGAAGATGATGGTCCGTCGCCGTTTCCGTCATGAGTTGTACTGACAACTGCTGATCCTGTTTTTTCACGGCAATCGTCAAATAGCCCATACCCGGCGGTTCGACACCCAGTTGCAGATTGTTGTTATCCGCCTTTAAGAGTGTCACTGCCGAGTCAGCGGGGGCGCTGGAAACCGGTGACAATGAAGATGCAGCGGGTTCGGCAGACACCGCTGCCCCCGGTGGTTGTACTGCCCCTCGCGCCGGGAAGGGTGTCAACAAGGCGGCGCTTGACGGGGCATCACTCTCAATCGCCGATACGATGGCATTGACAGACTCCGACAAAAAACGCTCAACCTCCCGGGGGCCTTGGTGCGTAACGGTTTCCTGTTGACAGGATGGCTGCTCGTTCACTGGATCAGCAGAAAAGGCACTCGCGCCTTGGTGAAGTGATGACAGCGGCAGCCGGCTACCCGGAGCGTCCGGCATAAACCGATTTTGGACGCCTAATAAATCTTCCTTGCTGACGGGCTGTATCGGTACCGCAGTATCAGGGTCAGTTTGGTAAAAGGCAGGGTTCGCTATCGCGACAGGTTCGTGTTCGTGGGTCTGATGCCATAAGCCTGAATCTGTTGCTGTCTTATTCGCATCACTCGTTAACCCGATTTCAGACAACGCATCATCCGACTCCGACGTCAGGACGTCGTCTATCAGTACCACTGAACTAACAGTAGCCGGAGAATCGCTACTGTCAGAATCAATGGCAGTCTGCAGGAACGATGAAAATTCCAGCAATGTCTCCGCCGATAGCAACCCTCCCGGTTCCTGACAATCATCGGGAACACCGCCCACACCGTCAGCAGTCTCCTGCGCTGCAGAATCCATCGCAAGCGTGGTCGAATCGACAAGGGAACAAAGAGTCAACATAAACAGGCAACTGCAAACGCTGTTAAGGGAGATAAGTCATACGGCAAGCGGTATGGCCTGGGGCAATATTAGACTATTTCATCCCAGGCGGATTTTAGCGTTTTCACCAGATGTACGATTTCTGCAATGATGGCAGGTTCATTCGACCGGCTGGCCTGCAGCAGCCGCAGCATGCAGTAGCGGTATAATTCATCCAGGTTACCGGCAATACTGCCTCCTCGATCATGGTCAAGGGACGACTGCAAGCAGGTAAAAATATCCAGACAACGACCCACCGTTTCCCCCTTGGCCGCCCACATGTGTCGCTCCATATACCCCTGCGCCTGCATCAGCTGGTTGACTAACGTCGTATACACCAGCACCAGCCGTTCCCCCTGGTTGGCGGCCATCGAACGGTGACGCAGCGTATTGCCGTAGCCCTCGGCGACCGGTTTGTTCTGACTGCCCATGGAGTACGCCATCACCGTTTTCCTTTCTGTACATTAAGAAGTTGGCTGGTCAGCAGATCAAGACGCTCACCGACGGCCTTGAAACGCGCGACCTGTCGATCCATCTCAAAGAATTGCCGCTGGGTGCGATCCTGAATCACCTGCTCATATAGCGACAGCTGTTCACGCTCCATAGCCACCTGGTCAAGACTCTGGGAGAGGGTATTTACACGGGTGCCGAGAACGCCCGACGGACCTGCCCACTGGGACATGACCCGGCTGACGGAAGACATGATGCCATCATGCCCGGTGACCATCGCCTTCACATCAGCGCCCTGTTGCGCCAGTGCAGTCACCAGTGTCGACTCATCCAGCCGCAAAGTGCCGTCGCGCTGGGTTTCGATACCCAGATCAACCAGCGAGCGTACGCCGCCGTGGGGTACCGTCTGTCGAAGCACGGTACGCATCTGGTTCAGCAAATCGCTGGCCATGCGGGCTTCCAGCCGACTGGCACTGTCACCATGAAGTCCTGGCCGTGCCGTCTCCACCAGCGCATTGCATGCCTCCACAAAGTGCGACACCTGTTCAATGACCGGCTGGTAATCGGACGTCACCGAGACCCTCACCGCCAGCCCGGGATCCGATCGCTGTAAATCCAGGGTAATGCCCGGTATCACATCCTCCACCCGGTTGCCATGGCTGACCAGTGCCACACCGTCCAGTGAGAAGCGTGCGTCCCGTCCCGGCTCTACCACCCGGAAGGCCTCTGCCAGCGCAGTACCACTCCCCTGCCCTGTCACCTGGATCGCCTTGTCGGCACCCGGCGCTTCAGCACTCAGTAATAACTGTTCACCATTGACGTCTTTCAACACGTCCATGCGGGCGCCATATTGGCGGGCCACGGTATTGACCGCCGCAGCAATCGCCTGCAATGACATGTCAGCCTTGATATCCGCCTTGAAAGTACCGCCGGCGACGCTGATTTCCAGGGCACCCTCACCCGGGCGGAATACGGGGGAGAACGGGCCGGCCAGGTGTTTTTCCCGCGCGGCCAGTTCATGGACAACTATCTCATGGGTACCACCGGCCTGAGGCTTACCGGTAACAGACACACTTACACGACTATTGTCGGCACTCTCTCCCTGCCACGTCTGCCAGGCCTGTCCGGATGACAACAGGGCGGCGCGTTGCTGCAGGGGGGTGGCAATGGATAGCAGCTTACCAAGCCCGGTCAGTTCCACTTCCGCCGCTTTTTCACGTCGCTCAATCTGCGCCTGTTTCGGGGCCACTTCAGCCTGGGTGATGGCCCTCACCATCGCCTGGACATCCAGTCCTGAGCTGTTGATATTCAAGGGGGGAGCGTTCATTGGCATAGCCTGTCTGCGCTTTCGGGCATTGTGCGGTGGAGCCGGCCAAAAACCGGACAGATTCTCCCTGAGCTGTCGCCGATCTGCCGTTACCCGGCTCACCCTGGACAGTGCCCTGACCGGCATGACGCGCAACACGACGCATTCCTCATGTCACACGACAGTGCCGGCAGCCATTTAACGGATCAGCATCAAGACATCCCGGGCCATTTCATTGGCCTGGGCGAGGTTGGCAATACTGGCCTGCTTGAGGATCTGCTGCTTGGTCATTTCTGCCATTTCCGACGCATAGTCGGTGTCTTTTATACGGCTACGAGAGTTGGTCACATTTTCCCGAATGCTCTGCAGATTGAAGATGGTGTGTTCAAGCCGATTCTGAATTGCCCCCAGGGTACCGCGCTGGGAGTCAATATCGGCAATAGCATCATCAATGATGCTGACCGCCTGCTGGGCACCGGCTTCCGTGGTGATATCGATATCAGTGACATACATGGTGCGACTCTCAACCGTTGACTTGCCGTCACTCAGGTTAGTGGTCACACCTTCAACAGCAGGCCCTTTCAGGTTGATATCGCCATCAGCCTGCAACTCAAAGGTACCGGTCACCAGTGCGCTGTTATGAGCGGCATCCAACACCTTGCCATTGACCTTGACGCTTTCATCATTGGAGACATTCGCCCGGAACTGGCTGATTTCGATATTGCCGCCCACATCCGAATTGATCAGTACCGACCCATCGGTATTGTATTTCGCTGAAACCCCCTGTTGCTGCAGCCTCGGGTTTGCATTGATGGAATCGGCAAACTGCTTGGGCCCGGGAATGGAAAACTGCTCACCGTTAATAACAACAGACACTTCACTCGGTGTCATGCCATTGAGGCCAGTGCCAATATTGATATCCGTGATCAACGCCTCGGTATTCGCCTTGGCGACCACGCCGGTTTCACCACTGACAGCATTAAACTTATTGGCAATATTCTGCGCCGTATCCGTACCATCCACCAGGATGGTGCCTGAGCCTACCGGCCCTTTAACGACCATGCTGCCTGCATGACTGAGGATACGTGTCGGGGATGGCATGCCTGCATTGACTTTGCTGAAGTCACTGCCGGACTGGATGCCTGCCGAAGCACTGGTTGAAGCAAAATCACCGGCCCCAGGGGTCCCACCAATTGAGATACTGCCATCTGCGGTCAGCTCAAAGGTACCCACAATACTGGCGGCTTTATTGGTTGTTTTGTCCATCGTTTTCCCGCCGACGGAAAGCGTAGGCGATCCGGTTGAGGCAAAGTCTGAAATCTCAATGGTATTACCTGCTGATTCGGTTAATATCACCGTATCCTTGGTACTGTCATGAACCGCACTCAGCGTTGAAATACCCAGACCATTGATCTTGGTGGCCAGATCAGCAAGCGTCTTAATACCTGTCATCTCACTGGCACTGCCTCCCTCGATATCAACTTTAATAGTCAAGGTTTCAATGCCACTCAGGCTTGCTAGTTGACTGATGACCACCTCGTTTTTTGCGGTCGCCTTAACCCCCGTATCGGCGGTCTTGGCATTGATTTTGGTTGCAACATCTGCTGCAGAATCGTTCGCCGCAATCGTCACATCGGCAGCAGCCCCTCCCGCATTCAGGGGGCCAGTCAGTTTGATGGCGCCCCCAGCAGCACCGGCTGTTGGTGGTGTCGCGCCAACATCGACCGTACCGAATTTACTGCCGGAATCAATGGTGACACTGCCTCCGCGTCCGGTTGTCTGTGCCACATTGGCCGTTGTTGCAGCCGTACCGGAGACCGTGATATCGCCTTCACTGGAGGTCAATCCAAACTGCCCCATGGCATAGGCGGAAGGCGCCTGCGCCGTCATTGCCTGTGTGCCAAACGTCAGGTTTGCGCCCTTCAGATCAGACAGCGCAATCGTATCCCCTTGCGCAGCTGTTAACTTATCACCTGTACTGCTGGCAGTAATACCTGCCGCCTGCAGATTTTTGTTGCCATTCACGGCGGTGGCTAATCCCGCCAGGTCTGATAGACCTGAAAGCTCTACGCCATTGATCGTCGCTGAAAATGTTGAACCACCGGCAAGACTGAAACCACTTAAGGCAACGTCCGTACGCGCCCTTGCCGTTACCCCTGTATCCATCGACTGTTGATTGACTTTGGTCGCAATCGACTTGGCGGAATCCGCCCCGTCAATCGCAATGGTTGCAGCCCCCCTCGATCCGGTAATCGTCATGCTGCCGGGATTGGTCAGCGTACCGTCGCCGCCCACAGACACTGTGCCAAATTCACTGCCGGAACGGACGACATCCAGCGTTTTGTCGATACCACCAATGGTGGACGCCCGCATGTTACCGATGCTGACGGAAATGGTTTCATAGGCATTGGCGCCAACCTGAAAATTCTTGTTGGTATAGGAACCATCGAGAACCTTGAGGCTGTTGAATGTCGTTGTCTCGGCAATCCGGTCGATCTCTGATTGCAACTGGGAGACCTCACGCTGCAACGCGACCCGATCCTGTGCATCATTACTGGCGTTGGCGGATTGCAGTGACAGATCGCGGATACGGTGCAAAATGGAGGTGGTTTCCGCCATAGCCCCTTCTGCGGTCTGACTCACGGAAATACCATCATTGGCATTGCGAATCGCTACGGACAGACCATTGACCTGGGATGTCATTCGGTTACTGATCTGAAGACCCGCCGCATCGTCCTTGGCACTGTTGATCTGGTAACCGGTCGACAGTTTCTTCATCGACGCTTCCAGCCCGTTCTGGGCACGTTCCAGACTTTGCTGGGCTGTCAGGGAAGGTGAGTTGGTGATGATACTCAGCGACATGATCTTAGCTCCGGTATCAGTAACAAGTGTTATCAAACTCGACGCAAATCACCGTGTGCTTAAATACCGTTTTTCTCTATAGGCATGCGTTGTCGTAATAAACGACAACCATTCACTCATTCACAGAACAGTTACAGGTAATCAAACAGGGAGAGCCCTGCCAGCTGCACGACACTTTTTCGGGTGGCTTCCAGTGCGGTCATCTCACGGTTCAGTTGTGTCATGGCGGCAGCATAATCCAGGTCGCCTAACTCACCGGCTAACTGTTCGGCATACAGCTGCCTCTGGTCCAGGGATTCATTACTGATGGCCATGATATGCTGCCGGGTACCCACATCCGTCTGTACCCTGAAGACTTGATTCAGCCCCTGGTCGATGGCCAGCAGTGATTGATTCAGCTGTTCATTTATCGTCTCGTCTGGCGCTAACAGCAGGTTGTGCAGGTTGCCCAGTGCATCCAGCAGGTTAAAGGAGCCGCCCTGGCCATCCTCAATGCGAAAGCAAAGCGCCACCGCCGTATCATTCGCCAGCATCTGCCATCCCTGGGCAATCGTCACCTGTCGTTGGCCCGGGTCATCATTATTGACAACCCAGCTACCGTCCGTTTTCTGCAGTACCGGTGCCTGGTCATCGCGGAAACCACCAAACAGATAGCGCCCATCCGGCCCCCGCGTATTGATCACAGAGGCAACCCCATCCGTCAGCCCCTGCACTTCACCGGCGATCGCCTGCAGGCTGGCAGGATCCATGGCGCCATTCGCGGCCTGCAACACCAGTTCACGACAGCGTTGCAATAATGCGCCGTAAGCGGTCAGGGTGTTGTCTTCACGGGCCAGCAGCGCATCCAGGGAGGCGCTGTTTTCCAGGTAACGGCTGTCGGCGACCTGCTCGCGGGAGATACCCTGAAGTCTCACTGCGGTCAGGGGATCATCTGCCGGCTGAGATAAACGCGTGCCTTCTGCAATGTGATCCCACGTCCGGTTGAGGTCACCGGTGGTCTCCTGCAATCGATCCCGGATATTATCAAACACCTGACCTGTACTGATCCTGAACTCATTCATGCTACAACCTCTCTTGCAAACGCAACGCCTAGAGTGACAACAACGTATCCAGCACCCGTTGCGCGGCCGACAGCACCCGGGCATTGGCCTGGTAGTGCTGCTGGAAACGCATCAGGTCACCCGCCTCCTCATCCAGGTTAACCCCACTGCGCGACTCCCAGGCCGTATCCGCTTCCTGCTTCAGCAAGGCCTGGGATTCCGCCTGCTGTGTCGCCTGCCAGCTGCGGGTTGCTATACGCCCCAGTAACCGGTCTGAGGATTCCGGCAAGGTGCCCGCACTGAAGCTTTCTGACTGCATAAAGGTCATCAGGTGTGACAGGTTGCTGTTGTCACCGGGTCCATTCCCCGCTGAGGCCAGCCCCAGTCGATCCGGTTCAGTCAATACGGTTCGAATCGCAGCGGTTTCATGTCGCCAGGGGGTCAGTAGGTAACTGTCGTCTTTTGCGGAACCCGGCGACAGCTCCAGAACCAACCCGTCAAAGGTCACACCGGTTGTCGCGGTCGCATCCAGCGTACCGGATGCGACCTCACGGTTATCCATCATGCGCTGAACGGTGTAAGTCAACTGACCGCCCCGCTCGGTCACCCGAAGGCTGTAGTCACTGGGTTTCAGTTCAGCCAACTGTGCCGTATCCACGGCAAGCGTCGCCGTGGCGCTGCCTGATAGCTGTTCAGGAATCACCCGGGCGCGACAGGCATCGGGGGCATTCACATCATTGAACAATGCAGCCCCTGGATTGCCAGACAGATCCAGCCCGTCCTCCAGAATCTGGTTGTTACCGGCACTGATGATGGCGGCCTGCCAGCCCAGCACATTTAATACGGGCAATAACACCTCGGACCGGAATCGCGCCAGCCCATGCATTTCGCCACTGTCGGTTCGTAACGGTTCCAGGGAGCCGTCTCTGTTCAGCTGGGGTTGAATCGCCATGGCATCCGGCGCACTGTGCGGCATCAGCAGGCCATAACCACACTCACCTTGCACCAGCGACTGGCCGGACCGGAAAAACAGGCTGGTCATCCCGTCTGGTTGACGCAGGCTCTGTACGCCGACTCTTGTCGTGAGCTGGTTAATCAGCTGATCCCGCTGGTCTTCGAGGTCAGCCATATGGGCACCACGGCTGTAACCATCCCGAATGGTTCGGTTCAAGGTCGCCACGCTGTCTGAGAGCGCTGACGTTTCCGCAGCTATCGCACCCAACTGGTCATCTACCTGTTGACTGAAATCCACCAAAACCCGCCCAAGGTTGTTGTATTTAACGGCCATGGCAGACGCTTCGCTGATAATCTGCTGTCGGTAAGCGGTCGATGCGGGCTCCGTTTCGGCAGCATTCAAAGCACTGACAAACCGTTCGACCGAGGATGACACCCCGGTATACTCATTGCCCAGGTAGGCATCTAGCCGCTTCAGGTAGTCACCGAACTCCCTGGCCTCGCCATAGTCTGCAGAGGTCGCATGACGCTGGTCGACCAGGAAATCACTCGTCACCCGCCGGATATCATCAATGCGCGTACCCGCCAGGATGACCTGTTGATCCGCGGGATACCATTCACGGGTTGACTGCAGGACTTCACGGCGGCTGAAGCCCTGAACTGCCACATTGGCCACATTGTGACCGGCCGTTTCAAGCCGGGTGCGAGCACTGTTAAGGCCACTGAGCCCGATATCCAGAAGGTTCATGGTGCTTCAATCCGTAACTGCCGGAGCATGTGGTCGGAGAGACCGCTTTGACTGTGCCGGGTCATGGCTTGCGCCCAAATGCCGGACTGCCAGTCATCGGCCCAGCTGCGATCCGGCGACAATGCGTTATCGCCGGATTTAATGGCATCTGTCGTACGGTGCATACTGTTCAGTAATTCCTGCCAGAGCAGCGTTTCAAACCCCTCAACCACCGCTCTCGCTTTTGCCTGACTGTCATCAGTGGCTTGTGCTGACGATACGGCCAATGCCGTCGGTTCTGACAAAGACGTTAAGGTATTCATAAACTCCTCGAGGATGGCGTTCAGAGCACATCAATCTCGGCTTCCAACGCGCCGGCCTGCCTGAACGCCTGAAGGATGGACATGAGTTCACTGGGGGTAGCCCCGACACTGTTCAATGCACTGACCACATCACTGAGCCTCGGGCTGTCCGGCAATTCATAAATCGTGCCCTTCTGCTCACTGATCTGTACTTCACTGCGCGGCACCGTGGTGGTCTGACCACGGGAGAACATGCCCGGCTGGCTGACCTGCGGCTCTTCCGATACCGTAACCACCAGACTGCCGTGACTGACCGCCACCGGCCGTATGCGGACATTCTGCCCAATCACCACCGTGCCGGTTCTGGGGTTAATTACGATTCTGGCCGGCAGTTCCACCTGGGGAATAGTGAGGCTTTCCAGCCGCGACATGAAGGCCACCCGCTGATCCGTATCATAGGGGGCGGACACCGCCACCCGGGCAGCATCAATGGCATGGGCGGTTCCCTGCCCGAACTCCCGGTCAATGGCATTGACGATCAAACGCGCCTGGCGGAAACCCGCCTCATTCAGGTTCAGCATGATCTGGCCATAATCGTCAAACAGCGGAATCACCGAACGTTCCACAACCGCACCACCGGGAATCCGCCCCACCGTGGTAATATTCACAGTCGCCTTACTGCCACTGGCGCCCTCTGCCGTGACGCCACCCACCACCAGACTCCCTTGGGCAATCGCATAGACATTCCCGTCAAGACCTTTCAGCGGCGTCGCCAACAGGCTGCCGCCCCGAAGACTCTTGGCATCCCCAATGGACGACACCACCACATCCAGTGCCTGCCCTGGCCTTACATAGGTATTCAGTGTCGTATGGACACTCACTGCCGCGACATTCTTCAGCCGCGGCTCGGCGCCTTCCGGCAATTGCACTCCAAACTGCCTCAGCAGGTTGTTCACCGATTGCGCGGTAAACTGGGTCTGCCGGGTCTGGTCACCGGAACCCTGCAAACCGACCACCAGGCCATAGCCCACCAGCTGGTTTTTCCGGGTCCCCTCCGGGGTCACCAGATCCAGCAATGGCATCGCCTGCAGGGTCAGGCTGATACCCCACAGAGCCACAACAGAAAAAAAACCAGCCGCTTTCATTATCAAAACGGTGACCACCGACTGTTAAAGAAGCGTCCCATCCATCCCATGACATTGGCCTCGGCCATATCCCCCTTGCCGGTGTAGCTGATCTTGGCATTCGCCAGCCGCAGGGAGGAAACCCGGTTGTCCAGCGTAATATCTTCAGGCCGCACCAGGCCGCTCAGATAAATGATCTCATCGCCCTGCCCAAGCCGGATCTGCTTGTGCCCTTTGACATAGAGGCTGCCGTTATCCAGCACCTGTTGCACGACAACGCTCACATAACCGGTCAGCAGATTGTTCTGCTCATTACTCGCCTTGCCACTGAAATTGCGTTTCATATCCATGGAATTCTGCAACGACCATTCGCTACCCAGCAGCCTGGCACCCGTACGGCCAAATAACACGGGATCGGGCATGTTGATAGCGCTGTTTTTGCCTATCGTGGTATCCGCAGCCTTACTGGAGCGGGTCAGCTCAGCCAGAACTACCGTCAGGATGTCACCTTCCCGGTAGGCGCGCCGGTCTTCAAACAGGCTGGCAGACGCCGGCCCCCGAAACAGGCTGCCGGGCGATGCGCTATAGGTGGAAGGGGGAATATCAGGCAATTCACTGGACTCCTCGATCGGGCCAGCCATTGGCGACAACTGGCAACCACTGAGCATCAGCAGGATCAACAGTATCCGCAGTCGTAACGCCAGCGGGTTCATACACCGTGCCTATGAGGAGCGAATCAGAAATTCCATCATGTCATCCGTGGCCTTGATGGCCCGGGTGTTCATCTCGTAGGAGCGCTGGGCAACGATCAGGTTCACCAGTTCTTCCACCGCCTGAACATTGGAGGCTTCCAGCGTGTACTGTTTCACCAGGCCCAGGCCGTTCTCGCCGGGCGCGCCCTCAATGGCATCACCACTGGCAACGGTTTCCACAAAAATATTGCCACCCCGGGCTTCCAGCCCGGTGGGGTTGATAAAATTGGTCAGGGTGATCTGGCCAACATTACGGGGCTCCACCTCACCGGATACGGAAACACTGACGGTGCCGTCTTCACCGATCGTGATATTCAGGGCTTCCTGCGGGATGGTGATGGCCGGCTCCAGCGGCAGGCCGGATGCCATGACCATGTTGCCGTCAGCATTCAGTTGAAACTGGCCGTTACGGGTATAGGCCGATGTGCCATCCGGTAATTGCACCTGAAAAAAACCATGGCCGGAGATGGCCAGATCAAGCGGTTGCGTCGTGGTCTGAAGGTTGCCGCCGCTGAAGACTTTCTGGCTGGCCACAATCCGAACACCGGTGCCCTGCTGCTGCCCTGACGGCAGGTCATTGATCTCATCTGCCTTGGCGCCCGGCTGTCGCAATACCTGGTAAAACAGGTCCTCAAAAGTGACCCGGTTTTTCTTGAAACCGACGGTATCAATATTGGCCAGGTTATTGGACGACGTTGAAAGGTTATAGTCCTGGGCGGACAACCCGGTCATACTGACCCACAGTGCCGGATGCATCTGACAACTACCTCACCACTTCTGGTGTTTCAGGAAGACCGCAACAGTTCATTGCCCCGGGCGGCCATCTGGTCAAAGGTTCGAATGGCCTTTACCTGCAATTCAAACTCCCGGGAAAGCTGCAGGTAATCCGAGATTTCTTCGATGGCATTGACATTACTCTGTTCCAGCGCACCACTCAGGACGGCCACATCGGGATCATCGGGAACAGCGCCGGGACCGGTATAACGGAACAGGCCATCCGTCCCTTTCTGCAGCGTTGCCTGGGGCGGGTTAACCCGCCGTAACCGCCCGACTTCCACCAGGTCACCGCCTTCCACCACCACCGTGATCATGCCATCACTGGCTATCTGCAAACCGCTGAAAACCGGCAACACCATCAGGCCATCTTCACCCAGAACGGGCAGACCGGCGCTGGTCACCAGCTCGCCAAACCCATTCACGACAAAATTGCCGCTCCGGGTATAGGCTTCATCCCCTGTCGGGGACTGCACCACGAACCAGCCTTCACCGACAATCGCCGCATCCAGTTCCCGGCCACTCCACTGGTTGTCACCCGGCACCAGTCGACTGCCTTTTAATTGCATCTCGGCACCGGTACGGGTACCGGGTATGCTGCCTTCTACTCCAGCGAAGTTAAACGCACGCTCGCCCGTCCAGTTGAAATCGGAACGGAAACCCGTTGTCTCGGCATTCGCCAGGTTTGACGCATGGGTTTGCTGGGCCAGCATGGTCTGCCAGGCCGCGCCGGCACTCAGGTAAACACCGTAATCCATGATAGGAACTCGCTTCTGGCGGTTAGGCGGCTTGCACGCTGAACAGCGCTATACCGTGAGCAGTGCCTGCATCACCACATCCTCAGCTTTCAAGGTGCGGGCATTGGCCTGATAGTTTCGCTGGGCAACGATCAACTGCACCAGTTCAGACGACAGATCCACATTGGAGGACTCCAGCCGCTGCGCATTAATGACACCGGCACCACCAGTACCCGACTGGGTATAGGTAGGGTCACCGGCATCCCTTGTAGCCTGCCAACTGCTGTTGCCTGTCGCGACCAGACCGTTATCATTGGTAAACGTGGCCAGCGCCACCTGCCCCTGTGTGGCCTTGAGACCATTGGAATACAACACTTGTACAAGACCGCCAGTATCCACCTGGACGGCATTCATCTTGCCGGAGGTGTAACCATCCTGATTGATGGCTGCAATGGAATAGTCCTGACCGAACTGGGTGGTTGAAGAGAGATCAAGGTTCAGAACCAAAGGCAGGGCACCACCTCCCGGCTCCAGACCTGAAAGCTTGCTGTCGTTTCCATCCAGGGTAACCAGTCCGCCGGACTTGATGGATCCATCCCCATTGAAGGCCAGCTGATCTTTCCGGAACACGGGATGGGCAGGGTCAGAGACATCCTTTAACATCTGGTCATCCAGCCGGTAAAAGAGATCCCAGGTACTGCTGTCACTGTCTGCCAGCACAGTGAACAGGGTCAACTGGTGCGGTACGCCCAAGCTGTCGTACAGCCCGAAGGTGGTGGCCCAGTTGTAACTGGAAGGCTGGTGTTCATCAAAGACCATTGCCGGAATCATTGAATCACGAGCATCCAGATTGATGGCGGCGCTGATCTGAGATGTTGCCCGGGCGGGTATGCTTTTTCGCTCAATATGAATATCACCCAATGCGCCTGCTACCACTTCACCCTTGTCATCCACCTGAAACCCCTGAACTTTGAAGCCCTGGTTGTTGACCAGGTCATCATTACGACTCAGCCCAAAATACCCCGCACGGGAATAGAACGTATTGCCGTCGCCGGACAATACAAAAAAACCACTGCCTTCTATACCCATGTCCAGCGAACTGCCGGTGGTCTGCAGTATGCCCTGGTTGAAGCGCTGCGATGTGCCCTGGGTCAGTACGCCGGAGACCTGCGCCATCTTGCCGCCGGATTCCGCGTACACATCAGCGAACATACTGCGAAAGGATTTGAAGCCCACCACATCGACATTGGCGATATTGTGGCCGGTCACATCCAGCTCCTGCTGAGCCGCCTTGAGACCGCTCACTCCGATATTCATGGACATCGCGTTACCTCACGACCATGGGTGTGTACCAGGGACTATTCGATTCTACGTACAAACGATGCAGGCACAGAACCCACACCGGCCAGCTGCAACAGTGTTTCCCCTTGATCAGCGGATAACGAAACACTGTTTACACGACTATTGACGGCTACAGGTAACGGCGCCTGTTCAGAGGCTGCTGACACGAAGTAGACGCCATCCGGCAGGGATTCACCCCCGATTTCTTTCAGGCTAAACCTCGCCGGGTCACGTCCGGCGCAGGACAGTTCGCGAACAGCTGCCGGTTGGCCCAGGCCGTCCGTTAACATGATGGTTACCCGGTTTCCGCTTTGCGCATCCGTATCCACTTCAATGGCAATATCCCGGCTGTCGCGGGACAGCACCAGCTGATCGGTATTCACTGTGACCCGACGCCCCGCGAAACCTGCCGCCTGAAGCACCTGCAGCCCATGATCCATCCCGTGCATGGAGGACCGGATATCGGCCAGTGACTCCACCCCGGCAAACTGTGCCAGCTGGGTCACCATCTGTGTACTGTCCGACGGGTTCAGGGGATCCTGATTACGGATCTGGGCAACCAGCAGTTTCATGAAATCCTGTTTGCCAAGATCCTCAGCCTTGCCCGGCCGGGATGCGGTATCCGCCATCAGGCCACTGCCCGACAAGGGCTCAGTTACGATAGTCATGGTTAACGGAGACTCACCAGTTCAACCAGTTGATCCTGCATACGCCGGGTCGTGCCGAGCACCGACACCGTGGCTTCAAACTGCCGGGACGCCGCCATCATGGCCACCATCTGCTCCACCGTGTTGACGTTGGCGTAATACACAATACCGTTATTGTCCGCCAGGGGATGGCCCGGCTGGTAACGCTGTTCGGCCGGGCGTTCATTACGGAGCACATCACTGACGGTGACACCAAACGCCGACTGACGTCCACCACCCACCGGGTCTGCACGAAAGACCACATCGCGCTCACGGTAGATGTCAGCCTCGCTGGCTGCCGCCGACCGGGCATTGGCCAGGTTGCTGGCCACAGTGTTCATCCGGATCGTCTGAGCCGCCATCGACTGGCCGGCAATGTCATACACCGCAGAGAATGACATACGTTAAACCTCACAAGCTGAATCACTAGGGGCCATTGATCGCCAGGGATAACCCGTTCAACCGGGCACGAAGGAAATAGAGCCCCCGGTTAAAATCGGTGGCATTGCGCATGAAAGCCAACTGTTCCCTTTCCGGCTCAACCGCATTGCCGTTGACCGGCGACTGCAACGGTGCCCGGGTCACGACATCAGGGGTGGCGGCTACTTGCCCGACCTTTGACAGGTGGAGCGGATTTGTCCTCACCATACGAGCCTGCGTATCCTCAACGTCAAGCAAATGTTGGAATGACAGATCCTGCGGGCGGTAGCCCGGTGTTTCCTGATTCACCAGATTCCCCGCCAGTATGGCACTGCGAGATGTTCTATAGGCAAGCGCCTGAGGTTGGTTACCAAGCGCCTGATCAAACTGTATGGCCATCGTAGTATCACTAACGGCCGGCACAAGCCAGCAACCATTACTTAAACGTCATGATGACAACCGGCTGTCCGTTATACGGCAGTTGCCCCAAAACCAGCACACTGTATATAGAAGCGATCCCGTCAAAATACCACCCGGTTTTTACGTTAACGTTCGTGGATCTGCTACATTTGTGTCGTGTACTGCGCCTGCCAGGAATTGAATGATGGTCATAGAAGGAGTCGGTGATACCGGTAACCGCCCTGCGGCTATTGCAAAGCAGACGGACTCAGAACAAAAGCCGGTAACGTCAGAGTCACCACGCAATGGTGCTTCGCGACCGGACATTGAGATTAGCGCCACAGCCCTGTACCTTAGCAGTACAGAACAGGCCGCTAACGGTAACGTAATCCACCGAGCCGCGCCTGCCGATTCAGCCCAGTCACTGATCGCCATCGGTGAGACGATCAGTGAACCGGAAGCCATCGCCCATAAACTCGTGCAACTGGAGCAGCTGTTTTTTAAACGATCATGACCGAACCACTCCTTAAAACCCTGCAGGACGGTTGTACACTTCTGGCCACCCTGCACACACAGCTTACCCGGCAGCATTCCGCCCTGGTCAGTCGACAGACGACACGTTTACAGCATATGGCCAGCCTGATTGAAAAAAGCCACGGTTTACTGGCCAACCATACAGCCCGGTGTCAGGATCAGCTGGCCAGACTGGGTTACAAGACGCTTGTTGCCTGGCTCAATAATCCCGGTAGCACCCTCTCGACGGAAGCGGTCAATGAAGCCCGAAGCCTCCATCGCGAATACCTGGCCCTGGCCCTGCAGTGTCAGCAGCAACGTGACACCAACCACTGGTTGCTGGAGAAACAATCCCAGGTCTGTCAGCTTTATGTGAACCAGTTAAACGGCTTGAAACGCCAGCGGTATAATGCCCTCGGTCAACGGGTCAATGACCGCGCGGCACACAAACTGGTTCAGTCATAACCACCCACCCAGCGGCAAACGACCTCTTCCATCACACGATTCAACTGGTTTCTGCATCGTCTGTGCTGACGGCACTCAAGGCGCTGCTCACTCACCTCGGCCTGTCGTTTCAGTCGTAATGCATCCGACCTCAGTTGCTGGCTGGTTTTCTCATTGCGATCAAGGATCCCACCCAAATGCTGCTTAACTGCAGATACTTGGTGACTAAATCCCAGCCCGTTGGCCAATGTCAGTCCATTGCAGACGGGCTCCGAGGGCGCCCCCGGATGACTGCTGTCGTCCAGCATGCGGATCAGTCGCTGATGCTGGTCACGCTGTTCAGCCAGATGCCGCATCTGCGCCATGAGCTGCTGCTGTTGGGCCCGCCGGGTTTTGAGCCAGCGGGTCATTGTCTTTTCCTGCATGCGCGCATTCCTCAGCAATTCGGGCCAACGCCTGAATCGTGTCAGCCAAGGAAACGGACTCCGTCAGTCCCTGGCAAATAAAATGGTTTAAACGGGGTTCCAGGGTCAGCACCTGGTCCATGACCGGATCACTCCCCTGCGTATAGGCGCCCAGCTCCATCAGTTCACGGATTTCATGACAACGCTCCCAGGTCCGCCGAAAAGCTATCGCCGACGTTTGATGAGCCGAACTCACCACCCGCTCCATGGCGCGACTGATGGACGGGCCAATATCGACAGCCGGATAATAGCCGGCCGCCGCCCTCTGCCGGGTAAGGTGGATATGCCCATCCAGAATGGCACACGCCGCATCGGCCACCGGGTCTTCCTGTCTATCCCCTTCCACCAGCACGGTATAAAACGCCGTGATTGAGCCCGTGTCGCTGCAACCATTACCGGCGCGTTCCACTAATCTTGGCAACAGGCTGAACACAGAAGGCGGATACCCTCGACTGGATGGCGGTTCTCCCACCGCCAGTGCAATTTCCCGCTGGGCCTGGGCGTAACGGGTCAGAGAGTCCATCAGTAACAGGACATGGCAGCCTTCATCCCGGAAGTGTTCCGCAATGCGGTGCCCCAGCAGGGAAGCACGCAGCCGCATGACCGGTGAATCGTCAGCAGGTGACGCCACCACGACCGCCTTGACCATGCCGGCAGCCCCAAGTGTATGTTCAATAAATTCCCTGACCTCGCGCCCCCGTTCACCGACCAGCACGACCACGACTACATCCGCTTCGGTATTGCGGGTCATCATCCCCAGCAACACACTTTTTCCCACACCGGTTGCGGCCAGTATGCCCAGGCGCTGCCCACGACCGGCTGTCATCAGGCCATTCATCACCCGCACGCCCACATCCAGCGGTTGTGTAATCAAGCGCCGCTGTAAAGGGTTGATCGGAGGCCCATGCAATGGGATGCGCTTGTCGCATAACAGCCCTCCCTTGCCATCCAGCGGCCTTGCCATACCGTCGAGCACACGCCCCAGCAAGGCCTTGCCCACCGGTATCCCGGTATCACCCGACAAAGGGAGCACCGCGTCACCCGGCCCCAGGCCTTCACCGTATTCCATGGGCATCAGGAAAAAACGCTGTCGGTCAAAACCGACCACTTCCGCTTCCACCTGCTGCCCGTTCCGGTTCCTGACCAGGCAGCGCTGGCCGGTATTAATCTGGCAGCCTTCGGCCTCCAGCAACATGCCACGCAGACGGGTTAACCGGCCCGAAACGGTAATCGTCGACAGGCGTGGGAGGTTACTGCAGGTCTGCTGCAAGCCTCGCCGCGTATTATCCCAGTGTGTCATTCGCCATTACCATTGGCGTCCGGCAGACCGAGACTTTTGCGCAATTCTGCAATACACGCCGCGAGTCGGGTTTCAACCTGGGCATCCACCCTGCCGCCAGGGGTTGACAGGATGCAGCCACCGGCGGTGATGGCATCATCATCAATCACCTGCCACTGGTCGGGTAACGCGAGATTCAACATTTCAAGGTAAACCCTGTCTTCCGGGTTCAGACGTATGGCGGCGGAATCCGTCTGGGGCAACAGGCCCAACGCATCATCCAGTAATTCCCTGACACCATCAGGCCGAATATTCAGCTCGAGCTGAATCACCTGCCGGCAAATCAGGCTGATCACTGACACCAGCTGTTCATCCAGTTCCCGTGCGCAGGCCTCGCGCCATGTATTCACCTCGTCCCAGGCTGACGTCAGAGCTGTGTGCAACGGGTTCACTTTCTCCTGACTTTCACGATGCCCTTGCTCAAGCCCCTGGGCATAGCCATGCTGCCGACCTTCCTTTTGCCCCTGCCCCAGGCCATCGTCATAACCGGATTTGAACCCATCTTCCTGCCCCTGGCGAAAACCTTCACGGTATCCATGCTCACGCGCCCGGCGCAGCAAACGCCGCGCCTGCCAGGCAATATCATGCGCTGATGGGCTCTGTGCCTCAGTGGTTTCTACCGGTGACGGGGCAGGCAGAATCTCCGGAAACCGAAAACGTACGACAGCCTGATTACACTGCATGGTTCCATTCTGTACGGCTATAGGAAAGTAGTAAGGAGTATAGGCAGCAACGCCGGAACAAAAGGGTAAAACCGAGAGAGGCGTCGCATTGTGAGGCACTCACGACTTATTCGACCATTTTCTCATCGGTAAACGACAGGGTAATTTCACCGTCATTGATCAGGGATTCAGCCCGTTTCAGGATCTCACGCCGGGCGTTGTCCACCACCCCCTGGCGAATTCTGCCAAGCCCCTGCATTTCATCTTCAAGATATTGCACAGCCCGCTTGGGAAGCCCTGAATAAATCGCCTCTTTGAGGTTTTCATCCGCCCCCTTCAATGCCTGCGCCAATGTTCTCTGATCGACATCCCCCAGCAGTTTCTGCAGGTCTTCCCGTGACAGGTGTAACAGATGTTCAAAGAGGAGCATCCGGCGTTCAATGGTTTCGGCCAGTGTTTCATCTACGCCCCGGATACCCGACAGAATGTCCCTGCCACTCTCCCGACTGAGCAGGTTCATGATGTCTGCCACCTGTTGGACACCACGCAACGGCAACTCCCGGTCCATACCGGTCTCATCCAGGTATTGCTGCAACAATGCCGCAATACTCTGCAAACAGGCCCGAGACAGACTTTCCAGCCCGGCAATCCTGATCAATAGCGCCTGATGGGTTTCCTCAGGCAGTAATCCCATGACCTGTGCGCCCTGCTCTGCCGGTAAACAAGCGAGCACCGCCGCCTGAAACTGGAGTGACTCGCAACGAAGCATGCCGGCCAGCACATCCGGCCGCGCATACTGGAGTCCTTCCAGCACATTCTGCTGCTGTTCATCATACAGCGGCCGTAGCAGGCATCGGGCCTGCTCGCGCCCCAGGGCACGTTGCAGCGTCTTTTTCAATTGCGTCTGGTAATTCCCCGCCAGCACCCCGGCATGGCTGACGGCCTGAACAAAATCGTCCAACAGCCGGATCAGGTCACGGGATTGCAAGGTTTTCAACGCTGACACTTTCTCACTGAGCACACGAATTTCTGAGGGCGTCATCTGCTTGAGCACAGCAGAAGCATCCTCTTCACCCAGCAGTAACATGATGGCCGCTGCGTCGCTGGGGGTTCGTCGTTCCATCGGCCCCAGGGGTTCCCGCTGGCTGTCGGGTCGTGTAATGCCTGGACTGACCATCAGGAGGCCTGTTTCTCAGACAACCACTGCCGTAAGACATGGGCGACCTTACCGGGTTCCTGCCGCGCAAGTTGCTTCAGGGCATCCACCCGGTGCTGAAAGCCGACGTCATCGTAGGGCGGCTCTGTGGCTGCTGAAGACTCACCCAGGCCAGACAGGTCGTCCACGGAGGCCTCCCTGTCCGATCCAGGCGGCGCCGTCACCTTTGCGGGAGGATGTCTGACCTGAAGCCAACGGCGAACCAGTGGACGAAGACCGACCAGCAGTAACAACACAATGATCAGTGCCAGCAGGACACGCCCGCCCCACGTAATCATGGCTGGCTGTTGCCACCAAGTCGCCCTCTCCAGGTCATTCTGCGCCTCTATGACAAACGGCAATGACTCGACACTGACCTGATCGCCACGACCAGCTGTATACCCCACGGCCTGTTTGACAAGCACCGTCATCCGTCCAAGCTCCTCGTCGTTCCAGGGTTTCGACGTTTGCGTTTTTTCCGTGTTTTGCACCACTTGCCGTGTATTCAGCAATACCGCCACCGTCAATCGCCGGAGTTCTCCTGGCAGGCGCTGTTCACGGCTGACCGTACGATCTACTTCATAATTCCGCACATACTGTTTTTCCTGGACAGACGCTTTTCCTGTCGTGTCCTGCACATTTTCAAGCGCACCGGGCGTTCCGGTGGGCAGCTCATTCCCCGATACCAACTGCTGCATGGATTCGCTGCGCACCGCTTCGTTATCAGGGCTGTAAACCTCACGGGTCTGTTCTCCCGATGTCATGTCCAGTTCGGCAGAGACCTGCACACGCACATTACCACTCCCCACCAACGGGGCCAGAAGACTCAGCACCCGGGACTCCAGCCGACGCTCTATCTCAGACTGGAACTGCAACTGGCGCCGCGCCTCACTCAACAACGTTGTCTCATCCAGCTCGTCACTGATCGGTGCACCCAGCTGATCCACGACACTGATATTATTTCTGTCCAGGTTCGCAATACTACCTGCGACCAGGTTAACAACCCCTTCAATCTGCAGCGGGGTCAGCCGGGCACCGGCACTGAGCTCCAGCACCACGGATGCCCGGGGTTCTGGCGACTGACGCAGAAACACGGTCTGCTCCGGCATCGCCAGGTGCACCCGGGCGCTGCGTACCGGCTGCAGTGTCATGATGGTTCGAGCCAGCTCCCCCTCAATAGCGGCGATGTAACGCTGTCTCTCCATGAAGTGGCTGATGCCCAGAGGGGGAGATTCCGTTAACAGGGCACGCCCCTCCGGAAGGGAGGGAGTAATGCCACCGGCCGCCAGCGCCATACGTGCTTCCGGCAACTCGGCGGATCGCACCATCACCTGACCGGTATCAGGGTGTACGCGATAGGCAATCCCTGCTTTGTCGAGCTGGTCTATGACGGCGCCGGCATCATACTGCTCTTGTCGTCCATAGAGGGGACGATAATCACGATCCTGCCACCAGAGCCAGGTCACGGTAACCACTGCCAGGAATGTGGCACCAAACAACAATCCTACGGTCAGGCGCCGGTTTTCAGGGCGACGAAACAGTGAAAGCTGTTGTTGGAGTGAATGCCATGCGTCACGTATCCGACGGCCGGCCTGTCCTGTTGTGTGCGTCTCAGCCATGGTTTCGATGGCCACTACAATTGCAGGTTAAACACTTCGTGATACCCTTCTACCAGCCGATTGCGCACCTGCAGTAACAGTTGGAAGGACAAGCTGGCCTTCTGTACTGACAGCACCGTACCCACCAGGTCCTCTTCCTGTCCCGATTCCACCCGGTTCATGCGATCGGATGCCGTTTGCTGCAACGCATTGACCTGATCCAGCTCCGCCTTGAGCAGCCGGGAAAAATCCATCCCTGTAGCGACCGCGTCATTGGTGTCAGAGAGGGAGGTCATCGCCCGGGAGTCTGCCTGATGAGCTGCCAGCGGTAAGTCCAGCGCAATAAACACAGGCTGTACGACATCAGCCATCATTTGTTCCTTTCATAACACCCTGGTTTGATGCCTGGTCAGGCAAGGTCTCCTGACGTTGCAGAGCCACCATGACCCGGCGATTGTCATGGCGCCCTGTTTTGGTGGCATTACTGGCGGCCGGATACCGTTGCCCATGGAAACGCAGGTGAGCCACCATCGCGGCAGGCACGCCTTCGTCAATGAGATAATCCCGGACCGCCTCGGCCCGTTGGCGCGAAAGACGCAAATTCAGGAGCCTGTCCCCCGTCGCATCGGTATGGCCGTCAATCGTCAATGCCTTCACCTTCTTGTCGGCCCGAATATAGCGTGCGATGTCCCGTAACTGTTTCATCTGCCCGGACGTCAGTTGCCATTTGCCTGAGTCATAAAATAGCTGTGTCCTTCGAATCTGCGCAAAATTTACCGGCAGCAGGTCGCCCAGGCATCGTTTGAATTCAGGCAGGACATCACGGATACCGGTGGTTGAAAGGTTTAGCAGTACCGGTTGCCTCGGATCCGTCATTTCAACGTTCAGCCACATGCCATCGACCAGGTTGTCGAGTAATTCGGGCAGGAGGCTACCAAGGTCAAACGCCACACCGTGGTCGGTTGCACGATAAATGTCGGATAACAATTCCTGTCGTCCACTGTGCTGCCAGGGCGCATCTACGCTAGTGACCAGTCCTCCGCCCTGGAACGGTGCATACCCCAGCAGGTCCAGCGTCAGCTCCCGAACCGCGCCCGCATCCGCACACAGCGACACCGCTCCCAGGCTGGCCGTATTGAGCATGAGACGACAACTGAAAAAACGCTGCGTCGTGACTGTCCACTCGGCTTCATCCAGTGCGACCGTCTGCTCCATGGCAAACACCCCGGGCTTCAACAAGAGACAGGATAAAAGGACAGCGGCCAACCGCCGGAAGAGTCTCCAAAAAACGGGATAAAACGTTATAAGCGACATTGTGACCTTAAACTGCAATTGAGCCTGCACGTCGGAAATTTTAGATTATGATTAGCTGACCAACGCAGTATGAATGGTTGCTGACTTCCCGTGGACATTTGCAATAACGACCCAACATCTCACACCCGGGATGACAACACCCCGTACAGCGAAACCACCATCAGCCCCTGCAGCCTGGCCCATCCCCGCTTTCAGGCTGCCTATCTGCTCAACCTGCAGGACCAGCTGGTGGCACCGTTCCTTCGTCTTCTCCCGAAGCAGTTGTCACAGGAACTGGAACTCTCAGGCACCCAGCTGGAATACCTGGGTGCGAACATTGCCCGGTTCGAAGAACCCGTTGCCGCTCCTGCAATGATCAAGCAATTTTCCATCTCCATCACCACCGATGATGGCCACAAACAGGATGACATCGGTTATCTCTCACTGGCGCCGGAATTGTTATCGTCGTTGTTCGAGCGTTTTTTTGGCGGCCGTGGCGACATTCCCCAGGCTTCAACAGCTGATCCCGTATCCACGCCGCCCACCCGGGCTGAGCGCTACCTGTTCGAGGCCATCGCCCAATGCCTGCTGACCCGCTGGCAGGGAATCTGGCATCCGCTACCTTCGATGAATCTCAACCTGCAGGACACAATGACTACCGATGAAGCGCCACCAGAGGAGCGGTTTATGCGGTCGCGCTACCTGCTGAAGCTGACAGAAGAGACTACGGGGACATTCGAGATCAACATGCCCATGCCCCTGCTAGAACACCTTGCACCGGGAAAGAACCGTCACCCGGCCGCACGCCATCACTGGCAACGGCGCCTGACGACAGCGCTGTCGCAGACACCGGTGGAACTAAGAGCCATTCTTGCTGAGCAAACCCTGCCCCTGCAAAAGATCATGGGCTTCAAGAAAGGCGACATTGTTCCTCTGCCTCTCCAGGAAACGGTTGTCGTGAATGCCGCGGACCAACCGGTGTTTACTGCACGCGTGGGGATTGGCAGTGGCCACCTTGCACTGGCGTTTCTGAACAGCCTCAGCGCCTCCTGACAGCTCTCAACGTTAACAACCTGACTGCCTGCAGGAGCTTGTGACATGCACGACACCGGGGAAACCGATATCGCTACCGCTGAAGAGGAAGACACACAACAGACTGAAGCCCCCATAGAACAGGCAAAGACAACCGATGACGTTCTGATAGAACACGATGACGACACCAGGCAGGCCGGGGCCCCACTGACGGACGACACTCTCGAAGATGATCTTTCACTGGATTTTATCGGCCCCATACAGCCTGAACCGTCATCCACGGTGCAGGCCCGTGAACGGCCGCTAGCGGCCGAGGAAGACGAGCCCTCCCTCTCAGAACCGAAATCAACCGGTGCCTCTTCTTCCGCCGCAACAGCTGCAGCGATTGCTACTGATGCCGGTGATATCGACCTGGTCAAAAACATACCGGTGCACCTGACCCTGGAAGTCGGCGGCCGTCGTATCACGATCGGGGAATTGATGGCCATGAAACCCGGGGATGTGATCAGTCTGGACCGCAGTGAGGAGGAGCCGCTGGATGTCAAAGCCAATGGCATCCTGATTGCCCGCGCCGAAGTGGTGCTGGTCAATGAACGCTACGGTATACGGTTGCTGGATATCGTCAGCCCCTCTGCCCGCCTCAACAAAACGGTCAGCACCGGGCCATCATCATGAAGTCACTGCCGTATATTCCGTCCCTGTGCGCCATACTGGTCAGTGCCCTGTTCCTGGCGGGATCGGTTCATGCAGCGCCTACTCTGCCGTTGATCTCTGTGACGGACGGCGACATCACCCGTGACTACACCGTGAACCTGCAGATACTGCTGATCCTGACAGCATTGACCCTGTTACCCACGGCACTGCTCTGCATGACCAGCTTTACCCGCTTCATCATTGTGCTGGCGATTTTACGCCAGGCCCTGGGACTGCAGCAGACACCGCCTAACCGGGTGCTGATCGGCATTGCCCTGTTCCTGACCCTGTTTGTCATGCGCCCGGTCTTCGACACCATCTGGGCAAAAGCTATTGAGCCATGGATGAATGAACAGCTGACGTTTCAGGAAGCCGTGGCCACGGCACGAGACCCCATTCACCGTTTCATGCAGATCAATACCCGGGCCACCGATCTGGAACAGTTTATCGTCCTGAGCGGTGCTGACGTGAACGCCACACCGGACGACATCCCCCTGACCACCTTGATTCCCGCGTTCCTGACCAGTGAACTGAAAACCGCTTTCCAGATCGGTTTTCTGCTGTTTCTGCCCTTTCTCGTGATTGACCTGATCGTCTCCAGCATCCTGATGGCCCTGGGAATGATCATGCTGTCCCCCCTGGTCATCTCCCTGCCCTTGAAGTTAATGGTCTTTGTGCTGGTTGACGGCTGGAACCTGACCGTGAGCAGCCTCGCCGGCAGTGTTGCCACCTGACCCTGATACCGGAAACGTGACGTATGACACCTGATCTCGCTGCTGACCTGCTTCGCAATGCCCTGATCGTCGTCGTTCGGGTGGTGGCGCTGCTGATTGTGCCAGGCCTGCTGATCAGCCTGATGATCAGCGTCATCCAGGCCGCGACCCAGGTCAACGAGCAGAGCCTGACCGTACTGCCCCGCCTGATTGTGACGCTGCTGGTGATGGCATTCATGGCCCACTGGCTGATCCGCGAACTGAATGATTTTTTCCTGATGGTCGCCAGCCAGATTACCCAGGTTGTTGCATGATGAATGATGACCCATTGATCTGATGGCTGATTTCACCCTGTCCCTTACCCAAATGGATGAATGGCTGTGCCGGGGTATCTGGGGCGTCACCCGACTCGGCAGCGCCCTGATGATCATGCCGCTCACCGGCGACCTGGTACCTGCAACCCTGCGACTGGTCATTGCCATTGCACTGGTGCTGCCCATCTTTCCCACGATTACCCTGCCACAGCCCGGTATTACCGCATTCTCTGCGGATGCCGTGTTTATCACCGCCGGGGAGCTGTTGACCGGCTTGGTGCTGGGTTTTATCCCCGCCCTCTACCTTTCGCTGTTTGCCCTGGCGGGAAACCTGGTGGCCATGCAGATGGGGTTGGGCATGGCCCAACTGAATGATCCGGTTGGCGGTATCAGCGTGCCGGCACTGAGCCATTTCTACCAGTTCGGCGCGCTCACCCTGTTCATCGCCATGAATGGTCACGGTGTCGTCTTCAGCATTCTGCTGGAAAGTTACCAGACCCTCCCGGCTGGCTCATTCACCCCATTGCAATCATTGCTGCCAACACTGGTCAAACAGGCGGCCTGGCTGTTTTCTGCCGGCCTGCTGCTGGCACTGCCGGCCATTTTCAGCCTGCTGATCGTCAGCCTGGCCCTGGGATTTCTGACCCGGGCGGCGCCCCAGCTGAACATGATGAGCATTGGTTTTCCCGCCACCTTACTGGCTGGCCTGATTATCCTGCTGATCACCAGTCACCGGTTTGCCGATGCTGTCAGTCGGTATACGACAGAGGCACTGATCATGATGCGACAACTGACAGGATAAAATACCCATGGCTGACGAGAACGAAGACGACGCACAGGAGAAGACCGAAGAACCCGGTGAGCGTCGTCTGAAACAGGCCCGCGAGGAAGGCCAGGTTCCCCGATCCAAGGACATGACCGCCGCGGTCGTCGTCCTGGTGCTCAGCCTTCTGTTTACCTCGCTGTCCCACTGGTTCAGTGAACCCTTGCTGCAGTTCAGCCAGCAGTGCCTGCAGTTTCAATGGACGGAGGCCACCGACCCGGGACACATGCTGGCCTTGATGAGTAGCGCAAACACCCTCCTGCTCTCCCTGCTGGTCACCCTGACGCTGATCGTACTGCTGTCTGCCACAATGGGCGCCTGGCTGATGGGCGGTGTCATCTTCAGTGGCAAGCTGCTTCGCCCGAAATGGCAGCGCATGAATCCCATCAAGGGATTGCGTCGTTTTTTATCCAGCAAGTCCCTGATGGAACTGGTGAAAGCCCTGCTGAAGACCGGGCTGCTGCTGAGCTGTCTGTGGCTGTTCATTCGCTATTGTTCAGCCTCCCTGCAGTCACTCAGTGGCAACGATGTGTGGACCGCCCTGCCACAGGGCTTCACACTCCTTGGCCATGCCCTGCTGATGTTTGCGATAGCATTACTGTTCACCGGCCTGATTGATATGCCTTTTCAATGGTACCATCACCGCAAGCAGCTGATGCAGACCCATCAACAGGCACGGGACACCCACAAGGAAGAAGAAGGTAAGCCGGAGGTTCGTCGTCATATCCGGCGAATGCAGCGGGAAATCGCCACCCGTCGTATGATGGCCGAGGTACCCAAGGCAGACTTGGTGATTACCAACCCGGTGCACTATGCCGTTGCCATACGCTACCGGGAGTCCGAATCCCGGGCACCGGTCGTACTGGCCAGCGGCGTGGATGAACTGGCCAAAACCATTATCTCCGTCGCCCGACACCATCACCGGACCGTGGTGCTCTACCCCGTGCTGGCCCGCGCCCTGTATTACACCGTCAAACCCGGCGAAGCGATTCCTGCCGACCTCTATCTGGCGGTAGCCAAGATACTGGCTTATGTTTACCAGCTGAAACGCTACCGAACCGGTGAACGGGAAGACCACCCCGAACTGCCGGTCATTGACCTTCCGGAACACTACCGCCACCAACAGACGACAGCCAACAGCCATGTACCCGGGTGATACGACAGACCAGCACCGCTTCGGCTACCTGGCCACCCCAGCCCTGTTGCTGCTGACACTGGCCATGGTCATCCTGCGGATTCCGCCGTTTCTGCTGGACACCCTGTTCACCTTCAATATTGCGTTTTCGCTGTTAATGCTGCTGCTGGCGATCCAGATTGACCACCCCCTGAACTTTTCGGTATTTCCCAGCCTGTTATTGATTGCCACCCTCCTGCGGTTGGCCCTGAATGTCGCCTCCACCCGGGTCGTGCTGTTGCAGGGACATACCGGCACAGACGCCGCCGGTCGTGTGATCGAAGCCTTTGGCACGGTGGTGATCGCCGGCAACTACGTGGTGGGGTTTGTGATCTTCACCATCCTGGTGATTGTCAATTTCGTGGTCATCACCAAAGGGTGCACCCGGATTTCGGAAGTCACTGCCCGCTTCACCCTGGACGCCATGCCCGGCAAACAGATGGCCATTGACGCGGATCTGAATGCCGGCATTCTCAATCAACAGGAAGCCGGTGAACGACGGGAAGCGGTCAGTCGTGAAGCCGACTTTTACGGGGCGATGGACGGCGCCAGCAAGTTTGTCAGGGGCGATGCCGTCGCCAGCCTGTTGATCCTGGCGATCAATATCATCGGCGGCATTGCGATTGGCCTGTTCCAGTATGACCTGCCACTGGCCACCGCGTTTCATACCTATGGGCTGTTAACCATCGGCGATGGTTTGGTGGCCCAGGTGCCGTCGCTGCTGTTGTCGACCACTGCCGCTATCATGGTGACCCGGGTGTCTGGCAGCGGCAATATGCCGGCACGGATCCGTAGCGAATTACTCAGTTCACCACGGGCATTCCTGGTCTGTGCCGGCATCCTGATCATTATGGGACTGGTGCCGGGTATGCCGCACCTGGCCTTCGCAGGGCTTGGCTTACTGGTTGCCCTGCCCGGGTTGAAATCACTGCGTCGTGCAAAAACCGAACAGAAAACCGGTGCTCCGGATGCCCACGGCGCAGCGCCCGAGCCCTCAGAACCGCCACTGGACTGGCGGGAACTCCATCCGGCCGACGCCCTTGGCCTGGAAATCGGTTACCGTCTGATACCACTGGTGGACAGCAGCCGTTCCAGTGAACTGACCAGCAGCATCCGCGGTGTGCGCAAAAACCTGTCACAGAAACTGGGGTTCCTGATACCCAGCGTCCACATCCGGGATAACCTGGACCTGGATCCGGACCATTATGTCATCACCCTGCACGGGGTACAGTTCGCCACCGGCCGGGTCATCCCCGACCATTTGCTGGCTATCACCACCCGGGAATCCAGCGGAGAACTGGCAGGCACCGCCGACCATGACCCCTGCTATGGCCTTGATGCCGTATGGATTACCCGGGAACAGGAAGAAGATGCCGTACGACAGGGGTATACCGTGGTAGATGGCCCCACCATCATCGCCACCCACCTCGGACAGATTATGGAAGACCATGCCCATGAACTGTTTGGTTACGATGAAGCCCAGGACTGGCTGGAACAGTTACGCCAGCTCTCCCCCCGGCTGGCGGATGAGCTGATTCCTGACAAACTGAGCCTGGGACAACTCATGCGTATCTGCCAGACGCTTCTGATTGAGCAGGTGCCATTAACGGATATGCGTACCATTGCCGCCACACTGACGGATACGGGCAGCAAGGACCGCAGTCCGCTGGTGATGGCCCAGGAGGTTCGGGTTGCCCTGCGCCGAATGATACTCAACAGCCTGGCCGGTATGGATAACGTTTTGCCCGTCACCACCCTGTCACCGGCATTGGAAAAACTGTTACTGGAAGGCTGGCGTCAGGCCAGCCAGAATGGCGGTTTCAGCCCTGACGCGATTCCGCTGGAACCCAGCCTCACCGCCCAACTGCAACAAAAGCTCCCCACCGTTGAACAGCAAATGGAAAGCCATGGTCAGGTGCCGGTGCTATTGGTGGTCCCACAGCTGCGGCCATTGCTGGCGCGCTTTGCCCATGTTTGCACCAAACACCTGAGCGTATTGTCGTTCAGCGAAATACCGGACGACCGGCAGGTCAATATCATTGGGCACATCGGATAATCGGATAGTTGCCGACCAACGCCCCGACTGCGTTCCCAGTGCACTCTGGCCTTCCACCAGACGCTCCTGACCTTCACGCAACAACCGCTGTTCTTCCCGTATTCGCTGCTGATCCGCCTCGATCAGTTTATTGTCTGCATGGATTTGGTTAAGAAACGCCCGTTGTTCCTGCAACAACGTATTCAGTGGTTCGGCTTCACCTTCATGCATAACTTCAAACCTGTAGACACGGTTATTTAAATTCAGAAACTGATCTTGCACATCAGTTTCAAACGACATGCCCATACCCCTGTATTTATATGACTGGTTATTTAGCGCGAGGGAAGTATAGACAGCAGGAAAAACAGCATAATTTATTTCATAAATCAGATTTTTTTAGAAGTGATACGCGATCAAGAAAGTGATTCCAACTGAAATCATTCAATGAAAAACAAGCCTACGCGTTTCATTCTGACCGTTGAACAGCGTCTTATCTATCAATAGTAGGCTCCCGCCGGATACTTCAGCGGGAGCCATAACAGCATTAAATGGACAACGCCTGGGTGAACAGGCTGGAAACGTCAGCGCCACCATTCTGCTTCAGGTAACCGGAGGCCAGTTCGACCAGTGGCATCAGCTGCTCCAGCGGAACACCGTACTCATCCAGAATGGTCTTCATATAATTAGCGCCCTGCAAGGCCTTGCCCGCATCGCCGGCCTGTGCCAGCAGGCCACCCAGGAGGCTGTCATCCTGGTGCAGTGTCGGCGCCAGCGCCACCAGTGCATCAATGCCCGGCACGGCATCAGACACCTGGGAATACTCACTGGTGCTCAGGTTCTCTTTCGCCAGCTGGAACAATCCGCCCAGGCTGTTCTCCGCCTGCGGCTGAGTCAGCTTTAATTGCTGCATCGCCAGGTTGACCAGTTCCTGTGTGACAGGCTTCTGAGCCGTGGATTCGCTGACCGTTTCAGTACTAGACGTAACGGCGGTGACTGCTTCCAGTCCGGACTCCAGCCAGTTGCCCGCCATCGCTGCCGATGGTGCAAGCAGTGTTGCCGTCAGGCATAAAACCGTTCCTGTGGGGAGACACTTCATCAACGACCACCTCTGTGCGTTTTTTTAATATGTTTGTTCAAGCCAATGTTTCTCGATGGCTCCGTCAGCCTACTGACCTGAGATCGCAATAGCAAATAACTACATAATTCATCGTGTCGTTTACCTGCCCCCATCAGGCATTATTCAAACAGGATGTTTTATCAACAGTGCATTGAGCCAGTATTCATCTTTACGTGAGGGCCTGTTATCCGTGGTTTGCCACGTTTGCAGCACATCTATACCGGAAAGATTAGCAACCAGTGACTGGAGAGCGTGCTCCGTCATATTGGTAAATGTTCTGCCATTTCTGGTCACCATTCCTTCGCCATACTTGAAAGAAAGGTACCAGAAACCCCCGTTTTTCAATGCATCCGACATTCTGTTCATGACTGTCGGCAATTCGGTCTGTGGAATATGCAACAAGGAGGCACAAGCCCAGATGCCATCAAAAACAGCGTTGTAATCCAGCGCTTCAAACTGCAGATGTCGTACCGGGTGCCCGATATATTCTGATGCACATCTCGCCATTGCCGCAGAACCATCAATGGCTGTGACCTGGAAGCCAAGGCTGGCAAAGTGACGGGCATCTCTACCAGAACCGCAGCCTGCATCCAGAATATGTGCACCGGCCTTTAGTTTCGGCAAAAAGCGCTGATACAAAGCATCCATATCAACCGCTCTCGTATTTTCAACAAAAGCCTCGCAGTGCTGGTCATAGTACTTAATCGAAGTCATCTGCCGCCCGTTATAATGTTGAACCACCTTTTGGCTTCGGTCGCCATGTGTGGATAATCTGTGTTTTTGCCACACCATAACAGCTCTGAAGAAACTGCTGTCGTTGCAGCTCCGTCTTGCCTGTCTGTTTTATCAGGGTTTCACGAATGGGCAAATGGCTGTTAATGAAATACTCATTTCGGGCATGCAGTCTTTCCAGCAGAGATAACGCCGGAACCCGCTCAAATTTGCCACCCTCTCCCCGGTTGCAATCCGTGCAGGCGAGTACCAGGTTCCATATCCCGTTGATAGCTGGCAGATCATGACGGATACACCATGGAAAAAAATGATCAACATCGGCCAGATTATCTGCACTGCTGTCTATGGAAATCGTGTCATAGCAGTAGAAGCATCGCCCTTTCTGGTAACCGTTCAGGCTGTCACGACAGCTGGTAATGTCAATTCTACGGTCATTCATCCGAACAAACAGACTACCTGCGTCATGATCATGCTGAACAGCAAGCAGGTTCTTTGAAATATTCGACTGCCAGGCGGTTTCCACCAGTCGCCACCTGGCCTCTGTTTCATACTGAATGTCAGCAAAGACAACCTGTTCAGCCAACCTGAAAAAATGATCCGTTAGCCGAATTGCTTTAACAGCCCCTTTTCTCTCATCCTCGAAAAAACGAGTATCCAGTGTTTTTCTGGCCACATTATGGAATGCGTCAATAACGTTTTCGAACCCCAGCCTTACCGTCTGATCTAGGAGCTGTTCCTGTGGGATAACACCATTATTGAAATCAGCACATGCATCTAAAAATCTACCGGGATTTTCCCTGGTCGACTGCTTGGATGACTGATGGATATGTGTGCAAACATGCCGGGAAAACGGCTCAGCCAGAGCATCCAGAGTGATAAGATCACTGGCTGAGTCTCTGAACTCATAAAGAGCCTTTGCCAAGGCAAACTTATAGGATGATGAATTCTTGCCAAACAGGATGATCGCCCGCCAGTAGTTTTCCAGTGACGGTTCCACCTCGTAAAAACGCGACAATGTTCCCCCTAACGCATCCGTTTCGTTTGTTATTAATCCGTCTATTAGATTTTTTTATCAGGTATATTTTTATTGGTAATTATCTTTGATTATATAGGTACAAAAAGACATCTGTCTTCTAAAAGACGAACATCTACCAGACTCTCATAAGGTAAAGGCTGCCTCCATCATGCTACCTGTGTATAAACATCGCCGCTTATCCACCTCACATAGCATCTGGTCGTCAAGCACGCATCTTTGAATGCATCCCACTGAAACACACCTATACTCGCTCTCCCGCGAATAAATACGTACGGGAGGCACTCCATGACATCAACAAACGGTACAACAGCCGCCTTGGCAGATGCCATTGTTGAAAAGCTGAGTGAGATACCTCAGATATCTGAAAAAGAGAAACACGCAGGCGACCATGTCACCAACCAGTCCAACAGCAATGATGAACATTTTGCAAAACTGTTACTGGGTCAGAAAACCTGTGATTCCGGTTTACTCACCCTTCGATCCGATCTGGCAGAACTGAAGAATACTATGCTCCAACACCGCTCAGAAGGCATCGAAGCGTTGGCAGATGCAACTCTGTTCAAACTGTCACTACAGGAACTCAAAACCAGCCTGCTTACCCTGAAATACGATGTAGCTGATCGTTCAGACAACCTGACATCAACCATCGAAACTCTGACAAAAACGGTCGCAACCCTGTCCAGTCAGATGAAAGTCATCCAGCAGGCAGTCCTGCCGAACAAAGCAAGCGTATCATCGAAGAGCGACACTTGACATGTAAACGGACACAGCCATTCCCCAGCCCTATATTCCTTATACGCATTCAACCAATGAAATAAACAGGACTTTATACAATGACTGATACATGCGAGCTGATGGAAGAGTTAAAAACACATCCCCGCCGCCTGAAACGGCTGGAGGATTTCCACCAGGCGGAGGCAGAACCATTGAATACACTGCTCCAGGGGCAGCGACGCCTGCTCAATGAAATTTATTCAAAACAAAAAGCCCACGACACTCGCTTTGAAACCATCAGCAACCGTTTTGGATCGGTAGACAGGCAACTCAACGCCACAGAATCAAATACCAAGGCGATAAAAAACGATATCTTCAATATCCAGTCCGACATTATGTTCTTGAAGGATAATCACAAGGAGATCCAAATCGATATAAGCAAACTCCAGTCCGATGCTTTGGTCTTGAAGACAGATGTTCATGAATTGAAGCACGATGTGACAGAACTGAAATCTGATATGTCAGAAGTTAAAGAGAAGCTGGATCTTGTGCTGACCAAATTGTCCTGACGAGGATAATCCATCACAGCTTTTCCCTGCCTTCTCATTGCACCGGTCGGGGGACACCGGTGACAGCAACCAGAGGCTAAAACCAATAGTCTTTATCAAACGACAAGGCCGTTTATCGATTCCGACAGTTATCGCCAAAACAGACTTTATCCAGCAATTGCAAACGACGATTATCTAGCGCCTATACCTCGCCCAGGCAACTTCATGCGCCCTCCGCTTGGCGGCTTATTCCAGTAATCCAGCGTTTCCAGCGCATTGCGCAGGTCTTCATGCCGATGCTCTATGACTTCACGCTTCTTCACTTCAACAGCCGCCGCATTGGTTTTGGCTTCCATCTCCCTGGCAAATGCTTCCTGCTCTTCAGCCGTTGCGGAATCATGCGGCCGGTTTTTCACGGCAAACAGGTAGGCATTGGCCACGCCCCCACGGTCAATGTCATCCTTGCAGGTATGGTTGTACGTGGTGGCATCCACGGTCTGAATAAGCGCTTCCACCAGAGTTTTGTTCAGGAAATGAAAGATGAAAGCCTGACGTTGTTTTCTCCCGAGCACCGCATCCTGACTGATACCGAGTTCCTCCGCTGATGCCTTCAGACAACGTGACAGGAATGCGCTGAAATCTTCCCCTGTGTCCGATATCCGTTGTCGTAACCCCGCTGGAAAGAAAAAGCCTTGCTGATTATCCGCCATGAGACCGGCCATCTGCGCCTGTAATGCCTGCAGTTCACAGTCTTTGGAAAACGCCTGTCGCTGGTTATAGAAATCACCGTCCGCCGGTAATGTGACTACCGTGATTTTACCTTGTAGCCCGATATGCGCCTGAAGTTTCTCCAGGGCATGGCTTCTGTCGCCTTCAATGCCGGTACGCCGCTGGCGATTGATATACAGGTGATGGTCGTGCTTTCCCCGGCTTTCCAGGAAGCACCGGAATTCCGGCGTTACAGAGGCATTAAATGGGACGTCCTGCCGGGTCGGCGTACCCATGCGGATGCAGGCAACGGCTTTCCCATGTATACGAGGCTTGAACAAAATATCCGGTATATTGCCCTGCCGATAGGGGTCATAATGAATCCCGGCTTCACCCGCCATCAGACTACCCATCACATTGCCCAGGTGGTCGCTTTTGCTTGCTGGATTTTCCAACGCGGAACGCTGGCCAGAAATCAGCTGCTGGGTATGTGCCAGCCGTGCCGCAAGGTCACGCCCCCGATTGCTGGTCAACGGAGCAGGCAAACCTTCCCTCAAGCCAGACGCCGCCTTCTGCCTGATGGCCTGCACCAAATCTGAATGAAAAGGGCTTTTTATTTCGGTGGTAAACAAGGCTCGTGAGATACCATGGAGAAACGCTCTGCTATTCTGTCGCAACGGGCTATTGTGCTTACCTTTGAGCAGTATCGCATCAGCGCTGCGAAAAGCCGTAATCATGCGCTTGTAACGTTCTCTGGGTGTGGTTCCCGGCGCTCCCCCGGCGATACTGTCACCACTCAGCTCTGCTACCACCCGTCGCAGACACTGCTGAAGACGCTGATCACGCCCCGACGGATCTCCGTCAATCATGCCCTGCCATTGGCCAAATTCCGGCTGTGCCTGAAGCGCTTGCCAGACAGTATCCAGTTTCAGCGCATAATGCTGTTGTTTCCAGGAATCGTCGCCTATCGAAAATCCCGGCTGCCCGGGCGGGCTGACGGATTCAACAACCTGCACACTCCGGCTCTGTACCGGAGCGACCGGTAAAATACGCGCTCTCAGTGATGACCACAGGGAGAGAAATGGCCGGGCCAGCTTGACTCTCCATCGCTGTGCTCGTGTCGTGGCCACAGGGTTAGCTGGGCTTATTTCAGAAGGCGTTCCTACCTCGTCTGTCCTGTTTGGCTGGCTTTGGCCGACATGTCGATGACCGGATACTGGGCCTTTGTCCATTTTGAGCATCCTTGCTGATGGGTGCTATCCATTACTCCTTACATCGGCAGTAATCCTTTTTCTGCGACAGTTGGCCGAAGCCACTATGCTTGTGTACCGGAAACTCGAACAAGCGCTGTCAGGCAGGATGATAACGACGTGATCCGCTTTCACCTGAATGGGCAATGGCTGGAAGAATCGGCTGACCCTTCCATGACGGTATTACGCTATCTGCGTACACGCCAGACGCTGTGTGCAGCCAAAGAGGGGTGTGCGTCCGGCGACTGTGGCGCCTGCTGCGTCATTATGGTGGACCAGGATGAGCAGGGCGCCCTTCACTACAAAGCCATCAACAGCTGTATCGCCCTGCTGGCCAGCCTGGACGGCAAAGGTCTGATTACCGTCGAAGGCCTGAGTCATGATGACCAGTTACACCCGGTGCAGCAGGCCATAGTGGATTGCCACGCCTCACAGTGCGGCTTCTGCACACCGGGCATTGTCGCCTCACTGGCGGCCCTCTATCACAGCAAGGAGGGAAAAGCCGCCAATGACGATGAAATCCTGGTCGCGTTATCCGGCAACCTCTGCCGCTGCACCGGCTACCGGCCAATTCTGGATGCCGCCCGTACCATGCATCAGTACCCGCCACCGCCTGAATCGGCCCCGATCACCCAACTGAAACAACTCCTGAAGCAGACACAATGGTCAACACCCGCCCGTTCGGATGACTCCGCAGAGAACCGGAAACATCGACTTTTTCTTCCTGAAACGGAACATCAATTGCAGGCACTGCTGGCAGACTATCCCGATGCCTGCCTGTGGGCCGGCGGCACTGACCTGGGGCTGACGATCACCCAGTCGATGGAAACGGCTGATCCCCTCATCTGCCTGCACCGTGTCCGCAACCTGTACCGCATCACCGATGACGGCAACACCGTTCAGTTCGGTGCCATGGTGACCTACAGCCAGGCGGAGCCCTGGTTAAACGCCTGTTTCCCCGCCTTTGGCCGTATCCTGCCCCGTATCGGCTCCCGTCAGATTCGCAACCTGGGCACGCTGGGCGGCAATGTGGCCAATGGCTCACCGATTGGCGATACGCTACCTGTTTTCCTGGCCCTGGATGCACAGGTCAGGCTGGTTTCCGCTGGCGGCACCCGGGAGCTGGCCATAGAGACCTTCTTTACCGGCTACCGGCAAACCGCTCTCCGCCCCGGTGAATACCTGCAGACCATCATTGTCCCCAAACTGTCTACAGAACAATGGTTCACCGTGTACAAGGTGAGTAAACGCCGGGAAGACGATATCTCAACCGTCCTCATGGCTCTGCGTTTGGACATTGACGACTCCATCATTCAAAACGCCCGTATTGCCTGCGGCGGCATGGCGGCAACCCCACTGCGAGCCCGACGCACCGAGGCCGCCCTGACAGGCCAGCCGCTGATGCTCGCCTCTTTTGAGCAGGCAGCCACCCGGATTCCCCGGGACTTCACACCCATGGATGATGTCCGTGCCACGGCCGCGTATCGCCTCAGGGTCGCGGCCAACCTTGTGATCAGGGCAGGATTGGAAATCACGGGGACATCGCCATGAACCGGTTCGACGAAGCCCAGGACACACGACGACAACGCCCGGCTCGTGGCGTCAGCGGCCAGCGCATCCGCCATGACAGTGCGGAAAAGCATGTGACCGGCGAGGCGATCTACACCGATGACATACCGGAGCTGGCCAATACCCTGTATGCCGCAGTGGGGCAAAGTCAGGAAGCCCACGCCCGGATCACAGCGATGAATCTCTCCCCCGTGGAGGCGGCAGCGGGCGTTGTTGCCGTTGTGACCCTGGACGATATTCCCGGTGAGCAGGACATCGGCCCGGTCTTTCCCGGTGACCCTCTTTTCGCTGACGGTACCGTGGAATATGTTGGGCAGCCGCTGTTCGCGGTCGCTGCCACCAGTGTGGAAGCCGCCCGCCAGGCCGCCCGGCTCGCTCGCGTAGACTATGCGCCATTACCTGCAGTACTCACTATTCCGGAAGCAATAGAGCAGGAACACTTTGTCCGCCCTTCCCATACGTTGGCGATGGGAGATGCTGAACAGGCCATCACTGCCGCTCCCCATCAATTGTCCGGCGAGCTGTACCTGAAAGGCCAGGAGCATGTTTACCTGGAAGGTCAGATCAGCTATGCCATTCCAACAGAAGACCGGGGCATGCGGATTTATCTCTCCTCCCAGCATCCGGGAGCCATCCAGCATACGGTCGCCCGGCTGCTGGATATTCCCTTTAACCAGGTAGAAGTCGAAGTCCGCAGGATCGGCGGCGGCTTTGGCGGTAAGGAGACCCAATCAGCGGCCTGGGCCTGTATGGCTGCCCTGCTGGCCCACAAACTGCGTCGCCCGGTTAAGCTGCGCCTGCCCCGCCGAGACGATATGGTGATGACCGGCAAGCGACACGATTTCCTCAATCGCTACCGGGTCGGCTTTGATGATAAGGGGAAGGTGCTGGGGTGCCAGTTCTGGCTGGCAGGAAAATGCGGCTATTCACCGGATCTTTCCGATGCTGTCATCGACCGGGCCATGTTCCAGGTTGAGAATGCCTACTGCCTGAATAGCGTGCAGGTTGTGGGATTGCGCTGCAAAACCCATACGGTGTCCAACACCGCCTTCCGGGGGTTCGGCGCACCGCAGGGCACCGCCATTGTTGAATACATGCTGGATGATATCGCCCGAAAACTTGATCGAGATCCTCTGGATATCCGCCAAATCAACCTGTTCAGAGACGGCGACAAGACCCACTACGGCCAGACGGTTGAACATATTCTGCTGCCAGCATTAATCCGTGAGCTGGAAGCCACATCCAATTACCGTGCCCGCCGACAAGCTATCCGCCGTTTCAACACCCATCATCGCTACCGGAAGCGCGGACTGGCGCTGACGCCGGTCAAGTTCGGGGTTTCCTTCACCATCCAGTTTCTGAACCAGGCGGGTGCCCTGATCCACCTGTTTAACGATGGCAGTATTCACCTGAACCATGGCGGCATAGAAATGGGCCAGGGGCTGATGACCAAGGTGGCCCAGGTGGTGGCCACCGAATTCCAGGTGGATCTGGACCGTATACAGATCAGCGCCGCTAATACCCACAAGGTGCCCAATGCCTCCGCAACGGCCGCATCATCCGGCGCAGACCTGAATGGTAAAGCGGCGCAGGATGCCTGCCAGACTCTCAAAGCCCGGCTGGTCGACTTTGCCGCGAAACATTATGACGTGGCCTCTGATGACATTCATTTTGCCAATAACCATGTCGTGCTTTACAAGGAAAACAGTGCAGTAAGAATTCCGTTTGAAACCGTGGTCAAAGAGGCCTACCTGAACCGGGTTTCACTGTCTGCCACCGGCTTTTACCAAACCCCGAAAATTCACTACGACCGCGAGAAAGGACAGGGGCGTCCGTTTTTCTACTTTGCCCAGGGCGCCGCCTGCAGTGAGGTCGAGATCGACACCCTGACGGGCGAATACACGGTACGGCGCACTGATATCCTGCACGATGTCGGCACGTCGCTGAACCCCGCCATTGATATTGGCCAAATCGAAGGGGGATTCATTCAGGGTATGGGCTGGCTGACCACCGAAGAACTGCGTTGGGATGACAAAGGCCGGATACTGTCGGATAGCCTGGCGACCTATAAAATGCCTACTGCAGTGGATATCCCACAAATCTTCAACATCCGGTTATACGGCCATCCCAATGGAGAAGAGACGATTTACCATTCCAAGGCGGTGGGGGAACCGCCCCTGCTGCTTGCCCTGTCCGTCTGGCTGGCACTGCGGGACGCCGTAGCCAGCATCGCCCATTACCGCATCAACCCACCGCTGAACACGCCGGCAACGCCGGAACGGGTGTTTGATGCGATCCGTTATATAGAACAATGGGCGAGTCGTCATGACGGATAAGCGCTGGTTTGATGCCGTACAGCACTGCGAACAGACCGGCATCGCTTATGTACTGGCGACGATACTCGGCACCACCGGCTCCACACCGCGAGACCCGGGCAGCAAGATGGTCATCACCGCAGACACAACGTTTGATACGCTGGGCGGTGGCCACCTGGAGCTGGATATCACGGAAAAAGCCCGAGCGCTTCTGGTCAAAGGCATGGCTGGCAATCGAGTAGAACATCTGCCCCTGGGCGCCCGGCTTGGCCAGTGTTGTGGTGGCAGTGTCACCGTTTTGCTGGAATGTTTCATTCAACCGGGGCTGAACCTGGCACTGTTCGGTGCTGGCCACGTCGCGCAGGCGCTGGTGACAATCCTCGGAGGTCTGCCAGGCCCTGTGCGCTGGATCGATAACCGTCCTGAAATGGTTCCCAAAGCAGTGCCTGCCAATGTGCAGTTTTCGCTCGAAGAGGATCCGGTCGCTATTGTTGACCAGCTTCCAGCCAACAGCCAAGTGCTTATCCTGACCCACAACCATGCCCTGGATTTTGAACTGGTAAAAGCGGCGCTTCAGCTTAAGGACTGTTCGTATATCGGTTGTATTGGCTCAAAAGCCAAGGCAAAGCGTTTCCAATCCCGCCTTCTGCATCAAGGATATAGCCAAACACACATTACACGATTTAACTGTCCGGTCGGGCACCCGGATATTCCGGGAAAACGCCCTATGGAGGTTGCTGTGTCTATTGCTGCATCATTAATTGCTCTTATTAATAACAACATGAATCAATCTACTGAGATTCGCTCTCATGGTATTGAAATACACAAACAAATCATTAAAAAGCTGAACTGCCAATAGTGGTATTGAATCAGTCGTTAATTATAAATACCAATGCCCCCATCAGGTAGAAACCGAGACTAGTCTGACGATGACAGGCTAGTTGTCGTGCGGATTGTCAAGTCTACACGTGGTGGATATCAGAGTGACGTTCGCCTTGTATGCTGAGCTGTACAGTTTGTATTTTTATTCATGTTCACAGCGTCCTTTTGATAAATCAGAAATTACACCCTGTCTGTTTTTTGGAGACCACTTCACGTTGTAGTTTATAGTTAACCCACGCGTTCAAGCGCTATTGGAGACATACTCATGCCGTTTTGGAGTACCATACCATGCACCTTCAGCTCTCTGCCTACGTTTACTGATCCAGCGTACGTTCTAAAAGCTGGCGACATCGTGTTTCATGTAACGGCAGTTAAAAATGATGCGGTAAAGATTGGACATACCCTACTTACCGCCCAAAAAAAAACAACGTTGATGGTTCACTCAACAGCAGAGTGCGGTGTGTTTTCAAGTCATTTAAATGAAAAAAGATCCTTCATCATTTTCCGCTTTATTGGCGATAACAGCCCAAGTGACAAAGCTGCCAGGCTAGCCATGTCATGGTCCCGTGGCAATTATCTCCCGAGCCAGCACAAGGATTACGCCGAATTCAACGAACAGACAAGCCCGGAAGTAGGGTACACAAGCGCTCGCTGGCAATTATATCGTGGTTACGGCGCAGCATTGGGAACCTCTACGTTTGGGAGTAGAGCCAGAGCCCGGCTATCAAAGTATCGAAGCAGACCCGATACTGCCCCCAGAAATGCTAACTGTGCAGAGCTGGTCATACTGGCCTACCAGCTAGTTGTGGGGATTGAGGAGGAAAGTTACGGTTTTATCAAACTGGATGCCAAACATACTACGCCAGGGACGCTCGCACTGTATCTTTATAACAACCCGTTTTGGCAAATGGTTAGCAGTGGCTCGCCTGATGACGATGATACGGATGATCTTGATGACAGCTTTGACTTCTCGCAAATGGAAAGTGGGATCGCTCTATGATTAATACACAGATACAGGCTCTGCCAGTCTTTTTTCACAGACGATTCATTGCCAGACTGATAACGACGAGCTGACTCTGTGTCAGTACACGCATCCTGAGTGCTGTTGAAACACACTTATATTTTCAGCGCATACCTGAGCAGCAGCTTAACCAGTGTTTTACAGGCCTCCTCGGTAACGCATGAACCAATACGGTCATAGTCTTTTGGTGGCAAAAAACGACGTATCAATGGCAGGTTGTTGTTCAGATACATCACTGCCTTGTAACGCGCATCAATCTGCTCAGTGACGCATCGGGATAATGTTGCGGTTCCAGTTCATGCCGCCAGTTCCCTAAACAGCGTTTCCATTGACCCTCGTCACCCGGGAGCAGTGCCTGCCGAGCATAGGCTTCATAGACCTCTCAGGCTGTTTGAAGAATGGGGACCACGTTAAAATCAATAAAAAAGACCATGTATCAAGTCCCACATCACCGTCCCGTTACCTGCTTCATCCCTTCACTCGCTGAGAGCCAGATCGACACTGGCAAAAACATCCGCCAGATGCTGCTTCACCCAGTCCCTCCGATACATCCCCCAGTCACGCAGGACATAATACCCGGCATTGTGCTGCTGGCCTTTGAACCCGGTGTCACTGGCATGGTAATCCTGCACATACTCAACCGTGATCCCCCAGGCCGGCAGACGCTTGATCGCATCCTGCAGGGTACGGCGGGGCCAGTCTGTCCGGGCCTGCAGATTGGGTACGTTGGGATGCTCCAGAGTGTCGATCAACCAGGCCAGGGCCAGGTGGCGACAAAGGGTCGGGTTCAGCGCCATGGGTTCCTCCAGAATAACGAGCGGCAACTGTAACACGAAACCACCGCCAGACGGTCAGCAACTGCCGCCCTTATTGTCATTTCCGCACCGCCCCTTCACGAAACCATCGTTCCGTTTTAGTATTGACTGCTGCTGCTCATCACAATAAGAACAAGAGGCGCACCCCTATGTCAGCTCAGGACTCTCCCCTGCTGGATGTCGCGATTGTCGGCAGCGGCTTTTCTGGTCTTTGCATGGCCATCAAACTGAAAGAAGCCGGCATCCATAATATCCGCATCCTGGAGAAAGCGACCGAAGTCGGCGGCACCTGGCGGGAGAATACTTACCCGGGCGCCGCCTGTGATGTCCAGAGCCATCTTTACTCCTATTCCTTTGCCGGCAAGGCGGACTGGAGCCATGTATTCTCCGGCTGGGAAGAGATCCAGAACTATATCCTCGATTGTGCCACGCGTTACAGGCTGAAGGATCATATTCAATTCAATACGACGGTGACCGGCGCGCAATTCAGTGAGCAGGACGGCTGCTGGCTCATTGCCACAGAGGGTGGCGAACCGGTACGTGCCCGGTGCCTTGTCCTGGGCACCGGTCCCCTTCATGTACCCGCTATTCCGGCCATTCCCGGGCTGGAGAACTTTACCGGGGAAGTCTTCCACTCCTCCCGCTGGAACCATGACTATGACCTGAGCGGCAAGACCATCGCCTCCATCGGCACCGGCGGCAGTGCCATCCAGTATGTGCCGGAAGTCGCGAAACAAGCCGCAAAACTGCATGTCTTCCAGCGTACCCCCGCCTGGGTGATGCCCCGCAATGAGCGAGCCTATACCCGGCTTGAAAAGGTTCTGTTCCGTAAGGTGCCACTGTCGCGCAAGGCGTACCGGTCTATGCTCTACTGGATCAACGAATCCCGCGTTACCCTGATGCTGAACCCGCGGATCGCCAGACTGATGGAAGGAATGGCTCGCCTGCACCTGCGCTTCAAAGTCAAGGATCCGGTTACCCGCCAGAAACTGACACCGGACTACACCATTGGTTGTAAGCGCATCCTGATTTCTAACCAGTACTACCCGGCCTTCAACCGGGATAATGTGGAACTGGTGACTGACGGTATCCAGGCCATTCGTGAGAACAGCATTGTCACCGCCGATGGCAGGGAGCGTCCGGTGGATGCCATCATCTTGGGCACCGGGTTTGTGGCTGATCCCTGCCAATATATGAAACATTTCCCCATCACCGGCCTGAATGGCCAGCGCCTGCTGGATACCTGGAAAGACGGTGCGGAAGCCTACCTCGGCATGAGCGTGTCAGGATTCCCCAACCTATTCCAGATGGTCGGCCCCAACACCGGGCTGGGCCATAACTCCATGATTTTCATGATTGAAGCCCAGAGCCGCTACATTGTGGATGCCATTCAACACCTGAAAGCCAGGGGTGCGGGGTATATGGATATCCGCGCCGATGTTCAGCGAGACTTTAATACCGGGCTGCAAAAAAAACTGGTTGGCACCGTCTGGCAAACCGGCTGCCAGAGCTGGTACAAACGGGCGGATGGCAAGAACTTTACGCTGTGGCCGGGGACGACGTTCCGGTATCAGTGGGCAACCCGGAAAATCAATACAGCAAACTATACGTGGAAGGAAAAGGTCGACATCAACACCAAAACACCAACCAAAGCAGCGGTTACAGAATACTAAAAGACATTTTGCCAGCCCTCTGCTTCCTCTCGGCTATCAGAGGACAGGCTGGCATCAGTGAAACAAGGCGTATTGTGTTGCCAAGCGGCTGTCAGCGATACGTCTGAACTCGATAGGTACCATCTTCCAGATTATATTTCCAGATGGCAATCACTTCGCCCCTGGCATTTCGGAAGATTATGTCATTACCCATATTATCGATGATGGTCTGGGATGCACGATAACACTCTGCCTGAATAGCCGACTCTGCTAGCATGCGCGTCGTTTGCTTTTGCAGTGAAACGGTTTCGGCAATGGGGACAACCTCCCCAAAATGGAATGCCCGCATGGCATCATCCTGGGCCTGGTGCAAGATCCGTCCTGACAGAGCATCATCTTCACTGTAGCCATATATCGTCTGCTGCAATCCGGTTGTTGCATAAACCGGGATACTTTCTGCGCCGGACAAGGCTCGAGCAGCAGGCTTTCCGATCCGATCGGTTATTAACAAGCTGCTTGTAGAGGCCGAAGCAGAAAGATTGCGGGAACCATACACGCCTGTCTGGCTGGTCAGAGGCCGGCTTGCGTCAGGTTTTATCGCACTTGGCATCGGATGAGGCTGATCAATAGTCTGCCGAGCCATCGCCCATAATGTGTTTAACCGGTTAACTCTTCCGCTGACAGGGCCCATACTTTGTCTCTCTTCCAACAATCATCATTGATTGGTAAGACTCCCAGACAGGGACAAAGTTCCGTTGGTGTTATAGGCAGGTGACTGAAACTGTCAGTCAAACTGTATGCTCCAGACACCTTTTACAATGACTCTTAAGGAAATAAGCGTGTTTTTCAGTAAATTGCCATGGGGTTATGTGTGCGTGGGAAGATAAGCAGCGCAGCCTCGCTCACCATTGTGACGCCACACAGTTCAACCATATCAGCACTAACAATCACGATAAGCCAGCTACTCTCCCCGCCCCAGCAACCTGAAATGCCAGTTTTCCACGGTCTGAGTTTCCAGGCGGTGTACAACCTTGCTCATCCAGCTATCCGATAACGTCGTTTGCTGTCTTAACCTGCGCAATCCCGCCTCGTTGAGTGGATCACCGAAAAAGCATTCACAGACCTGCTGGATCGATAGGGCATTACTCTCCCGCTCATCCAGCACCAGCGCATCCTGCACACTCACCCAGCCCGGCTGGATGACACGGTACAGCCATCCACAACGGCTAAGCGCCTGCATCTCCACAGAAAAGCGCTCAATTCCCCAGCGCTGGTTGAGTTTATAACACGGCGACCGGGGCTGGCTGACCTCAATAATGGCCTCGCCCCAGCGATAACGGTCACCCAGGCAGATATTCTCTTCCAGCATACCTTCCGTGCTCAGGTTTTCCCCCATACCCGGCGCCATCCAGCCATGATGTGCACCGTATTTCTGTTGCCAGTAGGCATAATGTTCAAGGGGATACTGGTGCAATGCCCGTTCCCTTCCGCCATGGTGACGACGGTCGGCACAGGCATCCCCTTCCAGCCCTTCAAAGGAAAGGTACAGGTTGTCCCCAATCGCCACTTTATCAATGGCCGTTTCAACGCCGTAGCGTTGCGCTACCTTGCCACAAAAAACACCTTTCAGAATCATTGAGCCTTTCACACAGCGTCCAGTTACAACCAACGTATTGAGCCTATGAGAACGCAACACACTACTTCATGATTTGATCCAGCAATGCCCTGGCGCGATCCTTGTATTCCGCTTCGGTAATCACGCCATCGTCCAAAGCAGCTTTCAGTTTGAAGAGTTTTTCATCCGCGGCCTGGCGTTCTTTTTCCGATTTGTGTTTCCAGGCATTCCAGGCCCTGGAAATGGCCTCAATAGAAAACGTGCCACCCGTCACGGCGTATACGATGATCCACCCTGTCGCACCCACCGTACCGATCGGGGCAAAGGCCGGAACGGATAGCAGTATCCCAATCGCTGTGGCACCGGCCAGGAGGGATTTGATGAAAATATTCTCCTGGATCGATTGCGGAACGAAGTTGAAAACGATATCGCGGATCTGGCTGGCGGATAATTTCGGCATTATTGTCATGTCACTTTGAAGCTGGCAAACAGAGCATCCATTCGTCCGATGATACAACAGACCTGGCGCGAAATGATCCACTCATGTCATTGCTGATACCCGGCACTTTGGATAGCCCTGCATCATCGGCACGCCAGGAACGTGCTCCCCCCTGCACAACCGACAACACCTTCCCTCTTTATGCATCCTGAATAAGAGGCTCAAATTCTACCGTCATGAACGCCATAATATCGTCAAGCTTCTTCTCTGAAATAAGATCCAGACTCCGGTGGGCATCAAGATAGGCCAGCATAAAATTGATGTCATAGTTGCTCACATCACCAGGGGAAAGCTGGAAATCCCGCGCCCTGGCCTGCGCTGCATACCGGCTCATCGCCACCCGATCTTCTCTGGATTGCACCGCCCGGTTTTTTGCGGCAAACATGGCCGCGTACTTGAACAGGTTTTCCTTGGCGCCAGCACTCAATACACCAGACTCTGCCTCGGCCAGCTTGATGGATTCACTGATGGCATCAGCGATTTCTTTCTGCCAATGCTTGTTCTTTCTGGGTAACTTCGTCATAACTCGATTGACTAGAAGCCATCTCATAAATACTTCTTGGCAAGAATCATAAACCCAGCAAGCCTCAAAAAGCCAAGAAAATTCTCTAGCTTATACTCATAACGTGTAACGATACGCCGAAAATTGTGGAGCCAGGC
>NZ_JAEVHF010000026.1 GCF_018263925.1 Kistimonas asteriae
AATTCCACAAGGCTCATGCCTTTCTGAAACTGGATTTTGTTCCTGGCCATGACACGTCTCCTAACCCAAGGAAAACCAGTGTCGTAAGTTTAGACGGGAGAATGGCTTATGTTAGGTGGTAATCAGGAGAGTCTTTGTTACCCACATCAAAAGGATTCGGTCCATAAGGGCGCTGTTGGGCTCTGTTGCTTGATGGATCAGATTTACCGTTGGGAGCGGGAGCAGTCGGCCCAGAGGAAACATCAGACATGTTTGTGCTAGCTGCGGTGGCGCCAGTATCACCCGACTTAATACTCAGCCTTCCCCCATTGGGGGCGCTGGTGACCTCTGTTTTAACTAAGCCAGCAAAAACATCAGGGCTATTTGAGGAGTGTGATGAGTCGTCATCGTTTAGCTCTATTGGTCTATAGCGTGTCGTTTCTTTATGGTTAGGTTCATGATCCTTTTTTAAAAAGGCGTCAAGGCGACTTTTCACATCCTTGGCTCTATTTTCAAGGGGAGATTTATCGCAGTTCCAGCCCAGATGAAAACCGTCGTAAATACCAAAAAAGAAACCTACAAGAGCGAAGCCAACACCCATCACAAGGCCCATGGGATATACAATTATGGAAATAGGCATTGCAAAGACTAAACCATGCTTATCATACGCCTTCATGATTAGACCTGAGCCTAAAATGATGCCAATTGATATTCCCGATAAGCATTCCAGTGCAGCGCAGATAGGGACTGTTACACAGATCGCCACCATTTTAACGGGGACGAGCAGAATCTTAACTATTCGTGGTTTTGATTCAGATACAGAAGAGCGGCCTAACTGGCCATTTAGATAGGGCTTTTGATCAGACGAATGAGGGGAATCAGCCTGGCCAGACCAGGTAGGTTGATAACCTGGTGCTGCGGTTCTATCAGCATCTTTGAACATACTTGCTGTTTCTCCTGTCCCCGTGAATAGTTCGGTCTGAAAAAGACCTTTAACTTATGGGATTAGACAGGCTTCATCAGGAATGGTTCCTGATGAAGGTGCGGTCATTTAACAAGCAAATGCAAACAATGGTTGTCATTATTCTTGATAATTGAAAACAGGTTTGACCTTCCCGTAAGGAGAACGCTTATGCTTCCCTCAAAGCAGGTTTCAGGAGGCAATTATGCCGAAAAAAGAGCAGATGCTGGCTTTGACCGGGGTTTCTTGTGCGGGTTGTGTCGGTCGCATTGAGAAGGCGTTGCTATCCGTTCCAGGGGTGAACGGTGTGGTGGTTAATCTTGCTGACCGGACAGCGCAGGTTGATGGCGAGGTGAGCACTGCTGCGTTGGTGGCAGCCGTGGCTTCGGCTGGTTATGGTGCCAGCCCCATAGTTGTTGAAGCGTTGCACATTGCCGTGCCGGGTATGCGCTGCGCGGGTTGTGTCGGAAAAATTGAAAAGGCGTTGAGCAGTGTGAGCGGGGTACAGGCCGTTGTCGTCAACCTGGGAGATCGCGAGGTAATCGTCACTGGTCGTGCTGATATTGCCCCGTTGCTGGCAAGTCTGTCGGAGATTGGTTATCCCGGCGAGGTCATTGATTCAGAAGAGAAGGCGCGCAAAAACCGTGAGCAGCAGGAGCAACGGCAGTATCGGCATTTGCTCAAACATATGGCCATAGCCCTTGGGTTGGGGGTGCCGCTGATGATCTGGGGCATGGTGACCGGGGAGATGGGGGTTAATAACAGTGCTCAGCAGTGGGGTTGGGGGATTGTTGGTGGATTGACCTTCCTTGTTCTCTGGTTATCCGGCGGACACTTTTTCCGGGGAGCCTGGCAAGCATTGAAGCATGGTTCAGCGACCATGGATTCCCTGGTTGCCTTAGGGACCGGTGCGGCCTGGTTTTACTCCATGCTGGTGGTGCTGTTTCCCGATTTGTTGCCGGCTGCGGCCCGGCATGTCTACTTTGAAGCGAGCGCCATGATCATCGGTATGATCAACCTGGGGCAGGCGCTGGAAATTCGCGCGCGAGGAAAGACGTCGGCGGCTATTCAGCGCCTGTTGGGCCTGCAGGTTAAAACGGCCCGTATCGTCCGGGATGGGGAAGAACGGGATGTGCCGGTTGAACAGGTGCAGGTCGACGATATTGTCCGGGTGCGTCCTGGTGAGTCGATAGCGGTTGATGGTGTGGTCACAGAAGGCGCCAGCCGGGTTGATGAGTCCATGCTGACCGGGGAGCCCGTCCCTGTCCAGAAGGTGGCCGGTGATACGGTCTCTGCTGGTACGATGAATGGCAACGGTGCACTGCTGTTTCGGGCTGAGCGGGTTGGCAGGGATACGGCTCTGGCGCGCATTATTGCCATGGTGCGTCATGCGCAGAGTACGAAAATGCCTGTTGCCCGTTTAGCTGATCGCATTTCATCGGTGTTTGTGCCTGTTGTGATGGTGATTGCACTGGTGTCTGCCATGGTCTGGTACTTCGTGGGGCCGGAGCCTGCAATAGCGCACGCGCTGGTGGTTGCTGTCACCGTATTGATCATTGCCTGCCCTTGCGCCTTGGGGCTTGCGACGCCTATGTCGGTCATGGTGGCGGTGGGCAAAGCGGCGGAATACGGCATGCTGGTGCGTAGTGGTGAGGCGCTGCAGAAAGCCAGCCACCTGACAACCGTGGTGCTCGACAAGACCGGAACGATTACTGAGGGACGCCCTTCTGTGACGGCGGTAGTGCCTATGCAAGACTTTACCGAAGAGCAGGTACTGGCATTCGCTGCCGGGCTGGAGCAGGCCTCCGAGCATCCCCTGGCAGAAGCCATTGTGGCAGCCGCCAGAGACCGGGGACTGGACATCGCACCCTGTGAACAGTTTGAAGCTGTAACGGGGGCTGGCGTTAAGGGACTGCAGGGGCATCGCTCGGTGCTGTTGGGGAATGCCCGGTTAATGCAGGAAAATGGGGTTGAAATAGCGCCATTGGCATCGATCTCCTCCGAATTGGCGAAAAAGGCTCAAACGCCGATGTATCTGACGGTGGATAATCAGCTGGCAGGTCTTGTGTCCGTGGCGGATCCGATTCGGGAGGATTCTGCGGCAGCCATTGAACGACTGCATGCCTTGGGCATCAAGGTGATGATGTTAACCGGGGATAATGCGGTCACGGCTGAAGCGGTTGCTCGGCAGGTCGGCATTGATGCTTTTCATGCTGACGTACTGCCAGAGGATAAAGAGGCCCATATCCGCCGTTTGCAGAGTGAGGGCGAGATGACCGCCATGACCGGGGACGGTATCAATGATGCCCCTGCCCTGGCGAGGGCTGACGTCGGTCTGGCCATTGGCGCCGGTACTGATGTGGCAATAGAGGCGGCGGATATCACCCTGATGCGATCCTCCCTCCACAGCGTGGCGGATGCCGTTGAACTGTCGCGGGCGACACTAAAGAATATAAAACAGAACCTTTTTGGTGCGTTTATTTATAACACGCTGGGAATTCCTGTTGCGGCCGGCGTGCTGTACCCCCTGACAGGTTTGCTACTCAGTCCGGTCGTGGCGGGAACCGCTATGGCGTTTTCTTCGGTGACGGTGGTCAGTAATGCTAACCGTTTACGGTTATTTAGACCTTCGTATGATATGAAACGCTAGATTGTTTAATCCATAATGGCGGCATTAGCCGCCTTATTATTTTCAGTTGATGAGTGGATTGTTAGGAACTTTCTTTTATACCAATGTCTAATTTCCGTTGATTTCTTTTTGGTTGATACTGTTATTAGTTTTTATTCGATTGGATCAAGGAACATTTGTATTTAATCGTTTTCTAAATAGTTATAGAGGAATGTTAATTCCGTATTGGCAAGGAGGTGGAGTATGAAATCACCAGAGCTTGGGAGAAGAAGTCCGGGGCCTTATCAGGACTCTGATCTTCATCGTAGGGTACAAGAGAGCCATGAAAAGCATGCGGAAAGAAAAGCTGCTAGGGATAAAGGCCAGTCTAGATGTTTTGGTCGAAGTACTTCTGGCACAGAGGGTGAGTCCCTTGTAGACAGTGCTTGCTTTGACAATTGCTCATCATGTTGTGAGATAGGAGCCAGAAAAATTGCAGTCTTTTTCCAAAAGGCGGGTTTGTATATAGGTAAAGGATTCTGTTGGCTTGCTTGGGGTATATGCTTTTGTAGCCCGAGGGCACAAAACTCAATAAAAAGTGGTGCAATAGATAAACTTCAAGGCAAATTGGATGAGCTCGAAGGTCTATCAGATGCTATAAGTAATCATGAGCGGGCTGAGGCCGCCTATGAGGAGGGTGATTATCTTGAGGGGTTAGGCCACGATATTCAGGCAGGCGTGGCATATGCCAGACCAAGAGCAAGATCCGCTTGGCAAAATTTTAAAAACAAATTTAAATAAATCTAAATATGAAAAGTGAGCCATTAGTTAACAGTTAGTGGCTCATTTCTTCTTTAGTTCATCATATTTTTTTATAGAGTATTTCACTCTTCTAATATTAAATTAGTTTGTTTTATGGTGAGCTGTACTTACGATGGAACTATTTTCATGGATTGAAGGCCTGAGTGATGATGGTGCAGGCTTGCTTATCGGTGCTTTTGCCATTCCTGCCATTATTTTTCTTTTTATTGGTATCAATTTTTTCAGAAAATACCACGCTGTCAATAAAATGCCGACCTCACGGGTGGGTGCGGCACAATCTGGTTATGTTGAATTAATTGGTCGTCCTGAAGGTTTTGAAAAAGGACGCCTTAAAAGTCCACTGACGAATCAAGCCTGTATTTGGTATGCCTATAAGGTTGAGCGCTATATGCGCATACGAAAAAGGCATGATTCAGAAGCAAAGTGGCAATGGCACACGGTTTATTATGATACCAGTCACCAATACCTGTTACTGCGTGATCATACAGGCTTCTGTGTGATTGATACTGATGATGATCCATTATTCAGACTGAAGCGTATTAACAAGGGGCGAGGTAAGGATGCTCCCAAAGACAATACGCAACCTGAACTGTTAACGGGACTCAAATTACTGTTCTGGTCCAGTGTACCCTTCGTTCCTCAATATCGGTATACCGAAGAGATCCTCGGAGAGGATGATGCTTTGTATGCGTTAGGGCAGTTCGATTGCCTGGATGCCAGTGAATTACCTTATGAGCCGGAGATGAAAGAAAAACTGCTGGCCTATAAGGAGCGGAGGGCAAACGCAACGAGTGAGGCCGTAGACGAGACTGGTAAGGCGCTACGTCGGCTGGATTTTGGCAGTGTGATTGATAGTGCGGTCAAAATGCACATGGCACAGCAGGATCCCGAGATGCTGGATCAGTTTGACAAGAATGATGATGGGATCCTGGACGGCGGCGATTTGGGTGATATTGAAAAACGCCTTGAACGTGCGGTGCTTGGCGAATGCCGCCATAAGAACGGGCTGCAACAATTGAATGTCATGCGTAACCCGCATGTTTGGAAGCAGCCGTTTATTCTGTCGACGATTCCCCAAGGCGCTTTGATCCGCTCCTATCAGCTGCGCGGTTTTATCTGTCTGGGTTTTGCGGGTGTATTTTTGTCGATGGTACTGGCGGTATTATTGATTCGCTTTTTATAGGGAACAGGCCGGATGTTGCATGTCAGGAAAAAGGAAAGGCAGCAGTCTGACGCGATGATCGTGATCACCAACCTGTGTCCTCTCTATGGCCTGATTGTTGGCGCCTGGACAGAGTATGATCTGCTCTGGTTGTACTGGCTGGAAACTCTGGTCATCGGATTACTTTACCCGGTACGTGTGTCATTGCTGTGTTCAGATGACAGTGACGTCAAGCGCAAAATGGTGATTGATGAATTGCAGAAGCTGGCGCCTTTCGTTGGCTTTTTCGCGATGGCGATTGTCGTGGCACAGATAGTGTTTGAACAAAAATTCATCATGCCGCTGGAGAATGTTTCGGCCATGTTTTTCCTGTTTCTGGGGATTTTAGTGGTTGAGCCGGTTTACCGCTTGCTTATGGCGGCATCTGAAAATCGCCGATGTTCTGCAGACGAATTATCTGATGATTTGGGACCCAGGGTTCTTACCCTTTTCGGAGCTTTTGTTATCGGTATTCTGTCAATGGGTTTCATGGCCTTCGGTCTGATCGTTGCCAAGACCGGCATTGAAGTCGCGATGAACCATGGTGTACTTTCCTTTGGTGAGCCCGAGTATCCTGCATCATTTGACGAGTGGAAAGCGGGACTCACAGAGAAAGACCGGCAGCGAATGGCAAAATTATATCCAGGTGGTATCGAACAGGCGGAAGCCTACATGAAAAAACAGATTGAGCGGCAGCAGCGGAAAAAGCAGAAGCGTCAGTCGAATACTCCCTGAAGAGGATCCGCAGTCGTATTAAAATACGGTTATGGTCGTTAGAATGACGCCACAAGCCGCGACTCCCAGACTACCCATGAATATCTCCCAGGCTGCACAGAAAACCGGGCTGACCAGCAAGACGATCCGCTATTACGAATCCATAGGGCTGATCCAGCCGGCCGGTCGTCAGGCGAATGGTTATCGGCGTTATGACGAACAGCATCTGCGTGAGTTGCGTTTTGTCGCCCATGCCCGGGATATGGGGTTTACCCTGGAAGAGTGTCGTGAACTGTTGAGCCTTTACCGCGACAAGTCTCGCCGGAGTGCCGATGTCAAAACCCTGACCCGAGAAAAGATCGATGACATCAACGTTAAAATCCGGGCACTGGAAACCATGCGCGATAGCCTGATGGCTCTGTCAGACTGTTGCCATGGGGATGAACGGCCGGATTGTCCCATTCTGGATAACCTGGCCAGTCCTGATTAATAATCACAGACTTTTTGCATTACAGAACAGGAGCATCCGCCATGCGTTGGCTCGGTATTTTGATGGTGTTGGCAGTGCTGACCGGTTGTGCCGGTAACGGGATCAGCGGTGCGTCGGTCCCAGCTACCCACGTGTATGCTACCGCCCTGCCCAGCGCCTCAGGCTCTGGCCGTTTTGTCGAACTGATGCTGTTTCCGGATGGGGACGCCCTGTTTGTGGAAGCGTATCTGGATCATCCCAAGGACAAGGCAGCGCGAGTGGGTCACTGGTTACGGTCCGGCAGCTACATTGACCTGACCCTGGATCAGGGGGAAACCCTCTCTTTCCTCTGGCAGGGGAATTTCCTGATTTACGAAGGCAGCGCCTACGGTTCAGCAGGGCTGAGGCTTGAAGCACTGCGTCCGGCGTCCAGTGGGCCCGGATTAAACATTGGTCTGGGTGTCCATGGCGGTTTTTGAGCGATTCTGTTGATACCGGCCCAGTGTGGCAATCGCGGCACTCAGCGCCGGTTTCAGGCTTTTGCTGGCCGGGTAGCAGAGCCCTATGCGTCGGAACATTCTGGGGCCTATGAGCGGGCGTGTTACCAGCTCTTTGGCAGATTCCAGTACACCGGTCGGCAGGAAAGAGATGCCAAGGCCCGCCTGAACCAGATGCATGACCTGTGTCTTGCTCTCCGCCTTGGCCACCAGGTTCACGCTTAGCCCATTGCAGGCCAGCAGCCCCAGAGTTTGCTGATGGGCTTCACAGGGCGGACACTCAATAAAACGGTATTGATGCAGCTCGCGGGGTTCGATGGATTGCCTCTGGGCCAGCGGGTGTTCAGGCCGCATGCACAAGATATAATCCTCCTCCCATAGCGGCAGGAATATCTCATCCTCCCCTTTCTGACAATCCAGCGTAATGCTGGCATCCGGTGTGCTGGAAGGATCAATCAGTTCCAGCAGTAACTCAGGGTTTTCGTCTTGCAGTGTGGCCAATACCCGGGCCAGTGATAACTGGCTCAGGTCAGGGTAAGTCGCCAACTTGAAAGGCAATTGGTGTTTTCTTTGCTGGAACAGACCCGGCAGGCGATCTGCGTCGGATAGTAAGCGCAGCGCCAGTGGGTAGAGATAGTGTGCTTCATCGGTCAGGTCCACGCCTTTCTTGTGGCGTAGGAATAGCGCCGTGCCCAATGTTTCCTCCAGCGATTTTATGGCACTGGAAATAGCCGGCTGAGAATGAAACAGGCGAGCGGCAGCAGCGGTAATGGACTTTTCTTCATACACCGCGACAAAGCAGCGCAACAGGCGAAGATCCATAGGTTCAACAATGGTTCAGTGAATAAGGTTGTATAATACGGTATTTGCCGTCTCTGTTTTAGCTGGCTTATAACCAATGGTTGCCACCTGCGCCCCGCGCCAATGGGCTGTGTTTTGTTCAATGGTTTGAACCAAGCGGTCGTAAACAGCCTCATCGTAACCCGCTTGGATAAACACAGGTTTAAGCTGTTTAAAATTCAGTAACATGTGGGCCATGTCAGTGCTGCTTGCCGGAAAGTAGGCTGAGGCTGAACCGGTCACATTAACTAATCCCGTTTTGACGAAATACTTTGGACTTTCATACGCTGACAGAAAGGATATATTGGTGGCCTGTTCGAGGGATGTCAGTATTGAGTGCATCATGGTATTCATGGCGCTGTCTTTGGATAAATCCGGAATGCTGGCGTCCAGCGGTAATCTGGCAGAGTCCTCTGTGATCAGCAGGCCTCCGGGTTTTAATGCGTGCACAAATTTCTGGATAACCTGTTCGCGCTCGGGGATGTGCATTAATACATTTCTGGCGAAGATAAAGTCATAGGTGGCTTCGGAAAGATCATCGGTGACCAGATCTTGCTCAAGAACGTTGACGTTCGAATCGGGAATTTCTCGCAAGAAATGAGGCTCAATATCCAGGGCATCGACAGAGCCTTCTACACCCACTTTCTCTGCGAGCCAGCGTGTAATGCCTCCCAGGCCTGCGCCGGCATCTAGACAGTGCCATCCTGGTTGGATATCGGCTTTTTCCAAAATCTCAAAGGTGTAGGGGTTGGAATAGTTTTCTAAATAAGTCAGCCGTTCCCTGGCATGCTCCCAACTATTTGATAAGGAATATAGGCTGCCAGCGAAAGACAAACGGCAAAGCGATAAGCAAAGGAAGAGGGCTATAGTAAGCACCCGATATGTAGAAAGCCTCGACCACATGATTTAAGCACCATTCGTGAATGGAAGGGTGGTGAGTGTAGACGATAGAGAGACGATTCATAATCACGCCCTCTGGCGCATAAAAAGATCCCGTACTGTTCAGGGCGTGTGAGCTTTTTGCTCAATTTTCCATACTTTATTCGATGAAACCAAAGATTAGTCCTGCAGGGATCGTTATGGTGGGGGTCATAGTCAGGAAGGCTACGCCCATCGGATACCGGAACAGACTCTTGAGTAGAATCACTTCGGTTAGCGGTTGCAGGGGAAGCGTCTATAGTTCTACGGCCCAAATATACGTTTTCTTTCTTGCCCGAGTTTTCAGAGGTGAATCAATGACTAAACCCCTGGTGGTTATCACCGGTGCCAGCTCTGGTATTGGAGAGGCTGCGGCGCGTAAATTCTCGCAGGAAGGCTATCCCCTTCTATTGCTGGCGCGGCGTCTGGAGCGTATGGAGTCGCTGGGGTTGCCCAATACCCTGTGTCGGCAGGTGGATGTCACTGACCTGATCGCTTTCAGGGCGGCGCTTGAGGAGGCGGAAGGTAAATACGGGCCGACGGATTGCCTGATTAATAATGCTGGCATCCTGCGTCTGGGGCGGATGGATACCCAGGATCCGCAGGAATGGCAGCTGATGTTCGATACCAATGTGCAGGGATTGCTGAACGGTATACATCTTGTGCTGGCCGGCATGCGGCGCAGGCAATCGGGAACGTTGATTAACATCAGCTCAGTGGCGGGTCGCAAGACCTTTGTGAATCATGGGGGTTATTGCGGTACCAAGTTCGCGGTACATGCCATTAGCGAAGGCATTCGTGAAGAGGTGGCGGATGATAATGTCCGGGTTGTTACCATTGCGCCGGGTATCGTGGAAACGGAGATCCTCGACCACACGACCAGTGATGCTGTCCGACAGGAGTATAAGGACTGGAAAAAGGACATTGGCGGCGGCATCCGTTCAGAGGATACCGCGGAAGCGATCTGGTATGCCTATCAGCAGCCGCAGAATGTCTGTATCCGGGAGGTGGTGCTTGCACCGACCCGTCAGCAGTAATCATAAAAGAGCGTGAGGCTGGCGGATGATTGTGGAAACCCTGTTGCCTGTCTATCCATAGGTCTGGCTTATGGTAAGCCTCAGAAATGACAATTTTATCTACCCGGTTTGAACGCCTATAGTGCCGCTCGTTACTGCACGGCGTCTGACGTGTGCAAACTCTTTTTTCAATGGGAAGCACGATGAACAAACCACTGGTTGTGATTACCGGCGCCAGCTCCGGCATTGGCGAAGCCACTGCACGCAAACTGTCTGCTGAAGGGTATTCTCTGCTGTTGCTGGCGCGCAGGATTGAGCGACTGGAACGTCTGGGTTTGCCGAATACCCTGTGCCGTCAGGTGGATGTGATGGATCGTGAAAGCTTCCGTCATGCACTGGAAGAAGCCGAAGCACAGTTTGGTCCGGTGGACTGCCTGATCAACAATGCGGGTATCATGCTGCTTGGGCATGTGGATACCCAGGATCCGGTAGAGTGGCAGCGGATGTTTGATGTGAACGTGCTCGGCCTGTTGAATGGCGTTCATCTGGTCTTGGCGGGCATGCGGGAGCGAAAAGCCGGCACTGTCATCAACATAAGCTCTATTGCGGGCCGTAAGACATTCCCCAATCATGCGGCTTATTGCGGCACCAAGTTCGCAGTGCATGCGATGGGCGAGAATATCCGGGAAGAAGTGGCTGACGACAATGTTCGTGTGATCACCATTGCCCCCGGTGCGGTGGAAACCGAATTGCTTGGTCATACCTCCAGTGATGACATCAAGGCTGGCTACGAATCCTGGAAAGACAGCATCGGCGGCGCCATTGCACCGGACGATATCGCGGGCGCCATCAGCTTTGCCTATAACCAACCGCAGAATGTGTGTGTACGTGAGATTGTTATTGCAGCGACACGTCAGCAGCCTTGATGTTTGATAGGTATTTTTAAGTCATTCAGTGTTTCAAATAGCCGTCCAATGACAGGGGCGGCTGTGCAATCGCATTCTCAATAATGATCGACCTCTGCCGATATCACTATTTCGCTTGTAAAGGATGGGGTTATTCAGTCACGGGAACTTTGACTGACGCATTACTGTCATACAACTAGCGAATGATTGTGATCACGTACCATGAGGTCGAGTAATGAAAAGAAAAGATACGAAACACGTTGAACAAGACGATAGCGCAAAGCAAGACAAAAAGAACGCCCACTTCTTCTCCTTCAGCGGCTTGAGACGGCGTTCATCCACAAAGCCGGGCAACGGTGATGATTCGTCCCGGGAATCGTCAAATATCCGTACCGCCTGACCCCCGTTTCTCACTCCAATTCAGTCATCGGCTGCCGATAAAAAAAGACAGGTCTTTCTCTTCCTGAAGCGCCTGGCGGGTGTCTCAGGGTATCGGTAGGTCGGTGTATCATGGAAATACTGCGTAAGTGCCCCTGCTGTCAGTCTGAAGCCGAGTTTGTGGATGTTCCGGTATCCGGCAGCCTGCTATGGCAGGTGACCTGCCGCCGCTGTGGTTTGTCTACCGAGCTCGATGATGATCGCATGCTTTGCCTCAAGCAATGGAACCGCCGGGAGCGGGAAGACCACCTGAAAATGGTGTTGCTCAGTCTCACCATTGGGAGTGCGTTCCTGGCGGTGATTGGTTTTGTCATCGGTATGCTGTTGGGATTGAACAGCGGTTTTTCCTGAAGCCAGCCCCTACTTCATTTCAAAGCCCTGCTCCTGCAGGAAAGCTCGCATATGAGGGCGGGTTTTCTCAGCCATTAAGCCACTGACCTGCTCACTCCAGCTGATATTTTTGTTCCCGCCGGTTCGGGTCTGGTAATAGTCGCGAATGGTGTCGTCATAAGCTTCCAGTGTCCCGGGATCATCATCGGACCAGACGTCCTCTTTCATAATAATGTCAGCAGGCAGTCGGGGTTTTATTTCGGGACTCTGATCCGGATAACCCAGGCAGAGACCAAAGACAGGGTAGACCTGTTGCGGTAGTTGCAGCAGGTCGCTGACCTCGCTCGGGTTATTGCGAATACCGCCGATGTAACAGGCGCCCAGTCCCATGGCTTCCGCGGCAATCACGCAGTTCTGTGCCATCAGGGCGACATCCACGGTCGCGATAATAAACGCTTCTGTCATGCCAGCCGGCATCGTCATATTGTGCCGTTCACAACATTGTTCCGCCCGGCGGAGATCGGCACAGAACACCAGAAATTCTGCAGCAGACGAGACATAGGGCTGACCGCCGGATAACGTCACCAGTTGTTCCCTGGCGTCGGGATTGCGTACACGAATCACGCTGCGGGCCTGAACGAAGCTTGAGGTAGCAGCGGCCTGGCCCGCATGAATGATTGCCTGCAGTTGTGTGTCGGTCAGTGGCTGGTCAGTGAATTTGCGGATGGAGCGGTGACTCCCCAACAGCTTCAGCAGACTGGCTTCGGTGGCAGGATCGTGGTGCATAGGGTCTCCGTTATCCAGTTATCGTCTGTTCGCGGGTGATCGCGACATATTATGGCAGGGTAGTGCGGTCTTTCTCTGAGTGTTGACCTGTGTCAATGTTTGTCCGGCTGGTTTGTCTCTAAAGTACCGGTTGCCTGCCCATAAACACAACACACCGGATGGTCGCATAGTCACATATATTTATAAGCGACACGTTCGGCATAATAGCGAGGTTAACCATGGAAAATGCCGTTGCAGACGGTCATCGGACAGATAATAAAGGGAGCAATGTGCTGATACCCTGGAATGACTCTCTCAGCGTGGGTATCCAGGAGATTGATGAGCAGCACAAGGTGTTGGTGGATCTGCTCAACGAGCTACACCGGGCCATTACCGAGCATCATGGAAGCGATACGGCGATTGGTATCCTTGATCGACTGGTGGAATACACCCGGATTCATTTTTCCGTTGAAGAAAGCCTGATGCGGGTACTGGATTACCCCGGCTATGAAGAACACAAGCAACACCATGAACAACTGATTGAGCAGGTGTATGAACTCCGGGGCAAGGTCGGCGACGGCAAGCATATCAGCTTTGAACTGCTCCATTTCCTCAAATCCTGGCTGACCCGTCATATCCTGGAAGATGACCGGGACTATGTGCCATTTTTCCTGTCCCGTGGCGTCAAGGCCAGCTACGAAAAGCGTTCCTGGCTGGATCGGATTTTTCATCGCTAACCGCTGTATACCCGCAGGTGTGATTGTGAATGGTTATAACCGCCTGCTACTGCGCTGAGTATACTTTTCAGAAGGTGTGCCGGTTCAGGACGAGACCGGCGTTGTCTCCGCGCAGTAACAGGGATTGTTATGGTGATCACACACGCTGGCAGTGGCCAGTCGCCTATTCTGGACCATGCGTTCAGGCTCTCTTCGAACAACGAACCACTGATACTTCGGGATCATTTTAAAGGCCATGTCATCCTGATGACGTTGCTGGAACCAGAGACGGTTCAGGAACGGCTGGAGGCCCTCGAGCAGATGTTCATGCGGTATCGTTTACGTCATTTCACCGTGGTGGGTCTTTACCCGGAAACGGTCCAGGTGGCGACCAACGTGTCTTTTCCACTCCTGAAGCTGCCCACCGGCAGTGATCATGAGCACTTTCAGACACTCACCGGTCTGGCCGGCCCTGCGGGTATGTCCGTCTGCCTGGTGAACCGCCGCGGGCATCAGGCGGCGGTGTTTCCGGATGATCCGGTACCCGGCAACAGCAAATTCATGCAAAAGCTGGAAATGCTGCTGGCTGAACACCGTTAAGGGGCGGGGATGACCTCGTCCAGTACCCGGATGAGGTGTTCCGTCTGCTCCCGGTTTCCCAGCGTGATACGAAGGCCCATGCGGCCCTGTTGATCGGCTTTGGGGCGTACGAGAATGTTGTGTGCCTGCAGGTGGCGGTTGACGGTGTCTGGATCTTCCGGGAACGTCCAGAGGAAGTTGGCGGCGCTGGGCCAGAACGCAATTTTCTTATCCACAAGAAACGCTTCAAACAGCGGTTTGGAGACGGTCATCACTTCCCTGACATAGTTTTCTGTGTATTCCGGATGTGCCAGTGCCGCAGTCGCGGCGACAACGGCAAACTGGTTGACGTCATAGGGGCCGCGGACATTGAGCAGGGCATTGATGTTCTCGGGGGAACTGATCACATAACCCAGGCGGATAGATGGTAATCCCCAGGTCTTGGAAAACGTACGGGTGACCAGCAGGTTGGGTGTGTCATTCACCTGGTCGCTGACCGTGGTTTGGGTGTATTCGAAGTAGCACTCATCCACCAGGATGGCTGCGTTCGGTGCCGCCTGGGTGATCTTAATGATAGTCTCTCGACTGACAGCGGTACCGGATGGATTGTTAGGGCTGGCAATCACAATCAGGCGTGTGGCCGGGGTGATGGCATCCATGACGGCCTGAGCGGGAAACCCTTCCCCGCGGGTGTATTGCGGCTCAATGATATTGAGATTTTCCACTTTCGCGCACTGGTAATACATCGCAAATGACGGGCCGGGAATGATCGCTTCATCCCCCTCACGGCAGCTGGCGCGGATGATCAGGTCAATGCCCTGGTCGGAACCGTTGGTGATCATGACCTGGTTGCTGCTGATACCGTTATAGTCGGCGATACGTTCGGTCAGTTCGCCATAATTGGGGTACATCTGTAGCTGATCATTATTGAGATAATCCAGCAGCGCCTGACGAACCTGAGGACTAACGGGCAGGGTGCGTTCATTGAAATCCAGCAGTAAATGCTGCCCCGGATCGCGGCCTTCCAGCGGAGGGGCATAGGCACTCATGGCAGCAATATGGGATTTGAAAACACTCATGGTCTGCACCGCTTTGTTGTCATGATCGTTGTGGTCAACAGGCGGAGCCAGTATACGCAGAGTGTTTTCTTGTGTCATTTTCCCTATGCCGGGTACCGCTGTTTCAGTAGGGAAACGTGTTATTGGTCCTTATCTTTTTTTGATGTTTTATTGAGCATCGTGTCGGGCTTGAAAGACTTTATAGATTCAAGAAGTTCACCCCTGGGGGTTTTGGAAGCCGTTTTTTCTCGTTCGGCTATATGTTCAGGCGAATTTGTTTCTACCGTCGTCATGGATGATTTATCAAAAGACCGTATTTTATCCAACGTTTTATCCATAGCCCCTCTTCTCTGTTGTATCTGTTCCTCAGAATTGGTCTCTGTTTTTCGTAGTGTGCTTTTGTCGAATTTTGAAAAGTCTTCATTCAACGACTTCATGGAATGTGCATGATCCTCTGTTGCATTGGCGCCATAACGCAGTGGAGGCGATGACGCAGGTTGGCTCATGCTTTTAGATGATTGAGACTGCTGCGAATCTGGCGGTGGCGGTGGCGGAGGCGGAGGTGGAGGTGGAGGTGGAGGTGGAGGTGGCATTTCTTGTGGCGCAGGTGACGGGGGCTGATGGCCGAAGTCCGGTAATGTTGGCTCGACTGTATGAACAGATGCAGGTGCCGGATTGTTGTTTTCATCACGTAATGGCTTACCGTCATCCTCATCAACAACGGGGACTGCTTCCATCGTTACGGTAATTTCATCATCGGGCGAACGGTGTCTTTTTCTCTCTTTAAACTTTTCGCTGTTTTCTAATTCTTGAATAAGCTTACGTGAATCGGGTAACTGTCCCGTTAATTCAAGCTCGGTTGAGGAGGTCAGACTTTCTCGCCAATGTAGCATTGTATCTACAAGTGATTTCAGAGAATGAATAACGGACGCTACTGGATTGCTTTCATTCTGCTTCTGATCAAGTAACACCTGTTTGTAGAGTGCAAGATTGTCTTTTGTTTGCGATAGTAGCTCTTCTTCTGGATGTTGTGGTAAGGCTTGTTTGACTTGTTCTATGATACCGGCGGCAAGACCGCTTGTTCTTTCTGGATCGGGGTACCTGTAAATGATTTCACCATCTTTTCTGATTATGATTTCAGTGATGCATTCTGGTGGTTCATAATCAGGGTTGCTCAGAAAATCAATATTTTCCGCTACCTTTGCCAGCCAGAGATTATTAATGTTGTCGTTTATCTGGTTGGCTAATACATCAGGATCGGGTAAACCATTGTCTGTCTTTCCGACACTTCGCTGCTTGGCTCTTAAGCTCGCACTTGCCTTGGAGTTTGAGCTTTCTGAGATGATTGATTGCCCTTTAGTCGTGCTGATTGACCCCGCGACGCTTTCTTTTTCTTCGAATGCGTTCGAATGGGGGAGCGAAGTCAGAGAATGTCTCCCTTTGGGACCTTCCATAATGCCTCCTTGTTTATTTTTTTAGTTTAGCTTTTTATTGTGTTGTAAGGATTAATAGAGGCATATTGAAATTTTTATATAAAATTATGGAATAAAAAATACTAAAACCCATAGATATATTTATGGATTTTAGTACTGTCTGTTAATTTATTTGAATTATTGTTTATTAAATAGACGTTTAGCAACAGATTGTCGCTTGGGGCGCTTTTCTGGAGTTAGCGGGGAGTAACCTTCATCGCAAGGTTGAAGGACTGCCGGCATTGAGGCTGATCTATCTTCTATAATATGGACTTCTAATAATTCATCGCTTCCACGGAGCGTTTGTCGAAATTTATAGCATTTATTTTTGTCAATGCTTGTTTGTTGGAAATCGTAGCATGTATCTTTACTTAACCTGCTACTTGTCTGTCCAGATACATGGGGTTTGTGTTCATCTGAGCTTTCTATTCCTATTGGTAGAGGAAGATAATTGTCCCATGTTGATCGACCGTCTAGCGTTTTTATTGGTTCCCCGCTTTCGGATTTCATGTCTGATGAGACACTCATTGGAGAGCTTTCTACAACCGCTGGACCTGTTATTGGGTCATGCTTCACTCGTGTTGATGATACAGTCGCCTCCATCGCAGGTACTACCTCCGCAGCGCCAGTCTTCGATAACCTTTCAATAATCTCTGTCGACCACGCTGAATCATCATCTGTTATTGGACGGCGTAGCTCGTTTGGTATGAGGTACTGACGAGAGCTATCTAATGGTAGCTCCTCGCATTCAGCATCAGTACTATCTTCCTCTCCACGGTTTATTCTTTCCAATTGATCCAACCCTTCGCTCAGTTTAGAGAGAATCCTATTTTTTATATCATCCTCTAATTGATCTGCTATTGTCGGTTCGACATCTCGAATCAGACTAATGACGTCAATTAGTTTACTAAAAATTCTTGTGTTTCGTTGCATGGTTGAATTGGGTGTTTCATTTATCCGTGTAGGCGTAGAGCTTAATCGTTTTAGCTCTTTCATTGATTTTTTAAGCCGTGCATTTATTTCATTTGGGCTATCTTCATCTTGTGTGGGTGTGGACTCCTCTTTTTCAGTCAGCAGCGTTGTTACTTTTTTATGGGTTCCGTCTGTCAATTCAATTAAAAGCTCTCTGAAGACAATGATGGTTGTTGAGGCACTTTCTTCGTTATTCTGAGCTAGAAACGTTGTTTCAAGTAAATTAAGTGCTGGTATGACTGGGGCTTCATTCAGCTTCTGGTTTTTGATCTGGGTAATCATTGTATTGAGTGACAGAATATTACCATCCAGATCAAACGCTGGTTCTGGTAATGTAAGCGCTATATCCATCTCATCCCAGCAAGAGCCGACTGATATGGATACTGCGTCATCTGATGGTGCACGGAATGAAATGTCCCGTTTAACCGGTGATGAAACTTCATACTCCGAGTTTTCAGATTCAGAGTCTTCAGATGACATCATTAAGAGTTTCTCAAATGAATTCCGCCTGGATATAGAAAGGCAACCTTCAACTATCCACTCACAATCATCGCTGGATGTGTGTGATGCCTCTGATGGTACGGGCGACACTGAGCGGGAACTGGTCATGTTGTCCGCTACATCATGTGAAGTTGATCTATGTAAAGGGCTTTCTACTTGATTAGGTAATCTGTCTTCTGTTTCTGAGGGTAATGTTAACGCGCAGCTTGGTTGTTTTGCTTCAGGGGTGGCAGCTTGGAGGACCCGTTCCTCCTCAGATGTGTGGATTTTATCCCGTAATCGGCCCTGCGACTCAAGGGAGGATGCGTGGCTATTTGTTGACTGACTGGCTGACGACAGCATTAAATGTCCGCTGGAGGGATAATGAATGGGTCCCTGAATGACGGTGGCGCCAGAAAATGAATCAGAAAAGGGCTGAGATGTATCACGCAATAGCTCTTCTCGTCTTGTTGTCAGATCTGACAGCGACAGTGATCTCTTGGTGTCGTCGTATTGCTTGGGATGTTTGGAGGAATTCCATGGCCATGAATTAGCAGAATAGGAGTGAGGTAAATGTCCCTCGAGTGCTTCAAATTCAAGGGTAGGGGGAGCATCAAGATCGTTTGTAGTTAGGCTTGTTCGATCCGTATCACTATAGATGCTCCTAGGGTATGTTGAAGAACGGTCCTCATCTAGTAGTTCAGAAGCTTTGTGTTCAGGAGTCCGCTCAGAAGATGATACGTTACCATGGCTATTCGTCTCACTATGGAGGAGCTCCGACCTGTCCGATGGCAGACTGTTAGATGATGTGTTGAGTATTCCACAGACACTTTGATGAGGACTTCTATAGGCTATACAGTCTGGCTCTTCGCTATGGACTGAGCTTGCGCTATTTAAAGAAAGTCTCTCCTGTGATCTGGCAGGCGATCTAGGCGCAATATGTCCAGAACCTGCAACGGGTGACCTGCTTGTGAGATCGAAAGCAGGCATTTCTCTGTGGGAGGACTCCGATCTATCTGACGAAAGTGTGTCGTGTGATTGATGGAGTAATACAGGGACACTATGCTTGATATCATCAACAGATGACGCGCTTGAATGGTCTTCTGTCATCACTCTAGGTTCGGGTGTTTGACGACGTGAAGAGAGGCTTATATGTGGCCTAGGATGTGATTCTGGTGCACTCTCTCTAAAGGGTGACCCGATTATTCCATTGTCTGTATCCTCTTTAAAATGTCTCTTGTGATTCTTAGCAGAGAAGCCACTATTCGGGTGTTCAGGAGGTATTGTCCCGTCAAGACTGGATTGGCTGGATGTAAGCCAATCTGTAATGCCTTTTCGGTCGTACAGAGGTGGTAAGCTTCCACGCTTTTTAGGACTCATTCGTTCTTCACGATTGTCGTATCCGGTGCCATATCTGCTCTTTTCCGGAGATGATAGATCCGGTACTGACTGGGTTCTTGCAGGGTGGGTGTCCATAGTAGGCTTTAAGCACCCTTTTCTTAAAGGGTGGCTGGGAGATGTGCCAAAGTTTCTCCTCTGCGGTTTTGGAAACTCTTGGCGAGTTTGTGTTTTTCTATGTTTATGGAGTAATGATTCCTGTGCTCCTGCGGTGTACTGAAGCGGGTCTTTCGGGAAAACAAACTTCCTATTCGAAATGTTGCTAATAATTGTTTTAGTATCACTGTAAATAGCTTTCATGTCTGAGATACATTTTTTTTGCCTATGTTTTACTATTTTTTTTAGCGATGTGTGATCCTGCTCCTTTGGATACTTTAACTGTATGGCGGAGTCTACTGTTTTCTTCAGGTTGGATAATAGTTTCAGGTATCGTTGGTCTTCTAACTGTGTGTTTCTATAGCTCTTTTCTATAAGAGAAATCGTTTCCTTATCGCAAGTTATTTTTTTTATAGATTGAATTGTATATTGATCAAATCGGGTTTGCGGATCTTGTAATGCTGTTTCCAATCTTGATGAGACACTCAAAAGCCATATATCGTATGTAAGCGATACAAGATCATCAGCTAAAACCTGAACATCTTCTGGTAACGTTTTTGTGGACTGTATATCTCTATCAGAAATCATGGAAGATGAAGTGCTATCCGGAGCGCTCATCTCTCCGTGAACGCTATGAGGCGCTTTTTTTAAACGGAGGCCTTCATCAGGCGACTTATGATAGGGAATGGGTTGTGCACCAGTATGTAAGGGGCTGGGGATAGAGGTACGATTGCTGCCTGGCATAATAAACAACTTCCTGTTTTATTGATCACCATGGGTGAGTAACGTGCTTGTTAGAATAGAGACACCGATTTACAGGACAAAGTTCCCCGCCCAAGGCAGTTCGAAAACTTGTTTAAATTATTGGTTATAAAATGTTGTCTCGTTATTACAGTATTTGGATTCTTCTGCTGGCTTTGGCCGCGTGGCTATGGCCCTCTCCGTGGCTGGGGCTGCAGCCTTATTTTGTCTGGCTACTGGCCACGATCATGTTCCTGATGGGCTTGACCCTTCGCTGGCAGGATTTTCGCGATATTTTCCGGCATCCCGGGGCTGTCTGTCTGGGCGTAACCCTGCAATTCCTGCTGATGCCAGCATTAGCCTGGCTGGTCAGCAAGGCGTTTGGATTTCCTCCGGAGTGGCTGCTGGGCATGATGCTGGTAGGGACTGCCCCCGGGGGCACGGCATCCAATGCGCTCACTTATCTGGCCAGGGGAAATGTTGCGCTGTCGGTCAGCATGACGCTGGTCTCTACCACACTGGCGGTATTCATGATGCCTTTGTTGAGCGGCTGGTATCTATCCTCGGTCATTGAGATTGACCGGTTGGGTATGCTGCTCAGTATTGGCCAGATTGTAGTGGCGCCGGTGACGTTGGGATTACTGTGTGTGCAGGTGCTGGGCGAGTCTCGTATCCATCGTGTGAGGCACTGGCTGCCTGATCTGGCGCTGCTGTTTATTATGGTGGCCATTGCGTTGCTGGTTGCCATCAATGCAGGCAGTCTGCACCAGTTGACCGGGCTGCTGGTTGTGGGTGTATTGATTCATAATGTTGCAGGTTTGGTGATCGGTTATTTATTGGCATTGGCTTGCAGGCAATCTGTGACCAATGCGCGAACTATTGCCATCGAGGTGGGTACCCAGAACACCGGTCTGGCCATGGCGTTGGCATTAAAACATTTCTCGGCACTGGCGGCGTTACCGGGTGTATTGTTTTCTATCAGCCAGAATCTACTGGGTGTGGCTGCAGCGAAAGGGTGGCGACGCCAGCCAGAGGATGAGTCGCAGGCTATCGATAAAGGAAACCCTGTAAAGTCCTCATCCGCAGGAAATGTTTAAGTAGGGTATGAACAGGTTCTCTGGTGATTCCTGTTCATACCGTGAAGTGATCAGGCTGCCTGCAGTGCGGTGTCGAGATCAGCTTTTAAGTCCTCGATATCTTCAATACCCACAGAGAGCCGGATCAGGTTGTCATGAATCCCGATGGTTTTCCGGGTTTCGGGGGGGATGCTGGCGTGTGTCATGATCGCGGGTTGTTCCACCAGGCTTTCCACACCGCCCAGGCTTTCCGCCAGGGTGAATAACTGGAGCCGGGAGAAGAAACGGCTCGTTTCCTGTATGCCGCCTTTTATCTGAATGGAGACCACGCCACTGAAGCCCGTCATTTGTCGTTTCGCTAGAGCGTGTTGTGGATGACTGGGTAGTCCAGGATAAATAACGTTTTCAACTTGCCGGTGCTGTGCAAGCCACTCAGCCAGTTGCTGTGCATTATCATTGTGAGCGCGCATGCGTAAGGCCAGCGTCTTGATACCACGTAAGGTCAGGTAGCTGTCGAACGGGCCGGCCACACTGCCAATGGCATTTTGCAGGAATGTCAGATTGTCACTCAGGTGGGTGTTGCTGCCCACAATTACTGCGCCACCTACCGTGTCCGAATGGCCATTCAGGTATTTGGTAGTGGAGTGCACCACGATATCCGCACCCAGCGACAAAGGTTGCTGGTTGAAAGGGGTGGCGAAGGTGTTATCCACAACCACCAGAATATCCTGCGCTTTGGCCAGTGTGCAGATGGCTTCTATATCCACCAGTTTGAGTAGCGGGTTCGTCGGTGATTCTATCCAGATCATGCGGGTGTTGGCCTGTATTGCCTGCTCGCAGGCTTCCGGGTCAGACATGTCGATAAAGCTGAAGGCCAATCCTGCGCTGCGCCGACGTACCTGATCAAACAGGCGAAAGGTGCCGCCATACAGGTCATTCATGGCAATGACATGGTCACCATGGCTCAACAGTTCCAGCACTGTGCCAATAGCTGCTAACCCCGAGGCAAATGCGAAGCCATGCTGGCCGCCCTCCAGACTGGCCAATAGTCGTTCACAGGCAAACCGGGTCGGGTTCTGACTTCGGGAATATTCAAAGCCGGTGTGGTGGCCCGGCGCCTGCTGGGCATAGGTGGATGCAGTGACGATGGCAGGCATCACGGCACCTGTCACCGGATCATTCTCCTGTCCGCCATGGATGGTGCAGGTGGCGAAGCGCATGGGTTGGCTGGTCATAGTGTTTCGCTGTCTCCGGCAAGGTGATGCTGTTCAAGCCAGTCGGCATTGAACGCCTTGGAGAGATAACGATAGCCTGTATCACACGCAAGGGTGACAACGGTTTTGGGAATCGTTTGTTGTCGGCAGTATTGCAATGCGGCGGCCAGCAGGACACCGGTTGAGGTACCGGCCAGAATCAGCTCGCGGCTGAACAGCGCGCGGGTGTGTTGAAAGGCGTCATGGTCGGTGATGCTGAAGGCATGATCAACGAGGGAGAGGTCACAGTTATCCGGTACAAAATCCTCGCCAATACCTTCAACCAGCCAGCTGCCAGCTTCCATACCGGACTTCCCCTTCACCTTGGGAGCCAGCAGCGACCCTTCCGGATCGGCCAGTACGATGTCGATGTCCGGGTTGTGTTCTTTCAGGTAACGGCCTGTGCCAGTCAGGGTGCCACCGGTGCCCACGCCGCAGACAAAGGCATTGATCTGTCCTTCGGTTTGCTGCCAGAGTTCGGGGCCGGTTGTGTGGTAATGGGCGTCAATATTGGCGGCATTGGCGAACTGGTTGGTATAGAACAGGCTCTTTTCCCGGCTGATAGTTTCTGCAAAATCCAGGTAATAGTCAGGATGACCCCGGCTGACATCCGATCGGGTGATCACGACGTGAACGCCCATGATGTTCAGCAGATCAATTTTTTCCCGGCTCATTTTGTCAGGCACTACCGTCGTAAGCGGATAGCCTTTCATGCGTGCAATAGCAGCCAGGCTGATGCCGGTATTCCCGGCAGTGGCTTCAATAATGCCTTGCCCAGGACGTAATTCGCCGTTTTTCTCTGCTGCATTGATGATGCTCAGGGCTGTCCGGTCTTTGATGGAACCATTAGGATTGTTGCATTCCAGCTTGATCAAAAGACGGCAGCAGCCGGTATCGAAATGATGGAGTTGCATGATCGGTGTATTGCCGATTAGCTCTAGCGTGGAATTGTTGGTCAACATATATCAATGACAGTTATTCATTAGGATGCTCTAGTCTTACATAAGACTGCATATATGACTGTAATTATTTGATGTATCAATATAACTGAATGATCAGTTCGAAACTTTTAGAAGTTATGGTTTTTTCTTGATGATTTTAATTTTGGGTTCAATAACTTTTAAATAGTGACATATCCGCCTTCTACGCCAAGGCTTAATTCTATCAGCAAGATCAGAAAATTTTCTTCCTGGTTCGGGATTTCCAAGGTCTCTATGACAATGGCCGGCGGCACTATAGAGATCGGAAATAAGAGAGATGTAGGGAACCCGATAACTACCTTCATAAATGAATTCTGTAAGGAGAGGGGCTTCCAGGAAATGAACCATATCGATGATATTAGGTACTTTCTGTTTTTCTTGTTTTTCTTGTTTTTCTTGTTTTTCTTGTTTTTCTTGTTTTTCTTGTTTTTCTTGTTTTTCTTGTTTTTCTTGTTTTTCTTGTAGATATGCTTTAATGGCGCAGGCTAATCCACGGTTAAAGAAAGACAATGCCAGTTTTCTCACTTCCGGGTTCGGTGCGAGTGCTTTATGCGCCCAGCCGTTTCGCCACAATAGCCTGCCACGCTCTAACGCGGTCAGGGTTGGTATACTCAGCGCTTCGTCGATTGTTTGCTTAATGGTATGCAGGCTGCATAATTCCATTTCATTTTTTATCTTGTTTATAAAATAGTTGTAATCCAATACTGGTGCAGCTGCCTTTTTTCTATGTGCTTTTTTTAAAGTGGAAGGGGGAGGCTCTACCGGCTGAGGTGGGGAAGATAAGGCTTCTTGAGAAATTAGGGTTACACCTGCTTTTGTCATTGTCTGGGAGTAATTTTCAGAAACTGATGATGTTGCTTCAGATGAAAGGTGCGTTTCTTGAAGGTGGGCTGTAAGTTCCTCTACACTTTCTTGTTTTACTGGCTGTTCTTCAGGTATTACAGTATCAGGCTTTGTATCTTTAGCGTAGACGAGGCTTTCCAATTCATGCGTGGCTGAAGCCTCAGCGTAGATACGATTTTCTAACTCCTCAGCTTTGAATGTCATCATTGCAACTTCATGATGCATATTCATGGCTGTGTATTCATTGATGAGCTCTGTTGTTTCGTCAAGTGCTTCGATCAGTCTATTTTGTCTTATCAGTAGCTCTAAATAGTGTAATCTAATAGCGCAAGGTAATTTACCATCTGTCACTCTGATAGCATCATTAAAATATTCTTCCAATAATGGCCAGTTTTGACAGGTGTTTAGATATGTTATAACGATATAGTCCAGAGTTTCACGAGAAAGTAAAGGGTCAAACTGGCAGGGGTGTGTATCACAAGATGGGCGTGTTTTTATGGCGGGATAACCATAAACCCAGGTACATTTATGATATTCAGGAATTTTTGCTAAGAAGCGAGTGAGCAGTATACCATTTTCAGGTATTAATTGTTTTAATTGTGCGATGCAGGTGATAAATTGATCTCTATCTTCTTTTAATAAAGTATATAAAATAATTGGCTGAGAGCATTGTAAATATTTAAAAAGTAACTCGCGATTTCCAAGGAAGTTGTAATATAGATGACTATAGAATGTATCATGCTCCTCCTCGCATTGAGTAAGGAAAGTAAAATAGGGCTGACCTTTCATAAATGGCTCGGTTTGATAAAAAGTGTGCTCAGCAAAAATATTGCCTTTAACCATAGCAGGGGCATTTCGTTTTGAAGGCGGTTTTCTTTTAATTTCGTTAATGCGATCAATATTTAACTTGAATAATGATGTCAAAATGCTGAGACTCTCTTTTTCTATTTTGGAGCCTTTGCTTTTATGCTTTGTTGCGTGGTATATGTTATCGACAAGTGCAAAAGCTCGCTGCATGTTGGGGGGGAAGGCGGTATTATCAACGCTGAGGTTATATACAATGCCAGCCATGGTTGCATAAGGATTTTCGTATCGAATAGCCAGTTCAAGGCTATTACGCATTTCTTGTTCTAATGTATTAAAGGTGGTTGTTGGCAGTGCTGAGGCTCCTCCGATCTCTTGTGCTACTCTGGCTTTCTTTTTTTTATTTAATAGAAGGTGAAAGTTTAAGTAGTAAACGGTTCCTCTCATATCATCAGGGTAAGATGGGCCTTTAGTGTCATTCAGTGCATCCATCGCAACATTTATACGTTCTTGTGCTTTATCGAGCTGATTACAAATTAGATGGCAGTGAATAACACCAATTAACCATGATAAATATCCTCTGAATGGTATTCGTTCTCCTTCAGGAAGATGAATATCTTGATTTACCCTGATTCTTATTCCTTGAAATGCAGACTCGAACTCAGCAATACATTGCTTTGCAATGGAAGTATTACTTATTTTTTCTGTGATTTGATAGCCTGTACCGAATCTGCTTGGCTTTCCTCTGACACTGATAGATGTGCCTGTGAATCGCCTGTGAGGTGTTAGAGAGGCTGTTGAAGCTCCAGCTACCAGTGGTTGATCGGGTGTGTCTGAATCATCTGGGGGTGTTACAGCCATGCGGCCTGTATGATGACTGCTAGAAATGTTGGGAGGAGGGAATTTCGAGTCCATTGTAGTTCCTTTACTTATAGCTGGTCTTAATTCAGACAAATTTTGAAATATCTAATCGATTATTTTCACTAACATTATGCTTAGTATGCCTACTAATTTCTTTTCATCCGCAGTGATAAAAAGGCAAAATATAGCGTGCAGGGATGGAATGGATAGTTGTATCGATATACCCAAATAATGGCGTGTGTGTCGGATACTGTGTGACTTCTATACTCAGTAGATAATGGCGGGTGTCTCGAACCGATTCAGGGAGGAATCATTCACTATGCCTGCACCTCGGAATCGTCGCTTCATTTATTTATGGATCAGCTCTGTGCTCTTGTTTGTCGCATTGGGTACAGTATCGCTTTCTCTGGATATTTATCGCTGGTTTCCAGCCTTCGGTTTTATGGGATATTCCGCTGTGCTGGTGCTGTTACTCTCCGCTATGGCGAATGCCTGGGGGAAATGGCATTACATTGCCGTGAGTATCACGTTGATTCTTTTTGGAACTATTGCCTCTTTGGATATCGTGATGTCCAAGGAAGCGATTGTGGCGGATCTGGCGGTGATCGAAATGTCAGGCCTGCAACGGCTGTTGGCCGATCCCGCCATGATTGACGACTATGTGAATATCCTTGTGATTCTGCTGAATATTTTTACCAGCAGTGTGGCGGGGAATGCGTTGTTTTATGGGCTGAATACCCGAAACTTTGTTGCTAAAGAACACGGTTCGAGGATGAGGGTGGTTGATGAGTAACCATCCTCATCCTGCGATGGATCAGGCTATTTCTGGCAATTTCTCGTTGACTATCCGGACTTCGCTTTGCGGGAACGGAATCACAATGCCGGCCTCTTTCAGGGCTTTGTAGAGTGCCAGGTTAGTCTGGTATTTCACCCGGTAGTACTGTTTTGTCGGTGCCCAGTAACGGATACCCAGTTCAATGGCGCTGTCACCAAAGGCATCAACACCAATTTGTATACCCTGTTTCTGATCAATATCTGGCTGTGTTGCGGTGGCTTTTTCCAGCACGGCAATCGCCTGCTCCGGATCAGTTTGGTAGCTGATGCCGATTTTTGTCTCAACTAACATGTTACCAAACGAATTGTGCAGCACTTCTCCCAGAATGTGTTTGTTGGGGATGCAGATCTCTTCGCCTTCCTCATTGGTCAGTATGGTTTTGCCCAGACTGATGGCTTTCACCTGGCCGCTCACGCCAAGCACGCTGATGGTGTTTGAAACGACAAAGGGACGGGTAACAATGATGGTGATACCCGCAGCGTAGTTGGACAGCATGCCCTGCAACGCGAGTCCGGCACCGAGAGAGACCGCACCGATGGCGGCGACCAACGGCGTAACGCTGATTCCCAGCTTACCCAGGGCAATAATGCCGATCAGGACAATGATCAGGATGCGCACGGCGCTGGCGACAAAGGTGGCCAGAGTAATATCGATATTGTGTTTCTTGAACAATCCCAGCAACAGGCGGGAGACTTTGCTGGCCACCCAGAGGCCGATGCAGAAAATGATCAGGGCGCCAACGAGTTGGAAACTGTATTTCACCAGGAACTCGGTGATCAGCGTATAGACGTTTTGAAGCTGTTGCAGCTCCTGTTCAAGGCCGGTTTGATTCATTGCCTGATTCCCTGAGGTGTTATCTGCCATCCGGATGAACGGGACGCGCCGTCAAAGGATGGCCTGTGATTTATATGAACACTGTCGAATAGTATCCGGATCGGCGGGGAGTACAAGCGGGTTTATCCCGGCGTGGATGGCCGGGACGGAAAGGGTTACTCAGACAGGCATTCGGTAATAGTGTTGCCCACCTGACGAAGGTAGGCGGGATAGCCGTTGGCCGAAACGGGAATATTGCCTGCCATGGGGTCAAGCACAGCCTCCCCTACATCCAGTCCTTCGGTCAGACGATCGATATAGGCGGGTTTGAACTGGGGTTCGCGGAAGATGCAGGTATGGCCGGCGCGCTTGAGAGAATCCTTGAGTTTCATCAGGTGGCGCGCTCCCGGTTGGCGATCCGGACTCAGTGCAAAGACATCCTTGACGGTGAGACGGTAGTGGTCGGCAAAGTAGCCCCAGGCATCGTGAAAGACGAAGAATCCGTGCTGACGGACGCTGGCCAGGCTTTCGTTGTTGGCGAGATCGGTAGCTTTCACCTGGTCGATAAAGGACGTCAGATTCTCACGGTAACGCGGGGTATTCTGGGGATCGATGGCTGCCAGGGTATCTGTCATGGCTTTACCCATGGCAATGGCATTACCTGGTGACAGCCAGACATGGGAGTCAACGGAGCCATGGTTATCATGATCGTCGTGATGGTCATGGTGATGTTCTTCACCGCTCCATTCCCTCAGATGCATCCCCGGGGCACCCATCAACGCCACAATGCGTTGTCCGGATGTGTTGTTTGCCGCTACCTGTTCCAGCGGTTTTTCCAGGAAGGTTTCAAGCTCTGGACCCAGCCAGAAAACAACGGATGTGTCTGTCAGCCGGCGAATATCGGAAGGTTTCATGCTGTAGCTGTGGGGAGATAACCCCGGATCAAGCAGCAGACCCGGTTCGCTGATCCCGTCGGTAATGGCGGCAGCAATCAATTGCAGTGGCTTGATACTGGTGATGACGCTGACCGGTGGTGTTTTATTCACCGTCTCCGCTGCCTGTGTGGGCAGGGCGGCAGGGATCAGGCAGGCAAACAACAGCAGAGCACGGAATAACGGCATAAAGGGGTACTTCGCGGATCGTCAGGAATAATGGCAAAAACGTTATGTTATAACATTTGCTGTGTTGGGAAAATGATTCTGTCCGAAACAGAGGGAACAGGGAATGAAAGCAGGGGCTTTTCTGCCAGTACCTTGGGTACGGCAGAAAAGACTATGAGACCGCTTACTTCAGGTTACGGGCGATATGTCGGAACACCGCGATACTTTCGGTCTCCATCGCTTCTGAGGAGTTATTGTAGTCGCTGTAGGCAGAGGACTTGGCGATAACCACTCGATGCTTGGGGTTAACGTAAATAAACTGGCCGTAGATGCCGACTGCCAGATAATCTCCTTCATCGGTTGTCTCTTCCGGCAGCCACCATTGGTAGGCATAACCAAAGCGAGAACCAGAGGCTGGATTTTTGCCGGGCATCAGGTGGGGCGCGTCGGGTGTCACGGATGCCTTGATCCAGCTTTCTGGCAATAATTGCTTGCCTTGCCAGTTCTTGCCTTGATTCAGGTATAGCTGACCGAAACGGGCGTAATCGCGCAGGGTGCTGTTGAGACCCCCGAAGGCCAGTTCGACGCCATCATCATCCGTCAGCCAATAGACATCAGATTCTGCCCCCAGATGCGACCAGAGTTTCTCTTCCATATACTCAGAGAGATTTTTCCCCGTAGCCCGGGTGATGACCATGGCGACCACCTGGGTATCCATGCTGACATAGTGGTTGTAGGTGCCCGGCTCACGGGTATTTTTCAGTGAAATGACAAAGTCATCAATGCTGGTGCCCAGCGCCATGGTGCGACCCATGCGGTTGATATCAGAATAAAAATCGCCGTAATCCTCATTGAACCCGATACCGGACGACATCTGCAGGACATCTTTGAGGCGCACATTGTTATAGCCGCTGGTTTTCAGTTCCGGTACATAATCCGTCACCGGGTCTTCAAGCGTCTTTATCGCGCCATCCTGCAGGGCGAATCCGGTGAGCGCGGAGACGAAAGACTTGGCGACCGACCAGGAGATGGTCCGGCTGTTCTCGTCATTCCCGCGATAGTATTCCTGGAAAACCATCTTGCCGTCTTTCAGGACAACCAGCCCGGTGGTTTCGGTGCGGTCGAGCCAGTCTTCCAGGTCGCGTTGTTCATTATTCCATGAATAACTTTCCGACAGGGGCTGGGGCTGTTCAGGTAATCTGTACACGGGGCCGGAACGTGCAACGTCTCGAGATGCGAAGATGGTGCCCATGCTTCTGAAGTTGTGTTGAATTACATCTGGATCAAACAGGGTCAGCACATGGTAGAACCGGTTGATTTCCGTATGGAAGCGAATGCCTACCCCGATAGCTATCAGGCAGACCACCAACAGAATCAGAGTAAGCGCGCGTTTCATCATCGTCATTATTGTTGTTCTTTCGTTTTATAGGGTTGCCGGATGACGTGGCGATCAGGCTGACTGACATAGTAGCAAAGAGCCTGTCAGTAATGACACTTTCACTGATACATAACGGTGCGTAACGCCTGTTGTTGTCTCGTAACAGTGCCGGTTTTATTCGCATTCGTTTGTTTGTTGGGTTGCTGGCAAGGATAGAACCTTCGGTCTGGATCACTTTCTGCTTAAAACATTCTCAAATCTCATCCGGTTGACAAAGTTGGCACTGCCAATGCAAAGGCCCATGCGACAAAGCTGAACCTATGCACAACAACAGACAGCAGGTTAACTGGGGGAGTGAGTATGAGCCCAACCGAAATGGAAGCCCTGAAAGCGGCTTTTGAAATGCACCAGGCGATGAACATTGAGGTGTTCTACTGGTGGTGTACTGCGATCATGTTCATGATCCACGCCGGGTTCTTGGCCTATGAGATCGGGGCCTCGAGAGTGAAGAATGCCCTAGCGTCGGGCATGAAGAATATCCTGACGCTCGCTGTGATTATCCCTACGTTCTATTTCTTTGGCTGGTGGATTTATAACGCTTTTCCCGGTGGGTTTGTTCCAGTTGAAGCTGCGGCTGCTCTCCCCTGGTCGACCAGCATGGGACCGGACGCGACCGATTTGGGTACCGGTATCTTCTGGGCGGCATTCGCCATGTTTGGTGCAACAACCGGTTCCATCATGTCGGGCGCGGTGATTGAGCGGATTCGCCTGAGCGCCTACCTGATCCTGGCGGTTGTAGTTGGCTCTGTGGTCTGGATTCTGGCGGGCGCCTGGGGATGGCATCCGGAAGGCTGGCTGCTGCTGGATCTGGGTTACCACGATGTGGGTGCATCCGGTGTCGTTCATGCCGTGGCCGGCTTCTTCTCGTTGGGTGTATTGATCAATCTTGGGCCGCGTATTGGCAAATATGTTGATGGCAAGCCGATGGCGATTGTGCCGCATAACATGCCGATGGCGCTGATTGGCTTGATGATGATCATTGTGGGTTTCTTCGGATTCCTTGGCGGGTGCATCATCTTTAACGGCGGCGATACCGGCTGGACCACTATCTACAACACGCCAACCAACCTTTCCGCATTTGCCTTCAATACCCTGATGGGCTTTGCCGGCGGGGTTGTGGGCGCCTACCTGACGTCCCGTGAGCCTTTCATGACCATGTCCGGTGGTCTGGCCGGCATCATTACGGTTGCAGCGGGTCTTGATCTTTATTACCCCGGTCTGGCGTTTGTGCTGGCAGCAATTGGTGGTCTCACCATGCCATTGTTTGGTCGCTTCCTTGAAAAGCGTGGGATTGATGATGCCGTCGGCGCGGTGGCTGTACATGGTTGGTGCGGTTTCCTCGGTGTGGTTTTCGTGGGCCTCTTTGCGGCGGGTTATCCGAACGTGGGCGATGCGCCGGACATCTCATTCACCGGTCAGCTGCTGGCTGCCGTCATCATGTGCCTGCTCGGCTTTATCCCCGGCTATGTCATTTCGTATGCCATGAAGCAGTTCAAGATGCTGCGGGTGCCTGAGAAGGTCGAAGCCCTGGGGCTGGATCTGGTGGAAATCCCTGCACGTCCTTATCCGGAAACTGTACCGGCACAGGATATTGTTGCCTCAACCCTGACGCCGGATATGCCAGCTAACAAAGCCTGATTCTTTCAACGGCGGGAGTAGCACCTCCCGCCCGTTTCACCCAACAGGAGAACACCATCATGAATGCATCACCAATTACCAGCTGGGAAGGGGTTAGCGCTTATTTCACTTATGCCGATAACCCTTTTGTCATCGGGCTCTGTTTTGTGGCGGCGGTGGGGGTGTTTGCCGGTTTGATCGGCACCATCATCCATCACGAAGCCAGTGCTTTTGGCCCGCATAACGATTAAGCGAGAACGGGAAAGAAGCCTCTTTCCCGTCACTGCAACGCCGGGAGAACGCCATGAGCTACAGGAATGTTTTGGGACAACGCCGTTGCCGTTATCTGCCCTGTCGTCAGCCGGATTGTAAGCAGTGTGGCGGGGAAGCCTGTACGGATTCAGCCCTGAGTCGCAGCCATTATCTGTGTACTGCGCTTTATCGTCGTTTGCAGTGCAGCTTTCATCGTCAGAAAGCCCAAGGACGTCTGGAATGTTGATCAGAGGTCAGCGTAACGGACAGTCGTCAGAATGAATCAATAAAACAAAACTATGAGTAACAGGAGTAATGCTCGCGCATGGGTTACGGAATAGTACTCGGTACACAGAAATACCAGTTCGCTGACCTGAATACACTGATGGCGAAAGCATCGCCGCTGCGTTCCGGTGACTGTCTGGCGGGGATTGCTACTGTCGATGAACAGGAACGGGTGGCAGCCCAGCTGACGCTGGCGGATCTTCCCCTGAAAACCTTCCTGAATGAAGCGCTGATTCCCTATGAAACCGATGATGTTACGCGTCTGATTCTGGATAACCATGACCTTGGGGCATTTGCACCGGTCAGCCATTTAACGGTGGGTGATTTTCGTAACTGGTTATTGAGTGATCGGGTGGATGCAGAAACACTCGCCAGCATCCGTACCGGTATTACGCCGGAGATGGCGGCAGCTGTCAGCAAGATCATGCGTATTCAGGATCTGATTCTGGTGGCGAAGAAGTGTCAGGTCACCACCCGGTTCCGCAATACCATTGGTTTGCCGGGGCGACTGTCGACACGGTTGCAACCCAATCATCCAACCGATGATCCCGCCGGTGTGGCGGCATCAGTGCTGGATGGTCTGTTGTATGGCAATGGTGATGCGGTGATCGGGATTAATCCGGCGACGGATAACCTGGAGGCTGTTATCCGGTTAATGCATTTGCTGGATGAAGTGATTCAGCATTATGCCATCCCGACACAAAGCTGCGTCCTGACGCACGTTACCACCCATATCGAAGCGATGAACCGGGGAGCGCCAGTTGATCTGGTGTTTCAGTCCATTGCCGGGACGCAGGGCACGAATGAGAGCTTTGGTGTCAGTTTGTCTGTATTGCAGGAAGCCCACGAGGCGGCTTTGGCATTACAGCGGGGGACGGTTGGCTCGCAATGCATGTATTTTGAGACGGGGCAGGGTAGCGCCTTGTCAGCCAATGCCCATCATGGTGTTGATCAGCAGACCTGTGAAGCACGTGCTTACGCGGTTGCCCGGCAGTTTGATCCGTTGCTGGTGAATACCGTGGTGGGTTTTATCGGGCCGGAATACCTCTATAACGGCAAGCAGATTATCCGTGCCGGGCTGGAAGATCATTTCTGCGGCAAGCTGCTGGGGTTACCCATGGGGTGTGACATCTGTTACACCAACCACGCCGAAGCGGATCAGGATGATATGGATATGCTGCTGACCCAGTTTGCTGCGGCCGGTGGCACATTCATCATGGGCATTCCCGGTTCTGATGACATCATGCTGAACTACCAGACCTCCTCGTTCCATGATGCGCTTTATGCCCGACAACTGTTAGGGCTTCGCGCCGCGCCAGAATTCGAACACTGGTTGCAGACGATGGGAATTGTGGATCAGGACAACCGGCTGATACACCATCGGCTAGGTTTGCCGCCAGCGTTTCAGCATGTGATAGTGAACGAAACAGAGGCAACAACAATAACATCATGAGTAGTCAGCCTCCGACGAAACAGGACTTTCTGATCGATAACCCCTGGCAGTCTCTGCGACGCCATACCGATGCACGCATTGGTTTGGGACGTAGTGGTGTCAGCCTGCCCACCGATGCCCACCTCTCTTTCCAGCTGGCCCATGCCCGGGCTCGTGATGCCGTGCATATTCCGCTGGCCATTGATCAGCTGGAGAAAGCGATCCGTGCCTTTTCTCCTGTGGATATCTGGTCGCTGAAAAGCCGGACCGCTGATCGGGCCACTTATCTCCAGCGGCCGGATCTGGGGCGTTTGCTGAGTCGGGAATCAGAACAGTTTCTTCGTCAGCACAGCCTTGCAGAAGGATTTGATATCGCCGTGGTGATTGTCGATGGGCTTTCATCGACCGCTGTTCAGCACCATGCGCCGCCGATGCTGGAACATCTGCTGTCAGCCATTCATCCGTTAGGGTATCGCTGTGCGCCGATCTGCCTGGTCACCCAGGGGCGGGTTGCGGTGGGTGATCCGATCGGTGAACTGTTGAATGCCCGGCTGCTGGTGATGATGATCGGGGAGCGACCGGGACTCAGTTCGCCGGATTCCCTGGGGATTTATTTCACCTGGCAGCCACAGTCCGGTAAGACGGATGCGCAGCGCAACTGCATCTCCAATATTCGCCATGAAGGGCTCAGTTATGAGGAGGCGACGCACAAGCTGATGTACCTCATGCAGGAAGCGGATCGTCGGCAACTCTCCGGCGTCTACCTGAAAGATGAAACCGATGCCGGCGAGGCATCACTGCCGGGACGAGAAAAGACCGGTAATCTTCTGATAAACCGTCATAAGGACTAATTGTGGAAAAACTGCCGCTGATTTTGAAGCGTACCCTGTTCTATCCGCTGTTTTTACTCTGCTCAATGGGATTTTACCTGCTGGAATGGCGGGGAATGGGGGCGGTTATGGTCGCCATGCTGGTGGCAGGATGTATTCATTGCCTGGTGAACGGGTACGACCTCTGGTTACTGAAAAAACACAGCAAATAATATGAGTTGGTGATGTCATCGCCTGATGTGCGGGTTGCTCACGTTAACCAGCGCATTCATCCGATCCTGTTGCTCGCCGATGTTATCCCCAGGACGCATTCTGGAATGAGCGATGACGGGATTGGAGATCACAGTACTGGTTTGCCTGTTTCTGGTGGTCGCGTTGATTGCCGGCTTCACCCTGAAAAATGGTATCGGCCCCACACCCTCCTGCCGCCGTACGACAGATGCACTGGATAATCTGTTACCTGAGACAACCGATGGTGTGATTATGGAGTTCGGCTGTGGCTGGGGGGGAATCGCACTGTATCTGGCCAGAAAGTATCCGGAAAATCCGGTGGTTGCCTGGGAGAATTCACCGGTTCCCTGGCTTGTCGCTTATCTGAGAAAGGTGTTGAGCGGACAGGACAACCTGAGTGTCCGCTATGGGGATTTTCGCCGCGCCTCTCTGGATGATTGCGGGCTTATCTACTGCTATCTCTGCACAGGACAGATGCTGCGTATCCGAGAGCTTTTGCTGTCTGCATCGGTTAGCCCACCGTGTCAGCTCGTCAGCAGTACATTCTCCATTCCGGGCTGGACACCCATGTTGGAGCATCCGATAGGTGACTGGTATGGGAGCCGTCTGTGGGTCTATATGCTGTCCCACCAACCGTCATCGCTTAACGCCTTGAGCCGCTTTTCCTCAAAGTGATCTTCTATGGCGCGACGGATATAGAGCGAACGCTCAGACGCTTTTTCCGGCAGGGGCTCGCTAGCTTTGACCTTCTCCTGGATCAACGGGCGTATAGTCTTTTCCGTGGTGCTGGTGCGTGGTTCAGTCATTGTGCCACTCCCTTTCTTGTTATTACTTGTTATGCGAATGGTGACCGGAGTCTGTTGCCGTTTTATGACCTTATTTCGCTATAGGCATTTTTATAAAGCGACAGGCTTGAACTCAAGCGAGATTATACCGGTCGCCTGTAGGAAATATGCCATTGTCGTTTAAATTTCCGGTAACGGTTCATGGCGCTTTGCTACTTTTGTGTAAGCCTCAGTGAACGAAGGTTTTTCTTAACCGTTTGCAATTGCTGCGCCAGCTCCGGCCCCCGTGACATGGCGACCCCCATCGCCAGCACATCAATCACCACCAGGTGAGCGATGCGAGATGTTAATGGCGTATAAATATCCGTGTTTTCCGGCACATTGATGGGCACATGAATATCACAGGCACTGGCCATGGGCGTGTTGGAAGGACACAGGGCAATGACCTTGGCCATTTGCTTCTGCACCAGTTGGATGACATGTAGCAATTCCTTGGTGCGTCCGGTCTGTGAAATAGCGATCACGACATCGTCAGGCGTCAGTGTTCCCGCAGACATGGACTGCATGTGAGGATCGGAATAGGCGGCGGTCGTCACCTGAAGGCGGAAAAACTTATGCTGTGCATCGGTGGCCACAATACCGGAGGCGCCATAGCCATAGAATTCAATCCGTTGCGCCTGACTGAGCAGGGCGATGGCCTGTTCCAGTTGTGCAGAGTCCAGCTGGTCACGAATATCAATCAGGTTGCTGATGGTGGTGTTGAAGACCATCTGCTTGAAATCGCCGGTGGATTCTTCCCCGGTCACTTCAAATTGGCCAAAGCTGGCGCCACTGGCCAGGCTCTGGGCCAGCTGTAGCTTGAAATCCTGAAAACCATGACAACCGATAGCCCGGCAGAAACGAAGCACCGTAGGCTCACTGACACCACAGTGTGCGGCGAGATCCGCGATGCTGATGTGAATCACATTGGCGGGATGCGCCGCCACATAATCCGCTACCTTATGCTCCGACTTCCTGAGAAGAGGTCGATTTTCATCAATATGTTGCAGCAGGTTAGTTGGGGGCATTGGATGACCGGTTCATTTTTGGATTGTAGTTATACAACAAGGGTTACAGGGATGGTAGTGGAATGTACCTATCTTTGCGGTGAGTGTGTCCGTAATTGTCAGTAAAACCAATGGTCCGGCCGGTAATCTTTATGTAGTAAAACTACAGTCATGCTGGCACGTGGTTCTGTCAAAACACAGGAGGGGGATGCAATGGCTGGTAGCAGGGGGTAACCAGTGCATTAGAATGTCAGACAATTGCAGGTGGAAATAATATTCCAAGGGAATTTTCAGGTTTGTTAAAGGTCTTTAGTAGTTATCAGGAGGGAGGCAAAATGGTTCTTTCACTACAGGGTATCAAATGTGCGGCCTTGGTTGCTGATCAGAGCTAATGGCATGAATCTGATGCACAATGGCTGCGTACACAATCGGTAAGCCTGTAGTGTCATTTCTACTTTCAACGAATAAGTCGTTTTTTGCCCATGCTATCTGTCAGGTAATGACTGTTATGGTCCAGGCAGCCTTCCTTCATTTTCTGTTTTTTTAATTTTTAAGACTGATGACAAGGATGGAAGGATGTTAAACAACATTTTTGCGATAGTGATTTTGTTTTCCCTGCTCACAACCAGTGCGATGGCTTCTCCGGAGGGTAAGTCCGTTTTTATTGTTGGTTATGGCAGTCTGATGCTGTCCCTGACCCGCACGGTGACAGCACCGGATGTGGCGGATCAGACACTGATCCCGGTACGGATCAATGGTTATGAGCGTAGCTGGAACCTCTGGCTGGAACAGTACGATATGCGCATGCTGGCCGCTGAAGAGAAGTCAGGGCGATTTGTTAACGGGTTGGCGTACCGTGTGAATCCACACGACCTCTGGCGTTTTGATGCCCGTGAAGGCCATCGTCACTATCGGCGTATCCGTTTACCGCTCAGTGCCGTTGAGCTTTATAACCCACAGGATAGTCGTTGGTTTTTTGAGCACTCCGATGAGGTAGAAGTCTACATGTATGTAGCGCTTAAGCATGATATTTCTGATGGGGGGAATTACCTGGGCAATGGGTATGACCATATGAACAAAAAGATTACCCGTTCCTACCTGGATGTTGTACTGGCTGGTTGTATGGAAGTGGATGACCGCAATCAGTTGAATGGGCGCTTTATTGGTGACTGCCATATCAGCATGGGGTTGCGCAAACACCATATTGATGATGACCGTCAGAAGCCCCGTTATCCCCGCGCTCCGGCGAACCTGCTGGACTCCGCCCGCAAGCGGGTCAGGGAACTGGAAGACTACCTGGATCAGGACTGGACTACTTACATGAACCGCATGAACACGGTCTGTGAAAGCAGTTAGCCTTGACCGGGTTTTGTTCAGGCGCGACGGGCGAGAAACTGGCTGAATTCCGTCGCGGGCAGAGGCTTGCTGATGAAATACCCCTGGACTTCATCGCAGGCATTGTCGCGCAGGAACTGAAGATGTGATGATTTCTCAACGCCCTCAGCGACTACCTTCAGGTCCAGGCTATGTGCCATGGCGATAATGGCGCGGGTAATGGCGGAATCATCCTCGCTGGTATCCAGGCTGCTGATAAAAGAGCGATCGATTTTAAGGGCATCAACCGGGAAGCGCTTCAGGTAGCTGAGTGATGAATAGCCGGTGCCGAAATCATCAATACTGATCGTCACACCCAGTTGCCGGATGGCATGCAGGGTCTCAATGGTTCGCTCAATATCGTCCATGATCAGGCTTTCGGTAAGTTCCAGCTCCAGAAGATGCGGTGGCAGATGGGTTTCGTCAAGAACGGTGCGGATCAGCTCAATCAGCTGCGTCTGACGCAACTGGCTGACTGAGAGGTTGACGGAAACCCGGATCTCACAACCCTGGTCCAGCCAGGTTCTGGCCTGCTGGCAGGCCTGACGCATGACAAACTCACCAATGTCGTTAATCAGGCTGCTTTCCTCGGCAATGCTGATAAACCGTCCCGGCGTTATCAGCCCTTCTTCCGGATGATTCCATCGGACCAGCGCTTCCGCTTTGGTGATGGTATCGCCAGCCAGCGTCATTTTAGGCTGATAATAGGTTTCCAGTTCACCATTGCAGATCGCCTTGCGCAGGCTGGTTTCCAGTGCGATTCGTTCTTTGGAGGCAGATTGCAGGTTCCTGTTATAAAACTGCAAATTATTGCCGCCGAGGTATTTGGCCTGTGCCATGGCCATATCGGCCTGGCTGATCAGCGTCTGTAATTCGCGGGCGTTATCCGGAAACAGCGTGACACCGATACTGGCGCCGATGATGAGCTCATGGTCGTTAATTCGGTATGGCATGGAAACCGCCTGGACAATGGTTTCACCCAAGGCGGAGATCGCTTTCTGACTCGGGTTATTATCAATGATGAGGCTGAACTCATCTGCCGCCAGACGCGCCACACTGTGTGCGTGTGAGGTATGTTGCATCAGGCGACGTGACACCTGCTGCAACAGGTCATCACCCACCTCGTGGCCAAGACTTTCGTTGATCTGTTTGAAACGGTCCAAGTCAATGGTGATCAGTGCAAAGGACTGTTGCTTGGCATCGGCATAGGCGATGGCTTCATACAGACGTTCACGAAACCGGTTTCGATTAGCCAGACCCGTCAGTGGATCATAATTGGCCAGATAGGTCAGACGTTCTTCCGTCTGTTTGTATTCGGTCAGGTCACGGAACAGGCCGACGTAATGTGTAATCCGGCCACTTTGATCGCGAACTGAACTGATCTGTATCCAGATTGGATAGGTATCGCCATCCTTCCGTCGTTCAATCAATTCGCCTTCATAACGACCCTGTTCAATCAGCGAACTGCCGATCTGGTTGTAGAGTTCTTCGTTACCGGCATCTGCCTGAAAATCAGCAATGGTTTTATTGATGATGTCGTCGTTACTGTATCCGGTCAGTTCCTTGAACGCCTTGTTGATGGCGACAAAGCGGAAGCGGGCATTCAGGACAAAGATCGCTTCGCTGGTGCTCTGAAACAGGGTGAGGGCCAGGCGGGTCTGTCGTTCATGTTCCATTTCCAGTGAGATATCCCGGCGTGTACCCAGCATGCGGCTTGCGCGTCCTTTGTCGTTCCATTCAACGACCTGGCCGCTGTCTTCTACCCAGACCCAGGAGCCATTGGCATGCAGTATCCGGTAACGGGCCCGGTACTGATCGGATTTATGTCGCAGGTGGGCAATGATCGCTTTGCGGACACGGGGCGCATCAGCCGTATGGATTAAAGGTTCCAGGTGGCCTTTGAAACCACTGAGTTTTTCTGTGTCATAGCCAAACAGTTCCTTGAAATGGCTGTGGTAGATCTGTTCGTTTTCCATGTCCCAGTCCCAGAAGCCCAGACGACTGGCGTCCAGGGCCTGGCTGAGGCGATGTTCACTGTTTTTTAACGCTTCTGTGGTTTCCGAGAGTTCCCGGGTCCGTTCGGTAACCATCTGCTCAAGTCCCGCATGGGTTTCCTCCAGTTCTTTCTGGGTATCCCTGACTTTGCGGTTTTCATCGGACAATAAATCACTGAGCGCCTGGTTACGAAAGCGTCGTTCCAATGATTTGATGGAAAAACGGTGTGCATAAAGTGCGCAATACAAGACAACGCCTAACAGAATAACCTGGATAAAGGCCCAGATATCAGTCTGGGGTACCGGATTCATCCACAGGGCAAGCGACACGGGCAAGAGACTTGGCAGGCTGAAACAGATAAAAGCAGGCAGGTAGCAGGAAAACAGTACGGCGCTTGATAGCAACGCTATTGTCAGCAAAAGCTGTGTTGCGGCGAGATCCATAAAGGTGGAAAACGGCATTAACAGGAGGATCGCTGCCGCAAAGGAGGCCCCGCTCAGGGATGTACTCATGCAGAAGTAAAGTAGCCACTTCTGATGACCATCCTGTTTTGTATCCTGCGCTTCCCGCAGGAAACCTGATGCCAGCGCCTGACGCAATAATCCGAGTGTTGCGAGCCAGGCTGCAATCGGTAACACCAGACTGGTATTGATTGAATTCCACAGCAGCAGAATGACACCAGACAGACTGATGCCCAGGATGATGATCATACGCAGTGATCCCTGGTGCAGCAGTTTCAGCTGTTCGGTGCTGATGCGTGCATTAAGCCAGGAATAGGACAGCTTCGCCTGTCGGTCATGCGTTATCTGGGGCGTGGATAACAGGTTGTGTTCCTGCATGATCTCAGCATTTGCGTCTGGGCGTAGCCGGTATCGTTCCTTTCCCGGGATCGGTGCCGGTCGTGCCGTCGTTGTTGTTTTTGTCAGGGTGCTTCCATGCCAAGGGTGCAAACGTTGTCGGAAAGGTGGGTAATGACATTCAGTAATCTTCCCGGTCCATCGTACTGAAAGGAAACATTATTCGTTAATGTACGATGGTGCATCTTTTGTTTGCCTGATTATTAAATCGCAATCCGTAGTGTGGCTGCAACACACAGGCCAATATTTACGTTCGAGATACGACGCTGATCACACAGATTTACCCGTCATACCGGACAGTCTGGTAATGGTGCGCGAAATTGCCGGGTGTGATGAAGCAACGTCCCGATCCCTTGGAGAGGACAGTTTCCCGAATTCCCGGTTTATGGGGGCCATGGCTCTCGGTTACACTTGAGGTTTTCAATTTCCTTCCGGCTGCAATAATGGATGTCACTGCAATTCTCGACTCTCTCAATGATGCCCAGCGCGAAGCGGTAGCTCAGCCCTTGGGTTCCAGTCTGATTCTCGCCGGTGCGGGCAGCGGCAAGACACGGGTGCTGGTTCACCGCATTGCCTGGTTGATCCAGACGGAAGGGGTGTCGCCCTGGTCCATCATGGCGGTGACCTTTACCAATAAAGCGGCGGCCGAGATGCGGGGGCGTATTGAGCAGATGCTGGAAATGCCTGTCCGTGGCATGTGGGTTGGTACATTCCATGGTTTGGCGCATCGCCTGTTACGCGCACACTGGAAAGAAGCAGGCTTGCCGGAAAACTTCCAGATTCTGGATAGCGATGACCAGTTGCGGATCATCAAGCGGCTGATGCGTGCACTGGGCATGGATGAATCTAAATGGCCGCCGCGTCAGGCCCAATGGTATATCAACGGCAAGAAAGACGAAGGTCTGCGGCCGCAGCATATTGAACCGGGTTATGACCTGTTTGAGAAAAATATGCACCAGGTCTACACCGCCTATGAAGAGAACTGTCGTCTTTTGGGTGTTGTCGATTTTGCGGAATTATTGCTGCGTTCCCACGAACTCTGGCTGGAGCATCCACAACTGCTGGCCCATTACCGGGAACGTTTCCAGCAGATCATGGTCGACGAGTTTCAGGATACCAACGCCGTGCAGTATGCCTGGCTGCGTATGCTTGCCGGTGATAAAGGTAACCTGATGGCAGTAGGCGACGATGACCAGTCAATTTATGGCTGGCGTGGCGCGCGTATCGAGAATATCCGTCAGTTTACCCGTGATTTCCCCAAGGCTCTGACCATCCGCCTGGAACAGAATTACCGTTCAACCGGTACCATCCTGAAAGCGGCGAATACCCTGATCGCTAATAATCCGGACCGTTTGGGTAAGGAGCTTTGGACCGAAGGGAATGCCGGTGACCCCATCCAGGTTTATGCGGGATTCAATGAGGTGGATGAAGCCCGTTTCATTGCCGATCGTATTCAGGACGCGGCGAATAGTGGCATGGCGCGTAGCGACATCGCTATTCTCTACCGCTCCAACGCACAGTCCCGGGTGCTTGAGGAATCCATGCTGCGCAGTGGTATTCCTTACCGTATTTATGGCGGACAGCGGTTCTTCGAGCGTGCTGAGATCAAGAATGCGCTGGCGTATCTGCGACTGGCCAGCAACCAGGATGATGATCCGTCACTGGAACGGGTGATTAATGTCCCGGCGCGCGGTATTGGTGAAAAAACTGTTCAACAGATTCGGGATGTTGCCCGGAGCGGTGGTGTGTCCATGTGGCGCGCAGCCCGTGAAATGGTCAAGAGTAATGGACTGACGGCACGGGCAGCGAATGCGGTGTCTTCCTTTATTGAGCTGGTGGAAGGGTTGTCATCTTCTGCCAATGATCTCCCTCTGTCGGAATTGGCGGATCACATCATCAACGTCTCGGGTTTGATCGAGCATCACCAGAAAGAAAAAGGTGAAAAAGGTCGCGCCCGTATTGAGAACCTTGAGGAACTGGTGTCAGCCTGTAAGGAGTTTGATCCGGAAGACGTCTTCGATGAAGAGATGCAGCAGAACCTGTCGCCGCTGGACGCGTTCCTGGCCCATGCCGCGCTGGAAGCGGGTGAAACCCAGGCCGATCAATTTGCCGACAGTGTGCAGATGATGACACTGCATTCTGCCAAAGGTTTGGAGTTTCCGCTGGTCTTCATGTGTGGCATGGAAGATGGTCTGTTCCCACACAAGATGTCCATGGATGACTCGGGCGGTTTAGACGAAGAACGTCGTCTTTGTTATGTTGGCATTACCCGCGCAATGGAAAAACTGTATCTAACCTATGCGGAAAGTCGGCGTCTCCACGGACAGGAAAATTACAACCGTCCATCACGTTTCCTGCGGGAAATTCCGGGTGAGCTGATGGAAGAAGTCCGCCTGAATGCCACTATCAGCCGACCCGTTACCGCTGGCGGCGCCACCATCAATGCGGAAGTGCCGGATACCGGCCTGCATCTTGGTCAGCGGGTTGCACACGAAGTGTTTGGTGATGGTACGGTGCTGAATTTTGAAGGGCAGGGCGGCCAGGCACGGGTACAGATTAACTTTGATGACGAAGGCAGTAAGTGGCTAATGGTTGCTTATGCCAAACTGATGCCCTTGTGAAATAACGGCTTCTGTCGCTAGTATGGGCTCGAAGTAAGCATGGCTTACCGGTAATACCAGCCTGCTTTACCGCGTTATTGGGGTAAAGCAGGGCTGTTGATAATAAGAAAGTTGGATACCAACACAGGGGGATATGTATGAAACGCCGTCAGATGCTGACTGCTCTGGGTGTAGGCGCCGCCGGTGCGATGCTGGCGGGGTGTAATGACAATGCCCCGGCGCCGCAGGCTGCCGGACAGGGTACCGTCGAAAAGAAAAAGTACCGTTGGAAACTGGTGACATCCTGGCCGAAAAACTTTCCAGGGCTGGGAACAGCACCGGAGCGTTTTGCCGAGATGGTCAACCAGATGAGCGACGGCCGTCTTGAGATTAAAGTCTACGGTGCGGGTGAACTGGTGCCAGCGCTGGAAGTCTTTGATGCGGTTCGTACCGGAACCGCAGAAATGAGCCACAGTGGTGCTTACTACTGGAAAGGAAAGGAACCCGCGACTCAGTTTTTCACGGCTGTACCTTTTGGTCTGAATGCCCAGGAAATGAGCAGCTGGCTGCACTATGGCGGCGGCATGGAGTTGTGGGAAAAGCTCTATGAACCTTTCAACCTGAAGCCGTTCGCGGGTGGCAGCACAGGTGTTCAGATGGCGGGCTGGTTCAATCGCAAGATCGAGTCGCTGGAAGATCTGAAAGGCCTGAATATGCGTATTCCCGGTCTAGGTGGTGAGGTGCTGAAGCGTCTGGGCGGGTCACCGGTCAATGTGCCCGGTGGTGAACTTTTCACTGCACTGCAGACGGGTCGTATTGACGCCACAGAATGGGTTGGCCCTTATAACGATATGGCGTTTGGTCTCTACAAAGCAGCGAAGTACTACTACTACCCAGGCTGGCATGAGCCAGGTTCAACCCTGGAATTCACGGTTAATCTGGATGCCTGGAAAGAGCTGCCGGCAGACCTGAAAGCCATTGTGCAAACGGCAACTCAGGCAGCGCATCAATCCATGCTGGATGAATATACGGCACGTAACAACATGGCTCTGAATCAGCTGATCAATGACCACGGTGTGCAGGTGCTGAAATTGCCGGATGATGTATTGAAGAGCCTCCAGGACGTGGCGGAGCAGGTTACTCAGGAAGTGGCGGCGACTAACGATCAGTCGAAGGCTATTTATGAGTCGTTCAAGCGCTTTACCGAACAGGTCACGGAGTATCATAAAGTGTCAGAGATGGCTTATTACGACGCTCGTCTTCTATAGCATCTCTATCAGCCGCCACTCAGAGACTATCCAGAATCTTTTTCTGGTTTGAGTGGCGCTCATTCATCTGGTCGCGTGCTTTCTGTGCCTCGTTGATCATATCTTTTGGGTTTGCACGGTTAGGCAACAGAACATCGTCGTCCTTTTCAGCGGTATTTTCCCTTTTTACCAGTTCAGGCATGTCAGGCAGCGGTGTTATGTGGCTGGTATCGATGTGAATTTTACGTGTTTTCACGTTGGGATCTTCCGTTGGGACGGTATCTGAAAAGTGCCAGACACCGTTGGCATCCTGCCATCCGTTAACTGTTTCCTTTTGGGCTGCATCAGTGCTGTCCGGTATATAAGCCTCAAGCTTGTTGGAGATGCGTTTGCCTTCATTCAGCAGTGAGGTGAGTGTATTCGCATCGGGAAGGATATCATCAAGGGTTGCCAGTGGTTTGCCGCTGGGCCCTGGTATAAAAAAAGGGGCTGATACCAAGGCTCCAATGAACAATGTAAACGAGATACGGCGTCCCCAGTCTATTCCATGACGCATAACAGGCTTCCGGTGCAGAGCTACAGTATGTAAGCAGTGATTGCTGCTTTCCTTGCTAATGAGATTAGCTTACCGCTATGCCATACAGGACACTACACTGCCAAAGCCATACCATTATGATGCTGCCAGTTCCCGCTCCGGTATTTTGGTAATGTGCAATGTATGTCCGGTACTTTGAAGGAACTGTTCAACGCCGGCCTTGCTGATCACCAGGGTGCTGGTGTTGACCAGGGGATGACACTGAATCGCATCCTGCTGCCAGACATCTTCATCAATAACAACGGTCACATGCCTGTCTGGATCATTCACTATACCGAGCAATGTCACTGCGCCGGGCTCCAGGCCCAGATACTTTTGAAGACGTTCTGAAGAGGCCAGCTGAAGTTTTCCGATATTCAAAACCTCTCCCAACCGATTAAGGTCAGTAGCTTTGTGATCAGCGACAACGATGAGGAAGTGTCGTTTACCCTTACGGTCCTTGACGAAGAGGTTCTTGGTTCTGGCACCGGGCAGGCCAGGTGTTACACGGTTGGCCTCTTCACAGGTGTAAACGGGTGTGTGGTCAACACGTTGAAATGTGATGTTCTGGCTGGTCAGCAGGTTATAGATATCCATAGTCGTTACCTTCAACAGAATCCCATACAGAAATGCGGGCTGCATTGTTTCCCATTAAGTCCGCATATAACTACAGCGGATTGTTCAGCTTACTGAATAGCGCATGCAGGCAAAAAGGCATGTTTAGAAAAATTCGTGACGTGTCATGACGTTGGTCAGGCAATAAAGCGTTACGACCTGTTTCGCTTAGTATCGCACGATCGTTTTAAAGTCCTGCCCACTACTCGGAGTAGCGCTATCCGAAAAAGCGTCTTGTCTGCTGGAGAGCCTGTCATGGCTGGGAAAGCATGAAGTTGGCATGAACCCTGTAACACTCAGACTAAGGACGGGGGAAGGATATTCAGGGATGAATACATGCCATGGATGACGGTGTTGATAATGGCATCCACGGTGAGTGGTCAGCTTAAGCGTACATAAAAACGTTTCGGTTCCAGGGAGGAAGCTGGGGGGAGGGATACCCCTTCCATGGAAGGATATCAGGGCATGGATGCCCTGTTCTTATGACAATACAGCCGCTTTCCTGTTTTCATATAAACGACAAAGTACAATTAAAAATCTGTTTTTCATCATTACACTTTCTTTCCGCACAATTTACCTTTCATTAACACAAAGTGTTTCAGGCTCATCTAATCTCAAACTGTCGGAAGGGAAAACAGACAACAGAAAGTCTCGGAAAAGGAACATCATTAAGTATCGATTAAAGAGGTAACTATCATGAGTATGTTCTTTGCCAATGACAATAATTTTGTCAAAGCCTGTGGTGGCGGTACTGTTGGATATTGCGTTGCCGTTGCGGTAGACAAGGAAGGTGGTCTGGTTGGTATCCGTGATACCAAAGATGACAGCAAAGAAACCCTGATTTTTGATAAGGGTGAATGGCAGCACTTTATCACTGCAGTAAAATCTGGTGAGTATGATATTGAGTGAAATCTTTGAACGAGTACGAGATAAGATATTTCACACAATATGACTATTTACCGTTGTAATCCTCAAGCTATCTGAATTGATAGTGTTGTGAAGACAGATAAACACTTTCAATTCAGATAGCCAATATTTTCTTGGGATGATCTTTTTAATTGATTATCACGGTCGTCTTGTTATCTGCAATAACATCAGGAGGTTGTCATGAATACTGTATTGAAGCAGCAACCCGTTGACGATGTTGTCATTCGCTCTCTGGAAGACAAAGATTTTAAGGCGTTTCTGGCGCTGTCGACCATTATGCATCGGGAGTCAGAATATCGTAATTTGTCGTTTAGTGAGCAACGGGTAAAACAGTTTTTTGAACTCCACCTGACAGATCCAGCCTATGCCGGTTGGGTGGTGGAAGTGGAAGGTAACCTTGTCGCGGGATTCCTGGCGCAATATAACCACATCAGCCAGTTTTCGGATGACCGGGTTGCGTTTGAAAATGGTTTTTTTGTTCATCCGGCCTACCGTTGCCAGGGGATTGCCGGGCAGTTGTTTACGGTGTATGAGCAGTGGGCCAAAGAGAATGGCTGTCGGTATACCTATTGCTCAGTAACCACTGAAGTAGATGAGAAAAAGACGGTCGCCCGTCTGGAAAAATTTGGCTATCAACGTTGTGGCACGTTACTGAAAAAAGCTTTTTAGGACAATGCGGTTAATCGAGTGATGTTGATGGCTAAGTATCTATGGAAAAATAATTGGATTATCTATGATTTTATTTCTTGATTACTATCTACGATTATCTATTTTGACGGACGTTTTTAACAATGCATGGAAACTGTTGAGCAGATATCAAGCATGATAGTAATCAGGTATTTTTATAAGCTGGATAGTTTTTGTATCTCTTGAAACAGTTCAGTCGCTCGCTGAGGTATAGCTGTTCTTTGTAGTACCACTTTTAGGTTGGCTGTTATGTTAGAAATTCTATTCAGTCGATGTTCATAATTTCTTACTTTCTTTTCTAGCGATTCAAGATGGTTTTTTTTCTTTTGTCTAGATTCTTGTGCAGATATCTTATTCTTATATTTTCTGATTCTTTGACTTGCTAACTTAAGGTAGCGTTTCCTTTGAGTCGTGCTTCCTATTGTTGTTGCGATTTGTGCAAACTGATCTTTGGCTCGTTCTATAGTTGGTAATGACTTGAAATATTTTTCAAATGTATCTTTTAAATCGCCACACTCTAATTCCATTTTTGATAATAAATTGCCTAAATCAGCTGTTTTTTGAGGATTGAGTTCATCAGGCACCGACAATGTTTTCATGTGGGTTATTTCGGTCTCCTCATCACTGCCGGATTCCTCATCGCTATCAGTAGATGCGACATAATGGCATTGCTGTTCTTCATATGAAGGACTTGTTTTTGCCTCTTCCTTGACCGCTACCCATGTTTGTTCGGAGACAACTGAAAATGGAGCATGAGATACCGGAGGAAATGTTGAGCTACATGATGGCTGTTCTTCAGGATTCGGTTCTTGCTTAATTGCAGGAAGAATCGGTATGAGTTTCCTTTGCTGTGATACTGAGGCAGCAAAAAATTGAGGTGATAGCTGAGGTAGTAATGTTGCTGCTTGCTGATGTGGATCTGCTAGTCCCGATTCTGCATATTGGGTTATGTCCATAAAACTGGGTGGATTTATTATTGGGCTGGTTGGTATTCCAGGCGTCATTGTTGTGTGGGGTATAGTACCAGGTTCTATTTTTATGCTATCAGTCTGAACATATGCTGGACCTAAACTCAAATGTTCTGTGCCGATAAACTGGACATCATCATCTGCGAATAGTGGGATTTCACTCAGGTCTTGTAGTGGAGAAAGACAGCCTAAATAGGGTGTACCTGTTGTGGATGTCGCTGTACGTACCGGTGAGAGTAGTGGTTGATGTGCAGGTAGACTGCTTAGGTGTGAAGAATGTTCAGTTGATGTTGATGCTTGATGCACTATTCCACGGTTACCTGTCTGGCTGACGGTGGTAGACGGCGATGATATTGGAAACATTAGCTTTGAGCTCATACAACAATGTAGAAAAATTAAGTCTATTCTTTGTCCTCAAGAAATCACTAACCAAATACTTAATAAAGCTTACTGTTGATGAATCCTGTTATACATACAAAGGTATTGCTGGATGAAGCATCATTTAATGGGTATTTAGTTTTTATTGGGTACATGTTTGCAAGTTAATCTTACTAAATCCTATTGGTAAGAAGGGAGGAAGTTACTGGTTTCACTTGTCATTGTTTCGACATTCCTGTGTCATAAAGGCTCCAGATAATAACGAAAAAAAAACAGGAATCAGGGATATGAACCGGATTAGACAACTCTTTCTTGCAACCAGCTTGGTGGCGACCGGCGCCATGGCAGAAAGTGTCAGTTTCATTGCGATCGGTGATATGGGAACTGGTAGTGACAAACAGTATAAGGTTGCCAATGCCATAGAAAATCTTTGCCAGCAAAAAGCCTGCGATTTTGCCATCGGTCTTGGCGATAATATTTACGAGGCGGGTGTCGACAGCAGTCGTGACGACAGTTTCCAGAGTAAATTTGAGCAGCCTTATGCAGGATTGGCTTTCCCCTTTTTCATGTCGTTAGGCAATCATGATAACTCTCACTTTGCCAGCGGTGGCGGACTGGATAATTTCAAGGGCGAGTATCAGGTTGCTTATCATTATCGGGATGATCGCGGCAGTGACAAATGGCGTATGCCTAACCGTTACTATCACTTTACAGCGCCATTGGAGAGTGAAGAGCCACTGGTCGACTTTCTTGCGCTGGATTCCAACCCGATTGCCGGTGGTCTTGACTGGGATTATCAGTATTGGCGCAAACCCTATACAGCAAAGCATAAGGACTGGATAAAAAGTACCTTATCGAATGCCAATGCACCTTGGAAAATCGCGTTTGCTCATCATCCACTCCGCTCTAACGGCCGTCATGGCAATGCCGGTTTTTATGACGGTCTGGCAGGGTCGGGCAAGGACTGGCAAAAGCTGATCAAGGAAACAGTTTGTGACAAAGTGGATGTGCTGATCACCGGCCATGATCATGATCTGCAATGGTTAAAACCTAACAGTGACTGCGGTAAAACGTTCTTCATCGTATCGGGTGCTGGCGGGAAAACACGAAGCCTGACCAACCCTGACCGTAACCCTGCCTGGTGGCAGGTTGGCGATTCGCTGGGCTTTTTCAGAATCCAGATTGAAGGTAACCAGTTTACCGGGGAAGCCTACGTGGTGAATGCGGAATCAGGCCAGTGGGAGTTGGCGTATAGCAACACTATCCGCAAACATTAAGTGAAAGTTTAAGTCTCAAAATCAGCACTATGTTAAAAGGGGGAACTTTCATGTTCCCCTTTGTTCTAACCAGGAAATGATAAAGGTTGACTGGGGCGGCCCGTCGGCTTTCTTCTGCTATATAAAAAAGCGCTGTGGTTAGTTATCCAATAAAAGGCTGCAACATTTATAGTCCTGTTGATGGGAGAGCTGTTTCGTGAAACGCATGTTTTTATTTCTGTTGCTGTATTTTACGCAGATATCTGTTTATGCATTGTCGGAGGCTGTCAGCTTTATTGCAGTGGGTGATATGGGTACAGGAAATGCCAATCAATACGCTGTTGCTCGCGCTATCGCAGATGTCTGTGACAGGAAAACGTGCGATTTTGCCATCGGGTTAGGCGATAACATTTATCCATCAGGTGTTGAAAGCAGCCGTGATGAAGTTTTTGAAAGCAAGTTCGAAAACCCTTATGCCAAACTGGATTTTACATTCTATATGACGCTGGGAAATCATGATGATTCCCCTCGCTTTCCGCTAAATGGGTTGGATGATTTCAAGGGAAGATTCCAGGTCGATTATCATTACCGGGGAGACCGTTTGAGTGAAAAGTGGTATCTGCCGGCACGCTATTATCACTTTGCAGCCCCAGTTGCCTCTGATAATCCGGCGATCGATTTTTTTGCCCTGGATTCAAACCCGATAGGTGGTGGAAAAATGCACTGGGATCTTTTCCCTTGGCGCGAAACGTATCTGGCTGAGCAAAAAGCATGGCTGGGACAAATGCTGGCAGGTTCTCATGCGTCATGGAAAATTGCGTTTGCTCACCATCCCTATGTGTCCAACGGCAAGCATGGTAATGCCGGTGAGTACGATGGCGTAACCGGTTCGGGTAAGGATTGGTCCTTGCTGATGGAGGACACACTGTGTGATCAGGTGGATGTTTATTTCTCCGGACATGATCACAACCTGCAATGGTTAACGCCGGTTGAAACCTGCGGCAAGACGGGATTCATTGTATCCGGTGCGGGAGGCAAGACGCATCCATTGTTAGTAAAAGACAGGAATACGGTCTGGTGGCAGGCGGCTGATACTCTGGGTTTTTTCAGAATCCAGATTGAAGGGGATCAGTTTACCGGGGAAGCCTATACCGTTGATCCTAATACTGGAGAATGGCAGCTGGCTTATACCCAGACAGTTACTCGGCAGTAACCCTATAGTCAGCAGTGCTGACTATAGTCGTACAGCGTGTAGGGGAACTTACACTGGTTTAATGTTTCCAATGAAATACTCTCCCGGCGGGCGACAGGCTCTTAAGAACAGGTTTGCAAGAAAATGTGCCTGACGGGAGAGACCATTTTTTTTACAGGGCTTTATGGCAACAACTGTATATCGCTAATATCCCGTGAGTAGAGTGCCGGCGCCAGTGCTTCGATGGTGTCGCATGCTTGTGTGAATACGGCAATATGCGATGCATTGCCTGATGCTGAACCAGGCTTCTGGATCAAGTTGCTGACACGCCGCGCGATGGCTTGGCCAGAATCAACCCACTGCACATCCGGTGCACAGGTAGATAATGCCGCTTTCATCAGCGGAAAATGGGTGCAGCCCAGCACGATGTAATCTGGCGTGAGCGGCCGGTGCACAAAAGGCGACAGGACTTTTGCAAGATGAACCTGACTGACAGGCTGGCCGCGTAACTGCTGTTCTGCCAGATAAACCAGTTCTGATGAACCAACCCGAACAACGTCGCAATCACTGGCAAATTCCCGGATCAGTTGGTCTGTATAGGGCCGATTCACCGTGCCGGGTGTGGCCAGCAGACCAATGCAGCGATTCTGTGACAGACTGGCTGCGGTTTTAATGGCAGGTACAACACCGACAACGGGCACCGGGAGTTCCTGACGAACACGTGGAAGGGCAACAGTGCTGGCAGTATTACAGGCAATCACCATCAGCTGGGGCTGATAGGTATCCAGCAGGCGACGGAGACACTCGCTGACACGCGTCTCGACGTCGGCCTCACTTTTCGGGCCATAGGGAAAGCCGGCGTTATCGGAGCAGTACACAATGGGCAGCCAGGGTAATTGCTGGCGAACCTCATCAAATATGCTGAGCCCTCCGACCCCGGAATCAAAAATGACAATAGGTGACACGGGTCTGGTCAAATCTCATGGTTGTTCATTCGGCACGTCCATTATGCGGCGCCGGGGCGTGCATTCTGCCCACATTGTAGAGCGCGACAGGGATTACCCAAATAAGTAAATAGCCTGCTCAGGCCTGTTCCGCTTTGGTTTGACAGGTCAGACAGAGTGGCGTTTCCGGCCGGATTTTCAGCCTGTCGTAGCCAATCGGGTTATCGCAGCTGCGGCAGAAACCATAGTCGCCACTGTCCACATCTGCCAGCGCCCGGAGCACCTGCCGTAACTGTTGTTCACTTTGTACTTTACTGGCTTGGGCCATACTTTGCTGCTGAATGGCGTCAATCCGGGAAACCCGTCCGAAGGCCTGCTGGTCCAGTGTGACGGTCTGGGCGGATTCGCTGGTACGATCAAGCTGTTGCCGCAGGTCATCACGCAGGGACAGCAGGTTGCCTGTTAATTCTTCCTGCTGAGCCTGGGTCAATTCGTCCATAGATAAGCCTTTATAACGGTATGTTTACGAGGGGATTTTCAGAGGTTCTGCGGTATGGCACTGCTGACCGGAAAGATAGAAATCCCTTGGGTGTGGAGTCCCGTATATCCCATTGAGTCATGTTAATACGCAAGGAGAGCAAAATCATGAAAAAGGCGATGTAATGGATGAGTGGCCATCAATACTCATGGTGTGTCCCGATCCTATACGCTGATCCGTGAGGAGGGCGGCACCGTTTCTGGTATCGTTGACGCCCCGGTATTACACTGTCCCGCCATGGCAGGTTGCGAGATGACCTGCCTGTCACCGGTATGAAGTGAAGCCCATGTTTTCCAGTTGTTTCCGCGCTGATGTTTTTGATCAATTCCCCGCTGACAGCCACTCCCTCCTGAAAGATATCGTCTTCAGTCAGGCAGGGGTGGTATTTCCAGACCAGGTAGATGCCTTAACGAATAAGTTGGATAGTGCGCCAAATGACCTGCTGGTTCGTTTGATGCCACTGGCGGCAGCCTGCGCCTGGGCGCCGGTGTCGTCGTTTTATGTGGGGGCGGTTGCCCGTGGTCTATCGGGAAATGTCTATTTGGGCGCCAACATGGAACTGGCCGGTGGCAGCATGGCAGTGACGCTGCATGCTGAGCAGGCGGTCATCAACAATGCCTGGCTGAACGGCGAAAAAGGCTTGGATCGACTGGCGGTCAATGCGGCACCCTGTGGTCATTGTCGGCAGTTCATGTTTGAAACCAGCACGGCGGAATCCCTGGATATCATGATTGGGGATATGACGGATAGCCAAGCCGTTGAACACTGTCAGTTGACCCAGCTGCTGCCGTCCGCGTTTGGCCCAAAAAATCTGGGGGTGACAACGTTATTGATGGATGACGCATCGCAATCGTTGCAGGTAGATGAGGGTGATCCATTGGCTGTGGCAGCCTGTCAGGCAGCTTGCGCGAGCTATGCACCTTATAGCGGTGGTTATGCCGGCGTCGCACTACGAACCGATGATGATGCTGTATTTGTCGGTCGCTATGCTGAAAACGCAGCGTTTAATCCCAGCCTGACTGCCATTATTTCTGCCCTGTCCCAATTGCGTTTTGGCAGTTTGAATACGCGCCGTCGTATCAGTGAGATTGTTTTGGTTGAACACCCTGCGGCTGTTAGTCAAAAACAACTGACTGATACAGTGCTGAATGCATTAGGTGTTGATCATTTTCGATATCTCGAGGCAACCCTTTAAGCAGGCCTGAGGCAGGCTTGTCAGATTCATGGATTACAGGCAGAGTCGCCTTAAGCAAACGTAAGTTCAGGAGACAACATGACAAGGCGGTATGACGTGCTTGTGGTGGGTGCCGGCATGGTGGGCGCTGCTGTAGGCTGTGCGCTGGGACAGCAGGGAATCAAGGTGGCGCTGTTTGATCATGCCCTGCCTTCCGCCTTTTCTCCTGAGCAATCCCCCGATCTGCGTGTATCTGCCTTGAGTCCGGCGACAGAACATTTTCTGCGTGATATCGGTGCCTGGTCGCTGATGAAAGCTATGCGTATGTGTCCCTACCGGCGTATGGCTGTCTGGGAAAAACTGCGCGAACCACTGACAGGCAAAGAGCTACAACAGAGACCCAATCAGACCCTGTTTGACTGTCGCGATCTATCTGTCGATCAGCTCGGTTTCATTGTTGAAAATCGTGTGACGCAGCTGGCGATTCATCAGGTGCTGGCCGGGGTTGAGTCAGTGGATCTGTATTGTCCTGCTTCAATCGAGCACATCCGCTGGGCAGCGGATAAAGCCACATTGACGTTGAAAGACGGAGGCATATTTGAAGCACCGCTGGTGGTTGGTGCCGATGGCGCGCAGTCGCAAGTACGACAGTTGGCGGGTATCGGGCTGCACAGTGAAGATTATGAACAGCAGGCGCTGGTGGCTACGGTCGAAATCGAACCTGGCCAGCTGGATATCACTTGGCAGGCATTCACATCCACGGGGCCTTTGGCGCTACTGCCACTGCCGGATATTGATGGCCGCAGTTATGCGTCTATGGTCTGGTATAACCTGCCGGAACAGGTGCAGCGTTTGAGGGCGCTCTCTGATGAGGATTTCCTGAACGAAATGGTGCAGACCTATCCGGCCGAATTACCGGTTATCCGCCGGCTGCTGGAAAGAGGCAGCTTCCCGCTGACCAAGCGACATGCCCGACATTATGTAAAACCCGGTGTGGCTCTGGTGGGGGATGCCGCCCATACCATTAACCCGCTGGCAGGTCAGGGCGTCAATTTGGGTTTTCAGGATGCTGCGACGTTGGTGGAATTTCTGACCAATGCTTATAAAAAGCACGAACCTTTCGGCAGTCTGGCTGTCTTGAAAGAGTACGAGCGTATTCGTCGGCCGGCCAACCGTAAGATGCAGTGGGTCATGGATGCTTTTTACTATACCTTCAGCAATGATCATGCGCCGCTCAAGGTGTTGCGTAATATTGGCTTAACGGTTGCCGGACGGTTCACGCCAGGGCAAAAGCAGGTGATGAAATACGCCATGGGCTTAAAGGATGTTTAAGCCCACCGGTAATGGACTACTCTGCTAACCATTTCTTTCTATGGAGTTTGGAAACGTGAAGAGAAAGTGTCTGGTAATGGCAAGCCTGCTATTGACGGCATGCAGTACTTTTCAAAATGCAGCAATGACAGAAACCACAACGCTTTATGAACATGACTGGGTGTTGGTTACAATGAATGGCCAGGCACCTGTGGATAATTCCCGCGTCACCTTGAGGTTAGAGTCGCCGGAAAACGGACAGGGACGCATTTTCGGGGATGCTTCCTGTAATCGTTACTTTGGCACGTACACACTCGACCAACAAAGTGTTGAAATCGGTCGATTGGCCTCGACCCTGATGGCGTGTCCGGATCCAGTGATGAAACAGGAGCAGACTTTTCTGTCTGAGCTGGAACAGGTGACACGTCTTGAACAGGATGAGAATACTCTGGTTCTGGTGAATGAGTCCGGTGACAAATCATTGACGTTTGAGGCTGAGAGTCGGCTGGTCAGTGGGAGGATCATTTCTGAAACCGGTAAGTTGCCGGAAAAGGCGGTCGTGATGGTTTCGATCGAGGATGTCAGCCAGCAGGATGTCTGGTCATTCACCATTGGCATGAATGAAATGCGTCTGGATCAGGCTGAACCGTCACCCATATCGTTCGTGGTGCCCTATGCGCCCTCGCTGGTAAAGGATAATCATCGGTATAGCCTCTCCGTCAGGGTAATGGAAGAGGGCAGGCTGGCTTATATCAATGCCAGCCAGATTCCGCTGGAACTGGATTCCGGTGTCAATAATCCGGTTATTGTGGATGTCGAGGCGTTGGAATAGGCAATAGACGGAGCTGGCTGATTTTCAAAAAGAGTCAGGTGCTTTTTGGGTCAGCCGTTATGCCCGTCGTATTTATTCGATGGATCTGTTTATTGTGAGAATAAGCTCACAGCTAGTTATGAGGTCGGATCATTGGGAGGGAGACTATTCTGAACTTTCTGATTGAACCACTGTCCATTAAACGGCATGGCTGAATTAGACGCGTTATCCGTAAATTTTGCACTTTAGAATGAAAGTCATTTTATGGTTCATCAGCCTCACTATTTTCTATTAAATTGAAGTGTGATCTTGGAGGTCAACGATGAATAAATGTGTATGTTGTGAATTTTCATCTGCTAATAAAGCAAGTTTTACAATACATGTTCGTGAAGTGCACTTGTCTTGTGACGAACCCTCTTATGGTGTGTTTAAAGGAAGAGTCATTGGAGCACTTCAATATCCTGCTAACGCCGACCAAATTAATAGCTTGAAAAAAGCAGTCGGCAAAATACGCCAATATGAAATAGAACTTTCAAACCCTCCTGCATGGCATTCTAGGGCTTGTGAGATTCTTCAGATTATCTGTAATCCTCCTACGGCTGCCACAGCAAATGTTTTGCCACAGTTATAAGATTTTTTTGCAATACTAGAGAACGTTACCGGACGCAGGGTTTGTTAGTGAAGCATTTTATGTGGTTTGTATTGCTGATTATGCTCTGGGGACAGTATCCACAGGTGAGCGAAGGTAGCGTTGTTCAGTTCTTCGTTGAGCAGGACGAGGTGGCAAGTGTTGACCTCACGGCGCCCGGTTCCGGACTGAAGAGCCAGATCGTCGATTTGTATGACCCCTACTTTAATAAGACCAAAAAATATGAAGCTTTCCGACTCAGTGATGTGATGATGCGTGGTTTTGCAGAACGCTGGCGAGCGCCAGAATTCTCGGATGTGGCCTTTGTCGCGCTGGATGGCTATCAGCCCGTCCTGGGGCTGGAGCAAATTGAGGAAAAACCCGAAGCATGGCTGGCTTTCCGGGATGCCGATCGCGCATCCGGTTTTGAACCGTTTGGTGAGAAACATATCGATTTCAGTCCCTATTACCTGATCTGGACCGGGGATCACCAACGTTTTACAACAGGTTACCCTTGGCCAAACCAGATTATAAAAATTGTTCTGCTTCGTTTTCAGAATCGTTATCCGGCGGTTTTTCCACAGAAAGTGCGAGAAACATCTGATGTCTGGCAGGGGTTTAAGTTGTTTCGGCAGCGATGCCTTACCTGTCATGCAATGGATAGGCAGGGAGGTTGGCTCGGGCCAGATCTGCTGATGCCGAAAGGCATTGTCTCTTACCGGGATGATGCGTTCTTGAAAGCCTATATCCACAAGCCGTCTGATTTCCGGTATTCGAAAATGCCAGATAATGAAGATCTCGGCAGTAAGGAGTTGGATCAGATCATCACTTACCTTAAACACCAAGAGCAGCACAAGACTTTAAGTGATGCTGAGCGTCAGTAGTCGTTTGAGTTGATTTTCGTCAGTTGTCCGTTTCAGTGCAGATCGATAGAATAGAGTCTCTGCTCGCGGGTATCGTATAGTGGTTATTACCCGAGCTTCCCAAGCTCGTGAGGCGGGTTCGATTCCCGCTACCCGCTCCAAATCGCATTTTCGACATTCTTCTCTGGACAAACTTCCCAAATACCGATAATTAAGCGACATATTATTAATAAAGCTGCCGGCTACTAATTCATTGTCGTTTATAGGGCTGATGCAACCATTACTCTGGGTGAGATGTCATGAGCTTCGGGACTGCGTTGTTCTTTGTCGCCTTGTTTGCCGGTTATGGAATAAGAGTACGTCAACCGTCGGCACTGAAGCGGATTAGCCAATCCTTGCTTGCCATTACGCTGGGTATTTTGTTTCTCATGGGGTACGGACTGGGAACCCTTGAGAATATGGCAGAGAATCTCATGTTGGCGCTGGAAATGGCCTTGCTGTTTCTGGTCTGTATCACGCTGGCAAACCTGGTGGGGTTGCTGCCTACCATTCGGATGATTACCGGTGAGGCAGTGGGCGGGCGTCCATCATTACTGGGCATGGCGCTCGAATCATTGATGTTTGCCGGTATCGTTGTCGTGGGCATGGTCGTTGGCATTTTAGTGAACAAGCCTTTTGCATTGCTCGATAGTCTGGCTAATGGGCTGCTTTACCTGATGCTTCTCCTGATCGGTGTCCAGCTGCGTAGCAGTGATATCGCCATAAAAGATGTGCTGCTGAACAAAACCGGTATACGGATCGCGGCAACGGTGGTGATTACTGCATTGCTTGGTGGGTTGTTGGCCGGTTGGATAGCCGGTGTGCCGGTCAATGTTTCACTGGCATTGTCGTCTGGTTTTGGCTGGTACTCACTCAGTGGCATTATGATCGGTGACCAACTGGGTCCGGTGTATGGCAGCGTTGCGTTTCTGGTCGATTTATCCCGGGAGCTGGTGGCACTTTTATTGATACCGTTTGTCATTCGCCGTAATGCACCCATGGCCATTGGATATGGTGGTGCGACCTCAATGGATTACACATTGCCAGTTATTGAAAGAACGGGTGGTGTTCACTGTGTCCCGGTTGCTGTTGCCAGTGGCTTTATCCTGAGTTTATCGGCTCCGTTGTTGATACCGGTGTTTCTTGGAATCGCCTAAGTGATTCATGTAAGAAAGTAGTCAAGGGACAGGTCTTTTTGTTTAAGGGAAGGCTTGTCTGCGCTGAGCGATAAATGATGCAAGTTGCCTATTGATATCTCCAGATGTCTCTATATAATTCGCCTCCGTTGTCTGCGATGCATTCTTCTAACCACCGCACTGAGCGGGGGTTGACAGCGAAAGCAAACGCTGTAGAATGCGCCGCCTGTCAACGAGCTTCGCTCTCCGGTTCATCGGACGAAACAAGCGCTTGACACTGAAGTCCGCCACTGTAGAATGGCGGCCTCGCTGAAGCGGGTAAGGTTCTCCGGAACGCAGCCTGGACATCTTCAACGAGCTGTTCTTTAACAAATTATCAAGCAATTCGTGTGGGCGCTTTCTCGGATGAGAAAAGTTATTTCTTCGGAAATAACCAAAGATTTTCATCATGAGTAAGCACCACTTGTTAATTCATTACGAATGATAGGTAGTTCTTGCGAACTGATGAGCCAGATTTGATGCCTTAAGCATCAGTTAGATT